>CAJBEZ010000033.1 GCA_903952205.1 uncultured Desulfomonile sp. | reverse complement strand
TCGTTCAAACCGATACAGCGGGCTGCGACCCGAAAGCGTGTCCAGGATCATTGCCGACGCCACAAGACCCGGACTCACGTCGCTTTCCATGGCGCACAGACGGTTAACTTCTTCGGCCACGCCAATTTTCTTGACAAACGCAGCGATAATAGGTAAATGGCGCACGTCCGCTTGGGACAGGATTCCTGGCATTACCCTCATATTGCTCCTCCCGACGGCGCCTGTCATTTATCAAAATCCTGTCCTCTTGTCGCGTAAATTTTATTCCCCTACGTAAATCATCTCTTACTTCAATTAAATGGTGCGGAAAGTAAGACACAAAACGGCTGAAGACGATTTAACGTGATAGATTGGGCATGTATCAAGACCTGGTGTCGACATTACAGTCGGGGTATATCGATTCAGGATGAAGGCTTTGGGTGGGTGGCAATTTGATTTCGTTAATAGCCGCTTCTGTGAATTATCCGGTTCGAGTCATGAAGTCATCCTGAACGACTACGAAACGGTTCTTTCGTCTCATCTGTCGAGCGTGACTCACCTAATCAGGTGAAATACCTTTGCAAGCCTAGCATGAAAATATACTGCCCTTGCGAATGTGGGGACGAGCATAAAAAACATTGCTCCTACTAGGAATGAAAAAAAGATATTGCTCCAGGTAAGCAAACCTAACCCGGCCCACTTCACAAGGAAGTAAACTCCGCCCGGCAAATAAATAAGGGCTGCTGTCACGACACCGGGCGAATACTCACGCCCGAGCGTAGTGCATGAGATATGTATAAAGGAATTGGCCAAAATCCACATTATGACTGACATTCCAGCCCAGAGGTATCTGGTCTGATTTTCATGGTACCCGTAACAAGCCGCAGCAACAAAAACAAAGAATATTAAATTCCCAACTAAATTTTGTGTCCAGTCGAAGTGTCCGAAATAACGATCTGCCCATTCAACAAACCCGAAAGAAAATTCCTCTACCATGTGAATGGCGTAAAAAATGCAAACAAGAAAAATAGCGGCAGATTTTTCATCGACCATCGGTGCGTCTGACATGACATGTCCCCTGTATGCAGATCGGCTGCAGCATAAAATCCCATTCTCTCAAAAAGGTTCCGTTCAACAATACACCGGCGAACCGGCTGTTGACAATATTGTGAATCCAGCTACAGCTACGGATGTTAGCTACGAACCTCCTCTGGACAATCTTGAGACAAATGAAATTCTACGGATTGTGAGGGTTGTTTACGGAGTCAGTATCAGAAGACTCGAACCGGACCAGCTAAAGCCAAATAGGCTCTCAATGCCTATTTCGAGTATTACAATTGTGAGCGACGCCATCAGAGCCTTGACAGGCGAACCCAGTATGAAGTTTACTGGGGTACCCTACCCAAACAGAGGGTAGCAGCATGAACAAGCAGCTTGGACTTAGAAGTCACCCTCAATTGTCCCAGACCATTACCATCGTATCTTATCGCAGCTATGTTTCTGAAGGGCCTAATAGCAAAGAGCGTCTAGTGATAGGTAACTAATTCAAAAAGAAACAGGACACCTTATTCTAATCTATTGCCATTATTCAGTGGCAATCCGTTGTTGATTCAAGAACCTAATTATTCTTTGACAATTAAACAAAATTTGAACAAAAATGAGTAGATACAATGGCCATGATTTCCAATATTAATGGATTAAATTTTGTTAGTTTGAAAGGTAACGTAGAATGATAGACCTCCATGTTCACACGACGATGTCTGACGGTACGCTGACCCCACGTCAAGTAGTCAAACTCGCCAAAGAAAAAGGGCTTAGAGCCATTGCAATTACGGACCATGATAATACATCAGGTATTCAAGAGGCTCGTGATGCGGGTGATGAACTAGGATTAGAAGTAATTCCAGGTGTAGAAATTAGCGCTGCCTATAATGTTGGAACCCTCCACATTCTTGGATACTTCATAGACTACAATCATGGAGAATTGACCACAAAGTGTGAATGGTTACGCAGTGAAAGAGCAAACAGAATATCCAAGATATTAAATAAACTGAAGCAACAAGGTATATTAATATCAGAAGACGATGTTAATGTCGAATCTAAGGGGAATTCGCCTGGAAAACCCCACGTAGCAAATCTCATTTATAAAAATGGACATACTAAATCCTATCAGGAGGCTTTTGACAAATATCTAGATAAAGGAACCTCTACATATGTGCCTAAAGTAAAACTAGACCCTGAAGATGCAATAAGATTGATTCAAGACGCTAGGGGGATTGCAGCAATTGCTCACCCTCATTCACTAAATATCCAAGATTCAGACAGACTTTACGAAGTGATTAAATCTTTCAGTCTAATGGGTGTGAAAGCAATTGAAGTTTATTATCCCCTACACACGGCTGAACAGACTCGGTTATATTTTAGCATAGCTGAAAAATTGAACCTGATTGTAACAGGCGGAACTGATTTCCATGGGTCAAATAAACCTGGAGTAGCGCTAGGGGTAATCCCCGGCATAAATCACATCCCTTACGACATTGTCATGAATATCAAGAATAGCCTGCCTAAAAGGTGACAAGATTTTGCGACAGGCTGAGTTGTTGACTAAGGCTCCGCTAAGGTTTTAAATAATTGCTCCGTAAGATTTCAGAATTTTCACCAAATTTTCGCCTCTCTCAGAAGCCAATTTCAACGCTGTCTTGCCGTCACTATCCTTAGCATTTACATCCACCCCAGGGTCGTCCAGAAGAAACTTTATGACTTCAAGGTTCCCTTTAGCACAAGCTTCCATTAATGCTGTCCTGCCGTTCTCGTTCTTAGCGTTCACCTCAGGCTTGTCCTTGTACTCCAGAAGAGCTTTAACGACTTCAAGGTCACCTCTCTCAGAAGCAAACATCAGCGCTGTCTTGCCGTTCTTGGCCTGAATATTAACGTTTGCTCCTTTATCCAAATAAGCTTTAACAACTTCAAGGCTATGACGTTCACAGGCCGCCATCAGTCTTGTGCGTCCACTGCCTGTCGCTACGTTAACAGGAGCTCCATGGTCCAGGAGAAGTTGTATCATTCTAATATCACCACCAGTACAATTCAGTGCTGTCATATTATATTTGTCCTGTGCGTTAACATCCGCCCCACGGTCCAGAAGAAACTTTACGACTTCAAGGTGCCCTTTAGCAGAAGCTTCCATAAGTGCTGTGGAGTTGGAATCCCACCCTTTATAGTTGACATCAACTCCCTTATCTAAAAGACGTTGGACCTCTACTAAACTACCCTTCTCCACAGCCTCCATAAAATCCTTAAAATCAGCTTTATTTAACGGCATAAGTCTTACTCCTTCCTGATATAGTAATAAAATGGTTAAAAACTAACAATTTTTGATAATCCCTTACTGTAATTACCCCACGTCAATTACATTTCTGTTTGTTGATAAGCTGAAAGAATAGAACTTTTTAGTTCTTGCAAAAAATTCGTGTTTTTAGGATTAACGACTGATTTGTATGTAACTGCAAGTTTACGGTCTGTAAGATTTCCTGAACATAAGACGCCTTCCCATACATTATATGTAATATCAATGTATGCTGGATTGATAGACCCAACAATTTTTATTTCTTTTTCGTAGAAGCCTTCACCTTCTGACCTATTACTCGCATTTGTATCAACGTATACAATGGAATAATCATTGGGTTCATTTATAGAAACTGTAGATTCAGCTTTTGCTAGTCCTGTAGAATTAATAGGTACAACCTTTGACATAATATCATCACAGGCATCCTTGATTTGATTTGTAAAGACAGTTAAGTCCTTTTCTCTGTTACAAATTTCTATCAGGTTGTGATTATCAAAGTCTGTTGGGTCAACTGGGGTTGATAGAATAGTAAGTTTGCCTATTACATAATCTCTGGATTCTTTGGACCCAAAAAACAGGATTTTTATTGAATCTGTAAGAACTTCACTTACATTTATATCAGACCAAGAAATTGACTCTTGCCGACTACCAGCCTCGATGCCCTTCTTTCCAAACCAATACCTAACAGACATGGTATTCGAGTCTAATCGCTCCCATGGAATGTATATAACAAATTTCTCCTCATATTTAATTTCGGGTAATTCATAACTAGAAGTAATCCTTACTTCATACCAAGTATTATTATAGTCAACATCAATTTGTTCCTTCATACTGCTAAAACTAGAATCTAAGGCATGGATAGCTTTTTTACTTATGGCTTTTATATAATTAGTAAATACAACCGTTCCTAACTCGTTAAAAACCTCCTGCACAGTCTTGTCAGGGTAGTTGCCCTCCGGAACCTCATTTGTAACATCTTCTTCTGTTATTTTTATTGGTTTTACCGAAGTTCTGGTCCCTGTCGTCCTTACTAACTTTCCAGCTTCTGATATTATAAGATTATATTTTTCATTTTTTTCAGAGTCTTCAACTTCAATCCACGTCTTATCCCATGTAGTAATAGCAAATGATTTTAATCTTTTAATAGCAGCAGGTAAACTACTATAAGGCATTCTACCATAAATTTCTTCGTCATCTTCCATAAATAATGTAATTTTTTTCATAACTGAACCTCCATTGGGTAACTGCCCAGCCCTACCATTCTTGAGGAAACGGAACGTTCGTCATCTATTGATATCTCTGATTTTTTCTATTTTGTTTGTTTTATTCGCTCAATAAGTTTTCCACTTGAATCTCGCACTTCAGTTGTGTCACCAGTTTTTTTGGACCTCATTAGTAATTTACCGCTGGAATCCCTAACTTCAGTCTTATTGCCCGAGGTCGAGGTCCGATACAAAAGTTTTCCTGATGAATCTCGTACATCAGATTTCTTTGTCTTAGATTCTCCGTAGACAGAGATACACATAAACATAAGCAGGGATATAACCAATAATATTTTGCGCATTTTTATTACCTCCCTATACTTTAATTAAACTTAATATTACTAACTAAAATTATTAAGAATCATTTTTATTATCCAGTATTGCCTATAAAAAAGGAAATGAAATCGATTATTCTATAATCTTTATTACTAAAGCCTCTTGTAAAAGTCCTTTATTGATGCTGAGCATATAACTGTTAAGCCTTTCAACGGCGATTTTTAATAATATTCAGCAATAAATAAATCACACCAATTACAATTACGAAAATTGGATTAACTATAAATATGAAGAGCCAGCATATTACTTGAAGTACTATCCATATAAATTTTAATATTTTTTTTGTAGTTTCTTCACGACTCATATTGCTCTTTTTATCCACAAGAGGCTGACTAGATACTTCCTTGGGGCGGCCCCGTTTTCTTTGGACACGGAATTGGGTTAAAGAAACTTGAGAGGTGTACAAGGAGGACGTAACATGATGGATGAGAGACGAGTGATGTCAGAAGTGGTGGGCTTTACGGAAGGAGCCCCTGGGGCGACTGGAGTAAAGCCCACCACTGGCAGTCAATCTGGCCCACTGAAGTCGAATCAGCGATGGAGTGCCCGACGTAAAGGGGAGGTTGTACTGCGTTTGCTACGAGGAGAGTCGGTCCAGGCATTGTCCCGTGAGTTAGGAGTTGAGATTTATCGCCTTGAGGAATGGAGGTCCAAGGCGCTGTTTGGTATTGAGTCATCTCTCAGAGAGCGCGGAGATGATCCATTGCAAAGGGAACTGGATGCGGCTTTGAAGCGGATCGGTGAGATCACTATGGAGAATGAGCTTTTGCGAGTGAGGATCGATAAACAGGGCCCTTTAAGCAAGGGGAGATCGCGGTTATGAGCGAAGCGGTCTCTCCAGCCACGAAAAGACCCTATGGGGTCAAGATGGTCTGTTCTATCCTGGGCTGGTCTCGTTCTTCGTTTTATTCTTGTCGGACTCAAAAAGTCAGGCCGGTTTCAAGGCGTGGTCCGAAGCCGAAGTTCTCCGATGCGGAGCTATTGGAATTCATCAACAAAGACCTTAGCCGGACTCCTTTCAAGGGAGAAGGACACCGAAAGGTGTGTGCTCGTTTGAGGGTAATGGACGGAGTTAGGGTTAGCCGCAAAAGGGTTCTAAGGATTATGCGGGACAATAAGCTGCTTTCGCCGTTTCGGGGCCGACAACGTCAGATTAAGACTCATGAGGGCCGGATAGTGACAGAGGCTCCTAATGTCATGTGGGCCGTTGACGGGAGTCAGATATTGACCATTAATGACGGCCATGTTTGGCTATTCGTGGCGGTGGAGCATTTCAACTCGGAGTGTGTCGGCTGGCACGTTTCCAAACCAGGGACCAGAATCCAGGCCTTGGAGCCGGTTTCCATGGGGCTAACCGAGGTGTTTGGTGGAGTAGGGCCGGATGTGGCTAGAGGGCTTGAGCTGCGGATGGATCATGGCTCCCAGTATCTTTCCAACCATTTTCAAAACCAGATAAAATTCTGGGGTATCGCCCCTAGCTTCGCATTTGTATCCCAACCTCAGACCAATGGGGTTGTAGAAAGATTTTTCAGGACATTAAAGGAACAGATCATTCATGGCCGCATATTCACCGACATCAATCAAGTCAGGGAGGCCGTGGCCGGGTTTATTGAAACCTACAACAATTATTGGCGACTAGAAAGGTTGGGCTTCATGAGCCCTGTGGAATACAGACATCATCAATTGACAAGACAAGCAGCTTGAGGCTTAAGTAATGTCCAAGAAATCGGGTGCGGTTCAACTAGATACTTCCTTATGTTCGTTGAGATGCCCTGTGGATGCTTCGGCTGGGATTACCTCAGCATAAGCCATTGCATCACTTAGATTCTCATAAGAATAATTGCCGGAGCAGTATCTTCCGCCTTCCTTTGTGATTCCATATCTTTTCATTAATTGAGTTTCAGTGGTAGATGGAGGGTTCCTGGGACTATCTTTTGGATTAGCGGATGATACTGGGTTCCCTACCTCTGTTTTATCGTCAAATAATAACATACGATAATGTTCAGGTAATGTTTTGTCCGCGTCTATGAACTTAAGAATTTCACTCTTTTCATCATCTGTGAGTTTCATGGTGTTCTCCACATTCTGTTCAGTCAGGAAAGTCCTAAGCATCTGAAATAATCCAGCAAATCCTAACATAATCTAGTTTGCCATAACTCATTCAAGTCGCGACCCTTTTAACTATGACACAGATAATTGTCATATTAGGACAAACGTTCCAGAAAACTTTTTTATCCCCTAAATGTATGAAGCATTCCGCTCGATTTATTACAACAGGATGTGAAGGAGCCTGATGTTCCAAACGCCGAATCATGATATTTAATCCGAGCAGGCGTTTTTCACTATCACGGTAGCTCAAGAGGAGCCATGATGTTATTTCGAGCAGCTTTTATAATTCTGTTTCTGTTTAATGCGATTGCATTCTCGTCCGAAACATCCACATTCCGGGGCAAAGTCATCGGAGTGCTTGACGGGGACACGATCGAAGTCCTGAAGGATAAGGCGCCGGTTCGTATCCGGCTTTACGGGATCGATTGCCCGGAACACGGTCAGGATTTCGGGACTAGAGCCAAGCAGTTTACTTCGGATAAGGTCTTTGGGAAGACCGTTGAAGTGGTCCCAGTCGAGAAAGACAGATATGAGAGACAGGTCGCGAAGATTTACATTGACGGCAAATATCTGAACCAGATGATTGTGGCTGAAGGATTCGCATGGTGGTACAAGCGATACGCCCCGAATGATGTTGATCTCAAGGAAGCTGAAAATGACGCCAGGTCGTCAAAGAAAGGTTTGTGGTCACATCCGAATCCGATTCCCCCGTGGAAATTCAGAAGACAAAAGGCGTCAAATGGTGGGGAAAACCAACGAGAACTCATCCAGATTAATGTGCCACGGCAACATAAAATCTACGGTTTTTCATATGCCTGAAGGTGGGCGTTACAATTATACGGATTGTTCTGAAATAGCAGGTTTTCCCATTTAATTTCCCCAATTAATTACAACCTATGCGCTCACTATGTCGCGAACTGATTTACCAGGGCTATTCTCAAGGAAATAGACTTTAAGGATTCCTTGCTTTTGAGAAAGAACAAGGCCTTTTTTTTCTAGAACTTCCAGATGGCACTTAGCCTCCGAGAGGCCAAGGAAAAGATCTATTCCCTCAAGGCGACCGAATATAGCGCTGGCGACACTGAACAGCGTCATTCCACTTCCTGTTCCAAGGGGAGCTTCATTATCTTTAAGGATGTTGAAGACTTGATTGATCCTATCTTCGTGATGCGTAAATAGTTCTCCGACTCTTTTTCGGTGATCTGAAAATGGGCCGCCATGCCCCGGCAAGACCTTTATTACAGGCAAAGCCTCAATGACATGAAGAGATGACATGAACTGTTCCAAGCTTCGGTAGTCAACCTCCTTGGCCAGCGTGCCTAACTCCACTAAAGGGTTAGAACTAATTTTTTCCAAAAGGGTGTCACCCGACAAAAAAGTCCCATTCTCCCTGTCGAAAAGGCATATAGAGCCGGGAGTATGGCCAGGCGTGTGAATTACCTCGAGACAAAAATCATCAAAAGAAAATATTTCGCCGCCTTCAAGAGGCTTCACTCCTGAAAAACCACTGTAAAATAATCTGAAACGGTCAAAGATGGAACTCAGCGTTTTTTCGATCACGGATTCAGGAACACCGGTTTGGAGAAAAAACCTCCTGAATCTATCTATCCGTTCAATGAAGCCCGATTCTCCATCATCGGCCATTTTGGAGGCGTCCCATTTGTGTATGTAAACTTCGGCGACACTGAGTTCGACTATTCTCGCGACGAGACCGATGTGGTCTGAATGGGCATGAGTCAAGATTATTTTTTTCAGACCTTCAACCGTGCCGCCCGCCTTTTTGATTGCCGACTCAACCTCGTCAAAGGATTCATCGGTGTTAACTCCAGCATCGATAAGTGTGGGTGCTGAGTCCTTGATGTAATAACAATTGACCCGGTCTATGGGAAAGGGAGTTCGAGTTTCTATTCTATGTATCGTAGTCATTCTAAGTCCATTGATTATGTGATTAATATTTAAACCAAAATCAGAAAGGGGCACCAGCACCAGATGTAACAGCTTGTCGTCAAAGAGTCGAGTTTGGTTTAAGTTCATCGCCAAACAATTGCCCAAAAAAGAAAAACCCTAGCGGGGGGGTGCCAGGGCTAAGGGTCTCATCCTGTAGGGAGAGTCACCTATGGGCTCCTTAACTATCAAGAGCGTTGACACATGTCAATGCAAAGTTAAAAAATATTTATCTGACCATAACTCCCCGCCAGCTACTCAACAAAACTGGAATTACTTTACTGAATCCTTCAGGGCCTTTGCTGATGTAAACTTTGGAACTTTAGTCTCAGGAATGCTAATTTTTGCCTTGGTCTGAGGATTCAAACCTGTGCGAGCCTTCCTGGTCGCAACGGAGAATTTGCCGAAGCCGGGAATGGCGATTTCTTCACCGGCGACCAACCCGTCGGCCATGGTGTTGAAAATCAGGTCTATGGCTTCGGTAGCCTGCTTCTTCGTCATCTTGCCTTTTTCCGCAAGTTTGTCCACAAATTCAGCCTTTGTCATGATCGTGCCTCCCTTGATAACAATAGTTATTTCGCTTCAACAATATTAGTTAAGGCTATTTAAGGCAAGGGCGTAGGGGGTGTCAAGGGAAGATAGCGCTTCCAATTGAATCCTGGCGGATTTTTTGAACAGAAATGGTTTTTTCTTGAATAGAGAGCATCTGTTCTCTATAATGCAAAACATGCAAACCAATAACCACTATAAAAACACAAGCCCCATGAAACCGGTTCAATCATTTGCTAGGGACTGCGCTGAAAAGACACTTAGAGAAGCCATGTCGATGAGTATCTTTTGTCATGCGCATCCTCTGACTTCACTGAGGAATATTTTGAGAAAGCAGAATGTGGTTACATCGAGTAGTTTGAGTCGGATGCCCAGTGGCGCAACAGTTAGAGTTTCAGGAATGCTGATTCTGGTTCACACGCCCCCGACCAAGTCCGGAAAGAGAGTTATGTTCCTGACGCTGGAAGATGAAATGGGGCTTTTGGAAGTGGGCGTTTTCTCTAAGGCGCAAGATAGATTCGCCAAGCTCATACTTACCAGTGAACTACCATGCCCTGTGCGGGCACAACCAACAATGAGAATACGGTCTAGAATCGAGTCATGGCATACTACCTGATGAATCACAATTTTAGGAGGATGCCATGACCCTAGGGCAAAATACATCAATATTGAGAGTGATGCACGAAGTTTGCTGTGGACTCGATGTTCACAAGGAATTGATCAATGCGTGCGTGATCACCACGAACGAAAATGGTCATGAGGACAGCGAGCTGAAAGTTTTTCAGACGTTTACTGATGACCTGTTTCGGCTGAGAGATTGGTTACTCGATCATAACTGCCCCATTATCGCTATGGAAAGCACTGGTATCTATTGGAGGCCGGTACACAATATTTTGGAAGTTTTTTTTGAGGTGATTCTTGTCAATGCGCGGCATTTCAAAAATCTTCCGGGCAAAAAGACAGACATGTCGGATTGTCAGTGGATATGTGGGCTCCTACGAGTCGGGCTATTAAAAGGAAGCTTCATACCTCAAAAACATGTCAGGCAATGGCGTGATCTGACCAGGTATAGGCGGAGTAAGATCGAAGATCTTGGTGATGTAAAAAGACAGGTTCACAAACTCTTTGAATCTGCGAACATCAAAATCGATTCTGTGGCATCGCACTTATTCGGCCGTTCAGGTCGTAATCTCATGGAACTCCTCCTCGAAAAGGACCGGGAACTCTCGCTGGAAGACGTAAGAAAATGTCTCAAAGGGACCTTGAAGTCGAAGAGCGAGGAATTATATCGAGCGGTTCAGGGCTTTTTCGAAGAGCATCATCGCTGGTTGCTCGAAAAGATGCTTGCTCATGCAGACCATCTTGAACATCTCATCAATGATATTCAAGCTCGATTAAGAGTTCTTTTAGAAGCGCATGAAGATGCGATCGACAGATTGAACGAAATTCCCGGGATTAATTTCATATCAGCCTATGCTATTATTTCTGAAACAGGTCCGACACTCTCAACTTTTCCCAATACCGCTTCTTTGTGTTCATGGGCTGGAGTTTGTCCAGGAAACAACGAGAGCGCAGGGAAAAGACACTCCGGAAGAAGTCCGGTTCGTAGGGGCAATCTCAAGACAATCCTAATTGAAGTGGCTTGGAGTGCGGTAAGGACTAAGAGATCATATTACAGAGCAAAATTCTTTAGTCTGAGGTCTAGGCTCGGTCCTAAAAAAGCGATTATGGCCATAGCCCATAGGATTCTCAAAGCCATATACCACGTGATTAAGCATGGAGAAAAATTCAAGGATCTCGGAGAGGATTATCTCAGCGATCTACACAAGAAATCAAAGATTAATTACCTGATTCGTCAGGCCGGCAAATTTGGATATATGCTGACGCCTTGCGCCGTCATTGAGAAATGATTTTCATGCGCTAAGGAATGGACTCAATCGAGAGGGCAGTGGTGAGTGTTCCAAAAGGTCGGTAAGCAACTGAAGCAAAAAGCGCGGCAGTGAACATGACCCCGGTCGGCGAGCACAACCAATTGTTGGCGCCTTGAGCGACCACGGATACAAAGCTTCTTTCTACGCTGACCAACCACTGCCAAATACATTGCGGATTCCCCGAGGCTTCGCCTGGGTAATTTCAAGAGAAAGGAACTACCACCTTGCTTGTCCCGAAGGGTATTCACATACAAAGTATTAACACTTGAAGGCAGACTTCAGCGTCAGGGACCCACAGGCCTAGCTATATCTGTAATTATGGAGAAGGCCCTGGTTGGTCTTTGCGGCCCTCTGACGAAACTTTTGGGCTATGTGATTAAAATTCCCAAAACTAAGAACTATTCCAAACCGCCCACTGCGAGCAAGGTCATGTCGGAATCCGAGGTGAGTGATTATCCGACGCAGATGGCGTTGGGATTTTGAGGTGTCGATGAATGCAGTTTAGGGAGAAGGGCTGACTGGATTTATACCTTTACGGGGGACATGACTGAAAATTCAGCGGTTCTTCGAACCAACCCTGAAATACGTTTATCAACAAGTGTTTATAACTAGGCCACCTAAAAAATAGGGCTTTTTTGCTATCCTCGTGATTACGGCAGGTTACTCCGTAGTTTGATATCATTAGGTTTTTCTTGTGCCCCAAAAAGGCGCAGAGTGCTTTGACCTATGGAAAACTGGTGGGTTAGCAATTGTATCAACAGCCTAAATCAAGAGTTATCCACAGGACCTGTGGACGTTAGATTGTAGGTGAACGGTATTGCTTGAGAAAGGGAGTATGGCCAAAGAAAGGGAGACCAGTCAACGAGAATGGGGCTAAAAATTCATGTTAAAGTGCTTCTTGTTGGTGGCGCTGGCGCTCAAATGTAATTGTCGTTGACACTCGAGTGTCAATCCATATTTCTCGACAAACGTCTCTCGATTCGCTGATGCTTGATCAATCATTATCGCCGGATTCTTCCCGTATGAGGTTTCCGCTTCCGTCACGGACTTCAATGCGATCTCCTACCCGGCGACGTTGCTCTTTCAGATTATTGTCCTTGTCCCGGACTTCGATACGGTCACCCTGCCTGGTCCAGGTTTCGACGAGGTTTCCGCTACCGTCACGGACCTGCTTGTATGCAGGGGCCAGTGATGGAACAAACAGGATTGCTACGATTACCGCAACCAATAAAGATTTCATTTTGATTTATCTCCAGCTTGCAAAAACAGTTTTGGTTTAGTTTCGAGATAGTAAGTAGATAATGATGATTACAGCGCCAAGGATGAACCATTTTCCTATCGACCGATTTGGTCGTTGATCATACTGGAGTGGCTGATAGGAGTCGAGGAGCTTCTGCTGTCTTCTTTCAGCGGCTTTCTTCTCCTGGCGCAGTCTGTCTTCCTCGACCATCCATGCGGCTATAATGAAAGGGTCTTCATCCATTTTGGGGCCGTTCGTCTAAGATTGTTGTCCAGTTAGTGCGCATTGAAACGGTCTACCGGACAGGTACGTTTGAATTTGACTTTTCAGCGCAAGCCGATTGTATTACAAACTTAGAATTTCAATCTTACAGAGGAAGTGATGGCACGTCAATTGCTAGAGCCAAGGCAGGAAAGGAGTCTGAAACATGACTTTCAAAGAACGCCTTGGAGAACTTCTCAACAGCCTGCAGATCGATGACCCTCGGAATAAGGTTGACTTAAGGCTCTATTGCAAATGGAGAATTCAGGCAAAGTGGCTTCTAATTAATTACCTGGGCGAAGATCATCTTTATACCAGGGAACTCGTTTCGGCGCTTAGCGCAGATCCAGACCCCAGTTTTCTCGGGAGTTACATATTGACCGCCAAGGGAGTTCTGGAAGCTCTTATGGAAGACATCGATTCCGGAATAATTGGAGTTAAAGAACCATGTCGATGGTACTCTTTACTGAAAGGTATGATTCATAATGTTTTTTGGCGCTCCAGTAAGATCTCTTGATGACATCACAAGACTGAGGCGAACCGGCTTCGATTTCGGAGAAATTGCCATGGCAAATGCCGGGGCCAGGCGAATGTGGTGGGAATCCGGAATCATAAATGGTGGTCTTGGCAAGCTCTTTCTCATGGCTCATGGGCCTCTTGAAGGCGATCCCAATGACGCCGGAGTTCTTTGGAACCGGTATATTCCGAATCTTATGGCCACCGTTGACACCCTGAACCGCATGTCTATCCGGTCGTTGAATATCCATCTCCTCACGGACAGGAGACGAGTCAGTAATCTTGTATTGGCTGAGAAAACAAGGGCGCTCAAAGAAATAGTTGAATATGGGCGAAAGAACTCCGTCGCCATCAACCTTGAGAATCTTTCCGAAACGGCTGAAGATTTTGAGCCTGTAATGGATGAAGTGCCGGATCTTGGGCTGACGCTTGATGTCGGGCACGCGAATCTTGGCGGCTCAGAAAATAAGTCAATTGCGATCATTGAGAAATTTGGGAAGCTGATCCGTCACGTCCATCTACACGATAACCGTGGAGGCCAATCCAAGGATGATGATCTACATTTGCCGATAGGCGCCGGCAATGTCGATTTCAAAGCAATTATGACTTCGTTAGTTAGCGTGGGTTATGGTGGGACGTTGACGTTGGAGGTGAAACCGGAATTTCTGGAGGCGGGACGAATTCTTATTGAAACTGCGGTTAAGAAAGCACAAAAGTTCTGAGACTCGGGATTTAACTCAAAGGTATCAGACAATTATTTAATATCGCTTTAGTTTAAGATAAAATTTACAGGCGCTTTTACTCCTTCTAGGAATTCAGAAACCTGGTAGCGCAGGCACAATTGCGTTGGAGTGCCCTGGTTGGCGCAGTTAGTTCCGCGGAACGAAGTCTTATCCGTTACACCCATAGTTTGCCTCTCAGCTTTTTTGCAACGTCTTTTATATCAGTGAAATCACCAATCACGTCCCGTAAGTTGACGAATCGCGCCCCTTGAATTCCGCCAGTAGAAGACTTTTGGTAATCGGTTTCCTCTGGCTTTCCGCAGAAGAAACGGTGATCATCTTCAATTTGGTATCCGCAGAAAGTTTTTGCATCTTTAATGATATCAATGATCTTTTGATCATAATCATTTGTATCGCGACCTTCGATGAAATTTTTGTTAAGTGTGGTTCCATCAAACTGGATATCAAAAACGCTATCAATGGCCCAAACAGATTGCACCGTCTTGTTGGCATAAATTCCAACAAAGGAATGTTTTGTATAACCACGATCTGATGGATGAAAATAGATCCCGTACTTTTTGTTGATTTCAACGCTCTCACCGCAAGGCACTATACGCATAAGAAATTTGGACTGATCGAAAAGCCCTGTATCATTACAATATTCAACATAGTCATCTACAAGGGAGTTCATTTCGTATTCATATTCCTTGAACTGCCCTTTAATTGCCTTGCAGACCCCCTCATAAGTTGTGTTCTTGAAAATCAGGCCTGAACATACAGCGGATATCTGTCGACTGATTTTATCTTCATCAGCCTGCCCTATTGGCTGCTTTGTCATGAGAAGCAATACTTTTTGAGATTCATCGGAGAAGTTTTGAGCGTGCCTTATGAGCTGATTAATATCAACCCCAGCATCAACTTTAGATTCGATTAAGACTTTGAAGCTTCTTTGTATGATCGCACCATCAGGAACAGCGCCCTGTCCTCGTGTCTGCTGATTGATTTCAATGCTAATGTCAATTGGCTCACCAGTAATTTCACTTAGTATTTTAGATGCTTGGATCGTCGAGTAATTGTAAATTCTAGCGAATAGTTGAAGGGTGTTGTTAGTTACAGTGTTCTCAATTGAAGAATATCGCTGAAAGTAATGAATTTTAGACATCATTGAAACTCCCTAGATCCGTTTTATGGTTTGAGTTGCCAAAGATTACTTTTCAGGAAATTGCACTCTTGTTAAACAAGTCTATCTGACCCAAACACAATAAGGTTGTGCAAGCCTACCAATTGCAATGACGTCTCGAATCCGGGACTTGGGTTTGTCTGGATGATGTCTCATGTCTTTGCGAACCGAGCATATTGTTGAACATCCTTGCATCAACTTCAACGGCATAGTCGGATCGTTAAAGTTTGCATAATCGCATAGATCCAACTCCAACTGGTCTTTAATAGTAAGAGTCAACCTGTCAAGAACAAGTGCGCTTGTTTGAGAGTCCAATTTGCCTGTCACTGGGCCTAATCCTTCGGGTAGTGGAGACCAATCCGCTCCGTTTGTGGAAAACTCAGAAACGGAATTGTTTGTGACTGTATCTCGTGCGCCCCCTTTGGTGGCTGGGCTAACAAATATTACATAAGCTGGTTCAGTCTTGCACATTTCCTGTACTTGCGATGGTTGGGCCTTTCGTGACCTAACGACCCAAAAAGTCCTGCCGTTTTGTTCAATATCATCAATTTTCCTATTAAATATTGTGTCTTCACCTTCACCAGCATGGCCACCCATCACAGTGATTATGCATCGCGGACAAACGGTGGCTTCAACCAATTCCTCATTCATTAATTTCTCCTTATTGTTGCTTGTTAACAACGCCGTAAAGTCTTTTCATACTCTCAGTATTTTCCGAGACCCGCTTAACAAGAATGTCTGGTTTTAATAGTCTCGCTTCATCCCCAAACGAAAGAATCCAGGAGATGATTTCAGGTTCACTTGAGGCGGTGAACTTGATACGGACCTTGTCGCCGTCACGGGTTATGATCTGATCGTTGCTCCATACTCGTTCTTCAACGTAAATAGCCGCCCACCCCGTGAATTCAGCCTCGACTTCAAACTTTTCGTCTTTAATGATTCCAAAAGTCTGATTGAACGCCTTCTGGAAGTCGTATTCCTTCGGAACCTCAAAATGGGCCTTGGTTTCATCGATTTCTACCTTTCTGAATCTGTGAATGGCCAATACCGGATCAAATTCGGGCTCAACATATTTCGTCTGCCATGGATCTTTTGCCCTTAGCGCATGGAGATACAGGGCGTCCTTGTAAGAAAAGATCTTGAGAGGCTTGATATAAAAGGTCTTTGAACGTTCATTATATGGTGACTTGTACGTGACTTTGCAGACGTGCTTGTCGTTCATGGCTTTGATAAGAGCGCTGATGGTTTCCTGATGCGGGGTGTAATCTATGGTCCCGGGATAGAAACAGGCAAAATTGGCGTCACAAAGACTGGTCTGGTCTTTTAAGAGCGCCCGACTCTTGTCCAGGGCGTCTCTCGCCTCCTGGAAGAGCTGTTTTCCGAGGAGCCGCTCCGTAAACGCCCGACACATCCACAAAAGATTCATTTCCGAAGGCGCCAGATAGGCTGCGGCAGGGGGTTTACGGCTCTTGATAACGTATACAGCCTCCCTACCCTTCATCATCTTTTCTATTTCGACCTGATATGATGATTCGATGTCCCGGACGATACGCGCAATCGTCTGTTTGGAACAGTCCAGCATATTGGCCAGTTCAGTAAGACTATGAGGCCTTCCGGCGAACAGCAGGCTCGCAAAAAGCCTTATCACCTTCTCCCCGTAACTCTTGTCCATGTCACGTTTTCTAGGCATCTGAACACATCCTCTATAACTCTGACGATCGATCCCGACGATTTCTGAGGCTGTTCAAGCAGCATCCAAGCCTTTCAGGCTGACTTCACCTTACAGCTAAAGAATTTAAAGTTTCAACAAGAAAGATCGGACATACATCGTCTTATGGAACGATCCGTAAATATAACAGTTGCAGGATCAGTAAAACTGGTCGCTCACAAAATTGGATGAAGCCATAGGATCAAGAACGCCAGAAACAGCGAGTGCAGACGCTGAAGTCAGAAAATCTGAAGGTTTGGCCGGACAATGTCTAAAAAACGAAAGAAGAAATTGATAGAATTTTCAGACTTTAATGAAGAGCGATACGCACGCTGGACCCTGGCGGTTGACAGAACAGTTCGCGACCTCAAGCCTTCCCTAGAAAAGCTTAGCTTTCATGTGGAATCCTTCTTTGGTGAACAATATGCCCCCGAGCTAGACCAATTACTGATCGAGGCTAATGTAGATTTCTTGATTACTACGAGGGGGAAATCGTTCGAAAGGTATACCCGGAGATATTTTCGGAAAAGCTACAATCTCCTGTGGATCGATGAGCATTTACTGGAAGACCCGCCCAGAACCGCCAAGGCCATAGAAGAAGCTATCCTGTATGATCCCTGGCTCAACAGCCGGTGGGGCTTCGGTTCAGTCCAAATAACGGGCCGGTACATAACCTGGTTGCCTAAACTCAAAAAAAGGTGGCTGAGTAAGAAAAAGAAATGACCGTAGAATTGAAGGAGAGACGGGATCAGGGTAGATGGAGGCCCGCCGAATCGATAATGATCAAATAAATATGCGCTCCATGAACGACCGAATGAGTTGGAGCACTTTCGAGAGGGCGCAGATATTTCAAAGAGAAAGGATATACAAAATGAAAAAAGTCGCATTGATTATAACGGCGCTCCTGACACTTGGAGCCTTGGCCCAAGCCGAATCGCAGACTGTCAGAAGTCAAATTCGTAACTCTTCGGGCAAGCTTCTTTACAATACCAGGTCAACAGGCCACACGACCGAAGTACGGAATCCGAGCGGCAAACTCATTATTAAATCCAAAACAACCGGAAACAAAACCGAGGTCCGGTCGCCGACGGGCAAGCTTCTGGAGACCATAAAGACAAGCAAATAGGGACTGGCAAAGACACATAAGGAAACGGTCAAAAGCATGAAAACTCTACTTACTGCAATTCTTCAGGTTGTGGCGATGATTGCGTTACTTATTGTGGGCACTCTGGTCGCCGGTTTCTTCCTTGTCATATTCCTGATCTGGGGATGGCCGTTGACCATATTGCTGGTAATTTTCGCCATTCAGAAAATCTATTTTCCTTCTGATGTCAGACGTAACATTGCAGCCAGGCTTAATCGACCATGCAGGTATGCGCCAGAGCCGAGATTCAGGGCAATGCCGACCCAAGAATTACCACAGAAACCGGCTGAAGGCGACTTGCGTGAAAGTGATGAGCGTATTCCGACGCTCTTGAATTAGCAGTAAAGAGATGACGTAAATTCAAAAAGGAAATGGAGATGATCTATGACACCAAAATGGCTTATGAACTTTTCAAATTCTCTTGGTTTGATGGCCCCGAGCATTCAGGTCAGCCAAGAATATGGCAGGTTGATTCAAATGGGGGAATATAGCCGTTACACTGACAGTGATGTTGAGATAAGCTGCTATGAGAATGTCCATTGCTTTGTGGTAAAGGGTATGGGGTCCCATTGCGACGAAATTGGGATGGTGCTCCGACTAATAGACTGTTTTCTGACCGATGTAAAAAGAGGAATGTATCGTTTCGATATGTATTTGTTCGGAAGTATCGAAGAACATAGAGCGGATAACCGTTTGGGGCGATTTCTTTATCAATATGGGAAATCAATGGAACGCTATGACAATTTGCCGGGTTGGGCCAAACATATTTGCGACAGGGCCGGGACAGAGGTCTGTTCAGACGGAGCCTATTTCCCCACATGCTCCCAAATTGGTTATGAGGATCTGGCGATAGTGTTTACGAGGGCACAAGTCAAAATAAATGACAAATCAACGGGTCTCTAAAGGAGGCGCAAACGTCATTTTTTCTGGTTTTTTCTGGACGAACCGGAACCTAAATTTGTTCACGGACTTCGCTTTGAACCCAATTTTATTAATGTTGAACCGCAGGGAACGGACGATGAGCTTAGAGCATTTTGACCAGTTGCATTTCGGGGTCTAGCCCGGTCCGACAAAAAACTCAAAACCAGAACCTGAAAGGAAAAGGCGCATGACTTTTCTTGCGAGCAATCTATTCAAACATTGATTCTCAACAGAGGAAAGACGTATTGGCCTTGCGAGCTTGAAAAGAAACCATTGCATGCTTCAACAATACGAGGAGCTTCTATGGCCTCCCGAAACTTTGTTCACTTGCATCTTCACACTCAGTATTCGCTCGGCGATGCCGCAATTCGAATTCCCGAGGCGATAGCCAAGGCCAAAGAATATAGAATGCCTGCTTTGGCTATTACGGATCATGGCAATCTATTTGGGGCCATGGAATTCTATTCCACGGCTGAGGCCAGTGGAATAAAACCAATTATTGGATGTGAGGTCTATGTAGCGCCAGGCTCACGTTTCACGCAACCCACCAAACATGTTGAGCCACATTCCCATCATCTCATTTTACTCTGCGAGAACGAGAAGGGTTACCGCAATTTGTGCAGGTTGGTCACCAAAGGATACCAGGAAGGTTTTTATGAAAACAAACCCAGAATTGACGCCGAACTCTTGCAGGAATACAACGACGGACTCGTTTGTTTGAGTTCGTGTTTAAAGGGCGAGATTGCAACACTCATTCTGGCGGGCGATGATAAAGGGGCCGAAGCGAAGGCTTCATGGTATCGAGACGTCTTCGACGACGGGAGGTACTTCCTGGAAATTCAGGAAAACGGACTTGATGAGCAGCGCAAAGTAAATCGAGGTTTTCTCAGGTTAGCTGAGAGGCTCGGCATACCGTTGGTGGCGACCAACAACTGTCACTATCTCGAACAATCGGGACATCGTATCCACGACATTCTGATGCGCATTCAGGCGGGGAAGAAAATCAATGACCCTAGCCTCAGATTGCATTCGGACCAGCTTTATTTCAAATCTCCTGAACAGATCGCCCATGACTTTCGTGATGTTCCTGACGCCATAAGAAATACCATGGCCGTTTCGGAACGATGCTCTCTCATACTCGAATTCGGGGAACCGAGCATTCCCCGGTTCGATCCAGGAACGGGCGCAACCTTGGATGAACTTTTTGACAAGGACGCACGGACGGGCCTGGTGACCCGATTAAATAAACTTCTGCGAGGCGGGCATATTGATGATGTTGCCGCTCAGAAATACAGGCAAAGACTGGATAATGAGATACACACCATACAAGACATGGGATTTTCAGGATACTTTCTCATCGTTGCTGATTTTGTCAGATTCGCCCGAAGTAACGGAATCCCGGTAGGACCTGGCAGGGGATCGACTCCAGGCTCACTTGCAGCCTACTGTCTAGGGATCACCGCCATTGACCCTATTCGGCACAATCTCGTGTTCGAAAGATTTATCAACCCGGAGCGCAGGGTCATGCCGTACATGGACGTGGATTTCTGCGCCGAAGGCCGCAAACAAGTTATTGATTATGTTTCTCAAAAATACGGCAATGACAGCGTAGCTCAAATCATCGCATTCTGGAGAGTGCCTGCAAAAACACTGGTAAGACACACTGCCCGCGCGCTGGGATTCGCGAATACCGAGGGAGACAAGATTGCTAACCTGATCCCCGATTACTTCTTGTGTTCAGTTGATTCAGCCCTAGAGGAGGAGCCCAGGCTGCGAGAGATGGTGGAAAGATACAAGGAAGTAGATGACCTGATCAGTACGGCACGCTCATTGGAACGGATCACTCGCCACGTTTCCACACAATCTGATGCAATAGTCATATCCGACAGGCCGCTAGTGGAGCGTTTACCGCTTTACGTGGGAAACAACGGCCAGACTTTAACCCAGTACGAGCAGACTTGGGTCAATAAAACAGGATTGGTAACTTTCGGTTTTCGCGGACTTGAGATCCTCACCGTGATAGATAAGGCGGTGCGGCTCATCGAAAAATGGCGGGGAGTAAAAATGGATATGGCGTCTGTTCCATTGGATGATCAGGAGTCATTCGAACTCCTTTCCAAGGGAGACACACAGGAGGGGATATTTCAGCTTGAGTCTCCCGGCATACGGGAAGCGCTTGCCAGGTTCAAGCCGTCCACTTTCGAGGACCTGACTGCAATAATGTCGCTGTATCGGCCGGGTCCACTCGAATCCGGCATCCTGGAAGATTTCATTAACCGCAAACACTGCCTCTCAGCCATAGAATGTCCATTCCCAGAGTTGGAACCCATCTTGAGGGAAACCTATGGACTTATCATCTACGAGGAACAGGTTATGGGCATAGCAACAGCTTTGGCAGGCTATACCTTGGCGGAAGCCGATCTGTTGCGTCGGGTTATGGGAAGGAGGATAGATTCAGAAATGGCGGAACAAAAAAGCCGTTTTGTGAAGGGAGCCGGATTGAATAAGATTGATCCGGAAAAAGCCGCGCACATATTCGAACTCGTGACAAATTACAGTGGTTATGCTTTTAGCAAAGCCCATTCAACAGCATACGCCATGATTACTTACCAGACCGCATATCTTAAAACTCATTACAAAACTGAATTTATGGCCGCCTAGTTGAGCTGAAGATCAGGAAGCCTTAACAGTGATGTCATCTGTCCCAAAACGTAGACCACTTGATTGCTACGAAGCGGATCGATAACAATTAAAGACTTAACCTTTCCCCAAATGAATGAAGCCAGCCTGTGACCCGGATGTAGCTATCCACCCAATCCCATGACTGGTTTAAAAAGTTTGTCAAAAATACCTTTTCTTTTCCGGCCAGACGGCCAAGAAAAGATTCCAGGAAATCTGAACCCACCATCTCATAGGTTCCGTTGCAAAGAAAGAACGGACACATATCGTCGTATGGAACGATCAGTAAATATAACTATTGCATCAACGTGTTCCATGTTCTCGGCTGAGAAGTGGACAAAGGAGATTGAGATGGGACTCATAAAGGCTAATCGCCCGGTAAATCTATTAAATATTTCGGAGGTCGATGTTCCCGATAATTCGTTAGCGTTTCTTCAGAAAAAGATGCTGACGTATATGGACCGATTACTAAAAGCGAACCTAAACATCGGCAAGGAAGCTCTAGAGTTTTTCTACTGGCTGGTAAACAGGGAGTTGGCCGCTGATTATGTCAGAACAATCAAAGAAATGCTCCCTGAACAAAAGAGACAGAAAGACGATGATACTGAATGCTCTGTCGAAGAATCATGGGACTTTGCGTTCGGTTGTTTCGACATAATCAAGTTGCTTCCGCAGGAATCGAGACACCGGGCAAGGATCGCCGCTAGAAAAATACTGGAGGCTCGTCTTAATGAACTTCGTTGCGATGGATCGACAATCATTGAGGAGAATATCCGGGAATTCAAGAAGATGTTCAATCTTGATGACAATGAAACAGAATTGTGCCTTTTCCTGTTCATTCTGGCTAGCTGGAACGAATTCCAGGCGTTTTTCGAGAACCATCTTCAGTGCAACCGTTATCAGGGACGAAAATGGCTCGCAGTTATCCTTAATTGCAAAGAAGCCCACATCGTAAAGGCCATCAGCGGAAAACTCGATCAAATCGGAATCCTGGACAAGGATAATTACAGAGGTGGTTTCGAACTAAAACTGGTCTTCGGGCAACAGTTACAGGATCTCAGTCCCGGAGAGTTCAGGACTCAGTTCATCAAACCGGTCAAATGTGAGCCTATCGCGCTAGACGCTCACATGATAGACCAGAAAATCACCAAGAGCATTCTGAACAAGCTCTCGTACAAACCGGAGACATCGACGCATGTTTTATTATACGGGCCGCCGGGAACGGGGAAGACAAGCTACGCTTCCGGTATCGCTGAAAGACTGGGTTTAAGCTGCTACCAACTGGATCATGGCGCCAAGGATAGCCTCTATTCACGGAGAGCAGCGATCGCCGCCTGTGTGAACATGGCCTGCGAGACGGACAACGCCCTGCTCATTGCTGATGACTGTGATTCCATCCTGAACACCAGAAGCGCATGGAGCTTTTTCGGTGAAACACCTGACAAACCATGGCTCCACGAATTACTGGAAAAGCCGGGATTGAGGATGATCTGGACGGTGAATTCCGTGGACAACATTGAGGAGTCAGTTTCTCGGAGGTTTTCTTTCAGCCTCAATTTCAAGCCATTCAACAGACAGCAACGAGTTCAACTGTGGCAAAACATACTCAAAAAACACAATGCGCAGAGTTTCCTGAATGACTCAGAAATTGAGGAACTGTCGAACAGATTTGAAGTGAGCGCCGGTGTAATAGACCAGGCAATACGCAAGGCTGCGGAATCGAGAAAACACTCGGACGAGAATTTCAGAGAATCAGTAGTAATGGCTATTGAATCGCACATTCGTCTTGCTAAAGGGGGACATTTGCCTGTCACCTGGAAGCACAACGGTGATGAGATCACCCTGGACGGGCTCAATCTTTCAGGGACCGATCCGAAGATCCTGTTAGAAGAACTGGTTGCATTCGACCAATTCTGCAAGGGGTCGGACAGGGATGAACCTGTTTCGATGTCATTATTGTTCCATGGACCCGCTGGTACCGGCAAAAGCCAATTGGCGAGATTCATAGCGAATCATCTCGATAAGGAAATTGTATTCAAGAGGGCGAGTGACTTGTTTTCAAAGTGGGTCGGCGAAACTGAACAAAACATCCGAAGCGCTTATGAGGAGGCTCAGACAAAGGAAGCGGTGCTGATTTTCGACGAGGCTGATTCTCTAGTTTTTAGCAGAGATCGGGCTGAGCATTCGTGGGAATTGAGCTTTACGAATGAGTTTCTGACGTGGATGGAGTCTTTCCAGGGCATTCAGATATTTACCACCAACAGGTTGAAGGATATGGATGCCGCAAGTTTGCGGAGATTCAATCACAAGGTTGAATTCGGATACCTTAAGCCTGACGGCAATGTGATCTTTTATGAAAAACTGATAGCGCCGCTGATCAGCAAACGGGTGGACGCCATTACAATTAAAGCGCTCAAGGGTTTGTCGGGGCTTGCGCCAGGGGATTTCAAGTCTGTCAGGGACCGGTTCGCGTTCAGGAACAAGAAAGATATTACGCATAAGGCTCTGGTAGGGGCGTTGGCTGATGAAGCCAAGGTCAAGGCGTGTCATGTGGGGCAAATTAACATGGGGTTCTTGCCCTGATTTTTTTCCTGAACGAGTGCCATAGGGAACGAAAGTTGCCAAGGACATTTGAGTAAGTTTTTGAACTCAAGATATAGTCGCAGGAGGTCATCATGAGAGAAATATCGCCAAATGTGGAACCAACATTGGCGTCTACCGAGGACGCTGCTTTGGGGAGAGATGTTCGATGTGTGGCAATGAGGTCGACCTCCGGCAAATCATGTAATTAGCGAAGAGGACAAAACATGGCGATTGGGACTTCTGACTGTCTAGCGGACAGGGTGATAAAAGCTCGGAATAGAGGGATACTAAAGAAATTGGCAAGCCCTTTGAGGGAGACGGAATCCGTCATAAAAACCGACTTCCCCAGCATGCCGGACCTGCTGCAACCGTGTTTCCACAACATTGAAAGCCTATTTGATAGGAAAGGACCCACCATTGGAATGCTCTCCGGTTTTGGTGATCTAGATTCCATGACATCAGGTTTTAAAAATTCAGACCTCATCGTTGTCGCAGGCTGGCCCTCAATGGGTAAGACCTCGTTCGCATTGAACATTGCGATTAATGTTGCGATAGAATCGAACAGGGCCACGGCTATTTTTTCCCCGGGAATAAGCAAGGAGGAAATAATCCTGAGAATAATTTGCTCCAAGGCCGAGGTGGTTCTGAAGACATTACGGACCGGCTTCCTTACCAAGGAAGATTGGGAGCGGACTGTGTGGGCATATGGGCAGTATCGCTGATTCCCCCCTGTATGTTGATGATACGTCACCCATCAGCACCTTAGAGATCCGGGCCAAAGCTCTTCGCCTTAAAAATGATAAAGATCTTGGGCTGATTATCGTAGATCATCTTCAACGTGTGAAAGGACCTGCAAGAACTCTTTCCAGGCGAGAAGAGATCACCGATGTATCCAGGGTTTTGAAGGCTTTGGCACTAGAGCTTAACATTCCGATCATTGTACTTTCGCAGTTAAGGAGGAAAGTCGAGGATGGACCTGGCAAGAGACCTCAACTTCCCGATTTACGGGAATCAGGGGAAATCGGGCAGTATGCTGATGTCATAATATTCATTTATCGTGATGAAGTTTACAACAGGATCGAAGATAAGTCCCAAAAGGGTGAAACCGAAATAATAATCAGCAAACAGCCTAGCGGTCCCATGGGAATGGCAATTGTCTATTTTGACGTCAATTATTTGACCCCAGCCTGATTTTCAGGTGCCAGAGAAAAAAATGGGCCAGCATGCAGGTTATGATGTGCTGGCGCCATCCTGGAAACTTACGCACTTCGTAGTGGTCCATGCCCAGTTCTGTCTTGGTTTCCTGAAAGCACTGTTCTATTGCCCATCTTAGACCACTGAGCCATACAAGTGTCCTTAGCCTTGTACTGCTCATGGCGTTGCCGGTGAAATAGCAGTATTGCGGATTGTCGCCCAACGTTCGACGGATCAACAACCAAAAGGTTTTCTTTGGAAGCCCGGCAGCCGACAGGATAACCCGGCGTCGGGTAAACTCATAGACGATTTGCCCTTTGGTCCCTTCCGAAACCTTCCGGCGAATGATAATGCACAGAAACGGAATATCGATGTGCGAGATTGAACTTGATATAAACTGTCTACAATTAATGGGTTAAAAGGAACCGCATTGTCTATAGAGCGATAACGCTCATTTATGGTGGCCAACCATCGTTCGCCCGCATCAACTTGTGACTTTAGCTAAAGGTAAAAACACCTTGGCATTATGGCCACTTAGTGTTCAAATTCGTATGTCTCCAAGCTCTGGCACGATTGGTGTATGGGTGTTTGTGGATGAGGACACGAAGGCTTTTGAGGTCTGAGCATCGATAGGATCTCTATCGTTGTTTCCATGGCCGCCAAGAGCGAAGCGTAATTCTCGTAAATAGCTACATTGATGGAGGTGGTTATGAAGATCCGAATCTTGCTGATCGCTCTAATAGTTGTTCTGAGCTCTTTTGGCACAATCGTCAATGCAAATGATACTCAAACCCTTGTGTGCGCTGACGAAGCCAATCGGCTAGTGATTTTTGCAGATGGAAGCGTGTACAAACTCCTTGATCGTGATTGCAATAAACTTTGTCCGAGGGGATTTCCCGTGAGTTGCACCATTTTACAGCATTTGGCAATGTCATCGGACCCTGCATGCCCCTGTTGCGAAATTACAAACTCGGTAACGAAAGAGAAAGTTTTTGCTGTTCGAGTGAAGAACGCCGACAGTCCATAACTTTCAGAAAATAGTCGTTAGGTTAGAATTATTTTTATTAACTTTTGTTTTCGAAACAAGAAAATGATCACATCCAGAATGGGACAGACATAGGCAATGGAAGATAGCAATCGCCGATAAGGAGCCGTTTTCCAAGAAAGAAATGATTGATTACAACAATCGGACAATTCGTATTGGTAGTGCTACTCTAGAGAGTGCTTTTAACGGGGACAGAGGTATAGAACTGGGAACATTGATAGCCTATTCCATGCTCGTTAAATCTCTATGAATCTATGTTAACTTTTTCAGATCAATACTAGAGAGAATGTACGTCTGGCTTCCACTGAACACCGAACCGGGTTTCCCGGCTCGGTCCAAACATCTTGGAAAAAAGCACGCCTGTCCCAAATAATCAGAAAAAAACAGTCCATTTAATTCGAGATTCAACAGCAACAAATCTTTAGACCCAAATTTTTTAGGTGCTCCAGAATCTCAAGACTTAACTCGGAAGAGCGCTTCTCACCGTTAATTCTCCTGATAGAGGAATCATCAAAAGTCTTATAAATGGCGGCCACCTTTTCAAGTTCTGCGGCTTTTTCAAATACGGAGAAACCTTCCGGTCGGCATTTGCCAATTCTAAACAGAGCAGTTGAAACGGATATCTCGATCAGGAAAACGATGTCTGGAATCGGGACCCTTGAACTATTTTCTCTAAGAATATCATTAGGATTAAGACCTCTGGATCCCTGATAAGCGGCTGAAGAATGGTAATAACGATCACATATTACATGCTCATGATTTTTGATAGCCGGATCTATAACCTTCTTAACATGGTCCAGTCGATCTTCAAGAAAAAGCCTGGATTCCTCTTCCGGAGCTAGCCTGGTCTCCAGTTTTCTTAAATTTTGTCCAATAAGTCCATCGGACGGTTCTCTTGTCCAAATATTAGGGATTCCCAAAGATGTTAGTTTACGCGAGAGGATCTCGGCCTGAGTGGTTTTCCCACTCCCATCGATTCCCTCAAACACTATGAACATTTGAAAATCCTCTGGCAATCTGTTTCACTGTTGATCAATATTGATTCCCACAATATTTAATTCAAAGATAGACTCCTTAACAAGAACACGAAATAAAAACCAAGGCAAATTGCATGGAAAATTTCCCAGATCATCGCGTAAAAGTTCTCAACAACATGCCGGTAAATGACAATGGTGACTTTGTTCTTTACTGGATGACCTCTTACAGAAGAGTCAGATGGAATTTCAGCCTGGATCGATCGCTCATGTGGGCGAAGCGACTCGACAAGCCCCTTGTAATTCTCGAAGCTCTCAGGTGCGCGCACAGATATGCGTGTGATAGATTTCACAATTTTGTCATGGACGGCATGAAAGACAACCTTTTAGCGGTTCAGAACTCTGAGATAGCTTATTATCCGTACATAGAACCAGATCCAGACGCCGGAAAGGGGCTTTTACGAGAATTTTCATTCAAGGCCTGTGTAGTGGTGACTGATTTTTTCCCATGCTTTTTCTTGCCGGGGATGACTCTCGCCGGAGCTTCACAGGTCTTTTGCAGAATGGAACAGGTTGACTCAAATGGCTTATTCCCATGTCGTGAATCGGATCAAGTTTTTGTAAGCGCTTTTTCTTTTCGAAGGCACCTTCAAAAAAATCTGCCCAAATATATTATGGAAGCCCCTGAAGAAGCCCCTCTGAGACGCAGCGAATTAAGACGTCTCAAGAAATTTCCGGACAACATTATTCAGAAGTGGCCCCGTGCGTCTGAGTTTCTGCTTCTGTCTGAACATCGGGACCTGACCAAGCTCCCTATTGACCATAAGATAGGTCTTACGGCTATACAAGGAGGTTCATCTCAGGCCTCCGCCACCCTCGGGAGATTTTTGAACCAGCGTTTAAGGAGATACGCAGAGGAGAGAAATTCTGTGGATCATCCTGCAACCAGCGGTTTGTCTCCATATTTGCACTGGGGTCACATATCGGCGCACGAGATATTCTGGACACTAATGCGATCCGAAGACTGGACGCCTGATAAACTGTCCGAGAAAAGCAACGGCAAAAGGACTGGATGGTGGGGCACGGGGAAAAACGCCGAGGCTTTTCTCGATGAACTGGTCACCTGGAGAGAAATTGGTTTCAACATGTGCACGTTGACGAGCAATTTTGATTCTTACGATTCACTGCCTGACTGGTCCAGGAAGACTTTGGCTGATCATCAATCGGACCCGAAAGAATTTTATTATGAAACAGGCGAATTTGAGAACGCCGCAACTCATGACAACATTTGGAATGCGGCTCAGAAAGAGCTGGTGAGAACCGGGAAAATTCATAACTACTTGAGAATGCTGTGGGGCAAGAAGATACTTGAATGGAGCGTTACTCCTAAAAGATCAATGGAAATAATGATTGAACTGAATGACAAATATGCTTTGGATGGTCGCGATCCAAATTCTTACTCAGGGATTTTTTGGATACTGGGTCGATACGACAGACCATGGGGACCAGAACGGTCGATTTTTGGAAAAATCAGGTACATGAGTTCAGAGCGAACTAGAGGTAAAATAGACCTAAAAAATTATCTCACCATTTATCGTTAAGGCTAAAACAGCGATGCGCCAGTTAACTGTTTAAACACAAAATGGTATACATGAGTGTAGAGCAAGCTAGCTGAACAGGGCTTTCAATCTATTTAAACCAGGAGGATATGTAGTGAGGGCAACAATCAAGACTAACAAGGGCGATATAAACCTAAAACTTTTTGCTGATCTTACCCCAGTAACGGTGGCGAATTTCGCAAACCTTGTACAAAAAGGGTTTTATAATGGCCTGAAATTTCACAGAGTTATTGAAGATTTCATGATTCAGGGAGGCTGTCCTTACGGAACCGGCACAGGAGGCCCCGGCTACAAATTCCGTGACGAATTTGATGTCACGTTAAAACATGACAAACCGGGAATGCTTTCCATGGCCAATTCCGGACCAAACACAAACGGAAGCCAGTTCTTTATCACTCACATCGCCACTCCGTGGCTCGACGGGAAACATTCTGTTTTTGGTGAAGTAATGGGAGAGCAAGACCAGGAAGTAGTGAATAAAATCAGTAACAATGACATGATTGAAACAATCACTATCGATGATGATACCACCGAGCTATTTGGAAAAACAAAAAATTATATTGAGAGTTGGAATAAAATCCTCGAGAAGAAATAGACTGAAAAATTGACAAAATTTGAGTCCAGAACTACGGGAGCAACATGGGGCGCAATATGCGCAAGTTCCCTCAAGTTGTTTTGGAAAGTTTATAGTTCACGAAGTAAAGGTCACGTAGCAGGGCGTCAGGCTCCAAGGCCGACGCCCGTTCTGTTTAAGCGCGTTTCATAAAGATACCGCTACAAAATTAATTGCCCAAGTTGGGAATAACGATCTCATTTCGGATCCAAACCGCTTCACTGTATTTATTAAGTCTTTTTCTAACCTCATAGTCGTGCCTATCTTTTGTAAGAAGTAACTCTTCAGGATAAATTTTTTCCGGTTTCTGTTTTTTGTCCTTAAGGTCCTGCTCTATCTTTTCCCTGAACCCTTCCAGTGGCCTGATCTCAAGATTGTAAACGGCATATCCGTTTTTTTCCCTACAAATATAAAAGATTTTTCCTCCATCGGTTATCTTGATTGAAACCAACTTACCTGTAGTTGGAACTTTAGTGTAATTATTTTCATATCTTATCGCTCCAAATTCTGACAGTATGTTTTCAGCCAAACCAAACTCTGCAGCATGAACAACCCCCAAGCAAAGGCAGAATATACTACTTAAGATAATGAAAGAGCTAAGCGGTTTCATATTTTTCTCCTAATTTAAATGAGTTGCGCCAGTTCAAACACGAAAAAACGCATATCTGTCAGCCTGTCTCAACCCGTCAGGTTCGGGATAGACACCCAACGCTCTTTAGAGTATGCTCTCCGCAGTTTTAATATCAAACAAGGGGAAGATGCAATGAGAGATGCAAATGTTGTTAAACTGTTCATGATATTAAGTCTTAGCGCTATTTTAGCTGTCGGCTTTTCGACCATGTCCCTGGCTCAGGGAACGAAGATGGCGGATGTCAGTATGACCGACATTTCTAACAAATCCCAGAAAGTGAAATCAGCGCTCGAAGAATTAAGAAAATTTCAATCTGAACCAACCCCAAAAATGACTTCATTGAGCTTAGATATAAGGAAGGTTCAGGAAAGTCTAGAAAAAGACAAAGCAAATCTCAAAGAGGCTGATAAAGATAAGCTGGAAGATGAAATCAGAACCAAATACCAGGAACTTCAACAGGAGCAGCAACTTTTCAGAACAAAGGTAATGGAACAGCAAAAGGTTGTAAATGATTCCATGATGTCTCAAATAAATCAATCCGTGGCAAAAGTGGCTGAGCAGGAAGGAATAGCTGTGGTTTTTTTGAAGGAATCCATAATTTATTCTAAAGACATGCCTGATATAACCGACAAGGTCATCAGCCATCTTGACTCTACTATGCAGCAAGCGCCGGCCAAGAAGTGATTCTTGAATAATCCATGCGCCGGTGAATGTTATCCATAACCAATAAACCTAACCAAGATTCGTCCAAATGAGCGAGAAAAAAATTCGATTGCTGGATACGAGGGCTCTACCAGCATCAGCAAATATGGCCCTCGACAATATAATTTTGGAAGAAGTCTCATCTGGATATTCACCGGCGACATTCAGATTTCTGCAATTCGACCGAATGGCTGCGTTGGTGGGATACAATCAGGATACAAATCTGGAAATCCGCACCGATTTTTGCCAAGCTCACAACATTGATGTCAATAGACGCATTACAGGAGGCGGGGCAATATTATTCCAGCCGTCGGCTCTCGGATGGGAAATTTTTTCGGCCACAGGCGTTCCTCCTTTTACGGGACCGTATGAAAAAGTTTTGGAGAGAATTTGTTCCACCGCGGCCGAAGGCTTGTCCAGGATGGGGATTGACGCTCAATTCAGACCACGAAATGACATAGAAGTTAATGGACGTAAGATTTCCGGAACAGGGGGAGCTTTTATTTCCGGCGCAATGATGTTTCAAGGAACTGTGTTGATAGAAAATGAAACAGAGTTGTTTCTAAAGGCATTGAGAGTACCCGTAGAGAAATTGAAAAAACGTGAAATAGAATCTCTAATGGAGAGAATCTGTTTTCTTAATGACATCGTTAAATCCCCCGTAAATGTGGATGATCTGAAAGAAGTTTTTGTTGAGGAATTTTCAGGAAACTTGGGCCTAAATTTCTATCCGGATCAACTAACGGATAGGGAAGATATGCGATTAAGAAATGAACTAACATTTTACTCCAGCCCGGATTGGATTTATTCACATTCAAGGCCGAAAATCGAAGGAGATTCATTACGTTCCATTTCTCAAAGCGAGGGAGGTACAATCAGGGTTCATTTGTGGATGGGGCCAGGGGGGAAAAGAATTCGTCAGGCTCTCATAACTGGAGATTTCTTTGCCATTCCTCAGAGATTGTGCTTCGATCTGGAAGCGTTTCTGGTGGGTGTTCCTCTAGACAGGGACAGGATAAAGGACCGCGTGATGACTTTTTTCAGGTCGGTTGGAGGACAAATTTGTGGAGTAGATCCTGAACGGGTAGCAGAAGCGGTAGCCGAGGCCTCCGACAGACTGAAACTGGTTTCCAGCAATTTTAGTCTACCAGAAGTAAACGAATTATTTTTTATCAATGTTTCTCCGGATGCAATCAAGAACCAATCTGCAAGATGGTTATTACTTCCGTATTGTTCCAAGAATCTGGATTGTGATTTCCGTGAAAGAGAGGGCTGTTCGGAATGTGGGGCGTGTGAAATTGGATATTTCTTCCAATTAGCCCGACGATTTAATCTCGAGCCACTGACTATTCAAAGTTTCGAACATTTGATAGATACCCTTCATGCCAAATCCTCAAGTGACAGTGGACTTTACATCGGCTCATGCTGTGAAGCGTTTTATTCCAAACACAGACTGGAAATGGAAGCGGTTCCCGTTCCCGGAGTTCTTGTTAACCTTGATTCCACGACATGTTACGATTTAGGAAAAGGGACGGATGCTTACAAGGGCAAATTTGATAACAAAACGTTTCTAAACATAGAATTATTGGAAAAAACCATCAGGCTAATTAATGGCTCAACAACTTCAATGTGACGTGCTGGTAATAGGAGCGGGGCCGTCAGGCTCCAGCGCAGCTCTAAGGGGAGCCAGGGAAGGGCTTGATGTAATTCTCATCGATAGCAAGCCACGAATTGGTGAACGGCCTCATTGCGGAGAATTTGTTCCATACCAGCTTTTCATGGAATTCGATCTGAACAGGAATTCCATAGTCAAACAGGTGGACTCTCTTGAGACATGGATAATGGAGACAAAATCGGACATCCAGTTCAAGAAAAGCGCAATCCAGTCGAAAGGTTATCTTATAGACCGACCCAAATTTGATCGAAATCTGGCTAGGGAAGCTGCGGCTTCAGGCGCTTTAACAATGTCCTCGACTTCCTTTGTGGATTTTGAAGGAAACAAGAGCAGGATAAATTCAGTTGGGGAAAATCTACTGGTTGACGCCAAATTTGTTGTGGCAGCGGACGGAGCCTATTCCAAGGTGCGAAAAAAAATGGGCCTGGAAATAAACGACTGTCTCGTAGGTTGTCAGCTTGAAGTTCCTCTCAACCAAAACATTTCAAACGCAATGGTTTTTCTGGATAAAGATTACTACGGGGGATACGGATGGCTGTTTCCAAAAGGCTCAACAGCTAATCTCGGACTGGGAATGTTCCCAGGTAGAGACATTACGCCGGCAAAGGCTCTCCATAACCTCTCAAATATGTTGATAAAAAATGGTTTGACCAGACCAGGATGGCTTGCAAGGACGGGTGGCTTGATTCCGTGTCACGGAATCAGATTTCCGCTAGTCAAAGATAATGTTCTTTTCTGTGGTGACGCAGCGGGATTGACGCATCCCGTGACCGGCGCCGGAATTTCTCAAGCTGTCTACTCAGGTAACGTAGCTGGGGAATATGTGGCCAAGGCGGTGAAGTCTAAAAATTTATCGTTGGTTAACGAATATCACGACAGCATACTACTCCAATACGGGGCCATTTTCCGTCATGCTCTGTCCAAAAAGATATTGCTTGTCAAGGGTTGGGAAGAAGAAGATTTCACAGAGCTTTGTGAAAAAACCTGGATATCTTTCAAGGGGTACAAGAAGCGGGAAAGAAGTTTTTGAAAGAAACCGATCCTATTTTTACGGAAGCCTGGACTCTCTCCAGATCTTTTCATGGATCAGACATAACATTCTATCAACCAGGAATGTTTGTTGTCGATGGAATTAGAGGAGCGTACCCCGCGGCGTCAATTACAGGCGTTGACTGTGAATTAAATTGTGATCACTGCAGTGGAAAATTGCTGGAGAATATGTTCCCCTGCACGGACGGGGACGACCTGGTAAGTTTCGCCAAGAGAGCGGAAGCAAGGGGTGACAAAGGCATACTTGTCTCTGGGGGATGCGACCAACAGGGCTTCCTGCCATGGCCGAAATTTACGGAAGCCATTCGTCAAATCAAGAACGAAACAAACCTGGTAGTCACAGTCCATACTGGTCAGATTGATTCAAACCAAGCCCAAGAACTTAAAGACGCTGGAGTGAAACAGGCTCTTATAGATGTATTGGGCTCCGACAGCACCGCCAGCGAAGTTTTTCACCTTGCTGAAGGAATAGCTCCTATTCTTAGATCTCTTGACGCTTTATACTCGGCAGGGCTTGAGGTCGTTCCCCATATAGTTTATGGAATCCATTATGGAAGGGAAAAGGGCGAAACAAAAGCGCTCGAAATAATCAGTAACTATCCGATAAAAAAATATGTAATCGTGGTGTTTACCCCTTTGAAAGGGACTAGAATGTTCTTGACAAAGGCGCCTAGTCCGTCAGATGTAGCTAACTTCATAGCTAGAGCTAGAATAATGCTTCCTTACATGAAATGCTCGTTGGGCTGCGCAAGGCCAGGAGGCAATTATCGTAAAGAACTGGACAAATTGGCCATAAAGGCGGGTATAAATTCGCTGGCGGTTGGATCGGACGAAGCCATTCTTGAAGCAAAAAGACTTGGTTTAAATGTAGTTCGCAAGTTTACATGCTGTTCCCTGGACTGACGGCAATAATCCACTGCCCCCTAAATAGAGCTTTTCAGATAACCGGACAAAACAAACGAGTGAGAAAATGACCTTCAACGACTCTTTGAATCAGGAAAGTCCCGAATATCTAAAAATGTCTTTGGCTGCGGCCATGACACTAAAATTCTTACCCGGGTTGTTCTATCGCGGCGCTCGGCTTGGTTGCGTCAATCTGCTATTGCACTATTCCGACGGATGTAAAGCCAACTGTTCGTTTTGTGGCTTGGCTTCCCAGAGAAAATCAGAGGGACCGGTCAAGAGTTTTATCAGGGTTCCATGGCCGATTTATTCCAAGGATGATATCATAAAGGCAATCAAAACAGCCCCCAAACATGTAACCAGGATTTGCATATCCATGGTTACCCACCCTAAAAGTAAGAGAGATACGATTGAAATTTGTAGAGAACTTGTTGATAAAACCGGCCTAGCTGTTTCATTACTGATTACGCCCACGCTGTTAAATCGTGAAGACCTGGTTGCGATGAAAATGGCTGGAGCCGAGCGAATAGGAGTAGCTGTTGACGCCGCGACTGAAGACATTTTTGTTAGTTTAAGAGGTAAACCGGTGAAAGGACCTCACGACTGGAACAAGTACTGGAAAATTTATGAGGAGAGTCTGGATGTTTTCGGCCAGGGAATGGCGGGTGTGCACCTAATCTGTGGATTGGGTGAAACGGAGCAGCAAATGGTTACCGCTATTTGGAGGTCAAGAAAAATGGGTGGTTCGACACATTTGTTCTCATTTTATCCTGAACAGGGGTCAGCGATGGAATCCGTTCCTTCGCCTCCAGTGGGTCAATACAGACGTATACAACTTGCCAGATGGCTTATCGATAATGATATAGTCGAAGGAGATTCAATTGATTACGATACGAAAGGTCGAATAACAAGTTTTGGACTTGGGAAAAACCTGATAGAGGAAATTATAAACTCAGGTTCTCCATTTCAAACTTCAGGCTGCCCAGGGCCTGATGGTAAAGTAGCCTGTAATCGGCCATATGGTAACGAAAAGCCTGGGCCAAATATACGAAATTTCCCGTTTACTCCTCAACCTGAAGATGTATACCAAATAAAAGCAGAAATTCTGAGTTATGAATAATTTTTTGGAAGGGATTCCATATTGAGCTAATTGAGGCTCAATATGGGATAAATTTCTTTTCAGGGTTCAAACAGCTTGACATTGATTCCATTTGGATCAAGAAGAGAAGCGCAATTTATGCCGTCTCTCTTTCCACTTCTTTCTATGAAGCGAAGACCTTTTGATTCAAGGCTCCTGACCGAAGATTCCAGGTCCGAGACCTTGAAACTCATCCCCGGAACACTTTTGCCAACGCCACTTGCCTTGTTAAAACCGGCATAAAGTATTTCAAGTTTGTAGGGAGAGCCTTCTTTTTCCATAGAATAGACGTCCAGACTCGAAGATAATCCATCAGCGGGTTTGAAACCGAGTCGCTTATAAAATTCAATTGTACGTTCAGGCTGTGTCGTAGGAATGTTGATAGTGAAAGGATAATCTTCTATAGAAGATTTGATGAAGCTGGAAGATTCGGCCTCCGTGTTGTAAGCAATCAGGAGGGCCAAAACCACCAAGAACATAATCGAGCAAGTGAATCCGAGAAACAGCCTTCTGGCGTGGCCTGCCGGCAAGCTCATGCTCGTTTAACCTCCTAAATCAGAATAGCATTAAATTTGAATTAAACAGCCTTTTCAGTAAAAGGCAAAAAAACCATACACAAATCTGACAATAAAATCAAGAATAATATTAATATAATGGCAATTACTTCATAATATCGAAGTGAAATTGTCAACTAATATAAAACTCAACAAATAGTAACTTTATCATGTTGATATAATGATACTTAATATCTATAACCTGCAAGAACGACGATTGTTGTTCAGAACAAGTTTTCGAAGTTATTGGAAAAATCGCCGGATTTGTTTGAAATTAAATACTCGTAAGCCATTTTGACTTCCGGATCGTCCAGAATTTGATCGGTGTCAAGACTCGATCCTCGTTTTCTGGTTCTTCTATATTCCCGGCTAACTGTAATGTCCGGCCGAATTCCTGTACCTTCTATATCATTGCCGTTAGCGGTATAATAATGAGCGGTTGTAAGACGAAGGGCTAAATCGGCCCTGATCGGAAATACATCCTGAACACTTGCTTTACCAAAACTTCTAGAACCTATGATCAATGAATTTTTCCTGTTTTGTAGGGCTCCTGCGAGGATTTCAGATGCGCTGGCGCTTCCTGAATTTATAATTACAATAACGGGTAGGGAATCAAAAGGACCATCGCCGCTAGCCGAAAAGTCCCTTTTTATCGTTGCCCCCCTGCTTCTAAGGGAAGTAATTACTCCAGCCGTCAAGAAAAGATCCGAAACCCTAATAGCTTCTGAAAAAAGACCGCCGGGATTGTCTCTCAAATCCAGAATCAATCCTCTCATTTTACCATGAGTTACTGACTTCATTTTGTTTACAGATTTCAGGACTTCTTCTCTCGTGTCTTTCTGAAAATTAGATATCCTAAGATATCCAATATCGTTTCCTAAAAGTTGTGTTCTGACGGAACTAGCCTTGATCATAGTTCTTCTAAGTTTGACGTCATGTATGTCGCCAGTCTGTGGATCCTGAATCTTGAATCTCACCTCTGAACCATTGCGGCCGCGTACCATTTTCAGGGCCTCCATCAAAGTTAGTCCATGGAGCGGAACGCCGTCTATCTCAAGCAGTTTGTCGCCAGCCCTGATTCCGGCTTTATATGCGGGTGAACCTTCGAACGGCGATATAACAACATAATCATCGTCCCGGAAACCGACAGCCATTCCCACTCCGGCAAATCTACCCAATGCCGCAATCTTGAGTTCATTTGTCATTGCGGAATCGAGGGAAGATGAGTAAGGATCAAGGTCCTTCAGTAACAGATCCAATGCTTTGAATGAAAGTTTTTCCGGATCGTAACCACACCTCATTGATATGATCATGATGGAATCTGAAAAACAGCGATAAGGATTGTATGGGCAGTCCCGCATAGACGCCAGATTGTCCTGACAATATGGAGGAGTAATGAAAACCAGTTTTCGTATGGCATTATTCAGCAAAGTGGATTCATCCACTTTCTCGACAAAATGCTGCTCAACAAGTTTAAGCGCCTGAAAAAAATCACCCAGAAATTTTGTATCGTATCCCGCCTCAAACGTTTCATGAACTCTATGATTGTCCTTCAAGTCGCTTGAATCGGACTCTCCCCGGCACAATCCCACCATAAATCCAAGCAGTATGGATAATATCAATACAGGTAAAAAAAATTGGCGCGACATAAACAAGTAGCTACTGTATCTCAACGAAAAACCTCAAATCATCAGTTTTACTGAAAAGACATTTTCAGACATTGTCTGTCCTGAATTATCAAAATCGCTTGTTGTGAATGACAGCGATCTCAAGAATGTTCCTCGTCTGCAGTCCAACTGCGTGGGAATTGCATCGCCTTAACCCCGGAACCCAGATTACCTCACCATCCTTTATCACCAGTGGCAGCCTTGAACGAATCGTTCTCGGAGTTTTTGAATCTATAAACAGCTTATTAATCTTCACAGGTCTTGTCCTGCCCCATGGAATCATTCTATCTCCAGGCTGGAAAGGGCGAACGAGAAACGGGAATTCTAGCGAGTCCAAATCGAAATACTCTCTTTGAGAATCATACATCATATTACCCTGAACAGGCGTGTTGATTAGCACCGAAAAACTTATACTCATGCCTGCTTCAGGAACTTCTATTTGGCATGGTTCATTCACAATTAAACTATACTCTGTTTCTGACTCGTCGTGAAACTTCGAAATTGTAGCTTTTTCGTAATCTTTGACGAAATACAAGCCATTGGGCAACTTCAGTACGGTGGAGGACTTGCCCCGTTTCAAATGCCTGACAATGGACTTGACATGTAAACCGCTCCATCTTGAATCCGGTGGGGAGAGAGCAAAAAGAATGGATCTTACTATCCGGGAAGAGATTGCCTGCGGAAATGAATTTATTTCCCTGACGTCTATTTCGATTTGGTCCTCATATTCGGAAACCACTTTTGAATAAACCTGGCGCACAACAGTGTTCAAATATTTTTCGTCTTCCTGAATAAGGTCTATGGTGCGTAAGGTAGGTTCCCGGAAATTCGGAAATCTTTCAGACAATGTCGGAATAACACGATTTCTGATGTAATTTCGTTCAGTTTCCAGTGAGAGATTGGTCCTGTCCAGCATATAGGGTATGTTTTGCGAAGCGAGGAAGTCCATTATTTCAGATCTATTCAGCTTGAGCAGTGGCCGAATTATGTTCCCGCGTATGAGTGGAATTGATGATAGACCAGTGAGTGATGATCCTTGCAGAATTCTGAGCAGAAAAGTTTCTATTACATCATCCGAGTTGTGAGCTGTAGCGACTTTATTGGATCCGGTATCAATCCTGATCTCTTCGAAAAATCTGTACCGAGCTATTCTGCCAGCCTGTTCAATACTGATTTTGTTCTGGCTCGCCAGTTGAGGAACATCAATCTTTTTGCCGTGAAACTCAATCCCCAATTCTTCAGCAAGCGCTCTCACAAAATCAAAATCTCTTGACGATTCTTTTCTTATGGAATGATCCAGGCTTGCAATTACAAGCGAGCACGAAAACTCTTCTCTGAGCCGAGCCATCACGTGGGTCATAGCGACAGAGTCGGGCCCTCCGGAAACGGCAAGGACCAACCTATCTCCGTTTTGAATCATCTTATGAAGAATCAGTGTTTGGCGAACCTTACCAACACAATCGACTTTGCGGGATGAATTGACCATAGGGTTGATCTGTGAAAATCGTCTATCAATGATCGCAATGAGTTAAGGCGTGAAAGCCCTCGATGATCTTTGATAAAGAACCTCGAGGGCTTTTTTTGGATGAGCTATACTTCCATCCGCTGTTAACGGTGAACAAATTCAGCTTTGGATTTAGCGCCCTTTTCAACAAAATTCTTCAGACCAATTCTGTTATCCTCTTTAGTCCAGCATTGTCCGAATATATGAGCTTCGTTTTTCAACCCATCGTCCAGTGTCATTTTACCGCCTTCCAGAATTGCCTGGACGGCAAGTGCGTCAATGGCCTTTGACAAGTGCCCCAGATCTACATCCGGCAGCTTGTCTGGAACATTTGGCAGCGGGCCCATTTCTATAAGTTTCGGTTTGACCTTTCCGGCCGCAATGTCCCTGGCCAGGACAATAGCCCTCTCGAGCACATCCCCTCCGACTTCTTCGTTGATCAGTCCATATTCCAGAGCTTGAGCGCTGGAAATAGGCCTTGCGGTCCTTATCATTTCAGCGGCCCGTTCAAATCCAACAAGCCTGGGAAGTCTCTGTGTTCCTCCCATTCCCGGGATGAGGCCAAGGTTGACTTCCGGCTGACCGGCAAAGAATTTCAAGCCCTTGGGGGCGACTCTTGCTGTGCAGCACATGGCAAGTTCGCATCCGCCACCAAGAGCGAAACCATTGAGCGCCGCGACAATCGGTTTACCAAGCTTTTCAAGTTCGGCTGACGCAATCTGTCCAAGACGAGCGAAATGCTCACCCTGCGCCGGTTCTTTCAAACCGGCCATTTCCTTTATGTCCGCTCCGGCCACAAACGCCTTGTTGCCGAAGCCGGTAATAACAGCGGCTTTTATTGTCGGATCATTCTTAATTATGTCACAGTAACCATTGAGTTCGCTAAAGACTTTGCTGTTGACTGCATTGAGGGCCTTAGGTCTTCTTATGGTAATAACTCCAATGTCATCTTTCTTTTCAAACAGGACATCGAGGATTTCCCATGGCTTTCCGGAATCAGCCTGCTCCTTCAACTTTTTTGATACAGGCATTGGCGGATACTTTTTCGCAAAAGTCTCTACCAGCTCAAAAGCTTTTTTGACACCGACGGAATTCATGAAACTGAATGGAGGCTTCATATCAAGCGCCACGCTTATAAGCAGGTCAAAGTCGCTTGTGGTTATGATTTCCGCATCCAGCATATCGCAAACGATAGCGAAATAAGCCCCCATGAGTTCTTCTGAAATCGCTTTCTCTTTTTCGGGGGAAACTTCTATCTTTTCACCGCGACCAGGAACTTCCCAATCGGATTTTGACTCCAGCAGTTTTTTCAAACGCTCCGGAACTCTAAACCAGCCATTCAGGCTGTCGTGCATTTCTGAAAGACCATGCGCCGTGATGGGGTTTCCTCCTGTCAGATTATGCGCTGTGAACGGCCCTACATTAAGCCCCAACGCTTTTGAGGCAACATAATCAACCTGCTTGGTGTCCCCCAGCCCAGCGTCAACACACTGAACACAGGCCAGCAACAATCCCTCGAAGACTGGATCAACGGCATATCCATAGCGTGAACCAACTTTGATGGGTATTTTCCCGATCGCTTCATAAAATCTCATCATGAAATCAGTGGTCTTGGAATCAGTATCCTTTCCCGGGATGATTTCTATCGCAGGGTTTCTTTCCGCCGGGAAAAAGTAATGAGTGCAAAGCGATCGGCCTTTTATCTTGAGTTCATCAAAAATGCGCTCCGGCTCCAGATGTGATGAATTACTGGTTAGGATGGCTTCCGGGGATACCAGTTCCTCAATTTGCCTGAAGATCCGTTTTTTCAGGGGCAAGTCCTCCGTGGCCGCCTCAACCACAAGATCAGCGCCCTTCAGTTCATTGTAATCGGATGTGAATATGACATGGCTCTTCATTCCCTCGACATCATTAGGTTTGAAAGCGCCGGTTTGCCCACCTTTGTCAACCTTCTTAAATAACTTGGCTTTACCTTTTTCAAGCGCGTCAGTGGCTATGTCAACGACCGTCACATACACATCAAAACCATGCAAGACTTTTACAAAATGCAAAGCGATATCAGGGCCGATTTGACCGGATCCTATAACAGCAACCTTGCTTATCGTACGTCCACGGAACGAAAAGGCCATCTCAAGTCCTCCTTCAACGAAAATTAGAGTTAGACTGAATGTGTTTAATTTGGCCTTTAAACTAGCATTAATGGCACAATTTTGTAAATGAATTGAAGACAAACGATTTGACACGCCCAAGAATCTAATGCGTTTACAACGGATTACGGGATAAGCCTTAATTCACTTGATTTCAATGGCCTGATCTGCTAACAATCTGTTTATATAAACAATTTTTGTCGAGACCAAATACAATCCATCTCAAAAATCATAGAATTGCTATCAGAGTGAGATGGGTAAGTGGTGGGATTTATAACAGTGATAAAATCTCCTAATACAAACGGAGCCAGTTGCGAAGATTTCTTTTCGATAAGAAATGAAGCAGCGAGCGCTAATTCCAGATCAAAGCGTTTTTTGCTCGAAGTATGGAAACGACGCCGATGGATGCTTTTATTAGCTGACGCTACAATCATTTTTGGAGTTTTTCTTGTCGCATACCTGATCAGATTCCAGACCAATCTCCAGAATTATTTCTCGGTTAACGAACAACTTGATTTTGAAGCGTATTTCATGTCCGCCTATGTCAGGGCTGCAATCATATTCGCAGGATTTTGGCTTGCGTTAATGACAAGGGATGGCATGTATAGCCACAGGTTGATTGCGGCAAATTCTCCCAAGACTGAAAACAGACTCCTTCTATGGTCAGGAATAAAATCTCTTGCGATATTGATGGCAATTTCATTTCTGTTCAGAGGTTTTCTTTTATCAAGGTTCGTTTATGGAATGGCATTCGCAATGAGTTTGGTGGGCCTGGTTGGATTAAGGTCTTTAGGCAGGTGGATCACACCAAGAATGGTTGATTTTGGGGCGCCGCGCAGAAGGACGATCCTGATAGGGACAAACCTCCCGTCGATTGAATTCGCCTCAACACTGGAAAAACATTCGAATGGCTCTCAGGAAGTAGTTGGTTTTCTAGAGTTTCCTGACGAGAGGTGTTTGGACCCCAAAGACATGCCGGGATGTAAGATTCTAGGTGGAGCGGATGAGATAGATTTATTACGAAACAAAATAGAATTCGATCGGGTCGTATTATCCGCTGAAGATTTTCTAGGCGCTAAAGAAAAGCAGCGTACGCCTTTGCTGATGCGAATACTGAATTACTGTGAAGCTTATGACATCCCCCTCTATTTGATATCCTTTTCTTCAGACATCATGATTTTAAAGTCCGAAATGGGGAGCTACCAAGGTGTGCCGCTTCTTTTGCTGCGGGATTCTACCCAACATCCAACATATACCGCAGTGAAAAGAGTCTTGGATATAATATTATCATTGATGGTCCTGACGCTCGGAGCGCCTTTGTGGATAGGTATTGCAATTGCAATAAAACTGAACAGCAAAGGACACGTTTTGTACGTTCAGGAACGAATCGGCATGAATGGCAAACCATTCAGGATGTTAAAGTTCAGATCCATGATTGATGGGGCTGACGAGCAACTTGAGGATTTAATCGATTTTTCTTCAATGGAAGAACCGGTTTTCAACATAAGGAAAGATCCAAGAGTTACACAAATAGGCGCTATTCTTCGAAGGACAAGTTTGGATGAAATACCCCAATTTATTAATGTTCTTAAAGGAGAAATGAGTGTAGTCGGACCCAGACCTGAGCGCACTGAGTTGGTTCAATTATACAATGCTTACCAGTGGCGAAGACTCAAGGCAAAGCCGGGAATTACTGGTTATCAGCAGGTCATGAGCCGTGGGGACCCATCGCTGGCCAAGAGAATAGAATATGATCTTTTTTACCTAAAGAACCAAAGTCCATGGTTAGACCTCAATATACTGTTGAAAACAACAATCGTGGTGGCTCGCGGTGACGGAATGGAATGAGAGAGTCCTAACCCGATAACCATTTTCATGCCCCATGATATGGGACTCATCTGTAAATCCTTCTCGTTCAATCTATTGGTGTGACCAAAATGTCTTCTCTGAAGAATATTCGGGTAGCGCTTGCGCATCACTGGTTTTTGACTATGTCCGGGGGGGAAAAGGTATGCGAGGCTATTTGCGAAATCCTGGATAGCCCCGATCTTTATTCAATTGTCGGTGATCCAAATTCTCTTAGCCCAGTGTTAAAAAAGTCAGTCCTTAACACCAGTTTTATTCAGAATCTACCGGGCTCCAAAAAATATTACAGGTACTACGCTGCGTTTTTTCCTCTGGCGGTGGAGTCTTTCGACCTGTCTTCATACGAACTGGCGATCAGCAGCGACTCAAGTGTGGTAAAGGGCATAAAAACCCAACCTGAAACTTGCCACATCTGTTTCTGTCATTCCCCTATGAGATACGCCTGGAACGCTTTCCACGACTACACCCGCAATTTTGGGACGATCAAAAAAAGCCTGACCTCAGTCGTCATGAGTTATCTGGCGGCGTATGATTACGTCGCGTCAGCGCGTGTCGATTTCTTCGCCGCTCCATCGGAAACATCCAGAAAACGCATCAAGAAATACTATCGTCGGGACGCGGCCGTAATTCATCCCCCATGTGATGTGGAGCGATTCCGTGCGTCAAGTCAATTGGACAATTACTACCTGTTTGTTGGTCGCCTTGTTGATTACAAACGTGCTGATCTTGCAGTGAAGGCGTTTTCGCAGAGCGGCAAGCGTTTACTGGTCGTGGGAACAGGACCCGAACTCAATGCTCTTAAGTCTATGTCCTCCCGTAATGTAGAATTCCTTGGGTGGGTCGATGACTCCGAGCTATCCGGCATTTATTCAAGATGCAAGGCGCTCATATTTCCGGGGGAAGAAGATTTTGGGATAGTGCCGGTAGAAGCTCAAGCCGCTGGACGGCCAGTGATCGCTTATGGGAAAGGTGGAGCGCTGGAAACGGTCATCCCTAATGAAACGGGAGTCTTCTTCCATGAAAAGTCGGTAGAATCTTTAGCTCGAGCCATAGCAGAATTTGAAAAACTGGGAGACCAATTTGACCCCAATAAAATCATGAAAAATGCTAATCGCTTCTCAAAACAAAATTTTCTCACCAGGTTCGAAAAATTTATCTGCCAGTGTCTTGAAGAGCACCGCTCAAACTTCTCATGCAGTTGAAAACTCCGCCGATTAGGCCTAGCAGTTAAAACACATTGATATATTAGGACTTTTGTGTTACACAATATCGACAACTATTAGTATGACTGAGAATCTTTAGGATCCATCCTGGGGGCCTCGCAGTATATATGTCAAAACATCTTTCAATTTTTATGGACAGGGGAAAACTAGTCGCGTTTGCGCTCTTTTGTATGACGACTGTCCAGCTTGTCTTTCAGCAGCCATATATAGTTATTTTACCTGATGAGAGAGCCAAAGTTTTCAGCGCAACGCTGTGTTTGCTGACGCTGGTGGTTACAATTCTGTTCGGGCGGGGCAAAGAGCGTTTCAAATTCGGAGTCGATTTCTGGATATCATTGGTTCTTACTGGGCTCGCAATACTCAGCGGCATTTTTAGCCTTGTCCCGAGACAATCCCTGGAACGAGTTTACGTGATAATATCAGCGGGATTGGCAGGATACTGGTGCTCAAAATTTCTTCTTACTCAGCGGGAATTTCAGAGAATATTTCAGTGGCTGGTGAATGGGCTACTACTATGTGTCATTTTTCTGGCCTTGCTCGGGCTTTATTTGACAGGGAAACCTCATGAGTTTCTCGATTCTCACTGGCACCCTGTTGGGTCAAGGTTCTTGATAATGTCCTTTGCGCCGTTGTCCCTGGCGCTTGGACGGAATAAGATAGACCGTATTGCCGGAGTGACAATACTTCTCCTGGATCTGGTTACCATTTTCATAGTTGGCAGGTACGCATTCATCCAGTCAATTATGATCATACCGGCCATTGTTGCTGTCATAGCGTTTTTTGTTTTCAAGTGGTCGGGAGTCAGTCGTCAAATCATGGCGGCGACATTGGCTTTAACAATTGCCGCCGGTGTTTTCTTCGCTTATGTAAATCCAAAAAATCTCGATCGGGACCACATTTCCGTGGCTTATCGAATAGAAAGCCTGTTCTTTTCAGTTGACATAGCCACCAAACATCCGTGGTTGGGTAATGGACTGTGGGCGCCCAGGGATTCTCTGTTCGAAGCCTATTCGCTTCACTATCCGTTTGTGTCCAAGGAGCAATGCGCACAATGGGTAAAGGATCAAAGGACTTCGGAAGATCTATATTTAACGTTCCTTGCTGATCTGGGTATTCCTTTTTTTATTCTGTACTTCGGCAGTATTCTGTATTTGTTATTAAAATTGCTTCGGTTGAGTCAAAGTCCCGCAACAAATTTTGCGTTTCATCCAGCTGCGATTTTCTTGCCGTTGGTAGCTGAATGTCTGCGGTTTATTATTGTGGACGACTTGTTTGAACCCCAGATAAGCTGGTTTTTCCATATCTTGCTGGGGTTGGCCGCAACGGGGATTGTCGCGTCTCGCAGTAGAAGATTGACTGATACCGAGGAGTCATAAATCCGGAAAAATATGGTAAACCATGCAAATGGACGTATCACCTTACATTGTGCGCTCGAAACAGAGAGAAGTCTCACGGAAATCGAGTCTAAAGCGACGCCATGACAAAGCATGGGAGCTTGCAAGGACAGCGGCTGAGCTTCTAAGAAACGCCTATGGGGCGAAGAGAGTCGCGGTCTTTGGATCAGTAGCGCAAACCAAGGAAGGTGTTGACCTGTGACCATTTCTCCCGTTTTTGGGTCATGTCTTGCACACCCAACGGCTTGCTGGAATTTATTTGAAGACTGGTCAGCACGGTTGCAAATCAATGACCAATGATAAACTGGCCGTTTTTGAAAACCATAAAATCCGTCGTCATTACGATGAACATACAGAAGTCTGGTATTTCTCTGTGGTTGATATTTTACAGGTTCTGATACAGCAATCAGATTATCAGGCGGCTCGAAACTACTGGAAAGTTTTGAAAAACCGTTTAAGAAAGGAAGGCAGCGAGTCGGTTACAAAATGTAACCGACTGAAACTAGAAGCCGCAGACGGAAAGAAATACCTGACCGATGTTGCTGATCCGGCAACACTGTTGCGAATTAAAAAGGAGCGTTTGGAGCTGGAGGAAGAAACAGGAAAAAGTATTATAACATCTGAAAACTTTCTTCCGCCATCGACAAAACAAATTCGGTTAAAACATAAACCGGTCAGCAATAATGAGTCTGACTGATTGTCATTTCGACAGAGCTTTGCGACGAGATCTTTCTTCCCAGGGGAAAACAATGGTAGCAGCTAACAATTCGTTGCGTTAAAATGTGGCATTATGCAAATGGACGTATCCTCTTACATTTTGCATTTTAAGCAAAGACAAGCCTCTCGTAAATCGAGTCTGAAGCGTCGCCATGACAAAGCGTGGGAGCTTGCAAGGACAGCGGCCGAGTTTCTACGAAACGCCTACGGGGCAAAGAGAGTCGCGGTGTTTGGATCAGTAGCGCAAACTAAACTTTTTCATCCCGGCTCCGATGTTGATTTGGTAGTATGGGAACTGCATCCTGGTTTATATTTCCGCGCCGTTGGTCAATTGCAGGGGCTTGATCCAGGAATACCAATTGACCTGGTAATGTTTGAAGATGCCCCTGAGTCATTGAGGCGTGTAATACTCAAGGAAGGTGTTGATCTGTGACAAGTGGCTACCTAACGTTGGGCGCGTGTACCTGAACGTAATTCTTGACTTGCCATTCCGCAACAGAGTATGTTCATGCTATGAACACTTGGATTTAATTTCGATTAGGGTTCAATTTATTAAGTTATGCAGACGTTTCAGAAAACAAGAGAGCATGCGGAACAAGAAAAGCTCCTAGTCCTTATGAACCGGATAGAAAGCGAGCCGGCCATTTCCCAGAGAGCTTTGGCTTCAGAACTCGGTGTTGCTTTAGGGCTCATGAACACTTACCTGAAGCGCTGCGTCAAAAAGGGATGGATCAAAACCAGTCGTGTCTCTGGAAAAAGCCTTGCCTATATGCTCACTCCAGAAGGATTCGTTGAAAAGAGCAGAATTGTGGGGGGCTATCTTTCAAAGTCTTTCACCCTGTTCAGGGACGCCAAAAAACAATGCGAGTCTTTTTTTTCAGTGTGTAAGGAAATGGGGTGGATAAGAGTAGCTGTCGTTGGTGAAGGAGATTTGACAGATATAGCGCTTCTGGTTGGAAAGGCTGAAGGCCTGATTATTGAAAATAGTACAACAGAAAATGACTTGAGCATTTATGACGCTATTTTAATTACTGACATGGAGGCTTCTCAGGCTGTTTACGATTACCTCAGCCCTAGGGTTGATACCAGCAGGCTTTTAGTTTTGGATTTGCTACATGTTTCGAAACGGAATGTGTCTTAGGGTTTTGACTCTATTTTAGATGCCTAAAAGGCATTTAGTCATGGTACTTTAATAATATTAGCTAGTTATTGTGTTAACTATGGGGCGAAGCTGTATAAATCCTTGATTTGCAAGAGACTGATAAACTTCTAATTATATGTCTGACAATCCCAAAACAATACCACCAGCCACGCAACCCAGTCTTACCAGTCTCATGATTAGACTTTGGTTTCATTTAACAAAAAAGCGTAAACGCCAAATGGGGCTAACGCTAATCCTGATGTTAATTAGCGCATTCTCAGAACTCGTTAGCCTCGGGGCAATAGTCCCATTCATAGGGGTTTTGGTCAGACCTGATCGGGTATTTGCTTATTTGGCCACTAGACATTTAGTACCGTTTATGGGGATCAATTCTTCCGATCAATTAGTAGTACCCATGGTCTTGATTTTCGTCATTGCAGCTTTCATCGCCGGAATTCTGAGATTCTTATTGTTATGGGTCAGTACACGTCTTGCTTATGCGATTGGATCCGACCTCAGCGTGGAGGCATATGAAAGGACTCTTTATCAGCCTTACAGAATCCACGTGGCCCGCAATAGCAGTGACATTATAACTGGAATCACTGGCAAAATTTGGAGCGCTATGCAGGTTCTTCAAAGTTTATTATTGTTAATAAATTCCTCATTAGTGTTAATTATTCTAATGGCGGGGCTTCTAGTGGTAGATCCCCTGATAGTCTTGGTGTCAAGTGTCGTTTTTGGTCTAAGTTATGGAATGATAGCGTTAGTCACGCGTAGAAAGCTAAATATCAACAGTTCTCGGATCGCCAGCGAAAGTGTTCAGGTTGTGAAAGCCTTGCAAGAGGGTTTGGGCGGAATAAAGGACGTGTTACTGGCAGGGAGCCAAAAAGTATATTGTGACATTTACCGTCGGGCGGATGCTTCCGAACGTATCGCAAAAGCTGGCAACGTTGTCATAGCAGTGAGTCCCCGTTTTCTAATGGAAGTCGTCGGAATTTTGCTAATCTCCGGATTAGCTTTTGCTCTGAGCAAGAGGGATGGAGGGATAGGAGAAGCTTTACCAGTCTTGGGCGCTTTGGCCTTAGGGGCGCAACGTATAATTCCCGCCCTCCAGCAAATTTATTTTAATTGGGCAACCATTGCTGGCAACCAGGCGTCGGTCGTAGACGCTATTTTGTTACTAGAGCAGCCCATGCCCAAGGACAACATTGATCTCGAGTCTGCGCCACTTGAATTCAAAGATTCGATTCACTTTGAAGCACTACGATTTCGTTACACAAATGATGGCCCATGGGTACTCAATGGAGTTAGCTTTAAGATTCCAAAAGGATCTAGAGTAGGATTTGTGGGCATCACCGGAAGCGGGAAAACGACTACGGCCGACTTAATTATGGGGCTTCTCGAACCAGTAGAGGGAGAAATATCGGTTGATGGCGAGCCTATTAAGAACGGGCGAATTAGAGCCTGGCAAAAATCAGTTGCTTACGTGCCACAAAGTATATTCATAGCTGACATGACCATAGCTGAAAACATCGCTTTCGGGATTCCCAAGGGTGAAATCAACATGAACCGGATTCACGAAGCAGCCAAGAAAGCTCAACTAGCTGAATTTATTGAAAGCCGGCATAATGGTTACAATGAAGTGGTTGGTGAACGCGGCATTCGATTATCTGGTGGCCAACGTCAACGAATTGGTATAGCCCGGGCCCTATATAAACAAGCTTCAGTTTTGGTTTTTGACGAAGCGACTAGCTCTCTTGACAATACAACGGAACAGGCTGTCATGGAATCCGTCAGAGGTTTAGGGCAGGATCTCACCATTGTGATTATTGCTCATCGACTCACCACGGTGCAAAGTTGTGATATAATTTTTGAAATGGCCAATGGGAAAATCGTGGCGCAAGGTTCTTATGATCAACTCCTGGAGAGGAGTCCAACATTCAGGAATATGGCGCTGGCGGTAGCATAGAGTGGTTACGTTTCTAACTTCAGGATTTTTCGAATATCGATATCTTTGTTTATAGGCTTATGTAAAAAATGTTCAATAACTCAAACATCCTAATCACAGGCGGAACGGGATCTTTTGGCAAACAATATGCCAGGACCTTGCTGGAACGTTACACTCCCAATAAAATAATCATCTTTTCGCGTGATGAACTTAAGCAGTTCGAGATGCAGCAGGACTTTCCGCAGGATTGTATGCGGTTCTTCATAGGTGATGTACGTGATCGGAATCGTTTGGTACTCGCAATGCGCGGAGTTGACTATGTGATTCATGCTGCGGCCTTAAAACAGGTGCCTGCGGCGGAATACAATCCCATGGAGTGCATTAAGACGAATATCATGGGAGCGCAAAACGTCATCAAAGCCGCTCTCGAGTCTAATGTTAAGAAAGTCATAGCCCTATCTACCGACAAGGCCGCTAATCCAATAAATCTGTACGGCGCCACTAAACTATGCTCTGATAAGCTCTTCGTGTCATCGAACAATTTGGTAGGAGCGGACAGACCAACAAGATTCAGTGTCGTGCGATACGGAAATGTTGCAGGTTCACGGGGCTCAGTTGTTCCTTTCTTCAAAAAGTTAATAGATAATGGCTCTGACCATTTGCCGATTACAGATGAACGAATGACCCGTTTTTGGATAACCCTTCAACAGGGGGTCGACTTTGTATTAAAAAACTTTGAACGAATGAAAGGCGGGGAAATTTTTGTTCCAAAGATCCCTTCCATAAAGATAGTTGATTTGGCAAGAGCGATGGCTCCACAAATTCCAATTCGGGCCATCGGAATACGTCCCGGTGAGAAATTGCATGAAGTTATGTGTCCACTTGACGATTCTCACTTAACATTGGAGTTCAATGACCATTACGTCATACAGCCTTCGATTAAGTTCTGGAGCGGGAATACGCCTGATTATGCGATCAATGAGTTAGGAGTAATGGGCCAACCAGTGGAACAGGGCTTTGAATATAACTCGGGCACTAACCAATATTTCCTGACTGTAAAAGAGATAAGAACTTTCAATCAAATGGCGGGGCTAGAGTGATACCTTACGGTCGCCAAGAAATCAGCCAGCCAGACATAGACGCTGTCGTGGCAGTGTTGCGTTCTGATTTCCTAACCCAAGGTCCTGTGGTTCCACGTTTTGAAGAGGCGGTTGCAGCTAGGTGTGGGGCAAGGTTCGCCGTGGCGGTAAATAGTGGCACTTCAGCTTTACACCTCGCCTGTATGGCGTTGGATTTGGAACCCGGTGATTTGTTGTGGACTGTACCGAATACTTTCGTGGCATCAGCAAACTGTGCCCGTTACTGCGGGGCAGACGTAGACTTCGTTGACATAGATTCGGACACCTGGAATATAAGCGTACCAAGACTGAAAGAAAAGCTTGATGAAGCCCAAACAGCAGGCAAGTTGCCAAAGGTGGTTGTGCCAGTCCATTTCGCTGGTCAACCCACAGACCAGGAAGATATATGGGACCTATCTCAAGAGTATGGCTTCAAAATATTTGAAGATGCTTGTCATTCTCTCGGCGCATCGAGAAACAGTGAGCCAGTGGGAAATTGTAAGTGGTCGGACATAACAGTATTCAGCTTTCACCCAGTCAAGATTATAACCACTGGTGAAGGTGGCATGGTTCTGACTAATGATGAACAACTCGCATGGCGTATGGAAACGCTCCGAACTCATGGTATTACCCGCGATCCCGCTCATACGTTGAAAGACCCTGACGGTCCTTGGTATTACGAACAACTGGAACTTGGCTACAATTACAGGATGACAGATATCCAAGCAGCCTTGGGGCTAAGTCAGTTAGCTCGTCTTGATGAATTTGTGGAGAAACGTAATCAATTAGCAAGGCGATATAGTGAATTGTTGGTCGATTTCCCCTTACAATTGCCATTTGTTCGACCAGAAAATCGGTCTGCCTTTCATTTATATGTAGTACGATTGCAAAAGGATAAGATTCGCAAAACCCACCGAGAAGTTTTTGAAGAATTACGTGACCAGGGTATAGGAGTCAACCTGCACTACATGCCCGTACATCTGCAGCCTTATTATCGAAATTTGGGTTTTGGGCCAGGCAATTTCCCGGCGGCGGAAATACATGGAAAAGAAGCTATTACATTACCCCTCTACCCATCCCTGACCGAAAAGGAACAAGATCAAGTCGTGAAGGCGATCAAAAGGGTTGTCTCATGAGTCTTTGTCAAAAGATAGGACTTGGTACAGCGCAGTGGGGAATGCTTTACGGCATCGCCAATCGGAATGGGCAGCCAAATCGCGAGGAAATATCCGAAATGTTATCCTGCGCTTATCAAAGAGGAATCTCAATCATTGATACAGCCTGCTCTTATGGTGAAGCCGAAGAGATTTTAGGAGAGGAACGAGCATCTAGCCTAGGGTTTAATGTCGTCACCAAGACAATTCCTATCCGCGGTTCTAGTATATCGAAAGAAGATGTCGCATTAGTTTCCAGCGCATTTGATGAGTCACTGAAACGAATGCAAACGGGCCGAGTTTATGGAATGTTAATACATAATGTTGACAATCTTTTATCAGACGGAGGCGAACGTTTGTGGGCTGTGCTTGAGGAATTCAAAGCCTGCGGGAGCGTTGAAAAGATTGGTGTTTCCGTATATCATCCGCAACAACTTGATGACATTATGAGTCGCTACGAGATAGATATAGTCCAATTTCCATACAACATATACGATCAACGCTTTGCACAAACAGGGTTGTTAGAAAAATTGCAAATGGCCGGCATCGAAACCCATGCTCGCAGCGCATTCTTACAAGGACTGATTTTCATGAGCCCAGAGAATATGCCCGACTATTTTGATTCTATCCGCATGCGTCAGGCGAAATTGCATAATGAACTTAGTAAGTCTGGACTGAGCCCGCTGGATGGCTGCCTCAGCTATTGTCTTAATCAACCATATATCGACAAGATCATCGTTGGTTGTGAAACTCTTGGGCAACTCACACAAATTCTTAAAATTGCGGAAAAATCACCTAGCAGCCTTCCAGAACTCGAATCATACGCAATCAACGATGAAAAGGTTGTCGATCCTTCCAGGTGGGAGATATGAAAACGGAAATGGATATTCAACATTCCGCATGGAAAAATGGTGACGCTGCAGATGACTACTTCAAACGTAATCAAAAGACACTGGATGCAGATTTGGGCTCGTCAAACTCCACAAAAATTTTCGCCTCTCATATCCGTAAAAACCATAAAGTAATTGAGATAGGCTGTTCCAACGGACGTTTTCTTGAACAAATACGTAGAATCACAAATTGTGATGCATACGGTATCGATCCTTCGCCGGTCGCAATACACGATGGTAAGGCAAAATATCCAGATTTGCGGCTAAATCGTGGAACTGCAGACAGTCTCCAATATGATGATAATTACTTCGACGCAGTCATTTTTGGTTTTTGTCTATATCTGGTGGATCGTGGCCTTCTAATGAGGGTGGTTGCTGAAGCGGACCGAGTGTTGAGGGGGGGGGGATGGTTAATGGTTACTGATTTTGATCCTGAAATACCTCATCGGAGGGCGTTCAAGCACCATGAAGGGATATGGACTTACAAGATGCAGTATGCTGATTTGTGGCTTGCAAACCCTGCCTACGTGCTTGTGGAAAAGATCTCTTTCAGTCACGAGTCAGAGGGTTTTCACCCCGACCCCAATGAGCGTGTAGCGTCTTGGGTTTTGTATAAACAAGCCAATAGCGGTTATCTTGAGTTCCCATGAAAACGCTAGGAGTTCTTCAGGCAAGGGTTTCGTCTTCTCGCCTCCCAAGTAAGGTCCTTCTGCCGATACTTGGCGAGCCAATGTTATTTAGGCAACTTGAGAGACTAAATCGTTGCATTAGCGTCAACGAACTCATTGTGGCCACAAGTGACGATAGTACAGATGTTACACTGGCGCGCGAGTGCGAAAACAGAGGAATAAAATGTTTTAGAGGTAGCCTAGATGACGTACTGGACCGATTCGTTCAAGCCGCAAGGTCTTACGAGCCCGAAGCCATCGTTCGTCTCACAGGTGACTGTCCTTTGGCGGACCCAGAACTAATCGACAAGGTGATTGAATATTTCTGGGAAGGAGATTTTGATTACGTTACCAATTGCGATCCCACAACTTTCCCAGATGGACTTGATGTGGAAGTGATTAAATTTTCCTGCCTCGAAACTGCCCATCGCGAGGCTGTGCTGCCATCTCACAGGGAACATGTGACCCCTTTCCTGCGTTCTCACCCAGAACGGTTTCGGTTAGGGAATTACGCGTGTGATACAAACCGCTCCCATTTACGGTGGACTGTGGATGAACCCGAAGACTTTGAATTTGTTAGATCTATTTATGAGAAGCTTTATCCGGCCAAGCCGGATTTTGGAACAGACGACATTATTCAGGTACTTGAGGAACATCCCCATTTGCAGTCAATTAATTCCAAATTTGAGCGAAACGAGGGTGTCAAAAAATCATTAGTAGCTGATTCCAACTTTCTTGGACAAAATAAATAATGTCAATGCGATATAAAATATCAGAAGAATTGCTTGAACGTGCCCTTAAAACCATACCATTGGGCTCGCAAACCTTTAGCAAGAGTAAAACTCAACTCCCTTTTGGTGTGTCACCGTATTTCGTGGATCATGCCAAGGGCAGCCATTTCTGGGATGTAGATGGGAATGAATACATAGATTTTGTCAACGGGCTAGCCTGTGTGACTCTGGGTTACTGTGATCCAGACGTTGACAGGGCTGTACGCGAGCAAATGGAAAACGGCGTAACCTTTTCTTTACCTCACAAACTGGAAATGGAAGTTGCGGAGTTACTCGTGGAAATGATCCCCTGCGCCCAAAAGGTCCGTTTTGCAAAGAATGGCACAGATGCCACGTCTGGCGCAATTCGAGTGGCTCGCGCCCATACGGGACGTGATCGTGTAGCGGTATGTGGCTACCACGGATGGCAGGACTGGTATATTGGTAGCACCACACGAGATCTCGGCGTACCCAAGGCAGTAAAAGAGCTTACTCATGTTTTTAATTATAATGATATAGATTCTTTGGCCAGTGTCCTTGAAAAACACCGTGGAGAATTTGCCGCTGTCATTCTTGAACCTATGAACGTGGCATACCCGCAAGATGGGTTTCTTGAAAAGGTTAGAGATATCACACAGCAACACGGGGCCCTTTTAATTTTTGATGAAACCATCACTGGTTTTCGATATTCGAAAGGCGGCGCTCAGGAAGAATTTGGCGTTACCCCTGACATTGCTACATTCGGCAAGGGTATGGCTAACGGGTATCCGCTGTCAGCTCTGGTGGGTAAAACTCAATACATGGATGTTATTGATAAAATCTTTTTCTCCGGTACTTTCGGTGGGGAAACCTTGTCGCTAGCGGCGGCCAAGGCAGTATTGACGAAGTTACGCCAGGAACCCGTGATCGCCACACTCAAAGCACAAGGCCAGAAGATCATAGATAGCGTAAATCGGATTATCAGTGACAATGAATTGGAACAGGTTCTAAACATAAGTGGTCATCCTACGTGGTCGTTCTTGTTATTCAAAGATTTCTCTCCTTATTCAGCATGGGAGATCAAGACCCTGTTCATGCAGGAAATGTTCGAAAGGGGCGTTTATACCATAGGAACACACAACCTTAGTTATGCTCACAATGACAGTGATATCGAAACCCTTCTAAGAAGCTATGGAGAAGTGTTTCAATTGATAAAGGGCTCGATTGACAACGGAACCTTGAAAGAACATCTGAAGTGTGAACCCTTAGTTCCTCTGTTCAAGGTCAGATGATCCATGAAAGTCGCCATCCGCACTGACGCTTCTCTTCTAATCGGTTCCGGCCACGTCATGCGTTGCAAAACGCTCGCTGACGAACTGCGTAAACGAGGCTCAGAAGTGTGCTTTATTTGCAGGGATCATCCGGGCAATTTGGTTCTCCTACTTAGGGCAGACTGTTACTCCGTCACTGTGTTGCCTCCTCCCGATTCTTTGAATATTGTTCAGCCTGATAAGCCTGACTATTCAGCGTGGTTAGGGGTCGAACAATCTGAAGACGCGGAACAGACCATAGAAGCGTTAGGTGATTTTAAACCTGATTGGCTTGTTGTGGATCATTACGGATTGGATGAGTCATGGGAAAAGGGACTCAAGGGACATGTCGACAAGATCTTTGTCATAGATGACCTTGCTAATCGCCCTCATGACTGTGATGTTTTGTTAAATCAGAATCTGCTGGATGATCTGGAAAACACTTATAAAGAACTGGTTCCTCAACAGTGTAGAAAATTATTAGGACCAAGATTCGCATTGTTACGGCCGGAATTCCGTAGAGCTAGAGAAACGTTACGAGGGAGGGACGGAATAATTCGGCGAATACTGGTCTTTTTTGGAGGAGTTGACCCTACAGGAGAAACAGAAAAGGCTCTGGAAGCTCTGGAAATGTTAAGGCGACCAGACATAGCTGTGGATGTTGTCGTCGGTAGCAACAACCCCAACGGCCAAAAAATTGAAGCCATTTGTCGGGGCATGAACAATGTTACTTTCCACCAGCAAATATCTAATATGGCTGAATTGATGGCAGCCGCAGATTTGGCGATAGGGGCAGGAGGAACTGCGTCTTGGGAAAGGTGTTGTTTGGGATTGCCCGCAGTGGTAACGATTATAGCTGATAATCAGGCTGAGTCTACTAGGAAACTAGCGCAAGAAAGACGCATAATTCTCATGGGAAATTCCCGGGAATTGTGCCCAGAAAATTATTTGAGTATCTTGGGAATAGTATTGTTGCGAAGCACATGTGAATTCATCGAAAATGGATTGGCTTTGGTTGATGGTTTAGGTACCTCTAGAACATCCGCGATTTTCTATCATCCAAACGTGAGGCTTTAATTGGCATGAAAAAGCAAACAGGTAATCGAGAAGTTGATGTGCTGAACTTCTGGAACGAACGAGCTAGTATGAGAGATCTAGCCGGTACGAATGACCTTCTGGCAAAAGAACTAGAAATGAACGAAATCGCAAATCACATTAAGATCGGACAATCAGTTCTGGATGTAGGTTGCGGGAACGGATTGACCGCTTTCTATTTGGCAAGACATCGATCAGCTAAGGTAACGGCTTTGGATTATTCACCTGAAATGATAGCTCAAGCTCAAATAGAGCAACAACGACTTGGGATAGAAGAATCGATCATTAATTTCAGAACTCAGGATGTTCGTCATATCGCTTCGATCGTGGAACGCTACGACGTCGTCATAACGGAAAGAGTTCTGATCAACCTGGCCTCTTGGCATGAACAGAAATGCGCCATCCGTGATCTAGTGGGGCTGCTTAATCCAGGAGGGGTTTATCTCATGTGTGAGAACCTAAAAGAAGGGCTAGACAACCTCAATGCGTTGCGCATCAAATTAGATCTTCCTGTCATCCATATGCCATGGCACAATAGATATCTTAGCCGCAAGGAACTGGATGAAGTTGATTTTGCAAGAAAATTGGCAGAGTTGGATTTTACTTCGGCTTACTACTTTCTTAGTAGAGTTGTTAACGCATGGTTGGCAAAGCAGGAGGGATTGGAACCTCAATACAATGCCCCCGTAAATCGATTAGCGCTTGAGATTAGCCACTTAAGGGAATTTGCTGCTCTCGATCTGGGCCAGACACGTCTTTGGATTTGGGGGAACTTAACATGATCGAAATAAGCGTTGCTGCGGCCACTTAGACCTCCGATAAAAACAGTCGATTGCTCCTTTAATCGCCGAGGTTCCAGTGTGAGGTTGACTATTGAGAATAGACGGATTTGAAATTGGGCTTAATTGTAGACCTTTCATCATCGCCGAAATGTCCGGCAACCACAACCAGTCGCTGGCCAGAGCGCTTGAGATTGTTGAAGCTGCGGTTAAATCCGGGGCCCACGCACTAAAGTTGCAAACTTACACTGCTTACACTATGACACTAGACCTCGATGAGAGGGAATTTTTTATCGATGATCCGAATTCGTTGTGGCATGGTAATACCTTGTACAGCTTATATCAGCAAGCCTATACTCCTTGGGAATGGCACAAGCCAATTATGGATCGGGCAAGAGAATTGGGGTTAGTTTGTTTTAGCACTCCATTTGATGAGACAGCGGTCGATTTTCTGGAATCACTTGATGCCCCATGCTATAAAATAGCCTCGTTTGAGAATACTGATATTCCCCTTATTAAACGGGTCGCAGCCACCGGAAAGCCGTTAATTATCTCCACCGGTATGGCTAACATCGCAGAGTTGGATGAGACTGTCCAAGCAGCCCGAGCGAATGGCTGCGATGACTTGATACTTCTAAAATGTACGAGTAATTATCCGGCGTCTCCGGAAGATTCAAATCTACGCACCATCCCGCATATGCGCGAACTTTTCAATTGTGAGGTAGGGCTCTCCGATCACACTGCGGGCGTTGGCGCTGCTATAGCGGCTGTATCATTGGGGGCCACGGTTATCGAAAAACACTTTACATTGAGCCGTGCCGATGGTGGAGTGGACAGCGCATTTTCTTTAGAGCCAGACGAGATGAGGTGTTTAGTCGATGAGTCTGAACGAGCCTGGCAAGCCCTAGGATGGGTTAGCTATGGCCCCACTAACTCTGAAAAAGACTCGCTAGTATTTCGGCGGTCTTTGTACATTACTGAGGACATGAAGGCTGGTGATATGTTGACCAAAGATAATCTGAGAGCAATCCGCCCAGGCTACGGGCTTGCGCCAAAATATTATGAGATGTTGATGGGTAAGCGCATCAACCGTGATGTGAGGAAAGGGACACCGATGGAATGGCAGATGTGCTGGCGATAGGTATTTATGAATACGGGAATAACCGCCAAGGAAAAGATCGTTGTTGCTCTAGGAAGGGACTGCCTTTTCGTTTAGATAAGAATTTTGTCAGCCTCGGCAGCATTAATTCCAACAATAACGCTGCTGATTTCACTAGACTCCCACTGTACCATCAACATTCCATTGGCTTGATATTCTTATTATAAGGGAGAATTATGTGCGGGATTTGCGGATTCACGGGTAGCGGAACACTGAAGCTCCTGCAGCGGATGAATCGGAAACTGACACACCGTGGGCCAGATGATGAGGGCTATCGCATTGACGCGATAGTACGTTTAGGTATGCGTCGACTTGCAATCGTGGATGTTGAAACTGGAAAACAGCCTGTTTCCAATGAGGACAAAAGCATTTGGGTTGTGCTCAACGGTGAAATTTACAATCATGTTGAACTGCGAGAATCTTTGGTAAAAAGAGGCCATAAATTCTCTACTCATCACAGCGATACAGAAACAATAGTGCATTTATATGAGGAATACGGAGATTTGTGGCCCGCGAAATCAGGTGCAAACGGGATGTTTGGGGTCGCCATCTGGGACTCAAGTCGAAACAGATTAGTCTTGTACCGTGATCGGATAGGCAAGAAGCCCCTTTACTGGTCCAGAATCGGACAAGACATTGTTTTTGGTTCAGAAATTAAGGCTGTAGTCGCCCATGACAGGGTGTCCAGGGAGCTTGACTATGGAGCTTTGTACCACTATTTCAGTCTAAAAAATATTAGCGCTCCTGCTACCGTCTATCTCAATGTAAAGCAGTTGTTGCCTGGACATTATTTGGTTTGGGAGAATGGTGAAATCAAAATAGAGAAGTATTGGGGTCTCGATTTCAGTCACCCTATTGAAGGTATTACCGCCGAAGAAGCCGCTGGTGAGATCCGAGAACTGTTTGAGGATGCTGTTCGCCTTCGAATGCAGTGTGATGTGCCCTATGGGGCATATTTGTCGGGAGGTATAGACTCCAGCTCTGTGGTTTCGCTTATGGCTAGATACCAGAGCCAACCGTTAAAGACGTTTTGTCTCGGTTATGCCGAAGCGCCTCATGGCCAGTTTTTGGGTAAAGCTATGGATATCAAATATTCAAGAATGATGTCCAAGCAGCTTGGAACAGAACATTACGAATATATTTTGAGCTATGATGAGTTTGCTGATCGTTTACCCGACGTGATGCGGTCGTTTGACGAACCTTTTTCTGGTACCATTTCAACTTTTTTTCTAAGCACCCTCATTCGAAGTCATGTAAAGGTGGCGCTTTCCGGTGACGGAGCCGACGAACTTTTTGGCAGCTATTTGGCCCACAGACTTGCTTTGCCTATAGATCGTTACTTGCGTCTAATTCAGTCGAGAGGAAATAGTAAACTTAGCCAGGCCGAAATAGTCTCATTGGAGCCATTCCATACCCCAGACCAGTACCAATTCCTTAAATTAATGGCCAACCCTGATCAAGCCATTTGGAGAATGCGTCTCGCCGTATTTGATGAAATCGAAAAGCACCGTTTGCTGACAAAGGATTTTCTTGCCGCAACTGTAAATGCAAACACGGCAACTTTTTACAGGGGGATGTTAGAGGAGACGTCTGCCCTTGATCCACTCAATGCGGCGTTGGAGATAGACCAGAAAGAACTGTTGCCCAATCAAGTCTTACCTTTTGTGGATCGGTTGTCCATGGCACATTCAATAGAGGTGCGTTGCCCTTTCTTGGATTACCGGATTATAGAATATGTGAATCGCCTTCCCGGAAGCATGAAAATACGTGGGGCAGCAATCAAGTATGTTCACAGATTGGCTGTTCAGGATCTTCTGCCACAAGAACTGGTTGATCGACCAAAAGAAGGTTTTGTTCAACCGAACTACTCATGGATGAAGAGTTCACTTAAACCTTGGGTAGTAGGAACTCTTTCTGAAACGCGTCTTAGCAGGCATGGATTTCTGAATGAACCCAGGGTTGCGGAGCTTTTGCAGGCTCACTATTCTGGAGCAACAGATTTTTCAGCAAAAATCTGGAACCTGCTATGCTTTCAAATATGGTATGAAACGGTGATTGGATGATGACTGATTCAGATAATGATATCAGAATAACATTTTTTGGAGGGGGAGTGGCTGGCCAAATAGCGGCCCGTCGACTACACGAGTCACACAGAGACATTGTTGTCGGCATAGTATGGGATGAATCTACAGGTTCCGCTCCGGATATCCCGGATTTGAGAACCTACAACCTAAAAAATTGTATAGGCTCCGGCAATGTTTTAATGTGTAGCGGATACGGGCGTAAAGTCTCTAAAGGAATCTTGGAATCATTCTCTGGCAGAGCTTTCAATGCTCATCCTTCTCTGCTCCCATTCTATCGTGGGAGACATGCAATACAGTGGGCGGTGAGTCAAGGGGAGCGAGTACTCGGGGTAACTGTGCATACAATGACTGACGAGATTGATGAAGGTGAAGCAATAATGTTTAGAGCCAAGCGATTTGGGGTTGAACGAAAATACCCTGACATTGCATCAGAACTCGCTGGCATGGCTGCTAGCATGCTAGTCGAGCTATGTGACGATCTGCGTCGTGGAGCTTTGCATAAACCTGGCTATTATTGTTTAGAGTCTTCTAGTTACTGGACCAGAAGAAAGCCAGTAGATGGTAAAATTTGCTGGAGTATGTCATCTGCTAAAATTCTCGATTTAGTCCGTGCCGGTGGACATGATTATCCTGCATTTTCAAGCCTTCCAGATGGAACCGAAGTCTCATTTTTAAATTACCTAGCGTCTGAAACGAATGGTGAGATTCTCTACAGTTCATCCGAAGGATGTCTAATTGCTACGATTGATGGCGTAGTGTGGCTTGTTCCCGATCGGATTTTAGAAAAGGGAGTAATTTTGCCATGAAGGATATGGGTAATAAATATCAACCAAGTGAGGCTAGACTAATAGCCCTAGAAAATATTGAAAAGGGCCTTAGCGATATCCCATTCCCAAAGCAATTGGTTATTGAAACCACATCTCGTTGCAATATGAAATGCCTACATTGCTCGCACAAAGAGATGAAGCGGCCAAGAGCCCACATGGCGGAGTCTCTATTTAAAAGAATTGTTGAAGAGATAGCGTTGGAATCGCCAGATTGTGAGATATGGCCAACATTTTATGGTGAAGCCTTATTGTTGGGAGACACTTTGTGGAAATGGCTCAAATACGCAGAGGAGGTAGGATGCAACAACATAGTGTTGAATTCTAACGGCTCTTTACTAGGTCGAAAAGGAGTCATTGACCAAGTCCTTTCATCGCCGTTGAAGCGCTTCATACTAAGCCTGGATGGATTTACAAAAGAAACTTTCGAAAAAATACGGGTGGGCGGAAAACGAGACAAGATATATGCGGCAGTAGAAGAACTGCTTCGCCGGAAGGAGGAATTGGGGTTGATGTATCCTGTAATTCAATGCCAATTCTCTGTGATGGAAGAAAATGAGACTGAGGTGGAACAATTCAAGGAATTCTGGATGGCAAGGAAAGCTGAAATCAAAATTCGACAGAAACTTACCTGGACATCTACTGGAACGATAAAAGCTCGGGAGTTAAATTTGGGAAATGAATTTCGAATCCCTTGCCCGTGGGGGGTAAACTCTACGGCCATACACCAGGACGGAAACTTGGTTGCCTGCCCAGTAGATTACGAAGGCCGATTCATAGCTGGTAATGTTGAGAAGCTATCAATTAAAGAAATATGGCAGACGTCACATCGTGCTGGATTGCGCGAACGCCATCTTCGTCACGATTGGGAAAATGTTCCAGAGGTCTGTAAGGGCTGCCCGGACTGGCAGGTGGTAGGGGCAAAATATGTATCTGAGGAAGACAAGCAAGCATTGGACTGGTCGAGACCTTTTTGGCATCATGATCAATGATCGGTAAAATTGAATACTGAAGCGTTGGTAAAAGACTAAAATGAAAACCGTAGGTATATTGCAGCCGGGGTACTTGCCTTGGCTAGGCTTTTTCGAGCAGCAGCTTCGTTCAGAGGTTTTTGTAATCTATGATGATGTGCAGTATGATAAACATGGGTGGCGGAACCGAAACAGAATCAAAGGCTCTAATGGGCCTGTATGGTTGACAGTTCCGGTTAGAACTACCGGGAAAAACAAGCCAATAATCAGCGATGTCGTCATAGATACAAATCAGTCCAATTGGGGTAAGAGGCATTGCGGCTCTATAAAACAGTTTTATGGGAAAACGCCTTTCTTCAGTGATTATTTTTATGAATTGGAAAGGGTTCTCAAATGTAGATGGGTAAAACTCATGGATCTCAATATGGAATTGATTAAAATGCTGGCAACCTGGCTAGACGTCAAGAGCAATATTATATTTTCCAGCCAACTTGGCTGCCATGATGATGATCCCAGTCGTCGCCTTGTGGAAATTTGTAAGGCTCTCGGCGCTGACATTTTCTATGAGGGTGCAGCGGGCCGGGATTACCTGCGCCTTGAGATGTTTGACGAAGCTGAAATCAAGGTTGTCTTTCAAGATTATCGTTGTCGGATTTATCCGCAACCATACGGAGATTTTGTGGCACACCTGTCGGCGATAGATGTGCTAATGAACTGCGGCCCATCGGCCAAATATTATGTGGTCGGCAACAGTGACATGCCGGCAGACCATTCATCCTTGACCTTTACCTAACAGGAGAAAACATTGGCGAAAGATGTTTTTTTACACACCAAATCAGAGTATACCATGCGCGAAGGAGCTCAGGAATTTCCTCTCATGGTTGTCCTTTCGTTTGTATACGTATGTAATGCCAAGTGCCCCAACTGCCCTTACAATAATTCGACGATAAGAAATCGATATAAAGACGCCCTGTTCATGGCAGAAGAGGTTTTCAAGAGAATCGCTGACGAATGTGCCAAATATAGCGCATATTTGAGAATTTCTGGCGGCGGTGAACCCATGCTTCATCCAAAGGCCACGGATCTCCTGATTTACGCCAAGAGAAAAGGGGCTCGTATAGGACTCATAACTAATGGATCGATATTCGACGAAGAGAATTTGGAAGCATTAATAGAGTCGGAAGTCGACAATCTGGAATTTAGTGTTGATGCAGGCGATGAAGAAACCTATGGTCAAGTAAGGTGTGGGCTGGATTGGAAAAAAGTTAATAGAAATGTTAATATGGCTGTAGCTATAAGGGATAGACTCAAATCACGCACCCGAATCATCGCAAGTATCATTGACCAGCAGGGGGTGGATGTGGAAATGGCCGAGAGACATTGGCAAAATATTGTTGACAAGGTCCAGATCAGGAAGTTCTTGACATGGGGATACAATGTGGACTGTTCCGGAGATCCGACTCCATATCTTCCACCGGAAGAGCGTATCCCTTGCCCATGGCTTTTTGAGCGTCTAAACATAGATACTAGAGGGGATGTCACGCTATGTGGCGAGGACATCGCTTTCGACCACAAATTTGCAAATATCTTTGAAAAATCTATCAAGGAAATATGGCTAGGTTCCGAGTTTGAAGATTTTAGGGCGAAACACCTTTCTGGGCGAGGACACAAGATTCCCATTTGTTTATCGTGTCCTGACTGGCAATATCGATCTTGGAACTACAATTATTGGAAAATAATATCAGATGCGGAACACACGAAGACTAAATCAAGGAGAGACGAAGCATTGTGACAGATTATTCACAAAACTTATTAATGTTTTCCTTGAAGAGCAAGAATGTTAGCTCAAAATTGATGTTTGGTCTTAAATTAATAGTGGCCTTTGGACTCATCTTCTATTTGTTCTATTCAGGAAAAATATCAGTTTTTGTACTAAAAGATTTGCTGAACTTCAAATCGTTTTTACTCATTTTTCTCTGCGGCGCTTTAGTGTTGTGCATCCAAATATTTAGAAGTTTTCGGCTTTGGTTGCTATTAAGAACCAGTGGCGTTATGTTGCCGTTTGGCCGTTGCGCCAAAACAGTCCTGATAGGATTCTTTTACAATAATTTCTTGCCGACATCCGGCGGTGGCGATATTGTTGTTGGCTACTATCTTGCCACACCAAACAGAAACAAATTGTCCGAGATTGTCGGAACGTTACTATATGATCGTTTTTTAGGTTTACTAGGACTGGCGCTCTTGGCCCTCTGCGCCCAAGGGCTGATTCTTTATCAGGCGTTCGGCTTAATATGGCCAGGTAACATCGGGTGGGGAGGGCTGGGAATTACAGGAGCTTTGATAGCAATTTTTGCTTTTACTGTAATATTCGGTAAGATACGGCTCAAATCTCTTGAAAATATTATCAGCAGAGTTTTCATAGGCAGGTTATTGCTTAACTTACTGAGGCAGTTCTCGGAGTTTGGTACTAACTGGAGGCTTATATTTGCCTGTATTGGAATATCTTTAGTTATCAACCTTGTGGGTTGCACGGCCCTGTACATGGTTTCTGTGGCAATGAATGGCGAAATATCTTTCGTCCAGACAATTGTTTTGGGCCTGCAGGTTTTTTTAATCGGAATGATTCCCCTCTCGCCAGGTAATATTGGATGGCAAGAATGGTGGGCTGGGTTGGTGTGGTCATCGCAGGATTTTGCCTTTGGAGCCTCATTGTGGTTGGTCTATAGAATGGTTGCAGCGGTCAGCAGTTTGGCAGGCGCCGTATTGTACTTGTCGGAAAACAGGATTGGGGAAGAAGATGAAGGTAGAGTTCTTTCGTCATCAATTGGGTGAGATTAATTTAAGACGATTTGAAAAGGTCATGAATTCAATCTTTTTGACCACAGGCGAAGAAGTCGGTCTGTTCGAGGATAAATTTGCGTCATATTTGGATCAGAATCACGCTGTCGGTTTAACAAGCGCTACGGCGGCGCTTCATCTTTCACTTTTAGCCCTGGGTGTCGGCCATGGCGATGAGGTAATCACAACGCCGTTGACTTTCGTGGCCACAAGCCTCGCTATCATGCATGTTGGAGCCCAGCCGGTAATGGTGGACGTTGAACCAGAGACCGGCAATATTGACGTGTCAAGAATTGGTGCTGTTATTACGCCTCGAACCAAAGCTATCATCCCTGTGCACCTTTACGGTCAGATGATTGATATGATCAAGCTGAGCGAACTAGCTAGAAAATCTGGGCTACTAATAGTTGAAGATGCTGCTCATTGCCTCGAAGGCAGTCGCGACGGAATACGAGTCGGCGAACTGGCCGACGCTGCTTGTTTCAGCTTCTACGCCACAAAGAGCATCACTTGCGGCGAAGGTGGAGCAGTGACCACGAACGACAGTGAATTGGCCTCGAAGCTTAGAAAGCTGCGGTTGCACGGAATGTCTACCGATGCTGCTGACAGATACACAAAATTGTACCGACATTATGATGTTGACGTTGAAGGATGGAAATATAACATGTCCAATCTGCAAGCCGCCTTGTTGATGGACCAGATTGATATGATAGAACAATGGAGACAACGCAGAGAGCAAATATCGCTGTATTATAGGGCAGCTTTTTCAAGTGTTGACGGATTAGAAATGTTACAACTGTTAGGGGGAGTAACACAGTCACATCTCATGTTCACCATACTGGTTAATCATGAAAAGAGGGATATAATTCTTTGGGCCCTTCAGGATGAAGGGGTCGGAGTTGCAGTAAACTATAGACCGCTGCACCTTTATACTCTTTTTAGAGAGAAGCTTGGCTCTAGAGAAGGTGACTTTCCCATGGCAGAAATGATAGGTAGCAGGACTATTAGTCTGCCGCTTTATCCTGGTTTGCAAGATACCGAGATAGATTTCGTGGTTGACAAAGTTAAGAAAGTGGTAAAGAGGATTGGGTAAAACCCATGTATTCAATTGACTCTTCGCTCTTGATTTTTGTGACGATAGAGTTGTCCCCGTATTTCAAAATTACTGGAATGGGCGATTTGATTCGATCAATTTTGTCCGAACTGTCAAAACTAGGATTCAAGATCATCGTCATAGCTCCATTGTTTGATTCACAATATAGCGGGATAAGATTTAAGGAACCGATTACTATTCGCAGAGTTTTTCAGGGACAACTCAGGACCCAGGAGGTCAGAGTTGGAGAGGACGAGAAAGGAATACATTATTATTTCCTACCCGGAGACAGTTTGTGGGACTACATCAAGCAGGGAGGAGTTGGTTCGCGAACAGAGACGAGTGGTCGCTCATGGTTGGACTTTTGTCACTCGGTTCTCATGCTCATAGATGGGCTTAAGGAAAGGGAATTCGACAACGTTGAGAAAGTAATAGCTCACATTTTTCATTGGCAAAGCGCTCCGTTATTAGCTCTACTGAACCGTGTCCAATGGAGACCTAAAGCACAACTGGTCCTTACAGTAGACGTGCTGGAAGAGCAAGGCCGTTTCAGCTCACAAGTTTTGGATACACACGAGATTTTTCATTCATTGAGACCGAGTTGCGAGGGTGAATTCAATTTCCTGCTTTCCGGACTTAATTCGGCGGACATTGTTCACACCGTAAGCCCTAGTTATGCCCGCGAAATTCAGGTCCGTCCCAATGGGGGTGGATTGGAAAAAGTGTTCAGAGAATTGTATGATCAGGGACGTCTTGTTGGTATATTGAACGGAATTGATAATGATCTTGTCGATTGGCGTTGCATTCCTGTGCTTCGCGACAATGGATTATGCATAACACCGACTCAATCTGGAGTGTTTGAGCACAAGAGACGAGCTAAAGAAATTTTTCAGGCTACCGCTTGTTTACCCTTGGATCCTTCTGCTTTTCTTATAAGTATGGGCCACAGATTTTGTGATCAAAAAAACTTTGGTCTTATTGAGAGAGCTATGGACGGTCTCATGCAATTGAATCGTCGGCCGCAAATATATCTTAGAGCGTGGCCAGAACCAGGCAATGATGATCCAGACATAGACCTCTGGAAAAAACTCGTTGCCCTCTCCAAGAGATACCGGTACAATTTGGCGTTTCTCTCGCCGTATGACAGAGACTTGTCTCTTGCCGACGAAGGCATATTCATTGATCGTTTCTTGTATTACGCTGCTTCCGACCTTTTTTTAATGCCGTCTGTCTGGGAACCGTGCGGCCTTTGCCAGCTCGAAGGCATGCGATTTGGAGCCGTACCACTGGCAAGCGCAGTCGGTGGCCTGCCTGATACGGTTAAACCGGTCACCGAGCATAAAGACGGATGGGGATTTCTATTGAAGGATCCCACAGACGCCGCGGACTTCGTGAAACGGGTAGCAACTGCAATGGATATTTGGTTCAATAACTATCAATTGTGGCAAGAAATAGTTTCCAGGGCAATGAATTTTGATTCCAGTATATCAAAGACTGTCGATATGTATCTAGCCAAATTGTATTTTCCCGATAAGCCCTCCAAAGAGATAATGCGTTGACTTACATCATTCCACCAATTAGTGATTCTGAGGCAATAGAATCCTTGCCAAAGTTTGACAAGAGTGTCTCGCTGCTCTGCTGGGCCTATAACGAGCAAACCATTATAGGTGAATTCTTAGACAGGGCGATTATTCTAATGGATATGTCTGTGCAAGACTATGAGATTGTGCTTATCGATGACGGAAGCACTGATAACACACTGAAGATAGCCCAAGAATATCAACGAACCAACCCTAGACTCAAAATTTATCCCAACGGACGAAATATGGGTGTTGGAATATCGTCAAGACGAGCTATTCAGCTAGCGTCAAAGGAATATCTTTTTTGGCAGACTATTGATTGGTGTTACGATATAGGAAAGTTAAGAGAATTCCTGGAACATCTTAAAAGCTATGACATAGTTCAGGGGGCACGTAGACGACCGGTGAATGTTCAAGGTAAACTAGTTAAACCAATCGCCGCTATTTTTCAGTTGTTTGGTATCAAGCATCTGACACGAAGATCGGATACTGTTTCTAAGGCATTGGTATCTGTCATTAATTATTGTCTAATAAGAGCCTTGTTTCAAGTGCCTGTTTCCGATTATCAGAATGTAACTTTTTACCCAACTAAGTGGATTCAATCAATTGAATTCGAGGCACGTAGTTCTTTCGTCAATCCAGAAGGTATCATCAAATCTTATTGGAATGGCATGTCAATAAAAGAGGTTGCTATAAACTTCATTGCTCGAACGCAGGGGGAAGCAAAAGGTACTCGAATTAACGCGATAATTGCTTCTTTGTGGGACATTTTTCGTCTATGGTTCAAATGGGTTATTCTAAATAGACGAAAATACTTGTCAAATGGAAGAGTCGTTCGATGCGACTAGAGAATAATTGAAATTATTGGGACCTGGATTGAGGGTGTTCAGAATTCTGTGTCAGTTAACTGAAAGCTGATATGATCAGTAGAACAAGGAGAACTGACAGGATGGAAGAAGATAAAGGATTCGATTTTCAGCAAGCCCTCCAGGAAATACAGGCAGGGAAACCGCTGCTGGGCAAGGAAGGGTTTCTCACGCCATTAATAAAAAAGCTGACTGAGGCTGCTCTCGAGGCTGAACTGGACTCTCACCTCGGCCGGGAAATTTCCGCAAACCGCCGGAATGGAAAAGGCACAAAGACGATAAAATCGTTGAATGGCAATTTTGAGTTGCGCACGCCCCGTGACCGGGACGGGACATTTTCCCCGCAGTTGGTCAAGAAACATCAAACCACCCTGAACGATGAGATTGAACAGAAGATAATCGCTCTGTATGGGCTGGGTATGAGCTATAAAGACATCTCTTCACATATCGAGGAGATGTATGGCATTGAGGTTTCAAGCGGCACGCTGAGCGCCGTTACCGATAAGATTATCCATACCGTGAAGGAATGGCAGGCCCGGCCGTTGGAAGCCCTGTATCCAATTGTCTGGCTGGATGCCATTAACTATAAGATCCGTGAGAATGGTAAGGTTGTCAGCAAGGCGGTCTATACGATTCTGGGCGTAAATCTCGAAGGCAGGAAAGAAGTTCTTGGTCTGTATCTCTCTGAGCATGAAGGAGCCAATTTCTGGCTACAAGTTTTAACGGATCTTACGAATCGTGGAGTGAAAGATATCCTGATCGCCTGTGTTGACGGTCTCAAAGGTTTCCCCGAGGCAATTGAAGCGCTTTTTCCCAATACTGAGGTTCAGCTCTGCATTGTCCACCAGATCCGCAATTCCCTGAAGTATGTCGGTTCGAAGAATCAGAAAGAATTCATGGGTGATCTGAAACGTATATATAAGGCCAGCACTAAAGAGCTGGCGACGGAAGAGCTGGATATTTTGGCTGGAAAGTGGAGCGACAAATATCCGATTGTGATCAAATCCTGGCGGAATAATTGGGAGAGGCTGAGCCAATATTTCAAATATCCGGAAGATATTCGCAGGATCATCTACACAACCAATATCATTGAGGCGGTGCACCGTCAGTTCCGTAAGCTGACCAAAACCAAAGGCGCCTTTCCCAACCAGGACAGCCTGCTGAAATTATTGTATATGGGGATTCAGAATGCCTGCAAGAAATGGACAATGCCGATACAAAACTGGTCACTTACCCTTTCACAGCTGGCAATATTTTTTGAAGGAAGGCTGGATAAGGAACTGAAACTCTGATAGGTTGGCAGTCAATGAAAAGCCGATCCCCATTTATCCGCTCCAGCAGACACCAACTCCTCCGACGAGCTCATTTGAGAGGCCCATTCTCGGACCTGGCGTCTGCTTCCGCTCAAGTGGGTGCAAAATCGGAAAGCCATCAACTTTGACACAGAATTTTGAACACTTCCCCTGGATTGTAAGGAATGATTAAAAGCCAATTCTTCTCGTGCCGTCGTACAATATCAACAGTTTTCCTGGTCGTAATAATTTTCGGCGCAGCGATATACTTTGGTTCAGTTTCAGCATTTCTCCCTTTGTCGCTTCGCTTCACGATTGCCTGCTTTTGCTTCGGTTTTGCCCCAGGTTTCGCCGTGTTCAGCCTCCTCTCACGAAATAAGAACGAACATTATGATGTTCTTTCCAACATTATTGTCTCTTTCTCCCACAGTTTTTCATATAATTTCATCTTGAACTTGATCATATTCGTTATGAAGTTGAACATACATCAAGCTATTGTTTTCCATTTTGGGGGGAGCGTTTGTCTTTATCTGGTACTTATCTTTTCGCTGCGTGGCTCTCAGGAACCCAAAGCCAACCTGGTGGAGTTTTCGAAGGTAATCAAAATAGGATTGATCGCAGCAGCAGTAACAGCCTTCTGTTATTTTCCTTATACATATAATCCATATGGGATGTTTCCCGAAGAAATGATCACTTTGAGGAAGTTGGTTGAAAATCCCAGTATCCAGATTAACAATCTCTCGTTTATGCCGAACCTTTGTACTGCATATCTTTTTGTACCTTTTTATCTATTCATGGCAATGGTTAGTGTTTTTATTGGTCATGACGTAGTGGTGGCTATTTCGGTAATGTGGGCTTTTACTGCTTTAGTCTCCTTGCTGTGTTTGGTCCAGCTTTCTTTTTTAATTACCGAAAGCCGATGGCCAGCGTTCGTAATTATTATCATGAGCTTTATCCACAGCATTTTCTACCAGCATTGGCGTTCTGATATAATCGTTAGTTTTCTCCCAACTGCTGATCGTTATGCGTTTGCGGCAATGTGCTTGCTACCCTTGGCCTTGGTTCATTTTATGATCCATATGAGAGATGAGAAGACTAACGTTGGCATGTTTGTGGCACTGATTTATCTCATTGTAGAAATAGCCTTCGTCCATGCTAAGGAATGTCTTATCATGCTAGGAATGATCTGTGCGTTCATGATGCTGGCTGTTTGTCACGGAAAGGCATATTCAAAGCAACTTAAGCGTTGTCTGGTGTTGGTCTCTGTCTGCGTGGGTGTGCTCGTCTTGTACAAGCTGACCAACCTTTCTATTAACCCTGAACTGAAGGCGTTTACTGCTGAAATGCGTTTAGAAGCTTGGACAACATTGAGTCAGTGGGTGTCGCAACATGGCTTCGTGAAAGCTATTTATGGCGGACCCGTAATAGGGGACTCGTATATCGACGGCAAGAATATGCTGGCGATTTTCTTCAGCCCTGGCTTGCTCTTTTTCTACTCTGCCGTACTATTGATGCCTGCGTACATCTTGAGAGCGAAAAGCATCTATCAACTTTTCCTGCCCCTAGTCCTGTGCTTAAGCGCTCTCCTTACAATGTGGGGGACAGGCAAGGCTTTGATCATGATGCTGGTGTCTTCTCGGTACCTATTTTCACTCAATTTCCTCTTCATTCTTTGCGGGCTTATGGTTTTTGCCCATGCGGTGTATCAAGCCGCACGACCGCTGAAATCGCCTTCCACTATGTCATGGAAAAGCTATTCCTATCTGTTTCTTGTCCTGGCATCTTTGCTGTTGGTACCATCATTGAGATTCATGGGACTGACTGCTAATTATACAATCTTCGGCAGGGTCCAAGTTGATGCTATTGTTTTTTTATCATGTTGCGTCTTGTGTTTCCTGAAGGCAAAATCATTAGCTGCAGGCAGAACTACCGTAAAAACTTTCGTTTGGAAGCAGGGCCTGGAATCCATAGGATCAAGAGCGATAATCTCTATTATTCTGTTTTCGATACTCGGGGCGGCTGTGGTCACCAACTACAAACCTCCACATTATGAGGGCCGGACGAATCCCCTTCTTAACTTGCGTTCGCTTCGGGATTATTTTGAATTCGAATATTCGCCTTCAACATTCACAGGGAACACAGTCTTTGATCTGAATCGTCTTGCGGTTGCGGGCTATTTGAACACATCCCCCGCTGGTGTCATAGGCCAATATCCATTGGAAGTTGATCCTTCGACGTTCCAATGGATTCGTTCTAACATTCCAGTTGGAAGTGTGTGGGTCTCTGCTAGCACGGCAAAACTACTCGTTTACTGTAATGTTTATGCGCCCGTTTACACCTACAATGGGGAATTTCATGGCTCACTAACCCTTAATGACAATTTTGAAAACAGATTCAGAAACGAACTTGAGAACGGATTCTGGGTCAAGTCGATTTTGAGTCACCCCCCAATGCTTACATCCTTAATCGAGAATTATAAGGTACAATATCTGCTGGTTGAACCCAACGAGTATGATGATGTAAAAGTTCTCTTGCATCAATGGGCCGGGGAAAAACACTTTACGTATCTCAAGGTTGTTTATGACGATCGAAGGCACCTGGTAATTCGTGTAAGCCCTTGATCATATAAGCGATGGTCTTCTATCTGATTGGGATGGACCTGAAAACGTCTATTACTCTTTTAGAACTGTCTTGAACGATGATCAGTGATTCTTTCAGGGTCACTGAATATGAGAGAGGGGAAAAGATTTTGTTAAAGGCCCTAGTTAATGATTTCGCACAGCGTATTTTGAGTCTCAACAAGTATGAACAGAAGGTCAATATTGACCGATTAGTCAAAACTTTTGGTCTATCAAAAGCAAGTAGCGTCTTGGATTTTGGCTGCGGCACTGGTCTTTTTACACCACTTTTTTTTCGTTATGGATGGCAGTATACAGGATATGATGTTGACCCTTCTCTCATTGAATTTGCGAGACGGATGTATCCGTTGGCCAAGTTCGCATTCACCAAGGACGAGCTTGCTAGATGGGCTCCATTTGATCTTATTCTGATGAATTGCTGCGCACATCATATATCCGATCACGATCTCAACATGGAGCTACGTGAAATTAGCGAGGCTTTCCTTAGTCCAACAGGTATATTCGTCATGATTGACATCCTCCAGATCCCAGTTGACAAAGATTCGTTCCTTCATCGTCAGTTCATGAAACTGGAGCAAGGCAGGCATGTTCGACCGGCGTCACAATACGAGGACATTGTATCCCAATATTTCATAATTAAGCAAAGCTTAACTTGGAAATCGCATGTTCTTTCATTGTCATGCAAGCAAAACCCGTTTTTTAATGATATGATAGTACTGGTTGGAAACGCTGGTTCGTTGTCTAAACAGAATGGGCCATTGCAGGGTGGTTGAGTTCGAGGAACGAATTGATTGGCTTCTGACCTCTGCGGTTTTCGCATTTACAGTCGCTGCGGCAATAGCTGGAGTTCATTTCATTGCGCGATTAGGGCTCAGTGAATTTCACACAACACCAATATTAAAGAGTTTGAGCGTTAGTGCATTCCTGCTGTTTGCCGCGCCAGTGGGGTATCAAGCTGCATCCCTTATGAAGAGCGCGAACTCTCCGTCCTCGGCCTTTTTTCAACTGACTGCGATTGGTATATTAGTTCTCATAGGTTTCTTTGCAGAAATCATCGGACCAAATTCTGGAGTAGTAATTTACGCCTCCGGGACAGGATTTCTCTTTTGGGGATTCATACATTGGCTGAAGAAAGGCCCGGTTCTGGCGAGTATTGCATTTCTTGCAGTAACCCTTGCCTTCGGTTCCTGGGTAGCGGCAACGGTTTTCGGTTCAGGTTACCAAGACCCTTTATTCATTGAAAGAATTCTGATAGGTGAAGGAAAAACTGATACCCTGATGCACTGTGCAGTGTCAAGTATGCTGCAGACCTACGGTGTCCCTAGCACTGGTTTGGACGGCCTTCCTTACATACCGTACCATTTTGGTTCACATTGGCTTCTGGCCAAATTATCCAGCCTTATGAACGTGAGCATACTGGATTCCTACCATATCGGGTTTCCCATCATCGTTTTACCTTTGTTTTTAAACAGCATTCTTCTCTTCGCTGCGGAGATTAAAGGACTCTTGCCTAAATTACGGAATGACCACAGATATCTCAGATCCAATACGATCTTTTGGGCTCTTTTGTTCATGGCACATCTGGGGGTTGTCCCGTTGGCCTACAGTAATTGGAATAGCCAGCTCGTGTCGGAATCGTACTCTTGTGGGCTCATCCTTGCTTTTAATTTCGTGTCATTAGGTCTGGGTTCTTTCATGGGGATCTTGCACTCTCCCTCTAATAAATGTGACGCGCAATGGTTCTTGCTAGTATTGATGGTCTCTATTGCGATCCCCCTAGTGGGCATTTGCAAGATTTCGTTAATGTATTTGCTTGTTGGATTAGGCAGTTATTTTTGTTTTAGATTGGGGATCTATAAAAAGTTTCTCGGTATACTATTACTAGTAACTTTAGTCATTTCTTTTCTTGTAACTTTCAAATTGGTCTTTTCCGTCGGGACACAACCTAGTGGTGCGCATATCTCCTTATGTCATTTTCTCAGAGGGTATGTTCGTCCCGAGTGGTGGCCCTTCTTCTATCTGTCAGAGTTCTTTTGGTCTTGGCTCTTCATAGCTATGAAGCTGTTCCAACAACGTATTATGCATCTGAGTCAACTAGGCGAAGCAATCGCGTCGCGAAAAATCCTAGATATTGAAGCTGTGGTGGTTGTATGCGTTCTCGGCGCTGCCCCTGGCATGTTCTTAGCCATTGATGGAGGAGGGGCGTATTATTTTAGTGATTTTCAGCGATGGTTTTCACTTGGATTGATTTTGGCGAATCTGGAAAATTTCACAATCATGGTCACTCAGCTTTGGAGTGAAAAAGTTCGTGGAATTCCTAACATCAAGGTATCCAGGGCCAGTCGGTTTACTATTGTCGGCATTGTCATAATTTGTTGCATCTGTCCGGGAATCAACTTTGAGCGGTCATATTACGATTTCTTTGCGTGGCAGGCCAAGATTCGCAAGGAATTGTATGGTGCCACCGGCAGTTCAGGTTTCGCAAGATTTTCTTTGTTGCGAACTAGCATGGTGAGCGGGAATTTTTTAATGGCTCGAGATGCTTTATTGTGGGGCAGTGTAGTTAAACATTCTGATTTGACAGGCTTGAAAAGTTACAAGATCCTATCTATTCTGCAGGAGCTATCACGGCTCAGTCCAGAAGAAAAAAGAAAAACGGTCGTTTACATACCCCAGAAATTTGAATCGTTTTGGACTATGTATCCAGATTGCCGGAGCGCCCCATTTTTGGTTCCCGGCATTACTGGCATAGCGATGCTGGAAGGTGTTCCGCAAAGTAAGTGCGAGTTGTCCCACTGGGGCTATGAAATTTATGCGTCGGCCATACGTACAAATCATTCACAAGAGTTAGAGCGTATTGATCTCTGCTTTAGAGCAAAACAAAAAGGTTTTTCTCAATTAGTCGAGGTTGATGAGAACACGAGCCCTGAGACGCTGATGTCAAGGGCCTGCATTGGGCACAATCCTTAATGCTATCCCAATTGGGATAGCAAGAATACGACCAAAACATTGGACATGAGTAGAAAAAATATCCGCGCGGTGGTTTTGGGGTTCGAAGATTTAGAGCAGGATTTGCTCAACGAGTTTGAGCGAGAATGCAACCTGACCGTAACTAAATGGATAACCTTTGAACCTTGGGCGAGCGAAATCAATCGTTGCACCCGGATTCATCAATTAAGTTACGACATTCCCAAAGATCCCACCTTCTTGGCAATTTATGATTCCATTTACGCCAATATTTTTCAGTTCATTGACATGTTTACACGTCATTATAAGACCGACGCCCGGCTGCCACATTATTATTTAGACGCTTTTAACATGTTTAGTTATTCCGCTTACAAGGATTTAGCTCCAAACACCGAAGTAGTCCTATTTTCAAACATTCCACATGAAGGAGCTGACTTCATCTATTATCTCGTGGCAAAAGAACTTAATATCCCCACAATATTGTTCCATCAGTCTCTTTTCGAGAACAGATTTTTTTATTCATTTAGCTTGGAAGATTTTGGCTATTTCTCTAAAAGCCATTCAATATCGGAGAAACAACCATACCTTATTGAACGAACTCATCAAACCGAATTATTCTATATGAAAAAGGCTGAACCGCAGAAAAAACACTTTGCCCAATGGATTGTAAATAATTTCGGATTGTTTCTTAGATTTGTCAAATCAGGACAGTGGCGACCTCATCGGTTGGAGCGAGGGATTCTTAGGGAAATAGGTTACAGAATATCTTTTTTATCAAGGGAGAAAGACTACAACAACTCAATACAAAACATAATGATAACACAGGATCAGATGGTCGAATATACGAATCTTCCATACATTTATTTTCCTCTCCATCTTCAACCGGAATTAACCACGTCAGCCTTGGGGGATATTTTCGCCGACCAGATGCTGGCACTAGAGCGCTTGTCTTCTTTGTTGCCGAACGGCTGGAAAATACTGCTCAAGGAAAATCCGAAGCAAACTTCCTGTCAACGAGGTGAACTCTTTTTTCAGCGATTAGGCACCCTGCATAATGTGGCGTTGGTTCCAACAAGCGCTGACACATTCGAGCTAATATCAAAATCCAAATTTGTAGCTACTATTACTGGTACAGCAGGCTGGGAGGCTATAAAAGGGGGTAAACCAGCCCTCGTTTTTGGCCGCCCATGGTATTTAACTTTGGCCGGTGTTTTTAGATACGCCCCCGCCATCGACCTTGAAGCTATTTCAGAGTATAAGATTGATCATGAAGCGCTTCAGCAATCATTTGCCGAACTCATGAGTAAGACAGGCTGTGGTGTTGTTGACCCTGCTTATAGTATCGTCGTCAAGAATTATAACAGAGACACCAACATAAAAAACATCTGCCATTCATTGTGCAAAATCCTGTACCTTGAAACAACAAAACCCGCTTAACATACTAATTGCTTCGCCTTGTGCTATTTGTACACCTCACTTTGAAACAGAGCTAGAACTAGCTCAAGGGGCGCTTGATAAGGGGCACACCTTAACATATTTATATTGCGATTCAAGCCTACCGACTTGTGAATTTAATTATTTTCACGATGAATACCGATGTGACTTGTGTATTAATATGAGGAGGGACGGGCTGCGGTTGCTTTCCCCTGGGGTTGTTGAGCGGCCTTTGTTAATGTTGAATGAAAATGATCTTCGTCGAATCCACCAACTTGAAAACAACTTAGAATATTTAAGTGATCTAAAATCATTTTTTATCGATAACTTTGACATTGGTTGGGGCGTGCTTTCCACCCTCACAGGTTTCCTGCGCGAACCGGTCCCGGATTTACAAGATCAACGTAACAAGAATATGGTGGAAAAGACATTAATTGGGGCGGCTCAAGTCTATTTTTCTGTTCTAAATCATCTAAAGCGAGAGAGATTTGATGAAGTTTATTTCTTCAACGGCCGTTTCGCGTCATTGAGAGCAGTAATGAGGGCGTGTGAAAAAGTTGGGGTAAGATTTTTTGCTCATGAGAGAGGCTCTGACAAGGATCGTTATCAACTCTTTCAAAATAGTCTGCCCCACGATATTATCCAAACCAACTTATTCATAAGGTCTGCATGGGAAGCAGCGACCTCAAATCCAGATCGTGAAATGATTGCATCTAAATTTTTTTTGGATTCCAGCGCGGGAATTTCTCATTCATGGTATTCATTTACATCTGAACAAAAAAAAGGTCTTCTCCCGAGTGATTGGGATGAATCTAAACATAACCTGGTAATTTTCGTTAGTTCAGAAGACGAATTCGTGGCTATAGACGAAACTTGGCTAAATCCGATCTACGTTGACCAGAATGATGGTATCCGGAGAATTGTCCATTCGTTGACAGGTAATGACGACTTCCACATTTACTTAAGAGTACACCCCAATTTGAAGGGTTTTGACAACACTCAGACGAGATTTCTGAATTCGTTAACGGCTGAACATTTGACAGTTATTGGAGCGGATAGCCCCATCAGTTCCTATGCGTTGATGGCAAAAGCTACAAAGGTTTTGACCTTTGGATCCACGGTTGGAATAGAAGCGACATTCTGGGGCAAACCGTCTATACTAGCTGGCCGCAGTCTTTACCAAGATCTGGAGGCAACTTATAATCCAAAAACACACAATGAGTTAATGGACCTGCTTAGTAAAAATCTGCCACCCAAGCCTAAATTGGGGGCTCTGATGTATGGTTACTATTTTACAACTAGGGGTAAAACTTTTATTTATTTTAGAGCTGATGGGTTTTATGCCGGGTCATTTTTTTCGAAAAATGACGAAAAGTTTCATGTCCTGTCGCCCGATGCCAGACCTATAAGGTCGCGCCTGCGTATTAGTTATTTAAAAAGACAATTCCGAAAAATGACGGGCCCAATCAACAAATTTGTCGAGAAGTAGCGCTTATCACCAAAATTTCTTCTTCATTTAGAGTCCAATTACAGCGTGAAGACACCAATTCTTTTCCTAATTTTCAATAGGCCGGAGACTACTCGTCAGGTATTCGCGGCCATTCGAAAAGAACAGCCTGCTAAGCTTTACGTAGCGGCGGATGGACCTCGACCCGGTCGTATAGGCGAACATGAATTGTGCGAAGAAGTCCGCAGTATCGCCACAACGGTTGATTGGCCCTGTGAAATCATAACCTTGTTTCGTGATAACAACCTAGGGTGTAAGCACGCCGTATCACAGGCAATCTCATGGTTCTTTAAGCACGAAGAAGAAGGAATTATTCTCGAAGACGACTGTTTACCAGCCCAGACATGGTTCCCATTTGCTGAAGAACTACTCACAAAATACCAAGACGATGAGCGTATCATGAATATTTCCGCCCAGCATTTTCACCGTGATGCGCACACTCCACCGCACAGCTATTTCTTTAGTCGCTATTTCCATTGCTGGGGCTGGGCAACCTGGCGCCGGGCCTGGAAGCTGTACGATCTCGAAATGAATCTTTGGTCTGCGGTAAGAGATACTCACTGGCTGCGTGCCAAGGGAGATGGTAGCAGACTCTTCGCAGAATATTGGAAACGCATCTTCGATGCGGTATATGCTGGTACTATAGACACTTGGGACTATCAGTGGACATTTTCCTGTTGGGCTCAAAATGGTCTGACTATTTTACCATCTAAAAATCTTGTGACCAATATCGGTTTTGGAGACGGCAGTACACACACACGATCGGGGAACAAGGTAATTAAAAACCTTCCGCGCGAAAAAATGGCGTTCCCGTTAAGCCATCCCAATTACATGATCAGGGATGTGGCGGCTGATAAATGGATAGAACGGCATGTATTAGGAATCAGAGAACAAATTGCATTCAAAAGCATCCTTCGGAAATTGCCAGGGGTCTCGTCATTGGCCCAAACGCTTCGGTCACTTAGAGGTAGCAGCTAATTTTCAAAAGTTCCATCAACCAAGTCTAATTTTAAAATCCCTACAGCGGATGGCTAGTGCCCCCGCTGAAAACGCGTGGATGTTTGATTATTTTGTAAGATCTTCGGCAGATCAAAATTGGGCTCTGATGACTTCTAAGGAGATGGCATGGTTAGACAATGGCTCGGTAATCTTGCCGACATGATGGCACGGCAAAAACTTGGCAATAGCATTTCTATCGGGCGTAACTCTAAGATTCATTGTCGGTTGATTTCGATGCGGCAAAATTGCACGGTAAAAGTTGGGACAAATTCACTGATAGAGGGCGGCATCGCATTTGATAAGGAAGAGGCGTCTGTACTCATTGGAAACCGTACATTCGTTGGGGGGGGGGCTCGATTGGTATGTGCAGAGCAAATTACTTTAGGCGACGACGTACTGATCGCTTGGGGATGCACTATTGTAGATCACAATTCTCATGCTCTCTCATGGACTAAAAGGCAAAACGATGTTCTGTTATGGTTAGAAGGGAAAAAGGATTGGACTTACGTCAAGCGTAGTGCGGTCAAGATTGAAAACAAAGCATGGATTGGATTCGATGCGATCATTCTAAAAGGTGTTACTATCGGGGAAGGCTCTATTGTTGCGGCCGGCAGTGTGGTAATATCAAATGTGCCATCATTTACCATAGTAGCCGGGAATCCCGCAAAGGTGGTTAGGGAACTCACTGACGATGAACGAGAGTGAATTTGTATCTTGGGAGCAAGCTGTTTTGTGGCTTAGAGAACAGCCCGATCAGCAAGAACTCGTACGAGCTTGTTATTTTGATGATCCACTGCAAGAGGCTGCGGAACGTTTTTGGCAAAGCGTCGAATGGAAGTCTATAGCGACTTGGCTCCCAAGCAATAATGGCCATGCCCTCGATCTTGGCGCAGGCCGAGGCATCAGCAGTTACGCACTTGCACGAGATGGCTGGCAAGTGACTGCGCTTGAACCGGACCCTAGCAATTTGGTTGGCGCCGGAGCCATTCAGTCCCTGATAGACCAAACGGGAATTCCTATCGAAGTGGTAAGCGAATATTCCGAAAAATTGCCATTTCAAGAGAATAGTTTTGACGTTGTGAACTGTAGGCAGGTCTTGCACCACGCACGAGACCTAAATCAAACATGTAAGGAGATATTCCGAGTGCTCAAGCCTGGAGGCATAATCATTGCGACTCGGGAACATGTCATTAGCAGGAGAGAGGACCTTCAACGTTTTCTCGATAGCCACCCCCTCCACAAATTTTACGGAGGGGAAAACGCTTACTTGCTCGATGAATACCTCTCGGCAATGCGTATTGCCGGGCTGAAAGTGGAAAAGTTGATGGCGCCACTCGACTCACCTATCAACTATTTCCCAATGACGAGTGAACAGTTTTTCTATCACTGCACCAGCCCCATAACCATAATCTTAGGCAGAACTTTTACAAACATGATTTTTGGCTCTCGTCACTTCTTCGGCAGAGGGCTAATGCGGATGTTGGTGAGAGTTCGTAATCGCCTTGATCAAACCCCTGGGCGCCTCTATTCATTTCTGGCACGCAAACCCGTGCGTAAGGTGGTGGCTTGAGGATTCTACGATCCTCATTCACTCGGATACCTAATCGGCAACGCAATTGAAAGGATACCACTGATTAAGAAAAGTGATGGTTTCACTTATGCAGCAAGGAATTCACCGACAGCGCCATACATTGGTGATTGAATTCATAGAAGATGTCCATTGGCTGGGCGGATCGATTTATATAGACAATCTGCTGACTACACTTTCTGTCTTGCCGGCAGTAGAGCGCCCTCACGTCCGCGTACGACTTTTGTCTTCTCCATCAACGCCTTTGGCTAAGCGTTTGTTCACTCATCCTGTAGTCGAGCAGAGAAAATTACATAACCGTTGGGTTGAAGATTTGACGGCTGCTACAAGACGGGCGTACCGTGGGCTGGCCCGTCGTTGGCGTTGGGTCGGCACTCTATCTAGTATGCCGCATGACGAACTGTATTTCCCCTCTTTTGATGCAAGGCAGTCCTGGCGAAGGAACCTGTATTGGATCCCTGACTTTCAGCATCATCACCTGCCAGAGTTATTTGATTCAGAGGAGATATCCCTGCGCATGCAGGCCTACCAGGAGATCGCCAATTCACGCGGCGTTTTGCTGTTATCGAGTAACGCAACGCTAGCGGATTTCCACCGATTTTATCCAAGACCGACTGTTGCGCCACGTGTCTGGTCATTTTGTAGCAGTATTGATGCCGGGCCTTCAAATGCGTTCAAAGAAATAGTCGATCGATTTGGTTTACCAGAAAAATTTCTCTACATTGCAAACCAGTTTTGGCGACATAAAGACCACGCAACGGCTTTTGAAGCGTTGCGGATATTGCGGGATAAGGGGATAAAAATACCACTCGTGTGCACTGGCCTTCAACATGACCGCCGTGACCCAGCTTATTTTGACTATTTGATAAAAACACTGCGGCGTCAAGGACTTCAGGACCAAGTGCGTTTTTTGGGTGTGATCCCACGATATGAACAAATTCAAATATTTCGGGCCGCAGCTGCAGTATTACAACCATCTCGCTTTGAAGGTTGGAGTACGGTCATCGAAGATGCCAAAGCGTTGGGGAAGCCAATTATCGCTTCTGATATAGCTGTGCATCGAGAGCAGCTGTCTAGTGTGGCAGGGGCACGCTTGTTTCGTACATCCGATCCTGTAGATCTTTCTCAGTTGATTGCAGCATTATGGCCAGACTTGCAAAAGGGGCCGATTCCCATGTTAGAAAAATTAGCAGGACAGCAAAGGGACACAAGGCGCCTGGATGCCGCTCATCAGTTTGTGGCTATTATTGACGAGGCAATTACTCATCCTAAAAATGGTAATAGAAAAAACACACAATTTTAATAACGTACTGAAATTCAATTCGAATTTATGAAACAGAAAATTGCATTAATCACAGGAGCTTACGGCACGATTGGCCGTTATGTATCATTAGCCTTAGCAGCGCGTAGTTGGCAGGTGGTTGGGATAGGGCACGGAACATGTAATGCTGACGATTGGACCGCTTGGGGACTTTCATCGTGGGTTGAAGGTGAAGTGTCCTTGGGCCGTTTGCGGACCCTCGATTGCCGGCCCGCTTTAGTTATACATTGCGCTGGTAGTGCCACAGTAGGGGCGTCGATTATAGCGCCACATACGGATTTTCAGAGGACTGTGGAAACAACAGCCGCGGTGCTAGAATTCCTTAGGGTTGATTGCCAGGATGCAGCGCTAGTATACCCATCCAGCGCTGCCGTTTATGGAACATCGGATTGTTTGCCGTTGTCTGAAGGGTTTTCTTTACGCCCAACTTCGCCGTATGGTGTGCATAAAAAAATGGCCGAAGAATTGATTGTGGAACATTCACGGTTGTTTGGATTGAAGACTGCTATTGTCCGGCTCTTTTCGATCTACGGAGAAGGCTTTCGCAAGCAATTGCTGTGGGATGCCTGCCAACGAATCCTGGCTAATGAATCTGCCTTTTTTGGTACAGGTGATGAGACAAGAGATTGGCTGCATGCGTCCGATGCTGCAGAACTGTTGGTGAAGGCGGCGGACCATGCTTCATCAAGTTGCCCCATCGTGAACGGTGGCTTTGGTGAGTCGGTATCAGTGCGGGATTTATTGAATGAGCTCTTCCGGCTTATGGGGCGGGCAGACCTTCCTAGGTTTTTTGGCGCTCAGCGGAAGGGTGATCCGCTTCACTACCTCGCTGACATTAAACTGGCTATGGATTGGGGGTGGGCACCTGAAGTAACGTGGCAAGCCGGACTGGCACGCTATGTAACTTGGTTTAAACGAGAACATGGGTTATGCGGCGAATAGTTCTAAACCCAATCCGGAAACTTCCTTGCAAATCTGGGGCGAGCAAATTTAACTAGTTTTTTCAAGAAACCAACCTTTTTCAATCTGTTTTTAATAGTCGCGTTTTTCTCAGCCAGCCTTATGAACCAGGCTACAGTTTGGTTCGTAACGCTGGTTTTTTTTTTTGTTCTGTGAACCAAATCACGAAAGTCACTTTGTAATCTCGCCGTTACTTCTGCATCAAGGCTGCCTAGCCTTTTCGGAAGAATGGATACCTCTTTGTACATGGCCAGCAATTTTTCCGCAATTTCATCGACCTTGTCTGAGCAACTTTGAAAGCTAAAAATTTTGATTCGGTTATATGGGAAATCAGGGTATTTCTCGAGAAAATTGTTTCGTTCAATGTCTGTAGATACAGTGACCATGTCAACACGAGAAACCATTCCATCAAGTGATCGATAAAATGACTCAATCTCTTGATTTTGAGTCCCAGTCGAATTGTCAAACGAGGCATCGATGATTGAAAAAACTATTTTCACTTTTGGCAGGTCGACAGAGTTGAAGTTGTCGGTATGCAAAATATCGGGATATCCAAGGATAGCCATCAGATTGTTCGCATTTGAGTCATAAGTATCACAAGGCTGACAAGCAATTCTCGAAGTTGAAACGAGGTGTACGTTTTTCAATCCCAAATTAGAAAATTCTTTGTCTAATTCTTTTTCATCAACGTTTGGGGTTGAGCAATCATAAATCAGGAACTGATGATCCGGATCATTTTCTGCGAGAGCACACGCAAGCATCGTCCCAAATTGCTCAAAGCCAGGGGTTTCTCTGAAAGAAAATCCCAGATCAAGACCGATTCTAAGTTGACCAAGTCCTTGAAGCTTCTTTTTTACTTGCCAGCTATTTGTCTTCGGGTGACTGAGATACATGTCCATGTATTCGAGTTCACTTGCCGGTATATGCCCCCACCATTTTAAGAAAGCGTCTTGAGCGACCTCTCTGACAAGATCCAAATCACCTTTTTTTGATCCTGCGGTTTTTTCAAGATCCTGGGCCATTGTACGTGCAAACGCATATATCCATCTCCTGGGGACATGTCCGAAACTTTTCTTGAACATATCGTTCATTTCACTATGAACAGGCACGGCCTGGCCGAGCGTTTTCGTGTTTTCATAAAATCGTGAACCGGAAAGTGGCTTCTCGATATAATGGAAGTTTCTGAAACTGCCGTATCGCAACCAAAGGTCGTAATCCATGCAAAATTGAAGGCTTGCGTCCAGTGGTCCGAGTGTGTTTACAAGCTCCCTTCGAAAAAACACCCCTGGCTGGCAAAGATAACAAGTTTCAAATAGTCTATTGTAATCCCAGGGTTCAGTCGGATATGGGCCGATGACACGATCATTTTCATCAATGTGATCACTCTGTCCATATACAGTGAGCGCAGAAGGGTTGTCCCGGAAAAAAGTCGTAATGGTTGAAAAGGCGCCAGGATAATAAATATCGTCTGAATTGATCCAGGCGATGATCTCTCCAGTGGTATTTGCAATTCCTTTGTTTACAGCATCAGCCTGGCCGCTATCTTTTTCTGAGACCCAGTTAAAATCGATACCTCGGCAGTGTATTGGATAAACTCCTTCTTTAACTTGAGACTCATAATCTTTAAGTATTTGAACCGTGTCGTCGGTTGATCCGCCGTCAGCGATGAAATATTCAATAAAAAAGTCACCTGCTTGATCCAATACGGACTTTATTGTTCGTTCGATGAAAGCGCCTTGGTTGTAGGAAGGTGTTACGACGGAGATGACCAATTTTAAGCTCGGCTCAATTAGGATCAAAAAGATTATCAAAACATTATAGATGTTTTTGTGCTTATCTGATATGAATTTCAACACAAATAGATCCTGAACAGATCATAAGAATTAGGGGGGTAAACATCAAACGCTCAGTCAATACGGTTGGACTCATGTTCAACCTCGTCCACCGGGAACTCACGGCTCTGGCCGTGGGGTATCGGGCGTTCACCAGGGCAGATGATGATTTTGTTTAGAGTTTCTACACTAACAAACCAAAGACTCATGCATTGACGTAATTAAATGACTCTCCCAATTCTCGGAGCGGCATGACCAGGATGTTTTCCGCCAACCGATATGAGGTTTTTCCTGGATAAACGATCCAAAGAGCGGAAAGGGCTAAGTCTTCCATGACAGTCTTCATTGACTTCGTCAACCTTGGGGCGTCCGCATACTTGAACTCCACTCCCCATGTCCTGCCGGCCTTCTGCCATAGCAGGTCGAGTTCCACCCCGGAATGAGTGTTGAAAAAATAGAGTTCCTGATCCGGCTTGTCCAAAATCCTGCAAACGGATTCCAGCGCAAAACCCTCCCAGGAAGCCCCCAGCTTGGGGTGGGTAAATAGCTCATCCATCCTTTCAATGGACTGCAGGGAGTGGAACAACCCGGAATCTCTGAGGTAAATTTTTGGCCGTTTCACCAATCGTTTGCCGATATTGACGTTCCACGGTTGGAGCACCCGTACCATGAAGGTTTGCTCTAAAATTTCACAATATCTTCGGACCGTGACGTCTGAGATTCCAAAGGACCTACCGAGGGCGGAGTAGTTGATTACCTGTCCATGGTAATGGCTCAACATGATCCAGAATCGACGCACTGAACGAGACGGAATGCTCATTACCAACTGAGGAATATCCCTCTCCACAAAAGTTGAAATGTAATTCTGTCTCCACAAAACGCTTTCATCGTCCGTCCGTGCTGTATATGATTTGGGTAAACCTCCCCGTAACCACAAGGACTTGAGGTTTTCAGGCCCGACGTCTGAAAGCGTGAGGCCGCCGAGCATAAAATAGGAGATTCTCCCTGCAAGGGATTCAGCGCTCTGTTGTAATAGGTCCGGTGAAGCGCTGCCTAAAATAAGGTATTTCTGGGAAGGCCGGTTATCCACGAGATGCCTGAGCAAGGGAAATAGGTTCGGAGTGCGTTGAATTTCATCGATGACAATTAGGCCTTCAAGATCTTCGAGAGCCAGTTGAGGTTGTTCCAAGGCCGCGGCGTCTCTTGGATTCTCCAGATCAAAGTAGTGATTGTAGTCCAAGGTCTTTGCCAGAGTTGTTTTCCCGCATTGCCTGGGTCCAAGAATAGCAGTTAAGGGAAACAGGGAGATGAGTTTCTGAACATCCTGGGAATCCTTTTTTCGTGGAATAAAGCTCATGAGACAATGCGTACAGCATTATCAATGAAATATCAATATATAGCTTCGAGATTTCATTTAAAATGATTCAACCGTTTTCTAAATAGCTTCAGAGGACGCGTAATTTTGAACAACGAGAAACATCCAGTTTCTTAAGGAATTACCTATTTGCCGGTTATGTCGCTTCACGCCGACGAAGCTCAGGGGTAACTGAAATTTTGATTGATTCAAAGCCCCTTGACACTACACATTAATCTGTGTAGTATGATGTGTGGAGGTTCAATATGGCTACCAATCTTGCAATTGATGACAATCTTATAATTGAGGCTCAAGCTATCAGTGGCGCCAAAACCAAAAAGGCGGTCGTCACTGAAGCGCTTAAAGAATACATTCAAAGAAGAAAACAGTCCGAGATTATTTCACTTTTCGGAACAGTAGATTACGACACTGATTACGACTATAAGAAAACAAGATCACGCCAATGAAAGTACTCGTTGACACTTCTATCTGGTCTCTAGCGTTGAGAAGACATGGAGCGATCTCCCAAGAAGACCAGGCTCTGGTTAACGGACTGAGTGAACTGATTAATGAAGTTCGAGTGGCGCTGATCGGACCCATTCGACAGGAGTTGCTATCCGGTATTTCGAATCAGACCCAATTTGACTTGCTCAAGGAAAAGCTTCGAACATTTGAAGATTTAAATCTTGAACAAGAAGATTATGAGCAAGCGGCAGAGTTTTTCAACACCTGTCGCAAGTCCGGAATTCAAGGATCTCAGGTCGATTTCTTGATTTGCGCCGTTGCTGAAAAGAGAGGCCTTCCGATTTTCACGTCTGACAAAGATTTTGAACTTTACTCGAAGCGCTTGAACATAACGCTTCACAATCTACGCTGATCTAATCCTGGATTTTATAAATATGCACATGTTCGGCGTATCAGGAGTTTCCATTAAATTCCAGTTACCCAAACAGATGATCCGGTCAGTCAAGGAATACATGAGGTGAGAGCAAGTGGTATTCCTAACGAAGTTGTGCTGGCGTACAAGGAATTTATGGCGCAACGATCCTCAAATTAGTCCAAATCAAGTGTGTCACTCCTGTATAGGTCAAAATGACAATCGTCACTGGTTTCAAGAAATAACGCTCATAAATTCAGGTTCGGGACCAAAGAATCTCTTATCTATTTTTTATCCGCAATAATGAACCCCTTGTACTCTTTTGTGGAGTGTTTCAGGTGTCCAATTTACAACAGGACGCTCCCGAGCTTCGGTATCATTCCTAATGAGCGTGCTGTTTGCGGTGGTGACTCTGCCCGTCGGGTATAAGGTATTTTAAGAGAACCGAAGATGATTTTGTTTATTGCGTGTAGAGAGTTAATATATCGTCTTGCAATCTGCATAATCATGTGTATAATAAACCCATGCGATTCACTTGGAATGAACGGAAACGTATAGCTAATATCAAGAAACATGGCATTGACTTTACTGATGTGTATAGGGTTTTCGCCGGACCCACCTTTACATTTGAGGATACGAGGTTTGACTATGGAGAACAACGATGGATTACCATGGGTCTGGGCAGTTTTTCGGTAGTGGTCGTCGCTCATACCGAGAAGTCAGATGAAATCCACATCATCTCCATGCGAAAGGCTGGGAAAAATGAACAAGAAATCTTCTTCAAAAATCTCTGATGATGCGCCCATGGTCACGCAGGCTGATCTTGATCGCGCCCGGTTCCGAGTCAACCTTCAAGATGTTCCCCGTAAGCAAAGGGTCAACATCATGATTGATACGGGAGTGATTGCGTTTTTCAAGCTTAAGGCGGGACAGCGAGGGTATCAGACGCTGATCAACGAGACGCTTAAACAGGCGATGCGCCAGGAAGAAATTGAGACGGTACTACGCCGAATTGTGAGGGAAGAACTGGCTCATTCCGATTGAGCCTTTTTAGTCACAGTGTTTGGGGTCTGTAAACCCCGTTTTTCTAACCAAAATGAACCCCACGAACCCGTGGGAGTTCGCAGTCAAAATATTCGATTCCGGGAATCGCCTAGCATAAACAAGTCTTCCCAGCCCTCCGTACTCCGGAAACCCAGAGGACTGAGCGCTTTTCCCAGAGTTGCAAAAGCAAACGTTCCCAGAACCTTCGTTGAATGATCATGGTGAGATGTCTTTTATCATCGAAAACGCCTATATACAACCAAAATGACGTTTGGTCGCTCTATGTGCAAGATCTTTGCGACATGGATCTGCAAACAATAGGGCGAACACATGGGCAACTCCTACATAACCCCAAATGCACGGGAATGTGACCATTTATTCATGGGTTGGCGTAGGGGTAGACCCGCGTGTCTACCCTCTTTTTTGGGTGCGTCCCCACTATTTCCCACGATAGAACCGTGGGAAAATGTCGGCCACGGTCCGCTACGCTAATTTCGACCAACCACGTATTGTCATTTCGAACGGAGAAAGAACATTCATGTTTTTATCAAAATGAACCCCATGTACTATTTTGTCGAATGTTACAGGTGTCCAATTTACAACAGGGCGCTCCCGAGCTTCGGTATTATTGCAATGAGCTTTCTTATCGCGCTGGTGACTCTGCCCTTCGGGTACAGGGTATTTTAAGGAACGGAAGATGATTTTGTTTATTATGTTTAGGAGAATATTCAACTCATCACCCACCGGCAAAAAGATGCTCCTTCTGGGGGAGTCGAATGTTGACAACATGTATATTTAAGGTATATTAATTATACCATGGAGTTTGAGTTTGATACCATTAAAAGCAACAGCAATAAAGAAAAACATGGGATCGATTTCCATGAAGGCCAAGCCCTGTGGAATGATCCTGATTTAATTGAAATTCCAGTCAAAACAACTGATGAGCCAAGGTTTCTGGTGATCGGTAACATCTTGGGAAAGCACTGGTCAGGCGTTATTACATATCGGCTTGAAAAGATAAGAATTATTTCGGTGCGACGATCCAGAAAAGAGGAGGTAGAAATATATGAAAGCTCATGAATTTGACAATAAATTCGATGAAGGCGTAGATATTTCTCAATATATTGAGACCTCTATAGCGAGGAGGCCAGCGCAAAAACAAAAAAGGGTAAATGTAGATTTCCCTTTGTGGATGATCCAGTTACTGGATAAGGAAGCAAGGCGTTTGGGTGTGCCACGACAATCTATTATTAAACTTTGGATAGCAGAGCGACTTAAAAAGGCATCTTGAATTTGATCTGGAAATCTATCCCGCCTGCAAGTCATACGTAAAAGAAAGACCGCTTCCCTTATCTTTGGTATATTGCGTGACACTTGGAGACGTACGGTTCGTTACAAGTGATCCATGATCGGATTCCTGTGGACTATGATGAATCCTGTCATTATGACCGCTGTGTGCGCTGTTGTTTTTTCGACGATATTCAGGTTCGGGACCAAAGATTTTATCATCTATTTTTTCTCGGCGATGTGTGCCCTAAATGATCTTTCTTTCATCAGCGTTCATCGCGAGTTTTTGTCCAGATTGCGCCAGGACACAAATCATAGCCATTTTTCCAAACCGGAGCCCCGGATTCAAGGAATACCTCTCGAAAAAAAGACTCGTTTTTTAAGGGATCAAGCATTGGAGAATTTTGTTCCAACACATAGGCCATGTCATAAATGACAATCTCATTGTTTTCAAATAGGCATTCGAGCAGATGATTATCTAGCGCTCGTACTCGCTTGATCTTAATCATTATCCGCACCCTGTATCTTCTTTAGTGGTCTATGGGTTTTTGCGAGGTTCCAGTTTTCCAAAAGCTCCAATTTGTGGTCTGTTGTCCAGTCACTAACAATTACAACAGCCTTTCGAGGGAGGTCCCCTTGAAGCATTGTCCCATCGACAACAGAAAAAACTCCTTCTGTCCCTTGATATTCCGCGTCAAAGTGCGGTGGATAATGGTCATCAAAGTACATTTTGATTATTATTCCGAAAAAATAAGAGATTATTGGCATGAGAACGTTGTCACCTTCGGCAATGGGAGAGGAAAATTGCCTTTCTAAATCTAACTTAGCGAACGTAAGTTATTATGTCATCAAATGAGATATTTGGTTCCAATAGATTTGAAAACAATCCATCAACTCGGAATACAGTCAGTTGGACAAACTTGAGAGAGAATTTGTGTTTTGCGCCAACTTGAATCCGATTACATGGGAACCTTGCAGCGCCGAGCGTTCAGATCTTTGATTAAAAAAAGAGAGTAGACACGCGGTCTACGCCCGTTCCGCCATGAATTTCCTGTACTGCGCCACAACTTCTGATGGTTTACCGTGGGCGCGCACCGTTCCCTGTTCCAGCCAATGGACGTAATCGCACATTTTTCCTACCTGCCCGAGGTCATGAGTGACGAGTAGGATGGTAACCCCTTTTTCCCTGAACCCTTCTACTCTTTTGGCGCACTTGGCCTGGAAACCAGCGTCTCCTACACCAAGAATCTCATCCACAATCAAAATGTCCGGGTCAATATCCGTGGCGATGGCGAACCCTAGCCGAGCGACCATTCCCGACGAATACGTACGCAATGGCGCGTCGATGAACTCATTCAGCTCTGAAAAGGCTACTATCTGATCCATCTTTTGGGACATTTCCCTGTTTGTGCAGCCAAGTATCGTGCCATTAAGGTAAGTGTTCTCTCGACCGGTCAGTTCAGGATCAAAGCCCGCTCCAAGTTCTATTAGCGGGGCTATCCGGCCGTTGATCTCAACCTTGCCTTCAATCGGTTTGATTACGCCGGCGAGCACCTTGAGCAGGGTGCTCTTGCCCGCGCCATTACGGCCAATTATACCGATCACCTTGCCACGGGCCGACTCTATGTATACACGTTTGAGGGCCCAAAACTCGTGGTAATCATAACGCCCGCCTTTGAGCCGATAGACGACGTACTCCTTGACAGATCGTATCGCCTGCTTCGGTAACCTGTATTTGACGGATACGCCTGAGATTTTGATTGCCTGCATATTCATTTAAACATAGTACACAAAATCATCTTCCGCCCTGGTAAACACGATATAACCAATGACCAACGACGCAATCGCCACCAATGCGCTGATCGCTATCACGCTGATGTTTGGAATTGTGCCTTGGTAAATTGGTGTCCTGAAACACTCTACGAGATAATACATCGGATTCAATTTGATCAAAAAAAGGTATTCTTTGGGAATGATATCCATTGGATATATGATCGGCGTGAGAAACATCCACGGCATTAAAAGAGCATTGTAAAATTCTCCGACATCGAGGAAAAATACGGTCAAAGATGCGAGTATTAAAGACACCCCAACGGTAAACACCACCACGAAAATGACGGGAGCGATTAGGAATAAAATACTAATAGAAAAACCCCCGCCAAAGATTAGAACAACAAATATCAAAGGTATCAAAGCGAATCCAAAATTGATGATTCCAGAGATAACCACTGACAGGACTAATACGATTTTCGGAATATATATCTTCTTAACCAGTGCCCCTGCGTTCAATATACATTTGCAAGCTTCCACCGTGCATTGTGCGAAGAAATGCCAAATCAAATAAGCTGACAGGAAATAGACTATGAAATCCTGAGTAGGAAACCTGAAGATGGTCGAAAAAACCATTGTATAAACAGCGGTCATGATGACAGGATTCAGCAATGTCCACATGAAACCGATTACCGAACGTTTGTAACGAACTGTCAGGTCTCTATAGACCAGATTTATCAGTAGTCCCCCAAAACGACACATTTTCCTGATCTTCCCCCCTGATATTGCGCAGACCGACTTACTTGAATGATTCTAATGTCTCTTTAGTCCATTTCGATCAGAGAGTCAAAGGAATAAAAAATAATTTGATTTAATAAAATTATTGAGGTAATTGTTTTAGTTAATTAATTTAGCTTCAACCCAAATTTGAAGCAAGCGGGGGGAATCGATGACACACCATGATCTGATCTCTGAATTTAACAGGGTCTATTACAACAACGATCAAAACACCTGGAGAAGCACGCATTGGCTGGGGACTCCTGTCCAGAAGTTTCCTACGGATCTCTGGATCTATCAGGAACTGATCTATGAGCTCAGGCCTGACCTGATTATTGAAACAGGCACGCTTTATGGTGGGTCCGCTTTGTTCCTGGCCACGATCCTGGGAACCATGAATCATGGCCGGGTTATTTCCGTGGATATAAGTGACTGTCCTGATGCGCAGAACCCACGGCCGCGTCATCCAAGGCTTAAATACATCAAGGGTTCTTCTACCGATGATATTGTGCTGCTCAAGCTCGAAGAAGAATCGGCGAATCTTGGCACAGTGATGGTTATTTTGGATTCGGATCACTCAAGGGAACACGTTCTGGCGGAGATGACCTGTTTGAAAGATCTGGTTACATCAGGAAGCTACATGATCGTGGAAGACACCAACATCAATGGTCATCCGGTATTTCCGGACTTTGGGCCGGGGCCGATGGAGGCGGTGCGGGATTTTCTGGCCAATAACGATGAGTTCGTTGTGGACACATCAATGGAAAGATTGATGCTCACAGCCAACCCGAGTGGTTATTTGAGGAAAAAATGAACCTGATTGGGAGCTTATTCGAGCAGCCGGATCCAAATCAAAAACGCGGTATCCATGAGATTCAAACACCGGTTTCATGTCGAGGTTCAACTCCCAGGTGTGACTGTCTGACGGATGCGTTAAATACCATCGAACATTGTAAGTTTCAGCGATTCTGCTGATACATTCAACAGAATCGCATTGCTTTAATTCATCATGCAATTTTTGCCTATGTCGAATTAGGCTTGAACCTGAAGCATGTCTTGATACAAAAACATGATAGGGTTCGGATAAAAATGGACGCCGCTCGCTGATCCCTGTAACCACGTTCAAGTATGAATCCTCGTGGGAATCAAGGAAGATGTCGCCGAGTCTTCCCTGTGATCTTATGAACTCTGCCGCTTCCCATATGCCTTTGTCTATCTTAAAATTCTGATGGCGCTCAGCGCAGGGTCCTATTTTCAGAACGTCTTTACCGTAATACCAGGGTATTAACATCAGCCCAATCATGGGCGCCAGCAAACCTAGGTGTTGGTGAAAGCTATTGAAACTGAGCGGTAAAATTAAATTAGAGAGCCTGGTGGCAACCCAAATCACAAAAATGTAATAGACCACATGGAATGGCCTGTGATGAAATTCGTCAAGATTGCCGTATTGATTTGACGGTAGGATGATCACCAGGGCTGTCCAGACCGCCAGGAAGAAAAACGGCAGAGAATCGATGTAGCTTAAAGATTTCTTCCACCTTAAGAAACAAATCAGGGCTATCCCGATTATGAGTAATGGCCCCAATGTTGTGAACCACAAAAGGATAGTCCCCACCACGAGATCATCGTAGATTGTCATAGTTTTTTGAGTCAGCGCAAATAGCCGCGTATACATCCACGGATCATTAGGAGAGGCGCCTGCGAAAATACCACGGAAGAATTCCAGGGCCCACGGCTCGCCAATCGCTATGTAGCCTAGACGAGATAAGATAAGAACTGATGTTGCACAACCAGCTCCGACTAACAACACCCACGCCGCGCGCCCAATTTTCGTTATTGATGGAAAAAACAGGATCGTCCACAGACACGCCGCAGGGAATGCGACAGCAAAAACATGCGCCTTAAAAAAAACGGACGATATGATTGGGATGAATCCTGCTATGAGCGCTTTTCTGGCGCCTGATCTCATGGCGGTAGCAATCACGGTAAGGCCGATTGCCACAATGGCCTCAGCGTAATAGAGAGCGGCCCCCGTCTGGCCAAGGAAATGGTAACTGAAATATCCGAGGCCACAGCCGTACATATACGGATCCGGCATTAGAGTAACCGCTACGCATGCCGCTATCCCCTCGTTTTTCCCCCATAAGCTGTTTCCCAAGGCAAATGCCGCCAGTCCCGACAGTATCGCCCCTATCGGCAGCCAGAATGCCGTTGAAATATTGATGGCCGGGATCGCGTCTACAGACCTTAAGACAACAGACATCATGTATGAGCCATAATGGTAAAGTGGAGCTGAAATTCCGCATATTAGTCCGAATTCCTGGGGAATTCCCAGTTTCTGACACTCGTAAAGACGTTGAATTATAGAAGCGTGAACAAAATGGTCTGACCACGGCAGGAATGTGATTTGATCGACGCCTTGAATTTTCTGGATGATACCCGTTTGACACCACAGGGACATTGCCAGGCCAACGGTTAACATTACCCACAGGTTGGACCACTGTAAGTTTATAATCCTGAGCGCGTCTGGGCGCAGTATCAAAAAACACAAAGGCGCTATGTTCCAAGACGCAATTAACACGAAGGTAAAAACGAAACTCGGCGACAAGAATACCGGAACAAGGATCGCCAGACTTGACAACGAGAAACCGGTGATCAGGCATGACTCCACAGTTGTCAGATCGCGTTCTGACAGTGAGAATGATCTAAAATAGATTAACCCCCAAGTAACACATGAAAACGGGAGCCACGTCAGAAAAACAATGCCGCTGAAGCTGAGGGCATGCCCGTATATTGCGAGATCCGAAATGAGAATGGCGCTCAGAAGCAACGAGTAGGCCGTGGTTTTCATCGTTGCCCTGAGCGACTTCGAGCACATTCTCCCCCCCTGTAGACAAATTAACTCTTTGAAGAAAAGCGCTCGTTCAGTTAATGGATTGTTCAATCCAGTTCAAACGGTCCCTGATGACTGCGCCAATGGCCTTGGGAGAATATTCCTCGGCCATTTTATTTCCGGCAATGGAGCCGATTCGTTGAGCCTTATCTCTGTTTTCCACTACATAGCGCATCATTTCAGCCGCATGATCAGAGTCAGGTTCCGCCCAGCGGCCCGCGTTACCGTAAGGACCATTTTTCATAGGGATTTCAGTGAGTTTGTATTTGACGGGAAAAGAATTTTCCTTGTCCATGAAGTCCATGTTGCCTGACCAGCCTGTTGCAATTACAGGTTTACCGAGACTCATGGCTTCTGCGATCGGTAAACCGAAACCTTCTGATCGGTGTAGCGAAACGTAGCAATCTGTCGCGGCGATCAGCGAATTCAGTGACGGCCTGTCCATGTAACCGTCAATCAAAATTACAGCTTTACTGTATTGGATCTTGTCGAGAATTGCCTGTCTTGCGTCGGGGCGATAACAGGAATTGCTGATTTTAACGACTAGCCTGACATCATCCTGATTCTTCCCAAAGGCTTTAAAGAAAGAATCGATGACGCCAAGGGGATTTTTCCTTTCAGGCACGCTAAGGAAATCGGCCATGGTCAAAAAAAGGAACGAGTTTTCCGGCAAGCCCAATTCTGGTCTGGAGATGGTACCCTGAGTTTTGAGGCTTATTGAATGAGGCACCTTGAGGACAGCCTTGGGCGACTTTCTAGACAGAGCGTCCCGGCAGAATTCCGAAGCAGTCCAAATCTCGTCATAGCATTCAAATGATTTTAGAAACTCAGAAGGGAATTCAGTTGTTTCCCAGACCCAATAGCCAATATTGTAACGACCTGAAAAGAAGCCTGATCCCAGCCCTCGAATCAGCGCGGGAGTCTGGTCTGCATTAACGTGGGCCAGATTCACCAAATAATTTGATGCTCCATCAGCGGGGTTGCCGGGCACGTCCTGCATGCGCGAATGGCATCCCAGGGTAAAGTTGATCGCGCTGACGGGGATCCCAACAGCGTTGGCGGAGCGGATTGTTGATCTGACTGATTCGCCGACGCCGGATTCCGCTTTAAGATAGCCAATAATATTCAGACCACGATTTTTGCGTCCTTTCTTTAGACAGGGCACTTCTTGGTGATGTTTAACAACCTTGAACGATTGGGCCAGCTTCTTATCAATGGATTGTCTAATTGTATGACATCGCTCAAGGCCCAAAATTCTTTTCGCGAATGCTTTGGCATTACCGGAAATCATTTCGAGAAAAATTCGACTGTAGCACCGTATTGTGGATGTTTCATGGCGGTCCATCGGTCTGTGGCGCTGCCTGATGAACTGAGCGGCCATAATTAAGACTCTGCTTTTGAAAAGGTTAGGGAGATCTCTCAGACAAGTCTTTGGAGCCATGGTATTCTTGAGATCCTCGCTGATTTGAAAGATGAAGACATCGTCGAGGCCGTATTCCCGTCGGGCATTTTTCACAAACCAATGACATAATTCGCAACCCCCATTTGCCGAAGGTTTGGGGAAATGGGCTTGTAGGTCCGGTTTGGAATAATATATCGATTCACAAATTAGCGTTACCGGACTTTTTGAACCGTAAACACGTCGATTATAGGTTCGCATGAACCCTGGATCCCTGGACATGTCAAAAGGGTCCGAACCAAACACAGAGCGAATGTCGGTGTTCTGCCTGTACAAATCTCTCACTGCTTTGGGAATCCTGATGTTGGAGTCGGCAAAATGGTCAAAATGGTATGGTTGAATGGAATATAACCCGGCGCCATTTTCATGGAGCTTTTCGAGATAATTCCTTTTCAGGTTCTGGACGACATTGGGCAACCCATGTGATTCAAAACGATCCTCGTGCCGGGAAAGCAACGAAAAGCCGTTTACGTCGAGTCCACTAAAGTGGAAAAAAATCAGAGGACAATCTCCGATCTTGCAGGACCCATGTTCATGAGTTATCTGCCTGTGTTTGAGGTTCCAGTAAGCCACGTTCATTCCCGGATTATGGTCAACCAACACTTTTTCCACAAAGGAAGGTAGAAAATCGCACCATTTTTGATCGACAAATATTCCGTCGGCAATTGCAACTCTGCAATGATCAGCAAGCTTATCGGCCCACCATGCAATAAAGCTCCGAACTTGCTTAGTGGATTTTAGAGCAAGAAATCCTAGATTGTAGACACCGGATCGCAGTATGTCCAAATCGCAGGGCTTGCGTTTGTCTTTGAGAGGTTCGGTGAGATGCGGAGTAACTACCGCGTCATGCAGGTGGAGCAGGTCAAAAACTCGATCCAAAGTGTGAAAGACAAATATATCTGGGTCGAGATAGATAACCTTTTCGTAACCGTTGGCGAACAGGTGTTTAAATACAAATGGCTTAACAGCGGTATTCAGTTCCAGTATATCATATTGGAAACACATTTTTTTTCTGTCAGGAATTGGAATGTTGAGGAAATTTGTGACGTGAAAAGTCTTTGAGGCATAAAGGGCCGGATCATAGCCATCATCGACGATTATTACATAGAGGTCGGATGATGAATCGACCAGCCTCACAGAATGCATGAGTGTCTTAGCGTAATGAAAATAGTTGCAGGAGACGATAGTGAATATGGCTCGCTTGTTCATCGGTTCCCCCCGAATTTAGTTTTAGAGACTAGGTTTTATTTTGTGGAATGGACCTTGAGGTTCCCCCACTCGTGAAAAACATGTTCACGACGGAAGTTCTAATACTATATAATCAGACGTGTTGCAACAAAATTACAACAAGTTAACATGTCTTGTTAATAAACGACATTAACCAAGATAACGGATAAGCTGGGACTATTAAGTAATCGATGCTACAGCCTGCCTGAAATCCGCAAGGTCTTTGTTGATCATCGGATTCGATGATTTTATCCGGTTCAACAGGATAAGGATGCGTTCCTCGTCAAGGCCATGAGAATAGGCGTGTCTGAACATATGCCGAAAACCCCGAAGTTCGTCCAGTACTCGAAGACTATCTTCAGAAAGCAGGGCCGGTCTTATTCCTTCTATCGCAAAAACCATTCGTCTCAAAAGGGATGTGTAATAACTTGAATTAGAGGACATGTCATTTTCCCAGAAAGAGCATATTATTTTTGGGGCGCTGAAGGAAAAGCGCTCTTTAGCTCTTTGCGTAAACGACGTTGATGAACCCTGCGCTCCTTGCGTGAAAGGCCCTTGACCTGAATACTCTTCAAAATCCGACAAAAACCATCATCACCAGACAAGGCCTTTAAATCACTGACGCAATCTCCACCAGCCAGATTGAGCAATATCAGCGCCATCACAACCTGCTCGTCCGACCAACCCTGATCGCCTCTACGTATCTTTAAACGATTCGCAATTGCCGATCCTAATCCCATAACATAACCAAATTCCAAATACGGAGGTAAACCAGCCAAACCCGTCATCCCCCCACTTCTCTTCTCAACTTCATACTGGAAATCAAATACTCCCTGTGCCATTATGCCTTCACCTCGTTGGTGATAGATTCCTTATCTCAAATCAATTCTATCATCTTGATTTATCAAGAACAACGAGGTTTTTTACTTTTTTTGATGCGCGATTATGGTCAGGAACAGTACCGTAACCCCTCAGTTACGGGTGGCAAATTTGAAGGGTGGATATTTTTTTCTCGCGATTTATGGAGAGATGGATTAGATGATTGAGCCATGTTGATGGTCCTCAAAGGGTGTGAGGTCTGTAACGATGGCTCTAAATAACTGTCCTCTATGTTTGGACAAGCAGCGCCGAATAGATGAACTTGAAGACGAGGTCAAAAGTCTAAGGGCTGTTTTGGGCAGAGAACAGCGCAAGATGGAGGATGGTTTTTTTGGTTCATCTACACCTTCATCAAAAAGACCTTTCAAAAAGGCCACTGACAAAAAAGAGGAAAAGCCAAAGGGCGCTCGTCCTGGCCATAAGGGACATGGTCGGAATGGACATGGAGACGGGGAAGATCGTACGGAAGACATTTTTCCTGTGTCAGAAACATGCCCTGAATGCGGCAAGTTACTAATGAAGAAAGGAATAGAGCGCAGGAGCGTCGTGGACATTGCCTTGGTCAAACCGGAAAAGATTTCTTTCAATCTTCATAAGAGGTATTGTCCTGATTGTCGCAAGAGTTTTACTCCACAACCTCAGGGAGTTCTTCCCAAGAGTCTTTACGGGAATCGTCTTATTTCCAAAGCCGTTACCATGCACTATCTCCACGGTGTTCCAATTGAGCGGGTCTGCGAGAATCTGGGGATAGGAAGCGGCAGTCTTGCGGGAATATTTCGACGTTGCTCTCATTTGTTCGCTGATGTGCCCCAGAAGTTAATTGAACAATACCGAGAGTCTCCTGTAAAGCATGCCGACGAGACTACCTGGCGAACAAACGGGAAGAACGGCTACGTGTGGCTGTTTGCTACCGAAGACCTAAGCATCTTTCAATTTGGCAAGAATAGATCCGCTCAGGTTCCCTTGGCGGTTTTTGGCAAAGAGCCCTTGAAAGGAACGCTGGTTGTGGATAGGTATAACGGATACAACAAGGTTCCCTGCTCAATTCAATACTGTTACGCACATTTGCTCAGAGAGGTGGAAGACCTGGAAAAGGAGTTCCCTGATAATACGGAAGTTTCCACTTTTACCGCTGTAGTCATTCCTTTGCTCAGTTCAGCTATCAAGTTACGCAAACAGCCGATAGAAGATGTGGAATTTTACGCTCAGGCCGCTCGCATCCGCTCTGAAATACAAGCTGTAATGGATCAACCGGCTCGTCATCTGGGTATCCGGCGCATACAAGACATCTTTCGAAAGAACAAAAATAGGCTCTACCATTGGTCTGAAGACAGAAGAGTTCCTGCAGAGAACAACTTGGCGGAACGTGATTTACGACCGTCAGTGATTGCGCGTAAAGTCAGCTTTGGCTCTGTAAGCGACGCTGGCGCTAATACGAGAAGCGTCCTCCAGACCACCTTTATTACGCTCAAAAAACGAGGTTTGGATCCGGAACATCAGGCTGCAATAGCGCTGGACAACTTAGCTCGCGACCCAACATTGGATGCATACTCTCTCTTGTTTCCAACCAGAATTAAAAATATCTCAGATGAGTCATATCCGCAAAGGCCTAGACCTAACCTCCCCGAACCTTGAGATATACTCGTGCCACCTGTTTGCTAAGAAACGCGAGTAACTGAGGGGTTACAACAGTACCTTTTTTTTTACTTGACCGAAAACAAACAAGGCAATTAAGATCTTCCTGAGGGACTGGAATTAAAGACTAAGAAGTTTGGAAATTATTTGTGAGTTTGAAAAACCGCTTACCGAATTTGATCAACAAAGCGCTGGATAATGATTTGATTCTAGTGGCTTTAGCTTCTGGTATCTATTTCCTTTATTGTTATCTAACCCATGAACTTAGACCGACCAATACTGGGGACATCGGATGGTTTGCTTGGGCCGATCAGAGCCTTTATCTAAAACAGGCGAAAGCCCTTTCGGAATGGTCTTTTCAACCACATTATAGACCGTTGGGATATCCTCTATTGGGTGCCATCTTTTACAGGATGTTTGGGACAGATGCGTTCATGATCCCAAATTTAGTTTCATTCGTTGCAATAGCAGTTGCTTTTTACGGGTCATGTAGATCAGTATTGACCAGGCTAGAATCTGTATTTTTAACAATAGGTTTAATTTTTATTACATACGGTATCTTGTGGAAGTGGTTGGTGGCGCCATGGAACAATATACCTGCTTACGCTGGTTTTTTTGTTCTGACCTGGCTCGTTATTTTTAGGCGTGTTACGACTAAAAGCATGATAATTTCCGCAATAATAATGGGGTACGCTTTCTTCTGCCGACCTGAGACCGGACCGTTTCTATTGATTATTTACTCGGCGGGAATATTGGATTGCGAGTCGCTCCGACAGCGAATTCAGTTTTTAAGTTTTGGCGTTCTCATGATGGGCTTTTTCTTCGCAACTGAATCCTTGGTAAAATTTCATGTCTATGGTTCGATAATTAGCGGATATGAAACAGGAGTAGCCGGAATTGCAGGCCATTTCGGGGATCTTCCATTTCGGCTGTACCAATTTTTCCTGGATGGGGCGTCTACCTATGCCTTTCCAATGCCAGGCCTGATCCCGAGAATGCCGTGGATTATTTTTTCGGTGGTGGGGATCTTTGCACTATCTAACCTCACGCACAGAAAAATCTATTTCTGGGTTGCCGCCATGTTGTCATGTCTTGCATTTAATCTTTCCCTTGGAGGGATGGCTCCGCCCCACATTTATTGGCATGCTGGCATACGTTATTTTGTATGGATAATACCGTGGTTGGGATTCTTAGGATACGTTGGAATCACGAGATCCTGGAAGGAATTAGGTTGGCGCAAGGTTGTGCTGGTTACAGGATCAATTATGATTATAATCCTTTCTTTAGGGGTTAGAGACGTCACGATTGCAGAATTCTCCGCTCATCAGGAATCAACTTCCAATGAAACAAATATGAAAGTTGAAACCAAATATGATGACGAGGCCCATCTATTTTCGGCTACATTTCATCTGGAACATCCCTACAAGCTAAGAGGAATATCCCTCGATTTTTCAAAATCTCCTTCCAACATTGATGTCGATTTCAGCAATATAAACTTAGTCATGGACGGATACAGGTTGAAGCCATACAGCGATTTCACAGTTTGGACTTACGAAGAATTAATTGTCATCGGATTAGAAAAGTCTTACCTTTGTAAATCTATAAAAAATATTGAGATAGAAATTTCTAAGACTAGAAGTACAGATTTGTTAGAATGCCGACTGACTCGCGCTAAATTTGTTCCGTTTGGTATCTTGGATGACTCATGGCGGTGGATCACCGAGAGAGATAGAGCGAATTTTCTTACGTGTCGCAACGATTATGCCATTGGCAAGATAATTGACAGCAGAGGCATCGAGTGGAGATATGGCGCCGGTGGCTGGGGTGACGCGGAAAACGGATTCATTCGACCCCATGGTTACTGCGCTAGACTAGATCTGAGGGTTAGAAAAACTGATAAGCCCATGGTTTTAAGAATTAACATGAGAGGACTTACTGATGTTAATGTTCCAGCACAACAAGTGACAGTTGTAGTCAATGGAGAGGAGTTAGGGGAGTGGAAAGTGAAGGATGCCGGGACCTATTCCGTGGCTATCCCTGGCGGTTGCGCATCTACTGGCGCATTGTTAATAGAGTTGAAGTTAGGTCACCCCTTTCGGCCAGTAGGCGCTTTTGTGAATAATCTTGCTAGAGGGTTATGTCTATCGGTTCAGAATATGGTTGTAGATTTCGAATAAGAAGTGATTCGGGCGATGCCGCAAATCCTGACCGGCTATCGCTTTTCAGTACTTAACGGTTCAGCGGTCCAGCTTTTATTTCTGGAAAAGCCGCAAAGCAAAAAAAACGCCCGAATTAGTCAAGCGTTTTATTGAGAAAAAGGAAGGGAAGCGTTCCTTAAATGCTTACAGCAACGTCAAAGATCCTAAGAATATCTGAATTGCGAGATGTCGTTCGGTTTAACAAACAGCAGGGCCGACGAGTCGTACATTGTCATGGTGTTTTCGACTTACTTCATATAGGTCATATTAGATATTTTGAACAGGCTAGAACCTTTGGGGATGTTCTTGTCGTGACAGTCACGCCGGACCGATATGTTGACAAAGGGCTCCATCGTCCCGCATTCACCGAAACCTTAAGGGCCGAGGCGATAGCCTCTTTGTCATGCATCGACTACGTCGCTATTAACGAATGGCCTACCGCCGAAGAAACTCTCAGGTTGCTCCAACCTGATGTTTATGTAAAGGGTTCGGAGTTCAAGAATACCAACTCTGACATGACCGGTAAGATTGCTCGGGAAGAACTTGTTATTAAGGAGATTGGCGCAGAACTGAGATTTACCGAGGACATAGTTTTCAGTTCTAGCACCCTAATTAACCGCCATTTCTCGCATTTCAGCCAGGAAATACAGGAATATTTGTCATTATTTCGTGGAAGGCATTCCTTGGATTCTATACTGGGCGCCATAGACAGTCTTTCGGAGTTAAATATCTTGATAATAGGGGATGCAATAATTGATGATTATCACTACTGTGAGGCCATAGGAAAGTCATCTAAAGATCCATGCCTGGCAATGAAGTACCAGTCACGTGATCTGTTCGCCGGTGGCGCATTAGTTGTGGCCAATCATACTGCTAGCTTTGTCAAGAGCGTAGATTTGCTCACCACCTTGGGTGAGGCAGATTCATATGAGGAATTCGTCAGATCCAGGTTACAGCCCAATGTCACACCACATTTTTATTTTAAGCCAGAGACCTCGACTATCGTCAAAAGAAGATATATTGATGGATACAGCTTATCAAAACTTTTCGAGGTTTACGTCCTTGATGATTCTTTTTTACCTGCCGAAATCGACGTCGCCCAATGCTCATGGCTGTCTGAGAATTTGAAAAATTATGACATCGTCATATCGGCTGACTTCGGCCACGGCGCTATATCAAACAAGATTGTCGAGACGTTATCCAAAGATGCGCCTTTCCTCTCAGTTATGACTCAAGCTAATGCGGGCAACAGGGGTTTTAACACTATTACCAAATATCCTCAAGCCGATTTTGTGTGTATTGCCGAACATGAGATAAGGGTTGAAACTAGAGATTTAAACGGGAAGTTGCGGCCAATGATAACGTCCCTCGCTCGCAAGCTCGATTGTGACTGTTTCGTGGTCACCAGAGGTCGCAGGGGTTGCGTGATAGGCTCTAAAGGTGACAGGTTTGCTCAGGTTCCATCATTTGCGGCTCGGGTCGTGGACAGAGTGGGAGCAGGGGACGCATTTTTGTCAATAACCTCGTTATTGGCCAGGCTTGGTGTTGATTATGAGGTTCTAGGCTTCGTTGGAAATGTGGTTGGAGCATTAGCTGTTGGAGTGATTGGAAATACAAAGCCGGTAGACAAATTGTCAGTGAAAAAATACATCACATCTCTGTTGAAATGAGCTAAATAGTGCCCGTGTTAACTCGTTACAAGTTATTTGACACCTCACTTCTCAAACTCAGACCCCTTGAAACACGGGACCATGATCTTGACTTGTCCGCCATTCTGCCTCTTCGCAAGATTCAAGTCGTGAGTGATAAGATTGGGTTAGCGGCTGAAAAAATTAAGCAATCCAGACAAGCCAATCCGAGGCCTTCAGTAATTCTTATGATGGGCGCTCATGTCATCCGTTCCGGTGTACAAAGATATCTGATCGATATGATGAATAGAGGATTGATAGATTGCCTGGCCATGAATGGGGCCGGCGTTATCCATGATTACGAATTTGCTTTTATTGGAGCGACAACCGAAAGCGTGGCTAAATATATAAAAACCGGCGAATTTGGCTTGTGGAAAGAAACCGGATTGATCAATGACATAGTGGCTTGCGCCGCTAAAGATGGGCTTGGGTTGGGAGAGGCCTTGGGGAAGTTTATTGAGGAACAGAACCTTCCTCATAGAGACATAAGTCTGCTGGCTCGAGCATACACTTTAGGCGTACCGGTGACGGTTCATGTAGGCATCGGCTATGACATCGTTCATGAACATCCCAATTGCAACGGCGCTGCTTGGGGGGAGACGAGTTACAGGGATTTTCTGATTTTTGCAAAAATACTGGAGTCCCTTGAAGGTGGGACGGTGATGAATTTCGGAAGCGCCGTAATGGGGCCTGAAGTTTTTTTGAAAGCATTAGCTATGGCTCGAAATGTGGCCAATCAATTCAATAAACGAATCGGCAATTTCACCACGCTTGTCTGTGATCTCAAACCGCTACCGTCAAACTATCACCTTGAAGCTTCCCGTGGGGATCCGAATTATTATTTCCGGCCATGGAAGACAATGTTAGTGAGAAGCGTTTCTTCTGGAGGTGAAAGTTATTACATTCAGGGGAAGCACAGGGATACCATCCCGCAACTTTGGTCCGCCATATTGCCAATTGATGACAAATCAGGGGCTTAACAACAGGAGTAAATTTATGTCAGAGTTGAAAAAAATTCTTGTAACAGGCGGAGCCGGATATGTCGGGGCCGTCCTGGTGCCTAAGTTATTGCGTCATGGTTATCAGGTTAAGGTGATTGACCTTTATCTATACGGTAAAGATGTCCTTGCTGAAGTGAAAAGTTCCCCCGATTTGATCGAAGTCAAAGGTGACATAAGGGACAAAGAACTGCTGAGTCGGGAGATTCCAGGAACAGATGCGGTCATACACCTCGCCTGTATATCCAACGATCCTAGCTACGAACTCGACCCGGAACTGGGAAAGTCCATTAATTACGACGCGTTCCTTCCGTTGGTGCAAATCTCCAAAGACTCTAAGGTTAAACGGTTTATATACGCTTCAAGCTCTAGCGTATACGGTGTCAAGGATGAACAGGAAGTAACCGAAGACCTGCCGTTGGAACCTCTCACGGACTATTCCAGATACAAGGCTGAATGTGAACGGATACTCATGGAAGCGGCGAATGATGACTTCGTCGTTACGACCATCAGACCCTCTACGGTATGCGGTTATTCACCCAGAATGAGGCTGGATCTCACAGTTAACATACTTACCAACCATGCGGTAAATAAGGGCGAGATAACCGTATTCGGAGGCGATCAAAAGCGGCCGAACATCCATATCGACGACATGACTGATCTTTATCTGTTTTTGTTGGAACAATCGGACGCAAAGATTCAGAAAAAAATATATAATGTAGGATACGAAAATTACAAAGTTAAGGAGATTGCGGAACTCGTAGCAAAAACGATTGGCGGATCTATACCAATTAAATTTACCCCCACCAATGATAATCGTTCTTATCATGTAAGCTCTAAAAGAATAAAGGAAGAACTCGGCTTTGAAGCCAAGCATACTCTTGAACGAGCTGTGATGGACTTGAAACAAGCCTTCGAGGCGGGGAAATTACCAAATTCAATGGACGACATGCGATACTACAATATCAAGACCATGCAGGCGGTCAAACTGACTTGAGAGACGGTGCATGAAAGTAGGGGTTGATTTTGACAACACTCTCATAGATTACGATGCTCTCTTTTTCGATGTCGCTCTTCGTCGTGGATTAATAAAAGATTTATCGTTGACAAGCAAGAAGAGCATTCGCGACGCAATCAGGTTGTTGGCGGATGGCGAAATCGAGTGGCAAAGAGTGCAAGGTGTGGTTTACGGTCCAAGGATTATGGAAGCCAGACTGATGGAAGGTGTTGCAGATTTTTTTTATTTTTGCAAAACCGAAAACATTAAAGTGTTCATCATCAGCCACAAGACTGAATACGCAGCTTACGATAAAACTAGAACTAACCTACGTAAAAGCGCTATGGGATGGATGACGGAGAACGGGTTCTTTGACGAGAGAATCTCTCCCTTGTCTTCGCTGGATGTTTTCTTTGAATCGGCACGTACGGAAAAAATTTCCCGTATTAAACAGTTAGGTTGCACTCATTTTTTGGATGATCTCGAAGAAACATTTTGGGAAAAGTCTTTTCCGGATGACATTACAAAAATTCTTTATAATCCGCACATGGAAAAAACTTCTTTGAGAAATGTTAAAGTAGTGTCTTCATGGCAGGAAATTCTTTCTCTCCTGGGCTCATAAACGAAACACCATGGAATTTGACCAAATTAAAAATAGTCTGACAACAATGCTCCAGATGCCGGTAAACAGCTTGGAAAGACTGGGAGGTGGCCGAAATAGTTGTGTTTATAAAGTAGGCTGTCCTGAAAACATGGAATTTACCGCAAAAGTGTACTTCCATAGTAAAACAGATACAAGGAACCGGCAGAAAACTGAATTTGATGGATTGCGATTTATACGTGAAGCAGGAATTACAAATGTCCCGCGGCCAATGGCCGCTAGCAAAGACCTCGGGATAACGATATTCGAATATGTTCAGGGTGAGCCCGTTCAGTCTTGCCAACTGGACGAAACAGACATTCACCAGGCTTCAAAGTTTCTTTTAGACCTGTATGAAGCCAGCAAATGCCGAAGCAGCGAAAAACTCCCCGGCGCGTCTGAGGCCTTTTTTTCTTTGGATACCATTCTGAACAATATAAAGTCCCGACTTAGTCGTCTTGAACAGATTGAACCTCATCGTGGCTATATGGCTTTTCGTGATTTTTTACATCATGAACTTATCCCAGCGTTCAAAACTGTTGAAGCCTGGGTTCGAAAAACAGCAGAGGCATGCTTTATTGAAGCATATGATGAAATACCTACAAAAGACAGGACCTTAAGTCCATCAGATTTCGGATTTCACAACGCAATTAAGAGGCCGGACGGTTTGATAGTGTTCATAGATTTCGAGTATTTTGGCTGGGATGACCCCGCCAAAATGATTTCAGATTTCCTGCTCCACCCAGCCATGTCTATGCCAAACAAATTCAGGCGGCAATTTGTAAAGAGCATAGTACAGAAACTTGGAAGTGAAGCTCTCCTTAATCGTACCAAAACTGTTTACCCATTGTTCGGCCTAAAATGGTCCCTGATTCTCCTCAATGAATTCTTGCCGGATCAATTGACCCGTCGTGAATTCGCAGAGAACATGACTGTAGATCGAAACACTTTACAAGATCAGCAACTGGAAAAGGCCCGGATTATGCTGAAGAGGGTTCTAAAAGAATATGACAACTTTGCCGATTACTATTACTGCTGAAAACAGTCTGGGGTGCGCTGCTCTAGACCCACGGTCCAAAGAATTACGTAAAACTGTGATCCGTATGTTGGAGGCCAGTCGCCGGGGACATGTCGGGTCAGCATTCTCGGTCATAGAGATTCTGCGAGTTCTCTACGATGATATTATGCTGTACGATTCGCAGAACCCACGTTGGGTCAAAAGGGATCGGTGCATTCTAAGTAAAGGACATGGCTGTTTGGCGCTATACGTAATTCTGGCTGACAAGGGATTCTTCCCCGAATCGGAATTGTGGAAATTCTGTAAACCTGATGGAATACTTGGAGGTCACCCTGAATACGGTAAAATTCCTGGCGTGGAAGCTTCTACGGGTAGTCTCGGTCATGGCCTACCAATTGGCGTCGGCTTCGCTCTCAATGCAAAATATGAGCAACTCGACTATCGGACTTTTGTGATAATCGGCGACGGGGAGTCAGATGAAGGTTCGAATTGGGAAGCGGCCATGTCCGCAGCCAAACATAAACTGGATAACCTGACGGTGCTGGTGGATTACAACAAGCATCAGTCTTATGATTCTACTTACGCTGTGCTGGATCTGGAACCTCTTGTCGACAAGTGGAGGGCGTTTGGTTTCGTAGTTGCGGAAGTGGATGGACACGATGCAAGAGCATTACAAGATGCGTTGCGACGAACGCCGGTTAGCGTTGACAAGCCAAACGCAATTATTTGCCATACGGTTAAAGGCAAGGGTGTGGAATGCATTGAAAATGACCTGAATTGGCATCACAAGAGCAAAGTATCCGACAACGAGATCGTTACTTTGTTGAATGGTCTGGAGATGTACTGATGCGAAAGACCTGCCTGGATATGGTTTACAATCTGGCAAAGACCGATAAACGGATCTTCTTTATTGGTTCGGACCTTGGGTTTGGAACACTTAAGGCTTTTAAGGAAGAGATGCCGGATCGTTTTTTCATGGAGGGTGTTAGTGAGGCAAATGTAATCGGCATGGCTGCAGGCTTGGCCTTAGAGGGTAAAATCGTATATGTGAATACAATTGCCACATTCATAACCCGCCGATGTTTCGAGCAAATCATCCTTGACCTGTGTTTACATAATGTCAAGGTTAGGCTTATTGGCAATGGAGGCGGATTGGTTTATGCTCCCTTGGGGCCGACGCATCTGGCTATTGAAGACATAGCGATTATGCGGGCATGTCCGAACATGACAATCATAGCCCCTGCTGATGTGGATGAAATGCGTCGTTTGATGCCTCTTACCGTTGATCATGACGGTCCTGTATACATTAGATTGGGTAAGGGTTTCGATCCAATAGTAACAACAGATAATGTACCATTCGAAATCGGTAAAGCCATCCCTATGCGATCCGGGGATGACGCTTTGATGGTCTCAACCGGAATATGTCTAAAGATTGTGTTGAAGGCTGCCGATCAGCTTCAGGCTAGGGGGATTAGCGCGGGGGTTCTCCACGTGCCGACTATAAAACCAGTTGATGCAGAAACCATCCTTGACGGCGTGGCTCGTGTGAGGGCTGTGGTCACTGTAGAAGAACATTCCATTATAGGTGGGCTTGGTAGCGCAATCGCTGAACTAATTGCTGAAACAAATTTTGACTCGGCCAAGCAGTTCAAACGAGTCGGCATTCCCGACGTCTTTCCGGACAAATATGGATCGCAGGACAGCCTGATGCGGCATTACGATATTTCGTCGGAATCTGTAGTTTCTGTTATCCTGAAGCTTCTCGACGCCTGAAATCAAAACCGGAGGTAAGATTCAACATGGGTCGTTTACTCAACATTGTCACCCCATTGCACCAGATGACCAAACGTGACTATATTCATCGGATGACCGATGACAAGGTCAACTGTATGTTAAAAGCTAAGGAATACGAATTCGATTATTGGGATGGAGACCGGCGCTATGGATACGGTGGATACCGCTATGTCGACGATCGCTGGAAGAGAGTGGCCCAACCTTTGATCAACTTATATAATCTCCCTCGAAACGCAAAGATCCTTGATGTTGGATGCGGCAAAGCCTATCTGCTTTACGAACTTCAAAGACTACTGCCGGATGCTGAGATTATTGGCTTCGACGTGTCGAAACATGGGATATCTGATGCAAAGGAAGAGATTGGAGACAAGCTTTTAAGATACAGAGCTCAAGACGCCTATCCGTGGGGAGACAATTATTTTGACTTGGTTATTTCCTTGGGGTGTCTCCACAACCTGCGTATTTTTGAACTGGAAACCGCACTCAGAGAGATTGAACGCGTTGGCAAGAATGGCTATGTGATGCTTGAAAGCTACCGGAACGAACAGGAACTGTTTAACCTTCAATGCTGGGCCCTTACGGCTGAATCTTTTTTTGACACAGCCGAGTGGATATGGATCTATAATCATTTCGGATATACGGGTGATTACGAGTTCATTTATTTTGAATAGCTCAAACAGGAGATAGATGTGCAAATTAGTAAAACCAGGGCCGCTATACTTGTCGAAACTCAGAAACCGCTAGTAGTCGCAGAAATAAACATGCCGGGGAAATTGGATTTTGGCCAGGTCCTTGTGAAAGTCCAGTATAGCGGTATTTGTGGGGCGCAAATCAATGAGATCGAAGGCGCTAAGGGACCTGACAAGTTCCTGCCGCATCTGCTCGGGCACGAAGGGGTGGGAACGGTCATGGAAGTTGGGGCAGGAGTAAAGACGGTTAAACAGGGAGAGACGGTTTGTATGCACTGGCGCCCGAGTGATGGTATCCAATCTGAGACGCCAAAATATGATTGGGAGGGAGAGACCGTAAATGCTGGATGGGTTACTACGTTCAATGAATACGCTGTAGTTTCCGAAAACCGCCTGACCGCTGTGCCCAAAGACATAGACCCTACAATAATACCGCTTTTCGGTTGTGCTGTTACAACGGCTGCAGGGGTTATTAACAACGACGCGAATGTAAAATTTGGTCAATCTGTCGCAGTATTCGGGATTGGCGGCGTTGGGCTCAACATTATTCAATTCGCCGACATGGCCTCAGCTTACCCAATAGTAGGCGTAGACGTGATTGACGCAAAACTGGAAATGGGCAAAAAGTTCGGGGCTACAGAATGCTTCAATTCCTCAACAACTCAAGATCTTGAGACTCAGATTCGCAACATTGTTGGCCCAAATGGCGCAGACGTGGTGGTTGATACTACAGGGAATCCCCGCGTAATTGAGTTGGCTTACGAGCTAACTCATCCGGATGGGAAAACTATACTTGTGGGTGTCCCTAAGAAGGGGGACAAAGTCTCGATATACACGCTGCCCCTCCATTTCAAAAAAGTGCTTTCGGGATCACATGGAGGAACCGCTGCCCCTCATGTAGACATTCCTAGGCTAATGACGTTGTGGCGCGTTGGAAAGCTGAAATTGGACGGGTTAATAACGCACAGTTTTAGGCTTGAAGACATCAACGATGCCATTGACATTGTTAAACGTGGTACCGCTGGAAGAGTCTTGGTCACATTTACTTAAAATGAACATTTCATATAACCGTTATGTTACAGTATGCCTTAGACAATGAGAAAACAAACCAGAGAACCACAGTATCAGGACGTAATTGATTTGGCTGCCCAAAAGGGTTTAACCTCCTTGGGTTTGATGACAAACCAAGTTTATCATGATGATCCAAGGCGTCTCGCATTTATTTTAGCCAGGTACAAGTTTGTTGCAAAAATGTTGAGTGGCAAAAAGAGAGCTCTAGAGGTTGGTTGCGGCGATGCGTTTGGTACGAGGCTTGTTTTGCAAGAATTAGACTATGTCTGCTGCGTTGATTTTGACCCTGTTTTTGTGGAAGATGTTAAATCCAGAATGGAAACTAAATGGAGATTTGACTGCTTTGTACATGACTTTGTGTCGGGACCAATTGACACGCGGTTTGATGCTGCCTATGCCATTGACGTTTTGGAACACATTCATCCAGACAATGAAGACAAGTTCTTGTCAAATATTGTAAGTTGCTTATCAACGGATGGTGTTATGATCTTAGGAACCCCATCTCTGCAATCCCAAGCTTATGCCTCTCCTCAAAGTAAAGCTGGCCACATAAATTGCAAAGACCACAGAGAACTGAAAGAATTAATGTTACGATTTTTTCACAATGTGTTTATTTTCTCAATGAATGATGAGATGGTTCATACTGGTTTTTATCCTATGGCAAGTTTCCTTTTTGCCTTAGGGGTATGCCCCCAAAAGCATTAACTGGGCGGTTTGACCCGAGGCTAGCAATGGAGTTGTGCAATAAACGATCAGTTATGGTAGTAGGTTGCGATGGTTTAATAGGTTCGAGTTTATTAAAATTTCTTGCTTCTTTGGGCTATAAAGTTCTCGGAACTACGCGACGCTCCATTAACCTTCAATGGCCTCGAATAACCTTAGACTTGTCAGATGCGAAACATCTCGAATCATGGGTGCCACCTTCTAACCTCAACACAGCTATCCATTGTGCAGGTATAACCAAAATTGATAGGTGTGCTATAGATCCTATAGGTTCCTTCAGAGTTAATGTGGAAAATACGGTAAGACTGGCAACAAAATTATTTGAAGCGGGGATTTTTCAGGTTTTCTTGTCCACGAATCATGTTTTTGACGGTTCGAAACCGTTTCGTATGCATGTCGATGCTACCTGCCCATTGAATGAATATGGAAGGCAGAAAGTTGAGGCAGAGTCATTTTTTCTAAGCTTGGGGGCATCAGCTTCGATAGTGAGGCTGACTAAGGTGCTAACTCCTTCCGATAGTCTCTTAAATTCATGGGTGAGATCATTGAAAGATGGTTACCCAATTCAACCGTTCAGTAACATGTTCATGGCGCCGGTGCCACTTTCCACGGTTCTAAACGTCCTGCTACTGATTGTATGCTCTCGGTCTTCGGGTATTTTCCATGTATCCGCTGACCAGGATCTTTCCTATGCCGAGGTTGCCCAAGAAGGGGCCAGAGCTATCGGGGTATCAGAAAAATTGGTTACTCCAATTCATTCGACGGACGCTGGCTTGAATTGGAGGCCTCCCGAGAACACTACGTTGAACACAGAAGGAATTCTCGCAACATTTGGAGTCAGTGTTCCGCATGTTCAATGGACAATTTCGAAAGCCTTTTTGTCACCTAAAACGCTGGCCGGCAGATTTTTATGATCGTTGCTGTTATCTATGATTTCTCAATCTAGAACGTTTAAATCCACACCTATCGCTCTTCTTTGAGGCCTAAGCTATGATTAGGAGTTTTTATCCACAAGGATTTAGGTGCCTGTCTTGTGCTGCAATCATAAATGAAGCTCTGGAAACAGGATTGCCCGGGGTAACCTCGGACTTGAAACCTTGGCCTCACAGTGGCTGTTTTTCGGTATGTTCCAGATGCGGCCATGTCCAAAAACTTCTGGATCAAGATTGGAACGATGACATATCAAAGATATATGGTCAGTATGAAATGTACTCTGTCTCGGGAGGGGAAGAACAGAGAATATTCGACAATGGACTGCCACTGCCTCGTTCGATGAAACTAGTGGAAAACCTTAGACAGACATGGATGTTACCAAGCGAAGGAAAAATCCTAGACTTTGGTTGTGGAAACGGGGCATTTCTAAGAAGCTTTTCCCGATTATTTTCAGAATGGAAACTCAACGGTTTCGACCTTGACTCTAGATTTGCCGACGCCCTGTCCCACATCGAAAAATTTTACGAGCTATACGGTGGGTCTCTTGCCCAAATAGAAGAGTTTTTTGACTTGATTACAATGGTGTATGTCATTGAACACTTAACTAATCCGCGAACAATTCTAGAACAGCTTCGCTGCCTACTCAAGGCCGAAGGCGCCCTGTTGGTGCAAACGTCCTCATTCGATGATAATCCGTTTGACCTGATGGTAGTGGACCACTGTTCACATTTTTCGGAGCACACTCTTTCTTCCCTTGTTGTGAAGGCGGGTTTTAGTGTTGCTCGTGTTACTCAGGGATGGATCGCTAAGGAGATAGGACTAATTGCCGTTCCTGTCATCGACGGTGATAGATCATTTAGATCTTCGGATTTCGTCCAGAATCAGAGCGCAGGCTTGGAAGGTAGCCTGAAATGGCTTGAGAAGGTGGTTCTTCATGCTAAGAGTGTAGGCATGCGCCAAGATCTAGGCATATTTGGTACCGCAATTGCGGGAACGTGGTTAGCCAATGCTTTAGGGGACAAGTTTTCTTTTTTTCTTGATGAAGACCCTTCCCGGATAGGGAGAACACATCTTGGACGACCAATAAGGCATCCGACGGAAGTTAAGTCTAATTCGTCAGCATATCTTGCGTTTCCTTGGAAAATGGCCAAGACAATGCACGAACGTTTGGCTGCCGCATATCCTACAGTCAATTTCTTGTTACCCCCAGCAAATGAGCCTTGACAAAATTTGTTTAACATCGCTCAAATTCTCGAGGTGACGTTTGGAGAGTTAGATGACCGAGACAGTCGCAAGCAATCTTTTGGAATACTACAAATCTAATCGGTTCAACCCCGTGCTCATTCCATTGGAAAACGAGGAGCAATGGCGCTCGCATTTGGCCAAAAGATGCAACTTATATGAGAAACATTTGGGTATTCCTATGGTTTTGCTGAATGGACGTTCAGTGCTTGAATTCGGCCCTAATTCTGGAGAAAATGCTCTTGTTCTTGCGAAGTTTGGGGCAAACCTGACACTCGTTGAGCCTAATGAGCAGGTTATCCCCCGAATTGAGGCTATTTTTGATCAGTTTGGCCTTACTGGTCGGATCAAAATTATAAATTCGCGGCTTGAGGACTTTGACACAAACGAAGTCTACGACATGGTTATAGCCGAAGGATTTCTAAGTACATTAGATCATCGCGAGGACGCTCTTCGCAGGATCGGAAATTATGTCAGTCCCGGATCCTTCGGGGTCATTTCTTTCAATGATCTGCATGGGGGGTTTTTAGAAATGCTGCGTAGGCTAGTACTTTTTCGCGCTTGTAATCTTTCAGGGGTACATTCAGTCCACGGTCAGAGATCATTGGCAATAGCCAAAAGCCTATATTTCGATGATTTTGCTCGACTCCCAGCATCACGGAATTTCGAGAGTTGGTGGAAAGATACATTGGTTAACCCATTTTATCATAGCAAATATTTGTGGTCGTATCTCGACGTTTTGCCTATTCTTGCTGAAGTTGGAGCAGACTTCCATTCAAGCTCCCCCATGTGGTCGACTTTCAAGCACTACACGTGGTATAAGAAACTGGACGATCCGTGCGACCGGTTGGAGAAGATCCGTGCGAATTGGCATTCCGAGTTACCTTATTTTCTGACAGGCATGGGCCCGACCGTAATAGGCTTTGCCCCCAGTGATGACGTCATAATTCAACTCGAAAGACTCATGCAAGAAATGTCTGAACTTACCCGCACAGAAAAATTTTCTGGCTTGTGTCCAGCTCCTCCCCAATTGCTGCTGTCATATCTGAAAGCCTATCCTGATGTTGAATTCAATCGATTCAGCACAGAGTTGGCGCAGCTTTTCAAGGCCCTGAATGCCTCGAAGGCTGAGGATTTGATTCAAGCATATCGCTCGACAGTCCTCTTAAAACAAATGTGGGGCACACCTTATCATTATTTATGTTTCCAGAAATTGTTGTGATTTCATCAGATATCCAGATGGTGGGGTCTAGCATAGTGTTTCTCAGGTTCGTGTGACATTTTTACCGTAAGCGGACAAGACCTTGCGGTTCGAATATATTACATTTAATTTCTGGAACGCCACAGTAGATCTTCGGTCACTTGGACATCTTCAGTGATTTACTGACGTTGACTCCTTTAGGGTCCTGTGATGTAAACGAAGAGACTGCTCGCAGTTGACGTTTTCCGTGGAGCCCGGTACTCATCGGGTTCTAAATGACATTCTTCGTAAACCCCTGGGATTCGGCCAATAAATCCGTATCCTGCAAAATCAATTATAGATCGAGTTAGAAAATGAATGAATTATCAAGCAGTTGTTGTCAGAATCCGATTGAACTCACAGTTTTCATCCCGTGTTACAATGAGCAAGATGGCATAGTTGATACCATAACTAATGTCGTAGAAGTATGCCAAAGAGTTGTACCGAACTCGTGGGAGATTTTAATTATTGACGATGCGTCTACTGACCTATCTCCAAGGTTGATTCAAAACTTCATACAAAAACCCCCTGCACTGCCTATTCGCCTATTAGAAAACGAAGTGAACCAAGGATTTGCCTTTAACTTCGCTGAAGCCGCATTCAAAGGGCATGGCAAATATTTCCGAGCAATTCATGGCGGCAATATTGAACCTCTCGACGCTCAGATCAAAATTCTTGAGAGCAGAGAGTTAGCTGACATTATTATTGAGATACCGGACTTCTCCAGAATCAGGAGCCTGTTGCGCCGGTTTTTGTCGAAAACTTTCAATATCATATGCAATATGATTACTGGATACAGCATAACATACTGGAATGGAGCCGTTTTACACAAACGATATAATATTATGAGATGGCACTCGAATACTAAAGGACACAGCTTTTTACTACTCCTTGTGTTTCAATGCTTGGCGGAAGGATGCACCTACAAAGAAATTCAAGTCGAACATTTGGCTCGAAGCAAAAATCGAACTGCAAAGTCTTTGTCTTTTCCTAATTTTTGCTCCTGTCTGCACTCTTTCATGACAATACTTCTCTACAGACTCCGAAAAGCTTTGTTCAAGTGATTTCTCGATAAGTCCGCGGAGACCTTGGTGACAATTGGTGAGCGGACCAAAGGGGAATGGGTTCAAGATAAATAGTCTTTCAATACGATGACTCTCAATTCCTTAAGTTGCCTTAACTTCGTATCATTGGTGAGAAAAGCTTCTGCTCCAACATCTAGGGCAGCAGCTACCTGTAAAGCGTCAATGGTCTTAAGAAAAGAGTAATGGCCTCTCAAGTTGCCGGCAGTCTCTGCTATCCCTTCTGATATCTCGATAAGGATAAGATGCTTGGCGTGTTTGATGAATTGAGCGAATTTTTGCGCAAGAGCCACATCCTTGATGGCTACCGGTTTTATCAAGACCTCAGTTAGAGTTAGAACAGAGGAATACGCTGTCAATCTTCCTGATTCAATGGCAATCACAACTTCTCTGGCATGTGGCCCGAATTCGGGGTGACCTTTCAGGTAATAGATGATGGGGGCTGTGTCGATGAAGACACTATTGATTGCGGCAAGCTCTTCGGAGAGCGTAACATTCTGTCCTCTCTCAACCTGTCAACATATTCCTGGGTATCTTCAGTCCCCCAAAGATCTTTGCCGATACCATAGAGATTTTTCCAGTCCAGTTTTTTTTGAGAAAGCCCTGATTCCCGTAACCGCCTGACGAGTTTTTCCATTAACATCAACTGTTCGTCAGGTGATAGGCTTTTAATCTCTTTTTCGATTTCTATAATTGTGCTTGGCGTTGGCATAAACCACCCTATCCTTTGTTTCAATATTATACTCCAAAGGAATTTGTTAATCCATGATTTGGTTTTAATATAATTTTTGTTTGATCTATTTGAGCAATTTACTATAGGTTAATAGATAATCAAAAGCTGAAGCAACGATCTGGAAGAAGCCATCAGGAACGATGAAAAAAGAAACGCTCATAATAGGTGGGGGAATCACCGGCCTTAGCCTGGCCTGGGAACTCTCATGTCTCGGCATCAGTTCGACTATCGTTGAGAAGGCCCCATTTATGGGTGGCCATGTGTCAAATTTTGCGTGCAAGGCCACTCAAACATGCCAGAAGTGCGGCGCCTGTCAACTCGAAGATTATCTCAGCAAGGTTCATAAAGCTGAGAACGTGGATCTTATGGTAAGTTCCACTGTTGATTCATTGACACAAAATGGCCGTGATTTTAAGGCAATGATTCTGCAACGAAAATCTATGATTGTTAGCGATAAATGTGATGACTGCGGATTATGTCTCAAGGTCTGTCCGGTTGAAGGGGCGCTCTTTTATCCGGCGTTCGATTCCAGGCTGTATATCTCGAACGAGAAATGCCTCAATTCAATTGGCGTCCACTGCGAAATCTGCGCCCAGATATGTCCTCAGGGAGCCGTTGAACTCCAGGAAAAAAGCAGGGAAGTGGAAACAGAAGTCGCTTCAATAGCAATATGTACCGGCTTTTCGCCTTATGACCCCACTCAAAAACTGAAATTTGGTTACCCTAGAGTCCCTGGAGTTATCACTTCACTGGAACTTGATTCGATATTGCGAACAGGAAATTTCCAATCAGCGGCTTTTGGCGAAACGCCTAAATCAATTGCTTTCATACAATGCGTAGGAAGCAGAGATCCAAGATCAGGAACAAACTATTGTTCTCAAATTTGCTGTGGAGTATCCATCCGGTTGGCGCGTCTAATAAAAAACAGATATCCCGATATAAATTTAACAATCTTTTACATGGACATTCAGACTTTCGAGAGGGAATTTGACAGAACATTGGATCGGGCCCAAAGTGATATTAATTTCATTAGGGCAATGCCTTCGGAAATCCACTCTGATGAAGACGGATTTCCGAGAGTTGTGTACCACGGCGGAGATGAAACAAGGCAAATGGCGCTATTTGATATGGTCGTTCTAAGCGTTGGCATTGTCCCAAGAGATCCTGATTTGCCTGGGAGCTTCCCTGGCCTATGGAAAAACCGCGACGGATTCATCGGTTCCGATGACAATGGCGTTGACGCAGGACATCCAGGAATCTTTGTCGCCGGCGCGGCGCAAGGCCCCAAGTCCATAAGCGCCTGCGTTTCTCACGCGATACTGGCTGCTTCCCAGATCAAACGATATCTGGATCGCACCATGAGGGGAGAGTAGTTGTGAGCGGACGGGTTACTCAATCCGTATTTTTAAAAGGCGTGCACAGGATTCAAGAAGAGGCGTCCAGCAAAGTCCTTATCCTGGGGGGCGACGAATACGGGATAAGGATTGCTGAAGTTCTCAAAAACAATGCTTTTGACTCTACAGTGTTGTTTGAACCGAATGAAAAATATCCCGCAAACCCAAAAGCAGAGATTGTTCAGGGTTTAATACTGAATATATCAGGATTTATGGGGAATTTTAGCGTCCAGATCGAGACTTCATCGAACGTGACCCATTCCAAGTTTGGTTACATAGTAGCCGCACAGCCTCCACATAGAAAATCAAAGATTAACGCCTTTGCAATTAATGATTCGAAATCGATCTACAATCTTTCGGAATTTAAAGATTACTTAAAATCTGGCGGTAGATTGCCGGAGCGAAAAGATCGGTGGCGCCACATCGCTTTCTTTTTTGACCTAAAGGGTTCATCTGAAGTTTCTCAGTTTGAAACACTGGTTTCTGTCCTGGATCGCCTCGAAACAGAGGACCGACTTCAGCCGTACGTGTTCACGCGTAACCTCAAAGTGGCGTCTCCAGGACTTGACGCCAGATTTAGATATCATCGTCAGAGAGGGGTTGTCTTTTTCAAGTTTGACAACGGCGACCCTGTGATAAATCAGGATGAGAATGGCTCAGTGATAACTTTTGTCGAGCCTTTACTCGGCGAGCAAATGGAGTTGACGCCTGACATAATGGTGTTCGATGAAATTCTCGGCCCCACGGATTCTCTCAAACCCATCCTGAATCTTATCCCGTCTTCCCCCGCGTTTGCCCCCTATTTGCAACCAGAGTCATCAAGATTCCAGGGGGTGGAAACCCCGAAGGCCGGAATTTACGCAGTGGGCCCATCCAGAGGAGTCTTTGATATTGAATCGCTTAACGCTGATGTGCAGGCTGTAACGGTTGCCATCCTGAAAGCGTCGATGGAAAAACCCGATTTGTCCGGCAAGGGGGTCGCTTCGGTTGATCATGGCAAATGCACGTTCTGTCTTACATGTTTGAGGTTGTGTCCCCATGGAGCAATTGGATTTATCTCACGGCCCGAAATAGATCCATTATCCTGTCGAGCTTGTGGCGTGTGCGTTGTAGAATGCCCAATGGGCGCAATAGAGATTCGTCCCTTGGGAGATTTCACGCATTCAACAGAAACAGTTTCCAGACCCATCAAGTTAATTGTTTGCGCCAAATCCGGGCTACAGGCCGCAGCAAAAATCAAAGCAGGGATATTATCCGATGTTGAAATAATAGCCCTTCAATGCGCAGGGAATGTGAGCGCCGCTTCACTTCTTGAATACTTTAGGGACGGCGCTCGAGGAGTAATAGTCGCTGGATGTTTCAAGGGCAACTGCGCGTCGATCTATGGCTCAACTCTGGCGGAACGACGAGTTGGTTACGCGGCCGAAATCCTTAATCAGGCGGGTTTTGATCCGGAAAGGCTTGAATTTACGAGCGTAGCTGGTAACACTCCTGAAACAGTAGTAGAAGCAATAATGAAGCTGAAAAGTCGGATCCACCATTATTAGAAATGAGACTTTTGTCACACTACGACAAGGGAACAACGCCATGCCCAAAATTAATCTCAACGAACTCGATCCGGAATTCAAGCACAGGGTGGCTGAACAACCTGGAGGAGAGGGACTAAAGGCCTGCTTTGGGTGCAAGGCATGTACAGCGGCTTGCCCCATTCAACCCATCGACAAGCGTTATGATCCCCGAAAAATAATCAGAATGGCTCTTTTGGGCATGAAGAAACAAGTCCTGGAAAGCGATTTTATATGGTTGTGCTCATCGTGTTACGGTTGTCAGGAGGTATGCCCACAGAACGTGCGTTTTACAGAGGTGATGTACGCCATCAAGAATCTTGCCGCTCAGGAAGCGTGTATCCCGCCTGGACTTACAGCGCAACGCTCACTTCTCAAGAAACATGGAAGACTTTATGAAGTTGGAGAATTTGAGAACGAAAAACGTTTGAAGATTGGTCTACCTCCGATCATAGAACACGCCGAGGATTTTGATGTTCTACTGCCGGACCAAACTGTGGAAAAAGACCCCGGTCATAGCTCCACATTCCACAATTCGTAGAGTTCTTAGCAGGTAATTTTTATGGAAACCCTTTTATATTTAGGATGCACAGTTCCGATAAGAAATCTGAACTACGAAGTTTCTGCAAGACTAACAGCGAAAGCGCTTGGGATAACTTTTCGGGATATTGAAGAGTTTGGTTGTTGCGGTTTTCCTCTCAAATCACTCAATGTTGAAGATATGATGGTGACAGCCGCCAGAAATCTTGCTTTAGCGGAGAGGGAAGACCTGGACATTTGCGCATTATGCAACGCGTGCGCAGGAACTTTAAACGAGGTTGCCCATCAGGTAAGAACCAATCCTGAAATACGCGAAAAGATCAACAGGCGATTGAAACCACTCGGGCTGCGTCTGGACGGAAATGTCAAAGTAAGAAATTACATGAGGTTGCTCTGGGAAGAGATAGGTATAGAAGGCATTGCCAAAGCGGTGACCAGGCCGTTAAATGGTGTGACGCTGGCGCCCCATTACGGATGCCATTATTTGAAACCGTCTGAATTAAACGTAGGTTTTGATTCACCGGAGGTCCCAAGGACTTTGTCGGATTTGATAACAGCTACGGGCGCAAAGGTGATAAACTATCCGTCTCTTTTGGATTGCTGCGGTGGAGGATTACTGGGCATGTCCGAAGAGGTGGCCAACGCCATGGCGGTTCGCAAGCTGCAGGAAGTGTCCGCTTCTGGAGCGCATGCATTGGTTTTGGTTTGTCCGTTCTGCAATGTAATGTACGAGGGGCAACAGAAAAAAATCGCTAAATCAACCGGTATTGACCTTAAGACGCCAGTGGTTTACTATCCTCAAGTTTTAGGACTTGCGCTTGGGATGACATCAGAGGAGTTAGGATTTAAACTTAATAGGATTAAACCCAAAGAACTTCTGGAAATTGTTGAAGGCTGAGTTTTTCTCAATTAGTCAATTAAGTCTGTTTGGACAGTCTTTTAGGATGAAATACGATTTTTCTTAGCAGTAGGAGATAAAAATGGAGTTGGAAGGTTACTTTTTCCCGGATGATCTAAAGTTTGAAACCAACCATTATTGGGCCAAACTGGATGGCGATGTAGTAATTACCGGCGCGGGTGAATTCATCTCCAAGCAGGCGGGAGAAATCACTTTTGTGGATCTACCCGAAGAAGGCGACACTTTGACACAAGGTAAACCGTATGGATCCATAGAGTCGGGAAAATGGGTCGGACGAATTTATGCCGTGGTGTCTGGTGAAGTGCTTGAGGTTAACACGGCCCTGGAAGATGAACCCGAAAAGATCAATTCGGACCCCCATGGAGAAGGCTGGATATGCAAAATTAAGCCTTCAAAACTGGCTGATGAATGGGAGACTCTCATGGCCGTGGATGGTTCGTTCAGGAACTTCATCGAAGGGGAAATTAAGAAAATTCAAGAGCAGAAATAGGGGCTCAGTAAATTATTCTGACCGATGCGTAGTCCTGGACACAAATCAGGCTAGACTGGCATATTCTAAAGAATATCAGCACTTTCATCAGCTTTCTTGTTTCCAACCGATGTAGAGGTTCACAAGATTGTTGAATAGTTGGAGTAAATAAATGGAAAAAGGAACAGAAACAGTTAAACGTGGACACGCTCAAATGCTGAAGGGCGGCGTAATAATGGATGTGGTTACGCCTGAACACGCCCGGATAGCAGAGGATGCAGGGGCATGCGCCGTTATGGCCCTGGAGAGAGTCCCCGCCGACATTAGGGCCCATGGTGGTGTGGCTCGCATGAGTGATCCGGAACTCATAGCGCAAATCATGGCGTCTGTGACGATACCTGTAATGGCGAAATGCCGGATAGGACATTTTGTAGAGGCCCAAATTCTGGAGGCGATCGGCGTAGATTATATAGATGAAAGTGAAGTACTAACGCCTGCGGACGAGCAGAATCACATCGATAAAACGAAGTTTAACGTGCCGTTTGTCTGTGGCTGCCGAAATCTTGGAGAGGCTTTACGACGGATAGCCGAAGGCGCCGCAATGATCAGGACCAAGGGCGAGGCTGGAACAGGCGATGTAGTTGAAGCCGTCAGGCACGCCAGATCAGTAATCGGAGAAATTCGAAGAATCAGCGCGATGAGAGAAGATGAGCTTGCGGCTTATGCAAAGGAAATCGGAGCGTCGCTTGATCTGGTGATAGAGACTGCGCAAAAAGGAAGAATGCCGGTTGTAAATTTTGCCGCCGGAGGCCTAGCTACTCCCGCTGACGCCGCATTGATGATGCAATTAGGCGTAGATGGGGTCTTTGTTGGTTCCGGCATTTTCAAGAGCGGCAACCCGTCTGCCAGGGCAAAGGCGATAGTCAAGGCTGTAACTCATTACAACGATCCCCAAATACTGGCTGAAGTCAGCAAGGGGCTCGGTGAGGCAATGGTAGGTATAGGCGTCACACAGTTGGCTGAAGGTGAAAGGCTTGCCGTTCGAGGATGGTGAGTGTTTCATGAATATTGGAGTCCTTGCTTTACAGGGAGATTTCGAAGAACACAGCATTTGCCTCCGGAAATTGGGTGTAAAGGTCAGAGAAGTCAGGTTGCCGTCACATCTCAACGGACTTGACGGCTTGATCATTCCAGGGGGAGAGAGCACTACCATTGGGAAACTGGCGACTGATTATCGCCTAGTAGATCCGATTCTAGAATTCGCCAAATCCGGGTCAATCTGGGGGACGTGTGGAGGGTTGGTCCTGATGGCCAGGGATGTCGGAATGCGGCAACCAATCCTGGGTCTGATAGACATGACGGTCGAACGGAATGCGTTTGGTCGCCAGGTGGATAGTTTTGAAGAAAACCTCGAGATCGAAAATTTGCAGGGAGGTCCTTTTAGGGGTGTTTTTATAAGGGCTCCCAGAGTTACAAGAGTTGGTTCCGGGGTTAAAGTCCTGTGCCAATTGAAAGACGGCTCTATTGTCGCTGTCAGGCAAGGCAGATTCCTGGCGACTTCATTCCATCCTGAACTGACCGACGACAGCAGACTTCACGCATACTTTCTGGAGATGATCTCGAATAGGGATTAAATTTTCAGGGTTCCGCGAACATTGAACAACCATGCCAAAACTTAAGGCCGTTGTGGAATACGATGGCTCCAATTATCATGGATGGCAGCTACAGCCCAACGCTACTACTGTTCAGGGGGAGATTGAAATAGCTTTATCAAGGATTTTTCGTGAAAGAATAGTAGTCTTTGGGGCGGGGCGCACAGACGCCGGAGTTCATGCGATCGGTCAAGTGATCCACATTGAGGTTCCATGGAAACACTCGACTGATGATCTAAAAAAGGCCCTCAATTCTCTACTTCCAGACGACATTTGCATTTTGAACGTCTCAGCGGCTTCAGATGATTTCCACGCGAGGCACTCAGCCATCTCAAAAACTTATCGTTATCAAATTCTCAATCAACAGACTAGATCGCCTTTGAAAAGACTATACTTCTGGGAGATTGCATATCCTCTTGATTTGGGCAAACTTCAGGAGGCCTCTAGATTATTGATTGGGATTCATGATTTTTCTTCTTTTGGGGCGCCAACCTCGGGAACTCCATCGACCGTTAGAAAAATCTATGAAGCGTTTTGGGAAAAAGATGACGTCGGAAATACTTTTTCGTTCACAATCAAAGGCTCTGGTTTTTTGCGTTTCATGGTGAGGTCGCTGGTTGGAACATTAGTCAGGGTAGGGCTAGGGAAAATTACTGTCGGAGATTTTGCCGATATCCTTAGAGCATGCGATAGGTCCAAGGCAGGACCCATAGCAAGACCTCAAGGTCTTTTTTTGGTGGCTGTGAAATATTCAGAATAGTGAAATGGAATCAACCTTGAGAATTCGATGACATAAAGATGTTGAAGGCCGGGAAGGATCGGAATAAATCCAACCCTCCCCAATAGATTTTATTCGAAAGAGAATATTTTCTCTTCTCCTCCGGGCGGGGTTATAAACAGTTGAAGTCCATTGGGACCTGTGGTTTGCAAATAATCGAGAAACATCTCATGGCTCCCCGGGGCTAGTTCCGCGCTACCGGCTTGATTTACCGTTTTCACTCCACTACCTTCAGCGTTAACCACCATTTTTTTCCCTATAATCAAACGAGCGGCGTTATTACTCACAATTCTGAATTTGTAAGTACCGGATTCCTGGTCGGATAAAGAGAATTTCACATAGAAACGAATTCCGAACCATTCTTCCCTTTTTGGAATTCCTGGGAATTCTTTTGATCCTCTGTCAATAGGATAATTGATCGCTTTGGTGAAGAACATCCCTGCAGGAGACATTTTGTTGAAATTGGGCATTTTCCTTGTATTTGGCGGCACAAAATAAACGAAAGCAGGGATAAGGCTAAGTTTTCCACTCTCCTGAGAAAAGCCCGTCAAATTCCTTGCCGGTGAAAAAAACTCCTCAGGGTTTGTCGGTTGTGTCACGAACAATTGAAGTTTTGGTTCCCCTTGAGGATGGAAATATTCCAGTGTTATCGGATAGCTTCCCTGCTGCAAAAAGGCCCATCCGATCGAGCCTGGGGAGTCACTCTTAGTTCCTTTAGGCAATTCGACGATTGAATTTTTTCCAATTGTCAGTTTTGCAAAATTGTCCGACAGAAGGCGAAAAGCAAAAATGCCCGCCCCCTCAACATTGAAAAATCCCTGATATTTTAATCCAATCATGTCCCTTCGGCCGGGTATTCCAGGGAAGCCTCCCCCTTCTATATCAAGTTGGGACGCAATCAAACGACCTATTGGATTAAGCTTGTTAAAATCCGGACCATCGGGAAAATTTCCCTGCGGAACAAAATAAATGTGACCCCAGAGCACATCGTATGGCTTGGCCGGTTCCTGCCAACCGACAAGACTCTGGTTGATTGTAAATACCTGTTCCGGACCCATTGGCGGTTGTACGAAAAGTTTCAGCAAAGGAGAGCCTTTTGAATTGAAGCTATCAAGGATTATTGAGTGAACGCCATCGGCAAGATGAACAAAACCTTCTTTGGAAGAAGGCTGGTGAATCCCGTCATTCTCAATTAATGTTTTGTCATCGACGTGCAGCCTGACACCATCTTTGGACTCGATTCTCCATCTGAAAAGACCCTCTCCGGAAACCAGAAATGTCCCTATAAATCGTAAACCCATGTCATCAAGCTTTTCAGGAAGTCCGGCGGGTTCTTGCTTACCCTGCGACGGGTCGAGATAGATTCTTTCTGCAGTCAGAGATTTCACGGGTTTAAATGCGCTAAAATCAGGAAGCGCAGCTATGTTTTCCGGTAATTTGTATAGACTGACACTAAAACTGGATTGAACAGGAGCTGGTTGCTGAATTCCTGCGCCATCTTCAGCGGTCATACCGGAAACTGATCTCTTGTCCGCGCCAAGAACCTGTTTTGTCTGCGATTGGTCGACTGGTTTGGCCGGAGCGCTTTTTTCAGGCGCAGTCAACTGGCGGGTGGGGCCTGAAGGAGGCGCCGCCTGCCCAGACTGAGGCCCTTTTTTAAATGGTTGTGATTCCTGAGAAAAGAGTGATGGTAGAGATGTCTCCGCAGGTTCTTCGGCTGAAGGCTTAGGCTCGGTTCCCGAAACCGAAGGAGTTTGTCGAGGAGCGTCTGCTTCGGCTTGCCGTCCTTTAGGAGCGGTTTCAACTTGAAAAGATTCAATTTGTTCAGGAGAAAAATTTAAAGGTATTTTTTGAGTAGCCCCGCTTTTTTTCTTAATTACCAAGAAATCTTCGGAAAAAACCAAATCAACGGCAAATAAGGCGCCTAAAACGACTAATAGGGAAACAACTCTAAACATCGATAGCTTCATCTGTCCACCTCATGTTTCCATAACAAGAGACAAATCAAAAACAAGTTTAAAGAAAAAAAAGAACTCAATCAAATGATTAGTCTCTATTTCTAAGACTTCTTAGTAACCAGTCTGTTCCCAAGGATGTATCCAAGCGCCCTGATAGAGCTAGAGGTCGGGGAAATTGTTAATTCCTCGACTTATTTAGCAACCCTATAAATGAATTTATGCGCCTGTACACGCCGTTTGGTGTTCTTCCGACAGCACAGCGCCAATTTGAGATTCACGAGTCGCTGGAACAGGCGTATCGTTTGCCTCTATCACTTCAACTTCAGACCATGAACTTGGATATCGTTCGACAAAATGAACCTGAAATGGCATATACTTTAAGTTGGTGACCCGTTTTGTGAGTTCCTCTGATATACATAAGCCGATCAGCTCACGTGGTCCTTCTGGAGTGACTGATTCTGATATTGCCTCAGCGGAGAAATACCTAACATTAAATGCCCCTTCTCTCAGAGGTTCAAAACCTGACGGGACGACTTTGCTTCTTTTAGGACCGTTAATACCGTCTGAGTTAAGATTTCCCTTTGCTTCCACATAGACCAGGTTGGATTTGAAACGATAGACCGCCATTAGCGCCTGCGCCTGATCAAGGAAGCTCTTACCAAAAAGTATTACCAGAACATTTAGTAGGATATCGACCAGAGCGGTGAACATGTAAATCCTAAAAAAGTCATCGTACGCCACAGAAAAACTAGGGTATTGCATGAGAATAAGCTGCAGGAATCCTACGAGGCACATCACGGAACCAAGGGTCAAACATAATAGCGCCGCTACCCTGTTTGAGGTTTTAACGTATTCCGGAAAGCTCTCTATCAAAGACCCTATAGTGGTTTCCCCGTCGGAAGCCTGGGTAGGATTAGATCTCATAACTCTATTAGGCAATCCCCTATGGGAGAAGATCTTGGCGCCCTCTTCAATGATAGAGAAAAATATTGACGGATGTCCTTTTCCTTCTACTATCATTGAGTCCATCTCCCTTGCCGCCTGAGGTTTCTTGAGAGGGATCAACAGGAAGGAAATAGACAATTTTAAGAGACACACGATCAGAAGCAATTTGTAGAAAGGATAAGGCGATGGAAGTAGGTAGTTGGCGCCTAGCCCCAGAGAGGCCAAGTAATCAGGAGCTGATTGTAATATCTTAAAAAGAAAATGAATTACTATGCCTACAGCTATTACCTTCCAGATGAATCTTGTGTTCCATTTGATGATATGTCCCGGAATTTGGGATATGTATCTCGCATTGGACCAGATTTTTCCCAAAAAATAGAACATCGTGGAAGGAGCTGACTCATAAGTTATTATTTTACCTTCCCGGAGGCCTTCTGTGACATCATTGAGTCGATAGAACTCTTTTGGATTCTGAAATGTCAGTTTCAGTTTGAAAATCCGTTTGAAACCCCCGAAAAGCCAGTTTAACCCCACAATGACCCCAGCTCCGGCGGCCACAGTAGTTATAAAAACACCAAACATGAAGGGCACGTAATTCAGCAAGAATTCATTAAATTGATCGGGAAGTCTTAATGGAAAAAATTCCTTTAGCTCATAAAGCCTTATAGCCGCTCCCATAGTTATGAATGAACCTAATGCGGCCACAACGATACCATATAACATTGTATGATTAGGAATTTTTACTGAAGCGCTAGGCCTTCTCAATTTTAAAGAGAACATGAGCTACCCCATCGTAGAATCTGAGCAAACCTAGTAACAAAGATAATATCTTATGTCAAATGAAAATGATACATTTAAAAAATGAGGTATTACATTATAAGACGTTTTGCTTTTGGATGTTCACTGAATTGAACTTGAGATTGGACAGATTTTGTTTGATAATATCGAATCGCTAAAAATATCAAGAAGCCGATCAAATCAATAAACGGGGGGAATATCGATCAGTTAAGTCTTCTTCACCTTTACCTTTAGGGGGAACTCAATTCCAAGAATTTGAGTGTTTAAGCCTGCTCCTCGAGTTTTATCCCGATTGGATAGCCCGTCAATTAAGCTGGCGCCAGCGCCTGCCCCCTGATAACCGAAGCCTTTAGCCATCGCCACGACCCCAGGGCGGATGCCGGAGGCTAACTGTATCCTGATTCTGAATGAAGCCTTGCCATCATAACTTTGAATAGTTACAAAATCTCCCTGCCTGATATGTCGTTTGTCCGCATCGTCCCAATTCATGACGAGCCTGTTCTCTGGTATAATTTCCAGAAGCCATGAATTGATTCCAGACCTTGGGGAACGATGAAAAGGCAAGGTGTATGTCACCAACCAAAGTTCATCTTTCGCAATGGAATTTGTAGATGGCAAAGATATGGCCTGATCCACAACATTCACTACGCCGCCGTTTGACTGTTTATGCAGCGCCTTCGGTGTGTCCTTAGGGAATATACCTCCACGCTGTATGATTTCATTGAAGAACGATTGCTGATCGAAAATATTCGCCGACGCTGAGAAAACCTTACGATAAAATCCCCAGGAATTGGGCCGTTTCCAATTATTATCCGGTTCAAATTGAGGTAATCCTGAAGAAGCCCCAAGCCTGATCAAAATGTCTTCCATTGTGGAATTTTCGGGCAATATTGGGAAATAATCGCCGGATTCGGAGTTAAAACCTCCCACTACGGGTGATCTGAAGCCGTAACCCGGCTTATCGCAGGAGGGAGGCAATGCGCAAAGGTCCCATCTTTCCAAATAAGTGGTGTCCGGAAGAATATAGTCCGCAAGAGCGGCTGTTTCGGTTATGACGTTATCTATCGCCACAATGAGAGGGTTGGCCTTTATGTCTGAAAGAGCCTTGGCGGTTACCTCGGGGGTGTAATAAACAGGGTCGGCCCGCCACAAAATCACAGACCTGTTTTCATTCGGCAGAGGAAGAGGCTCAAGTTTCGAGAGGCCTGATCCAGTAAGAGATTTTCTCAACTCATTCAATAATCCTTCGTTTAGACACAGCAAGCCACCAGAACCGGGCACAGACCCAACCATGGAATTTAGTGACAATATTAATCTTGCGGTCAGTTCCCCGTCAGGTTGCCGCAAAATCGCCTGACCGAACAATGCGGCGGTTCTTTCTCCTGCTTTAGCCATCAGGTCCGCTATGTGGTATACAATTTCGGGGCCAATTCCACACGGCTCAACCAATGATCCCATGGACCAAGAATCCGCCAACTTCTTCAACTTGTCGTCAATGCGCTTCAAATCACCGGGGTGTTTTTCAAAAAGAGCTTTGGCAATAGCCAAGGCCAATCTAGCGTCGGTTCCAGGAACAATTGCGACCCACTGATCGGCTTTGGACGCAGAAGTCGAATTCCTTGGATCCACCACGATCCATGACATGCAAGAAGCCTTAAGGCGCGAGTCAGCCAATTCTCGAGCAATCGAAACCAATGGTTTTCCAGAGTCCAGAGGAGTAAATCCGAAACCAAGCAAAAACTTGGCCGTCTTGTAGTTAGCGTCCAACAACCCGGACTCCGGGCCAAAAACCGTTTTGGCCACTTTTCCTAATCGGTTGTTCCAGAGGACATCATCAGTACGGGCAAGAACCGCCCCTGGGAAAGCTGAAACGAATCTTTCCAGGAAGAGTTGAGAGCCCCAATCTGTTCTACCCGCCAACACAGTCGCGCCCGAGCCGGAGGCTCCTATATTTTTTAGCCCTTCAATCTTTCCTTCACCGAATAAGTTACCGCCTCCAACTATCTCATGAACCGCCTGCTCCCATGATATTGCCAGCCATTTACCGGATCCTCTGGAACCTGACCTTTTCAAAGGTTTCAGAATTCTGAAAGGATCATAAAGTGTCTGGATTCCGCTGGATCCTATAGCGCAAACAGACGCCCCAACCTTAGCCGCTTTCTCCAGGGGAGTGACAAAACCAAGAGGCTCAGCCGCTGAAACCGGGTGATACGGGTTGCCTCCTATTTTGACCAACGCTCCCTGCGCTATTCTGCAACCTATTCCACATCCTCCCGGACAGAGGGCGCAGACGGTATATTTGGTTTCTATGCCCAGTATGGTCTCTATCGGATCTACAGCAGGAGCGCCCTTAATAAATTCAGGGACCAAGTTTTCCTTGTCCAACCACGAACAACCCGCAAACAGAGATACTCCTCCCATTAGGGAAGCAATTCTGACAAAATCTCGACGTGATATTTTAACCATGCCAGCTTCTTAATTTTTTGGTTTTTAACTCAATGGGATGTCGAACCCAATAAAAACCACTGAGTATCTCATTAAAAAAACACCACAAATAATCAATATTGAGGCAAAAGAGAGCCACATTTTATTCTTGCCAGTTCTCGGATATACGAGTATCGCAAGAGGCAGCAGCATCCCGGCCACAATCTCGCCCCACAAATAAAATGTTTCATGGAGAGCCAAGAGTATGGACGCATGCCCGTCAGCATTTGAAACAAGGAGAGTAAGCCAGAAACTTCCGGTCCAAAAGATATCGGTGAGTAATATGCCGATCATCATAAGACGAAGGCTCTTGTACAAATCCAGTTCCAATTTTTCCTTACGAAATCTGTCCATAATTAAAGCGACAATAACCAAGAGCGCAATACCGGAAAGAAGCGCGGATGTGAGAAAGAATCCCGGCATAAGAGCCGAATGCCACCACGCCCTCGCCCTGACCAGCGCAAAAGCAAAACCTGTGTAAGCGTGAACAAAAATTGCCAGGGGAACGGTTATTGTTCCAATGATTCGTGTCGTCCGTTCATCCTTAACGTATATGAAATAAATATAAATCAGGTTTGCTATCGGATACAGGGTCAGCAACCACGAACCATAGGATAAAGCTGACGTTGGATTGAAATATTCAGGAACCAGCGTGTGCCAAAACCGCAAAGGCTGATGAAGATCAAGTATTAAACAGGCCGGCGCCAACAAAAGAAGCACGAATGAAATAATTGCCGCCGGTAAAGCCATAGGTTTGAAGCGCTTGACGCCAAACACTGTGGATAGGGTCGAAAGTATAAAGGACCCTGCGCTAAGCCCTGTGAAATAGAAATAAAGAGGGATAAAAATCTTCCACGGAATGTCATGAGGCACGTTATATAAAACAGTCGCATCCATGAGTTTATTTTTGTTCCTGATTTTTCCAGTATGTTGCGTCGGGACTGGGAATACTGTTCCGATAATTGATGATGGCCTCTTCAAAATTATCCGTGAATGAAATTCTTCCCTTCAGTGAATGATCCGCCTGAATATAATAGACCTTAGGCCGTGTCCCCAACTCAGGTTTTATTACTGATGTGGGAATAGTGGACAGGACACGACTGATTTCAGACAATGGATCCAATAAATCTCCAAATAAGAGGGCTTTCGTCAAACATGCCTCCACGCACGCAGGTTGCAATCCGTTTTCGATCCTGGAGGCGCAAAAATCGCATTTGTCAGCGGTATGTCTGATGGGGTTAAAAAACCTGGCGTCATAAGGACAAGCTGAAACGCACATTCCACAACCAATGCATTTGCCGTAGTACATGACCACGACGCCATCTTCAGGCCTTCTAACCGTCGCCTGTACCGGGCAGACCTGAACACAGGGAGGAGAATCGCATTGATTGCAAAGACGCCTTAGAAACATGTTGCTCACATTGGGAAAAGAACCTTTCTGGATTCCTTTCACCCAGGACCGCCAGTACCCCAAGGGTACATTATTTTCACTCTTACAGGCCACACTGCAGCTATGGCAACCGATACATCTTCTCTGATCAACAACCATGGCCCAACTCTTGGGCTTTGCCTGGGATGTGGAGTCCGGACTTTTACCCGAAATCTCCGAGGTGTTATTGGTTTCATTTGGTTTCATTGGTTTTGTCGACTCTTATACAACATCCGGATCTATTTTGGTTTATGGCAACCCAAGCACTCAAACCGACTGAATGATTCCTTTCCATCATGACAGGTTCCAGTAGCGCATGTCGAACAGGCTCTCGGAACTTTATAATCAACCCTTGCCGCTTCATCCTCAACAACTGTTCCAGGAACAAAAAGCGTCGAAGCGTCTTTTCCTATATGTACTTTGAGCGGAGGTGAGTCTTTCAAGGCTCTTAAAACAAAGGTCCCATAATGCTGCGTAGCAAAGATCGATTCGTGACATGTCTTGCATTCTTTGTATTTTCCGTTTTTAAACCACATATGTGTGTAATGCCTGAAAACGACCGGCCCGGGAGAGCCAACAGCAGGCAAGGAGACATTTCCTCCCCCGAAAACACTTGACAAGGTCAAAAACCCCAAAAGTACTCCTGACGCTATAAGCGCAATCAGAATAACTCCCCAATAAAAAGCCTGACTTCTCCAATAAGTAGACGGATCTCTCAGTTTTACCAGGAAACCTGATAAGATGGCTAAGTAGCTCTGTCTTGTCGATGTGTCCTTCATATAAGTTTATCTCAAGGAACCCACATAATTCGTCGTCCATTGACGTTTTTTAACTTCAGGACTGGTATAATCCGGTAAAACCATGGGTGAAACCCGATCAGTTTGTACTCCTTCAGCTTCTAGTTCCCTGTGATATTTACGCACATGCTCAACGCTGAGAGCTCCAATCTCGCCTCTATCCTTTGCGAACGTTCCCGCCGATTGCCCCGCCAACCTTCCAAAAACCGAAATATCCAGAAGAGAATTGCCCATAAGCCGATTGGCCCCATGAACTCCTCCTCCAACTTCTCCCGCCACAAAAAAGCCCGGAATTTCGGTTGAACAATCAGGTTTGTATTCCAATCCACCATTTTGATAATGCAAGGTTGGATAAATCAACATGGGAAGTTGAGATATGTCAATTCCGTAGCGCTTGAAAAGGATGAACTTGGCGGGAAATTCGCGTTCAACGGTTCCTGCGCCTTCCAGAAGATCAATCATTGGAGAATCAAGCCACACCCCAAATTTGCCCTTTTGCCCGGGTACCGGTATCCCCTTTCCGATCTTCTCACATTCGCGAATGATACTCGATGATTCTATGTCACGAGGTTCACGTTCGAAGACAAACTGTTCTCCGTCTATGTTAACAAGATTGGCGCCGGCTCCCCTAACTTTCTCAGTTATAAGGAGCCCTTCCGCCTGTTCCGGGAAGACCGCGCCGGTTGGATGGTACTGGGTGGCATGAAGAAAACGCACTCTTATTCCCATGCGATACCCTATGGCAAGCCCATCGCCGGTTGCGCCATAGTGATTGGTTGTCATGAAATTTTGCATGTGGAGCCTGCCGGAACCACCAGTGGCCATGATAACCGACTTCGCCTTGACCAGGAAATATTCTTCGGTTTCAAGATTATAGAGAACAGCCCCCGAACACGAACCCTTTTCGTCAAGCAGTAACTCAACCGCAGGAGCAAATTCCAGAACGCCAATATTCTTGATGCGGTTTCTTGCTTCGTCCCGTAGTGTCCGCATTATTTCAGCGCCGGTCATGTCTCCGGCATAGTGCATCCTTTTTCGGCAAGTTCCCGCGCCATGAAGGGTGAACATTTTCCCGTCCGGCCACTTGTTGAACATGCAACCCAAGTTTTCAAGCCAACCTATAACCTTTGGCGCTTCCAGGACCATAGTTTTTACAAGAAGTGGATCATTTTCGAAATGTCCTCCCCCCATAACGTCCAGATAATGAAAGTAGGGGGAATCTTTCCAACTTTTTGTAGCCGCCTGTATGCCACCTTCCGCCATCATTGTGTTTGCGTCTCCATGACGAAGCTTGGTGGCGATAATAACTTTGGCTCCCGCCTCTTCAGCCATGAGCGCCGCCGCTGTGCCGGCGCCTCCCCCTCCAATTACAAGAACGTCTGTTTCATAATGAACTTCGTTCAAATCAATCCTATCCGGGTCTATGCGGCTTTTGGCCTCAAATTGATCCGCTATTTCCTGAGCGACCGAATAACCCTTGCTTGGGCCAACCTTGAGTTCACGGAGCGCCCCAGCTCTATAATCCGGATGATATTTTTCAAGTCGGACCTTTCTCTCGTCCAGTGTGAGCGCTGGAAATTCTTCTCCAGCTTTTTTCCGGGCTACTCTCTGTGGCCTTGTCTTTTCGACTCTCTTTATGAGTTCCAGTAATTCTGGAGTATATCCCATGGTCGACTCCATAAAAAAGGATGATTTAGAGGTTAACTTGTTCCTGGGTGACTAAACCGTATCAACTCTAAAGATTGCTGTTGTTATCCGGCGTCCATTCTTCATGGCCCGTATGTGGCTCAGTTTGCCTTTCCACGTAGAGTCTTCTGAGCTTCTGAACATCAGAATTGATCAGCTCATTCAATCCGGTTTCGTAACGGCCGGAGTTGATTCTGTCTATCATTTCCCAAACGTGATCCGCCCTGGGTTTGATATGTTTACCGGTTATTCTCCTACACATGATTCCGATGTTGTACTGTCCCAGTTCCGCAGGGCATCGTGCGGCGCAAATCCCGCACATAACGCATGACATGGAAATTTCCGCAGCCTTTTCAATATCCCCTCTGAGCGCCGCTGAAATATATTCCATGACGGGAATTTCCATCGGACACGATTTAGTGCAGGTGTTGCATCCCATGCACTTGGCCAATTCGGGGTAATACTTCAGAATTGTCTGTGCGTCCGGCTCAAGTTCATCCAAATCGTAAACAGCGCGATTTGCTGGAAAGAAAGGGATCATCGTGAGATACATGTTGGGTAGAACCACGGTTTGGCATGCCAAACCAACGTTGATCTTGGCGCTCCCTGGAAGCCTGTAAACTGTGGCGCAGGCCCCACAAATTCCTCCACGGCAGCCGCAACCCCTTATCAGTTGATATCCTGCATATTCCAAAGCCTTCTGAATTGTCAGGGTGCTTGGAACATCATATTTCTTGCCCATTATGAAAATTGGGATCAAATCCGTGCGGATCGACAAATCATCTGTTTCCATCAACTGTTGCGTGACCGCAGACATCTTTCAAATCCTTTCTAGTCGCTCGATCCAGGTTCAGACTAAGTTACCGGGCTATGAAAACCCCAATCATAATTCCCAGTATCAGGGCAATGAGTCCCATGAAATAATTGTCCAGCGACGTAATCTTAGGCGCCGGCTGAATGGTTTCCGGCACTATCTCATCTACAATGAAATCCTTATACGCCGTATCGACCTGTGGACAGGCCAGAACGCATGAATAGCACTGCTCGCAATCTTCTCCGACGCATGCTTCGAGTGCGAACGAGGTCCGTTGCGCAGTCTTGTCGAATCGTTTAGGGTCCTTTCGCAATACGGGACAGGAATCTATACAGTTTCCACATGCCAAACAGCCTTTGTCTCCAATTACATCCGAATTCGGGTCGGCTATAAAAAGCCTGTGATACGGTTCCATACCTTTTGAAAGTAATCGAAAACGGGCCACGGGGGGTTCCTTGGTGTCAAGGATTGTGCCGGCTACTTCACGATTGATGATGTCTTTAGATTTATCTCTGACTGTTGGCATGTCCGCCGCTCCAATTCATTTTGGAATTGGGAAAATTCAATTCCAGTCGATTGTCCGGACGACCGTAATTCCGACCTACACTGTCATAACTTGAGGTGAATGTCACATTGTTCCTGGATGATTCGTCCGACGAGTCGCTTCCCTTGAAAGACTCCATGGCTGGACTTCCAGCCTCACGATCTCTAATGTATCTTTCAAAATATTCTCTTGTCATTATCGGATGGCATTTCCGACAGTTTTCATAGTTAGTTCCGACTCGGCAGTCCGAAAGGAATATTTTAGTTTTATAATGAATCTTTCCATCGTGACAGCGATTACAACTTTTTTCCAAAGGAAAAGCCACCATCCACCTGGGATTTTTCGACAGCGATTTCCACGCCAGCTCACGAGCCTCGATGAATTGCCCATCAGTCATAGGTAGTAGTCGACCACTCTGATAGTCGTGTGACGCAACAGCATGACACGAATCACAAGCGAGATGATTTACCTCTGAATAATTAACCTCTTTGTCGGCCCTGTTTTTATCGCCCTGTTTATAACGTTCATGGCATTTCGCACAGGTATCATCCCGCACCATAAAATGCTTTCGGTGATCCATGACCAGCCCAATTTCTCGAAGTCCCTCGGGTAAATCTTTCAAATATACAGCTTTTCTGTAAATGGACGCAAAATGACAAAACTCACAATTAGCGCTGGGAATTCTTGTTTTGTTCAGCAATCCAGTAGTTTGTGGCTGACGAGGATCGATCTGATGGACCAAATAGGTAATGGCGTGTAACAAAGCTCTTCCCCTGGACAAAGGAGTGTTTTGTGGGCCTCCTTCAATATGGCAATCAGCGCAAGCGATCAATGCGTGAGCAAAACCTTTGTTTTTGTCTTTCAACTGATTAGCCATCCAATGGGCGTATTCAGCCTGCCGCTGGTGACAAGCCTTGCAGGAAAAACTTCTTATGGAGACCTCACCCGCCGTTAAGGCCAGCGCCAGGATCAAAACACCAATTAAAATATATCCCATGCCTCCACGCATCACGCGGTATTACCTTTGTCGCCTGTAAATGCGGTCCCTTTTTTTTCCCGAGCCGCCTGAAACGCCGCTGAAATAACCAACGGTCCGGAATTCCCGATTGGGCATTTCGAAGCGCATCTGCCACATCCTACACAGTATTTGGAGAGTTCCATGACCCTTTCATAATCGCCAAGCCTGGTGAGAAGGACTAACCCCATAGGTATTTGAACGCCTTCCACTTCCTTGACAGGGCATACCCCGACGCACGAGCCGCAGTTGTAACAATTGATCGAACGCCCAGTCCCGGGATTCAACATTGACTGAAGAGTATACTCAAAGACCATGAATACGGCGAACAATATTGCCAGCGCATTCAAGGTAACCCGGTTTGGCGCCTGCCCTATGAAGCTGTTCAGAAAGATTGAGGAAAACCAGTTATATTTGGGAAAATTCGGCGTACCTTTCGACAGGGCGTCCTGAACAGCGTTAAAATATCCAGTGAGCGTCTCTGGCGCCCCTCGTAACATCTTGGGTTGCTGGGGAGTAAAAAGGCGCCCATTTGCCAGCAATTCTTTCTTGAATTCGGGAATCTGGTTGTCGAGAACCGAAATTAAATCAGGATATGCAAGGGTTTTGATATCCTTTATCCTGTGATCTTTAACCTCAACTTCCACCTCGATGGAACCGCGGAAACCCTCACCCCGCCCAATATACACACCGTCAGTGACTTGATCGATTGCGGCGCCCAGTGGCCTCATCGCAATTTGGCCCTCGTTGACGTTCCTGACGTTCACAAAAGCGAATCCATATCCAACCGCCACAAAAGCCACAAAACCAACAAAATAATAAAAATTACGATTTTTGTGAGGTCGATAGTCCTTGTACCATTTATACCCAATAGTCAAAATAGCCACTACAGCGAGAATGAACCGGCTTGATGGAAAGATTAACGCAACGGTCAGCGCGTAAAGAAAGAGACGCACACCTCTTAAGTTTAAAGAATTCCACAACAATCCTAACAGGTCATGATATAGCTTTGACGACGTCATCAATAAATTCCTTACCAATGAGACCCTGTTGAAGACCCTGTATCAAGGATTCCTGGGGAACTATTCCCGCTAATATAGCTTGCCGAGTTTCTTGTTGCATAATTTCAAACATTCTTGGTAGCGGTAAATACTGGACGCAAAAACTCTGACAATTGCCGCACCTCACACACTTCAATCCTCCATTCCGGATAAACCTGTCATAATCAAGAGCCCTACCCGCCACAACCAGCTCAGCCTGCAATGATATCCCTACCGGACATCTGTCTTGAGTCGCATAACACGCCCTGCATTCGTAACAATAGATGGTGGCGGGATTGCCGCGTAGGAGAGGCTTTACGGTTGTTGCGAGCAAAGCTGAAACAATGCCGAAAAGAGCGACTCTATCCAGATTGAGAGTCCACCCTCTATCCTTCAGGTTGGTAAAAAACTGGTACCGATGAATACCTGGGAGTATCAGCGGTTGGCTCTCATCTGAGCGATTCTTACCAATCTGCGAAGGTTTTTCGCTTTCCGACATCCACATTTCCTATTAGTGAGGCAACATTGCCGACATGAGTAAACCGGCAATCAATCCTCCAAGAGCTCCCTGAACGAGCTCTTTCGGTGAACTCATGTCCAGCGCCCACGCGATAATCAGCCCGGATAAAGCGCCGACGAATGCGAATATAATCCACAATAACACTTTGTTTCTCTCAGTTCTAACCGACTTTAGAGCTATATAGGGTCTCGAAAAAAACCTGGTTTAAAACCAGCGCCGTGGCCTCGAGTTACACATTTGGCCCTGAAAGCGTCGCAGTAAGCCTTTTCGACAACATTTTCGGCACCATTAGACCAATTAAAGCCGCAGCGATTATACCACCCAAGGCGCCTTGAAGAATTTTGGTCGGTTCCAACTCGAAAAGAGCAAAAGCCAGTATACCTCCGCCTATTGCGCCGCTGAATAAAAAACCAACGAGTTGAATCCAAAAATTCTTTGAAGCGTCCGGACTAAAAATTTTCGATCCGAGAAATATGAAAAACACATTGACTCCCGCAATGGCTATTGCAAACGCCCCAATCATAATTATGTCTCTCGCAAACCTCGGGTCGGTCGGCTGGAATACCGACAAATTGAGAAATTTCATGAAAATCGCCGCCATGGGAGCCATCACGGCCATGGACGCAAACGTATAGGCGCCTTTGATGAAACCTGTTTCGGCTCTCATCGTGCCCTCACCCATCATGCCTCCACCGCCCAGAGGGGACGGGCCACAGGAAGTCGTTGCGTTAATTATGTAAGCTGCCATAACAATGGCCAATTGGGACCAACTCAAGAAATTGAACTGAGCTGGGCCAAAAAGATAAAGAGTGGGCACTAAAGCGGCGGTAAGTATTCTGGCGCATGAGAGAGGAAGAATTGTCTGGAATTGGACGAATATGGCAAGCATACCCGCGACTCCGAGGGCTTTTATGGAAACAAGGCTGTTCAGCATAGAGGCCAATGCGGTAAATCCGCCAGTCGCAGCCAATGCGCCGGCGGCCAAAAAACCGGCGGCCATTGCAGTCACAGGCAATAAAATTATTCCTTCAAGAAGGTCATTCAAGCGAATCCGGCAGATCAGAATCATCAACAGAGCGCCCGTGACCAAAACGGACTGGACCGGCATTTTTCCTAAAGGTTGAAATATTGCTATCAATAGGGACGTTACAAAAATTGCCAAAGCGATAAACCCCTTGATCGGCGCCTTAACCTGAGTCTCGGAGTTTTTTCCGATGTCAAAGCCCTCAGGAGCGTTTCTCAGCGCTACATCATTTGGATAGAGCTTTTGGCTTACAAACTTTAGAAACAAAGCCACCACGGCTGTCCCCAGCATTAGGGCGAATGCCTGGGGAGCCCTAAGTATCCCATCAGAAGCGGTTGGAAAAAAGCTCCCCAGGAAACCCTCAGCAATTTGACCCACTCCACCAATGGGAGAAGGGCCGCATGATCCCATGGAGTTTCTTGTAAACGCTCCAATTAAGACTATGAGTTGCGATTTGCTCAGGATACCCAAACCGCCTTCAAATCCAAAAGTAAACAACAAAGGAAGAAGCGCCGCCGCCAGAATTCTTCCACACGGAAGCGACGATATGACGGGTAAATTTATCAGTATTACGAGAGTTCCGACCAGACCAATCGGACTTCTCCTCAGGTAACCCAGGATAGCTTTCAAAGCGTCGAATCCGCCTGAAGCTTTAAGTCCTCCAGCCAGAAACAACCCGGTTAGTAATGCCGTTATGGGATGCAGGATTATTCCACCGAGGAATTCGTTGGGAAGCAAGACCACTGAATCCCAACCATAAGCGACAAACCTGAAAACACCGCCTACAATAAGACATAAGACGGTGGATAAGACTAGAACCGTCTGAACAGGAGTTCTAATATAGCCGAACAGAGTCAGCAACATTAAAACAATAAAAATTCCAAGTGTAATGAATCCCAGAAACTCCAAAAAGGTCTCCGCTATTCTTGATGACTTTTAGATTCAAAACCAGAGTCGGAACTAAAACAGATCATGACCCACGGCGACACGAATCCGTAACACCGCAATTCTTAATGGACCTGAACCAGACCGGATCAATCTGATAACCATCCGATGCGCTATAAATCTTTACTTCTGAACCCAATTCTATTTTACCTAAACATGCCGTGCAGGATGTCATCCTCGCTTCCACTTTCTTTCCGGAAGAGAGCCTGACCACCGCTGTCCTAAATTCTCCAAAGAAATTAAAGGGTCCGGGTTCCTCCAAAGATATGACTATGCCCCTTACAGATCTCCTTGCCCTGTAGATTTCAGCCAGGGCGAATATTGCGATCAGAAACAACAAAGTGATCTGTTCAATGTCCATAAAAAAACGGCCTAATGCTCAGGAACGCCCTTGCAGGCGAATCACATTGAAACTTTAATTACAGCGCCCCTACCGGAATCGGCGACGTAATATGAACCTTCTTTGGCGCTAATGCCTGTCGGGGACAGGAAAATAGGTAATCCGGAGGCGTCAAATTCCAATACAGCGAGCAGACTTCCTTTGAGATCAAATTTCTGCACTCTGTGGTTGCCGGTGTCAGCTATCAGGATTGCGCCGTTAGAGTCGAGAACCATGCCCTGAGGCGCGTTAAGCATACCGGCCTCATTTCCCACTCGGGAAAAACTCCTCTTGAAATTTCCGTCCTTGTCAAAGAATTTTACCTGGCCGTGTTTACTATCCAGTACCAATATTTCTCCATCTGGAGATACCTGAACCGCAGTCGGCAGACGGAATTGATTTTCAGCGTCGCCGAGTTCGCCAATAACGGCCGCCAATTCAAAAGAATGAAAAACCTGTATCCTGTGGTTTCTTGTGTCGGCTACCAGCATTCTGTCGGGAGAATCTATGCAAAGACCTTGAGGCGTAGCGAATAGCCCTCCTATGGATCCAACACCACCGACTATTTTAAGCAGATCGCCTGACGGTTCGAAGATTTGAATCCTGCAGTTGTTCGAATCCGCAACATAGATGCGGCCCTCTCCGTCAACGGCGATACCTTTCGGATAATTGAAACTGGATGGGGCTGATCCGGGACTGCCGAATGATCCCGTGACCTCCAAGGCGCCAGTGATTCTGAAGACTCGGTAAAGCGACGGGTCTGTAACCAGGAAGCCACCGGATGGGTTACTACACAGAGCGAAGGGCATATTGGGATTGGTTTTGTCGCTATTAGGCTGAAGTGACGGACTATAGCCTCGCTTCTTCGCAGACGCTGTAGACGTCCCACGGGGAAGAATTGAAATAGCCCCTGCCAATCCTATCGATTTAATGAAATCACGCCGTTTCATGGCGTTATTTGTGCTCCCGAATCAATTATGGCGCTTAAATTAGAAACTTCGCTCATCACCATCAACAATCCATATCCAATTCTAGATCTAATCCTTTTTAATGAAATCCGTCAATTAAAAATCATGACACAAACAAACGGACAATCAACTAACAACTGGTCAAGCAAACCGGCAAATATCGTCAATTGAGGCCCGATCACTTCGAAAAATAGCTGCCGGCCTACTCTTGTCAGGGTAGCCTATGGCTATGCCTATAATCAGTTTCTTGTTCTGCGGTATATCAAGAATCTCTCTGACAATATCCGGAAAATGGACTGACGCCGCCAGAAATATTGTTCCCAGGCCGTATTCCATGGCTGCGTAACACATTGTAACGCCTATGGAGCCAATGTCGAGACATGCATAGGGAACATTGAGTCCCTCATCAATCACCAAATATATTACCGTCGGCGCCCCAAAGAAGGTGTACATGTTCAGGTAATGATTCAACCTGGCTACTTGGTCGTCACGCTCTATGCCCATGGAGTTAAGGAGATTCCTGCCGAGGTCCATGTAGCGATCCCTGTACACTCCCGCAAATTCAAACGGCATAGTGATGTCAGGTCGAGGAGCGGTTTTTTTCCTGCCTTCAGTCTCGAAGGCTTCTCCAAGCCGCTTGGCTTTTGCGCCGTCCGCTACAATTATTTCCCACGGTTGAGTGTTACCCCAGGACGGAGACCAACGGGCCAACTCAACTATCTCTGAAACGGTAGAGCGAGAAACAGGGTCCGGGAGAAAAGCTCTGACGCTCTTTCTGTTGAGAATGCTATCCGACAGATTCATGAGCTCTCAAACTCCTAAATGAAAATCAGCCTCAAAATCTTTTTTGATAATCTTCCCGAACCAACTTTGCGGGGTTCTCGTCAAGACTGTAATTTCGAGGGGGTGTAATCTTTGAGAGAATATCAAGACGGGATTGGCTTTTAAGTCGATCAATTATCTGAACCCATGCGCAGTCACGATCAGGACTTGTCTCGCATTTTCCTTTGGAAGGACCTCCACAGGGTCCGTTCAGAAGTCCCTTGGCACACATTGTAACAGGGCAGATGCCCCCGGTTAACGCGAGGTAGCATTGATTGCACGCTCTGCAGCGCTCGCCCCAAACCCCTGCGCCTTCATTAACCCCTATGAAGCTTGTGTCCACCCCAGGAAAAACAGGCTTTTCAGGATACATTTCAGCTAGAAACTGAATTCCGGCCCCGCAGGCAAGGGATAGCACAGCGTCGGCCTGCGCAACGTGCTCTTTCAATAAAGCTAGGAACTCCCGGTCACATTGGCGCTCAACAGTAACCGCCGAAGTTTTAAAATCACGATCTCTAAAAACAAGTCCCAGTTGCGTCGCCATTAATCCCGCTTCTTTTTCTCCGCCGGCAAGGCATACCGCTACACAAGTCCCGCAGCCCGCAACCAAAACCTTGGAAAAATACTTCAACATTTCAACCACTTCTGGAAATGGTTTCGGTTTGGCGACAATCACCGTGACCTCCAATCCGACGAGCGGCCATTCTTAAATAACTAAATCAGGAAATCAAAACGGATTTGACAATAGCTAACGGTCCTTCGCATGTCAAGACGGTCATAAATCAATTTTGGACGGGAAATGTTTTTGGGAAACTCACTTGACTACATCAGCCGATAATGAAGTCTTGTCGGTAAAAAAGGCCGTCACAGTCAATCGGGATTTCGGGTCGGACAATAGGCCATTGTCTGCGGCGTAAAGGTATATGGTTCTCCTGCCTGTCACTGGAACACTTAACGGGCCGGGCTTGACATTTATGAGCTGATAAATTTTTGGGTACAAGGCGACGCCCAAAAACATCACAGGAGCTTTAGGGTCGCTGGACCACTGGATTGACCCATCTGGTCCGGTCACATCAACCCTGAGAAGTTTTTTGTCTTCCACCTGAAGTTTAACGATGAAAGTGCCGTCAAGATATCCGTCTTTGCCCGGGTGTGTAGAATTATTAACCAGGTCGGCTATGAAACCTCTAAACTCACAGGTTATCAAGCCCTTGGCTTTTGGACGTGACTCAGTCTCCGGAGCCACAGTCGAAGTGGTCGCAAGGGCCTTTTTGACCATTTGCTGGTAATAGGAGCCGTCACCCAGGCGGACGATGATTCTAAGTTCCTGGTTTGTTTTGGCCAGGTCACCAGGGTCGGAAGCGTAAATGTAGAATTGCGTTCGTCCGTCTATCGGAATGGATATGGATCCATCAGGTTTGTTCAGAAGCGCGGTTGGGGCCCTCTGATAAGCTACGGCCAAACCCCAGGCGCCCGGTGATGTCCCTGACGTGCCCCACTTTCTCGCGATCCCGGTAACGCTGTTGATTTCAACACCAGTAATCGTGTTTTTTGGATTGACGTCTATGTCCAATCCGAAAACCGCATCCGGTTTTCCATCAGGCTTTATTTCAGGATATGGCCCAACGGCGTCAGTAGGGAAAAAACCCAGCCACTCGCCAAGGAAATTGACCTGATTCTTACTGGTTTCTGACCCCGAAGGTTCCGGGGAGCCCTTGTCGACATCAGAAACCTTTTCAACCCTGGCCCAGTAGATTTGTCCATCCGAAAAAGCGACGTTGATCCTGAAGTCTGTTTTACCTCTTTCTACAACCCCTTTGTCCGCAATGTACAGATTGAGGTCAATCTTGTCTTTAACCCTGATCTTAAAAGATCCGTCCAGTTCATTAACCAGTTTGGTGGGGTCTGATGTCAGAGCGACTCCTATAGGAGGATTCCCGCTATTTGGGATAGTGTCCCATGAAGCCGTTTCACCTTCTATGTTTTTGATCTCTATGGCGGCAATTTCCCTGTCCTTAGTCTCCAGAGTCAATACAAACAGGCCGTCCGGCTTGTTATCTCCCTCGATTTTCTTGTCTGGACCAACCGCGTCATAATTTGAAATACCTTTCAAAAACGCCGACATTCTGACAGGGTAGACACCTTGGCTTGATGTCCCCGGCGCCGCCGTTGGGGTAGAATCCTCTATGACCTTGCTCGAGAATACTTCCCCATCGGTAAAGACCACTCTTATCTGATAGTTACGGCTTTCTTTGGAAAAAAGACCGTCATCAGTCACAAAAAACAGTAAATTCTGGTCATTCAAAGTTCGTGACTTCAGTTCACCTTCTTTTCTGTTCAAGATATCAGAAGGGCTCTTAGCCAGCGCAACCCCCAAAAAATCCGAATTGGTTTCTCCAATGTTGGATGTCCACATCTTGGACGGATTTGATGACTTGATTTCAATTTCCTCTATTTTCTTATCAGCTAGAGGGGTACTGAAAGACATGGAAAAAACCGCGTCAGGAACACCGTCGGGCTGAGGTTTCGACTTTCCAACCCGATCCATTTTCTTGACCCCCAGAAAAGAACTAACGCCACCTGGCTCGTTTTCAGCAGTCAGCGCAGAAGATGAACAGCAAAAAACCCCAACAATAACGAACAATAATACCATTTTATTTAACTTGAAGGAGTGCAGTTGCGTAGTTCCTCCCAAATTGATCATTAGCTCTGAAATTCATTTACAATTCAAAATCTATTGCATAACATATTGTAATGTCAATCCATAAAGCGCTGAAAAGCCATAATCTTTTTAGAAAAGAAAATCAGACAGGCCCATAAAAGTGAATGGCGTGGAATAAGCGTCTATTTAAACCGAATATCGAGGAGAAGAATTTGATAAAAATAGGAATCATTGGAGGATCAGGTTTTGATGACCCTGATTTTCTAACTTCAGTCAAGTCAATCAAAATGGGAACGCCATTTGGCCATCTTTCAGCGGACCCAATAATCGGAAAACTGGGTACCACTGAGATCGTTCTTATGAATCGCCATGGGAAAGGACATCGAATAGCGCCTGCGCAAGTAAACTACAGAGCCAATATCTGGGCTTTGAAAGAACTGGGAGTTACCCATATCATAGCGACAACAGCATGCGGATCATTGCGTGAAGAAATTGAACCCGGCCACCTTGTATTTCCAGATCAGTTTATTGATTGGACAAAAAACCGGAAATTAACTTTTCACGAAGGGGATCAGGTTGCGCATGTTTCAATGGCCGATCCATTTTGCGCACGGCTTACAGAATGCCTGATCGATGCGGCGGTAAAACAGGGAATAAGGTCCCATTCTAAAGGAGCGGTTGTCACCATCGAAGGGCCTCGCTTTTCCACAAGAGCTGAAAGCAACATGTTTCGTATGTTGGGAGCCGATATAATCAACATGTCAACTGTACCCGAAGTAATTTTAGCGAGGGAAGCGGGGATATGTTACGCTGCGGTTGCCATGAGCACCGATTACGACTGTTGGCGTCATTCCGATGAACCGGTAACATGGGAGATGATAGCGTCCACAATGAAAAATAACGTTGATAACGTGAAGAAAATTTTTACAGCGGCGGCGCCTGAAATAAATTTCGAAAACTGCTCATGCCGGAAGGCCCTTGAAGGGGCCCTGGTCTGAGAAAACGCCATGCCGCATTCAGACAGCGGTGGACTTTGAAACAAAGGGAGACATGATGGACCTCAAGGAAAAGATTGGCCTGGCTATCGGAAATCAACCAGTAGACTTGCTGCTGACAAACGGAAAGGTCATTAATGTCTTTTCCGGCCGGATTCATTCGACTTCTATCGCCATACATGAAGATATTATCATAGGATTCGGAGAATATGAGGCCAAGCGTAGAGTTGATCTAGGAGGGGCGTTTGTCTCCCCCGGCTTTATTGACGGTCATATCCATCTTGAATCAAGCATGCTAAGTATCCCCGAATTAGCTCGGAACCTCGTGCCTTTGGGGACGACATGCGTAATCACCGATCCCCATGAGATTGCGAATGTTCACGGTATAAGAGGCATACAATATATCCTTGATTCAAGCGCCAATCTTCCACTGCGGGTGTACGTGATGTTTCCTTCGTGTGTTCCTGCAACGCCTTTTGAAACATCCGGCGCATCTCTGAACGCCGACGATATGGTCCCATTCAGGGACAATCCGAGGATCCTCGGGTTGGCTGAAATGATGAACTTTCCGGGGGTCCTTTTCATGGACCCAGGCATTCTTGATAAAATCGAAGTGTTCAAGCACAAAGTAATCGATGGTCACGCTCCAGGACTTACGGGCAAGGATCTCATGGCCTATGTGAATGCGGGCATAGGATCAGACCACGAATGTTGCTCCACAGAGGAAGCCTCGGAAAAGCTGGACGCCGGGATGAGGATAATGATTCGGGAAGGTTCGGCCGCCAAGAACCTCGATTCTTTAATTCCTCTGATGAATAAACACAATTCCGGAAATATGATGCTCGTATCCGACGATTTGCATCCGGATGACATTCTGGAACGAGGTCACCTGAATTATTTGCTGAAAAGGGTTCGAGGCAAAGGAGTAGACCCTATTACCGCCATCCAGTTGGTCACAATAAACCCTGCCCGCTATTTTCGCCTACAAGGACTGGGCGCTATTTTACCTGGTTACAGGGCTGATCTGGTTGTGCTCTCTGATCTGGACGATTTTGGAATAGAACAGGTCTACAGTTCGGGGAACAAAGTGTTTGAACAAGGAAGCCCGACGCCGACATGGCGTAGCGAGGGCCCGGGCACACTTCCCAGGAGTTTTAATGTCAATTGGGACAAAATAGTGGATTTCAGAATACCCGCCAGAGGAGAATCGATAAACGTAATTGAAGTAATTCCCGGACAAATAGTTACCCGGAGAGTGATAGAAAAAGCTTGTATTGTCGATGGTTCGATTACTGCGGATGTCGACCGTGATTTGCTCAAGATATCTGTGATTGAACGACATCACGGCTCCGGCGCTCATGCTACAGGTTTTATACGGGGATTCGGTCTGAAGCGAGGGGCAATCGCCTCATCTGTAGCTCATGATTCCCACAATATCGTTGTGGTCGGAGCCACTGATTCCGACATGCTGGTTGCGGTAAAAACAGTGGCGCAGATGGGTGGCGGCCTGGCGGTTGTATGTGATGGAGTGGTGAGCGCGTCACTGACTCTCGAGATAGCCGGATTAATGTCCGACAGACAGATAACCGAAGTCAGCGGCGATCTTCGCAATCTTGGCGCAGCCACTCGACAATTAGGGTGTCGTCTGGAAGCGCCATTCGCTACTCTGTCTTTTATGGCCCTGACTCCTATACCCGAGATAAAAATCACGGATCAGGGACTATTTGATTCTTCGAAATTTGCCTTCATGGACCTGTTTGAAAAATAGTCCGACGAACAGTCATAAAAAAAGAAGGCGAAACAGATCCCTGAAATTTGACTAAAGTTTGGTTGGGCTGCATAATTTGGTCTAAACTTGGGCTTGACAATGCGGACTGAATGGCTATATTAGTAACAGTTACTATTAATGATAGCCGTGAGGCATGGCATGGGAAACCTGAGAGATACGTCTCAACGTAGAGTGATATTGGAAGAGTTGGTAAGATTGAAAACTCATCCCACAGCCAATGAACTTTACGAGATAGTGCGAAAACGCATTCCCAAAATCAGCCTGGGGACTGTGTACAGGAATCTTGAATTACTGGCGGAGTCAAAAGTGATTCAAAAGCTGGATACAGCAGGCACTAAGAAGCGTTTCGACGCAATGACAGGCGACCACTATCACGTCCGTTGCGTCAAATGTGGCAAGGTGGATGACCTGGATTTCCCCTTTTTGAATTCGTTAAACAAGTCGGCGACTCTTGCCGGCAATTATGAGATAATTTCGCATCGCCTCGAGTTCGAAGGTATTTGTCCGGAATGTCGCAGTCAGCGACTGGTCGGGAAAAATTGTGTAGAGCGTGAAAGTAATTCTGGATAGTGTTCAAAATGTATCCGTGCGGTTTAAATCGTATGGCAAATCATCAGGAGGATTTATTAAATGGCGTCAATTAAAGGTTCAGAGACAGAAAAAAATTTACTGGGGTCTTTCGCAGGGGAATCTCAGGCTAGAAACAGATACACCTATTTTTCATCTCAGGCTCGAAAAGAAGGCATGATTCAAATTGCCCAAATTTTTGAGGAAACAGCCAACCAGGAAAAGGAACACGCGAAACGATTCTTCAAGCAGCTTGAAGGCGGCGAAGTTCTAATTCAGGCAGCCTTTCCCGCTGGCATCATCGCGGCTACAGCGGAAAATCTAAAAGAGGCGGCCGCCGGTGAACATTTCGAATGGGCTGAACTCTATCCGGGATTTGCAAAAGTCGCCAGATCAGAGGGTTTTGAGGCGGCGGCGCTCATTTGGGAAGCCGTAAGTATTGCTGAAAAACAGCATGAAAAGCGATACCTTGATCTATTAAGAAATATTGAATCGGGCAAAGTTTTCAAAAAAGACAAGCCTGTGGTATGGCGTTGTATAAATTGTGGCTACCTGCATGAAGGAATTGAAGCGCCGGAATCCTGTCCGGCCTGTGCTCACCCACGGGCATATTTTGAGGTACTTTGTGAAAATTGGTAAGTTGGTTTGCAAGCGATTGCGTTCTGAGATAAATTTAACTTTTTTGAGTAATTTAAATATGCGAATTCTAAAGTGTGCAACACAAATATAATGGAGGATTTAAAAGATGACTGGATTGTTGGAGATTTACAAATGTGAAGTTTGCGGAAACATCGTTGAAATGATTCATACCGGCCAGGGCCAGCTAGTTTGTTGCGGCCAGCCAATGAAAATTTTTAAAGAAAACACGGTAGACGCGGCAAAAGAAAAACATGTTCCTGTAAAAGAGGTTGTTGATGGCGGCCTGAAGGTAAAAGTGGGTAGTGTCGCTCACCCCATGGAAGACAAACATTTCATCGAATGGATAGAAATAGTGGCGGACGGAAAGTCTTATAGACAGTTTCTGAAGCCAGGCGAAGCCCCTGAAGCTTTCTTTCCGGTGTCGGGCGAATTCACGGCCCGTGAATACTGCAATCTCCATGGGCTATGGAAATCATAAGTAATAATTTGGCGGCAATGGTTGTCTGGAAGCCGTAACGGCTTCTGGAGACCATTAAATTGAGAATTAATGGAGGATGATATGGCGGCTGATATGCAAATCTATCAATGCCAAACCCCGAACTGTGGTTACATGTACAACCCTGAAAAAGGAGACCGTAAAGGTAAAATTCCCAAAGGAGTTTCTTTTGAAGACCTTGCGGATGATTGGAAATGTCCCATTTGTGGAGCTAGCAAGAAGATGTTCAAACCGTTAGGGTTTTAGATCATCCCTATAAAATCAAAAAATGTTCAAGAGGCCTAAATGATGAGCATGCGCATTGTAAGCGCTGTGAGTATTTTTTTGATGTTGACTGTGGCTGGTTTAGGGCTATGCGACACGTCAAAACAAATATCAGTCAACGCGGATATCCTGGCGGACCTCAACTTTAATTCGCCCGAAAATCTTGCGGACAAAAAGTATCTGGGGTTGTCGGATGGTAAAAATTTCAAACTGCCCCAGGTTAAAGCCAGATTACTGATTTTACAGATATTCAGCATGTACTGTCCCATTTGCCAACGCGACGCCCATGCCGTGAATGAACTCCACGACCTGATTCAGAAGGTCCCTGGATTACGGGATGAAGTGAAGATGCTTGGCGTAGGAACGGGAAATACTCCCTATGAAGTGAATGTTTTCAGAGAAAAATTTAAAGTTGCGTTTCCGCTTATCCCTGACGACAACTTTGCTATTCAGAAAGCCCTGTCGGATGAAATTCGCACCCCAACCTTCGTGGTTGTTAAGCCAACCGCTGCGGGCAAGCTGGAGATTGTTCTAACCAAAGTTGGCGAGATAAAAGAGTCGGGAGAGTTTCTCAAGAAAATTATGGCAAAGCTTAATTAAGCTGGGGAGGGTCCTGATGTCCGACAAGACAATATTGCTAAAAACATTTTTTCTAGGTTTTGTAATCGCATTGGCGCCGCTCTGGGCGTGTTGGGCTTCTACCCCCGCTGATTCCTCGATATACGATCCAGGAAACCTCAAACCGATGGATACTTCAACTAGCCTGAAGGTAGGCGATATCGCTCCGGGGTTTTCTTTGCCGAACATCTCCGGTGGCTCTGTTACTCTGGATCAATATCGAAACACAAAGAATGTTGTTTTGTCCTTTGTTCCCGCCGCATGGACCCCTGTGTGCTCACAACAGTGGCCGGGATACAATATCGCCAGGGATATTTTCGAGAAACTTGACACCGTTGTCATTGGGATTTCCGTGGACAACATTCCTACGTTACATGCATGGACTCAAGAGATGGGCGCCTTGTGGTTTCCCGTGGCTTCCGACTTCTGGCCTCATGGCCTGGTGGCCGGGAAATTCGGCGTTCTAAGAAGTGACGGTGTCTCGGAAAGAGCGTTGTTTTTGATCGATAAGAAAGGCGTCATCCGTTATATTGACGTTCACGATATAAACAAGATGCCAAAACTCGAGAATTTGATTAAGGCGCTCGAGAAATTGGGGAATAACTAAATCTGATAACTGTTTATATTCCAATGGATTAACTGGTGGGTGGTGTCAGGTCATGATCAAATTCCTAATTAGATTGTCATGTCTTTCGGCCATGGGTTTGGTCTTGTCCGTAACCTTATTGTGTCCTCCGTCTCACGCGGAAGATCAGCCCTTGAGCGATTTGACTCAGGATTGCATCGCCTGCCATAGTTCCGTCACACCGGCAATAGTGGCTGACTGGAGACGAAGCGCACACTCAAGGATTACCCCCTCCAAAGGAATGGAGCGCCCCGAGCTTGAAAGGCGCGTTTCCTCCCAGAACGTTCCGGATCAACTCAAGGAAGTCGTGGTAGGTTGCGCTGAGTGCCATACCGTCAATCCCGATAATCATGGCGACGTATTCAATCACAATGATCAAAAAGTTCATTTGACAGTAACTCCTAAAGACTGCGCAGTCTGTCATCAGGTGGAAGAATCTCAATACCAGAAGAACATCATGGCGTTCGCTCATACCAATCTCTCAAAAAACGCCGTCTATCAGACCCTTATGACGACCATAAACGGAACTCAGGAATTTGTGAAAAAAGGTACGGTCATTAAGGACCCAAATCAGAAGACAAGCGACGAGTCCTGTTACGCCTGCCATGGGACGGAAGTGAAGGTCCTGAAGAAGAAAACCCGGACCACCGATTACGGAGACATGGAATTTGTTGAACTCTCAGGGTGGCCGAATGATGGAGTCGGTCGATTGAACCCTGATGGGAGCAGGGGATCGTGTTCCTCGTGTCACACCCGCCACCAGTTTGCCATTCACATGGCCAGGAAGCCTTACACCTGTTCCCAATGTCATAAAGGGCCCGATGTCCCCGGGTACAAAATTTATTCCGTGAGTAAGCATGGGACGATGTTTTCATCCCTAAAAGATGAGTGGAATTTTAAATCGGTCCCTTGGACCTTAGGTAAGGATTTCTCGGCTCCTACATGCGCGACATGCCACGTCAGTCTTTTGGTAAATCCCGAGGGATCAGTCATCGCTAAAAGAACGCATCAGATGAATGACCGGCTCCCGTGGAGAACGTTCGGACTAATTTATTCGCACGCCCATCCGAAATCACCCGACACGTCCATAATTCGCAATGCCGATGGATTGCCGCTGCCGACAACCTTTCTCGGAGTTCCTGCTGCTGAGTTCCTGATTTCACCGGATGAACAAAAAACCCGGAAGGAAACGCTACAAAAAATTTGTTTGTCCTGTCATGCTCCTGGATGGGTTAACGGCCACTGGGACCGATTTGAGAATACTCTTAAAACATCTGATGAGATGACGCTTGCCGCCACAAAAATATTGACTCAAGCCTGGGATCAAAAACTTGCCGACAGGACAAACCCCTTTGACGAGGCAATTGAAAAACATTGGACGGAACAATGGCTCTTTTACGGGAATTCCACGCGTCTGTCATCCGCCATGTTGGGATCTGATTACGGGGTGTTCGATCGGGGTCGATGGTTTATGGGAAGGTCAATCCAGGATATGCTGGACACACTTCATTTCCTTGCCGGTGTAAAAAAGAAATGATTCATCAAGTTTAGACGGAGGAGGTATATTAAAAATGGAAAAGATCACATGGAAATGTTCAAAATGTGGATACACTCAGGAAGCCGATCCAGGGATCGCTCCACCCGAAACGTGCCCAATGTGCAAGGAAAAATGTGAATTTACAAATGTGACATGCTACATTCCGGAATGTGGAATGACCGGTCAGGATTCAAGATTGAAGTAATGGCTCAGACAAAGTTTTGGAATAGAGAGTGAAATGAAGGTATTAGGAATTTACGGCAGTCCGAGAAAAAATGGCAACAGTGATCTGTTGCTTCAGGAAGCCCTTAAAGGGGCCCAGTCACTGGGCGCCGAAACACAGACGATTCGTTCGTTTGACCTTAAGATTAGTGGTTGCCATGAATGCGGCGCATGCGACAAGACCGGCGTCTGCGTAATCAAAGATGACATGGACGAGATTTACCCGAAGTTGGTCGAGTCAGAAGTCATTATTCTTGCCAGTCCCATGTTTTTTTACGGTGTCACTTCCAGCGCCAAGGCTGTCATAGATCGCTGCCAGGCCTTGTGGAGCAGAAGAATGATTGAAAAGACACCGGAAAAAAGGAGACAATACGATTCCGGTCGAGGTTATTTGATCGCCGTGGGAGCCACCAAAGGATCAAATCTATTTGAAGGGGCCCAACTGGTCGCAAAGTATTTTTTTGACGCATTGGACAAAAGTTACGAAGGCGGTCTTTTGGTAAAGTCAGTTGAAGGCAAGAACGCCATTCTCGATCGCCCGGAGGCTTTAAAAGACGCTTTTGAAATGGGCGGGAAAGCTGTTAGGGCTGAGCCGTTTAACGCCATTTCGCCAACGGATAAGTAGCGGCAGGGCAAAATCGCATAAGACATAATTTCCACAATACCGTGGAGTCGATTGTCGAAGCGAACCCAAGTTAACGTAAACAAAAATTCTGGATTCAATTTTAGAGGAGTAAGAAAAATGGCTAAGGCTATAATAGTTTTTGCCACCAGGGCCGGTCAAACTGAAAATATTGCGGATCTTGTAGCTGAGGGCATAAGGTTTACGGGAACCGACGCGAAAGTCATATCCGCCACGCAATTAAACAAACAGGAAGATCTTGAAGGCTATGACGCATACGTTTTTGGTTCAGCCACTTATCACGGGGAAATGATGCAGGCTATGAAGACACTCTTATTCCTTGCCGCCAAATTGGACCTTGAAGGCAAAGTGGGAGCGTCCTTTGGAGCATTTGGCTGGAGTGGAGAGGCGCCTGACCGGATATACGACACAATGCAAAATATTCTAAAAATGGATATGATTGGAGGCCCTCTTAGGCTCAAATCATCCGTCATTCAGGGGGGAATGCAGATGGCCCAGGATTATGGCAGGGAAATAGGTAAGAAAATCTCTTCAAAGTGAAGATTGGAAGGGTTTATCGTCGAAATATCGGAACTAATGGCTGCAAATAGCCTAATCTAATGAAAAGGAGTCAATCTTATGGAAAAATATGTATGTCAGGTTTGTGGTTATGTCTACGATCCCGCTGAGGGAGATCCCGACAATGGAGTGAATCCCGGCACGGCGTTTGCTGATGTGCCTGCGGATTGGGTCTGCCCCGTCTGTGGAGCCGACAAAGATTCATTTTCTGCCGAATAGGGGAATTTTCTCGCCTCCAGATCAGAGGAAAGTTTTTAAGGTTGGTGTTGATCGTCGATCATTTATTTGATCGAGCCTCACTATTGTGGATTTCTACGTTTCTTTTCTGGAGGGCAGGAAACGTCTAAAAAGCCGGAGGAAAAATTGCGCACAGTCGTTGAGATAAAAAAAGGAATAAATTGGGTTGGAGCCGTTGATTGGGATGTTAGGGATTTTCATGGTTATTCGACCAAGAAGGGAACCACTTACAATTCCTACCTCGTTCTGGATGACAAAGTTACACTGTTTGATACGGTTAAGAAGCCTTTCAAGAATGACTTGCTTCACAACATCCACAAAGTGATAGATCCCACAAAAATTGACTATCTGGTTGTAAATCATGTTGAGCCTGATCATTCGGGCTCGATTCCTGAAATAGTTGAAGCCATTAAACCGGAAAAAATATTTTGTTCGTCAAAAGGCCATAAAGCGCTGTTGGATCACTATCACAGGGAAGATTGGCCGTATGAAGTCGTCGCCACAGGGCAGGAGATCTGCCTTGGTAAGCGGACAGTAACATTTTTGGAAACCCGGATGCTTCATTGGCCGGACAGTATGTTTTCCTATATCAAGGAAGACGCTTTGCTAATATCCAGTGACGCCTTTGGTGAGCATTGGGCTACAACGGAAAGATTCAACGATCAGGTTGACGGCGCAGAGTTGATGAGGCACGCTGTCAAGTATTACGCCAACATCCTTCTCCCATATTCGGGGTTGGTTCAAAAACTCATCGCAGATGTCCAGAAAATGAATCTCAAGATAGACGTGATCGCTCCGGATCATGGATTAATCTGGAGAGACAACCCGATGCAAATTGTGCAGGCCTATGACAGGTGGAGTAAACAGGAGTGCAAGCGAAAAGCTATAATAATTTACGACACTATGTGGCATAGTACCGAGATGATGGCCAAAGCAATAGCGGACGGGTTGATTGAATCAGGTATAAGCGTGAAGATCATGAACCTTGCCTGTGATCATAGAAGCGATATCATCACCGAGCTTATAGATTCAAAAGCGGTCCTGTTGGGATCTTCCACCCTCAACAACGGCATGCTGCCAAAGATGGCGGACATGCTTTGCTACATGAAGGGTCTACGTCCCCTCAACAAATTCGGAGCGGCTTTCGGATCTTACGGCTGGAGTGGCGAGTCGGTAAAGCACATGGTCAAGGCTATGGAAGACATGAAAATGAAAGTTTTCGGTCCGGGTATAGCTCAACAATTTGTTCCGAATCACGATGGATTGAAAAAGTGTGTAGACTTGGGACGTGAAGTCGGGGCTGCGATAAATGAAAGTGTTCCAGCGTAGTCTTTCAGGATGAAGTTTCCGGACAATGAAATCAGGGACAAACCGTTTAAAGGGCAGAGACTTGAAGAAAAAGGTTTCGGAACTGCTCAGAGAGATGGATTTCAGTTCCAGTCTGGATCAGTTGGCTTCATTTCCGGGGAAGCTGGTCATCAATCCTCTGTTGTCCTTCTTGTTGGATCATGATGAATTAGTGAAATGGCGAGCCATAACGGCAATAGGTGTGGTCGTATCGGAACTGGCGAAACATGACATTGAGGCGGCTCGCGTAATAATGCGCCGCCTCATGTGGAGTTTGAACGATGAATCCGGGGGAATTGGCTGGGGCGCTCCCGAGGCCATGGGTGAAATTATGGCTCAATGTCATAGACTGGCTCTGGAGTATAATTCGATATTAATTTCATATCTCGACGAAGAAGGAAACTTTCTCGAGTACGAACCATTACAAAAGGGCTTGATATGGGGTATCGCGAGAGTATCGACAATATACCCGGAACTTTTTCAGTCGGCTTCCAGGTATCTACCAAAATACCTGACATCCGGAGATCCTTCGATCAGGGGTCTTAGCGCTTTAGCTCTAGCCGCGCTCGGAACTGCGGACAGAAAGGATCTTCTGCAAAATCCGGCGCGGGACGACACGGAATTTCAAACTTAATTTGATCTCCTAGTTTAGCAAAAGGAGTTTCCCATGGATCCCATTTTTTTGTCCCGGCTACAATTCGCGGCTACAACTTTGTTTCATTTTCTGTTTGTTCCTTTGACTCTGGGATTGGCGATTATCGTTGCGATGATGGAGACTCGCTATGTCCAGACAGGAAACCCGGAATACAAGAGGATGACGAAGTTTTGGGGGCATCTTTTCCTGATAAATTTTGTTGTAGGTGTAGTAACCGGCATAACACTGGAATTTCAGTTTGGAACAAACTGGTCAAGATATTCCAAGTATGTAGGTGACATTTTTGGTTCAATCCTGGCCATAGAAGCTACCGTGGCTTTTTTTATGGAGTCTACCTTTTTAGCCGTCTGGTTCTTTGGTTGGAACAAACTTAGCCCTAAGATGCACGCCGCCTGTATCTGGATAGTGGCAATCTCTTCAAATGTTTCAGCCTACTGGATCATAGCCGCCAACGCCTGGATGCAGCACCCTGTTGGATACGAAATTCGGAATGGCAGGGCGGAATTGACCGATTTCATAGCTGTCGTCACCCAACCTTATGCGATTACAAATTATCTCCACACGATATTTTCCGGCTTTGTTATCGGCGGTTTTTTTGTGATGGGCATTAGCGCTTACCATTTGCTCCGTAAAAATGAAGTCAGCTTTTTCACGAAATCATTCAGAATGGCTCTGGTTTTTTCCCTGATATTTTCAGTCGGGGTAATTTTCATGGGTGATTTGAATGGAAAAGAGATGTCAAGACTTCAGCCGGAAAAAACCGCGGCCGCCGAGGCTCATTGGGAAACTCAGAAAGGCGTTGGTTTTTCCATGCTGGTGATACCGGATGAAAGAAATGAGCGCAATTTAGTGGAGATGTTCACAATACCCAAGTTTTTGAGTTTCCTCACACAAGGGGACTGGGACGCCGAAGTAAAAGGGCTCAAATCCTGGCCATTGGAAGATCGTCCCCCGGTGACGCTGGTTTTTGCCTCTTTCAGAATTATGGTCGGACTCGGATTTCTTTTTGTCCTGCTGACTGTAATAGGCTTTTTAAAGAGGAATAAACTTGAGTCAAGCCCATTGTACCTTAGGATCATGCTGTATTCTATTCCGCTTCCATATATAGCGGCTCTTCTGGGTTGGATAGTGACTGAAGTAGGCCGTCAACCGTGGATTGTTTACCAGGTTTTGAGGACCAATCAAGCCGCATCCCCGATCGAAGGATCCCAGGTTGCGGTTTCATTGGCCGCTTTTATAATAGTATATACCCTCTTGGGTTTTGTGGCCTTTTTCCTGATGGCTCGCCACGCCAAAAATGGCCCGGAACCAGTGTGACAACTTTCTCGAACGGTAATTTTAGGACCGGCTTGTAAAGACATTCGTGACCTGGAATTGCAAAGAAAGGTGGGCTCAATATGCTCGAAACCATATGGTTTTTACTTTGGGGTTTGATATGGGCGATCTATTTCACGCTTGATGGGTTCGATTTTGGGCTGGGGACCCTTCTCCCTTTCGTTGCCCGAACCGACAAGGAAAAAAGAGTGGTTTACAATTCCATGGGGCCATTCTGGGACGGTAACGAAGTGTGGCTGATCACCGCGGGTGGAGTGACCTTTGCGGCTTTTCCCACCACCTACGCCGTTATGTTCAGCACCCTGTACACCCCGTTGTTGCTAATACTGTTCACTCTTATAATTAGAGCGGTCTCATTGGAATTCAGGAACAAAATATCAAGTCCCTCCTGGAAATCATTTTGGGACGCATGCCTTTTCATTGGCAGTTTTTGTCCCGCGTTGCTGTTTGGAGTCGCGTTCGCCAACATTTTCCAGGGGATTCCCTTTGACGCGAACTTTATATTCCAGGGGAACCTGCTTACACTGCTCAACCCTTATGGACTCGTGGGAGGAATACTCTTTGTCGCGTTGTTCCTCGTTCACGGCGCAATATGGCTGGCTATCAAATCTGATGGGGCTTTGCACAGAAGAGCCAAAGCGACGGCGTCGGGTCTGTGGATTTTTCTGTTGGTCATGGCCGTGATCTTCCTCATCTATTCCTGGTTCGCTACGACGCTCTACAAGAACTACCTTGCCAATCCGGTATTGTTTGTTCTTCCGCTTTTAACTGTTGTGGCGTTGCTTCTTACGAGGTTTTTCATAGCCGGTGAATCATTCTGGAAGGCATGGTTTGCGTCAGGGGCCACAATTTTAACAGCGGTCCTTTTTGGAGTTGTAGGCCTTTTCCCGAACCTGTTTCCGTCGAGCATTGATCCAGCCCTCAGTTTGACGGCCTTCAATTCTTCTTCGAGTCAGTTGACCCTGACGATTATGCTGGGAGTGGTGATTGTGATGGTTCCTATTGTGATTGCCTACCAGACCTGGGCCTACTATCTGTTCCGGGGAAAAGTGGATGAGGCCATGTTGGCTTCAAAAGAGTCTTATTAGATACTATCGCCGAAACCCGAACTAAGAATCAATTACTGAATTTTGGAAAGGAATATTAGATGTCGGAACGAATCAACCTGGTAACAATAAAAGGGAACCCGCTCACGCTGGTTGGAAACGAGGTAAAGGTCGGAGACACTGCCCCCGATTTCACCGTCGTGGGAAATGATCTTTCTCCTGTGAGCTTTTCCTCATTTAGCGGCAAGCCGATAGTGATATCGTCCGTGCCTTCGCTTGACACTCCAATCTGTGACATGTCCACTCGCCGTTTCAACGAAGAAGCCATAGCCTTGGGGGGTGACGTAGCCATACTCACCATCAGCATGGACCTGCCTTTTGCTCAGGCTCGGTGGTGTGGAGCCGCGGGTGTAAAAAACGTCGTGACGCTTTCGGACCACAAGGAAACTTCTTTTGGTCTTTCCTACGGACTTCTAATAAAGGAACTCAGGCTATTGGCCAGGGCAGTGTTTGTTATTGATGGTAAAGGGAAAATCCAATATCTTGAACTTGTTCCGGAGATAGCTCAGGAGCCGAACTATGACGCTGCTCTGGAAGTATTGAAGAAAATCAAATGAGACATTCGAATCCCAAAATTTAAACTATCCGGGAGGTCACCGCAATGAAACAATGGAATTCCGTCGATGAAATATTGGATTTTGCCATAAACAATGAACAGGAAGCGCATGACTTTTACATGGATTTGTCCGCAAAAATGGATCGACCATGGATGACCGAAATTTTCAAAAACTTTGCCGCAGAAGAAATGGGTCACAAAAAGAAACTTGAGGGTGTCAAGTCAGGCAAGAAATGGGGCGCATCCGACAAAAAGGCGCTTGATCTGAAAATAGGCGATTACCTTGTCGCCCCGGAACCTGGACCTGAAATGGATTATCAGCAGGCTTTGATCCTGGCCATGAAAAAGGAAAAGAAAGCCTTCAGACTGTATACTGATTTAGCTTCTACATCTGGAGACGACAAACTGGAGGAAATATTCCTGGGTTTGGCTCAGGAAGAAGCCAAGCATAAACTCAGATTCGAAATCGAATATGATGATTATGTCATGAGTGAAAACTAGAACTTACCGAATACGATAAACGTTTTTTGGCGCCAACCCGGAAATCCTGTTGCTGTTCCCCTGGTTCAGCCTGAAAAGAGGTTAGATGACAAAAATCAAGTTGCTGATAGCCGCTATATCGGCGGCGGGCATGATCCTCTTGCTTGTCTGGATTCAGGGCGGGTTTAGCCATAAGGTTCCCGGAGGTGTTACAAATCTTCCCAAAGAACGTGTCGAGCAAGTCAAAACCATTAAAGTCGAGCAGGTGGAAACGTCGGGCGAAGTCTCTGTTTCAGGCACGGTAATGGCCAGAGACACAGCCCGAATCGCCGCTCGGGTCGGTGGATATGTCACGGAGTTGAAGGTTGACGCAGGCAGTATTGTAAAGAAAGGAGACCTTCTCCTTAAGATAGAAGCGAGAGAGTTGGAAGAGCGCGAAGCTCAGGCCCGGGCGGCTCTGGAAAGCGCCAATATTGACCTGGAAAAAAACAGACAGGACCTGGAGCGCTACAAAGTCCTCTTCGAAGGACAGGCTATAGCCAGGAAAGAATTCGATGACGTTTCAGCACGTTTCGAAATGGCGAAGGCGGCTGTGGACAAGGCAAAATCAGCCCTGGAAGAGGCGAAAACGTTCCTGTCTTATGAACTCGTTACAGCGCCATTTGATGGAATAGTGTCGGAAAGAACTATTAATCAGGGCGATCTGGCGACCATAGGTCGCGAATTGGCTACAATTTATGATCCCAACTCCCTGGAAATGGTTGCGGCCGCAGGAGAACAGTTCGCTCCCTTTCTTGCGGTTGGAGCGCCGGTGACAGTGTCCATTTCCTCACTGCAGGCCAAGGAGAACACCTCGATAAGGGAAGTCGTTCCCCAGAGAGATGAAAAAACCAGGACCATAACTGTTAAGGCGCCCTTACATGAGGTCAAAGGCTTAACTCCCGGCTTGTTTGGAATTCTCACTTTCAAGACCGTATCCGCCCAGGTGATAGTGATACCGTCGAGTTTAGTGAAATCGGTGGGGCAGATCGAGTCGGTGCGAGTTGTTGACAAAGGCGAAATCAAGACCCGTCATGTCAGGACGGGTAGAGTCCTGGACGCCGGCAAAATTGAGATTCTTTCAGGCTTGGAGTCTGGAGATGAAGTTGTGACTGAACAGGAATAACCCAGACCATTGTTTTTGCTACAGACATGCGACATATCGCCATGACGGACCACCGTTATTGCGGTCACTTGTTGGTTACCCGCTCAAACGGAAAACGGCGTCAGACAAATTCTTTAAGTTCATCCAGCAGGGCTTTCAATAAATCTTTTTCATCATAAGTCCCGACTATTTTCCCCTTTTTAAAGAGTATCCCCCTTCCTTTGCCCCCGGCTATACCAATATCCGCCTCTTTCGCTTCACCCGGGCCGTTGACCACGCATCCCATGACCGCCACCTTGATGGGGGTCTTTATCCGGGAAACAGCTTTTTCCACTTTAGCCGCAAGCCCCAAAAGGTCTATTTCAGTCCTTGAACATGTTGGGCAGGAAATGAGATCTACTCCATAGTTTCTTAATCCTAAACTCCTGAGAATCGAAAAGCCCGCGTCAATTTCCTTTTTTGGATGCGCTGACAGAGATACACGAATAGTGTCTCCAATCCCTTCCGCAAGAAGCAGCCCTATGCCGATCGCTGATTTGACGCATCCTGGTATCAGAGTTCCAGCCTCTGTTATTCCCAGATGCAACGGATAGTTAACTCGTGCCGAAAGCATGCGATAGGCGTCTATTGTTTTCCTTACGTCTGAAGATTTTAATGAGACCTTTATGATCTCAAATCGTTCCTTTTCAAGTATGGAAATGTGGCCAAGAGCGCTTTCCACCATGGCTTCCGCTGTTGATCCCCCATATTTTTCAAGGAGCTTTTTCTCCAGTGAGCCTGAATTGACTCCGATTCGTATGGGAACGTTTCGATCCAGGGCGGCTCGAGTTACCTCCCTGACCTTGGAGGCGGACCCTATGTTGCCCGGGTTGAGACGCAATCCATCGACCCCCTGTCTCAGAGTTTCAAGGGCCAATTTGTGATCAAAATGGATGTCCGCAACCAGCGGTATACTTATTCCGGATTTGATCCCGCCGATAGAGCGAGCAGCGTCCATATCCGGAACACCCACTCGGACAATATCGCATCCCGCCCTTTCAAGACTCTTGATCTGGCGTGTTGTGAGCTTAACATCGCGAGTGTTGGTGTTTGTCATCGACTGAACGGAAACAGGGGCGTCTCCCCCGACCAAAACTCCGCCCAATTGAATCTGCCTGGTTTTTCGTCTGACTATATCCATATTAGACTGAAGTCATTTCTTTAGATTGCCATACCACTTTTCGTAATAATCCAGATATTCCCCGGATTTTATTTTTCTCCACCAGGATTCATTCTCTATATACCATTTAATAGTAGCGTCTATCCCTTCTTCGAAGTCTATCGAAGGGGCCCATCCAAGTTCATCGTGGATTTTGGCCGCATTCATGGCATATCGTCTATCATGGCCCGGTCGGTCCTGGACATATTTGATCAGTGAAAATGGTTTGTTGAGTTTGGTTAGGATAAGTCGAACTATATCGATATTGGTATATTCGCAAGAGCCGCCAATATTGTAAATCCCTCCGGATTTTCCATCTCTCATCACTGTGTCGATTGCCCTGCAGTGATCCAGAACATGGATCCAGTCCCGAACATTCAGGCCATCCCCATACACCGGAAGTTCCTGGTCCTGAATTGCATTGGTAATCATCAGGGGAATGAGTTTCTCTGGAAATTGTAATGGTCCATAGTTATTGGAACATCTCGTAATTACAACATCCATGTTGTAGGTCTTGTGATACGCTCGCGCCAACAGGTCTGCGGAGGCTTTTGAAGCTGAGTAGGGGCTGTTGGGTTTTAACATGTTCGTTTCAACGAAAGCTGGATCATCTGCGCCAAGAGATCCATAAACTTCATCCGTCGATATCTGGACAAATCGCTTGACACCATACTCACGGCAGCAATCCATAAGCGTCTGAACGCCAATGATATTTGTCTTGAGAAACGCCGAGGCGTCAAGTATGGACCGATCAACGTGCGATTCCGCAGCGAAATTAACCAAAACGTCAGGCTTGGTGGAAACAACTTCGTTGACCAAACTTTTGTCGGTAATGTCACCCTTGATAAAAGTGTAACGATTTCCGTAATCTTGTACGTCTAACAGGTTTTCGAGATTTCCCGCGTACGTGATCAAATCCAGATTTGTAACGCTCAAATCCTGATAGGTCTTGAGCATGCTCAAAATAAAATTTGATCCAATGAACCCTAATCCCCCAGTTACAAGCAAACGCATAATCAGTTTCTCCGGAGTATTTGTCTGATGTAAATATCAATTATATCAATGATATGTGGAACTGTAACGCTATGGTTCCCACAATGAATCCTGATTCCATTGCGCTTACGAATAAGTAACATTGGGGGTTTGCATAGTTACCAGTTCAAACGTGAATCGGTATTAACCGTCCTTCCTGGCCCAATCGTAGGGTATCTCCCCCTCGTGAGGATCAACCCTGAACTCATCAGGATCTTCACGATTATATGGCTCGGAGGGAACATTGATAACATACGCCTCGTAATCGCTTACGCATTTCCACCCGTGATAAACCCCGGCAGGAATTACAATAAGGACCGGGTTGAACTCACCAACGTAAATCACATTGAGAGACCCCCGCGTTTTGGAACCCTCCCGATCGTCATATAAAACAGCCTTGACCATCCCCCTGACACATGTGAACCTGTCATCCTGGATTCGGTGGTAATGCCATGCCTTAACTACTCCAGGGTAAACAGTGGAAAGATAAACCTGACCAAAGCCCGAGAAGAATGAATCGTCCCGCCTCATGATTTCCATCAGTCTGCCACGTTCATCCGGGACCACTTTCAAAGGCTGAATAACTACTCCATCAATGGGCGCTGACAATGGTTGTTTAAATTTTTTGTTTTTTAAATTCATTTTCAATTATTGTTGGCTCCTCCGTGAGCAACCAGATTAGACGCCTTCAACAGTGAATCAAATGTTCCCGCGTCCGTCCACCACCCATCGATTTTGGACCAGGTCATCGTTCCCTGGTTGATATAAAGATTATTGACGTCGGTTATTTCAAGCTCCCCCCGTTCTGATGGGCTCAATGTCTTTATAAATTCAAAGACCTGAAAATCATACATGTAAATTCCTGTGACCGCAAAGCCTGACGGCGGATCCGAGGGTTTTTCGATGATCTTCAGGACCTTGTCGCCGTCAAGGACAGGAACTCCAAACCGCTGGGGATCATCGACTTCTTTAAGAAGGATTCTGGCGCCTTTCCCCTGCTTTCTATACTCTTCCACAGCCGTTCGAATTGTTTTTTCAAGTATATTGTCCCCGAGGACGACACAAACCCTGCCACCGGCGGCGTGATTTTCGGCCAGAGCGAGAGCGTCGGCGATCCCTCCTTCACCTTCCTGATAGACATAACCTATGTTTTTTACCCCGTACCGGCCGCCGTTTCCTAGCAATCTGAGAAAGTCCCCGGGGTGATTGCCTCCGGTGACGATCAGAATGTCATCTATCCCGGCCTTGACGAGGCATTCAACGGGATAAGTTATCATGGGCCTATCGTAGACAGGCAGAAGGTGCTTATTGGTAATTTTTGTCAGAGGGTTCAACCTCGTGCCCAAACCTCCCGCCAGTATGACACCCTTCATGGGAAAACTCCTTCTAAGGGCAGAATTAGGTTTCTTGCGTCTATGTTCAATAATCTTTTAATATTACCACTTTTGTTTTATCAGTATCAAGCGCATAAAATTGCCCATCATGCCGTAAGAGAATGTCTTTATATCGGTTTACCCGTGCCTCCAATGATTGACTAGAGTCTCAAACTACGATAAAGAGAATCCGAGATGACCAAACCAGAAAGCCAACAGACCCAGTGTCTTGACGAATCAATTGAGTTTCCAACTTCCCTGCTGTTGGGCAAATTGTTGGGCAAATTTAAGCTATTGCTGGCCATAGGTCGAAGTCTCGTTGGTAAAGAACCTTTTGAAAAGAAAATTTGTTCCTTGATTCCCCACCTGACACTTCTGTTAGGCAATCGGGCGGGAGTCGCAACGTGGATTGAAGCCGGCGACCAAATTTTTGGGGAAATTTCCAAGGATCTCGACGGGGCCGTATTCGTAAAGAATATTCAAGTCGAAAATGTGATTCGAGGCAGGGTCTGCGTAAAATATGACAAAGCTGAGCAAATTTTTCCTGAAGACGAGTATTTCCTGCAGGAAGTCGCTGAATTAATTGGCCGTCAGATAGAGGTTGATGAGCTGGATCAGATGTTGAGACGCTCTGAAGAGCGTTATAGAAAGCTGGCCGCAAATCTCTCCCAGGAAATGTGGAGGCGAACCGAAGCCCTGGCGAGTCAAAGCGGATATCTGGAAGGAATATTGAGATCATCGGCGGATATGATAGTGACCACCGACCTGGGTTCCAGAATCGTTGAATTCAATCCTGCGGCGGAAAACTTATTGGGTTATACATCTGAAGAAATCCAGGGACATAAAATCAATGAGGTGTGGGTAAATGCCTCCGAAAGAGATGCAATACTTGAAGAAGTTCAAAACTCTGGTGGAATAAAAAACTACAAGACCAAACTCATGAGAAAAGACGGCAAAGTAGTCGAGATCTCTTTGACCCTCTCTCTTTTAAAAGATAACGAAGGCAGAGTCCTGGGCACCGTCGGAATCAGCAAAGACGTGGCCAGAGAAAACGCAACAAGAAGGGAACTTGAAAGACTTAACAAGAATTACAGGGAAGCCATTAATTTTATTAACCATGAAAACAAAAATTCTCTGATTGTAATAAGTGGGTTTGTCAAAAGACTGCTCGATACTGAAACAGAACAAAAACGTTGCGAACAGTTGGAAATTGTCTATCACCATTCCAAATTTCTCGAAGCCATGAGCAAAGATTTTCTTACCATGGCGGACCTTGAACAGGGTGAGTTTCAGATACGTAAAGAGAAAATTGAAAATTTTTATGAGCAAATAGTTTTGCCGGCCATGCTAGGGATAAAAGAACGATATCCGAATTCCTTCGACAGTTACGACAATAGCATGGGAGGAGTTGGGAATATCCCTGTTTACGGGGACCCAAGGCTTCTTGAGATTGTATACAGAAATCTTTTCGGCAATGCGCTGAAATATGGAAATCCCGGCGGAAGGGTAGCCTACGGAGTTGTAGATCTAGGCGAAAAATTGATGTTCAATGTTTGGAACGAAGGACCCGGAATAGAGCCGGAAGAAAGGGAAAAAGTATTTGAGAAATTTTACAGAATCCCAAATGAAATAACCCGTTCCAAACGAGGCACAGGTCTTGGTCTATACAATATAAAGAGGATTATTGAAGCCCACGGCGGCAGTTTGTGGTGTGAATCGGAAGTGGGACGATGGACAAACTTTCTATTTACACTGCCAAAAGAATGACAGTCTATTTGTCCTGCCTTTGCAATTCCCTTCAGTTAGTCGTAGCCTGGGCTGAACGGGCCGGTGCCGCTACAGGGTTTGATTGGTTCTGGGATTGCTTGAGGGCCTTTACGTATAGGAGACGAGTGTCCCTGAAATGATCCGGGCTGCCTAAAACAACTATTACCAACCGTTCTTTGCCGGGAGAGAATTCAGAAGTGAGGCAATGACCGGCGCGGACAGTGAAACCGGTTTTACCTCCGACAACAGGCAGGTTGTCGCGCAATAGCCTGTTAGTGTTTCTTATATGATAGCCCTGCGGGTTAAGCTTACTCGCCAGTACACATGATGTCGTCTTACTTATGGACCTTATGGTATTGTTGGCGAACGCTATTCTGGTAATATTCGCCATTTCCCTTGCCGTTGAAACATTGGTGTCAACTTCCGGATCTTTGTCATCATTGGAAGAGTTTGGTATTTTCTTGTCCAGTCCACTCGGGGTAAAGAACTTGGTGTTTGTCGCTCCAAGGCTCCGCGCCTTTTTGTTCAGGGCTGCTATAAATCCGGGTTTTCCACCGGGGAAAGCGCATGCCAGGGCCTCAGCGCAATCGTTCCCCGAACTTATCAACATGCCTCGCAAAAGGTCTTCAACACTCAATGTGTCGCCCGGCTTCAAGCCGACAACTGATTTAGGGACTTTTTTAATGTGTTCCGGAATGATAATAGGCTTGTCCAGAGGCATGTGATCGAGAGTCAGCAGAGCTGTAACCAGTTTTGTGAGACTTGCTATCGGCAGTTTTTCGTCGGCGTTCTTGGTTATTAGCGTCTGGTTATTTGCTAGATTGATACAATAAACCGCTTTTGCCTGGACCCCTGTGGAAACGGGTTTGACATTCCTGGTCTTTGAAGGCTTTAACGAGGACTTCTTAAGGGGCTTGGGATGATAAACATTCTTGCGATACTTTTTGGTCACCGCGGCCGACTTGGACGGCCTATCCGCCGCAATACACAACCCGTTGGTCCCGTATCCGGATATCAGAAAGAAAGATATAATTATACCAATTACATAAAACTTTATAAGCGAAACAAAACCCTTAATCCCAGCGGGCGAGGATATAGTGTGATTTGACATTTTTGTCCTGTTTAACTAGTCAGTTAATGAGGCATTATATACCATACTTCAGTTTATTTTGGAAGACATTTAACTTTGTAGCAATTAGAGGAGTCGAATATGATTAGAGCGCGAATCTGGTTCCGTTGCGCAGCGATGCATGATCCTGTAACGCCGAGGGTAGCGGCGCCGGCAATCCTGGGGTGGTTCGGTAAAAACCGCCAGATAGATTTAACGATAGAACGCGAATTCAAGGGACGGGAACTTCTCAGTAGAATGAAAGGATGGATAACCGTCAGTCCCCAAAAAGCCATAGAAATTTTCGAAAAGTTTGGCAGACTCAAGACATTTGATGACGGAGAATTGATTATTGAGGTTGAGACCGAAGAAGATTTCGCGGCGGTTTTAAAAGAGACTGCCGAAAATTTTCACGATCAGTGTGATCTCGAAAGAATCTGAACTCCGTCGGATTGAGAATATCTCAGGTCGAAAGAGCGTCATCGTTTTTTTCGCCGGTCCGGACTCTGACAACTGATTCTACGCGGCTGACCGTGACAAGACCATCATCAAGTTTGCCGGATGACCCGTATATGCAAAGGGTTTCTATCACAGACTCAACCAGCCGGTCGGGGACCACCACCTGAATTTTTATGTGAGGCGACAAATCGACCGTTCCGGATTGCGCGTCGGAGAATCTGCGCTCACGTCTCTGGGGCGGCGTCTGGCGCAACACCTCTGTAACGGTCATACCGCCAACGCCCAGATCAACCAGGGTCTCCCTGACATCATCGAGTTTAAATGGTTTAATTGTAGCCTCTATTGAAAACATGCGGCAATGTGTTTCCGGAGTCCGTTTATAGTGAAAAAAAGAATAAATGATTTGACATAAAAGCATAACGTAAAATACATTAAAACGCTACATCCGTATTGGTTCATTTCAAAGCCCCCGTAGCTCAGGGGATAGAGCGACGGATTCCTAATCCGCAGGTCGCAGGTTCGATTCCTGCCGGGGGTACCAAAAAAATCAAGAGGGTGTTTGATTGATGATCCGCCGGTCGGCGACACTATGCTCCCAAATACCCACGGCGGTGCCATGGGAGGACGGCCATCAGTGGAATTCTATGTGGATGTGAATGAACCCGTTAGATCCTCCGGCGAATTTTCCATTCCCCCCAATACCCACGGCGCTGCCATGGGCTATTCTGACGCCGCCCCGTTCGGGGCTGGCTGGGTATTTCACCAACGCGGATTTTTTACCCCGGGGGCATGCGGCGCCGTAGGGGCTCAAAATTTTGAGCCCTGGTTGGATCTCTCGTCGCAAGGCTCTGTCGAGATGACGATCCCCCGCTGAACCCACGGCTCATCCGCCTATACTTCTATATACATCTTTGCGGTGGCCAATTCTGACAACCAGTATCAATAAATAGTGATCCTGTATCCTGTAAATTATACAGTAGTCGCCGACCCGAATCCGATAAAGATTGTTTTGTCCCACGAGAGATTTTGCCCCTGATGGGCGGGGATCATCGGCCAGAGCGAGGATTCTTTCGTCAATCCGTCTCTGTTCGCGTTTGGGAACCGCTAGAAGTTCCCGGCGTGCGGAAGGAAGGATTTCAATCCCGTAGGTCAACCTAAGTCCAGTTCTTTACGAACACGCTCATAAGGAATTGGAGCTTCATTAGGGTTAGCGATTCTCAACGCCGCTTCCCTGGAATCTAAAATATCCTCTATTTCTTCAAGGAGTTCGAGATCGCCCATAGGGACAAGGACTGCCACGTCCTTGCCTCGCCGGTGAAGAATTATCCGTTCACCGCCGAATGCGACACGGTTCAGGGCTTCCGCAAAATCTTTCCTGACATTGCTGGCTGCTTCGCGTATCATTAGGCGGTCTCCTTTTGAGTACAATTAGTACATGTAGTACAAATGTAAATGATTTCCGATTGCCGGTCAAGGGGAACGGCGAGTGATAGAGGACATTAGCAAAAAAAACAATTCTGTGTAAAATAGGCTGCGACACCACTCTGACAAACAACTTTATTAAGAATATTTGTTGATGTTGATCGTAATCCTCCAGTAATAGTGACAGCCTACAAAACTAGTAAACTGGAGAAACATGGAGTCCAACAATGAACGTGACGTATGATTCCAAGACGGACACTCTTACGATAGTCTTCAAACATGGAACAGTTGCGGAGAGCGATGAAGGAAAAATGGCGTTATCCTGGATTACGATGAGGAGGGTGACCTTGTCGGCCTGGAAATCCTTGACGCTTCCAAGAAGGCGCCGGACTGTGCGACATTGCAGTTTAAGGTGGCCTGACTAACTCCGCGACGTGGTGACAAGACAAACACCAGCTCGAAATGAAAATAACCCCCCGCCAATACCCACGGCGCTGCCATGGGCTAACATATTATGCCCCCGTTGGGGGCGATCAAACCAAATCATATTCCCGCCGCCTTGCATTGTCCCGTAGGTCGGGCTGTGCCCGACAATTCCGTCCTGGCGTAGGGGCGGCCCTGCGTGTCCGCCCTGTATTTCGTTGTATGCATATCTGTACCCCCGCAGGGGGTTACATAATTTAGCCCCCGGCAACGCCGGGGGGCCGCTGCCATGGGCTATTCTGACGCCGCCCCATACTGGGCTATTGCGGACGTGCGGTTAACACGAATTGTTTTTGACCCCGGAGGGGTCACACATAATAGCCCATAGCGCCGCTATGGGGACGAACCAATGTCATTTCGACCCCCGGGAGAAATCCAATCCGGCTGCTTACACGCTGAAATCTGTAACGTAGAGGCGATTATGCGCCGTAGGGGCTCAAAATCTTGAGCCCTGATTGTATCCCTCGTCGCAAGGCTCTGTCGAGATGACATGTATGTGATCTTGCGTAGTGGGCCGTGCCCACCATGGTTTGCCCCGCCATCGAATATGTACCATGCCGAATTGTCGGCTACGGGCCGACCTAATCCAAATCAAATAAACCTCGGAGTTTTGTCTGCGCCTGAGCTTGCATCGCCGGCGCCAATGAACCGAGTTCACGCAACAGAATTGATTTTGTAGCTGTCATCAAGCGGTGCAGTTGAAGTGTGGAGGAAACCCGTAGCCCTGTTGAGGCAAAGTCCGGGTCCTTCGAGTCAATGACTAAGTCGGTTTTCAGAAGGCCCGCTGGAATGCAGCTTGTGATGAAAGCCAATATGACGTGGTCATACGGCCCGATCAGTTAACTAAGGCACACGGCGGGACGAACTTTGGCGCTGGAAAGGTCATCGAAGGGGAAGGGGACGAGAACAACTTTATACTTCGTCATGGTATGGTTTCCCGTCAATCAGGGTATAGATATCCTCTCCAGGGTCTTTTAAAAAGTCGAAGGCGGGATTTTGGGAAGCCGCATGAAACCATTCGATTTCGTCGCTCTGATCAGCCGCTGAATACATAACAATGACACGTACACGCTTGGGGCCTGGGATGGGAAGGGCGCCGTCCAGTTGCAATTCGTGATGTTCATTGATCGTTCCTGTCCTTTCTACGGCGGTCAGTGTCGTTTCCATTTTTCGTTACCCTTCTGGTTAACATTCAAGGTCTTGCATCATATTATGCGCATTAGCCGCCTATTGCAATATCAGGGATCAGCTAGCCAATGGGCGGGAGTGGGACGCGCCAAATCGCAAGAACAAAGATTAACCGCAACCGTAGGGGCTCAAAATCTTGAGCCCTGGTTGGATCTCTCGTCGCAAGGCTCTGTCGAGATGACATTGGTGGCCACACCACGCCCACGGGCAATGACATTCCCCGCCCAACACCCACGCCGCTGCCATGGGCTATTCTGACGCCGCCCCATACGGGGCTATTGCGGACGTGCGGTTAACACGAATTGTTTTTGACCCCGGAGGGGTCACACATAATAGCCCATAGCGACGCTATGGGGACGAATGCCTGCGGGGGTTATTCGCCACCAGGAAATGCCCCCCAATGTCATTTCGACCCCCGGGAGAAATCCAACCCGGCTGCTTACACGCTGAAATCTGTAACGTAGAGGCGATTATGCGCCGTAGGGGCTCAAAATCTTGAGCCCTGGTTGGATCTCTCGTCGCAAGGCTGGCTCGAGATGACAATACCCCACTGAACTTACGGCTCATCCGCCTATATTTCTATACAAGACATCTTTGCGGCGGGCGCAAGGAAGGATTTCAATCCCGTGGGTCAAGCCACATCCTTGCGTCGCCGGTGAAGGTGAACGGACGAGTTGATGCCGGGAGCCAAATATGGTACGCTTCGTGGGCGGTAACAATACGGCGATTGAGGGATACCTGGAACAACAATCAATAGAGACATGAATCATGCCAACTATTAGCATATTCTACGGGATTGTTATCAGAATGTTTTTCGACGACCATGGTCCGCCCCATTTTCACGCTCAGTACGGAGAGTATAAGGCGACAATAGATATCGAGTCTGTGGCGTTGGCAGAAGGGAGATTACCCAGAAGGGCTCTTGAATTAGTCCTGGACTGGACTGAACTTCATCAGACTGAACTCTTGCATGACTGGGAACTGTGCAGGGAACATCATGTTCCCCGTCCCATCGAACCACTTCAGTAAGAGGTTGGGAACAATGACCTATTACGATGTTGTAGAAGTAAAAATAACAGAGCATTTGGAATTTACAGTCAAATTTGCGGATGGCGCCTCAGGGAGGGTGAAGATACTACCTACACATCTTCACGGGGTCTTTGCCACGTTGGCTGATCCAAATATTTTTGAACAAATACGAGTAACTGAGGGATTTGTGTCCTGGCCGGGATGTGTCGATCTGGCTCCCGACGCGATGTATGGCGCAATAAGCAGGAACGGGGAGTGGGTGCTTTCCTGATTCAAAGCGTAAGGTCATGCCATGAAATATTAGCGGTTGGCTTATACCACGGCGCCGTAGGGGCGGACCCGCGTGTCCGCCCTGTATTTCATTGTTTGCTCAAATTGCTGTATAATACACCGGAATGACAAATACGGAGTCGGTCCTATGAAACTGCAAATTGTAATACACGAAGCTGAAGAAGGCGGATATTGGGCGGAGGTCCCCGCTATCCCAGGTTGCGCCACCCAGGGCGACAACATTGAAGAACTCCTGAAAAATGTCCGAGAGGCTGTTGAGGCTTGTCTGTCCGTGTCTGTGGATCAACCATCTTATGGCGATTCCGCCCGTGTGATCGAAATGGCTGGCGCCTCCTGCGCATAAATGGGAGTCATCACATTTATGGTAAAACAGGCCTGACAACTCGTCTTTCGGTTCCTATTCACGGAGCCAAACCCCTCAAGCGCGGCCTCTTACTTCATTTGCTAAAATTTGCTGGTCTATCTGAGAACGATATTTGACCTTGCCGGGCCACACCCAATGTCATTTCGACCCTTGGGAGATCAATCCAACCCGGCGGCTTATACGCTTAAACCTTTAACGTAGAGGCGATTATGCCGGGTAGGGGCTCAAAATCTTGAGCCCTGGTTAGATCTCTCGTCACAAGGCTCTGTCGAGAGGACATGGGTGTGATCTTGCGTAGCGTGGGCCGTACCCACTGTCGAATATGATCTGTGTCGCGAAATTCCCTACACCCCCAACACCCACGACGTGGCCATATCATCCAGTCATGGTAAAATTTGTTTTGGCGGACTTGATGGATTTCTTCTTGAGAGAGACTGGTTTCCGCCCAGCGGAATCGCTACGGCGAAAATATTCACTTTGAAGCCCTGACCAAAGAGCGGAGCTGGTATTAAATCTCAGGGCGAGTCTGCGAGCCAGTTCATCGGTTACCGGGGCTTTTTCATTAATAATTTCATTGAGGGTGTCAGATGCAATCCCTAGGTCGCTTGCAAGGGTATCAACATCAAGGCCCAACGGAACCATGAATTCTTCCCGTATAATTTCACCTGGATGTGTGGGCTTCATGTTGGGTAATAGCATAATGGCGCCTCATCATGACTTAATGGTAATCTACAAGCTCCAGATCGTCAACCCCGATTGGTGTCCACAAAAAACAGAGCCGCCATTGGTCATTGACCCTAATACTCGATAGCCCCTGTCTGTCTCCTTGCAGCTTTTCTAGATGATTGCCCGGCATTGATCTTAGATCTTCAAGGGACTGGGCTTGCGCAAGGAAGTCTAGTTTCCGCCTGAGAGTATTTCTTATACCAACGGGAATTTTCGAAGGTTTCCCCTGAAAAAATTTCTCAAGTTCCCTATCTTTGATGCCATTGATCACCTAAGTTTCATAAATCGTTCTCAAAATTTCTGCGCTGTTTATTTTCGGAGGGAATTGGAAAAACGAATTATGCGGCCCCCTCCCGGGCTATTGCGGACGCGCGATCAACACTGGTTGTTTTTGACCCCGGAGGGGTCACACATAATAGCCCATAGCGACGCTATGGGGACGAACCAATGTCATTTCGACCCCCGGGGGGGAAATCGGAAACAAACCGAAAGAACCCACGGCGCAGCCATGGGCTCACGAATGTTGGACCGCAGGAGCGGCCCAAAAGGGAATTCTCTTAAGAGTTGTCCAATTTGCCCCTCTT
>CAJBEZ010000032.1 GCA_903952205.1 uncultured Desulfomonile sp. | reverse complement strand
CGCCTTAGCTGGCGGACCCATCAATGTGGTCAAGTGCAAGACGGTCGATCTATTGGTTCCTGCAGAGGCCAATGTCATTCTCGAAGGCTACATAGATACGGAATACCTTGAACCCGAAGGACCTTTTGGTGAAAGCCACGGCTACATGCAGGTTGAGGAATACAACTTCATTGTCAAAATCGAGGCGATCACCAAACGAAAAGACGCTATAATAACCTCTATCATTTCTCAGATCACGCCTTCTGAATCCAGTGTCATCAAACGACTGGCCTATGAACCCCTTTTCCTGTCTCATCTACGGGATCACCTGAACATTAAGGGAGTTAAGCGGGTTGTGATGCATGAACCACTAACCAACCTGCGCAAGGTGGTCACTGTGGTTGTAGACAGGGCGTTACCAAAAACTGAGGTCTGGCGAGCCCTTGAGGGTCTGGCGTCTCTGCAGCCCGCAGTCGGGAAAATCTGTATAGCTGTCAACGATGACATAGACCCGGACAACGCAAACGCCTTACTCTGGGCCATTTCATATCGCTGCAATCCCATAACTGATGTTCACATAACTCCCAACAGGTCGCCAGGGCACGCCCCGCACACGGACGGTCCTAAAATTGAATCCACCATGTTTATTGACGCTACGCTCAAGGTTGATTTTCCTCCAGTGGCGTTGCCCAAAAAAGAATTTATGGAAAACGCGAGAGCAATCTGGGAAGAGTTGAAACTTCCGGAACTCAATCCGCAATTTCCTTGGCATGGCTACTCATTGGGGTACTGGTGTGACGTCTGGGAGGAATGCGCCGAGAGGGCGGCGCAAAGCCACTGGCTTGAAAATGGAAAACGAACGGAGATGGCCAAACAAAAATTGCCTGAACCACAAACAACAATCTCCCTTGATGAAGCGGCAATCATAGGAATTTCGAAGAGTAAATCTGAATGAAAAGAATTATTGTTGGAATAAGCGGCGCAAGTGGAACGATTTACGGTGTGCGTTTGCTGGAAGCATTGAGTCGGATAGATGATGTGGAAACCCATTTGATCATATCACGAGGAGCAAGAGTGACAATGGAGCATGAAACATCCATGACTCCGGATTCCGTTGAAAGGCTTGCGCATGTCATACACTCTCCTGATAACCTTGCCGCCTGTGTTTCTAGTGGGTCGTTTAAAACAGACGGGATGGTCGTGGCGCCATGCTCCATGAAAAGTCTGTCCATGATTGCATATTCGATAGATGACAATTTATTGATTCGTGCGGCCGATGTAATTCTCAAGGAGAGAAGGAAACTAATCCTGGTAGTGAGAGAGACACCCCTCCACCTTGGACATCTTCGTCAAATGACAAGAGTGACCGAGATGGGAGGAATCATATTGCCCCCTGTGCCGTCTTTCTATCATGCTCCCGAGACACTGGATGACATAGTGAATCAATCTATAGGTAAGATCCTTGATCAACTTGGAATCGATCATAACCTGTTCCGGCGATGGACTGGTAAATGACGTCGGAAGAACTGGAAAAGATTGTCATCGACTTCATGGACCACTTCAATACAATGGTCCTGGCGTGCTGCCAGGACGGTGAACCATGGTCTGCTCCTGTCTACTATGCGCGACAAGGTTTTGATCTCATTTTCTTTTCATCCAGAAAATCGTTGCACTCACGAATTTTTTTACGGAATCCACGAGTCGCCAGCTCAATCTGTGGTCATTATGAAAGATGGCAGGATATTAAAGGCTTACAGTTGAGTGGCAATGTCGAGGCATTAACCACCGTAATCTCTTTAGCCCGAGCGGCAAATATCTATTTTAAGCGATATCCTTTTGCGAATGATTTTTTCTCAAAAGCAGGTTTTCTCTCGGAAGCGCTGGCAAAAGAAACACGAATAATCTTGTACGCTTTTCGCTCAGAGACTATTCATTACCTTGAGAACTCCGCGGGGTTTGGTGTCAGGTGGAAACTCGAGATCAAAGACGGACATTCAGTAGGACTGCCCGTCAAATCGTAGTTCACGAACTAAATATTTCCCCAAACACTATTATGGTTCTCTTGAGGGCGCTGTGTGACGACAGGGAGAGTTGGCATCAAAGAAACACATTGCATGCTACGATGTGAGGGGCATCGGCCAAAGTAATTGGGCTAATATTTGTCGCCGGGAGTTGGGTAATGTCAAAAGGCTTAGCGATAAGCCCACTAGCCCCAATCCCCTTCAAATCCGTAGCCATGCCCGGCGTAGTTTGTCCTGTGGCAATTAGGACTCTAACGTTGGGAGTCATGACCAGTAAAGCTTCAATGCACCATTTCCCCCCCATCGCCGGCATCAAGAGATCCAGGATGACCAGCGAGATTTGTTCCCGCTGTTGTTTATAAAGATTTAAAGCTTCTTTACCGTTAGAAGCTTTTATCACCACCTTGTAATTGGCGCCCACCAATTGACGGGAAACGATAACGACCAAGTTGGGCTCATCATCAACCAGGAGTATGGTTTCACCTTGTCGCCGAACACAGGTGGTTCTGTTTTCTTAGAGTGTTCTTCTTCAGTGACTTCCTCAATCGCCAGGAAATAGATCTTGAACGTGGGGCCTACAGACGGCAAGCTTTCACAAACAATCCGGCCGCCATACTGTTCTACTATCCCGTATACCACAGAGAGCCCCAGTCCTGTTCCTTTACCAGATTCTTGGTGGTGAAGAATGGCTCGAAAATATGACTCACTGTCTCCTTATCCATGCCGGTACCAGTATCTGATACTTCGACCAGAACATATCACCCAGGTTTTGCGACAGGGTCGAATCTGCAGTATTGCTCATCCAATGTGATATTCTGCGTTTTTATGGTCAGTTTGCCACCATCCGGCATAGCGTCTCTGGCGTTTAAGGCAAGGTTCATCAATATCTGGTCAATTTGATTCGGGGCGGCGTTTACCGGCCAAAGATCCTCGGCCGAAGGTCTGTGCTTATCGTCTTTGGTATGACACGAGCCAGCATAGAGCGAAACTTCGCAATAAGCGAATTCAGTTTAACCGGTTCGAACTCAAGAGGTGTCTTTCGGCTGAACACCATCATCCCTTTAATCAGCTCAGCGCTACTATCAACGGCTCGCTTTATCATTATCATGTTCTGTTTAAAGGTCTCGGGAAGATCCTTGTCGAAAAGCATCAAGTCCACGTAACCATCGATAACCTGGAGCTTGTTGTTGAAGTCATGCGCACCCACCTGCAAGTGATCCAATGGCCTCCATCTTCTGGGACTGGAACAGTTGTTAAGAAGCTTTCCCATTTTTGCTTATGCAAATCACTAACTCACTAATATTACCCCTAAATAAGTTGCCATCCCTTTTGTTGTTGGGAAATGTTCTGGTTAGCAACAGATTAATTAAGAATAATTAAGACTATTTAAAATAGTTTCGGAATTGTTCGCGGAGCCAACAAGGTAAAAACGCATCTAATGTTCGGAATTATGGCAATCGTTGCTGGCAATCGTTGCTGGCAATCGTTGCCGACCAATTGATTAAGTTAGCGACAGGATCTTCAAAAATGGGACATTATAGTCGATCTAAGGCTACAGTTGCGCCCAAAGAATGGAGAGATATCGCTAAAACGCCAAATATGGATAAATGATTGGTCCAATTACCCAAATTGCCTCAAACAGGTTCAAAGGACAGGACCAACTCGTTATTCATTGGGAGTTTTGCAACAGGCGCTAATAATATGTTTTTTACACGCTCAGAAACTAAACCCCCAATCCTTCAGTCGGCCCTTGACTTTACGGGCCAATATTTTTTATGGGCGTTAAGTGTCATAGAGGAAGCCCGACACTAATTTTGGAATCTTGCCAATAGGGTTGCAAAAATAGATGCGATATTGAGGCCTGCCATGTCATTCCTCCTTATAGGTCCCGATTATGGCTTTCAATCCGCTGATGGGCAAGGTTGTTTCCTTAGTGGCGCAGGTTTCTACAGGGGCATCTTCCGGCGGTTCCTCTGCTATGAACTGCATGATTTGGTCATTGGCGGCTTTAAGAGCGGATTTCTTATCCGGGGCCTTTTTTACGACCCAATAAACATAACCTTCGGTTTCTCCGAAGTAATCCGGCTCTTTGTGAACCTTGTTAAAATCATGAAAATATTCATCGTTATGCTCTATTACTTTCCAGGAATCATTTTCAGGGTAATAGTAACAGAAAAATATCGGGATTTTGGGTTCCAGGGGTTTATCAACTTCCCATGTTTCGATTCGGTTATCGTCGCCGATGTAATGTTCATACAGGGCGTTTCGTTGTTCCCTTTTTATGAAACCCCTGGCCTTACCACGGGTTGAAAATATTGCCAGAATCCCATAATCGGAATAGTTTCCTGACGTGACGACGTAAATGTTCATGATAAATTTTCCTGTTAATGTCATGGGGGCTTTTTGGTGATATTGGGGGGCGTTACCCCCCTTACCCGCAGATTCCAGTGTGACGTGTGGCCGGGAATTTAAAAAATCGTGTATGTCAGCCTAGTTCTCAGGCCAGATCTTTCTGGCTTATTGTTCATTGGGGTCGGTTTTTATCTGACCTCCGGCCAGGGCCTTCATCGTTGATTGAAGATACTGAAGCCGAAGTCCCAACATTTGAACAGAGTGCGCCAGGTATGTGACTGCCAGTTCATTGGACACCGTGCCACCTTGCTGAATCTCTACCAATGAACCT
>CAJBEZ010000031.1 GCA_903952205.1 uncultured Desulfomonile sp. | reverse complement strand
CGATGAATATTGCAGGACCCACTATGGAGCTAAACCCGGCGGCTATGTCATGCTAACGGTTTCGGATAACGGTCGTGGAATGGATCAAGAAATTCTGGCCAAAGTATTTGATCCATTCTTTTCAACAAAGGAAAGGGGTACTACAAGAGGAACCGGGCTCGGCCTTTCTGTGGTTAAGGGGATAGTACAACAGCAGGGCGGTCACGTAACCTGTGAGAGCGAGCCAGGAAAGGGAACGACGGTCAAGGTTTACTTCCCTGCCATCGAAGCGCCTCTGATAACTGCGAAGACTGTTCTGCAAACAGTTCAATCTGAAGGTACTGAAACAATTTTAGTGGTAGAGGATAATATTCCGGTCGCTGAATTGGAGCGGAGGTTTCTGGAAAACGCCGGTTACGAAGTCGTTGTGGCTACCAACGGAAAAGAGGCTCTTGATATTTATCAGACCAGAAAGGAAGAGATATCGCTGGTTATTCTGGATCTCCTCATGCCGGAGATGTCCGGCAGAGACTGCTTGATGGAACTGCTAAAGATCGACCCGTCAGTCAAAGTGCTTATAGCGAGCGGTTACGCCCCGGAAGATGAGTTACACAAAGAGATCAGTCCCCTTGTGAAGGGATTTTTGCATAAGCCGTTTGCGATATCTGCACTCCCGGCCGATGTGCGTTCCGTGTTGGATAGTGACTAGGGCGCATAGGGTCAACCAAACGGTTTAATAATTCCTGTTCATGCCTCGCCGGCGCTCAAATGTAATTGACGATGGGCACAACTCCGTCAGTTTGACGCTCATTCTTCATCAATAATCTTCCGTATCTCCTCAAGGAGTTGGCTTGTTTCAAATGGCTTAGCGATAAGCCCTCTAGCCCCAATCTCCTTCAAATCCGCCTCGATCGCAGAGTTCATGGCGCCACTGGCAATAAGGACCCTGACATTGGGGTCCAATTTTCGTAAGGCTTCGAGACACTGTTTGCCCCCCATCCCCGGCATCAAGAGATCCAGGATGACCAGTCTAATTTCCTCCCGATGTTTTTCATAAAGATTTAAAGCTTCATTACCGTTAGAAGCTTTTATCACCTTGTAATTGGCGCCCACCAGTTGACGGGAAACTATAACGACCAGGTTGGGCTCATCATCAACCAGGAGTATGGTTTCAGCCTCTCCCCTCGGTGGTTCTTTATTTTCGAAATATTCTTCTTCATGGACTTCCTCAATGGCCGGGAAATAGATCTTGAACGTAGTGCCTACAGATTGAGCGCTATCGCATACAATCCTGGCGCCATGCTGTTCCACTATCCCGTATACCACTGCGAGCCCAAGCCCGGTTCCCTTGCCCTCTTCCTTGGTGGTAAAGAATGGCTCAAAAATATGACTTGCTGTCTCCTTGTTCATACCGGTACCCGTATCCGATAGGGTGAGCAATGCGTATCTTCCAGGTTTTGCGAGAGGGTCGAGGCTGCAGTATTCCTCATCCAACGCTATGTTCTTTGTTTCTATGGTCAGCCTGCCGCCATTCGGCATAGCGTCCCTTGCGTTTACGGCAAGGTTCATCAATACCTGATCGATTTGATTAGGTGCGGCTTTTATCGCCCAAAGATCATCTGCCAACAAAAGATCGATTTCTATCAACTTGGATATTGATCGGGCCAGCATGGACCTGGTCTGCGCAACAAGCTTGTTTAGATCAATCGGTTGGAGTTCTATAGGTGTCTTCCGACTGAAGACCATCATCCCTTTAATCAGGTCAGCACTACTATCAACGGTTTGCTTTATTATTTCCAAGTCATGTTTTAATTTCTCTGGCATGTCTTTGTCGCAAGAAAACAATTCCACGTAACCAGCTATAACCTGGAGCTTGTTGTTGAAGTCATGAGCAAAACCTCCCGCAAGGGTTCCAATAGCCTCCATCTTCTGGGCCTGGAAAAATTGAGATTGCAGAGCCTCTCTCTGTTGTTCCGCCTTTACACGATCCGAGATGTCACGGGCTATTGCTGATGCCCCAACTACGCCGCCCTTCTCATCAATAATCGGGGAAACCGTTAAAGAGAGAGGAATGTTTGCGCCGTCCTTTCGTTGTCGAACGGTTTCGACGTTTTTCATTGATCTCCCACTTTTAATTTGTTTAAGGAATCCTTCAATCTCATATTTCCGGTCGTTTGGGGCCAATATCAAAATACTTTTGCCAATTACTTCGTGTTCCTTGTAGCCAAAAATTCTTTCCGCCCCTTTGTTCCAGCTCGCTATAATCCCGTCCAGAGTATTGCTAATAATGGCATCATCCGAAGAATCGACAATGGTTGCAAGCCTTAGATTCTTTTCCTCTGATTGTTTGCGCTCGGTTATATCTTCTGAGATCCCCAACAGAAATCGAGGGTTGCCATCAGCGCCCAGGATTGGGATCTTTTTTGTATGTAATGTCCGCTTTCCTTTGAAACAGGTGCTTATTTCTTCTTCAGGAATTTCTACATGCTTTCCATTTCTCAATACTTCCCTGTCTTTTTCAATGAAGAAGTCCGCTTGAGATGGAGGGAAAAAGTCGTAGTCACTCTTGCCGATCAGGTCTTCCCGAGAATAGCCTAAGAGTTCTTCCCCAGCCTTGTTGATTCGCACAAATCTAAGGTTCTCAGCATCTTTGACAAAGATCATGTCCGGTATGTTTTCTACTATCTGTTCAAGAAATCTCTCACTCCTTTGAACAGTCTCTTCCGCCACCTTGCGAACAGAGATGTCATGAAAAATCTCAAGCTTAGAAATGGAACCGTCCGGATTCTTGATGGGGGTATCAAAAAGGTCATAGGTTTTTCCCGTTTTGTGAGAGAACCACTCCCACTGGACTGAACGACCGGCAAAAACATCTTCATTCTTGCACCAAGGACATGGCTCTGTGATATCGTGGAAATACTCGTAGCACTTCCGGCCATCTAAAGCTCCAAAACTGGCTTCAATCACTGGATTGATGTACTCTATATCATGCTCAGCATTGACTATGTAGACACCATCATTCATGGAATGGAGAATCCCCCTGAGCTTGTCCTTCTCGTTTTTGAGGTTCTCCTCTGCTCTCTTTCTCTCAGTGATGTCAGTGACAGCCATAAGAATCACCTGGGTTTCGGCGGTTTTCTCTTGTTCTTCAGTGGGTACATCCTTGCGGATACTTTCAAGTTTGACATAAAGTGATGAGCCGTCTTCCCTTTTGAGCTTTAGATCACAACTTAGTTTCTCTTGTTGTTTAACCACGCTGGCAATATGTATATCAAATTGGCCCAGGCTCTCATAATCGACAAAATGTCCAAAACCACGGTTAATCAGTTTCTTACGGTCTACCCCAACGAGGCTGGCCCCGGTCAGGTTTACCTCCTTGATAATTCCTTTATGGGACAGGGTAAAGTATCCAACAGGAGCGAAATCGTATAGGTCTTGGTACTTCTTGTTGGACGATTCCGATTCCAGTTGGAGTCTCTTAAGTTCCTCATTCTGTATCCCCAACTCGACCTGATGGACATGCAGTTCGTGGATAGATGTCTTATGTTTTGCGACCATCTCACGCAATTGGTCGTCTGCATACTTTAGCCTCAGTATAGATTTAACTCGAGCCACGAGTTCCCGATTAGGAATCGGTTTCGCTATATAACCATCGGCCCCTTGATCCAGACCCTCAGCCTGCCTATCTGATTCGACCTGAATGCTGGAAAGAAGAACCACGCAGATGTTCGCTGTTTCGGGGACTGACTTGATACGTTTACAAACCTCCAAACCATCAATGTCAGGTAAAACTACATCCAGGAGAATCAAGTCAGGCTTGTGTTCCGCAGCCAATTTTAAGCAATCTTCGCCGCTACTTGCTTCAAATGTGTTGTATCCGGCGCTAGTCAGGATTCTTGACACACCTTGGAGTGCGTGAATTTGGTCATCCACGATTAATATCTTGGCGGCATCCATATTCTCATCTCCTGGAGTAACATTGGTCAGCTCGATTCTCAGCCTTCGTAGCCATATAATCATCCCCGCCACAGTTGAAACGGTTACAGAGGATGTCTTAAGCCTCCAGAATCCCTGCAATGGGTGACTTCCGTGTTGACAGGCCCATGGATTGAACCTGAACGCTTCGTTGCTGATCTAGTCAATGATGATATTTTGGGTATATTAGGGGCTCGTAGACATTTTCATTTGCCACCATTGGAATAATCATCATGCAATATATCCAGCAACATCTTTGTCCAGCACCTCACGAATCGTAGTCAAGAGTTGACTCATATCAAAAGGTTTTTGGACGAATCCTTTTGCTCCTTTGGCTTCCAAACCTTTTGCTAATCCACTCTCTATAAAACCGCTTGCTATAATAACCTTTGCATTGGGGTTGATATGAAGAATCTTAACCAAACATTGCCATCCGTCCATGACCGGCATGATCAGGTCCAATAGGATCAATGAAATCCTATCCTTCTCCTTCTGGTATATCTCTAGGGCTTCTTTTCCGTTACCAGCGGAGATGACATTATAACCGACACCGACCAGAAGTTCTGCGCACAAATCTCTGATCACATCATCATCTTCCACCAGAAGAATAGTCTCAATCCCCCCTGTAGTTATCATCTCTACATGTGGGCTTTCCAAAATTTGTTTTGTCTGAATTGTGGGAAGGTAAATTTTGAATGTGGTCCCATGGCCAATCTCGCTGTTACAGTTTATAAACCCCTCATGGTTCTTAACGATCCCATAGACAGTCGCAAGTCCCAATCCTGTGCCTTTTCCTGGTTCCTTCGTGGTGAAGAATGGCTCAAATATGTGAGACAGTATTTCCTTATCCATTCCTCGTCCTGTATCCGAAACAGTAAGCAAGACGTAATTCCCTGGTTTGGCTTCAGGGTGTATGCCGCAATATTCCTCGTCCAGTTGTATGTTTGTGGTTTCAATAGTCAATGTTCCGCCATCTGGCATTGCGTCTCTAGCGTTCACTCCAAGGTTCATCAAGATTTGGGCTATCTGAGGCTTATCGGCTTGAACTGACCACCGGTCCTCGCTTAGATGTAGGTCAATTTTTATGATCTTTGGAATTGTGTTAAATAGGAGGTCTCGAACAGTGGTTATTTCCTCGTTCAAATTTACAGGAACATACTGCGCCTCAACTTTTCGGCTGAAGGTTAGTAGGCTCCTTACAAGATCAGCTCCCCGCTTTCCCGCCTGATATATTTTGTGTAAATCGACATAGTCAGATTCCCCTTCTTTTTTGCGTAGGAGCATGACCTCAGCATATCCCAACACCACTTGTAGGAGGTTATTGAAATCATGGGCAATGCCACCAGCCAAGGTTCCGACTGCCTCCATCTTCTGGGCCTGGAACAGTTGTTCTTGAAGCTGAATCTGTTTGGTTACATCATGTTTTACCGCCACGAAGTTTTTCAGCTTCCCTGACTTATCGTAAACAGGAGAGATTGTTGCGTCCTCATGGTATTCAGTCCCTTCTTTTCTCTTGTTGATAAATCGCCCTGTCCATACCTTCCCGGCGTTAATGGTCCCCCAAAGTTTCCTGTAAAAATCATCATTGTGTTTACCACTTTTTAAAATACTGGGGTTCTGACCGATGAGTTCATCGCTACTATAGCCGGTAATAGCCTCCTCAGCCGAGTTGACGTATTGAATAATCCCAGAAGCGTCAGTAACGATGACACCTTCCGCAGCATGCTCAACAGCGGCGACTAATAGTTGTTCCCGGTCCTGGGCTCGCATGCTCCCTATCATTCGCCAGACAGAGTCCATAAGTAGAGACAGTTGTCTGATATCTGAGTCGTTATAGTCTGATTCCTTATTTGTCACCACCACGACAGCTACAACCTTGTCGTCCTGAGAAACAGGCACAGTCAGGACTTTGAAGAATTCGACATGTCCATATCCAGGAGGATATCCTTTCTCTAGTGGGTTATAGGACTGGAAGTCATTTACTGTGACCGGTTTTTTCTGCTGGGCAGCCTCGCCCCATAGTCCTGTTTCTTCAAGTTTGTAGACATCCCGGGGTTCGGCGACATCATGCTGGTCCATGACATCTTTTGTCCATGTATTAAGGATGAAACGTTGATTACTGTCATCGTAATGATACATGTATCCGACTTTGCTTCCAGTTAGCTTAATGGCATGCTCAAGGGTGAATTTTAACAATTCCTGGACGTTCTTGGCCCTGTATTGAGACATCTCATGCAGACTCTGTAGGCGAGACTCATTTAGCTTGATTTGCTCCTCTGAGCGTTTGCGCTCTGTGATGTCAGTAACCGACATACGAATTGCCTGGGCTTCACCGTTCACCGCTCGCATTTCATCTGACGCATCCGTTTGGACACTTTCGAGGTGGGTATAAAATGTCGAACCGTCTGTTTTGTTGAGCGTAATGTCGCAGCTTTGTTTGTCTTTATTCCCAAGAACGGTAATGATATGATTGTCCCATTGGTCTAGGCTATCAGTGTCAACAAACTGTTCAAAACCCTTCTCAATCAACTTCTGACGTGTTATCCCGAGGAGGTTGGCCACGGACAGGTTGACCTCTTTGATAAGCCCTTTGGGTGTCATGGTAAAGTATCCGACAGGAATGAAATCATAAAGGGCTTGGTAGTTGTCCCTGGACACTCCCAATGCTGTTTTTAGTTCTTCATTCCGTATCTGCAGTTCTTTATTTTGTATCTTCAACTCAATCTGATTGACCCGAAGTCCGTGAATTATCTCTTTAGGGGTTTTGTCTTTGAGTTCCTGTGTAGCATCCGGAGACTTACTGAGTTGACCCATAGCCGTATCACTCAGAGCCTTTACGCTACTTCCATTCTCGTCCAGGTCCATTTTGGCCGTCATGAGTTTATATCCTTATATACGTTCTTATTTTGCGGTCCCTATCAATCTATCAAGTTCTCTCTTAAGAATTTCCATGTTATAAGGCTTCTGGAAAATAACTGAAGGACGTTGCTTCGAAAAACTCTGCAATACGATTTCCTCAGTGTACCCGCTGCCCAGGATAACCTTGACATCCGGCCTGATACGTATAAGTTCATCGAAAACCTCTGCGCCATTCATGCTCGGCATTACGAAGTCCAGTAATACCATATCAATTTCATTCATCTTCTCCCGGAAAACATGAACAGCTTCGGCTCCATCAGCTGCTGTCAACGTTTCATAGCCAAGAAGCTCTAACCATTCGACGCAAAGCTCCCGGATCAAGTCTTCATCATCTACTACAAAAACAGTTTTTCGCCCGGTAGGACTCCGAGGGATTGATGGCTGAGTCTCAACTTCTCCCTTGACTACAACAGATGGAGTCTGCGCTGTCTTCCCAGAGGGTAACAGCACACGGATTGTGGTCCCTTTGCCAACCTCGCTATCCACCATTATGGCCCCATGATGACCCTTTACAGTCCCCATCACTTCAGCCATACCGAGACCTCGTCCCCAGAACTTTGTGGTAAAGAACGGTTCAAATAGCCTGTTCAAAGTCTGTTCGTCCATACCGCAACCAGTGTCTGTTACCTTCAGAAAAATGAACTGGCCTGGTTCCGGCTTTATTTCGAGGCGGCTATGGCTTAGAAACATCTCGTCACAGTCCATGACACCAATAGATAGGCTCACCTTACCTTCCTTGTCTCCAATAGCCTCTGATGCGTTAGTAAGCAGATTTTCAATTACTCGCTGAATTTGATCAGCGTTTCCCTTGATTAGGGGAAGATTGGCGGCCATTTCTATTTTGAGTTTGATTTTATCGGATACACACATCTTGAGAAGGTCCTGGTTAGTATTCAATAACTCGTTAAGATGAATGTTCTTGGGGAGGTAGAACGAGCTTCCTGAATATACCAGCATCTGCCGGGATAGCTCCGCTGATCGTTCTGACGCCTGAATCGCAATATTTATGAACTTCTTTGCCTTCGAATCAGTGGGAAGATCATGCAGGGCAAGTTCGAGATTCCCGAAGACCACCTGCAACAGGTTATTGAAATCGTGCGCTATGCCCCCTGCCATTACTCCCAGGCTCTCCAGTTTCTGGGTATGAAGGAGCTTGCGTTCCATCTCCAGTCGTTCTTCCTCCAACCGCTTGCGGACAGTGATGTCACGAGCTGCGGCAAAAACCCCGGAAACTTTTCCAGACTTGTCTCGATATACGGATGCGTTACACATGACTGGAGTCACATGTCCGTCTCTGTGCTGTGTGTCCAATTCATAATCCCTCACTAAACCGTCCCGGAATACCTGTTGGTATCCAGCCATGGCTTTATCCGGCTCTGTGAAATAATCCGAGAAATTCGTGCCGACCAGCTCGTAACGTGAATAGCCGATCAAATTTTCCGTTGCCGCGTTCACATCGGAGATTTTTCCGTCAGGATTAATTGTTACAAAGGGGTCAACACTGGTCTCGACGAGGGTGCGGTTGTATGCGTTGGCCAACTCCAACGCTTCTTCCGCCTGTTTCCGGTCTGTGATGTCTCTTACTATCGCTTGAATCTGTAACTTGCCTTTCAATGTAAGGGCATTCAGAGAGACCTCCGCATCAAAAGGAGAGCCGTCTTTCCGAAAATGTTTCCAGTAGAATGTCTGCGGATTGGCTTTTAATGAGGCGTTAATGTATTTGAGAGCCTTGTCTGCCGAATCAAGACCATCTGGTTGTTTCTCAGGCGAAAACGCCACTGGTGTATGACCAACTATATCTTTTTTATTTTCACAGCCAAACAACTGGAGGGTCTTTGTATTGCATTCAATGAATTTCTCATGGTCCATCAGGAATATTGCGTCATTGGCGGTCTCGAATAGGGTGCGAAATCGTGATTCGCTCTCCCTAAGCAAATCTTCCGCTTGTTTCTTTTCACTGATGTCTCGAACGAACTCAATGACCCCTGTGATTTCCCGTGTGGCCGCATCGGTTAGAGGGAAGGAATATAATTCATTCCAGCCGATTCTGATGCCATCTTTGCCCGTCATGGGGACAACATCAACGGCTGATCTGCCCGTTCTCAATGTCTGAATGCTTGGGCATACCTGGCAGGGTTGATTGGCACCGTGGTAGACCTCGAAACATTTCTTACCTGTGAACGGTAACGCATGGGAGTACCAGAGCTCCATAACCTGGTTTACCATAACAATATTCATGTGTTTATCCAGAATGCTTATACCGTCCGGAATACTCGCAAAAACGTTTGAAAGAAATCGCTCACTTTTAATAAGCTTCTCCTCCACCCGCTTGAGTTCGGTGATATCAGTGCACACCATCCTGATCACATGGCTATCGTCACTTATCTGGTTAAGTTCGGGAGGCGGATCCATTCGGATACTTCTAAAGCGGGCATAAAAAATCGGGCCATCTTCCGTTTGATTTTTAGGTCGCAAGTTTTGGCTTCTTCATGTCCAAGCACGGTAAAGATGTGCTGATCCCATTCGTCTAGATTCTCGGTAGCGACAAAACGTCCAAAACCTCGCCCAATCAATTTTGAACGCGGGATTCCCAGGAGATCGGCTCCAGTTAGATTAACCCTTCTGATGATCCCCTTACGAGTCAGGGTAAAGTATCCGACAGGAGCGAAATCGTAAAGGTCTTGAAACTCTTTCCCAGAATCTTCCAATGCTCGCTGAACTCTCTTTAGTTCCTCATTCTGCATCTCCAACTCGATCTGATGGACCCGGAGTTCGTGGATGATCTGTTCAGTGGTTTGGTCTTTGAGTTCATGCGATACAACCGGGAGCATGCCGAGCTTCTCCTCAGCGGCGTCTCGTAGATCGCTCTTGCTACCGCCATTGTCCAGGTCTGTTTTATTGGCCATGAGATTACATCCTTGTCGTCTGCCTCACCCTAAGGTCCCAACCAATCACTCAAGCGCACCTTTCAGCTCTTCCATTTTGTAGGGCTTGTGCAAAATACCAGCAGGTCTAGGGCCGGGAAACCTTTCAAGAACAACATCCTCAGTGTATCCACTGCTAAGGATGACTTTCACATCCGGCTTGATCCGTATGAGTTCCCAAAATGCCTCAACACCGTCCATTTTGGGCATTTTGAAGTCAAGCATTACCAGATCTATTTCATTCATACGCTCTCGGAAAATACGTACACCTTCTTCCCCATCCTCAGCGATGATCGAGTCATAGCCCAACACGTCCAGACGTCTAACGACCAGATTCCGCACCCCCTCTTCATCTTCGACTACTAGAATGGTTTTTCGTCGATTACCGGTCTCAGGCTCCGGAGCCTTGGTCTCAACTAAGTCCATGACCTGAACCGGGGAAGCCGCAGCTTTTTCCAAAGCTGGAAACAACACTCTGACTGTAGTTCCCTTCCCAACCTCACTCTCCACTATTATGGCGCCCTGATGGCCCTTTGTTATACCCATGACTTCGGCCATTCCAAGGCCACGCCCAGTGAATTTTGTTGAGAAGAAAGGATCAAGGAGACGGCGCTGTGTGTCAGTATCCATTCCGCAACCAGTGTCTGAAACCTCCAGAAAGATGAACCGCCCGGGCGCAGGCTTTTCTTTCAGTAGGCTCCGGCCCAGATAAGCCGAGTCGCATTCCAAGACTCCGGTTCTAAGCGTTACATTGCCGTCCTTATCAGCGAGGGCCTCGGAAGCGTTGACCAGAATATTTATAACCATACGTTGCAATTGTTCCGCGTCTCCCTTGATGATTGGGAGTGCGCTGTTGGTTTCAAGGTTAAGAGCAACATACTTGGAAACAGTCGATTTAAGTAGGGCGTGGTTGCTGTTTAACAACTCGTTTAGATCTAAGTCTACAGGGTAATAGACAATGTTGCCCGTGTAGACCTGCATCTGGCGGGAGAGTTCCGCTGATCGCCTGGCCGCCCCGACGGCGCTCTCAATGCTATGTCGGGTTTCTGGGCCAATGGTTTGATCCATAAGCCCCAGTTCCAGGTTGCCTAGGACTACCGCTAATTGATTGTTGAAATCATGCGCTATGCCTCCGGCCATCACTCCTAGACTCTCTAGTTTCTGGGCATGGAGAAGCTTGCGCTCAATCTGCAGTCTTTCTTCTTCCATGTGTTTGCGATCAGTAATATCATGCATGACCGCCAAGACATGATTGGCGCCTTTTGCGTCTGTCATTAGGGTAGTGGAGATCAAAACAGGCCTTGCCTGTCCCCCTTTGGTCGTTATCACCCACTCCTCTCCTCGAAGGTTGTCTCCCACCCTCATGCGGCTCATTCGCTCAACAGCCCTGTTCTGTAGTTCCGGATCAGGATACATGGACTGGTACCAGCCCAGTCTGTTAATTTCATCCATGCTGTATCCGGTGGTTTCGGTCATCCTTTCATTCCAGTGAGTGAAGCTCGCGAAGGGAAATTCCTCAATACTATGGCAAACGCAAATACCTTCCGCCGCATTTGCCAGAATACCCTCGATCATCGATAGATGCTTAGCTACTTCGTTTTCTGCATTGATGCGCTCGGAAATATCCCTGTTGCTGGCGCGACGACCCAGCCATGCTCCGTCCGGCCCGAACACTCCCAGGCAATTATGAGCAATCCAGACAATCCGGCCATTTCGGTCTACAATCCTGAAATCAATATCCTCAGACCCGCAAGCGCTTGTTATCCCCTGGCGGTGATGTGCCCATTTTTCCTGGTCTCCAGGGTAAACGATCGAATCAAGCATGTCCGGATTATTGATAAAATCCTCGGCAGGATAGCCAGTGATCTTTTCGCAGGAAGGTGAAATATATTTCATACTACCATCAGGATTGATCCAGTAATCCCAATCATCGGTAAAATCAACGAAGGTACGAAACTTTACCTCACTTTCTTTCAAGAATGCTTCCGCTGCCTTGCGGTCGGTAACATCCAGCATCACCGTGAGGAGGAACTTTTCTCCCTGGCTATCTATGACTGTTCCGGAAAACAGCCCCTCGACGATACCCCCATCCTTCTTCCTCAACTGTAACTCAATATTTCTGATCAAGCTTCCATCCACAATTCTCTGAGCTGCTATCTCTTGCGCTTCGGGATCGACAAAAAGGTCCAGTTCCCCTGGCGTCCTGCCAATGACTTCATCTCTTGAGAAGCCTAAAGTAGTGAGAAAACTTTCATTGATTTCCACAAATTTCCCTTCCGGAATGCTGCCAACCGCAAGGGGGTTAGGATTAAAATCAAAGAGCCTGTTGAATTTCTGTAGCGCCTCCTGCTCCTTGCTTAGGTCTTTGCAAATACCAAAGACACAATCCATCCCACTCCATTTACCGAACCAGATTCGGTTTTCAACCGGGATAAGCGTTCCATCTTTCCTTTCTAGTGGAAGTGGACAAATGTCTCGCTTTCCCTCTAACATTTCCTTGAAAATTCTTTCGGCTTCCTGGCGTTGAGACCTGGGATTCAGGTCCAGCACATGCATTGTCTTGAGTTCATCGGGAGTGTAGCCGAGTTTTCTTAAGGCAGTGGAATTGGTATGTATGATCCTGCCATCGCTATCGCCTACTACGATTACGTCGTCCATGGTGTCAAAAAATGCGCGGAAGTTCTCTTGTCTTTGATGGATGGCATCTTCCATGCGCTTGCGCTCATTGATATCCGTATGAGTGCCGATGACTCGCAAAGGTTTGCCATCTTCTGTCCACGTCGAGACTTTCCCCCGAGCTAAGATCCATTTGTAATTACCATCTTTACACAGCAATCGATGCTCGTTTTCATAGAAGGGAATCTCACCACTCAAATGCCTTTTCAGGTCCGCATAGCAGTTATCCTTGTCATCAGAATGCACTCTCTTGTCCCATTCATCGAAGGCTGTCCCGATTTCATGCTCTTCATAGCCAATCATTGCTTTCCACTGCCTGGAAAAGAACACCTCGTTCGTCTGGGCGTTCCAGTCCCAAACTCCGTCTCTTGACCCTTCCAGGGCAAATTGCCAGCGTTCTTCACTCAGCCGCAGCTCAGCCGTCAACCGCTCGGCCATCCGCCGGGCGTTGGATCGGCTGTTAAGCAAGGACAGAGCGAGTCCGAATACCAAAAGACTGATTATAATTCCGCCGGCAAGAGTGAGCCAAACTTTGGCCAGCGCTACCTGGCCATCCGTCTGGGTGAATCTCAGAGTCCAAGGGCTACCGTTGAAAACGACCTGTAACTCTTCGGTAAACTGCGGAGCCAACCCCGGATCCTTCCCAGTATGACTGTCATAGAGGATGGATTCAGGGAACGGGCGTGCGCCATCGTAGACCTGAAGGCGAATCCTCAAACCTTCCTGAGAATCCCAGCCCCCTAGAATGCCACGCATTAGGTCGGTCATCCGGTACGGGCTGTAAACCCATCCAAAGAGGGCTTCTCGTCGCTGTTCAATGGTCTGTATGGGCATTCCCTTTCGGTAAACGGGCACGTACATCAAGGTACCAGCCTGGATGTCCTTTTCTGTCTCCTGCACCAGGACAACTTTCCCTGAAAGCGCAGTGGCATTCTGGTCTCTCGCCCGTTCCATAGCCGCCAGGCGCACGGGTTCTGAGAGCATGTCGTATCCAAAGGCCCTCAGGTTCCGTTCCAGAAAAGGCTCGAGATAGATGATTGAAGAATAGGCGCCACGGTTGCCTTCCGGCCTTACAGCGTAATTCGGAAAACCTTCGTTTCGGATGTCCTGGACGTGTTGCGCCAGACGATCAGGTGGAATCAGGAGCGCAAATCCAATGCCTTGGATGCCGGGAAGATTCGATTTTACATTGAGACGCTGAGTAAAGATGCGCCATTGTTCGCGGGTTATCTTATCCGAGGCGTCGAAAAAAGCCGCTCCACTAAGGAGGATTTGTTGGTGTTCCTGAAGCCTGTCATCAATCTTGCATCTAATTTCGTTGCACGCGAACAGGAATTCCCTCTTTGCCTGAACATCCACGTCAGTTTTCATGTAAAGGGTGACGAGCGCGGTGAGGATAATAGCAGCCATCAGGATGCCCCATGCCGGCCAGACTCGTCGACGGTCCAAACTTCGGGCAGGGACAATTTCCTCATAGCGGTTTTGGTTCACGGAACCTCCTTCCCAACTCAAGTGGGGGATACTGCTCTTCGCTAGTCTTTTGCGTTTAGAGCAACGAGTCTATGTACCTCGGTCGCAGGTTCCGGTTCTATCAATTGGACAATACTAATTTGTTAAACCAGCCCAACAGAATTGTATAGCAACATTGGTTCCTGAAATATAAACGCCTGCAAGGGTTCGATGTTCATATTTTGCCATTTGGAACCTAGTTCGATCAGGGTTTTTCGTATCTAACTATATAGGGCAATTGTAATCTGAACTGATTTTAGTTTACAGAGCGTAAGTTAGCAACATTATAATTAAAACCATTATAAAGAAATAAGTTGCGGATCAGAGGTAGTGTGAGAACAGCTCTTAATGTTTTAAGGATATGTCATCAAGGCTGGAGAAAAAATTACAAAAGTGAAAATAGCCTTCACAATTCATAACGATTGCTGACATATTACCGGTAACCTCAGTGTTGCTTATCCTTTTTGGAAAATAGTATTACACGGCTGGTTTGGCCGATTCCGTCGTGGATGTTGACCTCAGTGGGTTCTGTGTACTGCAGAATGCGCCGGGCTTTTGCCACATCCCCTCTGGCGCCGTGACAGATCACAATGAACCTGTCGGCCTTTAACATGGTTTCATACTTGACGACATAGTCTCTTGGCACGCCTATACTGCACAATCCCGCGCCCACAGCGGTTACACCGCCCACAACCGCATCTCCTTCCAACGCTCCCACTATCGAACTCACCAGCGGACCCGCTACGGCAATAGGGCCGATACCGGGGACGAAAAAAAAGGCGGCTCCGGACAGCAATCCCCAAAGCCCATCCCAAAAACCGCCTATCTTCCCCCAGGCCATCATACGGTCCCCGCTATTATAGTATGCGACCACAAGCTCATCTGAGTGATAGTCCTTCCCCGCCACAGAAAGCGTCTTCATATCAAGCCCCGCCTTCTGGAGTTCCATGACAGCAGCCTCCACCGCAGTGTGGGTTTTGTACACGCCCGAGACCGTTTTGTTTCCTGTCATGTTCATGTCTTTTCCCTTCGCGTTGTGATTTAGTTTTCGCTACGGATAAAAACCTTACGTTGCCTCCAATTCCAAGCAGTTCTATCGCAAATTAGCTAGGGACGGTAATTCCAAAAAATATGGTCTCAGTTACCAATCATGATCCGGGGAATGCAAAAACGTTCAGATTAGTCTAATAAAGACAGTTTTAGCCTTGCCACAAGTTAGCACATTTCGTGCCAACTTCGAAAAACAGAACAATCTGCTAAACAACGTAAGCTAATTAGTTGGTTAGATATGAGTGAAGAAATCTGCGGTGAGTTACAAAGCGTTTAAAACAGAAATGAGGCGAGTATAATGGCCCGAAAAATGGACCAATGAATTCCTGATGTGTGTTTTATCAGGGAGTTACCTCTTTGCATGGCGTCTTAATGTCGGTCCATGGGGTTCGTCTTTGGTCCGATTTTCGTCCCAAACCGGATCGGATTTACTTACAAAAGCCCCTGTTTTCGTGGCAGTGTTCCCATCACGCCGGCAAGCTCTTTCTAATCTTCACCATGGTCAAAAAAGATACCGACCTGTTCAACGCCATGCCATCTTTTTTTGCTTGTGACAGTTTCCTTAGATTACACTCTTACCCGTCATTGTTTCTTGTAAAGAACTATAGTTTTGCCATTTTCGAAAAGCCCTGTTCGCTATTGTAGCGAGTGGGGATGGTTTTTGTTAAGTTCTGGTGTTTCCTGTGATCGCGCGAAACTCTCTGTGTGAAATGGCTCCTTCTTGCTGCTGCCAACATGTCCGAGAATGTGATGTTCTTCTTTTTCAAATACCAGGGTGGCCTTGGGGTTAAGAGATCCTTCCCCATTCGGAACTGTTTGACAAACCAAACGACTAGGAGACAATAGCTCCAATAGGCCATGAGTGGTGTGCGTGTAACAGATTTTTCGGGCCGGCATTGGGAATCGGAGCTTCCTAGCAGGCCCTTTGTCTCTCGGTTGGTTATCTCTGTGCTCCAGCGTCGCGTATACCTTAGAATTGTGTCTGTGTTTGCAGCGTCGATGTCAGTGTCAAAAAAAGCCACATCAGGGTATTTCCCCGCAGGATCTCTGACTAGCACTATTGATAAGGGCTCATTTCCGGGGGCCTTGTACCAGATAGCGTTGAACCTATGAACCAGGACTGTAGTCCTGTGGCCATATAACTTGATTCTATTCCAATCCCAAAGAGTATCCCCACTGTTGAAGATAGATTTCCGAACCGGTAACCGGGGCCCTTTCTTTCGTGGACGGCCCTTTTTACCGGCCTCTGGTTCCTCCAGATCATATAACACTGCGTCCATACGCAACTTACCCGTGATATGAACTCCTTTAGGCCGGTCCTGGATAAGATTCTTATTTGAGTATCCACCATCAACGATGGCCCTGATGATTATCGAAGAATCAATCCAAGAGTGTGTCAGCCGAATCAATTCTTCGGCAAGTTGAGGCTTAGTCTTGTAAACGGCCGCCTTCGGTTTGACCTTGGCCTTTGCGGGCCACCACAGGCGTGCCGCATAAGGCAGACAAAAAGCCCTGTCCGATATCCTTGGTAAACGAACAGCAACCCCGATGATCACGAAACAGACTCCGTAACCTATCGGCTTGCCCGTCTTAGGAGCATTCCCGTCATGCTGCACTCCGGCTCCGAAAATTTTCTTACCCACGCAACTGTTCAAGGTATCGTCAATTACAATCTCTATCACTGTGCAACCCGGTAGAAGACGCTCAATTATGAGCTTGAAAACCTCAAAAGCTACCTTGTCCGGGTCCCAATTGGATCTGCCCAGAAACTTGTAGATGTTTGCGAAATGTTCCGATTCATGCGCCCCAGTAGCAAGAATGACCTTACTAATGGTGCGTGTTCCAACAGTAAGCGCCCATCCGGTAATTAGCGCCGCAAAATGCCTCAAACTAGGCGCTGTGAAACAATCCCTGAAATGTATCTTGTCAACTCCGAAAGGCTGTGGCAGATTCCTCTTGGTCATCGGTGTTCCTCCTTTCAGTTTCCCCAAACCGTCTATGGTAGTAACACCGATTGTTTTCAATATATTATTCGGTAATTTCAAACTATTATCTCAAAAATGGCAAAACTATAGTGGACCTGATCATGCCCGTAATGGACGGCAAGAAATGTTTGGCCGAGATTCTTCGAGTTAATCCCAACGCCAAGGTTGTTGTAGCAAGCGGCTATTCTGACGGTGGATCGTCTGATGGCGTCATGGCCGCTGGAGCAAAGGGATTCGTGCAAAAACCATATAATATGAGACAGTTTTTGACTACAATTCGGGAGATCCTGGATGCTGATTGAATATTACCGTCCGCTGTCGTTGACCATAGAGGACACATAATCACTTAATCTATTTTGGGTATCCACATGGCGTCAGAGAAAACCATCGTCGGTGATCTACGGGTTCGTATGGGCAGAATTTTGATCCTGATAGCCGTGTTCTGGACTGCGGTAATTGCAGGGGCATAAAGCGTTTGCGATATTCAAGACATCGGACTACTACTCTTGTCCAACTATTTTTATTACATCGGCCCAACTATTAAGTGATCTTTTCGAGGCCAGAAATTATGAATTCCTCTTCAGAACGTATCAAAGCTAGAATCTTCATACCAATTTTCATATCGATTCTGGTAATGCTTGCAGCTTTCCTTACAGGTATATATTGGCTCCAGGCTCGCGAAGTGGAATCGCAGACTCGAGAGAAGATTGAATCGGTCCGCATACTCTTTGAGGAGTCAATCAAGAACGACTCTCAACTCCTCGGTAGCATGCTTGATTTTCTGGAGAAGACCCCAGAAATCATCAGAAGGTGGAAGGATAGAGACAAATCAGCTCTTTTAAATTACACAAGCCCTATCTTCGAATCCCTTCGTTCGAGATACAGGGTTACCCATTTCTATTTTATCGATCCTGATGACAACAGATGCTTCCTAAGAGTCCATAAACCAGAAAACTCCGGCGACCGGATTGAACGAGCGACCTTCAAGAAGGCCAAAGAATCCGGGGAGACTTGCGCTGGAATTGAATTGGGGCCTTATGGAACATTCGCTTTGAGGGTCGTCAGGCCATGGCGTGTTGATGGTCAAATTGTTGGATACATTGAGTTGGGTGAAGAGATTGAGCACATGACAAGTAGTCTCTCAAAGACTCTTGACGTCGACCTGGTTTTCGCCGTCTCCAAGTCATTTCTCAAGCGTGACACATGGGAACAGGGTCTCAATATGATGGGGCGTAAGGCCGATTGGGACATGGCCTCAGATTACGTGGTGATCGATTCTACGGGCTCAAAGACTTCTCCAGAACTAATGAGATACGTGTTAAACCGGAATCACGGAGATAAACAGGATCAATTCACAGCCGAATTCGAGGGAATAACTTACCGTGTTGTCTTCCTGGGTCTTTACGATGTTAGAGATGTGGAGGTAGGCAAAATTGTCATGTTTAAGGACATGACTTTAGCCGGCAAAAACCTGAAACACATGGTTAGAGTTGTTTTCGGCCTGGGCTTAATTATCGGGCTTGCGTTGATGGGATTCTTCTACATTTATGTTGGAACCATCGAAAATCGCCTCAAAAAAAAGAGGCAGGAACTGGATAAAGAAATTGAAGACAGGAAGCGTTTTCAGAAATCACTTCAAGACAACCTCGAGTTTCTTTCTACGTTGATAGATGAAATTCCCAATCCCATTTTTTACAAGGACCATGAAGGAACCTACAAGGGATGCAACAATGCGTTCGCCAGTCAAATAATGGGCTTGCCGAGGGACGAAATCATTGGTCGGAAGATCTATGACATTCCGAACAAAATTCCTCTCGATTTGGCGAAAACATATCATGAAAAAGACATGGAACTTCTAAAGCAGGGAGGGGTTCAAACCTACGAATCTGAAGTTAAGACTTCTGAGGGAGTTCTCAGATATTTCATGTTCAGCAAAGCGGTCTTTAGGGATTCGTCGGGCAACCCGGCAGGCATTGTTGGAGTAATGTTGGATCTGACTCCTCACAGGGAAGCTGAAATGGCCCTTGTCAGATCCAGGGAACAAACAGAAGAGGTTAACAAAAAACTCAAGGAGAGTGTGGAAGTAGCCACTAGACTAGCAGCGGCAGCCCAAATGGCCAACATGGCAAAGAGTGAATTCCTTGCCAACATGAGTCACGAGATCCGTACGCCAATGAACGGGATTATGGGGATGACTGACCTTGCGTTGACTACCGAGTTGAGCCCTGAGCAAAGAGAATATTTGGTTTCAGTGCGAATGTCAGCGGAGTGTCTACTTGCCATTATTAATGACATCCTGGATTTCTCGAAAATGGAAGCAGGGAAGCTGGAACTTTCTGAAATTGCTTTTGAACTCCGCGAACTAGTCGCTGATACCATGGGAACTATGGTTATACAAGCACATGAAAAGGGCTTGGAACTGGCATATTATGTGCCACCCGAGATACCGGAAACTCTGTGCGGGGACCCAGGCAGATTGAGACAGATTCTCATCAACTTGTTGGGTAATTCGCTAAAGTTCACTGAACAAGGAGAAGTTACCGTTCTAGTGGAATTGCAACACGTCGACGAAAAAGAAATAGGTTTGCATTTCATTATACAAGACACAGGAATAGGGATCCCTGCGGACAAAGTTGCGAAAATATTTGACCCTTTTGAACAGGCCGATTCCTCGACCACGAGAAAATACGGAGGCACTGGTTTAGGGCTGGCGATAGTTTCAAAACTTGTCGCGATGATGCATGGTCGAGTGTGGGCCGAGAGTGAACTCAACAGGGGAAGCAAATTTCATTTCACTGTGCGCCTGGGAGTGGTCGACCAGAAACAGTCATGTGTTGGATCTCCGAGATTTACGAATATGAGAGATTTAAAGGTTCTTGTCGTGGATGATAATGATACGAACCGGCGCATTCTTGAGTTGACCCTTGAGCAGTGGGAAATGCGTCCAGTATGTGTAAAAGACGGATTCTTGGGAATCGCTGAACTTAAAACGGCTTACGAATCAGGTAAAAAGTTTGATGTGGCCCTTATCGATTATATGATGCCAGAGATGGACGGAATAGAATTAATCGGAAGAATTAGAAAAGATGATCGTTTCAGTAAACTCGTAATTATTCTTCTTACATCTGGGGGTGATCGGTTCACAACCAATAAATGGAAAGAACTTGGAATAGAGACCTGTTTGTTAAAGCCTGCGAAGAACAGCGCTCTTCAGCAGGCGATTATGAAATCTTTCGACAGTTCGTGTGACTCGACCATAATAGCCCCGGAAATACCTACCATAGCGGTGCGTCGGAACAAGCTAAAGGTATTGCTGGCTGAGGACAATATTATTAATCAGAAGGTAGCCACAAGAATTGTGGAAAAGATGGGACACTCAGTCCACATTGCGAACGATGGCATAGAAGTCCTTTCACTTCTGGATACAGAATCTTTCGATGTGATTCTTATGGATGTTCAGATGCCTAATATGGACGGTTTTGACGCTACCAGAGCAATCCGTGAACGTGAAAAACTTTCCGGCGCCCACATCCCTATCATAGCGATGACGGCACACGCAATGAAAGGAGACATGGAAGAGTGTCTCGATGTTGGCATGGACGGATATGTTGCGAAACCAGTAAACGTTAAGGAACTGGAGCAGGCCTTGGATGATCTGGTCGAGGAGAGGACAAAGTAGACAAGCGCCCCCCGAAAGATGGGCAAGTGTAATTGTCGCCGAAAACTGGGCCCCAAAACTAATAACAATTTATTACTTTGACAAATTCGACCAGGCCCGTGCCATGCGCATGACCGACCATATAGCCCAAAGCAGTCTGGTTAGATCTCTCGTCGCAAGGCTCGCTCGAGATGACAGCGGTGGTAGGGCTCGGCGTGGGATGATACTCGCAAGGCTCGCTCGAGATGACACGGCAGTAGCCTGCAAAATGACGCGATTGGGGGTCACATCCCCGTGCATTTTGGCTCTGGTAGGGGCGCTCCCGCGTGTGCGCCCTTTTTTCTTATTCACAGTGGCGCCGGGTCTCCTTGTCCGGACCCGGGGTCTTAATAATTCTCTAAAGAAGCTGGAAGCTTCTTCTACAAAGATTTTTCAATATTTCCCAACTGACATGTGATATGGATTTAATGGGTTAACAGATTCAAACTTTTCCACCTCACCAAGGAGGTTCTCTTGTGCAAGACAAGACAAGACAAGACAAGACTCAGTAACAGATGAATTTATGGATCTGCGACAGCGTGCGGAAACCGCAATGGAGGAAAAAGCCATAGATCACCCTGATGTGTCAACACTACCGACCAAAGAACTCCAGGCGCTTGTTCACGAACTCCGGGTCCATCAGCTTGAGCTGGAGATGCAGAATGCTGAACTGAAGAGAGTTCAGCTCGAATTGGAACAATCCAAAGACGAATTCCAGGACCTCTATGATTTCGCTCCTGTCGGGTATTTTACTGTGTCCGATATAGGGCTTATCATACAGGCCAACCTGACTGGGGCCATACTGCTCGGGTTACCCCGTTCAAAATTGATCAACATGCGTTTTGGACACTTTGTAGTTTCTGAGAGCGATGACCAGTGGCATCGGCATATTATTAGCGTGCTTAAACAGGAAGACAAGGTGGACTGTGACCTCACACTCAGACGAGAAGATGGCTCCGTCTTCCATGCCCATCTCGAAAGCATCCGTACGGATGCCCCCGCTAAACCGCAAGGGGAGACTGATCATCGGTTTATTATCCGCATAGCCGTCAGGGACATTACTGAACGTAAGAAGGCCGAAAAAGTCTTATTAGAAAATGAACAGCGTTATCGCTCGTTATTCGAAGGCAGCCGTGACGGAATTGTGTTCACTGACATGCAAGGCCAAATCAAGGCATTTAATACCGTCTACAGGGAAATGTTGGGATATACGTCAGAAGAGTTATTCAGCAAAACTTATAAGGATCTTACCCCTACCCAGTGGGTGGCCATCGAAGACAGAATTGTGTCGGAACAGATAATCCGCCGTGGATATTCTGATACCTACGAAAAGGAGTACATTGGTAAAGATGGCAGATTAATACCTATAGAATTAAATACATTCATTGTTCAAGAGGACGGGGTAAATGTAGGGATGTGGGCTATTGTCCGAGACATTAGCGAGCGTAAGCGTCTGGATGCTGAGCGGTCCGAGATGGAAAAAAAGCTTCTCCACGCCCAGAAACTGGAGAGTCTTGGCGCTATGGCCGGCGGCATAGCCCACGATTTCAACAACCTGTTGATGGCGATTATGGGTAGCCTTGATTTTGCTCTTGATGATCCGGCCCTGACGCCCAAGACACGAAGCAGCATCGAGACAGCGATGCGAGCGTCCGAGAAATCAGCGGAATTGTCCCGCCAGATGCTGATTTACTCAGGAAGCGGATTCTATAGCCCCAAGGATCTGGATCTAGGCGAGGTGGCCCACAAAAACGAGGATCTCTTCAAATCGGTTATACCCAAGACTACAACACTGCATTGCGAAATCAATAAAGGTCTTCCATTGATTCTAGGGGACGGGGAGCAGATACAGCGGATGCTCACGAATCTTGTATTAAACGCTTCCGAGTCGATTGGCGATAACACCGGTGAAGTGACGATTGGAACCGGAGTCATGGATTGCGATGAGGAGTATCTGAGTGGCAGCCAGATGGAACAGAAACCGGAACCCGGAAGCTTTGTCTTTCTCGAGGTCAGAGACACTGGTTGTGGTATGGACGCAGAGACACAGCGCAAGCTTTTTGATCCGTTTTTCACAACCAAGTTCTGGGGTCGCGGTCTTGGAATGGCTGAGGTGATGGGTACAGTAAAGGGACATCATGGCGCTATCATAGTTGAGAGTGAGGTTGGGAAAGGGACCACAATACGGGTTCTGTTTCCTGTTCCGAAAGAGGTTCAGGCCGAGCCATCCCTGGTTATAGATGCAATTGATTCCAAAGCGCCGGCGTCAGAAAGTATTGCCAGTAGAAAAACCGTTCTCGTAGTCGAGGATGAGGAATTCGTCCGTAATATGGTCCTTATGCGTCTGGAGAGTCTTGGCTACGAGACCATTCCCGCTGTTGACGGCGCTGAAGGGGTCCATCTTTTTCGCCAGCGCTTCAACGACATAGACCTTGTGCTGCTCGACTTTGCAATGCCTCGAATGAATGGAGTCGAAGCTTTCGGTGAACTCATTCGTATCAAGCCTGACGTCAAGGTGATCCTAAGCAGCGGTTACACTGAAAATATGGTGGCGAAAAGCTTTCCAGGCCACAAGCCTGCGGGATTTTTGAACAAGCCTTACAATCTAAATGTAATGAAGACAGAACTTGAGAGATTGTTAGGGACTGATGGTTGAGATGTTTTAGTGGCGCCGGGCCTCCGTGCCCGGCCCCGAATGCCTTGATCGTAGGCCTCCATGCCCAGAGCCGACGGCTCAGATGCGGGTTTCCTGTATGCTGACGGCCAACCCCATGTCATTTCGACCGGCAGGGAGAAATCTGTTCTGGCGATGAAACCGGGTAGTTGGGCTTTTGCGCTGGATCCAAAGCGGGATCTCTCGTCGCAAGGCTCTGTCGAGATGACACCACTAACAGAGTTGAAGCGGTATGACAGCCAGTGGGACCATGCGATGGCCCCAAATAGCTTGCGCTGATCCCTGTGACTTACAAATCCCCCATTCCTGTTAAGCCTCATAGGTTTTCTCAATACTTCCCGACTTATATGTGATATGAATTTAATGGGATAACATGTTCAAGCTTTCCAACCTCACCAAGGAGGTCCTCTTGTGCAAGATAAGACAAGACAAGACCAAGTGACTGATGAATTTATGGATCTGCGATCGCGTGCGGAAGCCGCAATACAGGAAAATCCCATAGATCATCCTGATGTGTCAACACTACCGACTAAAGAACTCCAGGAGCTTGTTCACGAACTCCGTGTCCATCATATCGAGCTGGAGATGCAGAATGAAGAACTAAGGCGGACTCAGCGGGCATTGGAAGATTCCAGGAACGAGTTCCAGGACCTTTATGATTTCGCTCCTGTCGGATACTTTATCATTACAACTCAAGGCTTTATCACGCGGGTCAACCTGACCGGCGCCTGGCTATTGAGGGTTTACCGACCAGAATTAATTGGGCGGGGTTATGGACACTTTATCGCTCCAGAGAGTCTGGAGCAATGGGATAAGCATATCCTTACCGTGCTTGGGACTGAAGACAGACAGACTTGCGATCTAACCCTCCAACGTGAAGACGGTTCGTCATTCCAGGCCTGCCTCGAAAGCATCCGAATGAATGTTTCATCTTATCCCGAAAGGGAGAATAGACATAATTATGTAATCCGAATGGCGGTAAATGACATCACCGAACGCAAGCTGGCTGAAGAAAAGCTTCGGGAGAGCGAGCTGTTCCTGCGGCAGTCTGAGAAGATCGGCCGCATTGGGGGATGGAAGACCAATCCATTTACTGACACCCTCCACTGGACTCAAGGAGTGTATGACATCGTCGAAGCCCCAAAGGATTACCAGCCGGGCCTGAAAGAAGGTCTGGAGTTTTACGCTCCACCTTACAGGCCCATCCTCAAGAAAGCTGTAGCCAAAACCCTGGAACACGGTGAGCCCTTCGCAATTGAAGCAGAGGTCATAACTAGTAGCGGAAAACATCTTTGGACGGAAGTCCGCGGGTTAAAGTGTGTGGCAGATGGAGAAGAGCCACAAGTCATTGGTTCTTTCCAGGATATAACGGAACGAAAATTCGCTGAAGATGCCCTTCGTCAAAGCCAGGAGAACTTCCGCACATTCTTTGACACCATGGATGACATCATCGTAGTAGGTGATCGTGTTGGCAGGATCATACATACCAACTCCGCTGCATTACGGAAACTTGGCTATACCGCCGATGAACTCAAGACAATGCATGTGCTGGACCTGAATCCTAGGTCTCAACGCCAGCAGGCCGAAAGAATTTTCTCTGAAATGTTGCAGGGAAAGCGAGATATTTGTCCGCTTCCACTAGAAAAGAAAGATGGAACGCTTATCCCTGTTGAAAACCGTATCTCGTTCGGTAAATGGAACGGAATGGATTGTGTCTTTGGTATTTGCAAGGACATAAGCAAGGAGCAGGAGGCGCTACAGAAATTTAACGGGCTCTTTGAATTTAATCCTAACCCCCTTGCGGTTGGCACCATTCCGGAAGGGACTTTTGTGGAAATCAATGAGAGTTTTCTCACTACTCTGGGTTTCTCAAGAGATGAAGTTATTGGTAGGACTCCCGGAGAGCTAGGACTTTTTGTCGATCCCGAAGCGCAAGAGAGAGCAGTTCAGGGAATACTGGATGGAAGCTTGACCAGAAATTACGAATTACAGGTGAGGAAGAAGAATGGGGGTGTCGTCGATGGACTGTTTTCCGGAACAATCATAGATAGCCAGGGGGGAAAGTCCCTCCTCACAGTAATGCTGGATGTTACCGACCGCAAGGCAGCGGAAGCATTAGTAAAAGAAAGTGAGGCAAAGTTTCGTACCTTCGTTGATTTTACCTATGATTGGGAATACTGGATCAATCCTGATGGTAGTATAAAATATACTTCACCTTCCTGCGAACGGATCACCGGCTATCCTGCCGTTGATTTTATCAACAATCCGGACATGCTTGATTCGATCGTTTATCCTGAAGACCAGGAGAAATGGGCATATCACCGCCGTGAGATAACAGGCGCTTGCGGGCCCAAGCATATTGATTTCAGGATTGTAGACCGAGATGGCCAGATTGTTTGGATCGCTCATAATTGCCTGGGAGTGTTCGGGCCGGACGGGGCATGGCTGGGTCGTCGCTCCAGCAACAGGGATATTACCAAGCGCATCGATGCGGAAAAGGAACTAAATGAGCATCTATCGATGATTGAGGCTATTCTGGCAAATGCCGCGGAAGGTATTTGTGTTTGCCATAGTATTGGTGAATATCCGTTTGTGAGGTTCACTCACTGGAATGAAAGGATGACCGAAACCACCGGATACAGCATGGATGAAATTAACAGACTGGGCTGGTACCAGTCCATGTATCCTGATCCGGAACTACAGAATAGGGCTAGTGAGCGAATGAGTCGCATGAGGGTAGGAGATAACCTTCGAGGAGAAGAGTGGGTAATAACGACCAAAGAGGGACAGGCAAGGCCTGTTTTGATCTCTACTTCCTTGCTGACAGACGCGAAAGGCGCCAATCATGTCTTGGCAGTCATGCAGGACATTACTGATCGCAAACGCATGGAGGAAGAAAGGCTGCAGATTGAGCGTAAGCTGCTTCATATCCAGAAACTGGAGAGCCTGGGAGTAATGGCGGGGGGCATAGCGCACGATTTCAACAACCTGTTGCAGGTGGTATTAGGCAATCTCGACCTTGCCCTGTACGATCTGCCCACTGATTCAAAAGCAAGGAAATTCATAAATAATGCAATTCAGGCGTCCGAACGATCAGCAGCGTTATGCCGTCAGATGTTGATCTATTCGGGAAGCTCGTTCTACCTCCCCAAGGACATCCATCTTAAGGAGTTGTTGAATACTAACCTGGACCTTCTTAAAATGTGTGTATCCGATAAAATCATACTCAGAATAGAGATGAATGACACTCTTCCTCTCATCAAGGGAAACGCTGATCAAATTCAGCGAGTAATTACAAATCTGCTTACGAACGCATCGGAGGCTATTGGAGACAAGGAAGGTGAGGTGAGTTTATCTATTGGTGTCATGGACTTTGATGAGAGGCTTCTAAGCCATAGCCGCCTCGAAATAAAGCCGGAACCAGGCCAGTTCATTTTCCTGGAGGTAACAGACACTGGTTGCGGTATGGACGAACAGACTTTGAACAGGGTGTTTGAACCGTTCTTTACCACAAAGTTCTGGGGACGTGGCCTTGGTATGGCCGAAGTGATGGGGACTGTAAAGGGTCATCATGGGGCCATAATGGTGGATAGCGAGGTTGGAAAAGGGGCCACTATCCGTGTGCTGTTACCCTCTGGGAAGAAGGCGCAGACTCCATCTGTTGTAGTCAAGGGAGAAGTTGAGACTCAGCCATCAATCCCTCGGAGTCCTACCGGGCGAAAAACTATTCTCGTAGTAGATGATGAAGAAATGGTCCGGGAGCTTTGCGTCGAATGGTTGGAGATTCTGGGCTATGAAACGTTGACTGCAGATGATGGAGCCGAAGCTGTGCGTCTTTTCCGGGAGAGGATGACTGAAATTGATCTGGTGTTACTGGACTTCGTAATGCCGAGAATGACCGGCGCCGAGGTTTTCAATGAACTCACACGTATTAGGCCGGATGTCAAGGTGATACTCGGCAGCGGATACACTGTGGATGTTGTACTACAGAGTTTTCCGGAGCAACGTCCTTCAGTCATTTTCCAGAAGCCTTATAATATGGAAGTTCTCAAGGTGGAACTTGACCGATTGCTGGGGACCGATGGATGAGGTGGGAACCATTGTTGTCATTTTGCAAGGTACAAGGCACGAAACGGTATATCACCATTGAGGGGGCGAGCAGGATGTGCGAAATTTCAGGAAACCTTTCTCTGTTAGTTAGCGCAGGAAACAAATAGCCCTTCTGACACGTCTTACAATCAAAGAGGTATGGAAATGGAGAGCAAACACAAGAGTAAGATTCTCGAAATTCTTACCAAATATGACAAAGAACTTCTTGAACAGTGGGTTAAGGATCAGTTGGCCGCTGTTACCATGAGAAAAGACCTCATCAGTGACGCAGCGTTACGTCAGGAGTCCACGGAATTCCTGCGGCTTTTTCGGGAGGCGATCAAAGGGGGCAATCTGACCGAAATCTCGGGTCCAGAGTGGAATAAAGTCCGAGAGACGCTGTCGGCGCTTTCGAAATCACGGGCAGAGAAAGGGTTCACCACTGTAGAGACTTCTATGTTCATTTTTTCTTTTAAACAGCCTCTTCTCACTCGCCTGTCCCAGGAACACAGCAAGGACGCTGAGGCGACTGTCGCCGACTTTATATCCGCCACTACCGTTATAGACAAGTTG
>CAJBEZ010000030.1 GCA_903952205.1 uncultured Desulfomonile sp. | reverse complement strand
GTAATCAAGAACAAAAACGGAGACTGCAGTGTGATCAAGGCCCAGGAAAAAACACCCAAAACAATAGCAGGGCCATTCAAGACAAAAGAAGAGGCGCAGAAAGCCAAAGAGAAAGAATGTTCAAAGAAATCGAGTGAGCCAGCTAAACCTGCTACCCCAACTAGAAGGTAAGTATTGGCGTTTTATGGCAGCGATCGAATTTCTTTGTCAAAAGTGATTTTCTCTCGGCATTGGAATTCTCAGAAGACGGTTCATTGGCTAACACTTGCATAAAATGTAATTTGCCAATCAGCCTTAGCGTTCTTCGCCAGGGCTTTTTTTCTTATTCCCTCTGGCATCAACGATTCTCTCTTTCATGACCTTGCTCAACCGCTTGATTCGGTATTCTTCCTTGAATGCTTCTGATTTGCTCAATTCGCCGGACGACCAGAACAGCCTTACTGGAAGCCTTGATCTCGTGTAACGTGAACCCACTCCGCCGTTGTGCTCAAGCAATCGACGTTCAATGTCCGTTGTCGTTCCGCAGTATAGACTGTTGTCAGAACATCGGAGAAGATAAACATGCCACGGCATCATTGACTTCCTGAATTAACGAGCTAAATAGGTTTTCCAATGAGGCGTTGACACGCCGATCCGCTGGATTCAAAATCGCTTCCATTAAATCATTAATTCGGTTAGGAGGCAAAAATGAAAACGTGTAGTCAGGTTGAATTAATTGTCATGAGGGGAATACTTTGCAAATTGGACTGCCCAGACTTTCAGCGCATCGGTCAGTTCGGAACAGATGAACAAGTGGCGGAAATGTCTGATAGGGTAGTGTTGTCAGGCCAGGCTCTTTTCGACGTAAAAGCCCCTATGGACCGTGACGTAAATTGCTGATAGCCAATAACGGAATTCTTGATCATGAACAGGAAATCAGGGCCAGTTGCTACCGAAGCATCTCTAACATTTGCCGTTAAAGGCATGATCCATTATCTTATAATTAATTCACTTAAAAATAGTCGTAAAAGACTTATTAATAGAAATTAATTTTTCCATGAGAGGTGTGCAAGAGCGAGATCATAAAATTGTTCACATGATTTACCCCTCCATATATGCTTTCTGCGCAACCAATCACTATTTCTTTTCGTCTTTCTCCAAACGGCAAAGAATCTCATCAGCAAAATCTGGATATAGTTTTTTCATGCAGTCAGGACAAATGCCGTGGCTGAATTGGGCTTCCGAGTGATCGCTTATGTATTCTTCAATCTGGTTCCAATAACCCTGATCATCCCTTATCTTCTTGCAGGAAGAGCAAATTGGAAGAAATCCACTCAGTTTTCTGACTTCGGAAAGAGCTTTCTGAAGGTCGCTAATTAGGCGTTCGTTTTCTCGCTCCGTCTGCTTGCGTTCGTTGGACTCGAACAATAAAGCCAAATAACTCTCGACATTCGCTTTGAACAACCTGACAGATTCTGTCATTTGATCCGAAAAATAGTATTCCTTTTTGTCCAGAATACATATCGTGCCAAAGATGTCGCCATCAGGCCACAGTAGAGGGTATCCCAGATAACATATCATTCCCAGAGGAATGTCCGGATTATGGGCCCATTTGTCGTCTTTAAGGGCGTTTGGAACAAAAAGTTCCTCCCTTGTAGACATGACGGTTTCACAATAAAGTCCAGTATTCAATGTTGCTTTCTCTCCGGGGTGGTAGGGATTGTCTTCTACTTTTGCTGAGACCAGGACCTCTATCTCCGAGGAATGAACCTTCATGATCAGCGATGCGGGAACACGACATACGGTCGCCATAAGGTCTACAATTCCCTGCCATTGCGTTAGTGCAGCATCGGGGATTTCGGGTTTAATGGACAACACCATATCGGTTCTCCCAATTTAAATTATTCTTCATCAATAATCTTCCGTATCTCCTCGAGGAGTTGGCTCGTTTCAAATGGCTTAGCGATAAGCCCTCTAGCCCCAATAGCCTTCAAATCCGCCTCGATTTCAGAGTTTAAAACTCCACTGGCAACAAGGACCCTGACATTGGGGTCCAATTTTCGTAAAGCTTCGAGACACTGTTTGCCTCCCATCCCCGGCATTAGAAGGTCCAGGATGACCAGTCTAATTTCCTCCCGATGTTTTTCATAAAGATTTAAAGCTTCATTACCGTTAGAAGCCTTTATCACTCTGTAATTGGCGCTCAAAAGTTGACGGGAAACTATAACGACCAAGTTGGGCTCATCATCAACCAGGAGTATGGTTTCACCCTCTCCCCTCGGTGGTTCTTTATTTTCGAAATATTCTTCTTCATGAACTTCCTCAATGGCCGGGAAATAGATCCTGAACGTCGTGCCTACAGACGGAGCGCTATCGCAAACAATCCTGGCGCCATGCTGTTCGACTATCCCGTATACCACTGCGAGCCCAAGCCCGGTTCCCTTGCCCTCTTCCTTGGTGGTAAAGAATGGTTCAAAGATATGACTTGCTGTCTCCTTATTCATG
>CAJBEZ010000029.1 GCA_903952205.1 uncultured Desulfomonile sp. | reverse complement strand
GCCCGGGGACAATGTATCCCTGGAAGCGCATCTTATAACCCCTATAGCCATGGAGAAAGAGCTCAGGTTCGCCATCAGAGAAGGTGGCCGAACCGTTGGAGCTGGCGTTGTCTCCGAGGTTATTGAGTAAGCTTTGGGTCAGATAAAAGAGGGATGTCCATGGATATGCAAGCGCTTAAAATAAGGATCCGGCTGAAAGCCTACGATCATAAGCTGTTGGATCAATCAGCGGCGGAAATTGTTGATACCGCGTGGAGGACAGGAGCCAAAGTTGCTGGTCCGATACCTCTTCCCACTCGAATCCACAAGTATTGTGTGCTGCGCTCGCCTCATGTTGACAAAAAATCTCGTGAACAGTTCGAAATCAGGGTTCACAAAAGGTTGATCGATATTCTGGAACCGACCCAACAGACCCTGGACGCGCTTATGAAGCTGGATTTGTCCCCAGGAGTGGATGTTGAGATAAAGGCGTGATTTCGGCCGTAACAATTTGGTCCAGGAGCTTCTAATGGTTAAAGGCTTGATTGGTAAAAAACTTGGTATGTTTCAGACGTTCGACGAATCCGGACACTCTCTAGGAGTTTCAGTGGTTCAGGCGGGTCCTTGCAAGGTAATTCAGAAAAAGCCCAATTCCCGCATTCAGCTTGGATATGGAATCGCCAAAGAGAGTCGTCTGACGAAGCCGGCCTTGGGACATTTTAAAAAAGCCGGCGTTGCCGCTTGCCAACATCTCAGGGAATTCCCGGCTGAAAACGCTGAAGAGCTTGAAATTGGCCAGGAAATCAAAGTAGATATATTCGCCCCTGGAGAAATCGTCAAGGTGATCGGTGTAGGCAAAGGAAAAGGCTTCGCAGGGGTTATAAAGAAATGGAATTTTGGAGGCGGCCCGGAAAGTCACGGGTCTCGTTCGCACCGCATTCCTGGATCTGTTGGGCAATGCGCGTGGCCGTCCCGTATTTTCAAGGGAAGAAAGATGCCAGGCCGACTTGGCGGTAAAAGTGTAACCGCGCCGACAGTTCAGGTTGTTGAAGTCAGGCCTGAAGAGAATCTCATATTGCTAAAAGGGCCCATTCCGGGGTTTCGTGGATCGATCGTGCTTATAAGGAAACGATAATGGCTCTAGTGGACGTTATTAACCAGAACGGAGAAAAGGTCGACTCAATAGAGCTTGAGGACCAAATATTCAACACCGAAGTTCGAGACAGTCTCGTTCAGCAAGTCGTAGTTTGGCAGCTCGCCAAACGTCGTTCGGGATGCGCTTCCACCAAGACTCGCGGTCAAATCCGCGGCGGTGGAAAAAAGCCCTGGAGACAGAAAGGGACAGGAAGAGCTCGAGCGGGAACCAGTAGATCTCCCATATGGACTGGTGGAGGAACAGTTTTCGGCCCTCATCCTAGATCATACGCGTTTTCATTGCCGAAGAAGGTCCGTAAGTCGGCAATCAGGATGGTTCTGACGTCGAAGCTGCGGGAGGACAAACTAACAGTCCTGGACAAAATCGATATTGAAGCTCCTAAGACGAAGTTATTCGCTGAGATGATGAAGAATCTGGGGGTTCAGGATCAAAAGACCTTGTTTCTCATACCTGAAAAGAATCCCGACCTGACCAGAGCCTCCCGAAATCTTTTCAAAACGCTGGTGTTGCCGAGTGAAGGCATCAATGTCTATGACCTGCTCCGGTTTGAACGTCTGACCATCCTGAAGGACGCTCTTCCAAAAATATCTGAAAGGCTGAGCTAATGTTTGAAGAATATAAAATCATCCGTCGGCCTGTGATCACGGAGAAGGGCTCCACTTTAAAAGAGGACAACAATCAGGTCATTTTTGAAGTTGACCGGCACTCAAACAAACCGGAAATTAAAAAGGCTGTAGAAAAGCTCTTCAAGGTTACCGTACTGTCTGTTCAAACTCAAAATCAAAAGGGCAAGCCAAAAAGACTTGGTCGCTTCGTAGGACGCAGGAAGGACTGGAAAAAAGCTATAGTTACTCTCAAGCAAGGAGATCGAGTCGATTTTTTTGAGGGTGTATAAAAGGATTCTCGAGCCGCGGGTAACCCGAGTGACCGTAAAATGATTCAAGATAAATTCGTAAGGATTTAGTTCATGGCAATTAAGAAATACAAACCAACGTCTCCTGGAATAAGGTGGAAGACCAGTCAATCCTTCGACGAGATTACCACAGACGAACCTTTGAAATCTCTCGTAAGCGGCACGGTCAGAGGTAGTGGACGAAACAATAATGGTCGAATCACCGTACGCAGGAAAGGTGGCGGGCATAAGAAATTATTCCGTATTCTGGACTTCAAAAGAAGCAAGATCGATATCCCCGGAGTAGTGGCCAGTGTGGAGTACGATCCAAACCGAAGCGCCAGAATAGCTCTGATTAATTACGTAGACGGAGGCAAAGCCTACATCCTGTGGCCTAACGGTTTGCAGGTTGGCGACCCAGTCGTCGCCGCAGACCGGGCGGATATCAAGCCCGGGAATTGTTTGCCGCTGAAGAATATTCCGCTCGGGACCATGGTTCATAACGTGGAGATGAAAATTGGAAAGGGTGGCCAGATAATTAGGGCTGCCGGCACCTATGGACAACTGATGGCGAAAGAGAAGGGATACGTGCAGGTTAAACTTCCGTCCGGCGAGGTACGCATGGTCTTGGATCGATGCCGGGCAACGGTTGGTCAAGTCGGGAATCTCGATCACGAAAAGATATGTCTTGGCAAGGCGGGTCGCTCTCGTCACCTGGGTAAACGCCCGAAGGTCCGTGGAGTTGTAATGAATCCAGTGGACCATCCTCATGGCGGTGGTGAGGGCAAGACTTCAGGAGGCCGCCACCCGGTGACTCCATGGGGAGTGCCGACAAAGGGGTACAAGACTCGTAACGGCAAGAAACCATCGGACAAATTTATTGTTAAACGGAGGAAGTGATTCTCATGCCTCGTTCAGTCAGTAAAGGACCATTTGTGGATCAACATGTTCTGGATAAGGTTGTCCAGGCGAGGGACACTTCATCACGAAAGGTCATTCAAACCTGGTCCCGAAGGTCGACAATTATTCCCGATATGGTGGGGCTCACATTTGCCGTACATAACGGCAGAAAATTCATCCCCGTGTTCGTTACAGAAAATATGGTAGGACACAAGCTTGGCGAATTTTCTCCTACCCGCACCTTTCACGGTCATGCTGGTGACAGAAAAGCCAAGAAAGGAAGAAAGTGATGGAATGGGTGTCGAGACTTTCGCACGCTCGGATATCAGCTCAAAAGGCCAGATTGGTTGCGGATCTTGTTAGAGGTATGCCTGTAGGCGTAGCGATCAGCACACTTCAATTTACGCCTAAAAAAGCTGCGGTACTTATACGTAAGGCAATACAATCCGCCCTTGATAATGCCTCGAAATCTAGTGGAGTAAATGAGGATAACCTTTATATTAGCAGTATAATGGTTGACGAGGGACCCACGGCCAAGAGATGGATGCCGAGGGCGATGGGTAGAGCTACTCGGATAAGGAAACGCACGAGCCATATATCTATTGCCTTGCAAGAGAAGTAATGGTTGTTTAACGAACTCCCCGCGGACCTTACTTTAAGAGGGCTATTTCAAAAAGGACGCGGCATCACAGATCACCCTCAGGAGGGTTATTTTGGGACAGAAAGTTCATCCTCACGGTTTCCGATTGGGCGTGACCAAGACCTGGGATTCAAGATGGTTTTCGCAAAAAGATTACGGGCCTTTTCTTATTGAAGACCTCAAACTTCGGGAATTCGTCAAGAAAAAATTGTCTCAGGCAAGTGTCGCCAAGATGGAAATAGAGAGAGCCGCCGGTAAAATCCGGATGATAATACATACCGCCCGGCCAGGAGTAGTCATCGGTCCTAAGGGAGTCGAAATTGAAAAACTGAGACGAGAGATTCTTAAATTCACAAACAAGGACGTAATTGTTGATGTCAAGGAAATCCGGAAACCTGAGATAGACGCCCAGCTAGTGGCGGAAAACGTCGCTCAGCAGTTAGAAAGACGAATAGCTTTTAGGCGAGCTATGAAAAAATCAGTTTCCAGCGCATTGAAGTCCGGCGCAAAGGGAATACGAATAGCCACAGCGGGACGGTTGGGCGGGGCCGAAATGGCTCGACGCGAATGGTATCGTGAAGGAAGAGTGCCGCTACACACATTGAGGGCTGATATAGATTATGGATTCGCCAAAGCCACCACAACTTACGGTGTGATCGGAGTCAAGGTCTGGATCTTTAAGGGCGAGATGATTAAAAGCTCTGTTGGAGAAAGATAAAATGCTTGCGCCCAAGAAAGTCAAATACAGAAAAAGAATGAAGGGTCGAATGAAGGGCCTGCCGCTTAGGGGAACTACGGTTTCCTTTGGAGAATTCGGATTAATGGCGACAGAACCATCATGGGTTACCGCAAGACAGATTGAAGCTGGGCGTATCGCCATGACGCGCCATGTAAAGAGAGGCGGGAAGATCTGGATCAGAGTTTTTCCGCACAAACCCATAACGAAGAAGCCGGCTGAAACCCGAATGGGGAAAGGCAAGGGCGCTCCGGAAGAATGGGTAGCGGTTGTTAAACCGGGTGTCATAATGTATGAAATGGAAGGCGTTCCGGTAGAAACCGCCAAAGAAGCTTTCCGACTAGCAGCCAGGAAACTACCGTTAAAAACTCGTTTTGTGATTCGTGAGGAGTTGACATGAAGCCCCGAGAGTTGCGGGATCTTTCTGTTGAAGAATTGACCGTTAAGGAGAAAGAGTTTCGGGAAGAGGAGTTCAAACTCCGATTCAAGAAGGCCACCGGTCAACTGGAAAAAAACGCTCGACTCGGCATTGCTCGGAAAGAAATAGCCAGGGTCAAAACTATAATTCGAGAAAAGAGGGGGTCTAAATGACTAGCTCCTCTAGTGAACGACAACAGCGCAAGATTCGCACTGGCGTCGTGATCAGCGACAAGATGGATAAAACTGTGGTTGTAGAAGTTAGTCGCACGGTGCTTCACCCAGTTTACAAGAAATTTGTAAGACGCCGCAAACGATTTATGGCGCATGACGAAGACAATCGTTGCCGTATTGGGGACGAAGTCTTGATCGTGGAGACTCGTCCGCTGAGTCGCCACAAGAACTGGCGGGTACAGAAGATCGTCAAGGAAGCGGCGTTACCAGGAGGATCTGCATGATTCAGCAGCAAACTCGAATGGATGTCGCTGACAATTCCGGCGCGAAGGAACTGTTCTGCGTGAAAATTCTCGGTGGCACCCGGCGAAAATACGCCAGTGTGGGAGACGTAGTCATCGTATCCGTCAAACAGGCCATACCTAATTCAAAGGTGAAGAAGGGAGAGGTTCATAAGGCGGTAGTGGTTCGGACCAAAAGGGCAGTTAGAAGAGCTGATGGTTCTTACATTAGATTTGATGACAACTCCGCTGTCTTAATTAACAACCAACTTGAACCCATCGGAACTCGTATTTTTGGCCCAGTTGCCCGTGAACTCAGGGCTAAGAAATTCATGAAGATTGTGTCTCTTGCTCCGGAGGTTCTTTAAACATGACAAAGATCAAGAAAGATGATCGAGTAAAGGTTCTTTCCGGGAAAAACGCCGGTCGTGAGGGCAAGGTTCTTAAAGTCTTTAATGAAAAAGGCTCGGCTCTTGTCGAGAGAATCAACATGGTAATAAGACATACAAAAGCTGGCGGTAAGGCTGGTCAGCAGGGCGGAAGGATAGAAAAAGAGGCCCCTATAAAGCTTTGCAAGCTTATGTTGGTATGTCCCAAATGCTCCAAACCTACTCGAATAGGCATTCGTCCTGTTGAGGGCAAATCAGCTCGGTTCTGTAAAAAATGCCTGGAACAGTTGGAAAACTAGAAGGAATTTTCTGATGGCGTCCCGACTTAAAGAGTATTATTTCAACACGGTAGTTGCGGCATTGAGGGATCAGTTCAAATATAAAAACGCCATGCAAGTCCCCGCCCTAAAAAAGATAGTTATCAACATGGGATTGGGAGAGGCGATCCAAAATGCGAAGGTGCTTGAGAGCGCCCAGCAGGAGCTGATGGCAATATCCGGTCAATTGCCTGTAATGAGAAAAGCCAGAAAATCCATAGCGACATTTAAGCTTCGTGAAGGTATGACTATTGGGTGCAAAGTAACTCTTAGACGGGAGAAGATGTTTCATTTCCTGGATAAGTTGATAAACGTTGCTCTTCCGAGAGTTCGAGACTTCAGGGGCATCAATCCCAAAGGATTCGACGGTCGAGGCAATTTTTCAATGGGCATAAAAGAACAGATTATTTTTCCTGAAATTAATTACGACAAAATCGAAAAAATTCGAGGCATGAACATAACCATGGTCACCTCGGCTAAAAACGACGAGGAAGCCAGGAAGCTTCTGGAACATCTCGGAATGCCTTTTAGGAAATAGAAAAAGTCTCCTTGCAAGGAGGAAACGTGGCAAAGACATCAATGATAGTGAAGGCCGGTAGGCCTCAGAAATTTGCGGTGAGGGAATATAACCGTTGTCAGATTTGTGGTCGACCAAGAGCATATTATCGCAAGTTTCAGCTCTGTCGTATATGCCTACGGGAACAGGCCCTCAGGGGAACCGTACCTGGTATGATTAAATCGAGTTGGTAGGGAGACTATTCACATGTGCATGACCGATCCAATTGCCGATATGCTGACACGAATCCGGAACGCCCGACAAGCGAGAAAGGATCAAGTGACAATCCCTGCGTCCAACCTTAAAATCGGAGTTGTCCAGATTTTGAAAGAGGAAGGCTATATAAAGAAATACAAGGTCATTCGATCAGCCAAAAATAAGCAGGGCGTACTGAAATTGACTCTGAGATTTGATGACGAAACCCAGTGTACCATAGAAGGTTTGGCCAGAACGTCGACGCCGGGTAGAAGGGTATATGTAGGAAAGAACCACAACCTGAAAAGTCATGGAGGAGTTGGAATGCTTATCTTGACTACTTCTCAGGGAGTTATGAGCGACAAGGAAGCGCAACGCAGGGGAATTGGCGGCGAAGTGCTCTGCAGCGTATGGTAGCCCGTTTGTTCAATAGGAGCGTAAGTAATGTCTAGAATAGGCAAGGCCCCAATACCAATTCCAGATGAAGTAAAGGTCGGTTTTGATACTTCGATTATTAGTGTCGAGGGACCCAAGGGATGTTTGAAGCTGGACCTGTTAAACCTTGTTGGTTTGGAAGTCGATGAATCCGTGATTCAAGTGAAAGCTCTTGGAGGGGACCGAAAATCTAGGGCCATGCATGGATTGTTTCGCAGCCTTATAAATAACATGGTAACCGGAGTGACAGCCGGGTTTACGAAATCGCTTGAAATTGTCGGAGTTGGATACAAAGCTGAAGCAGATAAACAAAATCTCACACTTAATGTCGGTTATTCCAATCCCGTGTTGGTTCCCATTCCCGAGGGATTGAACGTAGAAGTTGAGAAAAATACACTCGTACATGTACGAGGTATTGACAAACAACAAGTTGGAGAAATGGCTGCAAAAATAAGACGGATACGAAAACCGGAACCCTACCGTGGAAAAGGGATTCGATATTTGGGTGAAGAAATCCGTCGTAAAGTCGGGAAAGCCGGCTCCAAGTAATTTCCCAAAGGTATTCACGGAGTTGAAAAGGATCCGAAATGAGCAGAAATTCGGAAAAAAATGAGGCTAGAAAAAAGAGAACGCGACGCGTCCGGTATCGGATTGCGGGCAATTCCGAAAGACGCCGTTTGACCGTCTTCCGGTCAAATCGAAACATTTTTGCCCAAATAGTGGATGATGAAGCCGGAGTAACTTTGGTTCAGGCTTCCACTCTGGACAAAGGTTTTAGGCGACAAGCTGGACAACCTTTCAATAGGGATCTTGCTAGAGAGGTTGGAAAACGGATCGCTTCAAGAGCGTTGGAGTTAAACATAGATAAGGTAGTCTTCGATCGTGGAGCGTACCTTTATCATGGCAAGGTTAAGGCGCTCGCAGATGGCGCCCGAGAAGCTGGACTAGAGTTCTAATCTTGGTTGAAGGAGGAATCGCCCGTTGCTGAGTAGATCAGAGATGTCTACCGAAGGCGAACTTAAGGACCGAGTGGTTCATTTAAGTCGCGTCGCCAAAGTCGTAAAAGGCGGAAGAAGATTTTCTTTTAGCGCTGTTGTTGTCGTTGGCGATGGTCAGGGCCGCGTAGGGTTCGGCTTGGGCAAAGCGAATGAAGTTCCCGAGGCTATTCGCAAAGGTGTTGAGCGAGCCAAAGCGTATTTGATTGACGTGCCAATAGTGAACGGCACAGTGCCTCATGAAATCACAGGGAAATATGGAGCTGCCAAAGTCTTTCTTAAACCCGCAGGTTCCGGCACCGGTGTGATTGCCGGAGGCGCTGTGAGGGCCGTTATGGAGGCTGTGGGAATTCGTGATATATTGACCAAGTGTATTGGAACCAACAATCCCCACAATGTTGTCAAAGCGACCTTCGAAGGTTTAAAAGGCCTCCGAACTCCTCTTCAGATAGCTAAGAGGCTTGGCAAGGGTCAGCTGGATGACGAAAATGATCATGGAGAGGAGAACTTGAGCAATGCTTAAAGTGACCCTCAAGAAGAGCAAGATTAAGGCGACAAAGAGGCAAAGAGAAACAATTCGAGGATTGGGATTGACCAGGATAAATTCATTTAAAATTCTGGAAGACACTCCTGCAATCCGGGGCATGGCCAACAAAGTGGCTCACCTTATTCAACTCGAAGAGACCGATCAATAGTCAAGAAGGGTCTAGAACGGAGCTGCTTATGGATTTATCACATTTGGAACGACCAGTAAAAGCAGGGAAGTGTAAACGCTTGGGACGAGGAGAGTCTTCCGGTTTGGGTAAGACTTGCGGCAAAGGTCACAAAGGCCAGAAGTCGCGCTCCGGTGGTAAGGTTGGCCGAGGTTTTGAAGGCGGACAGATGCCATTACAGAGGCGTTTGCCTAAGAAGGGTTTTACGAATATTTTTAGAACGGAATACAACGTTATTTCTCTGGAAACCCTTGCCAAAATCAATCCATCGGAAACGGTGACCAGTGAGTTGTTGCGAGAAAGAAATATTGTAAAACGGCCTGGCCCGGTGAAGCTTCTGTCGGATGGCGAAGTGTCGACAGCCTATACTATAAGACTCGATGCGGTGAGCGAAAAAGCCCGAGCAAAGATTCAGGCCGCTGGTGGCACCGTTGAGTAGTGGCATGAAGAGGGCTTTCGTCCGTTATCATCTCTTTAGAATCGATGTGACACTGTATTTTGTAGGAGACCTGTTTTGATAGGTTCCATTGCCAATATAGCCAAGATTCCCGAGTTGAAGCGCAGAGTTCTCTTTACGCTCCTCATGCTTCTTGTGTATCGACTGGGTGTCCATGTTCCGACTCCGGGAATTAACACGGCAGCCTTGCAGGAATTCTTTGGACGGTACAGCCAGACGCTGTTTGGCGTGATCGACATGTTTACCGGTGGCGCTCTTGAAAACTTCTCTGTTTTCTCTCTGGGTATCATGCCATATATTAGCGCCTCAATTATTTTGCAACTTCTGACCGTGGTCGTTCCGCACCTTGAACGGCTGTCTAAGGAAGGTGAAGCCGGCCGAAAGAAAATTACGCAATACACCCGCTATGGAACGGTCGTGCTGTCACTTATACAGAGCATGGGCATTAGTATAGGACTCGCAGGAAGCGAAAATCTCGTTTACATGCCTAGACTTCCTTTTGTCCTTTTGTCTATGGTTACGCTGACAGCCGGAACGGCTTTCATAATGTGGATCGGCGAACAAATCACCGAAAGAGGAATTGGTAACGGAATCTCACTCATCATCTTTGCTGGAATCGTAGCCAGAATGCCTTCGGCTCTCGGGAGCACTATTCAACTGGTTCAGACCGGTGATCTCGGATTCCTGATATTGCTATTGTTGATAGCAATCATGATCACAGTTATAGCTGTGATTGTATTTGTAGAAAGAGGGCAGCGACGCATTCCTGTTCAATACGCCAAAAGGGTTGTTGGTCGGCGTATCTACGGAGGACAAAGCACGCACCTTCCTCTGAAGGTGAATACGGCTGGCGTTATACCCCCAATTTTTGCCTCTTCATTGATAATTTTTCCAGCGACTGTGGCGCAATTTTTGGACGTTCCCATTGTAACATCGATAACTAGCTGGCTTCGCCCTGGAACTGTCGTTTATGAACTTGTTTACGTGGCTTTGATCGTGTTCTTTTGTTATTTCTATACGGCGGTTACATTTAACCCGGTCGATGTGGCCGACAACATGAAAAAATATGGTGGATATATTCCCGGGATAAGGCCCGGAAAGAGGACGGCTCAGTATATTGACAAGGTCCTTACGAGAATTACTTTAGGTGGAGCTATTTACATCTCTGTAGTATGCGTACTGCCCTCTCTTTTAATCAGTCGTTTCAACGCTCCCTTCTATTTCGGCGGCACATCCTTACTCATAGTGGTTGGGGTGGCGTTGGACACTCTTTCTCAGATCGAAACACATTTGATTCAGAGGCATTACGAAGGTTTCATTCGTACTGGACGAATTAAGGGAAGACGCTAGATAACGTTGTAGGTCAAGGAGGGAAATATGAGGATTATACTTTTGGGAGGACCCGGTTCCGGCAAAGGCACTCAGGCGAAGATGCTGGTAGAAAAACTGGCAATTCCGCAAATTTCTACTGGAGACATTTTTAGAGCGGCTCTAAAAGAAGGCACACCTATGGGTACGAAGGCCAAGACTTACATGGATAAGGGTGAACTTGTGCCGGATGATGTCGTTATTGGGGTTGTTGAGGAAAGACTCTCCAAGCCTGACCTGGACAAAGGTTATATGCTGGATGGATTTCCCAGAACATTGGCTCAAGCTAAAGCCCTTGACGGAATTCTGGAAACTCAGGGGAAATCTATTTCCCATGCAGTTCTGGTCGATGTCCCTGACGAGGAATTGGTCAAAAGACTCTCTGGAAGAAGAACCTGCCGCAGCTCTGCCTGTGGAGCTATGTTTCATATTATGTTCAATGCTCCTAAAAAGGATGGAATATGTGATGTATGCGGCTCTGAGCTTTATCAGAGAGACGACGACAACGAGACGACAATCAGGGAAAGACTGGGCGTATATAATAACCAGACATCACCTTTGGTTGAATACTATGCGGCTAAAGGCCTGTTAAGAAAAGTTCAAGGCGTTGGCCCCATTGAAGAGATTTTCAGCCGGATTGAAAAGGCCATCAACTGAGTTGCCTTTTACCGGCAGAGGAAAAGGAGGCGCTCATGAAAGTGAGGGCATCAGTAAAGCGAATTTGTGACAAGTGTAAAATAATCAAACGTAGAGGAATTGTGAGAGTAATCTGCGAAAATCCGAAACACAAGCAGAGACAGGGATAAGCTCTGTAATAGAAAGGTTTTAACGCCTGGAGGAATATTGTGGCGCGCATTGCAGGGATCGACCTTCCCAAAAACAAACGTATGGAAATTGCTCTGACCTATATTTATGGAATTGGTCGAGCTACAGCTTTGAAGATCTTAGAAGAATCCGGCATTGATCGAGGTATGAGCTCCGATAAATTGACGGAGGTCGATGTCGCGAAAATTCGTGAGGCCATTGATCGCTCATACAAAGTTGAAGGGGATCTGCGTCGAGATATCAGTATGAACATCAAGAGGCTCATGGATCTTGGTTGTTACCGTGGACTCCGTCATCGCCGTGGACTGCCTGTCAGGGGACAGAGGACGCATACTAATGCGAGAACCAGAAAGGGTCCCCGCAAAATGCAGATTGGAAAAAAGAAGTAGGGCTTCTTTTCCTGAAATAGCCCTTTAAAATGTTTCATTTGGCCGGGAGCTGAACCAATTCAAGTTGAACGGCCACGAGGAACATCGATTTTATTTGTCATCATGTTGTCGTAACGGAGAGTTCAATGCCGAGAAGGCGTATAGTCAAAAAGAAAAAAGAACGTCGAAATGTACCCCGGGGAGTGGCTCATATCCAGTCGACTTTCAATAATACCATTGTCACGATTACTGATCCGGAAGGTAACGTAATTGCATGGTCTTCCGCCGGAACGCAGGGATTTAAGGGATCTAGGAAATCTACCCCCTTTGCTGCCCAGTTGGCGGCTGAGGACGCGGCTCGCAAAGCCATGGAAAACGGTATGCGAATCGTGGAGGTTCTTATAAATGGTCCAGGAGCTGGAAGAGAAGCGGCCCTAAGGTCCCTTCAGGCGGCAGGTTTCCAGATTAGTTTGATCAAAGATGTTACACCCATACCACACAACGGCTGCAGGCCTCCGAAGAGAAGACGGGTTTAGTGTGGATTATAGGGATCTTCGTCCTCAGATAAAGGAGTCTTAGCTTGGCGCGTTATCGAGATTCAGTTTGTAGATTCTGTCGTCGTGAAACAACCAAGTTGTTTCTCAAAGGAGACAGGTGTTACTCAGACAAATGTTCTGTTGAGAGACGTAATTATCCTCCCGGGCAGCACGGGCAGGGGCGTTCTAAGTATACAGATTATGGGGTTCAGCTCCGAGAAAAACAAAAAGTTAGACGTATCTATGGATTACTCGAAAAACAGTTTCGAAATTATGCTCACTTGGCAGAGCAGCGTCGAGGCGTCACAGGAGAAAATTTGCTTCTTCTGCTTGAATCTCGGTTGGACAACATTGTCTATCGAATGGGATTTGCTTCTTCAAGGTCTGAAGCTCGTCAGTTAATAAATCATGGTCATTTCCTGGTCAATGGGAGAAAAGTGGATATTGCTTCTTTCCTAACAAAGCCGGGAATGGTAATCGAAGTCAAGGAAAAGAGTAAGAAACTGAAGGGTATTGAAGATTCCATGTCCGCAGTAGGGCGCAGACCGGTTCCTCAATGGCTGGAAGTTGAGCCTGACAATTTTAAAGGAACAATCAAAGGTGTTCCTACACGCGAGGAATTGCCTCCAACGATCAGAGAACAACTCATCGTTGAATTTTATTCAAAATAATAGTTTGCGGGAATTAAATATTGTTTTGGACTTACGATAGGATCCGCCGTTTGCATGGAAATATGGCATACGGAAACGGCTTTTTACTCTGCTCCGTCCTGATTTGCTTGATCCAAACGGCTACAAGCCCAGATCAGAGACAACGCAGACCACGAGAGGAAAGCCATGAGTGATACAGGGCAAACCCTGATGATCCGTCCCTGGACTAATCTTGACCCTGCCCGATTAGAGGTCGATGGGGATGATACAAATGAATACGGCAAGTATGTTATAGGGCCTCTGGAAAGAGGATTCGGCATAACTCTGGGTAACTCGTTAAGAAGAGTTTTGTTGTCCTCCCTGCCCGGTGCGTCGATCACCAAAACCAAAATTGAAAACGTACTGCACGAATTTTCGACTATTCCAGGTGTTAAAGAAGATGTAACCGATTTGTTGCTTAATCTTAAGCAGGTTCGCATAAAGATGTTTACCGACGGCCCCGAAAAGATCAAACTGGAAGCCGTCGGGGAGCGTGAAGTCCTTGCCGGGGATATTCAGACCACGCACGCAGTCGAGATAATAAATCCTGATCTCGTTCTGGCCACATTGTCTAAGGAAGGGCGTCTTTCCATGGAACTAACGGTGGAGTGGGGAAAAGGATACGCTCCTGCGGAAGAGAGTGAGGACGAAATTGGCACTCTGGCGCTGGACGCGGTGTTTTCTCCAATCAGAAAGGTAAGTTATAAAGTTACTGATACGCGTGTGGGGCAAAGGACCGACTACGACAAATTAACAATGGAGATCTGGACAAATGGAGCAGTGACGCCCAAAGAAGCGCTGCACAAAGGGGCTTCTATCCTAAGGGATCAGTTTAAGGTTTTTCTGTTGAACCCGGACATTGAAGAACCGGTCATCAAGGAAGATAAGGTCCAGCCAGAGCCCCAGGTAAATGAACATCTGCACCGAAGTGTCGCCGAATTGGAGCTAAGCGTTAGGTCGGCAAATTGTCTCAAGAACGCTGACATCCGGTATATTGGTGAGCTGGTCCAGAAAACCGAGCAGGAAATGCTTAAGACAAAGAATTTCGGACGTAAGTCGCTCAATGAAATAAAAGAAATTTTGTCAGATATGGGGCTCCAGCTTGGCCTTATTGTGCCTTCCTTTCCGTCAAGGGAAGAACTCGATAACATGAGAAAAGAAAGAGAAAACGCCATAAGCGATTGATTTGGAGACAATTTCTATGAGACATCGAAAAGCTCGTTATAAACTAGGCATGAGAACTTCCCACCGCGTTGCGATGCTCCGAAACATGGTGACATCTCTACTTGAACATGAATCCATAGTGACGACAGACGCTCGCGCTAAAGCCCTGCGCACTCTTGCCGATGAGATGATTACACTGGGAAAGCGTGGCGATCTACATGCTCGTCGGCAGGCCCTTAGCGTTATCCGGTCCAAAGACGTAACTCATACTTTGTTCAATGAAATAGCTCCCAGGTTTGCTGACCGTAACGGTGGCTATACGAGAATCATAAAGAAGGGTTTTCGGCCGGGAGATGGGGCCTCCATGTCGTTCATCGAATTGGTGGATAGAAAACCCAAGGATGTGAGTGAACCTTCTTCAAAAAGTGGTATTACTGCAAAAGCAAAGGGCCTGAAAGAAAAGCTCCTCGACAAGATCAAGGCCAAATAATGAAAGCTTGATAAGCCTTAGGCTTTTCAGAAATTACATGATTCAAGCCGAGAACTATTCTCGGCTTTTCTATTTAGATCGGTCCCTGATGTCCCAAAATTGAACAAATTTGAGCCAATGATTCAACTAAAAAATGTGTCGTTTCAGTATGGGCCTGAACAGCAGGTTTTCTCCAGACTCAATTTGGCGATCCATGATTCATTCTGGACTGTTATATCCGGTCCTGACGGTTGCGGGAAAACCACCTTGGGCAAATTGATCAAGGGTCTCCTGAAACCTCAATCTGGTTTTATCAGCATTAAACTGCCCCAGGAAATTGAAGGTGTACGCATCGGTTATATTAGTGGAGATTATTCCACATCCATCGTTGGAATTACGGTGGCTAACGACATTTGTTTCGGTATGGAAAACATCCGGACACCTCAAACAGAAATGCAAAACCGGCTCGAGGAAGTCGTTGCGGCTGTTGGGCTTGACGGATACGAAAACAGACTCACAACTACACTGTCGGGAGGTGAAAGGCAAAAACTGGCGCTGGCCGGCGTGTTGGCTATGAAAGCGAGAATATTGATCTTAGACGAAGCGTTTTCGATGTTGGATTGGATTTCCCGAAAAAGATTGAGATCGTTAATCCAGAATCTGAAAGACCAGCTCAAGTTAACGGTAATTGAGATGACGAACCAGGCCACTGATATCAAGACCGCCGACATGATCGTATTCATTGGACCCACGGGGGTACCGCAGTTTGAAGGGACTAGAGAGAAATTCCTATACTCGGAGACGGCCCAACATTGGATAGCCCCGCAGGGTGGGATCACATCGCTACTAGGATTATTTCCTGTAGAGATCGTTGATGAGGTTCAAAGGCTTCTAGAACAATTAAATGTTGATATTAAATGATGCATAAGATATAGTTAACTTAATTATGGTAAATATTGTTTAACTTATAATAATAACTGTTTTAATATCAAGGACTATATTGTGTCATGGATTTGAGACCAATGCTATACCTGAAGATCGGGTTAATCGTGGGGGTTATTCTTGTCACCATTATGTACCTTCAGGAGCAAGGAAACATTCAAAAAAACTCGATTCAGGTTAAGATAAGCCTGCTAAAACAGGAAAATGAAGGAATAGAAAAAGAAATCCGGCAACTCGAACAAAAAATCTCAAAGCTCCGCTCTGACCCAAAAGGAGTTGAAAAGGTTGCAAAACGTAAACTTGGTATGGTTCGCCAAGACGAGACAATTTATATTTTCCATCTTAATGATGACAAAAAATAAGGTCCTAGCTATTTAAAACAGCCAATCTGGCATGAATGAATCTTGATATCAAGTTCGTTCAGAATCTGGCCGATTTCTTTTTTCGATATACCTAGTTCTTCAGAGATTCTAAAGACATTTTCGCAGGAAATTCTGTTGTTCGAACATGTTTTTTTGATGAATTGCCTAATGTCGTGTTCGTTCATTCCAAAGCTCCTTGTTGGGACATTCCTTAGTCGCTTATACAATTCTATAATAGTCCGAGAATTACTTTTTTTCAATTTTTGGCTGGCTGTGAAACTTTCGTATTTAACAGAGGAGTAATTGATGAAGGCTCTCAAACCATTGGAAATTGAGGACAAGTCAACCTTTCAAGCCTTTTTTGCTGGTGATCCTCCTCAGGCGTCAGAATATACGTTTACTAATCTATTCATGTGGCGAAACAAGTTTAATCCAAGTTGGACAATGTTGGAAGATTGCCTCTTAATTACGATGAATCCACCAGGAGAGCCCAACTACGGGCTGTTTCCAATAGGCAGGGGGGATAAACGGAAAGCCCTTAGCGTATTGATAGCAATGCTGAAGGAATTTCAAGAGCGGCCAAAAATATCTCGAGTTGAAAGAAGGATAGTTGAAAACTTTGTTGACACCTCCAAGTTTGAAATTGAAAGTGACAAAAACAACTTTGATTATGTGTACTTGTCTGAAGATCTCATAAAGCTGAAAGGAAACAGGTATCACCGAAAAAAAAATCATCTTAACAGATTCAAAAAGACCTTGAAATTTGAATTTCGCAGCATGGATGATGTCTTGATTGATGAGGTCCTTCAACTACAGGAAGATTGGTGTGAATTTAAAGAATGCGCCGACAATCAGGATCTTTTCCTGGAAGATCAGGCCATCTACGAAGCTCTTAAAAATTACAGACTTCTGAAATTTAAAGGAGGGGTGGTCCTGATAGACGGAAAGGTTGAGGCGTTCTCTTTTGGTGAAATACTCAACCCCGAGACGGCGGTAATTCATGTAGAAAAAGCAAATCCTGAAATTCCAGGACTTTATACGGCTATAAATCAGATGTTTGCGTCTGATTCCTGGTCTGATGTAAAATACATCAATCGTGAGCAGGATTTAGGGCTTGAGGGGCTGAGAAAAGCCAAAGAATCCTATTATCCGGTTCACATGATTGAAAAATATGTGTTGAAAGAAAAAGCCTGAAACCCACATTCCATGTGACTCATTTTACAGACAGCTTCGTTAAATGCCTCATGAAATTAGAGATAGGATTGGCAATATGATAGAATCGCCGGACTTCCTATTTGGTTTCCCTCGATTTTATAACTTCCAAAGTTCGGGTGAGGGTGTTCTTTAGTTCTTCAGCCTGCTCTACAGTCATGTAAATGTGACGTTCATAGAGTTCCGCCATTGTTTGTTCTCCCTGTTGATTGTTGGCTGGAACATATCTTCCAAAAATCAACGAGATGTCCTTGGGCGTGGTGGCCACCATGGCGCAGTTACTATAATAAATAGCCATTTGCCTGGACATGATCCTTGGGAGTTGTCCGGGTTGATCCGTTGGCGCTGTTTGTTTTGATTCCTGCTCGCCATTAGCCATGTTTAAGCCCTCCAACCAAATGCGTTAACATTATTTCGATATCCAAAACATTCTAACGGATTAAACTTACTTTTACTAAAGAAAAACATAATAGTAATAAATTTGTTTGATTTGAAAGACTCAGATTATTGTGATCGATTCGGGAGTGACATGCAGCCATATCTCACTACCAATTCTCAGATCTTTACAGTCTTGGCGGAATTCGCGATGCAACTCAAAGGACTCTCCCGCTAGAACCCCCAGCTTGATGCGATTTTTCGATAGACTTAATGAAATTATCTTTCCTTTAAATACATTTGTCAGACCTTGAAATTCTTCATTGGTGGAAAATGAAATCTTTCGCGGATCTATTAGTATAGATGATCCATTTTGGACAGTGTTGGAAACATGAAATCTGATAGCGCCGGAATCGAAAATGGCGCCATCTTCCAGAATCTGCCCTCTGAAAAGGTTGAATGGAGCGACGGGGATGACGTGTCCCTCGAATATGTGTATTACAGTATCCGCCAATTCCTCGGCAAGCGTCAGATCATGAGTTGCGAAAATTACAGTTTTTTTTTCACAGCGGTTAAGGTCCAGTATGAGTTGCTCTGTTCTTCTAACACTTTCGCTATCTAGATGATTTGCCGGCTCATCGAAAAGGAAAACATCGGGGTTCAATGCAAGTGTTCGGGCTAGAGCCACCCTTTGAGCTTCGCCGCCCGACAGCGACCCCGCCCATCGGTCTTCAAAACCATCCATTCCAACACGACTCAGGGCTTCTTTCGCAATTTTTTCTATCAAACGTCTGGGAAATTTTCTAACTCTCAGGCCAACCATCACATTCTCCAGCACTGAGGACTTGAAAAGATAAGGGTTTTGGGTAAGCAGCCCTATCCTCCTCCGAAAAGTCATCGCTTCGGAATTTTGAAAATCATGTCCCAACAAAGAAAGAGAACCTTGCTGTGGGCTCAGAATAAAGGCCAGCAGATGCAGAAAAGTCGTTTTACCTGAACCGTTAGGACCTACCAGAGCAACAACATCTCCAGCGGGGATATCTAAGGTGTCAACAAAAAGGTCTGGCCTTGCGCTATAAGAAAACATGAGGTCCTTTATGGAATAGGCCAAAGGTGTCATAGCCTTCCCTTCTGGACAAAAAAGATCATCCCATTAATGACAAGAGCGACCAACATCAGCACAAAACCCAGAGCCAATCCTAATTCAAATTCTCCCTTTGAAGTTTCCAGCGCTATGGCCGTGGTCATGGTTCTTGTGAAGCCTCGAATGTTTCCACCCAGCATCATGGCGATTCCGACCTCTGAAACAACACGACCAAAAGCAATCACTATAGCTGCCATAACTGCAAAACGGGCTTCCTTCATCGTCAACCAAAATTCCTGAAGAGGTGAGGCTCCCAACATCTTGCAGGTAAGCGTAAGACGGCTATCCAAATTCTGGATTGCCGCAACCGTGAGGTTCGCAGATATGGGCGTGGCCAACACAAAAAGGCCCAGTGCAATTCCAGTGGGGGTAAACAATAAACCCAAGTCCCCAAGAGGGCCCATCCTGCTCAGGATGGCGTAACAGAAAAGTCCTATGACGACTGTGGGAAGAGCCATAGAAGTATTAAGCAGGAGTAGAAGCGCAGGCTTGCCCCTGAAATTCTTTAGCGCCACTAGAGCTCCAAGGGGAATACCTACGGAAGCTGAAAGGGTTGTAGACCAAAATGATATGTATATGGAGGTCCAGACGATTTGATAAACCTCTGGATCCAGATTAAGAACAAGCAGGAATGCCTTGTAGATCGATTCTGAGAGAAAATGCATTCCCCAATTCCTTTCGGACGGACACATAAACAAAGAACAAGGAATTTGCTTTCCTTGTTCTTTGGTATCGGGCCCAAAATTGCCTTTTCAATATTCTTCTTATGACAGATAAATAAGATGCCCCAATTCTCTCGGCAATCCAATTATTTCTTGGCGTCCGGGAAGAAGAGCTGCTTTCCTTCAAGCGTATAATCCTGAATTATTTTCTGACCTTCAGGCCCAGTCACATAATCTATGAATTTCTTAGCCAACTCATATTGCGCATTGGGGTGTTTCTTAGGATTTACTGCAATTATGCCATAAGGGTTGAACAGGGTCTTTTCACCTTCCCCCAGTATGACGAGATCAATCTTCTTTTCATAAGAAATGTATGTGCCCCTGTCCGACAATGTGTAGGCGTTTTTTTCGTTCGCCATCTGTAATACAGCCCCCATACCACTGCCCGCTTCAATATACCAGGGAGATTGAGGAGTTATTCCGGCCGCTTTCCAGATGGACCGTTCTTGCTTGTCGGTACCCGAGTCATCTCCTCTTGACACGAACATGGACTTGGTCTCAGCTATTTTCTTGAAAGCTTCAATGGCTGATTTGATCCCTTTGATCCCGGCCGGATCATTCTTCGGCCCCAGGATCACGTAATCATTATACATGACATCTTTGCGGTCAACGCCGAATCCTTCCGACACAAACTTGTCTTCAGCGGGTCTCGAGTGGACAAAAACTACGTCAACGTCTCCATTTTCGCCTAGCTTCAAGGCTTTTCCGGTTCCTACCGAAATGACGTCTACCTTTACGTTATTCGCTTTTTCAAAGGGAGGCAGCAAAACTTTTAACAGTCCGGAGTTTTCCGTGCTGGTAGTAGTGCTCATCCTGAGACGGGTTTCCGCCAATCCATATGAGGCGAAAGAGGAAACTAGAATACCAATAGTTAGCAATCCAAGAAGTCTTTTCACGAGTAAATACCTCCAACATTCTAAGCCCTGTTTAAAACATCTTGCTTTTTGTCTTTAGGGAATACTATTCTCCCACATTGTTTCAAATCATAACCCCTCAACGTGGCCGCTAGTTCCAGAAACTGATCATCATGAAGAAGATCCAGCAATAACTGGACAGGCTGATCGAAAAAAACAGATTTTGAAATTAAAAGATCGAACCGTTCCCATCTAACCGGCAAGAAGTCCAATTCAAGCAATCCGGCTACTGCGGCTATGCCAAGTCCCGCATCTGCACGACCAGCGAGAATCTCAAGCCCCACATCCAAATGTCGATCACATTCAGCGCCGTATCCTTCGATTTCCTCGCCGGAAAGTCCTACTTTGCGCAACTCATTGTCAAAAAGAAGTCTTGTTCCAGTACCAAGAGGTCGATTAACCACCCTGACGCCGCCTTGGCCAAGATCCGAAAAGCCTCGTATATTTTTGGGATTGCCTTTTGACAGGATCAACCCCTGTTCACGTTGACAAAAGTTGACAATTGCCGGAATCTCTACAAATTCCTTTTCGATAAAACCAAAATTATAATCTTCTTCATCTTTTTGAATTAGATGGCTGGAAGCTATGTGACACAGTCCTCTACGCAAACTCTTTAGTCCGCCAAGGCTTCCCTCGTTCGCAAAGACGACTAGATAGTCAGGATAACGCTTGTTAAATAGTGACAAAGCTTTTTCAAGTAGTATGTCATTACTTCCCGCCAGGACTAAGACATTATCACTGGTTTTTTGCGATGATGGTAATTTAGGGTAATTTATAGTCTGACTTTCTACCCATTGCTGTACAAGATTGAGAGGGAATAACCATTTACCTGTGACCTTGGTTGCAGGCAAGCCCTTCTCCGCTATGAGACTATAGACATTTTTCTCATTTATTCCCAGAAGCTTAGCAACATCTTTTGTGGATAGTAATTCCATGGTCATCTGGTTCACCTAACTCTATTAGGTAATTTTAAAGAACAAAGTATCGAGATATTGCCGCTTCTGTCAACAATAATAAATTAAAATAACCTAGAATTACTAAATCTGACAGTGAAATCCAGATTCAGTGGAAACGATCGGAGAGAACAGATTTTGAAGCAATCAAGCGCCGATCAGGGAAGTCATGGCGGAATCTTGGTTTTTTCTCCTGCTGGCCATAACGATCAAGGGTATGGAAATGACCTGAATCGTAACTGAAAAGATGATGAGCATAGTCACTGACGTATCATAAAGCGTTCCCATCACAACGCTTCCCAGAAACCAGAATAATCCGAAACACATATTAAACAACCCGTACGCAAATCCCAGCCTGTTTGTAGAGACGAGACCGGCAATAGCCGCTCTAATTATCGATTCCTGCGCTCCCATACCTACACCCCATAGAGCCATTCCAGCGAGCGCCCAATAAAATCCACCGAGGAAAACAAGGGGAGCGAACAGCGCCGACAGGATAACCGACACTATTAGGACCGAAAAACCAAGCCTATCGAAAAGGCGACCGAAAATAAGGGCCGCTATGGCGTCAACCCCCATTGCAACGGCGTAGAAAATGGGGATCCATTCTTCAGGGACCGACGCAACTTTCTTAAAGTGAAAGGCCACGAGAGGAAAATCAGCGTAACCTGCGGCAATACAACCAATTGCCACAATGTATATCCAGAATGCTTTTGGAAATCCCTTTGTTTCAATCTGGACGGTAGCTGAACCAAGGTCCTGAGGTCTAGGGTAAAGCCGAGATGCCGTCAATAAAATGGTCAGCGCTATCAATGCAGGAATCAGGAGAAAAGCGAATCCGGCCTGATAGGTTCCCCTAAAACTGAAGACCGCCGCAACCACCAGAGGACCCAAAATAGCGCCAATTTGATCCAAGGCCTCGTGTAATCCAAATCCCCATCCACGTCCAATTTGATCTGAAGCGCAGGCCAGCATGACGTCGCGCGCAGGTGTCCTGATCGCCTTGCCCATTCTTTCAACTACAATGAGAATAGCGGCAATTTCCCAATGACCGGCAAGGGCCAAAAGAGGAACCGCAAGCAAATTCATTGCATATCCGAGGAATACTATGGTCCAATACCTTTGTGATTTGTCGGCCCAATATCCCGAAGCAAGGCGTAATGCGTATCCTATAAATTCCCCGAAGCCAGCGACAATGCCTACTACAGTTCCGCTTGCGCCCAGAACCGCCAAGAAAGGTCCCGTGACACTTCGAGCCCCCTCGTATGTCATATCTGAGAACAGGCTCACCAGGCCGATTAAGACCACGAACTTTGTCGCTGACGGTTTTGTAAGGTCACATGCGTCTTTGAAATTATTGAAGTGATTTTTCATGAAGTTCACGTCTCCGTCAGTGAATCCAAAACATCAAAGACTGCTGTTTGCGCAAATTACGGGCCTCGTTGTTTGGCCGAGTTAATATTTGCCTACTCGTTGTCTACAGACATCATTGACGCTCAAACATTTGAAACCGCATTCATGGTATTTTGGACATAGAAGCGTTTTTTATTTGACAATAATGACTGTACATGGCGCAAATCGTACTATGTTTCTCGATGTCCCGCCCCAGATACGTTCGAAGATTCTGCTGTGCCCGGTGAAACCCACTACAATGACGTCAAAACCGTCTTCCTCGCAAAATGCCGTAATAGCGTCAACAGCGTGACCGGCCACTACATGTGGAGTGAGCTTTATGCCGGAAGCTTTCGCCAATTCTTCGGCTTCTCTGTTGAGCTTTTCAAAATACGCGTCCTTTTGGATCTTCACTTCCTCGAATTCTCCAATGGTTGCTACGTAATGGGGCAGATCCACTTCCACAGAAATGGTATGGAGTTCCGCTCCTGTACATTGCGCCAGTTCAATTGCCTTTTTTAAGGCCTTTCTGGAACCCTCAGATCCATCGAATGCGACGAGAATTTTGTTAAACATTTTAGAGCCTCCTCATTCTTAAAGTCTGGTTATTTTTGCCAGCCGCCCTGCAAATCCCTCTTCCTCGGTTGAAAGAACCACTGGGCTATAAGGGTCGGTATCACTGCGCTGCCAATCACTACTGTAACCAATATCGTGTACTGATCCTGGGTTATAATACCGCGGGAATATCCGAACAGAGCTGAAATAGAGCCAAAAGTGAGACCGGTGCTCATCAACAAGGTCGTATACATGCTGATTCTGTGAGAGAATTTAAATAGGATCGCTAGAGGGTAGACCCCTATGAATTTGGCGGCGACTTTCACCGCCAAGAGTATTAATATCAGTGAAAAACCGGAGATGATGGCTGGAATCGATACAATAGTACCTGCCTTCAGGAAATAAAAGGGTGTCAGGAGCGCAAAGGTGACCGTCCGTAACTGCCGCACCATATCTTTGTACTCTTTAAATAAACCGGCAACGACAATCCCAAGCAGATACGCCGGTAGTACCGCTTCACTATTTGCGCTTGTGGCTAACCAACCCAGCCCGAACAGAATTAAAAACAGGAACTTAATCTCTGGTTCACTGACATGTCCTTTGAAGGTACTGAAGAACCACCTTGCTACAGACGGAACCACTAACAGCACAACTGCAGTAACTACTCCAAATATAATCAACCAGATGTTATAATTAGCAAAAATGATACCCAAGGCAAGAACTGTCCCCAAGTCTGTAACAAAACAGGCCGCCAAAATGATTTTCCCCAAATCCGTCTGGTTGAGACCGGTCTCCACCATTACAGCGTAAACTACCGCGACGGAGGTTGTTGAAAGGGCGATCCCGCAAATCCTCGCGGCGTCCAGCGACCACTCGGCTATATAATATGCGTATGCCATTGCGCCCAGAAACGGCAAAAGAAAACTTAACAATCCAATGCAAAGACTCTCCTTTCCGTATTTACGAATTACTTCCGGTTCGATCTCCGCGCCTGCGAGGAACGTTAGAAGAATTGCTCCAAATCCGGCCAAAAAGGTTATCCACTCGGTCCTGGGGTCTAGTCCAAGATAATTACCCCCTATTACGCCGACACATATTTCTACAAGCGCCACGGAAATAGCGGTGCGCATGGAAATCACGCTGGCCAATAATGCCAGGCCGATCCAAATCATCGCCACAAACCATGTATTCTCCATCAAATCCTCCAATATTGCGTTTCATCAATCCTGACCCAATGAATGGCCAACGCTTCTAAAAAAATGTTTGCTCCGAAGTTTCTTGCTCTCAATGAAACTGGTCGGACTTGATCCGGTAATTTATCGTTTCTCTAAAAAAGCGCTCATTTCGTATTCAATGCGGCAATTTCAGATCTGATTTTATCAAGGCATTCGGCAGCTACTGATAGTCTTCGCAGATTTTCATCAATCGATTCGGTGTGTTCCTTTCGTTTGACATACGCTGCTCGAATAGCTCCATGGGTAGCGTTAATTGTTTCCTCAAAACGTTGGTCCAATGTAGTCGCAAAACGTTGGAAAGCGTCATTAAGATTTTGAAGTGTGGCCCACCTTAAGTTTTCCACATTCTGCCGAGTCAACGCTTCAATCTGTCGCGCTAATCGCTTTTTCAATCTGGTTTTTCTTGTCTTTGCCGGAAGGAGCTTGTCAATGACCTCTTCGGGCACAACAACAGGCAGCGACGGGACTCGTTTTCTTTGGACCCAGTAGGGCCGCCGCTTAGTCTCAAATGCTTCCGAACTGTCTGGGGCATGAAAAGGAATTTCGAAAAGATCCGCCGCCGCTTTGCGGATGAGTGTGATAATGTCGTCAGCTCGCTCTTGATGCGGGCTAAGTGTCGAAGCTACGAGTCGAGCAAAAAGAGATGACTCTCTCCCCGCTGATTCCCCGAAGAAAGAGGTTACCTCCTCACCCAAAACGTCAAGGATTTTCTGCTCGTTTACAGTCCCGTTGGACATCTCGGAAAAAGACCTGTCTATGGCTTTGCTCAAATGATCTTCAGAAGCTTTTCGAAGAGTTTCAGCGTGTTCTTCCAATAGAGCAAGCGTTCTCTTCCTGTCCCCGATCAACATATCCTGTGCCGACAGTTTAAGCCGCTCGGCGTTTTTTAGTTCCTTCTCAAACAGACCAAGTCTTTTTTCCAGATCCTCAATCGGCATCTTCAGTGAAGTGATTTGAAGTTGAAGCTTCATAATTGCGGCTGCGATTATGTCGAGGGACTTCTTGGCTAATGCGTCAAGTAACGTTCTGGTTTTTTCAGACAATAGGAAACAAACAAGATGGTTCTCAACTTTATCTATCCCGCTCTGGCCCCACAAACTAGGGTCATTGGACATCTTAGAGTCCAACCCCATACGAGCGGAAACACAAAAAATCGGATACTCCTCGGTAGAGGGGATTTTTTGTTTTAGAACCTTCTTGAAAAAGCCTACTGCCGCTTCCTTTTCCCGATCGTTCAAATAATCTATTTTGTTAAATATGAAAAAAAGCTGAGAAACTTTTGGGAAAACATTCTGAAGAAACTGTGACTCCACTTCTGTTAATGGTGGATCCGCGGACACCACAAACAGGGCAGCGTCGCACTGAGGAAGGAAATTCAAGGTGGCCTGGGTGTTATGAGTAAAGGTAGATCCAATTCCAGGAGTGTCAATGAGCACAACACCATGTTTCAGGATTGGAGCAGGATGCAGGATTTCGACCTGAAGCACTCCAAGATGATTTTCGGGATTACCCTCTTCGGTGACGACCGCCTCAAGGATTTTGTTGATTTCGTCGAGGGACTTGTTCGAAAATTCATCCGACGGTCTATTGTGCTGATAACGTATGGTTATCTTACGCTCCTGGCCATATTCAACAAAGGTCGGTATAGCGGTGAGCGGCACTACAGATGTCGGCAATATAGCCTCTCCGAGGAATGCGTTGAGTAGAGTGCTCTTGCCCCGTTTAAACTGGCCCAGAATAGCTAAGTGAAACCGTCCTTCATTAAGCCGTTCCTTCAAAAATAGGATTTTTCCCTCATCGGAAGAAAAGTGACGGCCCAGGTCTGCAAGTTTTCGAACGGCTGTATCCAGAAGATCGCCAAATCGGGAAACAGAATCAGTATCCGGGGAACATAAATTCATTTCTGCCATATCAAGATCCTGGGGCGCGAAGTTCATTCCAATCACTCCTCTGCAATGAGGCGCCTTATCCAAAACACTTGGAGCGTAGTGTTCTCATGAGCGGAGACATTGAAAAAATGAGTTAAAAACACAAAACCCACCATTAGGTGGGTCACTTACATAGCTGAGAGCCCACCGCGAATTGTATCCCGGTAGGAGTCATCAGCCTGTTTGGCGGTTTGATGGGGGACTCCATCCCCTATGCGTTAATTATCGCAAAAATTACTAAGTGGAGACGCAAAAGTCAATCTCATTTAGTTAAGCGCCAACTTTTGGTCCGTCTCACTCAACTAATTTCTAATGAGACTCTTTGGTAGTTGTGAGCCTAAATGATATATGTTAATAATCACCTTATGACTAATCAGCATTAGTCTAATGCTCGAGTTTGGGAGTTCGCAACCCCCTGAATATATTATATTGGCGCTTTTGGGGGTCGCTAAAGCCTCAAAGAGAAAAGGAGAACTCATGATAACGAAACGACTAGTCTTCGTGTTCATTTTAGTAAACCTTTTGTTGGGTATTTGGATTTCAGGATATTTTACCAAATGTCTTGCGGAAGACAGATTGATGGTATTTGCCGGAGCGGCGAGCAAGCCGCCTACAGAAGACGCTGCAAAAGCATTTGAAGCAAAAACGGGTGTCAAGGTTGATTTGATCTTCGGCGGGTCGGGGTTCGTTCTTTCGCAAATGCTGTTGGGCAAGAAAGGGGACCTCTATTTCCCCGGCTCCTCCGATTACATGGAAGTGGCCAAGAAGAAGGACGTGGTTTTTCCTGAAACAGAAACAAATATCGTGTATCTCGTTCCGGCAATTAATGTCCAGAAAGGAAACCCCAAGAACGTCAAAACTCTCAAAGACCTCACCCGACCCGATCTCAAAGTGGCCATAGCTAACCCTGAAGGGGTGTGCGTGGGAGCCTATGCCGTTGAACTCGTTGAAGCGCTCTTCACGTCCCAAGAGAAGGAGGCTTTCAGAAAGAATCTCATTAACTACACAGAGAGCTGTGAGAAGACCGCTACAGCAATCTCGCTCAAAGCAGCCGACGCCGTTATTGGTTGGAGAGTTTTTCACTATTGGGATCCAGAGCGGATCGAGACAATCCCGCTTGACAAATCCCAAGTCATCCGTATCGGATACATTCCCATTGCCATATCGAAGTACACCTCGAACCGTCCGTTGGCTCAGAAATTCATTGACTTTCTCTTGTCAGAGGATGGCAAGAAGATATTCATGAAATACCATTACTTTATGAGCGCGGATGAGGCGACAGCCTGGATCGGAGAGAAAAAACCAGTGGGTGGAGAGTACGTGGTTCCCCAGGAATGGATAAAAAAATAATTCGGCGAAACGGAGAAGCTCCGGAGCGAGCGGGCGTGACTGCCTCTCGCCCGCCCATTCCGGAGCCGGATTCGAGAGTGGCGCTGCCGGCCGCAGGCTCGGAATCAAGGAGGACGTATGATCGACATAGGCGAAGCCCAAAGACAGATTCTTGAAGAAATCCCCGTTCTGGGAACGGAGAGGATTCACATCCTCGAAGCGTTGGGGCGCGTGCTGGCCCAAGACGTGACATCCGCCCGCAATGTGCCCATGTGTCAGAATTCCGCTATGGACGGCTATGCATGTCGCCATGAGGATTTGGTGGGGACGACTTCGCAGACACCGGCACGATTAAAGCTGATTGGAGAGGCTCCGGCAGGAAAACCCTACAGAGAAACCGTCAGCACTGGTGAGGCGGTACGCATAACCACCGGAGGGATCCTTCCTTCTGGAGCTGACACGGTGGTGATGGTCGAGAACACGGAATTGCACGACCAATTCGTCACAATCTTGGCCACCCCGTCCAAAGGAGCGCATATACGGGATGTCGGAGAAGACGTCAAGGCGGGTGAGGTTGTATTAAACCGAGGTACTGTCGTGCGTCCGCCAGAGATCGGGATGCTCGCCACATTAGGCCATGCGTATGTTCATGTTTTCCAGCGTCCAATTGTTGCGATCCTTTCCACCGGAGACGAGCTTGTGGATTTGGATGAACCGCTCACAGAAGGCAAGGTGTTGTGTTCAAACAGCTACAGCCTTGCGGCACAGGTAATGGAGTGCGGAGCAATACCGCTCTCTCTTGGAACGTGCTCCGACGACGGGGAAGATCAGCAACTACGGCTCTGCCAAGGCTTGCGGGCTGACGTCATTCTCACCTCTGGGGGAGTGTCGGTGGGGAAGTACGACTTAGTCAAGGACTCCCTTTCGCAGGTAGGGGTCAACGTCAAATTCTGGAAAGTTGCCATGAAACCGGGTAAACCTCTAGTCTTTGGTACCATCGGGAATAAACCCGTGTTTGGTTTGCCGGGCAACCCTACATCCGCCATGACCTCTTTTGAGCAGTTCGTTAGACCCGCGTTGCTCAAAATGATGGGGCATACAAGGCTGTTCAGGCCTACGACAGAAGCAGTTCTTGCCGAATACGTGCCTTCTGAGCCAGGTCGCCTCCACTTGGCGCGATGCTCATTGTTCGAAGAAGACGGACAAACCATGGCTCAATCGACAGGAACCCAGAGTTCTGGGGCGCTTCGTTCCATGGTCTTGGCTGACGGACTTATGATTATCCTCCCTGTGGAACACGGCTTTTCACGAGGAGCCAAAGTCAAGGTGCAGCTCCTGCATTCAAATGCCCCCTTGGTTGCTTGTTCCCCTTTCTGGTAGGGAGCATCGTGAGAGCTTAAAAGAAAGCTATGTCCGTCTTGCTTGTGACCGTAATTCCTGATGTTAATGTGTGATCCTATCCGTCGCATAATACAACACAGTTTTCCAAGTTAGTCTGGATCGCTAAATGACCTTTAAGAAGATTTCAATCGCTTGCTCTTTCGCTACTTTCGGTTTGTACGCGGTTCTTATTCTGTCCCTGTTCTATTTTTTTAGGGGGGAGAGACTGCTGGACACAATACTCTCTCCAAGAACCCTCTTTTCCATTCGCCTGAGTTTAGGCGCCGCTACGATTAGCACAGTATTTTCTGTTCTCATTGCTCTTCCTGCAGCGTTTGCGCTGTCCCGTTATGAATTTCCAGGGAAAAGAGCTGTTGACACAATGCTGGAACTTCCCATGATCGTTTCTCCAGCGGCTCTGGGCGCAATGCTGTTGATTTTCTTCAATAACCCTTTGGGGTTGTGGATACAGGATCACGGGGCTCAGTTTGTGTTCACCTTCTACGGAATAGTCCTGGCTCAATTTGTTACGATTTGCGGTGTGTCAACCAGACTCATAAAGGCAGCGATGGACGAGATACCTGTCCGGTACGAAGCGGTAGCCCGGACCCTCGGAGCCTCGCCGGGTAAAGCCTTTCTCACTATAACCCTTCCCTTGAGCAGGCGAGGAATCATAGCAGCGTCTATCCTGTCATGGGCAAAGGCGCTGGGTGAGTTCGGAGCGACAATTACCATCGCCGGGTCTATGGCGATGAAAACCGAGACTCTTCCAATTGCAATATTCATGAGACTCTCCAGCGCAGAGATCGAGGGGACCGTGATCCTGATCCTCATACTGGTGTCAATTGGGCTGAGCATTCTCTATATCGTCCGTTTGCTCTCCAGAGGCGCTTCGTATGCTTGAGGTTACAGATCTCTCGGTAAGAGCGGGAACCTTTGTTTTGAGCCAGGTCTCCCTCAAGGTTCTCCCATCATCGTGCCACGTGATACTCGGACCCACCGGCAGCGGCAAGACACTCCTTATGGAATCCGTCATAGGGTTGAGAAATCCACAGACGGGGAAGGTTATTTTGGAAGGTGAAGACATCACTTGCCTTCCGATGGAACAACGAGGGCTTTCCTATGTACCGCAAGATTTGGCCTTGTTCCCACACATGACCGTCAGACAGAATATCCTTTATCCAATCAGAATTAGAGGCGGAAAACAAAACTTTGAAAACGGAATCGTTAGAGAGCTGATTGATTCCTTGAGCATCGGGAACATTTTAGATCGTTCCGTAAAAAACCTGAGCGGTGGAGAACGTCAAAGGACGGCTCTCGCCAGGGCTGTTGCATCCGGCTGTAATTACTTGGTTTTGGACGAACCGCTTTCGGCTCTCCACGAAAGCCTCAAAACAGAATTGTGGTATCTTCTCAAGGACCTACAAAAGAGATACGAACTTGCCATATTGATGGTTACTCATGATCTGGAAGAAGCTTTTTTCCTCGGTGATGTCATAAGCGTTATTATAGATGGCAAGCTTCGTCAGCAAGGGGAAAAAAGAGACGTCTACAGATACCCTCACAATGAAGATGTCGCCAGGTTTCTTGGGGTTGGCAATCTTTTCCACGGGAGGGTTGACCGGATTAACGACGATTCCTTGTTCGTGCGGTGTGAAGAACTAGGGGATACTCTAACCCTATCAACTCATTGGCGCAAATTGGCGGTTAAAAAGAATGACGACTTCATGATAGGGATAAGGTCTGAAGATGTTTTGGTTCAGACGCCAGGGGAGTTCATGTCTAACACTCCCAACGTCATAGAGGGAACCGTCATGGAGATTTTTGAAACGGGAGCATCCTTGCAAGTCATCATAGCATGCGGGCATCGACCAGAAAAAGTAAAACTGGTTATGCATCGCAGCGCATCGACCGGTCTAAACATCGTCGCAGGTCAGAAAATTGTGATTCATTTGCCCAAGGAAAATCTGTTTCTCGTTGAACTCGCCTGAAACACTGATCCTAAAAGAAATTTTAGGAAATATGACTCACAAAAAATAAGCGTTATTTAACATCTAAAAAGCGATCAAGTGATTTTTGGTTATGCGCCACCCACCACAATGGTCTTTAATCTTCTGAAATAACCCTATCATTTGCAGTAAAACACTATAACTACTTAGTATTCAACTGCTATTTCTGCTTGCCACAGTGTCATGGCACATGCAAGATTACGGCAAAACTATTGAACATTGCCCAGACATCATCCCCTTGTTTGACATCGAGTTTACGACGGCTTTTATCTGTTACCAGCGAACACACCTCGGTTCCGTCCTGGAGGCGAACAATAAATTCAGTGGTGAGTTTGCCTCGAACGATTTGCGACACTGCGCCATGAAATATATTCTCCGCAGAGCAAGACGGCTCCTTGATGTCTTTTTCTAATATGACCCAGGGAGCTTTGACCTCGGCCGTAATCAACGAACCGGGCTTAAGCCCCATTCTATTTAGACTATTGTTGGTTATGACGGTGGTCACCACGTTTCCAGTTACGGTAACGAGTTCCACCTGGGACTGGATGTCTCCTCTTCGCACAAAGCCGATTTTGCCAAAAAAAGTATTTCGAGCGCTTGTTTTTCGCCCACTTTCCCTTTCAACGAAATGTCTTGCAACCTGATGGATGTCTTCGTCCGAAAAGCTAACAAAGGATGCCGTAAGGTTAGGTGTGGAGTGCCCCAGGATCCTTTGCACCACGGGCAACGGCATGTTGTCTCGCATTAATTCAACCGCCCGAGCCCTGCGAATGGCGTTAGGCGCCCCAAGGTCCTTAGCAAAACCACAAGCCACAGCCCGTTCATAAAACTTACGTCGTACATGCCCGGCGTCAACTTTCAACAGAGAACCAACTTCACGGGTAAAATCCAGATCATCCAAAGCAGCTTGGATCTCGCAAATCAATCCCGATGCGATTTGAACCTCGCGCTCAGGGAAATTTTCAAGTTTAACATTCGCAAAACGCACTACAAGTTTTTCAGCGTCAATGTGTTTGCGGAGATCAACGCTCAAGACTTCACTAAGCCTGGCGCCGGTATAACGAATTAGAAGGAACACTATCAGAATACGTTTCCTGGACGCTTGTAAGTCCGCTCGAGATGGAGCCGCAGCCCAAGCGCGAAATTCCTGTTCCAGTCTGACCAACTGAGTTGGGTCCAGATACCTGGTTTCCGTGGGTGCTGCGTAAATACGAGCAGGGTTTAACAGATCAGAAGTGCCCCGCATTCCTGTTGCATCTGACGACTGGTGGCTATTGCCTGTATCTTCAGGCATGATTTTTATCCTCGGCGTCCTGGCCATAAATAATTCATATTATAAGTTGAGAATACTACCAGATCTAATAATTTTCAGCCAACAAGAGCAATCAATAAAAATGCTTGACAATACTCTGTAATCGTTTTTATTATAGTGGCACGAGTTTAATTAAAAACGTGTTTCATGCCCGTTAATTTGGCTCCATTCCAAATGCCCCCAGAGCCGGAGGCCAAAAATGATTTTCCCTGTATCAGGAGTTGAAACCGCAATTTGGATCCCACCTCTAGTGGGTTTTGCAATTTCCTTTTTCACCTCCATGGGAGGTATATCAGGAGCTTTTTTAATATTGCCGTTTCAGGTCAGCGTGTTGGGTTTTACCAGCCCCGCTGTTACGCCTACAAACCTTGTCTTCAACGTAGTCGGCATTCCAAGCGCTGTTTACAAGTACTTCCGCGAAGGGCGCATGAATTGGCCACTGGCATGGAACATTATTGTAGGGACGTTTCCAGGACTATTCCTTGGGGGAATCATAAGGATAATTTACCTACCCGATCCGCGACCTTTCAAACTGTTCGTTGGTTTAGTGCTTTTATACATAGGCGGTCGTATGCTCTACCAGGTGATCGCCCAGAGAGGCGGGACAACCGCAGCCACTAAGGCGGAAACAAAAATGCGGCAAGCCACCGGAAAAAATGCTGAAGGCCAGGATTCAACCGGACCCTCGGTCCAAACCATTAGTTGGTCTCTTACAAGAACAGAATACGAGTTCTTTGGTGAGCGATTCAGTTTCCACACGACAGGTCTTTTCATAATGTCTCTAGTTGTAGGCCTTGTTGGTGGGGTGTACGGCATTGGCGGAGGAGCTATAATAGCGCCTTTTATTGTCGCGTTCTTTCATCTCCCTATCCATACCATCGCCGGCGCCACACTTATGGGTACTTGTGTCACCTCGATAGGTGGAGTGTTTTTCTTCGAATTTATAGGGCCGCTCTTTGCCCAAGCAGGCGAACCGGTTCGGCCCGACTGGTTCTTAGGGTCTCTTTTTGGAATAGGAGGATTTGTTGGGATGTATCTAGGGGCTTCTGTTCAGAAATACGTGCCCGCCGCTATCATCAGGCCGGCGCTGGCTGTTGTGATCACCGGTGTTGGCTTACGATATGTGATAGGCTATTTTATGTAGCCGTAATGAACCATTCGGATTCTAGCCATAATGTTGCGGAATAATATCAAACGCCTGTGTTACATCCTGCCAGCATTCTCACAGTTTTCCATTTAAGGTCTATCTCTGCGCCCATTTCGTCCGGTTTTATTTCCGATTTCTTGAAGCGCCTCTGCAACGATACATATCTAGCTAGATCATCTTTGGAAAAATCTGGTTCTACATTAATTGTCCAACGGCTACCGTTTTCCACTTCCAGAACCGGGAACAATCCTGATCTCACGGCCAGACGGACTAGCTCAATTGTCATTGAGGGATCCGATTTCCAGCCTGTCGGACAAGGAGAAAGAATCAGAAGGAAACGAAACCCCTTTTCTTTTATAGACCTTTGGAATTTTCTCCTGGCGTCATCTGGATCGGCTAGTGAAACAGTAGCGGCGTAAGGTATTCCGTGAGCGGCAATAATGCTCATGATATCTTTCTTAGGCTCGATTTTGCCTTTTAAGATGTTTGTAGCGCCTGCGCCGGCCGGAGTGGCTGAAGATCTCTGACCTCCCGTGTTTCCGTAAATCTCGTTGTCGTAGCAAATAAACAGGATATCCTCGTTACGCTCTGCGGCTCCGGATAGCGATGCCATGCCTATATCATACGTTCCTCCATCCCCTGCCCAGCAAACCACTCGGATATCTTCGCTATTCAATCTGGCTACTTGAGCCATTCCTGTGGCTGTGGAGGCCGCTGAGGCAAAGGTTGACAACAGGACAGGCGCCCCATAGGCGCTGAAAGGAAAGCCCCCAGCCGCAACAGCAGCGCAACACGCTGGTAACACCAATTGAACAGGAGTGTCTCCGATAGATCGTTTGAACATTTGAAAAGCTATGGACATCCCGCATCCACCGCAGTTCGTGTTTCCAGGTCTAAGGAGATGACTGTTCTGATATGATTCTGGTCTGTTCATTCGCCTACTCCAACAAAAATTGACGGGCCGGTGGTTTTTCGTTCCAGAGCGTCTTTTACCATTTGTTCAACATGCTCCGGTCGAACATCGCCACCTCCCAGTCCGCTGACGTAGTTTTGAACTACCATTCCCGGTTGGGCGAGAGATCGAACCTCCCCCCACAACACGCCACCGAAACCCAGACTAATGTCACGATCAATCACCGCAATTCGTGATATTCCGGTAAAAGCCTTTTTCAAGGCGTCAAATGGAAATGGCCTGAACATGGTGACCCTGACAGAACCAATTCTAAGGCCTCGATCCCGAAGATTATCAACCACTCTGTTAACTGTTTCAGCGATGGTTCCCATAGAGACCAGGACCAACTCGGCGTCTTCTGTCCGATAAGTCACTACCGGGTCAGGAGGCCGACGATCAAAGGTTTTTTCGAAATCTGTCTGGGCTTCCGTATACACATCCCATGCCATCCGCATCGCATTGTGATGCTGCTCGCGATGGGCTTCAATCATCCGGGAACTAGTGAAACTGCCTACTACTCGGGGTGTTTGGGCCAGACGATGTGGAAGATTCAGTTGGGGTAGGAATTGATCAACCTGGGTCTGATCCGCTATTTCAGTGAGCGCCATTGTGTGTGAAAGAACAAAACCCTCCTGACAGACCATGACAGGCATAAGAACCCGATGGTCCTCAGCAATGCGAAAAGCTATCAAAACAGCGTCAAAAACCTCTTGATTGTTCCCGCAGTAAATCTGTATCCACCCTGAATCCCGGAGAGCGAGCGAGTCACTGTGATCCGTCCAAATATTCCAGGGAGGGCCTACCGCCCGGTTGCCGACAACCATGACCACAGGAAGACGCAAGAAAGCGGCAACCATGACGTTTTCAGCCATATATATCAAACCATTTCCAGCGGTGGTGGTAAATGATCGTGCGCCGCTGACCGATGCCCCGATGCAGACCGCCATGGCGCTATGTTCGCTTTCTACCTTGACTACATGGCCTTTTTCTATATCTTGCAGACACAGGAATTCCATGCACTCGGTCGAGGGGGTAATCGGATACACTCCACTACAGAAACCACGTCCTGAACGGTTAGCCCGACCTGCAAGCACAGCAGCGGTAGCAGCGGCGTGATTACCCGTAATCATCTGCATGTCCTTCAAGATATTCTCCTTTATGACTTGAGGCTCATTTCCATGGCATGCCGTGGACATTCGTAGACGCAGATTCCGCAACCTTTACAATAATCGAGGTTAATCAAATAATCCTGTCCCGAGCGAGTGATGATTCCTTCGGGACAATATATGAGACAAGCGTCACAGTGGGCGCAATTGCCGCATGAGAGGCAACGCCGAGATTCTTCTCCACTCAAGATACCCAGGTTAACTTCCTCAAAACTATGAGTCCTTGTAGAAACATCGAGATGTATGTCTTCAAGAATTTCCCTGCGGGGAAAACAGAATAAATTTATGTTGTCGGCGGAAACCAATTCTGGGATTGATGAGGAATTGCCGACACATGATTCAGTAGAATCAGAAAGGCAATTCATTACATCCATGGCGATTTTTCTTCCACTGCCTATCGCATGAGCGACTGTTCCCTCTGCGGCTGAGAAATCACCTGCCAGCCAGACATTAGTTGGTTCTTCGCCGGCATAAACTCGCTGTTTTGTGACTACCCAATCGGACGGCAGGATTCCACGGTTCGCTGTTTGGCCAACAGCAATCAACACGTGATCGCAAGAAATCACACTCAGGTTATTAGTGACCAGTGGACGCTTGCGCCCACTTTCATCAGGATCTCCAAGCTCCACTTCCGCTACTTCCAACCCTGTGACAGCCTTGTCGCCAATAATTCTAACCGGTTGACGACAGAGAACCAGTTCAACTCCCTCAACTAAAATATCTCTTATCTCTTCTTTTATGGCCGGCATCTCAGTCTGCCCCCGGCGGTACACGATGACAACCTTATCCGCGCCACAACGGAGAGTCGTTCCAGCGCAGTCCAACGCCGTGTTTCCGCCACCTATAACTGCGACCGTTCCCCGGATGTTTTCCCGACCTTTCGATTTAACCCGATTGAGAAATGTGAGTCCCTGCTCAACTCCAGGCAGATCGACTCCAGCGAGCCTTGGAATTATTGATTCAGCCTGGCCTGTAGCAACAATCACGGCGTGGTATTCGAGAGCGATTTGCTTTAATCGAAGTGGCGTAATCAACTCATGAGGCCTGTGACTGACGCCTAACGCCTCCAAACGCTCCAAATCCCTATCCAAAACGTCCTCAGGGAGGCGATACGCTGGGATACCGTTGCGCAATACTCCACCGAGTTTAGCCTGATTATCTAGGATATCGACTTTATGTCCGGCCCGTGCCAGGAAATAAGCGGCGGAAATTCCTGCTGGCCCACCTCCGATAATAGCGACTGTTTTAGGGTTAGCGGACGCTTTTACTGGGATGGGGTAATTCGACGCATGATCCCCAATCCATCGTTCCAAACCTCTTATGTTGACAGCTCCGTCATATAGAGCGCGGTTGCACGATTCCATGCATGGAGCGGGGCAAACTCTTCCGCAGACCGAAGGCAAAGGCTGAGTGGCAAGCAGAATTTCTGAGGAAGCCTCCAATCCGAAGTTATGAAATTTCTGAATAAATCCTACAACATCATTTCCGGCTGGACAGGCGTAGTTGCATGGGGGTGTAAGAGTTACATACTTTGGAGCCTGCGTTCTCCATGAACCTGTTTTCAATGGTGTAGGCATGTCCTGAGTAAGTTCCGTTAGAGGTATGACTTCCACCGGTGATCCAGGGACTGAGTCAGGCGCCTCGTCAGGAAAGCGGACTGGGGTGATCGCTTCTCTTATGTTAACAGCGTCATAAGCTTCCTGGGCTGCGGCGAAATCGTTGAGTAAACCAAGTGACGAATACGTTTCTCTGACCATCTCTATAGGTAGGCTCACGACACGGGCGTATGCGCCTACAAAGGCGGTATTCACTATGACCACTGAGCTGGCGCCAATTCCATGTTTACGGGCGATCTGAGTAGCGTTAACAATCGCAAAACGAAACTCTTCACAGAAACCGTGGAACGAAGACAGCCTGTCAGGAGTGTTGAGCAGAACCATAGATCCGTGTGGAGCCCCCACCAAAGCTCCTGACTCCAATAATGAAGGATCAAGGATCAGCAAATGGCCAGGCGTATATATCTTGTTGCGGTTTTTGATGGGATTACCGTCAATTCGCGTGTAGGCGCGAATGGGCGCGCCCGCCCGTTCCATTCCGTAATCTCCAAAAGTCTGGGCGAAAAGGCCCAAACGTGAATAAACCAATGCGCAAAGCTTGGCGCAAGTTACCCCGCCCTGACCGCCACGGCCATGAATCCGGATCTCGAGAGGTAACTTAATTTTTGACAGGACAGATTTAAGGTCGCAACCTGAAACGCCTCTGTTTTCACTTCCCTCAGTATCTTTGGCCTTAGTATTCATTTGTGTCATTCCACGGCGCTTTGATGAATATTTCGCTTGGTGGGCGCTATGTCCAATAGGGAATAAACCTGGAGAATGCTCCGGCGTCTGTTGGACTCCGGCGCCTGAATACGGACTTTCTATTCCTTATCATTGCGCCACCATTCTTGACAACAATTAACGTCGATTTTCCCTTTGCAATGACGGCTGATCGGAATGTGCCGAGAGAACCCTTTACGCTGCGCTGCTTGACGCTTTTTAGGCTCACGATCAATGTGTCTGGGAAAAAACTCAGGCTTTGGTGTTCAAAGCTTGGATGGGGTCGAGCCGGGCGGCTTTCCAAGACGGGTAAATGCCGAAGATGAGCCCCGTAGCAATAGAAAAAACAATTGATAGAACAGCGTAATCAGGATCCAGGATCACGGGCATGCCCGAGAAATACTTGACTCCAACCGATCCTCCCACACCTAGAAAAAGACCTATAATGCCTCCGACCACACCGAGGAACGCTGATTCAACCAGGAACTGAACGAGAATATCTCTACGTCTTGCGCCCACCGCACGACGGATCCCAATTTCGCTCACTCGCTCCTTTATGGAGAGAAGCATGACACCCAATATGCCGACGCCACCGATTATCAAAGATATGACCGCAATACTTCCGACCAAAAGACTGAATGTTTTTACAACGGAACTTTGAGCCTCAATCACATCAGCCTGATTCTGAATCGTGAAATCGTTATCCTTGCCTTCACGCAAGCGATGGCGTTCTCTAAGGAGTGACCGGATTTCCGCCTGGGTCTCGTGGATGAGGCCAAATTCACCAGCCTCGACAAAAATATTGCTCAAATAAGTGACATTCATTATCTTGTTCATTACCGTTCGTAAAGGAACGAGAATCTGGTCATCCTCATCTTCTCCAGAAACAGCGCCTTTTGGAGTGGTTATGCCTATCACTTTTATGAGGACTTTTCCGATTCTGATTGATTCACCAATCGGGTCACGACCGGCAAAAAGAGCGTTGGCTACCGTAGGACCCAGGACGGCGACGGGCGCCATGAGTTTGTTTTCGTCTTCGTCGAAGAACTTGCCTGACTGAACGCCAATGTTTCGAATTTCCTGGATTGAAGGCAAGGTACCGACAACCTTGGCGCTGTAGCTCATATTCTCGAATTTGATCGACAGTTTTTTTGAATAAACAGGGGCCACTCGTTTCACCAATGGGCATTCTTCAGCAATCGCCATGGCGTCCTTGATCGTCAATGTAGTCATAATTCCGAGTTGTCCCACGTTCCCTTTGACTGCTCTGGAGGGCCCGGCGCTGACAACTATCAGATTAACGCCCATGCCTTCAATCTTTCTACGGACCTCCTCTTCCGCTCCTCTCCCGATTCCAACCATCACAATGACCGAGGCCACACCAATCGAGATCGACAACACTGCCAGCGCTACCCTCAAAGGATGACCCATGAGGGACTTTATGGCGATCCGGAATCCACGAAAGAGCCTGGGACGCATTCGATTTTACCTGAGGGCTTCAATCGGGTTCAGGCTTGCCGCTTTTTTTGCCGGTTGAATTCCGGCTAAGAGTCCAACGATGATTGCGCTGAATAAAGCGAGAACGATCGATTCCCACATCAGTGCGGTTGGCAACTTGATAAAGCCTGCCAATGCTTTGAGCCCAATGAGACCCACAATGATTCCTATGAACCCCCCTGTAGTGGCTACACTGACGGCTTCCATCAGAAACTGGACGAGAATATCTACTTTCCTGGCGCCGACCGCTCTTCGAATTCCAATCTCTTCTCTTCTCTCATTAACGGCTATGAACATGATATTTGCGATTACTATTCCTCCAACTGTTAGGGATATTCCCGTAATCAGTATAAGGAAAACGCTGAAAATGGTTGAAAGCTTAGAAGCGATAGCCATAACCTGAGTTGGTGTAACAATCGTGAAGTCGTCCTCAACTCCAGGTTGAAGATTATGTCGTTCTCGAAGAAGCGCTCGAACATCGTCAACTGTATGGCCCATCGTGGATGAATCGTGCAAAACAGTTTTAATCATGAACAGGTAATCCTGGTTAAACACCCTTTTTTGCCCGGTTGAGAGGGGAATTACGACGCGCGTGTCCAAATCGAGCCCGGTGGGCGACGTTCCTCTCGCCTCAAGGACCCCAATGACTTCGAAGGGGTTGTTTCCGACCAGGATTTGTTTTCCTACAGGGTCTTCGTCTTCAAACAAATCTTTTTGAACTGTTTTTCCTATTACCGCCACTCGGGCGAGTCTACCTGTGTCTTCTTCAGAAAGGAACCGACCCGTTTCGGGCCTCGTGTTCCAGACGGAACTCCAATTCGGATTGGCTGCTATAAGCACCCCGTAGGTACTATTGCCAGCGTACTTCACGGGGAAATCCCGGCGGTTGATCTGTGGGCTGACATCCTTGATGTTTTCAATTTCCGATAACATTGCCTGGGCGTCTTCTATCCTCAAGGTTGTGGGAATCGTTTGCGGAACACCAGGTTTCCTGCCTGCCCCTGCCATGACACTGATCTGATCTATCCCCCATTTTTCAACTTTGCCCATGACCTCAGCTCGTGCGCCGAGTACAGCCGATGTGATTACGGTTAAAGTCGCAACGCCTATTATCACCCCCAGCATCATTAGGAAAGTCCGAGTCTTGTTTTCCGCCATAGCCCTAATGGCCTGTTTGCTCATGCGTAGTAGTCTCATGTCGCAACCTCCTCCAACTGTCGAGCCCTGGCTACATCGCTAGCAATTCTTCCGTCTTTCATCTGGATTATCCTGTCGGCTTGCAGGGCTACATCCATATCGTGAGTTACAACAACGAGTGTGACACCGCCTGCGTGGAGTTGACGGAATATCCTGACCACTTCCTCTCCGGAGCTTGAATCGAGATTTCCTGTGGGCTCGTCAGCGAGGATTATGCGGGGGTTGTTGATTAGGGCTCGAGCTATTGCCACTCGTTGTTGCTGGCCACCGGACAACTCGCGTGGCAAGTGATCCACGCGATCCGCGAGACCCATCGACTCAAGAACTTGAACGGCTCGTGCTTTCATGTTTGAGTTAGTGTCGCTGTACACGAGTGGCAATGTTACATTTTCCCATGCGGTCATTCTGGGAAGAAGGTGAAAGGACTGAAAAACAAACCCGATTTTCTCGTTCCTGATTCTGGAAAGTTCATCGTCGTCCATATCGTGAACCGGCACGCCGTCAAGAACGTAAGTTCCTTCTGTGGATTTATCCAGGCACCCAAGTATGTTTAACAGAGTACTCTTTCCCATCCCTGATGGGGCCATGATCGAAACAAATTCTCCTTCCTGAATGGTCAAGGAAATGTCCCGGAGAACTTGGACTTCCACTGTGTCCTTTTGAAAAGTCTTCGAGATATGGCTTACCTCTATCATATTCTAACTCCATTCGGGTTACCTGGCGGGCAAGTCCCCAACAACCACCAAGTCACCTTCTCGTAGGCCGTCTAGTATTTCGGTGTAGGACTGGTCCTTCCATCCAACATCGACGTATCGTCTTTCCGGGGAGCCTTTCTCCAGCACTGTTACGAATTTTCTTTGCCCCTCACGGTGCACGGCTTTGTTAGGCACGGTAACAACGCCTTTTCTTTGGTCCATGAATATCAAGACGTTGGCTGTCATGTCCGGCATTAATTTGCGTTCACTATTATCCACGCTTATCGATGTGATGTAGTAAACGACGTTATCCTGGATGGTGGCGGAGGGATAAATGGATGTAACCTTGCCGTTGAATTCAGTCGCTGGATGAGCGGCCACCGTGAAGATAGCGCCCTGATTAAGGCGCACCTTGCCAATATCGTTTTCGTCCACATACGCCAGCACTTCAAGCCGATCAAGGTCAATGATCCTTATAAAAGTGGGGGCATTGAGTCCGGTTGTAACTGTCTCCCCCTGTATAGTGTTTACTGACGCCACGGTACCCTTGATCGGGGCGGTAATCGTTGCGTACGAAAGCTGGGCTTTTGAGAAATCAAGTTCAGCTTGCGCCTTTAAAATCCTGGCTTTGGCCATTTCGTAAAGCCCTTCAGTCAGGTCGAATTTCTGATCGGAAATCGAGTGACCGGCCTGAAGTTGTTTGTCGCGTTCATAATCTTTGCTCAAGCGACTTTCCTCAGCTCTTGCTTCGGCGAGAATCGCCTCTTGCAACTTGACCTTGGCAATCAAGTCGTCCTGCTCAATTCTCGCAATTACTTGGCCTTGGTCGACCTTATCACCAACATTGATAGGCAATTCAACCACTTTTCCCGGCGTTCGAGCCCCTACCTTGACGTCCGCCCCTACCATGGGTTTCACGATTCCTGTAGCCTGAACTGTAGCTCCGAGATCACGTTTAAGGACTTTTGATGTTTTGTAATTGACTCGGGGTTTACCCGACAAATTGCCTTTGTACACATAAATCCCTGCAGCCAGAAGGATCAGGCTGATAAAAAAAATGATGTATACAAATCTTTTTTTATTTCTTTTTATGGACATTGTTCAGTTCCAGATTTAAACAGTTGCTAATCATTGGCCATGTTCTCCCATATCCCAAATCCGCTTCCCAACGATGCTCAGATTGAGAGCGGCGTCTCGCGACAGTTTAGGTTTGGCCTCAGCGTCCTAGAAATTAATACCCCATTGATGAATAAATCTTGCGGGAATTTGGCGCAAAAATTTAAAAACCAGTGGTATTGATTTGATAATCGGCTTATTGTCGCAGCCTTCAATAGTTTTTCCCAATGGAAAAAGTAGAGCCAAGCTCAAAGGCCACTAAAGGCCAAGCTTGGCTCTGCTTTGGGGATATAATAAACCTATCCAGGTAACTCCGAATCAGCGGAAAAAGCCTTGATGTCCGGAGCTAGGCTAGGTTTTTTCAATAGTTGCTCTTCTGATACTTACTGAATCCTCTGAACTGAAAAATCTGGAGTTTCCCCAACCATCTTAAATGCTTTGGATATCCGTTTACAATCCTGGCATAATTTCTGTTCAAATGCTTCTTCAGGAGCTTCTATTAGCTTTTCAACATGGCGCACCATAACCTTTGTGACATATTGAGCGCCGCAGCCTTCACAAGTTTCCAGCTTAATCCTGTTGATCACTGTTCCGCTCATCAGTAATACCCTCTCGCCATCACGATCCTCGAGCTGTAAAGCTCCTGTGGGGCATATATTTACACATGAACCGCATCCTATGCATTTTGGTAAACCATGCACGTAGTCCTTTAAGATTAGTGAACTCTCCCCCGAGTGAAAGAATCGGATCGCAGAGACGCCCAAGCGATCACGACAAACTTCCACACATTTTCCGCATCGCTCGCAGATATCACAACGCATGCAGCGCTTAGCTTCTTCTCTACCGGCTATTTCATCGAGCCCCAGTTCAACGCGATCAAAAGAATGCATGCGTCTGTCAAGATCGATCAGCGGAATTTCCTGCCTTTGAATAAACGATTTCTTATGGTAATCGAGAACAATAGGTGGGATCATGGTTCGCGGGCGAGGGGGAACTATTTCAGGCATTTTCAGGTCCCTGAGAAACGCGTGAATAGCAAAGGCTGCTCGTTTGCCACCTCCAATGGCCTCCACAACGGTAGCGGGTCCTGTCACAGCGTCACCGCCTGCAAACACATCCGGCACATTAGTTTGCTGGTTGTGAGAACGAACCCTAATTGTCTCTCTTCTTGTCAGATCCAGGTAACCGAATCCAGGGTATCGTCTAATGGCAGGTTTTTGTCCAATGGCCCCTATTACGGCGCCAACCGGCATTTTATATTCTGAACCACTTACTGCAGTGGGGCGTCTACGCCCAGATTCATCGGGCTCGCCAAGTGTGGCCATGAGGCATTCCAGGAAATCAATTTTGCCATAACTGCCCAGTATCTTGGAGGGTATGGTTAGCTGGTGAACATGGATCCCTTCTTCAGCCATCTGTATGATTTCCTCAAAATGGGCCGGCATTTCAGACCTCGTTCGTCTGTAGACAATGCTGACCGACTGGGACCCAAGACGCACACACGTACGAGCCGCGTCTATCGCGGCGTTTCCACCACCTACTATTGCCACACTATTGGCCGGTTTTATTTTCTTACCAAAGGAGACGTCCTTGAGAAATTCCAGAGCGCTAATGACCTGAGGATAATCATTTTCACCCTCAATACCTAGTCTCAAACCCTCCCATGCCCCTATACCGAGAAAAAAGGCTTTGTATCCCTGGTTTCTCAGTTCATCGAGGGACACCTCGTCGCCTATAGGGGTATTTACTACAATTTCTACTCCCATGTCTCTGATCGCCTGGATCTCTCGACGCACAAAATCACGTGGAAGCCGAAATTCAGGAATACCGGCAATCATCAGACCGCCGGGTTCAGGCATTGCTTCAAATACTGTTACACGATATCCTTGCCAGGCCAAAAAATAAGCCGCCGTCAAACCAGCGGGACCAGAACCGATAACGGCGACTTTTTCGGAATATCGCTCCTTCGGTTCCGGAATCAGGTAACCTGTGCCCTTTTCCATGACCATGCGGGCCGCCAAACCCTTCAGATCTTTGATACATAGGGCTTTGTCCAAATAGCGGCGTTGGCACCATTGTTCACAAGGGTTTGGGCAAATCAGGCCACATACCCATGGAAATGGATTATCGTTTCTAATAATCGCTATTGCCTTGTCATATTCTCCCCTACCGATAAGCGCTATATATGACGGGATGTCTATACCCGCAGGACAATTCAACTGGCAAGGAGCGGATGATTCTCGTTTCAATCCGTCCTCTTCATATACAATGTGTAATGGATCCGCTCCAGGTCCAGGAGGAAATAAAAGGTTCTTGCCCATGTTAAACTCCGACATCAAAGTTTAGTTCGTTTAAGAAGTTGGAGCTCCCTGTGTAATTTTTTTTGCAAATTTTTCCCGTTTCAAAGAAGAAGATTCGGAAGGAGAAACCCATTTAAGAGCCGCAGTGGTGCAACCAGTTACGCAGGCCGGTTCAAGTCCTTCGTCGATACGGTCTTTGCAATAATCGCACTTGAAAACCCTTCCAGTTTCTTTGTTCCACTGAGGCGACCCCCATGGACATGCGGTAATGCAGGCCTTGCACCCTATGCAAAGTGATTTATCGACTGATACAATGCCGTCCTCCGTTCTTCTTTGCATTGCCCCGGTAGGACAAGCTGAAACGCACCACGGGGTCTCACAATGAAAACACGGCATAAATATAAATTTTATTCGCGGTATACCATCCTGAACTTTTGGTCCCACCGGAATGATCTTACAAAAGCTTGCTCCCACGGGGACATCATTCTTTGTTTTGCAATGTACCTCGCATGCCCGGCAACCGATGCATCTTTTTTGGTCCTGATATATATAGTACTCGCTCATTGCTTGAACTCCTCACAATGTTGGATCACGAAAGCTTACGAATTTTAACGAAGCAGTCTGTTATGGGACAATTCCCTCCTACCGCTACGGTTAGGAGACCTTTCATAAGGGTGTTGTCACGCATGCCCTTTTTGAAAGCCCTTGATTGGAGAGGGATCTCCCGTCCATATCCGTGCAATGTGTATACCGCTGTCGGGTGAATAAAATCAGTCACATACGCTTTTATGGTCTGGGCCACTCCATCAGCGGATATTTCAACTGTATCGCCTGATTTAATCCCCATTTTGTCGGCTTCCGCCGTGTTGATCCATAAAGAATTTTCAGGTTGAATTTCGTTTAAATAGGGATTGTTCAGAGTAGTGCCCTGAGTATGAACAGCGGTTTTTCCTGTGGTCAACCTGAAGAATCCGTCCGGGGGTTCCTTAGAACTTTCGTAGGGAGGGAATGATGGGATTCCATTTTCTTCAAGCATGCTACTTACAAATTCGATTTTCTTGGAAGGCGTCTTGAATTTCAACCCATCCTTTCGATCCCACATAATTTGGTCTTTAGCAAGAGAAACGGTACCTTTACTATTAAAGTCTTCGAGTTTAAGTCCCATGTCCTGTAATTGGAACGCTATAATGTCTTCTACAGAATTGTACGGGAAATATTGGCCGATACCGAGGCGGTCGGCAAGCTGTTTCAGTATCCACCATTTTGGTTTTGCGTCAAATTTTGGTTCAACAGCCTTTCTTCTCATCCAAAGGGAAGGTTTTGGTCCAGACTTGACGATCACGGAATCAGTTCTTTCAAGATACGTAGCCTCCGGCAGAATTACATCGGATACCCATCCTGTGTGGCTATAGTTAACATCTATCGTCACTAACAGATCGAGTTTTCTGAGACCTTCTTTAAACTTTTCAGGATCAGGGAAGGCCGATAGTGGGTCAAACCTGTAGTTTATAAATGCCTTAACAGGGTAAGGATCTTCGTTCAATACGGCATGCGGAACCATCTGGGCGAGCCCATAGTCGGCCGACAAATGTTTGTATTTCCATCCAACTCCATCGAATCTCTTTTTGTCGACCTTGGGCACGAGATCCACAAATTTTTTCAGTGGCTTGTAGCCTGCGTCAACCTCGTTTTTATTGAACAACAGACCGCCCTTTGCTTCATAACCTCCAAGAAGGGCGTAAATCATGTATATCGATCTTCGAAAATAATAATCATCCTCAGTCCATGCTGTCATCCAACCCGCGTAAAGTATAACCGCTGGTTTAACTTCGGCCATCTCGTGAGCTATGGCGACTATCTCCCGAGCCGGCACGCCGCTTTCTTTCTCTGCCCATTCAGGAGTATACGGAGAGATAAATTTAGCAAGTTCATCAAACCCGACTACCCAGCGATTTACAAACTCAGCGTCGTACAGCTTCTCACTGATCAATGTGTGAATTATGCCAAGGTTCACTGCATAGTCTGATCCTGGTTTTATTATATGAAATCTGTCTGCCTTGGCCGCGGTATAATTCCACCTTATGTCAAAGTACGTAAACTTCATACCGTTTTCAAGAGCGTCTATAAAATCCTTAGCTTCTTTGGTGCCAATGGATTCTAAAATGTTTCTCCCATATAGAACTGCATATTTGCAGTTTTTCCAATCGTACGAAACGGTATTCCGCCGTTGGCCGGTCAAGCCGTTGTGGGCATTATGAACGCTGTTGGAGCAGGATCCGTGATGATTGAAATAATTGGGTGATCCTAATGCCTTGATAAAGGCTTTCTGAAGGTCCGTGAAAGCCCCGCCTCGGTCGCCCAGGATAACGCTTTCCGGGCCATAAGTTTCTATGACTTTTTTGAGTCTTTCCGCTACATAGTCTAAAGCTTCGTCCCAAGTGGCTTTTCTCCATTCACCGGATCCACGCTCACCGGATCGTATCATTGGCCCCTGAAGTCTTTCGGAGTCATTCTCGAAAACTTTGCCCGCAGCGCCGCGCGGGCACAAGAAACGACCACCAAGCACATGCGGGTTACCCCAAATGTGCTTCACCGCACCGTTCTCCACCTCAATTTCGATGGGACAGCGCACTGTGCACATGCTGCACACGCTATAAACAACCTTCTTTGACGTTTCAGACATTTGCCTTCCCCTTGAAATATCTTGCAAGTGTTGATCAATCTTCAATCAGATAGTGTATCCGTTCATAGCCAAAACACAGGTCAAAGCCCGAGTTTGAAAAATACGGTTTTTCGACTCTACTTAATTACAGCTTTTTCTTTTTTTGAGCAAGATCAGCCAGACTTTTCATGTTCCGCGTTTTTTCTTTATAACTATCTAATATTTTGTTCACTTTTTTGAAATAAGAAATTCTATTTCTTATAGGCTTGAATGCAAAGTAAGCCGCCACATAGAGTAAAATAAAAATAGGAATGAACCCGATCGTTCCTCCAATGAATGGAACTTCAAAATCAACCTCATAAAACCTAGTGTTCATCCATGCGACCACCAGAAATGCAGGCCAGATGCGAGCCGATGACAGTCCGATTTGCATGAAAAAGGTCTTGCCGAACGCGTCGTTGGCAAGTTTGTTGGCCGCCTTGTAGGATTCCTTGTCCCCTAAGGCTAGGGCGTCAATTGACAGATTCTGGTAATTTACCATCTGATCCTGCACGTGCTGGATACTCTTCCTGGTTAAAAGGAACGCGAAGGATATGCTAAACTCCCCAATAACTACCGCAACTAAAGCTAAGAAGAACGTTCCTACGAAAAAATCGAACGGCGCATAGCCTGATAATCTGTAAAACCAAATAAAAAAAGAGTCTACAGACAGGAACAGTTGATTCATGTTCACTCATAAGACGCTTAGGTTATCCGAAATGTGATCGGGGTTCCGCGCAAATTCCGAACCCCGATCATAAATGAAAGATTGAATACTAGAGTATTTACATGCCTGGGAGCACTGAATATCCCAGGAAACCCTTGGTGGTGTAACCGATCCCCACATATAAAGCCAGGACCACGAACAATCTTTTCAACCACACCTCAGGGATGTATTTAGAAGTGACCGGTCCCAATAAAGAACCAATAAATATCCCGATCAACTCGGAACCAATTAGAGTGAAGTCAATGGGGACACTTTTTACAAACATATAGGTGAAAATGGAGGTAATCATGCTCACGAGAACAGCAAGAGCTGATGTGCCGGCGACGATGAACATGGGAAGTCCGACCACTGATGTCAAGAAAGGAACATATAGGAACCCGCCACCTACTCCAATAAAAGCCGAAATAGCGGCTATCACAAAACCGCCCAAAATCGGCCATATAGGGTTAAAGGAGAATTCCACCCCATAAAATGTAAAGATTATCTTAGAAAATCCCCAACTTTTGACCTGCACACCTTCCTTGCCTGTCGTCGCTCCGCCCGCCTTTTTGTGAATGTTCGCGTCTTCAAACGCTTTGGCCGCTGCTTTCGCGCTTTTTCGGCTAGCTTGTCCTGCAGGTGTGGTTTCATAAAACAAAACACCCGCCACAGCAAAAACGACTATGCCAAAATAACCTATGTAACTACTGAGATTGACTTTTCCGGCCGTTAGAACAGGAATCAGATAGGCTCCGAGGACTCCGCCGCCGGCAAGGCACAGGGCCAAAGGCATGACAAGTCGTCCCATGCGCCAATAGGTAATTGAGGATATAAGGGCTGAAAGGCCCACCAAATATTGATTACAAACTCTTATGGAATCCGTAAGTAATTTGTTTAACGTAGGATTAGTGTCTTTGAAGGTTTTACCGTAGTCAGCGAGTCCAAACACCGTGATGTGACCGACGCCAGCCATTATCCCGCCGAAAGCCCCAACCGATGAAAAAATCCAGCCGACCCAGACTCCCCAGAGAATGTACCATAACAGAAATGAATGTGGCGCCCCAGGTATACCCATAAACCCTGGGGGGGCTTGGGGGTCAATCATTCCAACCCCTGTTCCCTTAGGTGTCTTGGCTATTGCGTCCTCGAGCTTCCCCGCAAATACCGGCTCCGAAAAGACGGCGTTTGCGACAAATGCGACAGCGACTGCAATACCTAGAAATAACCATAGTCTCTTGTTCATCTAAACCTCCGTTGAAATTTGAAAATGCCTCTCAAATGAAAGTCATATGCCGCCAACACGGACATGTTTCAAGAATTGACCATCCTGGTAGGAAATAGATTGTGGTTCTCGACTAACGAAATAGAGTAGATAATCAAATCTATTCAATACTTATAGATGACCAAGTTTGCAGTAGTATATGTATATAGTCATAATTACATTCTTTGGTAAAAGAAAGTCAAGATTTTAAATCCCAAAAAACACCTATCCTCAACATTTGATCAAATAAAGATTTCTTATTGAATATGAATTACCCTGACCCCGTTGCTATCAAAAACAGGGGGGAAAACTGATTTATCCAGGATTGCAAAATCTTGAGTTGAATTCATCAAATACCATATAAATCCGTTAAAGGGTTCAAAATATAAGTTTGGTTCACTCAGCCTTTGTGGACTGAAATCCATTTCACGAACTATCAAATATTCAATACCCCGTGATTTGCAGAAAGCTTTTATTTCCTCGGGACTCGAGGAATAATAGGCCTTGAATAAATCAAAAGTCCGTTTTTTTACTTCGCTCCAGTACGGCTCGACCCATGTATGAGAAAGCTCATAAGTTACGAAAGCCCGTCTGTTTCCAAAAGTCATAACATTATCCATAAGTTCCGGCCATCCAGCGATTAACGTGTTCTTGGGAGTTGTTTGCAGGAACTTATAAAGGCTTTGACCATGTGAATAATCGAAGAGTTCGATGTGCCTTCCCTTGAACGAAGCGAACACCAGTAATGCCAAAAGAATCAAGCACATTTTCGTTCGACTCAATTCGATCTTTTCAAGAATGATCCGGATGGCTACCGCAAAGCCAATGCAATAGATTATGTTTAAAGTGTAAAAAAGGTATCTTCGCGGAACGAATAACTTAACAAGGAACAGCCTTGCGACTACATACAGAAACAATGAAACCGGAATTATTAAAAAAAGCCCTCTCAATCCTTTCCAATTAACAACCGGTTGATAATTGAGACCTGCGTAAACAAAAATCCCAATTGTCGCAAGAGCCATTATCCACCCTGCAACAGGTCCCCAATAAGGAAAAGACAGATTGAATTCCCACGGCCTTATCAATTCATAAAAAAATGATGGGGTAGGATATAGCTGGTATCTCCCAAATTCGGTGTACTCACTTTTCCCAACCATTTCCGAACAACTTATCAAATGTCCCAGGTTGGACTGATACCATAAAATGTTGAAGACTGTGAAAACGACCCCGATAATTACCGGGATATTTAAGACAAGAAGCCGCCTTATGAACTTTCCCAGGTCTGAAATTGGTTCTGTGGTTGCAAATGTTTTTGGAAAGACTCTAGGAGCAATTTCTAAAGAAACAAACAGAACCTGAGTTAAAAGACACAGGAGAAAGACGTAGGGATTAAAGAAGGATTGAACAAGAACAACCACGCCTCCCTTGAAGATGTCTCCCCTGGAAATGAAATAAAGGTATGCGATTAACAAAGGGAAAACAAAACCCCTGGACAATCCGCCGGCCATCTGCGCCTGGAACCCTGTGAACAGAAAATAGACCAGGACCACGATGAAGGCCGTCAGATTGTCTCCGAACAGACGGCCCCAAACAAACCACAACGCGGCGGTAACTACAAAAAGTATGGCTGTGAGGATTTTCGAGAACAGTAACGGGTCAAACCACAAGGAAGCGAACCGGTAAATCGTTCTGACGCCGACTGGAACATAAGCTTCGGAATAGTTTGCCAGGAAATCATTTTGAAATAATTCCGGATCTTGCCAACGCTCCATCCAGAACAACTGCTGCCGGACGTCATCATTTATAAGGTAATGATTGGAAAAGATGTCATAGTTTCCAACAAGGAAAACACTTGTGGACAGCGCCATGACAAGAATAACAGCGCCAATTCCTTTTTTACTGGTAACCAATGGGAGGTTCATCCTCGAATTATTGAATCATACCACTCTAATGATGGCAATGCTGGAAACTTGGGTGTGACCCTTACCCCATATCCATACAAGCCTGTTTGAGTGAGAGGAATTTCCCCCTTGAATATCAGATCTCCGTTTTCATGGGAACTGTCAGCGGCAGGATCAAGCCTCTTGACATTTCTCGTCTTGAATTTATCCCAAAGATCAATTGGCCCATGCAGAAGCTCCACTTTCAATTCATCCGGGCCGTGTCCCGCCGAACTGATCCTAACCTGGACGTCAACATTTTTCCCTTTTAAGTATTCTGAATCATTGGATACCGTGACATCCCTGATTTCAATTTTCGCCCAACTTCGCTCGATATTCTTCTTCCATTGCACCAAGTCCTTCAATCGGGAATAATTGTCCGCTGACAAAGCCTTAAAGTCCATAGCGCAAGGGACATAAGAAGACTCAACGTAATCACTGACCATGCGATGCGAATTGAAAATCGGACAAATAGTGCTTAATGACCTTTTCATTACAGCAATCCAATCGCGGGGAACATCATCCGTAGCTCTTTCGTAAAAAAGTGGGACCACATTTTGTTCCAGCAAATCGTAAAGTTCTTTACCTTCTATCTCGTCCTGGTAATCCGGATTATCATATTCTTCACCGGAGCCAATGGCCCATCCATTGTCGCCATCGTAACCCTCGTCCCACCATCCATCCAGTACGCTCAGGGTTAACGCTCCATTAGCGGCCGCTTTCATTCCGGATGTCCCGCACGCTTCCAATGGTCTGCGAGGATTGTTGAGCCAAACATCAGCTCCCTGCACCATGTATCTCGCAACATTTATGTCGTAATCCTCAATGAAGATAACTTTTCCTCTGAATGGTTCAGATTTGATGGTTTGCACAATGCTCTGGATCAATTTCTTTCCACCGTTGTCCGCTGGATGAGCCTTGCCGGCAAATATAAGCTGAACAGGCTTGTCTGTCTTACAAAGTATATTAGCCAATCTTTCAAGATCACTAAAAATGAGTGTGGCGCGTTTATATGTCGCAAAACGTCTGGCAAAACAAATGGTGAGGGCGTCAGTGTTTAAAAGGTTGTATGCTTCCTCAATTTCCAGGGGAGACGCCCCCCGATTCTTTAACTGAGTGATAAATCGGCGACGAGCGAAGTATATCAGTCGGCTTCGGCACCTTTCGTGAGTTCTCCAAATCTCCGTGTCAGGAATTTCATCGACCCTGCGCCAAATTTTTTCATTATCCGGATCCTCGGTCCACCCTGGCCCCAAATACCTGTCATACAATCTCAAAAGATCTCTCGATATATATGATGGTATATGAACTCCATTGGTAATATGTCCAATCGGCACTTCTTCCTGTTCCAGTTTTGGCCAGACCGCTTGCCACATCTCTCGAGCTACGCGCCCATGCAGTCGGCTCACTCCATTAGCCCTGGCGCTCAACCTCAGCCCAAGGACGGGCATCCAGAAACCCTCGCTTCGGTCCCTCGGGTTCCGTCTTCCCATGGCCAGAAATTCATCAAAATCCATACCCGCTTTTTCTACCGGAGATCGAAAATACTTCTCCATTAGACCACGTTCAAAGACGTCATTGCCGGCCGGAACGGGAGTATGAACTGTTAAGATGCTCTGACTGATGACTATTTGACGGGCTTCGTCAAAAGTTAAACCTTCTTCCTGAACGAAATATCGAATCCTCTCCAGTAGAGTGAAAGCTGCGTGCCCCTCATTAAGATGAAAAACGGACGGTTTAATACCCAGCGCCTGCAAGGCGCGAAGGCCTCCTACACCAAGCAGGATCTCCTGCCTGATTCTCATCTCATTGTCACCACCATAAAGCTGTGCAGTGACTTCTCTGAGATGCGGTGGATTCTCAGGTATGTTCGTGTCCAGGAGGTACAACGGCACACGGCCCACGTTGACCTTGAGAATTCTAAAGTTAAGAGTTTCTCCCGCAAGGTCAACTCGGACAATCAAAACGCCGCCGGATGAGTCTGTTTGTTGTTCGAGGGGCAAGCTATCAAACTGTGTTTTTGGATAAATTTGCTCCTGCCAGCCATCCAGGGAGAGTCGCTGTTTAAAATAGCCTTCCTGGTACATTAGTCCTACGGCTACCAAAGGTAAATTCAGATCACTCGCTGATTTCAGATGGTCCCCTGCGAGTAGGCCAAGCCCACCGGAATAGATGGGCAAAGATTCGGTAATTCCAAATTCAAGAGAAAAATACGCCGTAACGAAGTCTACAGCTTGCTGTAATCGGTAAGCGTACCGCATGGGGTTTCTCATGTAGGCTTGGAATCTGCTGCAAACTCTTTCCGCGTGCGCCAGATAACCTGAGTCCTCGCGGATCTGGTTCAGGCGTTGCCTTGAAAGACGGATGAGTGACCACAAGGGATTGTGGCCCCCCTCGCGCCAAAGACCTTCATCCAGATGATCAAAAAGTTCGACCGCATCCAAATTCCATGAGAACCAAAAATTGTTGGCTAATTCACGAAGGTTTTCTAGGTCCCCTTCCATCGGGGGAACAACGACGTACTTCCTCAGAGTCATGAAATACCCTCTTGCCGGATTAAACAATATTAATTATTTCACAAATACTGGAGCCATTTCATTCTGTCTGTTTACAATGTCATGAACTGGCGAGACAAAAGATAACACGATGATCTCTGAAACCAAACAACAAACCTTGTGAGCATAAAGAGCGGGAAAACGTTTTGAAAAAGCACTTTAAAGTGTTATACGAGAAATTGACTTATAATTTCAGGTGGAACATCTCGCAAAAAAGTTGACTGAAAAGCTGTCTATGGGTAAGCATAACATTTAGAAAGTTGGGTTATCTCTCAGAGAGTCGCGAGGATCACCTCTGAATGCAGTGCCTAAAACATGAGCTTTTGTCAACGATGAAGACTTGGGGTAAAATCCAGCGGAATCTAATGTATAGCTTATTAAACTCAGGGATTAAGAAAAAATAATATCCCAGAAAAAGGGGACTACCAAAATGGCCGGTTCTGAAATTCTTCAAGACAAACTGATTCTAGCCGTTGATGACGAAGAAGACGTCCTCGACATTATTGAAGAGGAACTTTCCGAGTCAGCGAATGTTACATTGCATCGGGCGATATCATTTGAAAGAGCGCAGCAATATCTGGTTTCATACACGTATGATCTTGTCATACTTGACATCATGGGGGTTAGAGGGTTTGATTTGCTTCAGATAGCGACCAATGCGGGATTCCCGACGGTTATGTTAACAGCCCACGCTTTTACTCCCGATGCTCTCAAGAAATCGATCGAACTTGGAGCGCGCGCTTATTTACCCAAGGAAAAACTTGGATCCCTTGTTCCATTCCTTGAGGATGTTTTAAAACTCAATTATTCATCGGCATGGAAAAAGGCGCTAGACCAGGTAGGCTCCTTATTTAACAAGAAATTTGGATCTGATTGGAGAAAGTCTGAAAACGATTTCTGGGAGGATTTCGAGAAAAAGATGACGATAGATGACGCTGCCATAATCAAATAACTTCATCATTTTGAACCTCCCGGCAGAAATGTTTGGGAGCCAATCCGCCTTTCTGTCGCTCTGTCAGGTCTAAATACGCGCGTCTATTGTGTGTTTATCGTCCAGCTTAAATATGCCGGTGTTTGACATTCCTGCGGTGCCGCGAATCCGTTGTTCGCCATCAGATACCCTCTCAATAATTTTGAAAAGTTGTTTGACACGTGAATCAATTTACGGTTTTGTTTATAGGTTAAAATGACGATTTGATCAGGAGATTTTTCATGAAAGAAGTAGTTATAGTTTCTGGTTGTAGAACCGCCATTGGAACTTTTGGCGGAACTTTGCGCGACATGCATGCGTCCAGCATCATGGCCGTCCCCATGAAAGCCGCCATGGAGCGAGCTGGAATTACTCCCGATATGATCGAAGATGTAAGGTTCGGTTGTTGTCTCAACCCGACCGACGCTATGAACGTAACGCGTATAGGGGCTTTGATCGCAGGGATTCCGAACAGCGTGCCCGCTGTCACTATCAACAGGGTGTGCATATCCGGCATGGAAGCCGTGCTATCGGGCGCTGCAATGATAAAGGCGGGCGAAGCCGACATTATTCTGGCAGGTGGTGTGGAACACATGTCAGGCGTTCCATACACTCTTGAAAAAGCCAGGTGGGGTGTTCGAATGGGTAATGACGCTCTTACAGACGCCATGACTACCGGGCTGCACTGTGGATCGCACATACTTCCCTATCCTCAGGATGGGCCGGTAGAATTTTTCAGGGGCAAACCATACATTATGGGACATACAGCTGAATTTGTCGCTCTTAAACTAGGAATATCCAGGCAGGAGCAGGATGAAATAGCTTTACGGAGCCACAACAATGTAGAAAGGGCTACCAAGGATGGCTCCTTTGCCGAAGAAATAGTTCCTCTTTCCGTTCCCCAGAGAAAGGGAGAGCCAAAGATCTTTGAAAAAGATGAACATTTCAGACCAGGCCTAACCATGGAAGCGCTTGCCAAACTCTCTCCGGCGTTCATTCCCAAGACTGGAACTGTTACAGCCGGCAACGCAAGCGGAATTAATGATGGGGCCTCCGCTCTGGTAATCATGTCTCTCGAAAAGGCTAAAACCTTGGGGTTAAAACCTCTTGCTCGCATTAAAGCCGTTGGCATGGGAGCCTGCGATCCGACCATAATGGGTTTAAGCCCGGTGCCGGCGGTGAATAACCTCCTGAAGAAGTCCGGCCTGAAACAGGGGGACTTTGAACTGATTGAGTTGAATGAGGCTTTTGCGGCTCAGTACCTTGGATGCGAGAAAGAACTAAATCTCAATCGTGAGATAACAAACGTGAATGGTTCCGGAATAGGCTTGGGACATCCGGTAGGGAGCACTGGCTCGAGGCTCATAGTCACGCTGATCCATGGGATGAAAAAACGTAACAAGAGTCTCGGACTTGCCACTCTTTGTGGAGGTGGCGGTGTATCAATGGCCTGTGCGATTGAAATGATGTAGATTTAGAATTTGTTGAGCGTTTGAATCTGACTCGACGCCAATGATTGCGCGCAGGGAATGTCAATTTTCTGCGCGCGTTATCTAGAAAAAAACATAAACTACCAGCCTAAGAGTATAAATGATCAAAATCACCAGGGCCAAAATGCCTATGACAGAGTGAATCCTCGCGCCAAGATCCTTCCATCTGTCGATTATTGAATATTTTCTGCCTGACTCATTGCGTTTCAGTATGAATTCGTCTACTACAAGCCACGTTAGAATTATAAGCAGGATTGTGCTCAGATATTTCATGATGTAACTATATACACGTTTTGCGGAGATTTATCTCTAACTGATGTGCGGAGCGCCAATTAGGGCACAGGGGTATGAATGAAACTGGAATTTCAAAAAATGCACGGAGCCAAAAACGATTTTGTTGTTTTACATGATTTAGGAAATTCCCTGGCCATTTCCCCGGCGCAGGCGGCGTATCTTTGTGATCGCCGCATTGGCGTTGGCGCTGACGGCTTGATTGTGGTAAGGCCTTCTGAAATTGCGGACTTTTTTATGGATTATGTGAACTCGGATGGATCTATTGCGGAAATGTGCGGTAATGGAATTCGATGTCTCGGAAAATACGTTTATGACAATGGCCTTACACGAAAGACCAGCCTCAGGATTGAAACCAGGGCTGGTGTCAAAGGTCTGGATTTGCTGGCTGATGAATCCGGACGAATTTCCAAAGTACGCGTCGATATGGGCAAGCCGATCTTTGATCCAAACAGTATTCCGGTATCAGCAATCAATAGTAAACCCCCAATATTAGACTATCCTCTAATGGCCGAAGGAGAAACTTTTTTTTGTTCGTTCGTTTCAATGGGCAATCCCCACTGTGTAATTGTGTACGATAAAAATGATCTGGACCAAGCCCCAAGCAGATTTGGTTCAGCCATAGAAAACCACGGGATGTTTCCGGCAAAAACTAATGTTGAATTTGTGAAAGTTCTCAACAGGGGACGCGTTCTTATGAGAGTATGGGAAAGAGGAAGTGGTGAGACTTTAGCCTGCGGAACCGGGGCCTGTGCGGCGGCTGTAACAACCATTCTGAAAGGGCTTACTGATCACCAAGTCTCGATAGAACTTCTGGGCGGCACATTAGATATCACATGGGAATCTATAGAAACTTCGGTACTTATGACTGGAACATCTGAAACAGTTTATCATGGACATATAAACTGTTGATTGTATGTATTTAATAATCTTGACATACTGTGAATGGTGGAATAACCTGCCCTTAAGCCTGAGAATCCAGAGACCTGGTTACAGCAGCTACAGTGGAATCAGGCTAAAATGGAGCAGGAGAAGGATATGAAACTTTTGAGAAGCAAGACAGGCTTCACACTCCTGGAGATGACTACAGTTATTCTAATCATAGCTGTACTGGCGGTAATTTACTTTCTGGAGATTGATTCTTATAGGGAAAGACGGATGAGTGAACTGGCGGCCAAAACCCTAATGATGGCGGCCAAAGCCCAAGAAGATTTCTTTGCTCACGAACACCGATACTTCGATGCAAAAATCTCGGGAAACGGTCCCAACGCGATTCTGACTGCGCCAAATGGAACCAAGACTCAAGTTGTCGCTCCAGCCGGAGTTGAGTTGAATATTTCGACAAAAGGCTTTGAAAAAAAAGCGTTTAATGGAACAGCCTATTACAAGGGCGCCAAAATAATTCACAAATATGATTCCGAAACAGGTAAAATAAGTACAGTCTTTAGGTCACAGGAAGATCTTGAATGAACCGAAGCCTGCTTAAAGCCCTGAAACGCAACGAAATTTATATCGTAGCAATAGTAATCGCAGGAGTTTTTATTTCTGCCATGCTGGTTGTCGGGTTTCTGTTACGTGATTCACTGGTGGCCCAACCATACGAGGCTTTGGGAAAGGAAGACCTTCATAGGGTTTTTGCGACAGGATATTTAAGATTCAGGGAAGACAATGGTAGCCCATATCTTAAAGTCGAACTTCATAACGGGACACTATGGTGGATAAAATCGCTGGATCTCGAGTTTGCTGGAAAGACCTACACTGTAGGGGATGCAAGCGCTTTCAAGCCCCTTCATTTTGGAGCGGTCAGATTAGACCTTTCAGACGCTCCGCAGCGTAAGAATTCAACTGAATATGATCTGAAAATTATAAGCGCTGCTGGTTATCCTCCAGCGGAACTCCAGTGGGACCGTAATGTTGGTAAAGTGACAGAGGCTCAGAGATCTTCGAGGTCCAAACATTATTAAAAATCTGTCATACGGTTGAAAAAACCAAAAACCCGTTGGTTCCCCCTCGCATTTAACATTATAATGATTTTAACGAACCGGACGCGCGTAACCAGTCTTAAGACTTAACATAGCGCCGGAACGAAAAAGATACGATCACAAGGTACAACAAAACATAATGGAGGGTGTCATGTCATCTCACGGAGTTTCCTCTGCGGATTATGAAAAAGCTTTAAATGTGGGCCGCCCACCTAATGTGGTAAAACTGTTCCCCAATTCCAAAGCCTTACTCGTAAGTGGAAAAGTCATAGACCGGGCGATGATAAAAAAGGGAAAGGCTATGGCTATAGCAGCCAGCGTAAGGAATTCCTTTGTTGCCTATGGCGCGCTAAGGGCCGCCCAGAGAGCCAACGCCGCAATAATCATAGAGATCGCCAAATCCGAGGGAGGTTCAAACGCTTACTGCGCGGTGAGCCTGTGGAACATGGCCAGACTTGTGGATTCAATATGCAATGAGCTTGGAATAACAGTTCCTGTGGCAATACACGCCGACCACTACGGTATCAAGAGCGAGAAAGACCTGGTTGTCGCCAAGACCGAAATCCCCAGCCTGTTTGACGCTGGAATGACCTCGATAGCGATTGACGCTTCTCACTTGCCGGATGCCGACAACTTGCTGGCAAACCTTGAACTCTCAAAGTTCCTGCCCCGCTGGGCGGGTTATGAGACTGAAGTCGGTGAAATCAAGGGGAAAACAGGGTTGTCCACGGTGGAAGAAGCGCTGTTTCTGATAAAAGGACTCAACGCCAATGACCTTTTCCCAGATTGGATTGCTCTCAACAATGGAACAACCCATGGTCTGGAAGCTTCAGACGCCGGCATTCAAGTGGACCTGACGGCCAACATCCATAAAGCGTTGGAACCATATCATGTTTCTGGGGCGCAGCATGGAACTTCGGGCAACAGTTTTGATCGTCTTCGCTCAATAGTCGAGAAAACCCGCACCACTAAGGCTAACGTAGCCACCGCCCTTCAAATGGTGTCTTGGGGATTGAAAGTCAATGAATACGGAAACGCGATTCAGGATAGTGACGGTAATTTCATCAAGATTCCTGAAGCCGGCCCATCCAACGCCATGTGGGACAAGATGGTCGCAACAGCCAAGGACAAAGGCTGGAAGGGCGGAGATTACAAAAAATTGAACCTGCCCTTTGAAAACCAGCTTCTTGGTCTATCTGCCATGGATAGGGAAAGAATGATCAAGGGTGTGGAAGACTTTGTTTACCTACTTATCTCCGACGTCTTCAATGGTCAGGATACGGCAGGGCTTGCCATCGAAGAAATCTTGAAGGCCAATTCCTATGACCTTGGCCCAAAAGCCAAGAGAATTGAGAACCCTGCTGATTGGACTGTTGGAAAGATCCGTGAAAAAGGCGCTACAATTGACACTGACAAGGGACCTAAAGGAAACTTCGACGATTAAAAAAAATATTTACCGGCGCAGGATCTTTGAAACAGCCTGCGCCAGCTCAAAAAACAGCGTTGAACCGATCTGCTGTGAAGTCAGTTGAAAGTTGTTTGGACATACCAGGTTATCGTCCTTCCATGGCCGAGGCTTTTTCTTCAATTAACCTCTTTTGCTCCAGCCTGTATTCGATAAGCTTCTGCCGCAAATCCTTATCAAAACACGCCAGTATTTCAACAGCGAACAGGCCGGCGTTTTTTGCGCCACTGGATCCTAACCCCATACATGCTACGGGGATTCCACCCGGCATCTGAACCGTTGATAGCAAGGAGTCGATTCCTCCAAGAGAAGAAGAATCCATAGGGACCCCGATGATTGGCGTAACAGTATGGGCCGCAAGGAATCCCGCTAGATGCGCAGCCATTCCAGCCCCTGCAATAAGTACCTTCCAGCCTTCTTTTTCCGCGCGCCTGGCGATTTCACTCACTCTCTCCGGCGTTCTGTGGGCTGAAGCTACTGTCATATAATACGGGACACCGAATTCACTTAATATTTCAGCCGCTTTTTTCATTTTTGGGAGGTCTGAATCACTTCCCATAAGGATTCCAACCTGAATATCGTCCATGTTAATACCACCTGACGACTAATTGATTAACAATCACAAGGAACTTATTGATTCGAGGTAGCCTGCTATCGCTCCATCATATTGGTTCGTAAGCCTAAAAACCTTCTTTGCCAGCCTGAAATTCGTAGCTTCTGATACTGATCCCCCAGTTTTCTTCATATCTGAGATCACGGTTTGATAATCATTCGGATCAGTCACGACTGTTACAAAAGGATAATTTTTCGCCGCGGCCCTTAGTAGGGTTGGCCCCCCAATATCAATGTTTTCTATTGCATTGGCGAGGTCGCACTGCGGGTCGGCAATCGTTTTTTCGAAGGCGTAAAGGTTAACCACGACCATGTCAATGGGTTCAATACCATGCTTATTCATGGCCTTCAGATGTTCAGGGTTGGAACGAATTCCCAGGATGCCCCCGTGTACTTTCGGATGCAATGTTTTTACCCGCCCGTCGAGCATTTCCGGAAATCCGGTAAATTCTGAAACTTCTTTGATTTTTACTCCAAATCCGGCGATAGTCTTTGCCGTCCCTCCTGTAGAAAGGATCTCTACTCCGAATTTCTGGAGTTCCATAGCGAATTCCCCAACTCCATTTTTATCTGTTACACTTATCAATGCTCTTAGAATCTTGGGCATGTTCCACTCCTTGGTTTGTGATCTTTATCCGCTCCGGAATATTCAACTAAGACCAGTTGGTTGAGTGAAGCCGGACCGACCTGATTTTCACTTGCCGCCGGCTTTCGTGTCCCCTGTCTGTTCTAGAAGACGCTTCGCCTCCTGACCGATTTGTCCTTCCGGATCACTTTTAATTACGAATTCCAGTTTTTTGATCCCTTCGGTTTTAGAACCTTCGATCAACATCAGATCGGCCAGTTTCAAGTGTGCGGCCATATACTCGGGATCGATCTCCACGACTTTTCGAAACATGTCATAAGCCGGCGAATATTCCTTTCGTTCCTGATAGATCAACCCCATTCTATAAAGGGCTTCCTTGAATGAAGGGTCAATTTCAACCGCTTTTTTATAATTTTCCAGAGCTTTGGCGAGGTCCTTTTTTTCTTCATGACAAAACCCCAGATTGAACAGAGCGTTGATATTGTCCTTTTTAAGGAGCGCCGCTCTTTCATAGTTAAGAATGGCCTTGTCTACGTCCTTTTTCTGGTTGTACGCCACACCGAGATTGTAGGCCGCCTTTTCTGGAGTGGAATAGTTTGGGTCCCCCAAACATTCCTCGAATATTGGAATGGCCTCGTTAGGCTCGCCTTTGGCAAGGAATGCCGTCCCGAGGTTGTTTTTGGCCTCTGTAAATTTCGGTTCTTTAGTTAGAGCTTTTTTATATTGCTCTATGGCTTCGTTATACATTCCCTTGCGCTGATAGGCCAATCCCAGGGCATGTTCGACATCAGCGTTCCCTGGGGCGAGGGTCTGCGCGGCAAGAAGTTCCTTAAGGGCCTGCGGAGTTTTCCCTTCATTTAGATAATTGATTCCAAGTTGATAATGCAGTTCGACTGTTTTTTGCAATTTCCCCGGTGTCTCGGTTTTTTGCGGTACGCAGGAGGTGAAGCCGGTCACCAATAAAGCCAGCATTGCTAATGAAGATCGAGAGAGAACCCGGGACATTCTTAAAGACCCCAATGACGTAATATAATTTTCAGGCATATGAATACATAAGCGAAAAGGAATCGACACTAATCATCAAATTTCCGGCAAGCTGAATTTGGAAAACCAAAGGCTATCTCTCTTGCTGTCGAAGTCAAAAAAGTGTTGATGTCGATATCCGGAGTGTAACGAACGTAGCCGCTCTCCTCTCCCGGGTTTACCTTCTCAAAGTCGGTTTTTTGACTATGGTAGAGTTCCCATCTACCGTCCGAAGGTTCTTCGAAGTCTTTCATCCTTGCGGCCAGCCGTTCAAGAATAATATCATCCGAAGCTTCGCAATGAATAATTATTAAACGTGCGTCAAGGCTCTTCGCCAAATTCAAGGCTTGCAGCCTCAGCCTTTTTTGCGCAAAGGAAGCGTCCAGTATGACGTGACGGCCTTCCCCAAGCCTCGTTTTCGCTTCATCGAGCATGGCCCCATAAGTCCTGTCGGACGATTCTCGCGTATAGATTCCAGCCCCATAATTGTCAAGCATATGTTCAGACCGCTCAAGACCAAATGATTTTTTTCTTACCACATCCGACCTGATGGTATCTATCCCTAGTCTTGTTCCAAGCCTCGAAGACAGAAAACTCTTCCCGGATCCCATCAGCCCACAGGTTATCACAAGCGCCGGTTCAGGTCGTGGGGCAAAATAGACCCTCGCCAGAGTAAAATAATCCTTCGCGATAGAAGCCGACCTGAGCCTCGTTTTTTCGTCAATCTCCGGTTCATTTAAAGTGAAGCTCTGAACTTTGCCTCTGACATAGGCTCGATAAGATTGATAAAATCTTAAAAGTTCGTTTGACTTGTTGTCCTGACAGTCCCTCATATATCTGGTCAATACTCTGTTAGAAAAAGCGGGGTAGCCCGAAAAGTCCAAATCCATCAGCAGAAATGCAAGGTCTGCAAGACAATCCGAATACCTGAACCTGTCATTAAACTCAATGCAATCCATCAACATTATCGGATCAAAAAGAACCACGTGGTCCAAATGAAGGTCGCCGTGGCAATCCCGTATATGGCCCTGCTTGACGCGTTCCTCCAGGAATTCCCTGTTGCGTTTCAAGTAACCCAACGATTCTCTTTTTATAAACTCAAATGTTTCCACGGGGATCGTTTTACCGATGAAAGGCTCTGTCTGAATGAAGTTTTCCAAAACGTTCTGTATGATTACTTCCGGGGCCCCGAAGATTGAGACCCGTGGACCACCTGAAGCCTTAGAATGATACTCGAGGATGCTATCGGCCACTCTGTCAATGGTTGTTTGTTCCACGGCGTTTTGGGCCAGGGCATTCTTAAGAATTTTTTCGTCAGGCACGAATCGCATTAAAACCGCATATTCAATTACAGGGCCGTGCCCGTTCAGGTTTATTCCGTCTTCCTGTGATTCATTTACAGGAACTACCCCAAGATAGATGTCTCTCGAAAAACGTGAATTGAGTTCAACCTCCTGTCGGCAGTAAAATTGTCTTTTGTCAAGCGTGGTAAAATCGAGAAAACCAAGTGAAAGGGGTTTCTTGAGTTTGTAGACTAAACTATCCGCCAGAAAAACTATTGAAATATGAGTCTGAATGACTCGAACCGAATCAGGATGGTGTGGATAGATTGTAGGGTCTGAAAGAGCCTCTATCAGGCGCTCAACATGTTCATTCAACAATCTCTCCTTTGATCCGAAGCCAGTTGACCGCATGCCGCAAGAATGTCCCTGCCCCGTGATTTTCGTATTATAGCCATCAGCGACTTTGACATGAGGATGTCTTGAAAGGCCACCGTCCTTTGTGGAGTTGGGGTTTTGAATTCAGTAGACATTTCATCATTGAAAGGTATGAGATTCACCTTGGCTCGAATGGGGTTCAGAAGTTTTACAAGCCTTTTTGCGTCAGCGTCTGAATCATTGAGACCTCGTATGAGGACATATTCTATCGTGATGCGGTCGCGTTTTGGTAAGGGATATTCTTTGAGCGCCGCCATGAGACTGTCTAGGGGATAAGTTAAATTTACAGGCATTATCCCGCTCCTGGTTGCGTCAGTGACCGCGTTGAGGCTTACTGCAAGTTTGGCCCTGACCCTATTACCCAACTCAACTATTCGTGGAGCTATACCGCATGTTGAAACGGTAATCCTTCGCCATGAAATTTTTGGTCCATTCGGATCAGTCAATATATTTATTGCTCGAACAGTGTTTTCAAAGTTCGCCAGTGGTTCTCCCATACCCATAAAAACGACATTGGTGATTGCGGAATCTGAAACCTGTCTCCGGACTTCCAGCAACTGCCCCACTATTTCACCGGCCGTAAGGTTTCTGACAAAACCCATCTTTGCTGTTCTGCATATCCTGCAACCCATTGCGCAACCAACCTGGGTCGACACACACAAAGTGTCGTGATCATCAGTCGGAATGTGAACAGACTCTATCTTTGAACCATCAATGAGACCAAAAAGAAATTTTGTTACGCCATCTTCAGAGGTTATCTTTCCGAGCGCTTCCAATCTTCCTATCCTGGCTATTGAAGAAAGTGTTTCTCTTAACTTCACTGAAAGATTTGTCATGCCGCCGAAGGATACCGAGAGCGCCTGTTGTATCCATCTCATGACTTGCCCCGCCCTGTAAGGCTCTTGTCCGACGGTTCTGAAAAAAGACTGGAGTTCCTCCAGTGTCATGTTCGCCAGGTCAGGGCGGGCATCTGTCGTGGCGCTGGGATCTTGCGTCAAAATATCTCTATTCCACTGAAGAAATGGCTGATTTCAAATTTGGCGCTTTCTTCAGAATCAGATCCGTGAACTATGTTGTTTTGCTTGCTGCCCGCCCAACGGGCGCGAATTGTTCCGGCTTTTGCTTCTGCCGGGTCAGTGGCGCCCATTATTTCGCGGTTTCGTTTAATTACATCATCGCCTTCAAGGACCATCAACACTACAGGTCCAGATGTCATGAAATCAACCAGCTCCGGAAAAAAAGGCCGTTCTCTGTGAACATAATAAAAACCCTCCGCTTCGGCCCGGTTGAGCCATTTCATTTTCATCGCAGCGATCCGGAAACCCGCTGATTCGAAAACGCATATCACTTCACCTATCAGTTTCTTGGATACGCCGTCAGGTTTGATTATGGACAGTGTCTTTTGCATTTAGGATTCCTCTTCCATATTGAAAATTTGTCTAAAATCCAAATCTAACACAGTTGTGTTTCCAGAATGAATAAGATAATTGTTATTCCCACATCAATGAATGAGAGACAAATTAATGAACCGTCTAAGATGTTTAACTTTTTGTTTGGCGCTTCTTGTGTCCTCGACGTCACTGGCGAAGGCCCAAAATGACTTCAAACTCCCCAACCCGAGCTTCACAGGAAAGATTTCGATTGAAGCCGCAATGACGAAGAAGAAGTCGGTTCGGCATTTTGCCAACGATCCTCTAACCTTGGAACAGGTGTCCCAATTACTCTGGGCGGCTAACGGGGCTTTACCTGTGGACGCGATAAGTGGCGCCACCATCAAGACTTTGCCTTCAGCGGGGGGTATTTATCCTCTCGAGATATTTCTTCTTACCGGTGACAAATCTGTCAAAGGACTGCCTGCCGGGATTTTTCATTACAACTCCTTGAGTAACTCACTTTTGAGGATCTTTGCGGAGGATGTCAGAATGTCGCTTGCGCAGGCCGCTCTCTCTCAATTATGGATGGCCTCGGCGCCTGTGACGATTGTAATTGGGGCGGTGTTTGGCAAGTCAACAGCCAAGTACGGCGCCAGGGGAATCCAATACACATTTATGGAATCAGGCGCTTCAAATCAGAACCTGTATCTTCAGGCGGAGGCCTTAGGTCTTCGTATGGGAACGGTGGGGGCGTTTGAGGAGAACGCCGTGTCTTCGGCGATGAAGATGCCGGCAGGTATAACTCCAATGCTCCTCGTCCCCGTGGGAAAATGATGTCTGTTCCGGACATATTCAAAAAATGATTTTCGTGAGCGGGATCAATTGTGGGTCGCATTCAATAACAGCGCGTCTAGTGGAACTCAGGGAAATAAAAAACATGTTTGTCGCGGATTCGCTCTGACGCGGCCTGAAAATTCACACAGGGCCGGTTCTTGCGGGAAGATTTGGTCAGCGCTCACGGGATTTCACAGGCTATAGTGGTCACCATAATTGACACTCTTTGTCCTTGACATAAACTTAAATCTATATAATCTTCAACAATACAGTAGTATTCTCAATTATAAAGTGTTCGCTAATCATTCTAAGGAGGTAGGTGGATGGACTGGGTTGTTTATGTAGCCCTACTGTGTGGGGGCGCGGGTGTTGCCTATAGCCTAATAACAGCAGGTTGGGTTTTCAAGCAGGACGCCGGCAATGAGCGTATGAGGGAAATCTCCGGCTATGTGGCTGAAGGCGCCATGGCGTACCTAACTCGTCAGTACAAAGTCGTGGCCATCATTGCGGCCATATTGTTCGTCATTCTCTGGGTTGCCCTTGGCATGATGCCGGCAATCGGCTTCTTAGTCGGTTTGATTGGTTCAGGTCTCGCTGGTTTCCTCGGGATGAAAGTTTCCGTCAACGCGAACGTGCGCGTGGCCGCCGCTGCGGGCAGGAGCCTTGCGGACGCAATGGATGTCGCGTTCAAAGGTGGGTCCGTGACCGGTATCGTCGTTACAGGTCTGGCCCTTCTTGGTGTCGCTGGTTTTTACATGGTCGCCAGGGGACACAATCCTGACGAACACCATATCTTCATCTCGCTCGTTGGCCTTGGTTTTGGAAGTTCGCTCATGAGCGTGTTCGCACGTGTTGGTGGAGGCATCTACACCAAAGCCGCGGACGTTGGCGCCGACCTTATTGGTAAAGTCGAAGCCGATCTTCCTGAAGACGATCCTCGTAACGCCGGCGTCATCGCTGACAACGTTGGTGATAATGTGGGTGACTGCGCGGGTATGGCCGCTGACCTCTATGAAACCTACACGGTAACAATCGTGGCCGCTATGCTTCTGGGCAGCACGATTTACGGCATGGGGACTCCCGCTTTCTACATGCCGCTTCTAATCGGTGGTGTCGCCATTATCGCCTCCATTATCGGCACCTTCTTCGTTAAGATCAACAGGTCCCAGAACGAAAAAGACGTCTACATCATGGGCGCCCTTTACAAAGGCATGGCTGTCGCCGGTATTCTTGCCGCTGTAGCCTTCTACTTTGTCGCGGGGTATCTACCGTTGGGCAAGCCTCTGGCCACGGCCCACATAATCCAGCCGATGAGTATATTCTTCCTGGCTGTGATCGGTCTGGTCCTGACGGGCCTGATCGTTGTCATCACTGAATACTTCACTGGCATGTACGGCCCGGTCAAATATGTCGCCCAGGCTTCTACAACCGGTCACGGGACCAACATTATCGCAGGTCTCGCCATTAGTATGATATCCACGGTGCTCCCGGTACTAGTTCTGGCGGCTTCGATCATGGTTGGATACGCTATCGGCGGTGGCTTTTCAGGTAGCACTGGAACCGGACTATACGGAATTGCGGTCGTCGTTGTCTCCATGCTTTCCATGACAGGTATTGTTGTAGCAATCGACTCATATGGTCCGATCACTGACAACGCCGGTGGTATCGCTGAAATGGCCGAATTGTCGGAAGAAGTTCGTAACAGAACTGACCCGCTTGACGCTGTTGGTAACACCACAAAGGCCGTTACAAAAGGATATGCGATCGGTTCTGCCGCCCTGGCCGCACTGGTTCTTTTCGCCGAGTACACTCGAGCTATCGAAGGATTGTCTGGAAAGGCGGTTGCCTTTGACCTGTCAGACCCTAAAATACTCGTTGGTCTGCTAATCGGCGGTATCATTCCTTATTTCTTTGCGGCTCTTTGTATGTTAGCGGTTGGTAAGGCCGCCGGATCAATCGTTGAAGAAGTACGCAGGCAGTTCCGGGAAATCAAGGGCCTCCGAGAAGGTCTTCCTGGTGTCAAAGCCGAATATGGCAAGTGTGTCGACATCGTCACGGCCGCAGCGCAGAAAGAGATGGTTATTCCATCCCTTCTACCGGTTGTGATACCTTTGGTTGTAGCGTTTACACTCGGCAAGGAGGCCCTCGGTGGTATGCTTATCGGCAGCATCGTTGTGGGTCTGTTCCTCGCCATAGCGATGACAACAGGTGGGGCTACATGGGATAACGCCAAGAAGTATATCGAAGACGGATACTTCGGCGGTAAGGGCGGCGAAGCTCACAAGGCCGCAGTTACCGGTGACACGGTTGGTGACCCGTACAAGGATACCGCCGGTCCCGCCCTCAACCCCGTCATCAAGGTCGTCAACATGGTGGCTCTGCTACTCGTTCCGTTCATTGTCTGATAATTCCTCAACATTCTGTTGAGGGTTAATTTAAAAGTCAGGGGCGCTCCCTAGTGGAAGCGCCCCTGACGCGTTCTAGCTCACTCACGTACCAAGATCGTATGCGAAAATAACGGTGCGATAACCAGTGATACTTTGGAAAAACATGGGGTTAACCAACGCAAGCACCAGAGAATTGGTATTGTCGTTCTTGAAATCGCCCACTAGGTAGTCCGAGATAACCCCTGGACTGTTAACAGTACGCCATTTCTCAAGAAACCCCACACCGTCCCATCCAAGGGCTTCTATGGTAGACCCCGACTCCGACTGTTTTACGACTAGAACATCATTGTGCCCAGGGGTCTGTCCATGAGTTATGAGGATCCTGCCGGGCATTGAAATGTCAATGGGAGGTTGCCCTTGCCTGTGGAGCCTGACTCGCCTCTGTAAACCAAAAATCCGGTCAGGCATTGTCGCCATCAGCCTGTTTTGTCTGTCAAAAGCCATAAGTCGCTGGTCTTGATTCAAAATTATCCGTAGGAATTGGTTATCAGGTTTAAAGTGGCCTGATGCGTAACTGAGTAGAAAAGTTCCGGGTGGAAGATCGATTTCTCCGATCTCCTGAAGCTTTCCACCCTCGAATCTGTACCGGCGCATTTTTCCGTTGAAGACGCCAGGACCGTCAACTCTTTGTCCCACCAGTAAACGCTGCTCCTCCTTGCCATCCACAGGCTCTGAAATAACTTTGAGAACGACATCAGTGATTTTCTCGGCGACAGTGAGATTTCTATCTTTATACTGGATGATGGCTGATTCGAATCCGGAAAGCGTTCGATAACAGAGAATCAACTCACAAACTCCATCCCCATCCAGATCCACCGCTTCCGCGCTTACGTAAATTGCCGGCGCCTGTGAATACCTGGTCAGGGGCCGTAACCCACCACCCTCAAATCTGCTTATCGTAATACCGTTTTCATCAAGAAAAACGGTCTCCTGTTTTCCATCACCGTCTAGGTCTCCAATAGTAATGGAACAAATCCCGACCGACATGTCAGGGCTCCTCCATGGGGATGAAGCTTGGGAGGACCTGCCCGGTACGCTCACTAGAGATGGCTTGTGGCTTGACGGAGTAGACGGAGTCGCCATGCCTTCCGCTTTATAAAATTCCAGTTTTGGAGCCCCGGTTAGGCGCTTTGTTATTGCAGCTGCGAATACGTTAAGCGCCCCAGGCAACGCGTGAATGTTCTCAACCCTCACATCAGTGGCTACGGTAGGTCTATTCGCTGTCAGATCCCACATTACTCCACGCATTCGGTAAAAGTTGTCTTCACGCGACAGAAAACCGAAAACAACCATATTGGTCTCCAGCGTAAGACCGATTCGAATTGCTTCCTGGTCATCCTTCAAGGGCCCGGTTTTTTTCAATAAACCCGCGTAAGCCTCTTCCGGGATTACATTTACTGATTTTCCCATGGAATCAAGAGTTGACTTGACCGTTGCAGTCGCATGATCAGCGAATGATTTGAAGTCCGCATCCTCACCGTTGGTCAACAAACTGAAGGGCAAGGCCAACACTTTCACTGGGGCGTGGCCTTCTTCGGCCCAGTTCAACCCCACCACAACGATTGATATCGTCAGGAATGTAATGACCCCGAAACCTATTGGGCGGTGTATGATTCTGTGCATGAGTCGAATAATTGCATTGACCAAAAAAAATACCAACTGACACTGCAGTTGGCGTAGGAGGAAAAGATTATTTTCTTGTCCTTATAAGAAGCAAATGCTGTGCCAAAGATGGAAATGAATTATAAATAGAGCATATCATGAGTTATTTTAAACTCTTAAGGTCTCTTTGGTTTTTATGCTTGATGTCTTAGAAATAAGATCATTTTTGCCCTTTTGTTCAAATTTTTGAACAACAAAAAGCCAAATTCAACATCTATATGAAATCACTAATCTTTATCGTGTACAAAAATCTTGCATAGGCTGCCGAATTTTTGAACATCCGGGAAATTTATTGGTGCCTTTTTTACCCATTCCTATGCCCAAACGCGCGAATCAAAGGTCGCAATACGAGTAGCTGAACCTCTAAGGTATTTGAAACGCTGGGTAAAAATCGTAGCGCGCATTAGATCATCCTGAAATAGTTTCTTTTTATCATTTCAAAATTGGCCTGAACATTTGCGCTGCCCTGAATCGCCGGGCCATGTCCCGGAAGGACTAGGTCGATCTTGAGTTTAGACAGTCTTTCGATGCTTTGCTTTAGCTGTCCGCCATTTCCTCCAGGTAGGTCAACCCGTCCTACACTTTCCCGGAATAATACATCACCGCATATTAGAGTCTTATATCTTTCCCAATAAAGGCAGACACTTCCCGGGCTGTGACCTGGGGCTAAGATCACCTCAAATTCATGCTTTCCGAGCTTAAGGTCCCCTTCCCCAAGGTAAAAGTCAACGGGGAAATCGGGAGTTTTCTGTCCGTGTGTTTCATACCATCTGGACCCCTCTTCGATCATGAACTTTTCTTCCTCCCGCGAAATGGTGACCTTAGCTGCAGTGTCAACGAATTTCCTGGAACCTGTAAAATGATCCGGGTGACAATGAGTTCCAATGACGACCTGTATGCGAGCCGGGTCAAACCCGTCCTCAAGCATTCGTTCGAAAAGGTTGTTCACCCGCTGTTCAAGTCCTGGATCAACCAGGAGGGGAACTTTTCCGTCAATCAAATAACTGTTGCAGTTGTTTTCCCTGGGATTGTTCCAAAGGTAGATGAAGAAATTGTCTGCTATTTTCATTTAGCGCAATCCTTACAAATCATGGAACCCGCCCTGTCGACCATTCTGGAGACCATGGTCTGTTCTCCGCAAATTGCGCATGGAGCCGTATCGGCTATCTGGGCAAGGGGAGGAGCGTCTATTTTTATCTCTTTGACCTCAAAATAAGATTCGGGCTCCGAGACTAGGCTTTTCGTGTAATCTTCCCTCAATTTGGTGAACCGTTTCTTATCCTCTTCCGTGGCTGTTCCTGAATCGATTTTTTTCCTCAATTCATGCTGAGCTTCACGATTGGGGCTTGAATTCCTGAGGGAAGCCCGAACGGCTCTGCCGGAACGCCTTTCATAAAATGTAAAGACCTGCTTGCCCCAGTCACGAAATATGAGGTTGCCTTTGCCGAAAGTGCATCCCAGCAGGACCTGAACAGCGTCGACAGCGCATGAATTGTTTTCGACCAGGCATACAAGTTCCTCGTCTTCTGAAGCAGTAGTCTTCATCAGACTCTCGGCGGCCTTCACAGCGGAATAACCAATGGCAAGACCGGGGCACATGTGCCCATGGAACTCCACACATTTTCTGAAATCATCCGGATAATCACTAGAGGGACACATTTACTTTCTCCTTATGATTCTACCAGTTCTACGAGATGTTTCATTATCCTTGCTGTAGCTCCCCAGATGTTGTGCCCATTCCAGGGATAGGAAACCACCGTTACGGGCTCGCCCCTGATCATCCATACATCTTCACGCCGCCTCGAAGGATCAAAGAAAATATCCAGAGGAGGTGTGACGAGGCCCGCTATCTCGCGAATACTGACACGATACTCGTAAGGGTAAGGGACCACTCCAACAAAGGGTACGACATGAAAGCGCGTCGCCACAGTATAAAAGTCGTCAAGCTCAGCAATTAGCCTGACCTCATCAGGCGATATGCCTACTTCTTCAGATGTCTCCCTGAGAGCGCAATGTTTAATATCAGGGTCTGTAAAGTCCACTTTACCGCCAGGAAAAGAGATTTCTCCCCTATGATGTTCAACCATGTCTGATCTCTTTGTCAGCAGCACGTGCAAGCTCCCGTCCTTCACAAATATTGGAACCAGAACGGCGGCAGTGATCAGGCCACTGGAAGGGAGATCCTTCTTTGGCGAAAGGTGTCTAGCCTCAAGAAGTTTTTCCTCGAATAACGCGAGGCTGCTACCGATCTGATTGATGTGATTCACCAAGTCAAAAACCTAAAGATTAATCGAGAAAATACCGCTCTCAGATGATTGGCAGAACACGCACGAGCGAGAAAGTCAACCTGTCTCCACGCGGATTGACATTTTCCACCTTGGCGACTGCTCGGTCATACGGATTAAGCGACACGCCGGGTGGAGTATGCAAGACAGTGTTGATTCCAAGCGACTCTAGCTGGACAAGGTAAAATCTTGGGAACCTGTGCAGAACGATGACTTCGAATTCATCGTTCTTTCTCTGTTCCATGTACTTTAACAGATAGTAACGCTGACGCTCTCTTTCAACCAGAGAGGACTTCTCCAGGCGGTGAGATATGTCGGACAGCAGCCTGTCCAGGGTATCAGCGTCAATTGGTCGGACCCTGCTATCAAGTGAGGCTACGAGCTGTCTCTGAGTGAGAAGGTCGGTATATCTTCTAAGCGGGGATGTTGCCGTAGTGTAGATACTAAGCCCAAGAGTGGAATGTGGCTCCGGATAAAGGCTTAGATTACCCCGTGCCAGCGCCTTCTTACACCTGTAGGACAAGACTGGATCATGACGATGACCAAGCTGAATCTTTTCCAGTGGCGGCGGCTGGCTGCGGTAAACGCAAGGAATTTCCTTATCCATGAGAGTTTTTGCAAAGAGGTAATTGGCCAGAATCATTAACTCGGATACTAGAATCTGGGAACATGATTCACGTTCTCTCACAACCACATCGATTGAACCATCGCTGTCCACTTTGACCATCAGTTCAGGGTCCTTGAAGATAATAGCGCCTGCGGCCAGCCTCTTCTCGCGCAAGGTGCGTGCTACCTCAAACATTCGGGCTTCTGAAGAATTGCCATTGATGATTCTTTGGTCGGCCACTTCATATGAAAGTCTCTCTCTGACTTTGATCATTGAACGGGCCAGTCGATAGCCAGTCATGTTCATAGATGAATCAAAGACCCCGATGGCGCTTATACAAGGACGAAATGCGTCCTTCACCAGGCTCGCCGCCTTCTCTGACAGTACTGGAGGCATCATGGGCAGAACGATGTCGGGCATGTAGATTGTCACAGCCCTTTCCCGGATCTCTCTGTCCAACTCCGAGTCGTGTTCCACGAAGAAGGCCGCTTCGGTGATATGTACCCCTATGATGATTTTATCGCCGGCGAACCCGATTGATATGGCGTCATCAATGTCATGAGTGCTTTCAGAATCTATGGTTATAACGTTTTCATCGAAGGTCTCTCTTGGAGCGCCATTTTCCAGCGCCCTATTCGCTGCCGTATTGGCCAGCTCCTCTGCCCTGGCTGAGAAATCCGTAGGAATCTGTTCAGCTTTCAGACGAATATTTTCATCTTCAGACCAAATCCCCAGTTTTACCAGTACCTTGAACGGATTCCACGAAGGAATCATGCCAGCGCGTGAAAATATGTCCCGAACCTTTTTCTGAGTAAGCCAGTCGTTTCCCATCAATGCGGCTTCTTCAATCATTTCCAACAACCCCGGAGGCGCGTCGGACAATAGGAGTTCTCCTCCGGTTTTCAGAATTGACAGAAAATCTGCGCATCTTGACAGGAAAAGGTCTCTTTCCAATTCTTTTTTCCTGCGGAGTTCCTCCTGCTCGACCTTTTCAGGGGGTACGGCTTCGATTCCCTCTGGCTTTATCTTGAAGTACAAACGGTTCTCGACGATCGCTCGGACAAGGGCCGAACGGCATTCCAAGCCATCCTGAGCGCCGAAAAGCAGTTCGCTTAGGTCTGTTAAGCTGATGGAATCGGTTTCAGGTCCGACTATTTCCCATAACTCCTTAAGATTTATAGTTATTTTGATTTCATCTCGTCTGGCGGACATCTCCTTCAGCTTTCGGATTTGATCGTCTCTTGACGACGCGGAAGGGAAATCCGGTTGCATGCCTCCGATAAGCGCCCGACTTGAGGATATATTAGCTTCCTTACCCTGATCGTTAAGCACGTGTAGGCGGCGATCATTAACTTCAAGCACTAGGGCGCAGGAGAGTCTTGCGTCATCGTAGTAGTCGATTATGTCATTTTTCTGAAATGTCATGACGGTACCATAATTTTTCAGATATAAAATAAAAACAGATCAAAAGATAGAGCAAAAAAAGTCTTCTAAAGCATTCCCCCTCGCTAAAAAACAAAATTACGGCCGGAAAGTCACCCTGAAGGAAGATTTGAACAATCTGATTCGGCTCGCCTTGAAGGAACGAACCCAGGCCGGTATTTGCTGGTTACTTGCTAAAAAGCGAATCACCATAAAACTGACCGGCGTCGTCAGGATGGGGAAATATTGATGCAATGACGCACAATTATATGATAAATGAAAGATGCTATCGGAATGTGTTGGGAGTTCAAACACGAATCGCTACGAGATGTTCCGCTCTACCTTCTTAGCGAAGGAAAGAAGTTTGTCGTAGCTGGATTCACCTCTCAACAAAGCTGATTGCCTGAACTGATTTGGATGGAAGGCGTGAAAATTTGAAAGACGATATTAAGGCTATTTTTGAAGAAAGCGCGCGTGTCAGGGATTCATTCCTGGCTGGCGGCGTCGAAACCCTTATAGATATTACACTCCTGTTGGTTGATGTAATTCGCCGGGGCGATAAGGTCATGCTTTTCGGCAATGGGGGCTCAGCAGCCGACGCGCAGCACATAGCGGCGGAATTTGTAAATCGCTACAGGATTGAGCGCAGGCCCCTTCCCGCGTTGGCTTTGACTACCGACACGTCAATACTGACAGCCATCGGCAATGACTACGACTTTAGCGACATCTTCGCGAAGCAGATAATGGCCCTTGGTCGCGAGGGCGACGCTGCAATTGGTATCAGCACGTCGGGCAGATCTGAAAACGTTAACAGGGGATTAAGGGCGGCCCGTGAACTTGGCATTACCACCATTGGAATAGGCGGCGCCCCGGACAGTGAAATGAAAGATCACTGTGACCAATATCTTAGTGTTTACGGGGCAGCAACCCCGAGAGTCCAGGAAACGCAGCTAATAATCGGGCACACCATAGTAGAACTCGTGGACATGAAGCTCTTCGGCTCGATGTGACTGAGGATTGTGGCATGGCGGCTTGGCCGGTCCATGTCCTATGAAGCAAGGACCGCACATAACGTTACATCGTTTTCAGGAAATGTAACACATTACTTATACAGGACGTCAGACAATGAGTGATCTCAAACAAGAACTCCGACTTAGCCCGCAGGATCTCACTTGGACAGGTCCAGCCGAAGGTTTGATCCTCGGAACTACAGCCGGAATTGAAGCGGTAGTTGAAATAGTTGGACAGGACAGGGCCGTCAAGGCGATAAAACGTGGCCTCGCAATGAAAAGCCATGGCTATAACATTTTCGTTTCAGGCACCAACGGGACCGGCCGTACAGCTACGGTTAAGAAACTTCTCGAGGAATTCAATCTCGGTGGCCCTGTTCCCGATGACATGTGCTATGTGAACAATTTTAAGGACCCGGACCACCCGAGGCTGATAGTTCTTCCTGCAGGACAGGGAATGGCCTTCCGTGACCAGATCAACGACCTAATCAATTCGTTGAAAAAGAAGATTCCCGCAATCTTTGAAAGTGAAGAGTTTCAGTCAGCGAGAAACGAAATAGTGAACCTCCACATGGGCGAACAAAAGGCGTTGTTCAAAAATTTCGAAAACAAGGTAACATCCCAAAACTTCATGATGGTGCAGGTGCAGGTGGGGCCGTTCACCAAACCTGATCTGGCTCCAGTAATCGTTGGAAATCCCATGAAGGTAGAGCAGCTGGAAGCCCTTGTGGAAGAAGGTAAGTTTTCGGCTGAAGAACTCGAAAAGATAAAAAACACATACAAAGCCCTTTCTTCTGAGATGGAAAAAATCTTTAAGGAAGCGAGAAACATCGATAAAACAATCCAGGAGGACCTCGAAAAACTCAGCAACGAATGGATCGAACCTTTACTCAAGGAGTCTATGGCGCAGGTTCGTGAAAATTTCGTTTCAGACGCTGTCAGGGCTTACTTTGACGAGGTTGAGGCCGACATAGTCGCACATCTGGACAGGTTCCGTCCCAGGATAATAACGCCTCCACCTACTGCCGAAGGCGCCGGGCCACCAATGCTGATGCCCCCTGATCCGACCCAGTTCAAGTATTATGAAGTGAACCTGTTCGTTGATAACTCCGAGACCAAGAAACCTCCGGTCATCATAGAGACCATGCCGATTTACAGGAACTTGTTCGGGACAATTGAGAGAATAATAGACCAGAACGGCGTTTGGTATTCGGACTATCGTCACATTAAGGGAGGAAGTCTGCTCAAGGCTAATGGTGGCTACTTGGTGCTCAATTCAAGAGACCTTGTAATAGAACCTGGAAGTTGGCCCACATTGAAACGCAACCTAAGAAACCAAGTGACGGAAATCCAGTCGGAACCTTTTGGGTGGCTGTTCAACAGCGCGCTTAAACCTGAAACGATCCCAATCCAACTTAAAGTGATAATGATTGGTGACGCGGAAGTCTATGATCTGCTGCATTGGTATGACGAGGATTTCCGAAAAATTTTCAAGGTCAAGGCCGATTTCGACACGAGCATGAACAATACTGACCAGAACATGAAGAAGATCATCGGATTCATTGCAAGGATAAGCTCTGAGGAAAATCTTCTGCCTTGCGACGCCGGCGGAGTTGAAAATCTGGCGCGTCTCGCAGTTCGATGGGCCGGTAGAAAGAAGAAGATTACCGCACAGTTGGAGCGAATTGGCGATGTTTTGAGGGAGGCGGACCTTGTGGCGAGAGAAAACGGCTCAGATACTATCAGTTTCGAGCATGTGCAAACAGCCAACGCCGACAGGATTGAACGTGTGAACATGTATGAAGACAAAATACAGGAATATATAGAAGACGGGATCATCATGATTGATACGGCAGGGGAAAAAGTCGGCCAGATCAACGGATTGAGCGTATATTCCCTGCCGGAAATCTCTTTTGGCAAGCCATCGCGTATCACTGTCAAGACCAGCATGGGAAAATCCGGAATCATCAGCATCGAAAAGGAAGCTGAGCTTTCCGGTTCGAGTTATGACAAGGGAGTGCTCATACTCACAGGATTTCTGAGGGACCGCTTCGCCCAGGACAAGCCGCTCAACCTGACGGCCAGTATCACTTTTGAGCAATCATATTCAGGAGTAGACGGAGATTCTGCGTCCTCAACCGAGCTTTACGCGCTGCTCAGCTCACTGTCAGGTTTGCCGATTGATCAGGGCATAGCGGTGACAGGTAGCGTGAACCAGAACGGAGAGGTCCAGGCAATTGGTGGAGTCAACCATAAAATTGAAGGCTTTTACAGGGTTTGCAAGGCAATGGGGTTGACCGGCAAACAGGGTGTCATCATCCCGAAAAGCAACGTTGGTGACCTCGCGTTGTACTCTGAAGTGGTCGACGCTGTCAGGGAAGGCAATTTTCACATCTGGCAGGTAGAACATGTTGATCAGGGGATAGAACTGCTTACGGGCGTACCAGCCGGCTACAAGAATGAGGATGGAGACTATCCTGAGGGTACGGTGAATCACACGGTAAATCAGAAACTGGAGGACCTGGCCATAGGAATCAAGGAATTCGAGGACCGCCAGGAAGATGAATCAGGAGAGGAGGAGGCGACAGCGGGGCAAAACGCCAGTGAGGACCAGCCGTCCTGAGTAAAATAAATACCAAAATTTCAACCAGTAATAATTATCAATTTGAAACCTTTTGCAAGGATGTGCGTCCATATAGTTGTGGCCGATTATTGCAGGGGAGATCAAGATGAATTACTGGACTGAATCAGAAGAACTTAAAACTTACCTGGCGGAAATTGAACGTTACCCCGTGCTAAACCGTGAGGAAGAAAATCGACTGGCGCTTAGGTGTCGCGATTTGGGTGACGATGAAGCTCTTAACAGTTTGATAACCTCGAATTTGAGGTTCGTCATAAAAGTTGCTCTTGGATATCGGAACTATGGCGTTAAGATTATGGACTTGGTTCAGGAGGGTAACATAGGCTTGATGAAGGCCGTTGAAAAGTTCGACCCTGACAAGGGCTATAGGTTGATTTCATACGCTGTGTGGTGGATCAAGGCCTACATCCAGAATCACATAATACGTTCGTGGTCCATGGTTAAGATGGGCACGACTCAGGCTCAGAGAAAACTTTTTTACCGAATTAGCGACCTCCCTGAAGCTACTGATGTTGAAACTCACCAGGATGATGTCTCAAGACTCGCTGATCGGATTAATGTGACTGAAGATGAAGTAATTGATATGGCGGCGAGGTTGAAGTCAAGAGACCTGTCTCTGGATGAATTACTGGGTGACAGTTCAAGGGACTCATTCGCCGACACCTTGAGAGATAATACAGCCGACCAGGAGAGAGAGTTGCTTGAGCGCCAGGAGACTGAAATCCTGAGACGCTGGGTTGGCGTCGCCGTGGAAAAGCTAAATCCCCGTGAAAAGTACATAGTGCAGAAGAGGATCCTGTCTGACGAGCCTGAAACTCTGAAAGAGCTTGGAAGGCATTTCGGTGTGACGCGAGAGAGGGCGAGACAGATTGAGCGAGCAGCCTTGCAGAAGCTTAAATGTGACTACAGTTCATCAAACCTTGCGGCTGCGTAAAATATTTGAAATGTAATGGGCAGCGGCTTTATTTACCCTGCCCGTTTCAAATTGTCCCGGGCCAATTAAATTCCACCACAGAAAACTAATTATTATGAAATAGCGAGCTTAGTCACGCAAAGAGGGGGCCTGAATCGGCTCGTGTGTAGTCACGTTGGGCTTGAACGGGCTTTCCTTACCCTCTTGGGTAACGTAGCGGGCGTCCAGTAGGGAGGAGCAGCCATTAACGAAAAAAGTGACAGTAAAGAGTAATACAATGAGATATTTCACGTCGTTTCTTGCTTCGTTCTGGTTGATATAATTTATCCAATTATATCATTCCAATGGGTGCTTGACAATACCTCAACATCGCATACCTCGACATCGCAGGCGCATACTGTTTCAGCCTCTTCCAGAGAATACGACGGTTGGTTTCTGTTTATTGATTCCTGCCGGCGATACCGATAGGAACAGCGAAATCGCAATTTGACAACAAAGGTCAAAATTGATTTTTGACTCCAAAAAAAGCAGTCGACTTTGCCCGTTCCTATCAGGACAATTTGATAGTCCGAAGGCACGGAAACAAGCCGACTGCTTATCCCCCCCGAAAACACCAATTTTAATGCGGTAAATGTTTCAAGAAGCCTTAATCACAACCGACAATGGAAGGAATCCGTGAAATATCCTCGAAAACCACAAAACCGAAAACACATTGTCAGCTCGATCTCTATTGCAGGTAAAGGCCGGACTTCTAAGATTTTCACGGAAATTCCTTCCTTGGCGTTTAGCTGGATCAACTCGGAAGTCTTGAGGAAGACCACCATTAAACACAAGCTATTACCTGTATATACCCCCCGAGATCAATTGTGTTCTCGGTTTCGAAAGTCTAATTATAACAGTGTTTGGTAAATTGCAAGCATTTTTCGTAAAAAAGAACAGATTTTTATATCAACTCAATAAACAAAAAACACAACAAATGCCTCAATTACTGGAGAAGTTTTTAATGTGTAGGACTGCTTTCAGATTAACCTATAAGAATCTAGGGCTTTTTAGGATTGTCTTGGAACAAGTCATAGTCTGAGTTCCTAACATTTAAGACTAACTTTTGTAAGTAATAGACTATATTTATGGCTGTTTCTTCTCGAACTATGGAACTTGCCAAATTAAGCGCGCTTGATATCAATGTCAGTATAATGGCTTGACAGAAATCCTTAACGATGCCTTTAACTGAAATTGGGGAAATACTCTTGAAACTGGTAGATCCAAAGTAATCTTGATAAAGATTAAAACATCCTTAAATACGGAGATTATTATGAAAGTACTTGCAATTAATGGAAGCGCTCGAAAAGAAGGGAATACTACCGCTCTCATAAAACATGTTCTTGCGGAGTTAGAAACGGAAGGAATTGATACCGAACTAATAGAATTAGCCGGAAAGAAGGTCAGGGGATGCATCGCCTGTTATAAGTGCATGCAAAACAAGGACAAAAAGTGCTCTGTAGCCACAGACTACGTAAACGAAGTCATTGCCGGAATGAGAGAAGCTGACGGTATAATTCTCGGCTCTCCAACATATTTCACCGATGTGACAGCAGAAATGAAAGGTCTTATTGATAGATCCGGAATGGTCGCCAGAGCCAATGACAACATGTTGAGATTAAAAGTCGGCGCGGCCGTGGTTGCGGCAAGACGGGCCGGCTCCGTTCACTGCTTCGACACAATAAACCATTTCTTCTTTATCAACGAAATGATTGTTCCAGGATCGACCTACTGGAATGTAGGCTTTGGTCGAAACAAGGGGGAAGTTGAAAAAGACGAAGAAGCAATAGCCACAATGAAGAACCTCGGCAAGAATATGGCGTGGTTGCTAAAGAAGATCACAGTTTAATGTGCGAAAATCACTAATCAGGGGCCTGATGCAAAAGGCTCACGAAAAATGACATCTTTCACGTCCATACCGCGTGATTTCGTTCTAGATAAGCAAGGGGCTTATTTACTGCAAAAGAGAATTACAACAAAAAACCGAAACATTTTGGATCTAACTTAAATCAAACACTGTAAATTATAACTCCTTGATTTTTTCCATGTCCAGGGAGTTCCAGATCGTAGCCCCTTTTTGTTTCATTTCCTCTAAAGCCGCCTTTGAGGCTTCTGCATCTACGCCACGGCATAAATCACTTACAACATAAACATTATACCCTTCCTTGAGTCCATCAAGCACCGTGGCTTTTACGCAATAATCCGTCGCAACGCCGTAGACAATTAGGGTCTTGATGTCGGCAGCCTTTAGCGCTTTATCCAATTCGGTTTTAGCGCCTCCGTCGTCCATAAACCCCGAGTATGAATCAAACTTCGGATCCATGCCCTTCCTAACCACCTTGGTGATGAGAGCCTGATTCAAAAGGATTTTAGCGCCATCGGTCTCCTGCAGGCAATGTGTGGGCCATAGGACCTGAATTCTCCCATCGGACAGATTGATGGTATCAAATGATTTCTTGCCGTTATGATTAGATGCGAAAGACATATGATTGGCAGGATGCCAATCTTGGGTAGCATACACCGGCAGCCCGCTCTTTTTTAACCGCTCAGTAACTTTGGATACATTTTCCAGATAGGACTGATCAGTATTGGGAACGGCCAGAGAACCGTTCCGAGCAGTCGTAAAATCCCCCTGAACATCCACGACGACTACGGCTACGCTTTCTTTTGCTCTAGCTGGGCTAGCGGCCAGAGACAAACCAAAGAAAATGGTTATGGTACATATTGTGGCGATTAGACTATGCATAGTTCCTCTCTTGTTCTGTTCCATCTCGGAACGAATTTCACTCTCAAAGTTTGCGGCCGCATTGAAATGGGCTCGACGTTGTTTTTGACGTCCGCACACTGTAACACTTCGCAACTCCAGAAACATCATGCCAAAATTCGTCGGTTGGCGAGTTCGTATGTCGCCCTGAAGGCTGATATAGGAACAAATCGAGTCGGTCTGTACCGGCCAAATTAATTCGGACCTTTTCATCCACCGGCTTTAACTCGGAAGAATTTTCTTTTTCCTATCTGGATAGTCAACTCTTGATCTTCGAGATCTATTTCTTTGACAGGATCTTCGATTTTCAAGCCCTCTATTTTGACGCCCCCTTGGGTTATAAGTCTCCTAGCTTCGGCTTTAGATATGGCGCCTAGAGTGGCTACGAGTTCATATGCCTGATGTTTCCGCTCTATCAGATCAAGCAGAGGAATCTCGCTGGGAAGCTCCCTGCGCTGGACGACCTTTTCGAAATGTTCTTCTCCTCGCTTGGCCGCTTCCCAATCATGATATTCTGAGACTATGCTTCTAGCCAGCGCCTTCTTGATCTGCATCGGATGGAGGGGATCCGACAATTCCTGATGTGTCTCCACTTCTTCCAGGGCCCGTCCAAATCTATTGACTTCATCGAGGTCAACATCCGTGAGCAGAGTAAAGTATTTTACGATCAGATCATCCTGGATCGACATGGTTTTTCCGAACATGTCTTCAGGCGTATCATCGACGGCAATATAATTACGTTCCGTTTTACTCATCTTTTTGGAGCCGTCCAAACCTTCGATCAAAGGGGTCATTATGACCACCTGAGGATCCTGGCCAAACTGGAGCTGCAGGTCGCGACCCGCCAACAAATTAAATTTTTGATCTGTTCCACCTAATTCCACATGGCAATTTAGAGCCACTGAGTCATATCCCTGCATGAGAGGATACAAAAATTCCGTGATGCTTATTGGAGAACCGTCTTTGAATCTTCTTTCAAAATCATTTCTTTCCAGCATACGAGCGACGGTGGACCGATAGGCCAAGTCAAGACAGTCAGCAAACGTCATGCTGTCAAACCATTCGCCATTGTTCCGAACTTCGGTCCTTTGTTCGTCAAGGATCTTGAATACCTGGTCTTTGTAATCCTTTGCGTGTTCCCACACCTGTTCTTTAGTCAATCGTACCCTGGCTTCGGACCTTTCGGTAGGGTCCCCGATACGAGCGGTAAAATCGCCTATCAGAAAAATTGCTGTGTGCCCCATATCCTGAAAATGTTTCAATTTCCTGATGGTAACCATGTGCCCCAAGTGAATGTCGGAGGCGGTCGGATCTACGCCCAGTTTGACGCGAATAGGGGTGTCGGCTTGGGCGCTTTTCAAAATCATTCGCCGCAATTCTTCTTCGTGAATTATCTCTTCGACCCCACGCATAATGTGTCGGATCTGAGTTTCAACATCAGGGAAAGCCATAATCAAACCTTTCAGTTTAACGATTTTCGGGATGGTTTTTACTAAGAATTTGAAATTCTAACCGACTGGGCAAGTGTTTTCAATTTAAAAGCACTTAAAATCAACGCAATTTTTGAAACGAGCCTCAAAAAATGTTCTATACTCTTACGAGGTGAATCAAAAATTCATGATTGCCTTTGGGGCCAAGAATCGGTGATTCGAATTCATTGACTACCATAAAACCAGTGTCGGTAGCCGCTCTCTTTACAGTATGCAAAGCCGCTGTGACAGCGTCAGGATTCCTTACCACACCGTGCTTTCCGACATCTCTTCTCCCGACTTCAAACTGTGGCTTGACAAGTGGAACAAACCAGTTGCCCTTTGAGAGGATTTCCGCGAATTTGAATAACACCAGTCTCAAGGAAATGAAAGACAGGTCTGCGACCGCCGCGTCTACAGATTCATTCAATGCTGATATATCCAAGTATCTAAAATTAGTCCTCTCAAGCAGTCTAACTCTTGGGTCGTTGCGAAGTTTCCAATCGAACTGCCCATAGCCAACGTCAACAGCCACGATTCTTTTTGCGCCGCTTTGCAGAAGGCAGTCTGTGAATCCACCCGTTGACGCCCCCGCATCCAGAACGGTCAGCCCCGTAGGGTCGATGTCGAACTTATCAATGGCGGCGGACAGTTTGAGGCCCCCTCTGCTCACATACTTGAGGGATTCTTTTAGACCCAGTTCCGCCGTATTCAATATATCTCTACCGGGTTTATCAATAATTACCCCATCAACAATTACTTTACCTTCCATTATGAGGGCTCTGGCTTTCTCTCTCGAAGACGTCAGTCGCCTCTCGACCATCAGGATGTCCAATCTAGTTTTGAGTATTTTGGTCATGGAGCCCGAATTGTGTCAGGCGCCGGGCATGATGGCGAAATCAAGGACATCCACTATGCTGAAGCCATAATAAACATAGATCATTCCACTCCCCAGGAAATCTTCAGGCCTGTGAATTGTGAAGTGGTACGCAAACTGCCCTTGATTGTTTGAGAGTCTGACGGTTTCCTCGTATTGTCTTGAATCTGGTAACTTGATGACAAATTTCAAAGGTGTGTCCGAGGTCGAAGCCTTGTAATAAAATCGCACCATCAATATTAACCTGTCCCCAAAAAGCCCTGCATTAAAGGTCCTGCTGTTGCCAAGAAATTTCCAGCCCTGGCTTTGAGCAATAGCTGGTCCAAACTGAAGATCATAGATAGAAAGTCTCCCGGGCATCTCCCACGAAAGTTGACCGGCCTGAATATCCTCGGCGGCCGGTTCTTTCTTTTTCAAAGTTTCTCCTCCTGAAATTTTGGGAGCCATAAGCTCCGCTGTCTCAGCGAGGTCTATCAAAAATAGATTTGAAAGAAGCAGGGCAAGAACGACAACACTGGTCGTCTTGCCAAATCCCCAAAAGTCAAAGAAATTTAAATGCGTAATCCGCGGTTTCATGCTCCCCACCATCTTGGATTAATTGGTTTGGGTTTGATTTCACCTGCCGGATCTATAGGCCCTTGGTAGTAAGCGCCCGGTTCTTCGGCGCTTGTCGCACCGTAAGATTCGCTGCCCGGTTTCTGGGGTCTGGTGTCTCCATTTTCGTCTTGAGCCCCCGACATCATTTGCAGGATTCGATCTTGTAAACCTGGAGAATCAGGTTCTTCCGACTTTTCTCCCGTTTTTTTAAATCTTGATCCGAGCATGCTGAAAATCCACCAAAAAGCAAACAGCAGCAGGAGAGGAAGCACGCTGCTCAATTCGCCTCCATATTTTCTCACTAATTCATCAATGTTTGGCATGCCAAGAGTCCTCCACCAACACAGGAAAGTCGAAATCGACTTAAGAATTACATAAAAACAAACGATATTCAATTCGATTCATTGAATTGGAATTCTTGAAAAAACGCTGATTTTTGTTGAAAAACCGACAACATTTAAAGTATATTAATTAACTTGTGTATTGTGTTCCGACCTTTCCATACCGCAGGAGGCTTAAGTCATGGCCGTTCGCATTCACAACTTCAATCCTGGCCCCGCAGCGCTTCCGTTGACCGTTCTCGAACAAACCAGGGAAGCTATGGAGGATTTTGCTGGCTCAGGGATGTCCGTTGCAGAAATCAGCCATCGTTCACCTTTTTTTGAAAATGTAATAAACCAATCTATTGACCGTATTAGAAGATTGCTAAACCTGAATTCCGATTTCAAGGTTTTGTTCCTGCAAGGGGGCGCCAGTCTCCAATTCAGCATGATTCCCATGAATCTAATTCTCCCTGGCTCTTCCGCTGACTATATCAATACAGGAACCTGGTCTACCAAGGCCATCAAGGAGATTCAAATTCTCGAAAAACCATATAAGGTAATAGCCTGCAGTGAGGATCGGAACTTTTGTTACATACCAAAAGAATATACGATTTCTGAAGGCGCCGCATATGTTCACTACACATCAAACAATACCATAAAAGGCACCCAGTGGAACTCAGTTCCTCAAGCCAGGACTTCTCCACTGGTATCAGACATGTCTTCAGACATTTTCAGTCGTCCATTCGATCCATCTCCATTCGGTCTTATTTACGCTGGAGCCCAGAAAAACTTGGGACCAGCGGGAGTAACCCTTGTAATCATTCGGGAGGATATGCTCGCACGCTGTCCCAAAAATATACCAACAATGCTTCGTTATACAACTCACGCGGAAAAGAACTCCCTGTACAACACTCCGCCATGCATTTCCATATATATGGTCAGTTTGGTGCTAAAGTGGATAGAAGAGACTATCGGCGGACTGGAAGCCATGGGAATCAGAAACCGCAAGAAAGCCGAAATGCTTTATGATTACCTAGATAAAAGTGACTTTTACATCGGAACAGCCGATAAAGACAGTAGATCATTAATGAATATAACATTTCGCCTCGGATCAGAGGAGTTGGAAAAGAAGTTCACATCTGAGGCGACAAGAAATTCACTAGGCGGTTTGAAAGGACATAGGTCTGTGGGTGGTTGCAGAGCTTCACTGTACAACGCGATTGAACCTGAATCAGTCAAGGCCTTGATAGATTTTATGAAAGAATTTGCAAGAGTTAACGGATAGTCCTTAATGACTTTCAGAATTCTGATTGCAGATGAAATCCACGAAGATGGACTTAGTCTTCTCATGGCGAGCCCAGTTCTTGAGTTGGATGTTAAACCGGGCATGGGTAAAGATGTCCTAAGCGGCTGTATAGCATCTTATGATGGTGTTGTTGTTGGTGAATCCACAGAGCTTCGTGGGGACATATTCGAGCTTGCGCCAAGGCTGAGAGTGATAGCTAAAGCGGGAGCGGATCTTGATAACATAGATGTACAGGGGGCCACTCGACGTGGCGTGATAGTCATGAACGCGCCATCAAGTCATGTAGTTTCATCAGGTGAGAATACCATAGCGTTACTTACATCTGTTTGCAGGCATATACCGGCCGCTGTAGAATCTATGAAAAAGGGAAAGTGGGAGAAAAAGAAATTTCAAGGCCGCGAAGTGGCCGGAAAAATCCTAGGTATTGTAGGCTTTGGCAGGGTTGGAGCTATCGTGGCCCGTTACGCGTCCAAGGGTCTTCGAATGAACGTTCTAGTTTATGACGGACTGGTTACGCAGGACAAAATAAGACAGCAAGGATTCAGAGCCGTCACTTTGAACGAATTATTCGCAAAATCAGATATAATTTCATTACATGTTCCTCTCAATCCAGACACGAGACATATTCTTAACGCAAAAGCTTTTTCCTCGATGAAGAAAGGTGTGATCATTGTAAATACTGGACGGAGGGGCTTGATTCACGAAAACGCCCTGATTTCCTGCCTGAATTCAGGCACAGTGGCGGGGGCCGCCCTTGACGTTCATTCTGAAGTTCATGTTAAAGACAGTGAACTCTTTGACCACCCAAAGGTTGTTTGCACTCCGGACTTGAGTATGGCGACCGAAGAGGCTCATGCAAATGTAGCCAAGTCCATAGCTGAATCTGTGAGGGACTTTTTTGAAAAAGGGACCTTGGGTAATACTGTAAATGTTCCGGTAGTGGATCAGGCCATCAGGACAAGAATAGCCCCTTACGCTGATATGGCAAGAAGACTAGGTATGTTCGTAGCTGGGCTATTCGTCGGAGACGTCGCTAGGATAGAAGTTGTATATCGTGGCGAAATTCTGGATTGGGACCTAACTCCTCTGACAACCTCAGTTCTTCTGGGTTTTCTCCAGGTTTTCAAAGGATCCGACGTCAACTTGGTAAACGCTAATTTTGTCGCTGAAGAATGCGGAATAAAGGTCCACGAAACTGTGTCAAAAGCATTGATCGAGGGCCGACCTTCAATTACTGTCGAAGTTTTTTCTGATGAAAAGCCGTTGATCAGGGTTGAAGGAGTGTTGATTCGAAGATTTGGAGAAGAACCACGTATTATAGGAATTAATGAATTTGTAACCGAGGCTGTTCCAGCCGGTCCGATGCTGATGGTCAAGAACATGGACATTCCAGGGATGATTGCTGGAGTTTCAGGAATTCTGGCTAGACGGCAAGTAAACGTAGCGCAGATGAATCTTTCGAGAGACTGCGCAGGAGGAACAGCAATATCCATAATAAACCTTGATTCTCCGGCTGATGACTCGACTCTGGAAGCAATAAGAAATATTGAAGGAATTCTAAGCGTTCATCAAATAATCATAGATGATTTGCCAGATTCGGACGCTTGAATCTTGGTTCAATGAAATTTGAAGGAATCGTTTTGGGCTGATGATGGGAATCAACAAGAAAGGCAAGACTTTTGAGCACTCTCGTAATTGTAGGGGCCCAATGGGGTGATGAAGGCAAAGGCAAGATTGTAGATCTGCTAACCAGCAGAGCTGATGTGGTGGTCCGTTTTCAGGGTGGTAACAACGCCGGCCACACATTAAAAGTAGCGGGTGAACAGATAATTGTTCACTTGATACCATCGGGGATCCTATACCCGAATATCACTAATGTCATAGCCAATGGCCTGGTTGTGGATCCGTCAGTGCTTATTTCAGAGAAGGCATCGCTGAGAGAGAGGGGACATTTCCTGAAAGATTCTCAACTGATCGTTTCCGATAGAGCCCAAGTAATTATGCCTTATCACAAGATAATAGATCAAGGCAGGGAGGATTTGCTTGGTAATGCTAAAATAGGAACGACGGGTCGGGGAATTGGTCCAGCTTATGAAGACAAGGCTTCAAGAATGGGAATAAGGATGGGGGATCTGTTAAGACCTTCATCTCTTCGAGATCGCATTTACAATGCGATGGACGAAAAGAATTTTCTCATTGAAAGAAGGTTCAAAAGGCCCAAACTTAATCCGGAAGAAGTTGTTCAGGAGTATCTCGGTTACGCCGAACAACTTGCGCCACATATAACGGACACGACGATTGTCTTGCAGAATTTTGTCAGAGGAGGCAGTCACGTTTTGTTTGAAGGGGCTCAGGGCACACTGCTCGACATCGATCATGGAACGTACCCCTTTGTGACTTCTTCAAACGTGGTTGCAGGAAATGCGTGCGCAGGTTCAGGGGTTGGCCCCAACGTGATTGAAAAGTGCTGGGGAGTAGTGAAGGCTTATACGACCAGAGTGGGTGAGGGAGCTTTTCCTACTGAACTGGCGGATGGTCTTGGAGAAGAACTCAGGGAAAAAGGTGGTGAATACGGAGCCACAACAGGAAGGCCAAGACGTTGCGGATGGTTGGACACAGTAGTCCTGAATCATAGTGTCCGTCTCAATGGTCTGACTGGAATAGCCCTGACTAAAATGGATGTTTTGACAGGAATTTCTCCTCTATCGGTAGCGATCGGGTACGAATTGGATGGTAAGCCGCTAGATCATATTCCTTCTGATATTACGGAATTCGGTCGTGTCAAGCCTCGTTACAGGGAGGTAAAAGGCTGGGAAGAACCGCTGTCGGATTGCAGATCGTTTGACGACCTTCCCAAGAGCGCTCGCGACTACGTTGAAATGATAGAACACGTGTCAGGGGTACCTGTTACTCTGATTTCAGTTGGGCCGGCCCGTGAACAGAGCATACTGAGAAGAACCCCATTCTAATGACCAGAGTCCGTTTATTAATGGGAGCCTGACACAACTTGCTAATCGCATGGTTTCAGTAATGCGATTCAGGACTCAAGGGTGTTTCCCTGTGTAGAGACTGTACCTTAACCCTGTCACCTGCTTTGAAGGGTGATTCTTCCGATGGCAGTATCATCAAGCCGTCAGCCAGAACCATTGAGCGCAAGGCCCCGGAGCTTTGTGTTCCCGTTGACATGGCCATTTTTATCCCATCTTTTTCGAACAGACTACATCGCACCAGATGAAGCCTGCCCGATGAAACTTTGACGTCATGAGCCAGAACCGCTTCTATAAGTGGCCTGAAGAGATTGACGCGCCCCATCATTTTAAGTAGCGCCGGTCTTACAAACTGCTCAAAAGAAATCATCGCCGAAGTTGGGTTACCAGGTAGACCAAAGACCGGTTTGACTCCGATCGTGCCGAAAACTAATGGTTTTCCTGGCTTCATGGCGACTTTCCAGAATTTTATTTTCATGCCTACTTCAGCGAGAGTGTCTTTGACGAGATCGTATTTACCTACAGAGACTCCGCCGGATGTTAGGATCACATCCGCCCTTAGGCCATCTTTCAATTTTGACCTGAGATCCTCAATATTATCTGAGGCTATGCCGAGAGAGAGCGGTGTTGCTCCACAATCCAGGACTTGAGCCGCAAGACTGTAAGTATTTGAACAAACGACTTTTCCCATGGAAAACGGCTCATCAAGATCTACAAGCTCGTCGCCTGTCGACAAGATGGCCACAACAGGTCTTTGACGTACGTAAACATACGCATGCCCCAAGGTGGCCAACATCCCCACTTCCGGGGGTCTTATTACATCGCCCTGTTTGAGGACTACCTCACCGGCCATAACATCTTCACCTTTGATTCTTATGTGCGCATTGGCTCCTGGATCGTTCAAACAGACAACCAAGTTTCCCTGTCGTTCAGTGTCCTCAAGCATTATTACTGTATCGGCTCCTTCCGGAATGATACCGCCGGTCATAATTCTTACCGCCTGGCCTCTTTCAAGGGTCCCAGTGAACGGCTTTCCTGCTGGTGATTCCCCCACAAGCTTAACCCGAGCGGGTTTTGCAGAGCTAGCCTCGGCAATATCTTCGTGCCTAACGCAATACCCGTCCATAGCAGAATTGTCCGCAGCCGGAACGTTACGTACGGCCGCCACATCTTGCGCCAGAACTCTTCCCAGCGCTTCCAGAATGTGTATTCTTTCCTGTCCCAGAACAGGGATTTCTTCCAGAACTTTTTTCTGGGCTTCTCCAATGGGTAACATAGTTATGACGCCTCCGTGTTCAGAGAAAGTACAAACAGAACTCAGCCTGCAATCTCATTTTTTCTGCAAGACTCACGTGCAGGAGTTTAGCAACAATATGGCCGCAGCTAGACCAAAAAGAGTGTTGGCAGCCCATGCCGCCACCAAGGGAGGAATATAGCCTCCGTGTCCCAAAGCAATGAACATTGTATGAAGAATCCAGTAACCAAATGCTATGATTAAGGAACCCGCCAGACCGATAGCGACTCCACCCCCCCTTGGGCCCACTTTTACAGCGAATGGAACGCTTAACGCCCCCATGATTAGGCAAACCAGAGGAAAAGCGATCTTGTCATGCCAGTCCACAATGTAGCGAGTGGGGTTCCGGCCTTCTGAAACCAGTTGGTTAATGAGATTTCCCAACTGAGTCAAGTTCATTTCCTTTGTTGGAGTTTCTCCCTGTTCAAGATCATCCGGCGACTTCTTCAACGGTCCTTTCATCGACGGAAGCGTGTCAACAGAAAATTTGCCGTCAGTTTTCTTAACAGTGCGATTCACTCCATAAAATGTCCAATTATCTTCCCACCATATAGCTTTATCGGCAAAAATCCTTTCGAGAAAGTTGAATTCACTGTCCCATCGCACTATCGTGACTTTTTCAAGAGCATGTTTGGGGCGGTCGTACCTGTGAATATGGGTTATTGAATCTGAAGCTTTCAGCCAGATCTGATCTGAACGGATAAAAGTAAATTCTTTCTTTCCAGATATCTCAACGTTCTGAATGTACTCACTATATCTGTTAGACCATGGGATTATGGTTTCATTGGACAAAAACATAATCGCTGAACCAATTAATCCGACAATCAAGACCGGCCTCGCTATGCTTATGGCATCTATGCCTCCCGCCTGCATTGCTATCAATTCTGAATGCTTGGCCATCATAAGCAGTGAAAGCATTCCCCCCAAAAGTATCGCCATCGGTAGTGTAAAGAAAAGATACCCTGGTATTTTGACAATAAAATACTTGAGCATCAGGACTCCGGGAGGGTTATACTGAAAATAATATTTAATCTTATCGGTAAGTTCAATTAGCAGGAAAACAAACACAAACACAACTAAACATATAACGAATACCTTCAGAAATTCACGGATAATATATGTATCCAGTATTTTCAATGCACATTTTTCCAATAAAACATCAAGGACCTGTGGAGCCGGTAAGGCGGGAACCAAGCAACCATTCGTTGGCTAACAGATATCTTACTGTGCGACGAATGCCGTCCTCAATCGGGACTAGAGGCCTAAACCCTGCTGAACGGATCTTGGTGATGTCAAGATGCACAAAAGGGCTGTCTCCCAGCCATCCTCTTTGTCCACCCGTATAACGAAATCTAACATCTTTCAACCCCATTTCCTCAATGACTATTGATGCTAGTCTTTTCACATTCATAAAGTCTTCATGGCCAAGATTGATCACGTTTTTTGACTCCTGAATATTTTCAAGGGCCAGAAAAATTCCGCGTACCCCATCTTCGACGTGGAGGTACGATTTCCTCTGGTTTCCATCTCCAAGGATTTCCAATTCACAAGGCTTTTGGCGAAGCTTATTGATAAAATCAAAGACTACCCCGTGAGAATATCGTTCGCCAATCCAGGAGACGAACCTGAACATGAATGAACGAATTCCAAAATACTCGCAGTAGGCCTGAATGATGCTTTCTGCGGCTAATTTTGAGGCGCCGTAGAGGGAGGTTTGAAGCGGAGCGTATGTTTCCGGGGTGGGGAAAATTTCCGGTTCGCCGTAAACGGTGGCCGAACTCGTAAAAACTATCTCACCGATTCCATGGAGCCTAAGACATTCCAGGACATTATGAGTGCCGATAATGTTTTGCTGGAGATCTACTTTTGTATTCGATTTTCCGCCCCTTACATCGGCGTTGGCGGCCAGATGAAACACCAGGTCAGATCCCTCCATGGCTCTCGACAGATTCCCATAGTCCAGAATGTCTCCAACTACCAGCCTGACCCGACCCGATGACAAAACAGAAGTCATATGGCATTCATAGCCAGTGGAAAGGTTATCGTAAACCACTACTTCATGATTCCTAAAAATCAGCTCATCCACGATGTGGCTACCGATGAAGCCTGCCCCCCCGGTAACGAAGACTTTCATTCTCAAACCTCATAATCCAAGACTTAGAAAATATCAGCGACCAATGTGTGAAGTTCCTGTTTTCAGCCGTTTGTCGCCGAATAGGCTCGATTTAACGTCAGCAAAGTTTCCTGGAAAGCCCCTCGGCCTCTACAATGTTGTCGACTATGTATAAGGGTCTGTGTCTTGAATCCTCGTAGCATCGAAGAACATATTCCCCTACAACTCCCAAAGAGGACATAGTTACGCCAAAAAGAATCCAGGTTATTATAAAAAAGACATGAAGAGACCAATTGTCGCCAAACCCCCTCGAAAAGCCGACTATTGTCCATAAGACAAGGGAGGAGAGTGCGACAAACAGGATTCCCAGGCCTAGAATCAAAACAAACCTTATGGGCGCCTTTGAAAACGGAACTATGCCGTCGAGAGCTATTCCACAAGCTCCAACGATGGATATCTGTGTCTTGCCGGATAATCTTGAATCCCTGTCAAAGGGTATAATTGAGGTCTTGAAACCTACGACAGAGGTCAGGCCACGCAAGAAACCATGCCTTTCATTTATGCGGCATATTTCTTTAACAACCCTTTTGTCAAGTAACCTGAAATCGCCGGTGTTTCGTGGAACTTTGACTTCTGAGAACTTTTCAAGAATCCAGTAAAAAAGCTCGGCCGATTTAAGGTAAATGAAATTTTCTCCTCGACGGGAAACCCTTTGGGGTATGACCACCAGATTTCCTTCACGCCATTTCTCGATCATGGTTGATATGAGTTCTGGGGGATCCTGGAGATCTGAGTCAATCACAATGCTGGCGTCCCCCAAGCAATGGCGTAGCCCAGCGATGAGCGAAACCGGTTTTCCGAAACGACGGGAAAATTTAACGAGTCTTATCGGAAACCCCTCTTCAATTAGCTTCAATATTTTTTCTTCGGTGCGATCTGTGCAAGGATCCAAGGCGAAGACGAGTTCCCAATCAACGGATATTTGTTTAAAAACTTCGCTGATTCGATAAACTAAATTTGTTACATTACTTTCTTCATTATAAATGGGCGCTACCACGCTAACTAAAGTTTTGTCCGGTACCTGATCAGTCGTCAAAATAGATTAACTCCAAATAGTATTTCATAACCTAAGATGTCCCAGAAATGCGTAACAGAATAGAGGAACACCTTCAAGAAAAATGACTACAAAGCTCTAATAGAGGTTTCATTAACTTCCCTTTTATGAGGGAGAGAAGTATAATAAAAAAGTGAGATGACAGTGCCTATTCCATCAGGATTGGATTTCAGATCTTGTGATCCCACCGGAATGCACAATATTATTGTGAAAGAGGATTCATGACAAACATTCACATTGAAGATTTAAGCTCTGTAAGAAAAAAAGTGACTTTTGAAGTACCACAAGACAGAGTGACGGAGACATTGGAAGCTCAATACAAGGATCTCAGAAAAAACGCACAGATTAAAGGCTTCAGAAGGGGCAAGGTCCCTATGGAGATTATAAAAAATCTGTTCAAAGAACAGGTTTATGGTGATACGGCAAAGAAAATCATAGAAGAGACTTTTGAATTGGGGCTTGATGAGAAAAAAATTAAGCCTATCTCTGTGATCAACATGGATCAGGAGCCTTTAGAACCTGGAAAGCCTTTTAAATACACCGTTGAGATAGAGTCCACTCCCGAACTGGACGTTAAAGATTACAAAGGCCTTGCTCTGACCAAAATGATCCGAGAGATTAAAGAATCGGACATTGAAGAACGCCTGGAGATGTTGCGTCAGCGCCACGCAAGAATGGTTCCTGTTGATGAATTCAGAGCAGTTCAAAATGGAGATCACCTTGTGGTGGATATTGAGGCGGTGCACGACGGAGAGGTAATCACATCGTTAACAGTTAAAGATTATCACCTGGAAATGGGAAGAGACTTTTATTTGCCTGATTTCGACTCCAAGTTGATAGGACTGAAGATAGGAGAACTGAACACAATATTACACTCGCTTTCCGAAGATTTCCCTCGAAAAGAACTGGCCGGAAAATCTGCGACATTTTCAATTACCATAAAAGAAGCCAAGGAGAGAATAATTCCTGAGTTGAGCGATGAATTGGCCAAAGAAGCGGGACCCTACGAAACTCTGGATGACCTGAAAAAACAAATCAAAGAGGATCTGTGTCTGGGTTACGACATGGACATAAAGGAAGATTTGAGAAAACAGATCGTGGAAAAAATAATCGAAGCCAATCCGTTCGAAGCTCCTGAGTCTCTTGTTGAAGCGAGAATTGATGATATTGTGATGGGGGCTAGGCAGAATCTTGCACGGCAGGGAGTAGACATGAAAAGATTCCCGCTACCGGACAAAGCTCAGCGGGATTCCATAAAACCTAAAGCCTTGGATCAGGTGAAGGCGGCTTTAATTATAAAAGCTATTGGTGAAAAAGAAGAGATTCAGGCTTCTACCGAAGACATTGATACCGAAATTGAAAAACGCGCCAAGTTACTGGGATGGACCTCCGACTTTTTGAAAGACCAGTTGGAAGAAAACCAGAGAATGCAAGATTTTGCAGATTCACTGACGGAAGATAAAATTTATTCATTTATAGAAGAACAAGGCGCAATCACTGAGGTCCCATACTCGGATAAAAATGCCGATACGGCTCAATAATTCAGAAGAGAGAATGAATAATGTTGGTTCCAATTGTTGTAGAACATACTAGCCGCGGTGAAAGATCCTATGACATATATTCCCGCCTTTTAAAAGAGAGGATCGTTTTTCTGGGGACACCCGTTGATGATCTTGTTGCGAATTTAATTATCGCTCAGTTCTTGTTTTTGGAAAGCGAAGATCCTGAGAAAGACATCAATTTTTATATCAACTCTCCTGGAGGAGTGGTTACATCCGGTTTGGCTATTTATGACACCATGCAATATATCAAACCGGAGGTCCAAACAATTTGCATCGGTCAGGCGGCTTCAATGGCCGCGTTGCTCTTGGCTGCAGGCGCAAAAGGCAAAAGACACGCCCTTCCTCATGCCCGAATACTGATTCACCAGCCAATGGGTGGTTTTCAGGGCCAGGCCACTGATATCGAAATTCATGCCAGAGAAATTCTGAGGATGCGTGGCGAGCTAAACAGGATCCTTGTTGAACATACAGGCCAACCTATGGAAAGAATTGAAACGGATACTGAAAGAGACTATTTCATGAGCGGTGAAGAAGCGGTGACGTACGGCATAGTCGACAATGTGTTGACTCATCGAGAGCTACCGGGAGACAAAGTTTAGAAAATAGTTCAGTTGTTATTCTTAACTGTTGGCTAAAGGGAACGTTGAACTTATAGAACATCATCTAGAAATAGATTTGAACCAATTTCGGAAAATTTGGGCAGCCTTTATGTCAGCTTCGGAAAATTTTCAGGCTGACCGCACAGGGGTAAGCTGAAGGAGGATTTACATGGTTGCTAGAAAAGGCAATTTCTCTTCTCTTTATTGTTCTTTTTGTGGAAAGAGTCAGGATGAGGTGAGAAAACTAATTGCTGGACCAACGGTGTATATTTGCGACGAGTGTATAGAGTTATGCAATGAGATCATCGCGGAAGAATATGAGAAAGAGGAAATAGGTCGTGGTAAATCTAGAGTTCCCACTCCATCTGAACTCAAGTCCTCATTGGATGAATATGTCATAGGACAGGAAAAAGCGAAGAGAATTCTTTCCGTAGCAGTCCATAACCATTACAAGAGAATTGATTCAAAGCCTGACATAGATGGAGTAGAGCTACAAAAGAGCAACATTCTTCTAATAGGTCCAACCGGTTCGGGAAAAACTCTCCTGGCTCAGACGCTCGCCCGTATTCTGAACGTTCCGTTTGCGATAGCTGACGCGACTACTCTCACCGAGGCCGGTTATGTAGGAGAGGATGTTGAAAACATAATTCTTAGCCTCCTTCAGAACGCCGATTACGACATATCTAGGGCCTGCAGAGGGATAGTATACATTGATGAGATAGACAAGATCTCTCGAAAGACTGAAAATCCAAGTATCACCAGAGATGTTTCCGGTGAAGGAGTCCAGCAGGCGTTGCTAAAAATTGTTGAGGGAACCATGGCCAATGTTCCTCCAAAAGGTGGAAGAAAACACCCTCAGCAGGAATTTCTACAGGTCGACACAACCAACATCCTTTTTATATGCGGAGGGGCGTTTGTCGGGCTGGACAAAGTGATCCAGCAGCGACTCAACATGAAGTCCATGGGGTTCAACGCTCAAATCGGAGTGTCAACCAACGATGATGAAGCAAACTTACTTGAGCAGGTTCAACCCGAGGATCTGATACGATATGGGTTGATTCCTGAATTTGTGGGCAGATTGCCCGTGGCCGCTACTTTGCATGAATTGGATGAAGACGCCTTGGTTCGTATTTTGCTCGAACCTAAAAATGCGCTCGTAAGGCAGTACAAAAAGCTGTTTGGTTTTGAGCAGGTGAAACTACGATTTACCGATGAAGCTCTTCGGTCCGTCGCATTTCACGCATTACACAGAAAAACAGGAGCGCGCGGGTTGCGTTCTATACTCGAAGCTTCCATGCTGGATATTATGTACGAGCTTCCGGAATACAAGAATCTTCAGGAAGTTATCGTCAACGACGATGTCATCAAGAAAGGATCTCCCTGTATCCTGGTTTTTGAAAAAGAGGCGGAAAAAACGACATCAGCTTCGTAACAAAACAATTTTGACGGACGTAATTCACCTCACATCTAATAGATTCTTTGGCGCAGGTAATTGGTACAATGTTTTTTGGAAAGAAAGAGGAGGCGCAAGAGTCTCCCCGGTTAGTGCTGCCGCTATTGCCACTTAGAGACATTGTGATTTTCCCTTATATGGTCGCTCCCCTGTTTGTCGGACGGGACCGGTCCATAAAGGCTGTAGAGAACGCCCTTAAAACTGACAAACTTATTTTTCTGGCGTCTCAAAGAAACGCTCAACAAACTAACCCGGAAGCTTCAGACATATTTTACGTGGGGATTGTCGGTCAGATAATTCAACTGCTCAAATTGCCTGACAACACTGTCAAAATATTTGTAGAGGGTCGCTATCGGGCAGAGATTAAGCGTTTTGTAGACGATTCGCCTTACTTCAGTGTTGAGGTCATTCCTTTGGAGGACGAGAGTTCAGGTCGTGAGGTAGAACTGCAGGCCCTTGTCAGAGGATTACGTAATGTTGCGGAAAGCTATGTCGCTGCCGACAACAAAGCGCCACAGGATTTTCTAAACGCTATAAAATCCATAAGTGATCCAGGTCGTCTCGCCGATACAGTAGCCGCTCAGATCAGCCTGAGGCTGGAAGATAAGCAGGCGCTCCTTGAAAAATTATCGGTTCGTCAGAGAATAGAACGTCTACTCGAATTAATGCAGAGTGAAATTGAGATCTCGGAAATAGAAAAAAAGATCCGAGAGCGCGTTAAGAAACAGATGGAAAAAACTCAGAAGGAATATTACCTGAATGAGCAAATGCGCGCTATTCAACGGGAAATGGGCGAACAGGATGAATTCAAGACAGAAATTGCCGAAATTGAAGGACAATTAGAGCAAAAGAAACTTTCGACGGAGGCCGAATCCAGGGTTAGAAAAGAAATCCGCAAACTGAAAATGATGGCTCCGATGTCCGCTGAGGCCACAGTCGTACGAAACTACATAGATTGGTTCCTCTTACTCCCCTGGTCTGAAACTTCCAAAACAGAACTTCTTTTTGAGGAAGCCCAGAAGATTCTGGATGAAGATCACTACGGTCTGAAGGAAGTCAAAGAGAGGATAATTGAATATTTGGCTGTCCAAAAACTGGCCCCCAACATTAAAGGTCCGATTTTATGCCTGGTTGGCCCTCCGGGTGTAGGCAAAACTTCTCTTGCGCGATCTGTAGCCCGCTCCACGGGTAGGGAGTTTGTGCGAATATCATTGGGAGGAGTTAGAGATGAAGCCGAGATCAGAGGGCACAGAAGGACCTACATAGGAGCGCTTCCAGGGAAGATCATCCAGAGTATGAAAAAGTGTCAGACCGTTAATCCGGTAATGTTACTGGATGAGGTTGACAAGATGAGCACTGACTTCCGAGGAGATCCGTCGGCCGCTTTGCTGGAAGTGCTGGATCCCGAACAGAACCATGCGTTCAACGACCATTATCTGGATATTGATTATGACCTTTCCAAAGTCATGTTCATAACTACGGCCAATACTCTCCATGGCATCCCTGCTCCTCTACAGGACAGGATGGAGATAATTCGGCTACCCGGCTACACTGAATTTGAGAAACTCAGAATTGCTGAACGATTTCTAGTACCCAAGCAAATTGAATCCAACGGCCTTGCCTTATCCCGCGTTATTTTTGACCGTAAGGCTTTAATACGCGTAGCAAGACGGTACACTCGCGAGGCCGGCGTAAGGGAACTGGAAAGGCAAATAGCCAAGATATGCCGAAAATTGGCGCGAAAAGTCGTTGATGGTTCAATAACCGATGGAATCGAGATCGGTTTCAGAGACCTTGGTGGTTTTCTCGGTGTTCCAAAATTTAGATATGGAGAAAAGGAAGAATACCTAAAAACCGGCATAGCTAACGGACTTGCCTGGACAGAAGTTGGTGGAGAGTTACTTACGGTAGAAGTAGCGCTCATGCCAGGATCAGGTAAATTGACGGTAACCGGAAAATTGGGCGAGGTGATGCAGGAATCGGCTCAGGCAGCCATGAGTTATGTCAGGTCTCGAGCGTTAAGCCTGGGATTAAAACCGGACTTCTACGACAAAATTGACATTCATATACATGTTCCGGAAGGGGCGACTCCAAAAGATGGACCTTCAGCCGGTATTACCATAACCACAGCCATATTGTCGGCTCTAACCAAGCAGCCATTCCCCAACGATCTGGCAATGACAGGGGAAATTACCCTACGCGGGAGAATTTTGCCGATAGGTGGACTTAAAGAGAAGCTGCTGGCGGCCAGGAGAGCTTTGCTTTCACGGGTCATAATTCCTCGCGAAAACGATAGAGATCTGTGTGAAGTCCCGAAAAAAATCCGCAAGGGCATGGAAATAATACTTGTTGATCATATGGACGAAGCGTTGAGAATAGTTTTTCCGGAAATCAGAGACGCCTTTATCCCTTCCCAGGAAATAACTGATAGGCCTCTGGCGATTTTGAAACAATAATTAGTATATTTTTGACAGAATTGTGTAAAATAGGGAACCTGATCAATTGTTGGTTTACTAATTGGTACATAATGGATTGAAGGAGTGGCTTATGCTTAAAATGGATGGATCACGAGTGAGACTGACGCCGGAAAATGTCCATACGATGCTGAACCAGGGTCTTTCCTTTAGAGAGATAGCGTCTCGTTGTGATGTCTTTGAGGATGCTATAGACGCATCACTGGTTCGTTGGCTAAACCAGGGAAGATGGCCAATAGAAGATGATGTCGTGGCAGCTTAGCGTGAAATAACGCGCTGTATTATGTCGGGTAGCGTCTTGAACGAATAAATATTTGTGAAGGGCCTGATTTTGGAACGGATCCTATAATATAGGTTCCGTTTTCTGGTTTTTAATCCAGAATATGAGGAAAATCAATTAATTGAAACTTACCGCCCACGTCGTCATCCATTTCGGTTCCTACATAAATCGGTTTCTTACTCGAGACGCATGTTCCAATTTGAGGGGCAAGTCAAACAGTCTAGCATGAGAGGCGGCGTAAATGGAGGTTTATTATGTGATCCTGGCCTTGATAGCTGGAGCCTGTGCTCCGACTCAAGCCGGAATCAATTCACAGCTTGGCTCAGTGGCGGGTGATCCATCTCTTGCCGCAATGATATCATTTATGGTCGGAGCTGTGGGATTGACCGCCTATGTCCTGGTGACCGGAGTGCCCTGGCCTTCGATCCGAATTTTCGTTGATGTGCCTTGGTGGATGTGGACTGGGGGGCTATTGGGCGCGATTCTGGTCTTTGTGTCGATTGTGCTTGCGCCAAAGCTGGGAGCTACAGCTACCCTAGGCCTCATAGTGGCTGGCCAGATGATGGTTTCGGTCATTCTTGACCACTTTGGGTTGGTCGGTTATGAAGAACACCGTGTAAATATGTGGAGAATCCTGGGAGTGGTTCTTCTCCTGAGCGGAGTCATCCTAATAAAGAAGCATTAGTTTTTATCAGTTAATTTGTTTTCCTTGGAAAATGCCCTATAAACTTTGGGCCAACTCCAAACAATAAAGCGAAATACATTACGACCGTTATGGCTACGGAGGGGTGCAGGGTTAGAATAGGCTTGAGAAGAACAAAAATGGATGCGGAAAAAATACCCAGACAAAAAGGAAAAAAGAAATCGATGAAACGCACAAATCCCAGAGAAACTCGGCAGTAGAAAAACGTCAAACAGGCTACCAACAATTTCGTAAAAATTATTGCCAGGCATCCGCCTTGAAGTTTCATCATCGGCACCAGAGTAAAATTGAGAATAAAATTTACGATAGTTCCGATAACCTGAAACAATAATAGCACTTTCACGGCGCCAGAGACCATCATCACATAAGAAAACAGATTATTCTGAAAGGAAAGGGGAATCGTCCAGACCAGATATTTTTGCATCCAGATGGCGTCGCTATATTGAGACGGATAAATCAGGCTTATAATAAGGGAACTCTCAGTATAAAGAACGAACACCACTGGTAGGGCAAGAGCCATTAACCATTGCGCATTTCTCCTGACCAGGTTGCCCGCCAGCTTTCTATCTTTCCACCAAAGTGTCGCCAGCAATGGGAAAATTACCCATCCAAGAAATTGGTCTGAGGCTAATATGGATATGGCGTCCACAATATTCCATGCGGCGCTGTAATAGGCCACCCCGTCCAACCCAGTTACTTTCTGAAGAAAGAAAATATTGGTTTTATTGTAAATTACCCCAAGAATTTCTATTAGCGCAAAAACTAGGGAGGCCTTGAACATGGAATTGACGCTGTTCCATGTTCCGGGAAGGATTGATGTTCTCGAATGTCCTTTTAGATAGATTCTATATCCGAGCAAGAGTCGGGTTATCCCGGAAATTAACTTGAATAGGCTTACATATACGGGACCCAAACCGATTCCAGCGGAAACAAATCCATAAACAAAGGAACCAATGGATGCGGTTATCTTTATCCTGGCCTCAAGATTCTGCCTGCCTTCAACTCTAAGCTCCGCAAAAAAAGTTTCCGCCAGAGCTTCAACGGAAAACCCCAGGCAGATTATAGTCAGGACTGAACTCAGTTCAGCAGAGAGCTCCTGTCTCCATGCAAAGACCAGAATCCCAAACATGCAAAGCAGAAAAAGGACCAGTTTAATTATTTGAACGGTTATCAGCAGTCTTCTGGATTCAGATTCCTCAACTGCGGCGAGCTTTGATACCAGAGGATAATAGAGGCCAAATTGTATAATCGTGTTGACAACAGCTCCCCCTGCCATTGCAAACATGACCTGTCCATAGTTGGAAGCGTTGAGCCATGCAAGATACAGGAAGAAAACCGAGCTTAAAACCCCTTCCACTGCCTGAGCGGAAAGTAAATAGGCTAGACGGCTTAGAATGCTGTCATGACCAGTGGAAACGCTAGGTTGATTTGAGCCTGGCATAAAGTTCCCGAACCCTGGACTGTTGCAAGTACCCAAGGAAAATATTGAAACGCCAATCTAGCACTTTGTTGATCGTTTCGTAACCTTAATCCCAGAAAGGTTGAACCATTTTCCCATAATAAGTTATGTTAAACTAATTAAGACTAAGGGGATAATAAGAATCAGGAGACGCCCTGTTGAAGATAGACGACCTTTTAACTACATGCTGGCGATCGGTTCTGCGAAATCGCCGACGATACAAAGCGGTGATGATTGGCATAGCCCTTGGTACGGCGGGATTCATAATAGTCCAGACAATGGGGGATTCCGTTGAAAAGAAGATGGGAGAACATCTGGAACTCTTGGGTGAGGCCACGGTCATGAAAGCGGTCTGGAGAAACGACGACAATTATCATCCGGGGGAATACAGCATGAGTGATGTTAAACAACTCAGACAAATTCCTGAAACAATGGCGGTGGCTCCGGTTGTTTCAATCCCGTCCGTAGAAGCATTTTTTCGCGATAATGAATGGTCTCCTGGGTTGATTGGTGTTGACCATGAATTCTGGTCGACTCAAAGCACACAGTTGAAGAAAGGGAGACTAATAGGGGCCACTGATGTGTTTGGTAGAAAAAATGTCTGCGTGCTTGGTGAAAAAGTTGTCAAACAGGTTTTTGGACTGGAGAGTCCACTAGGCCAGTCGCTGGGAGTGGGGAGTCTTAAGTTTGATGTAATTGGTTTGCTCGGAGGTATTCAGCAGAACGACATTGAAAGGTACATAGTGATTCCGCTGAGTACAGCTCAAAAGTTATTTTCGGGGCTTGAAAAGATTCGGGAAATATATATTCGTGTATATAATTGGAATGATGTTGAACCTGTAAGAAAGAAGGCTTTGGCAATTTTAAGCGCGAATCACCCTGGCTATGAACAGGGCATAGATATAACCTACTATCCCAAGAGAATCGAAAAAGTCAGGTCCACGGTTTATCTGGTCAAATTGTTTGTTTATGCGGCTCTTGGCGTAACAATTCTTCTGGGCGGTTTAGGCATTATGTCGGTAATGCTTGCAGCGGTGCAGGATCGCACGCGTGAAATAGGGCTCAGAAAGGCTCTTGGCGCCAAAGAAGGCCTGATCCTTGTTCAGTTTCTTCTGGAGGCCGTGCTGATAAGTCTGGTGGCCGGTTTTTTGGGAGTTGTGGCTGGTATCCTTTCGGTTACCATACTCAAAGGGCCACTAGGGGTGCAGGTTTCTACAGTTATGTTAACCGCAAGCATCATAAGTGGGATACTGTTTACAGGTTTTTTGGGGATCGCATCTGGGTTGTACCCTTCTGTCAAGGCAAGCCGCATGGATTCGGTAACTGCGATGCGTTTTGAATAGGTTCATGGACAGCAAGAATTCCAATATCATTGTGCGACTTAAAAAAAGATATTGGATTTTCCAAAAGAGAATTTACGATTACGTGATTCATCCCCTAGTGGGATCCCGTAATTCCCCTCACTATGACGCTTTAGGGGTTTCTCTAGGCTTGATCGTAGGATTCAGCGCCCCTTTGGGCAGTCACATGCTGTTCTTGGGGGCGCTACGGCTGTTGTTCAAATTTAATGTAATGGTGGCTTTTGGCTTTACCTTCGTCGTGAATCCGCTGAACGCAATCCCGGTGTATTATGGATACTATGTATTAGGATCACTTCTCATTGGGGATTCAGCGTCGTTGAGTTTTGAAAATTTTAGATCAGCTATGAACCCGGTGATTGAGAGCAACCACTTTTGGGAGGAGATGCTTGCGTTCTTTATGCTCGGAGAAAGGATAGTGCGCCGGTGGCTCGTTGCTGCGCTGTTGTTAGGGATATTCTTTGGAGTGCTGGGATATGTGACAACTTACCTGATCCAGAGGAAAAGGCTTCAAAAATCGCTTATAAGACTCAGCCAGGAATACAAGAAACTAACAACAAGATCGGTTTCCTCTAATTCTCAAAATGACACGTCAATCCACGTTTCTGAATCGAAACATATAAACAGGTAAATGTTGTTGGAAGCGTAAAAAGTTGGCGCACCTTGCATAAATATTCTACGGTTCCATTTGAGTAAATATCTTGATTTTTATTAAGAGCTGTGTTTCAATTTAACTGAGGCTGTCTGTTTCAAAAATTACCCTCAATTTATTGGCTTGAAAATTTTTGGCAACGCTCGATAAGAGCATCAATATATTGAAACAATGTGTTGGCTTATAAGGCCCGTTTGGCTGGAAGTTGGGCCTTATTCAGGCCAACCCCATCTCATATTGCCCCAGGAAGGAGATTCTGCCATGGAGCGAAGGAATTTTTTAAAGTCTCTTGCAGCCGCAGGAATGGTTGCATCGGTTGCTAGCCCTTCGGGTTTACTCTCAAGAGAGGCCCATGCCGCTGGAAAAGTAAACATCGGGGAAGTAAAAAACGTCAAGGTAGACGTGCTAACAGAGACGAGCTGGTTTGACAATGACATCCTGAAAAAGAACATGATGGATTATGGGGGTGCGATGACAAGCCAGTACGCGATACCCTGGGACCCAAAGAACGCAGGCGGATACGCCGCCCTGATTACAGTTACCGAGCTTGATGGCAAAGAACGCAAAATATTGCTTGACTCCGGCTGGAGCAATGAATGGATGGATTACATTTTTCAGGATAAAAGCAATGTGGCGTCCATGCTGAAGAGCGGAGAAATAGAATTCATGGTTCTTTCTCACTGGCATCTGGATCATTACTGGGGGATAGAATCAACTTTAAAGCACAAGCCGGACATCACCATGTACGCACCCAAGACCTTCTATCCGGAAGACATGGCCTTGCTCAAAGAAAAGGGCCGCCTCACAGCCAAGGACAAATCCGGTGAGGAAGTCCTTTTATGCAAGAACGACGTGCCTCATACCGGCAAGCTCATTCTATGCGGACCTGAAGGTGAAGAGGGGTCAGGGGTCCACAAACTGATGCCCGGCGTTGCTCTGAGGATGTTTGATGTGCCGATTCTTTTGAGGGTTAGAGGTGAGAACGTCCTATATTTCAACGTTAAGGACAAAGGTATTGTCACGGTAACGGGATGCTGTCACCCCGGTATTTTGTCGCTGTTCTCATTTGCTCGAAGCAACTTCGAAGGATACAAGCCTTACGGTTGTTATGGCGGGCTCCATGTGTCGCTCTTTGAGACTTGGGACCCCAAATTTGATGACCTGATCAAGGGAGTGAAGTCATTCCAAATTGCAAAAATGGGGTGTAACCACTGCACAGGATGGATTTTTGCAGAAAAGGCGGATGCCGCTGGGATTCCCATAGTTAAAGGCACAGATAAATTCAAAACCTATACCAGGTATTCAACTGTCAACAAGGGAAACAATGTTTTCCTGACCAATGGCGACTCAATAGTTTTCTAGGACAATAGACACGGATGAATTTTCATTTAACGGGTTGACGTGACCGGTTCCCACACTTGGCGCGTCAACCTGATAATGTCACTAATAAGGGATATCAAACCTGTTAGTAGTTGTCAGGGAGGTTGCCTCTATGAGTGCACAGTCCGTTAGCGAAACTCAACAGAGTTTTGTAAAGGGGTTCATCAGTTTTATAATTATTTTCGTGATAGTATTGGCCCTTTGGCACGTTTTCATGGACGCGAATGGGATACTGAAATTTTATACGCCAATGCTTGGTTTTTCGTTGGTTGCCGTCTGGCTCGGTTCAATACTTCTAATATCCAATATCTTTGAATTGAGCCCATTTCGAGAAGAAAAAATGAGTTCATCTGGCGGGTTGGGTCTAGGTCTGATACTGACGGCTCTTTCCATTATTTTCATGCTGATCATCGTATACGGAATTTTCTGGAATTTTATAGGGAGATTCGGTGTAGCGTATTTCAGCCCCGCCTCAATTGTCGCGTCCGGCGGTACAGGCGCAGAACCTTTTGTAGCAAGGGAGAATGCTTCAACAGCCATTATCTACATTGTGACAGCGTTTATCTGGTGGACACTTGTTTGGGATTTAGGATTTGGGGCCTGGCCATGGTTGGACACGAGTAAAGGGGTACGGGCGTGGTCAAAATTCTGCTCGATCTCAGTCCTAACCGTGCTGACTTACGCTATACTGTTTCATCCACACGTTTGCCAGTTGTTCTATCCCCCACAGGACAAGGCTGGGGTATCTCCATGGTGGGCTGAGTTTGCTGGGACCGGGAGCGCTTTTTTGAGTTTGGGGTTGGCTCTCTGTAGCCTCAAATGGGTCGTTATATCCGACCTTTTGTGGGACGGGTATCCCTGGAAGTGGCTCGGGAAAAGAGGCCAAGGGAATTTTATCAGAGGCCTTGTTACCCTGGTTGGTTGCTTAATTCTCGGGATTATCAGTATGGTGGTACTCCTGAAGATAATGAACATTTATTGGATGGAACCCTTTGAGGGAGGACAGTACACGGACGCTCCGTATTTTCGTTATTTGCATGCGGGAGAAATAAGCGGTTTCATCGTCCTTGCCGCTTTCATACTGAAAACCTATTTCAACAATTTCCCGAATCTGTCAGTCCTTGGTTCGAGCGCATTGATCAGGACTGTAATTGCGTTTCTAGGTGGTGGACTTTTTTATGCGTTTTATTATTCCAATTTGAGTGTCATGCTCCTTGGAAAAGTGCCTGGGGTAGCTCAACCGGATGATACCCCTCTGGTTTGGACGATGTTGTTTTTGAGTGTCATAATTGTTCACGCGCAATTTTTTGGTGGGTGGCCGTTAAAAAGATCAAAGTCCTGATAAAGACCCATGGAGTTGTAAAAGTCATGCATGACCAAGGCAAGAGAAGTTTTTTCAGAGATTTTTTCAAGGAAACTGTCATCAAGCCCATTGCCGCGTTTCAATCAGGCATGCAGGAAGTCGACACGGACAATAGCCTCGATGAATTCTTCGAATCCTATGAATCAAGTTACGCATTGACCCTGAATTATCCGGACGATATTCTTATTGAAACAGCTCGCATGGAGGGCATATCGGTGGAGGGCAGGGAAAAGATAGATATCGTAAGAGAGCTTATTAAGAAGAAAGGCGGTTATTTCGATAAACGTTAACGCAATAATTCGAGAGCGTCTGGACAGTCTGCTTATAACCGCTTCGTGGTTCCCGGACCTCAAAAACCTCATCGGACTACAGGGGGTCAGTCAGGTCTGGCAGGACAATCCTTCATGTTACTTCTGGCTTAAGGGAGTTCCTTGTGTTTTTCAGTTGGAATGTGACCAAGCCCATTACGAAAATGGTCGTGATGAGAAGTTAATATATTCCGCCTTTTCAGTGAGAGCTTTTCCGTTCAGAAATACAGATCTCTATCTAGGTTTTTCTGAGGATGAAAAAAAGGTTTTGAACAGCCCTGTTTTTGATGGATCAAACACTCCGTCTTTCGACCGTCTGCAGGAACTGGATAAAAACCTGTTTCTAGTCTCCAGGATCGAGTGGATTTGTCCGGAAAGCGCTTCCTGGAACCTGTTTTCAATGAACGCTCTTGATTTAAGTGTTATCCGTAGCGAGTCCATTTCGGCCGACCCCGTGAATTCGGCGTTTAAGCCACTCTCCGATGTTTTGAGAAGGGTCCCCTCGTGGGAGATCAGTTTGCCTCTATTTGACGTTCTAAATACTCTCCACGCTTTTTATTCGAAACAAAAACTACGAAACCTGCAAGTCATTTCCAGAAACGGTTTGGAATATATTGTCTCTTTTGACGGGAAAACAAAACTGGTTGAAAATGGAGTGATTAAGAACCTGGAAGTAGCGAGCCTTTTCATGGACGAAGGGGTTTTCATTGAAGACAAGCCCCCAAATCTGCTGGAAGAAAGACTGAAAACCGACCCCGGAAAGGTGATCCTCGACAGGACTTTTGGCTGGAGTGACCGATTGGATGAGGGTTTTATCCTAGAAAGTTCAAAAAAAGAAATTGGGCGCAAATGGTGGTCGGTGGGGGAAGCTCATTTTGATTCGTCGGTAACATGTCCATGCGGCTGCAATCATGACTGATGAGCCCTATTTTCTTTCACGTTTACCTTATTTGCAAATTCTTACCAGCATCTAATTCCAATAAGTCGCATCTATAATGAATGAAACAGTATTGATGATCTTTGCCGGATTTTACGACATGGAATTACGTGATCACAAAAGTTGTTAATAAATTTAGGCTGTAAAACGTTAAGCGATTTAAAGTTCAACATAAATGATCGTTGACATAAAATATCAAGTTAGTTAACTTAAAAAGATTATGTTTGTAACGGCTTCAGGGATAAAGGACAAGGGGGTTGCTATGAAAATAATAAATATGGATCATGTTGCCGCTTCTCCGATACTTCCAGAAGTGGCTGACGCCATGATACCGTTTCTTAAGGAAAAGTACGGTAACCCCTCCAGCATGCACAGCATGGGTGAGGAAGTCACCGAGGCTATTGATGAAGCTCGCGAAAAGGTTGCCGAATTAATAAACGCGAAACCTCAAGAGATATACTTCACATCAGGGGGCACAGAATCAAATAATTGGGCCCTCAAGGGAGGCCTGTTCGCCAACCGAGCCAAGGGCGCTCACCTTATAACATCCTCAATCGAACACTTTTCAATAATGCACGCGATAAAAGCCCTTGAAAAAATCGGCGTGGAAGTGACGCGATTGCCGGTGGATAAATACGGATTCATTGACCCGGACGATGTTCGGAAGGCTATTACGCCTGCTACGGCCTTGATCTCTGTTATGAGCGCCAACAACGAAATAGGGACCATAGAGCCAATCGGGGAAATTGGAAAGATCGCAAAAGAATTCAACATACCGTTTCACACAGATGCAGTTGCTACAGTAGGCGCAATCCCGGTGGACGTCCAAAATCTCAACGTTGATATGATGTCTTTGGCTTCCAATCCATTCTATGGGCCTCATGGGGTTGGGGCGCTCTATGTTCGTAAGGGCGCCAGAATATCGCCTCTGCTGGATGGCGGTATTCAGGAAGGCGGATACAGGGCAGGCACCGAGAATGTGATTGGTATAATAGGTATGGGAAAAGCCGCTGAAATAGCGATTAGGGAAATACAGAATCGATCGAACCACGTTAGGCCGTTGCGCGATCGACTGATGAAGGAAATTCCATTAACAATTGAAGAAGTGGGCTTGGTTGGTCATCCGACAGAAAGATTGCCGGGTAACGCCAGCCTCACTGTAAGATACGTTGAAGGTGAGTCCATGTTGCTCTTTCTCGACATGGAGGGAGTGAAAATCGCAAGTGGGTCGGCCTGTATATCAAGGTCTCTGAAGGTATCTCATGTCATGCTGGCAATGGGAATTGACGCCGGCACCGCTCAGGGTTCCCTGCTTTTCACTCTGGGGATTGACAATACTAACGAGGATGTGGATGACGTGATTAGAATTTTGCCTCCTATTGTCCAGAGGCTGAGAGACATGTCTCCATTATACAAAAAAACAGGAAGGCTGAAAGCCGTAAGCTAAAAATTTGCTTCGTGGAAGAATTCAGGGGTGTAAAAATGTACAATGAAACAGTTATGGACCATTTTACCAATCCAAGAAACGTCGGAGAAATTCCCGACGCTGACGGTGTGGGAAGTGTAGGCAATCCCGCGTGCGGCGATATTATGGAATTCCATATCAAAGTGAAGGACAATATTCTGGAAGACGTAAAATTCAAGACCTTCGGTTGTGGGGCAGCAATAGCTGTTTCAAGCATGGTGAGTGAACTAGCTAAGGGTAAGACCCTGGCTGAGGCTATGCTGATAACCAATGAGTCGGTGATTGAAGCGCTCGAAGGATTGCCCAAGAAGAAGCATCACTGTTCGAATTTGGGCGCAGACGCGTTGCATAGGGCTATTGAGGATTACCAGGAGAAACAAAAGGGAGAAACTTTTGAGAAACCTGTTGATAGTCCGGAAGTCTGCTCATGCCCTGTGTGTGATGTGAATGATCCAGAAGAAGCGCCTTATTGCGCATCCGCATGTGCTCGATCCTCAAAATAACCCGGAAAATCATTTCTAAATTTGCGAGTCTTCAAATCCAAGGCGGGCAATGACCTTGCCGCCTTGGAGACTCCTGCGCGCCAGCCTAAATACCTACCAAAATATACCCGAAATAATGCCTCAAGTAAAAACAGTAGGTTATAGCAGGCAGTTAATTAATACATTAATATTTTATATAAAATAGATTAAAAAAACTTGACAACATATCAATAAAATGATTGATTCCACCTAGCGACAAACCAAACCTAATCCTTCCTTTGGCCCGTTTTAGAACGGGCTACTTTTTTGTGGGGCATGGATCAGCTTTAATCTTACTTTCCGCACTCTTTGATGAACTTGAGAGATTATTTTCACGGGAGGCTAAATTTTCCGCGCCAACGGGACAAGATTTTGATAAGTGAGAAGCACCGTCAGGAGGTGCAATATGAGGGTAATGCCAG
>CAJBEZ010000028.1 GCA_903952205.1 uncultured Desulfomonile sp. | reverse complement strand
TAAAGCGACCCATTCTCCCTGACTCATGTCCAGTTTTGATTGACAATTTTTACATCCCCGGTAGTGAGTCGCTCCATCAGGAAACGTCCTTTTCCGGCTTTCTGGAATAGCGAGAAAATTCTCGGGAAAATCGAGTTCAAGGCAGCTATATTTTCCGCAAGACGGACAAATCAGGTTCCAGTATCTCTGATCAGTCTGTTTGAACTGTTTGTCAATTCCGTAACCTGGGAAACTTGGCTGACTCAAAGAAGCGAACCATTGCAGGTCCGAGTGCATCATTCGGTCGACAGCGTAATCAATTAACGTGTCTTTGCACTCATCTGTTTCGTCGGTCACAACCTGGTCGCAGTCGATACTCTTAACTTGCGACAAAGTGTACAGGCCTCTCAGATAGATGGCTCCGGGACCCACTTGTTTCAAAGAAACATTATTCGTGCTACGAACACGGGACGCCAGATAAGGTGTTTCATCGAGCATTGTTTGGCATCTATCGTTCGAGAAGTCTGAAACCTGTTTATCATTCTGAAAATAATAAACGGCCTTTTTCCCGAGGTGTTCAGCGACATAAAGGGTCTTGATCAACATCGTGGTCGACATCGCGACTTGAGCGCCCTTCATGTAGATTTGCCATGGATGATCATCATCGATGATAGTGTTTAAATATTCGTGTCTCTGAGTCGAGTATTGAGCGCCACGTAAAACAATTCCGCTTTTACCTATCCATTCCCGAAGAGACATTCTTTTGAATCTCTTCAGAAACGTGTTTGTTGGGAGAACACCTCCTATAAACTCTTTGTCTATTTGAGTCGTCTGTGGCTCCAGGTTTCTCACCCCTCACTCGCTATCAACATCTTGTCAGCGACTTCATCGACTATTTCAACCAGTTCGCCGACAAGTTCAGGTCGCCCGACAAGCTGTCTCTGGAATTCCTTTCTGAATTCTTCCCTGACACGTTCGATAACCATATTGTGATCCATTTCCATTTTTCGCTTGTTCAAACTCAGATTAATGGACTTGATCAGGACGTCGGCCACTCTTCCATAATCTCCGATGGATTCACATTTGGGCCGCTTTAGGGTGTCAAATGGAGCCCAGAAGAACTCCATAAGCCCTTTTAAGGCTTGAGACTCAAACTCCTTGGCGACCTTGTTATTGGTTTTTTCGCTTGAAAGTTCCTTGTCCGCTTCAAGTTTTAATCTTTTGAGGAGTTGCTTGTTCCAGTCTTTGATCCGTTCTCTGGAAACCTGATATCCTTCGTTGGTGAGAAAATCGTAAATGGAAGAGTAGGGGCGTTCGGCCTGGAACCAATCGACAAGTTTCGCGCGTATATTGTCCGGTAGCCGTTCAACATTATCTACCACCTTCAATATACGCGCGGGCTTCCCCCTGTCTTTTTCGAGATTGCTGATTTGAATCCCCCCCTGATGGCCTATACAGCCTTGCCGCGTAAATAATGATCCATAGTAATATAATGTGTCAATTTAATTTCCTACTATGAACTAGACGGCTCATAACATATTAAAATCCTGTTATGTTTTATATGTCAGCACATTAAACTACTGATTACAATAGGTTGTAACATGTTTAGCGAAGTTAATTTAGGAGGGCAAAATGTTGAAAATGGTCAACCCGATGCACGGTTCAATACTTGAAAGAGGCGTAAAAAATTATCCGAGTGTTCAAATTTTCGGCACAAGCCGCCCGTTTTTAATACATAGAAAAGTCTAGCAATTGTAGTATGTTGTAAAATAGTAACATTTTATGTCTAAATTTTTGAACAACGACCTTGATTTAGACCCATTGATCAAACATGACCTCGATGAATGGATGTTTTATAACTAGTTGATATGAAAAATGATATGTAATATGTTTGTTTTAAAGTGAACTTTGGTCCAGCAGTTGCATTAAAACTTTGGTAAGAAAATAATCTTCCCATCCTACGCCAACTGCAGTTTCAGTTGGTTTTTTTTTGGTCAAGAAAAAGTTTGACCCGTCTGGTAACGGGTCAAGGAAGGATTAGGTTTGGTTTGTCGCTGGCGAGGAAACAACCATTTTATTGATATGTTGTCAAGTAATTTAATAAATAGAATTATGTAAAAAGAGAATATAGTTGATTAATATAATTCAACCAATTAATTTTACTCAGTAAATATTATTATAATACATAATAGGTTTTGCCAGATCTTTCATATAATCCATTATCGCAGCTTATCCAGGTCTTTAATAAACGAATTAACCAAAAATTGACCAGTAATATTTCCGCCTTTTTTCACAAATATTAGAGTCATTTAACCTGTTATTTATTGTCCCTTCAGAACCCTGATGTTTTCAAAATATGTCGCAAGGAAGGTTCGTTAGTTGTATGTTGGAAGAACCATTCCGTTAGTCTCAAAGGAACTTCAACAATGTTGGAACAAGAGAAAAAGAGTTACGACTCGCTCGTCGAATCAATTGGAATTGAAGCTGATATAAACCTTCCGGAACTAATTGGCGATGAATGGGCAGACCCTGAAGAAATTCTATACGACTCCTGCTCCGATTGTATTGACGCTGAAATCGAAGCAATGAAACACCGTAACTCGTCGATATTTTGAACCTCTCGGTCATCTAAAACCGGCGCCAAAATTTTATAGATTCAAAATGAGAACATTATCCAGGAAAGAAATCAATCGGATTCTGATGAAAGGGCGAATGCTGTCATCTCAGGAAGTGACCGAGATTCTGGATGAGTTTCAAAGAAACCAGCCAGACCTTTACGCAGTCATCTATGGAGAACCGTCTGACGGCTTAACCAAAGAGAATACTGATATGGCTAACCTTTACCTCGACCTTTGCTTCGACGTGATCTGGATTTACCGTGACGCATTTGGTAAACCGCCTAAAGTTTCTTCTGGAAAAAATGTGGTCATGAATTCACTTTATCTGCTCGACTCGGAACTAAAAGCTTTTTTTAAAGTTACGGATATGGACGAGACTCTTAGAAGAAGTCTTGAAAAAAGATTCTTTAACCGCATTGTAGAAACAGGTGTCCAGATCGAACTCATGAGATATCTTCAGGATGAGGTGCACAAATATGCGTCTTTTAAACCAGAACGCTTAACAGCAACCAGCTTGACCTATTGTCTCCTGTTTGTATTCGTACGATTGATGAACGACCTATACGATAAAAAGAACTAATACAATCAAGAAGCTTTAGATTCAGAGTAAAACAGACTCATGCAGTGTCACAATATTGTTAAAGGGACTTTTTTCATTTCCGGTATTTCCTTTATGAATTGGAAGGAAAACTAGTGCCTAAGGAATTAAAAAAGGAATTTGTCGCTCCCGTAGGATCAAGCAATCTCGTTTATCAACTGAAGATTACTTTAAGAGACATTAAACCTCCAATATGGCGAAGAATTCAGGTCTGCGGAGACATCACCCTCTATGAATTACATACTATAATCCAAACGGTTATGGACTGGTTGGGACACCACCCGCACGTATTCAACATTCGGGGATTGTGGTACGCTGACCCGATAGACGGACCTGAAGCGGACGCTGACGAAAGTATAAGCTCTTTGGATGAGTTAATTTTAGAAGAGAAGGAGAAATTCCGCTACATTTACGATTTCGGAGACAATTGGGTACACGAGATTCTGTTAGAAAAGATTTTACCTTTTGATGAAAAGCTTCAATATCCGGTTTGCCTCTCTGGTAAACGCTCTGGGCCTCCTGATGACTGCGGCGGTCCAAGAGGTTATGTGAATCTCCTGAACGTTCTCGGGGATCCAGATGAATCCGATTACGATCACTGGATGGAATCGGTAGGTGTGGATTTTGACCCGGAAAGGTTCGATAAAGATAAGATAAACTTGAGACTAAAAACGACTTGGTGATGACTGGCAGGCTTTATGATACCAATTTACTATCAAAATGACGCGAGAACTCACCATTGATCCGATGGTCTGTGAGAAATTTGAACCCGAAAATGGAATGGCCTGCTTTAAGGTTTTGATTCAAGTAGTCTGGTAAAAAAGGTAACATTTTTTGATATAATTCGTCATAATAGAAGATAATAGATTTTGCAACTGCCTGAAGATATTACGGGAAATGGATGTGGTTAACGAATTCTGTCAGTCTACGGATCAGAAGGTCGGGAGTTCGAATCTCTTCGGGCGTACCAATTAAAACAATAGGTTACGAGCGTTCAATCTCCCTCTGAAATTCCTTTGCTGCACTGAGAATTTATTTGCGCTGCTTCAAATCGACCTAATAGAATCTCCCAGTGATCAAAATTCCTCGGACAAAGACCAATCCAGCTAGAAAAGATCTTGTATCCAGAATGACGCTACGATAGCGTCTTGAAAAACTTTTTTAAAATTTGATCACTTTCAGATGAACGGAGAAAAAGAGATGACCGACATATGTCCATATACCGGGCTTCCGGACACTATTTTCACTGATGAACATATATTCCCACATGCTTTAGGTGGAGGTTTAGCTTACTCTATTCGAGTGTCCAAGAAAGTGAATAACGAACTAGGGTCGAGCCTTGATGCTGCTTTAGCAAATTCATCAACGATACAAATGCTCCGGTTGCAGCATGGAATTCGATCTAGATCGGGCGAGCCAGAGTGGGGAATGCGTGCTACACTTATGCCTCGAAACGTAGAGGCAGAAATTGTTTTCAGATCTGGCGGATATCTCGAACAGCGTATTCTGAAACCAGTTGAATCATACGATGAGAAGGGTGGTGCGTTAATTCTAGGGCCAGATCAGGTTGATCAATTCCTGGAAAAATTTATTGATGGTCAGCAAAAGAAGGGGCGCGAAATAATAATTGGGGACCGCAATCCTGAGTCAGGCTCTTACTACAGAATCGATATTACCATAGACACGCAGATGCTAAAGAGGGCCATGAGTAAAATTGCTTTCGGGGCTTTATACGAATATTTAGGAGATAAATTTCTTAATACCGGCAGTGTGTGGATGTGACCATGACTCTGTCGTTCATGTTTCACCCTCCTTGTCTTACACCCTTATAGAGCCTTGGTGCCGACTCACCGAATGATGTTGCCTATGTGTCCGGGCAGCCGGTGTGGCGTACAATACCTTTCATTGCAACCCCCCATAGTTTCGGTGATATTGACCCGGCTAACGTTTTCAGATGATGGGAGATGACCGATGATATAACAATGACAAGGCTATTGAAATATTTTTGTTAACGATGTTGACTGCTTCACGCCAATGGCGTACATTTCAGTCAGGATATTATGGAATTCGTCGAAACCCCTATTTTTACTAAGGCGGCCCTGGACCTGCTCCCGGACGAGCATTACCGTAAGTTACAGGCCCATCTGACCGAACACCCTGATGAAGGAGCTATAATTCAAGACTCGGGAGGTCTCAGAAAGATAAGATGGGCTGTTAAGAAACAGGGCAAGAGAGGCGGAGTAAGGGTAATATATTACTGGGTTGTAAATCTAGACCTTATTTATATGATCTACGTTTACTCCAAGACTGATCAAGACGATCTGACTTCACGTCAACTCAAGGCTTTACGAAAAATTGTGCAAACGGAGTTACCATGAAGGGAAAAATGTTCCATGAGCTTCTTGAAAGCGTCCAACAGGCCGGCGCAATAATGCGTGGAGAAATGGAACCCGGTCGGAGATTTGTGGTTGAAAAACCCGACGTTAAATCGATCAGATCCAAGCTGGGAGCCACCCAGTCCGACTTTGCAACTATGCTTGGGATCAGTGTCCGCACATTGGAGAACTGGGAACAAAGGCGTAGAACGCCCAGAGGCCCAGCCAGAGTATTGCTTCAGATAGCTGCGGATCATCCTGAAATAGTTTGGGACGTGGTCAAGCAAAAAAGAGAAAAACAAATAGGATGTTAGTTTATGTCCGCCTTTTTTAATCCTTCTCAGTGCGTCCCATCTGTTCGCTCCGGAGTTTAATAACTTTTCCCGGGTTTGGCGGTGGTCTTGGAGGATCAATCGGAACTTTTCAACATACCTTTTGCTCCAACATACTTTTTGGTCGAGCGGCGGCCAACGCAACTTGGTAGGCTCAAACTAAACTGATTGTAAGCTTGGACGTTATAGAAACTTTTTTCCGAATACCCTGTTTTCCTGACATTCATATTTTATTTGAAGCAATGCGATTATTTTGGTCGCGAACGGTGCAATTAAATCATTCAATATTATAAACCGACATACTTAACCTTGTTATTATAATAGTTATGCAGTAGAATATATATCTCCACTAGTTCACAAGGTTCGGTAGATGATAGATTACGGTAACACAAAAGGATTGAATCTTCTCCAGGTATTAGCCGACCAAGGTCTGTTCATATTCACTGTCGGTGAGGCTAAAACCGCTGCTGCGAAGATCGGAATTTCTGACAATTATCTGTCGCAACTTCTCTCACATCTTGAAAAATCCGGGTGGATTATCAGACTGAGACGCGGGCTTTACGCCGGGACCGGCTCCTTGCCCAGTGGTGTCCAAGTACACCCATTCGCCGTCGCCACTAGACTGGTGGAGCCTTCAGCCATTAGTCACTGGTCCGCAATGAGCTATCATGGTTTTACCGATCAGATACCCCATATCGTTACTGCATTTACACCCCAAAAAGTCGTTACGCCCACGATGAGAAGATCTAACGCAAAAATTGGCACGAGGCATTCATGGGATGTATGGGGCGCAAGATATGAGTATGTAACAGTGATACCGGACCATTTTGTTGGAATAGAAGACGTATGGGTTGATGAGCGTTTCCGGATTCCGATTACAGATAAGGAACGGACTATTCTTGAGACTTTTGTTTCTCCAAGGCTATTTGGAGGAATAGGAGAGGCGCTGGCAACTCTCGAAGAGCACATCCATGAATTGGACTTGGAAAAACTGGTCGGGTATGCCGTGCGATATGGTAAAGCCTCTGCTATAAAGAGGCTAGGATGGGCCTTGGAACGATTAGACGCTCCTCAAGAGTTTGTCGATCCTCTCGAAAAAATACCGATAAAGGGATTCAGATTACTCGATCCAACACGGCCCCGGCGAGGGCCCTATGACAAGAGATGGATGATTCAGAATAACTTTTTGGGGGAAAAGAGAGTTAAATGAGACCCCTTAATGTGCGTCTTAGAGAAGCCGCCAAACGGAATAAGGTCATCCTTGATGTCATTGAGAAGGATTATGCGCAGAGTTACGTCTTAGCGGGACTTATGTCACAGCCTGTCCTGAAGGAGACGTTGGTCTTTAAGGGAGGGACCGCCCTGAAAAAAATGTTCTTCGGTTCTTACCGGTTCTCCGAAGATCTGGATTTCTCGGTAATCCAGGCGCTTAATAGGGAGGAATTAGAAGAAATCATCCTTCAGGCTACCGACGATACAAGAAAACTTCTGGAACCATACGGTCAGTTCAGCGTGGAGATGAAGCGGCTCCGGGAGACGAGCCCTCATCCCAGAGGACAAGACGCCTTCAATATATTGGTAAGTTACCCCTGGTACCGCGGACGGGTCTGTTCTATAAAGATCGAGATAACCAGAGATGAGCCGGTACTTCTTCATCCTTTGATTAGGCCCATGATCCATGAATATGAGGAAGACTTTAATGTGTTGGTTCGGTGTTACAGAATTGAAGAGATTGTTGCGGAAAAGATGCGTTCCCTGCGCCAGAGCCAAGAAAGATTGCTTGAGGGAAGATGGACCCGGCCCCGCTCGCGTGACTATTACGATCTTTGGCGTCTTCTGAAGAACTTCGGGTCAGAACTAGACATCAAGGAATTGACGCCCCTTTTGAAGAGAAAGTGCGATCACAGAGGGGTTTTGTTTGCTGGGCTGGCCGACTTTTTCACCGATGAGCTGATTCTGGAGGCACGGACTAACTGGGACCGGGCGCTGGGATCTTTTGTACTGGATCTTCCTTCATGTGACTATGTCTTGAGTTCGTTGCGACAGGTTCTCCCGAAGTTTTTTCCTGGGATTAGTTGAATCATGGCGAATTGGACAGGTTTTGGATCCGCTCGCAGGGATGTAGGCGGCCTTAGGCCAGAGCCGTTACAGGCGGGTGAAGGCTATGGCTGGAATCTGTTCAGAGACAGCCATTGAGGAATAATCCATAAAACCAAAGCTTATAGACAGATAAAAGCGATTACATAATGTCAATTACCGGAGGCGCGGCAGCGACTGAACCGCTTGCGGACGGTAATGCGATGTTATGTTCGAGCGCCCGCGTAGAGCCGACCGGGTACCTGGAACGCGACGACCAACAAGAATAAATCCGCTGGGAAACAAGATGGTTGGACCGCCCGAGATGGCCGAGGAATGGGCGAGAAAGCCGCTGCGGGCACGCCTGTTGCCCGGCAAGGAACATGCGATACAGATAATCGAATTGCATGGGCCGTGACGGAGGTTTAGCAAGATGCGTGATTTAGTCCTTAACCCAAGGATCGACGCCGCAATGAGGGTAGGGTAAAGGTAAAGTGTGTCTGGCGGCGCGACGCCTGCCCTGGCCGAAACATGCGGAACCAAAACGGGAATTAAAAAGAGTAATTGCATGTTGAGGGCCAGGAGATTGCGGGCGGCGTGATGGGGCAAGTGTATGGGTCTCAAGATTCCCGTATGTCCGAAACATCAAGATGGTCGTAATTCGTTGATTCGTAAATCCCCTTGTAGACATTCGAATCCGTCACTCTTTTCCTAAACCGGAACAAGGAATGAATTGTCGCTCAGTAATCGCCTCGGTCATGGCGTAATCAGAGATGGGGTCTGGAAGATGAGATCATCCGCCCCCCCCCTCTGGTCTATTTTTATCATCTGGCCGGTTCCATTTTGGAACAACTGATTCCAGGTCAGTGGGCCTCTCTACACGCACGCGGTGGACGTCTTTCCGCTCTACATACCTGCTATAAATGTCGCATTTCCTGAGATTCAACATGGAAGCCGCTGTGTGAGGTTTGCGGGTCATCACCACAGATTTCAACTAATTTAAACTGATTTGAAGCAACGGTCGGCCATGTAACTGACTGAAATAAAAGTAGGTATTGTTTATTGTTGAGACTACGGATCGGAAGGTCGGGAGTTCGAATCTCTTCGGGCGTACCAAAGAAATCAATAGTTTAGATGTTAAAAACCCCAACAAACTGACTCATTAATCAACATTATTTGAGAAAAGGTAACAAAAAGGTAACAGGGCATCATTTAGACTCTTACATTCCGGCCTTTTGCCGCAACTAGAATTTGGGTTAAGCCATTGTCGTAAGTGAATTTGTCAATGGCGTTGACTAGCTCCTGATCGTCGATAAATCCATATCGCTGCGATACATCCAGTTTTGCTGTAATACTACCAGGTCGCTGATGTGGTTTAGGTAACCGAATTTATTGGAAGTAAAATAAAAACCAGTGCTATATGGAAACAGTTCCATAGATTTGACCAACACATATCTCCAACTCATTCCATGCTTAAACTCTTTACCGGAACAATTGTCAGATTCATTGATGCCCAGATTAACGCCATTCCAGCAAGCGAACTGCCATTTATAACGCAGTGAGAAACACTTTTCCTATGGAATAGATATCTCCTCGGTGCGCTTCGTTGAGGTGACATGCGGGTCCCGTTCGTCATGGCACGTATATAGCAGCGGCCATGCATGCATACCATCTTAAGCTGTTTAGGCAGCATGTGGTGGCAGAGCGATCGTCGATATTTACAGATTCTATTCCACTGAAACTCTGACATCATACAGGAAGTTTAACATTATAGTGTGATCTAATAGAAGCGTAATATTTTACGTTAAACTTTCTGTACTGTTTTTATAGTATAGGAGGATATGTGCCATGTTATGTGGATGTATTGAATGTCATAGAATTTGGTGCAGTGTTGAAGAATTTGATTCTTTGGATTTATCAGGGTTGAATCTCAATACTTGTATGGACATCAGTCACGGAATTTGCCCGGAGTGTTTTCAACGCCACAAGGATAAAGTCCACAGACACCAGAAAAGTCACGGATACTCTGAATGTTATGATAGAGATGACAATTGCAATAATAATAACTGCTTGTTCAAACCGGCATGTGGTAATTCCGCCATCAATAGCTGGAGGTCTAGTATTGTCTTACTGAATACCAGTAATTTACGTTTCGGTTAAGGAGACTATGTTGTTTCGGACTGACTGCTCTTTTTGGTTAATTGACTGCAAATACTCTTACCTGATAAACTGAACCATCAAACGCTTTTAAATTCATAATATCTTGCTCCACGAGAACTAAGATGAAATCTGCTCGTTTCTTGGTGGTCGGATTCCTTGTAGCTGCTCTCATTTTATCTATGAATCCCTTTGCTCATTCAGAACAAGGACTCTTTGAGTCCTACAATCCAGTCAATTTGTCCCAACCGGCGGGGAATTCTTATCTAAACCTCATGGTAGGTCTTAGGAAATATTTTAATAGTTTTACGTCTTGGCAATTCCCCAGTTTTCAAGGACCTCAAGACCCTTTAAGCCGTCTGGAGTATCCTTGGGACCAGACATTTCTGGCAATTAGGGGCACTACTACCTACGCCGGTTTGGAATTAAGCATGGAATGGTCCGGAACATTAAGCGTTTTGTCCAATTCCAAGGCTCAGGATAGTGATTGGCAAGACCCTAATAATCCCAATCAAAAGACAACTTTTGCTGAAGCCGAGGCGACACCACGATGCTGGATTGTAGATTTAAGCTGCAATATGCAAGTCCCAGGTCTTGGATTCCTCAAGGGGGTCGCTGGATACCGCAACAGCCTGTTTAAGTTTACTAACACCGATGTTTATCAATATTCAATTTTTGAGGAGGATACCAGGACGTATGTGTATTCCTCGGTGTTTCTGCCAGGACCTAATATAGAATTCAGCCAATACTATAAACAGTTTTATGGAGGCGGTATCCTCGACGCGTCATTCAATTTCACCGAAATATCAAACGTTTTGAGAATGGCTCCTCTTCTGTTGCGGATACAGGCTGACGTTTCTTATGTTATGGGGAATAATCATGATGAGCATCTTCTCAGAGGCTACAACCTCCAGTCTAAAGTTGACTCCTCAGGTTTCGGATGGCACGTCAACATCATCACTGGATTTAGAACAGGAAGCTTCCGATTCGATGTAGAGGGTGATGTGAGAAGCGTGGCCACAACTGGACAGATGCTGGATATGAACGGAGACCCTGCCGGACCTTACGTCAAATATATTGATGGCGCGAAGGCTTGGAGTGAGCAGAAATACTTGGGGATTAATGGAACGATATTCTTTTAGTCCCCATAAAAAGTTTGACCCGTCGGGTAACGGGCCAAAGGAAGGATTAGGTTTGGTTTGTCGCTGCCAAGTAAAAACCATTTTAATAATATGTTGTCAAGGTTTATTCATAAACTAAATTAGATAAATCGATATTATGATACATATAAATAATCTAAGTAACCTAATTTAAGACGCTTTTTATGTGATAATATTTATTAAGAGACGTGTCTACTAGAACCCATTGTCAGTTGAGCATCTCGATTAATCTGTCGACGCCATCCTTGGTCGATTAGCCCGGCAACTGGATTTGATCCGTTGTATGATTTAGACAATACTTGGAGAGGATCATTTTCGTGTTAATCGACCGTTGCGTTGTCACAATCATTGCTGCTTTATTTGCAACCCTGTTCACAGTTCCTGGATACTCACAACAAGACGCCGCTGACGATCGCACGCAATGTGTTAGAAAATGCAGGTTTAGGTTTGGTACTGATTTGTGGGGCGGAGGTGGAGGCGGAACCAGTCAACAACTTTATTACCAATGCCTTACAGGCGGTGACTTAGAAATGAAACTGTCTCTGTGACCGTACTACGTAAAAATCGCTGAAAAATGGCTCAACCAAAAAAACCAATTTGAAACCGAAAAGGGACGCTGAACATGAAACAGATCTCATTTTGTTCCGGAAAATTCGGGATATAACTTCTTCATGCATTCGGGACAAATGCCGTGGCTGAAATCAGCTTCTGTTCTGTCCCGCACATATACTTCCATCTGAACCCATTCCCCATGATCGTCTCGTATTTTCTTGCAGCTTGCGCAAATGGGCAACATTCCCCGCAAAGTTTTCACTTCCGTTAGGGCACTCTCCAATCTCTGGACATTTACTTTTAGGGCTGATTCCGCCGACAGCAGGTCCCTTTCAAAACGCTCTGTGTTCATCATAATGAAGGATACGGTTATGACGATTTGCAAAACCATAAGTGAAATGAAAAAGCTGGATTCGACGGGAGAAACCATCATTAGCTGAAAGTCAGGAATAGTAAAACTCCATGCCGCTCTGGCTATGAAGATCAAACTGGCCAAAGCCATCTCCGTACCAATAATCAAATGAAAAATGGATTTTGTTTTCGGATAATCCCTGAAGACAAGAACAGAGGTCAACAGGTGGGGGATTGAGAATGACAATGAAGTAAAAAGAGAGCGCCATGCGCCTGAATCGAAAAAATAGAATGTAAAGATTGATGCCATAGCGCTAATGACTGGAATGGCATACCAGCTACGAGAGAGGTCTGAGAGACCGAGAAAACGCCGCATCCCGTCAAGGTAAAGAACCGCAGCCGAAGGGATTGCCAAATTTACCGAGACGATAGAAACAGACACCGGAATGATGCCACGAAGAACAATCATGAGATAGCCAAAAGCAATAAACCCCCCTCCAACGGTCCAACGAAGAAATCCGGGAAAAACTTTATGGTTGGAGTAAAAAAAAGCCATGGTCAGCGTAAGAAAACTGCTAAGTACTGTAGCTGCTATAACCAGAAGGCGCATATTTGAACCTTATCATATATAATGTTAAAGATTTTACATTTTATTTATTGTACTGTTTCAAGGTTAAGCACTTGTAATAAATGAGCTTCACGGGCAACCCCGTGGTATAGTGTTTTTGGAAAAAGACATTTGTCACAGGAGCCGCCAGTGAAGCTTAGAAAGACAATATCATGGTTGATGGCAACCCTGCAAAGAAATCTGTTTCCCAAATTGGAAGAGTCTTGGAATGGTTCTTTAACTGAAAATGAGAAGCAGCTTGTGTCGATCTTGGAGTTGGTTCAGCTTGAGAGATTCGTTCCCAAAAGTTCCGATACTCAGTGGATGGGCAGAAAGCCTCGTGAACGTGCATCGATAACACGGTCTTTTGTTGCGAAGTCTGTTTACGGACATCCTTTCACAAGCTCATTGATTGAAGCGCTCAAGACTACACCGAGTCTGCGTAAGATATGTGGTTTTGAGCAGGTTTCAGATATTACTTCCGAATCCACTTTTTCCAGGGCTTTTGGTGAGTTTGCCGATAGTGGTTTAGGCGACAAGGTCCATGAGGCTTTGGTTGAACGATCTTTGAAAACGGAACTGGTAGGTGGGCCACATGTCACGAGATTCTACGGCCATAGAAGGGCGCGAGAAGCCAGTAATGAAATCGTCAAAACAAAAACCTGTTCCTAAGAAAAGAGGGCGTCGAGCCAAGGGAGAACGGGCTGAACCTGTGGAAGTAAAACGATTGAAGCGTCAGCTTCATCAATCAGCCGAGCAGGCGTTAAAAGAATTACCGGTAGTTTGCGATGTTGGCGCTAAGAAGAATTCCAAAGGATATAAAATAAAGTGAATTGGATTGGCTATAAGCTTCATGTCGATGTCAATGACGTCGGCTTGCCAATTGTCTGAAACAGGGACTAAAATGAATAATCTAATACTGTTTTCAGCATGCGATTTTTTGGAAGGAAGGTAACTATGACTGATACCATATCTCAAAGAATCAAAGAACTCTTTGATTCTGGATATTACTGCGCTGAAAGCGTTCTTCTCGCAGTAGCTGAAGCCTATGATATTCAATCAGATTTGATACCCAAAATAGCCACTGGCCTTTGTGCGGGCATTTCTCGAACATCAAATGCGTGTGGAGCTGTAACTGGGGGTGTTATGGCAATAGGTTTGTTAATGGGTAGAAATTTGCCCAATGAGCCGGCAATAAATACTTACGTTCCAGTTCAAAAGTTTATAGATAGATTTGAGGAAGCCTTTGGTTCTACTAACTGTAGGGTCTTGACAGGCTGTGACTTAAATACTCCTGAAGGTCAAGACTATTTCAAGACAAACAATCTCCTAGTCAAATGCCGAAAATACACCGAAGAGGCTGCTAGAATAGCGATATCAATAATTGAAACGGATAAAAAGGCTTGATAATGTTTCAGTTCTTCGTACAGATCTGGTCTATCCCTGTTCAATCTCCCTGCCTGATATGAGAGTGAGGCGCCACGCTGCTTGAGGACGTTAGCGCTGTCACGGCCATCTTCACTAAACCTGTTCGTTCCATGCTTTCCCACCGCAACAGCGTTTTTAATGAGTAGCTCGTCGCTCTAATCGTTGCCAATTTGGTCCATTTCTTTCTGCCATTCCTTCCAAAACCTTTTTTCACATTTTTCAATACAAATGGAGCGGAGTCGCCATAGACTATTGTCACCGCCGCCACCGCCTCTGAAGTACATCTGGGCTCCTGTTGGGTTATTACATCTGCTTAAACATACTGTTCGGTCTTGGTCCACACTTTCGTATGAAATTGCAGGCGCTATAAATAGGACAAAATTTGTAAGCATGGCACCTATAAACAGGGCTACAACAGTTAATGCGTAATTATTTGTTGTCATGGCTTGAACTCCTTTCTTTGAAGTTCATCAACATCGTTTGCTAGTGCAGATGCTTATTTTCATAAAAGGTTTCCGCCTCAATAGCCGATTGTCTTACGAAACTAAATTCGCCCTGTAAGTGATATTCGTCCAAATGTGTTCAACACTGTAGTCTACTCTTGAACCAAATGGCTTCGGCCCGCCTTCAAAGAAGTCGGAAATACTCTGTCCCAAGGCGTTGCCTCCGGGGGTTCAAAGTAAGACCGCCGTAATATCAGGCAATAACTAATTTGCGATCTTGCTCAGCCCATTGTCGATGTGAGTTAGGAAAACTGAACAAATCGGAGAAGCCTGCCGGTTCATACTCTGTATAAGGTATAAAGATCTGTGAAATTTTATTCCCCGTATCCCTACAAAAACGAATCCGCACTGAACGTGTTCATCTGGGGCTGTGATTTGGTGTCATGTCAGACCCAATCGAACCTATTATTGAACGAAGTTTTTTGACAAGAATTACGGCAAATAGTTATTATCTATTTGTTGCATTGGTTATATTGATATATTATATTAGTACGAACGGCTCACACCCTCGTCATGGGGTGTTATACTACACTGACGGATGCCGACTTATGAATGGCCCCAAACTTGCCTGTTGCAATTTCCTCACAAAACCCTCAGAGATACGCGAATACGCAATGGATTATGGTTTCCAGGGAGTAGACTGGACGTTAGTCCCAGAAGATATCCCGTCGTCGGATTCAGAAGAGATGCGCCTGATTCGAACAATGTGGTCGCTGAGGCCATTGGAAATTCGCTATCATCTTTACTTTGTAAAAAATGAGATCGGAAAAGAGCATTCAAAGCAAGCGGAAAACAACGGAAGCGTTTTTTTTCGAGCCTGCCGGACCCTTTCGAGACTGGGCGCACGTTCAGTGACCATCCACGTTGGATTGGACGACGTACAGTCCCTTCGTGAAATTTCGTGGCAAGATACCCTCAGCAATACGAAAAGACTGGTCGACTTTGCAAGGAGTTTTGGGCTCCGGGTCTGTCTTGAGAATCTTCCCTGGGGCTGGACCAGTAGGCCAGACCTTTTCGAGAAGATTCTTAGGAAATCATCGTGTTGGGGTACGCTCGATATAGGCCATGCGCAGGCAAGTCAAGCCGTGATTAGTGGGGCTTACGAAATCGCCGATTTTGCGCTTCCGCACTCGGAAAGGATTTTGAACGCCCATGTTTACCATGAGGAAACCAGCGACGGCCATTTGGCGCCAAATTGTGTATCGGATATTGAAGACCGGCTACAATTGCTGATGAGCTTACCGTTGTGCGACTGGTGGGTCCTGGAACTTAGGGAACACAAAGCGCTTACCAAGACCCTTGGAATTGTGCGAGAGTTCTTGACTAATCAGGATATTCAAATCGCAATCTGATGAATCAGAGCGAGCTTAAGCCTATATCCTCCCATGGTTGTCTATGTCATAGTCGAATAGGTGATCTGAGCGCAGGCAATGCGGTAATACTGGCTTATAAAGTAGAAACCCTCAATTTGTAGTTGCTTTTGTAGCGATCATCGTACAGGCGAAAGATATGGAGAGGACGGAACTCAATAAAAACAGAAATCCCGTCAGAGTTGTATATCATGACGGGAATCTGCGTAGAATAGTAAACCCAAGCGTCAAGGGGAACGACGAAGCTTAGATTTTATTTTACTATAACTGTGAAATAAAAACAACGTCTATTTAATGGATTACGTGGAATCCTTACAAAATATATGATATTTTTACCACAGCCTATAAAACTAAACCGCTGGAAGCGGTTAGCAACGTAAAACCTTAAATAATTAGCATGATGCAAATGTGGGGCAGGCAAATGTTCTTCAGTGATACTGATGGCCTGGTCAAGAACTGTCAAACCTTATTAAAGGTGATTTTGCGTAACAGTTGGTTTGGTGAATAACTATAACCACTAAAACTTTCAAGGACTTGTCCTTACTTAGCGGTCTGATACCTGAAAATTCGCATGTTCCAGTGGGACGTTAGATTCGATATTCATATTATCAACATTCTATTTATTTTTTGTCCTGTTGTCATTCTCAGTTTGATTATCATCTGCCTGCGATAGTCGGAGTTTTTTACCAAATTCTGAAATATGAGCCCAAATAAACCGTCCAGAGTGAATGTCTGTTGAATTTGATATTGATGCGATCCTGGGGTAACATGACCCGCAGATCTACACAAAGGGTTCACGCCAAATAAGCGGCGATAATCCATAACTCCACGAAGATGTTTACCCGGCTTACAAGCCTTCCCCAGAGGCGTTCCGATGAAAGGCGACAACAACAAAACCAAGAAAGAACTGGTTGAAGAGCTAACTGAATTACGCAGTCGAGTAACTAAACTTGAAGCCTCGGAAGTCAACAGGGAAATACTTGAGAGAGCCTTGGAGAAGTCTGAAACGAAATTCAGGAGTCTTACCGAGAGATCAGTCGTGGGTGTTTACCTTATTCAGTGTGGGTTTTTTCGTTACGTGAATCCGAGACTCGCCGAAATATTTGGGTACAAGCCGGCAGAGATTATAGACAAACTATCTCCCTGGAACTTGGTGCTCAAGGAAGACAGGCGCCGGCTTGAGGAGAACCTCAGGAAACGTATTTCCGGTGAAATAGAAGCCATTAATTACCAATTTAGGGGATTGAGAAAAGACGAATCGGTCATATACATCCAGGCCTACGGCTCCCGCATGGAATATGAGGGCGCTCCGGCTATCATCGGCTCTCTTATTGATATTACTGAGCGCAAGATTGCTGAGAAAGCGATCAAAGCGGAGAAGAAAAGATTTCAGTCACTATGTGAAAATGTGCCTTTCGGGGTGGTCATGATCGGCAAGGATGGCGCCTTCGAATACAAAAACCCAAAGTTTGTTGAACTATTCGGCCACGAATCCGGTTGTGGAGGGGCCTTGCAAGGGTTGGATTTTGATAAGACTGAGCCTCTGCGCACCCGAAAACCCTTAGCTCAATGGAAAAGTTACATGAGAGGATTGGGAAAAGGTGGAGTGGTACCCCGCACAATTGCTGTTCATTGCCGGGACGGAAACGAAAAAATCATTCACTTTAGACCTGTTCAACTCCATAAGAAGGCTTACTTGGTAACCTGCGAGGATATCACTCAGAGAATTGAGTATGAAGACGCATTGCGCAAGAGTGAACGACGTTACAAGACCCTGGTTGAGGAAATCAACGACGGTTACTTTGTTGTGCAGGATCAAAGGATCACTTTTGCCAACCAGGCGTTTTGCCGGATGCATGGAACCAGTATTGACAATGTCCTGGGTCGATCTTTCCTTTCTTTTGTGACCCCTGAATGTCGCAGGGGTCTTTTGGACGCCTATTGGGGGGTTCTCGCCGGGCGACCCGCTGAGGGGCATATTCAGTATTCGCGTATCGGAGCGCTCCCTGAACATTCGGCCACGGAGGTCAAAGCAAGGGCTGCGGACTTGGGGGAAGGACCGGTGCTCATAGGAATATGTCGCGACATCAGTGAACGAGTAGCCATGGAATCAAAAATTAGGGAACATGAACGGATGGCTTAACAGGGCCATCTTTCTGCCTCTTTCTCGCACGAGATCAGAAATCCATTGTCCTCCATCAAATTCTATTATCAGGTCCCTGCTTCACGAAACCGACTGAAAAAGCCAGGAGAAACTGGCCAATGTAGTAAAACGGCAGGCCGACGAGTCGATTAAGAAACTCGCTCTCAATAAATCGATTCCTCGCGACAAAGATGTCTGACACGTAAAACAATAACGCCCCAAACAATATGAGCCACGCTCCGACTCTGTTCATGTTCGGATTGCGAAACACAGCCCAGGCGCCCGACACCATCACGCTAATAACCACAATGTAAAAGGCCACGGGAATCAGCATGGCGCCAAGGTGGGGGAAAAGCCTCCAGAATATGTACCCGCTGACGGAAATAATCAAAAAGTTGACAGGATGAACCCAGTCAGTACGTCGAGTCAGTTGAGTAAAAGCAAAAATATACAGGATATGGCCCACTAAAAAAGCCGCCAACCCCGCTCTGAATGCGATATTTCCAGGAAGCGCAAGGCAAATATCACCCACGAGGCCGAGTATTAATCCTGCGACCACTACATGGTAGTAACGCTTAAAGAAATGAGTTCTGAGCGTTGCGGTTAAAACAAACAGGCTCGACAGCGGCGCCTTAAAAAGTAAAATCAGGGCATAGCCTCCTGTTTTTTCCGCCCACAGCAGGCCGAACAGGAGTGCGCAAGCGACAATCAACAAAATAACTTGAGCCACGTCTTCTCCTTGTTTGAAATCTAGACCGGATCAGCGCAACAGGAATTGGAGTCAATTCGCAAAAGTCGATATTTTTTTGATTCAGCCCAGAAGCAGTCTTTGAGGATCCACCTGATCCCTGAGGGTTTTTAATTCCAGTTCTGTTGGAGGTAGAACTTCAGACGTTTTGGACAAATCAACGTCGAATCCTGTGTTGTTCGCTACGTCCTCGGGAGAAACCCCCGGATAATGTTGAGACAGGACCATTTCCTTTGTTGACGGATGAAATGTCATGATCCCCAGATTGGTCACCACAGCCATGGGTCCGCCTCGATTAAAACCAGCCTTCTCTCTTGAGTCATTACCATGAAGCCACCCAGGGCTGGTGAAATAATCCAGTTTGTCCACAAATCTTCTCTTTTCGTGCTCCATAAAAATGATGAATCCTGATGCAAGTGAGGCGGCGTCACATGCGCCGCCACTTCCCGGAAACCTGTTCGTAGGTTTATGATAATCCCCCAGGCAGGTTGAGTTCAAATTACCGTACCGATCAATCTGAGCGGCCCCCAGGAAGGCTATGGTTCTCAGTCTTTGGCTGGAGAGTAGGGAAAAAGATTCAATGAGTCCAGAGTTCATTGACGCGCCGGCCATGACTCGAGGGTCCGCGACAGCCAGTGGTAATTCATCCAAAGATGGGTCTATTCCACCAGTTTCGAAAAATACAACTGAGTTTGGAGCGTGTATGCGTTTGGCGACAGTAGCCGCAAGCATGGAGATTCCAGTTCCCGCAAAGACCACGTCACCGTCTGTAATAAGCCTTCCGGCGGCAATAGCCATCATCTCAAGTTTGGAGTATGCGGTCATTTTGACCACCCTTTATTTGCGATCCAGTCCCGGAGCGTATCCCAAAAAGGGGTCAGCCTTAATTCTCGCCAATTGCGTCAATCCAACCTTTTCAAGATAGGCAGCCTGATCCGGTATGTCGTAAACCCATTCTTTGAGATAGCGCTCAAATGTGCCGTCATCACTCGCCATGTTAGCGTACATCCGTAAGTGAGCTGGATCATAATCGTAGAAATAGTGGCACGCTGTTGGATGAGCGGCCATAGGGGCTTTTACCACAGCGTCGATCAGGAAAGGAGGCAGCGAGTTCTGGTCCGGGTCCTTTCGGATTTCAGACCTGGAAAGAATTTCTTCGCAGGTGACGATGACTCTAGACGCTGAATTGGCTTGTTCCAGATCAGCAAAAGTCAAACCCTTGATTCTGACGGTTCCATCTTCGCCTACATATTGGGCGTGGATAATTGACACATCAGGGTTCAATGACGGCAAGAGCACTACTTTATCATTTTCTTTTCCGAAAGGGTTCCGGGTTATTTCAAGTTTCTTTGTCGCTATTTTCCCCTTACCCCTATCCTCTTTGGAAAAACCGTCTATCTTTACAAGATCAGTTTCAAGGCCGGACTTGGTGACCATAAACGGTAGCCCCATGGCTCCGCCCAGAAATCTTAGGCTCATCTGGTAGTTTGAATAATCGTCTATTTTTATCAGACCCTCGCATACGGCTTTTCTGAAGCGGATACAAGTTGGAGCAAACCTTCCCATACCACCGTAGGCGATTTCCAGATAGCTCACACAGCCTGCGCCGATAAGCAGATCCAGGCCCTGGCCGTGTGAGTGGCACACAACGTGTAAATCCCTGATTCCCTGTTTGATGATCTCTCTGATAATAAGCATAGGGTTTCTGTTAACGGTGAACCCGCCTAAAGCTAATTGATCACCGTTTTTTATGAACTTCGAGACCGCTTCTTCCTCCGACATCAGTTTGGTCCCGAAAATATCTTGTGTCATCTTTGTTCCAATATGAATTCCTGCTGAACAGAAAACAGCCGACATATTCTATGATCAATGCAAAACCCAAATTGACCCAAATTCAACGCGATTCCACTGATATAATTACTTTTCTTGAGTCCAAAAAGAAAGACCCTGACGGGGGGGATGCCAGGGTCAAGAAACTCACTCAAAAGGACCATTTACCCAATGAGCGGTTCAAGTAACAGCTAGACAATTTAGAGTCAAGCTGTTCCAATAATCAATATCTCATTACGCCCCAGAGGGGCTCGTGTCCGCTAATTCGTCAGGAAACAAGGTTATTTTATCGAATCCTTAAGAGCCTTCGCCGCTGAGAACTTGGGAGCTTTAGTTTCGGGAATTTTAATTTTCTCTTTTGTCTGGGGGTTTAGACCTGTTCTGGCTTTTCTAAGCGCGACGGAGAATTTGCCAAAACCCGGAATGGAGATTTCGTCGCCTGCGACCAAACCCTCGGCTACGGTGGTGAAAATCAATTCGATGGCTTCTGATGCCTGCTTTTTGGTAATTTTACCCTTCTCAGCAAGCTTGTCGACGAATTCAGCCTTTGTCATTTTTGGGCCTCCCTGGATACAATCATGAATCAATGTAAATAACATGAGTTGCGTTTCTATAATTCGCTTTGAAGTAAAGTGTCAAGAGAAAAACATTATTAGTTGCCGCTGATGATCGAATGATCTAAAAGTGATGACGGCTTACGCCGTATTAGCACTATCTCCGAGGGTTGTAACAGGTAAGGCGCCTATGGTTTACGAATTCGGCGGTAAAAAGCAAAACCTGGATATTCCTGCAATGATTATCCTGGTTGTTCTTTGCGCTAGTTGGGGTCTTCAACAGGTCGCGATCAAAATTGCGAGCCAAGGTGTTTCGCCCATTCTGCAGTCCGGGATACGTTCAATAGGGGCCACTGTCCTGGTTGCCATGTGGATGTTAATCCGCCGGGAACCGATGTTTGCCATGGACGGGACTTTGTGGTGGGGGATAGCTGCGGGCACTCTATTTGCCGTAGAATTTCTTCTAATCTATTTGGGACTCGGTTTTACCAATGCTTCACGCGCTGTCATCTTTCTTTACATGTCGCCGTTCGTCGTGGCTTTGGGGGCGCAATTGTTCATTCCAGGTGAAAGCCTCCGGTTAATGCAGGTAGTGGGGTTATGTTCCGCTTTCACTGGTATCGTCGTCGCATTTTACGAGTCAATGTATTTACCTACGAGCCGAATGCTTGTTGGCGACGCCATGCTGGCGGTTGCGGCGGTCCTTTGGGGGGCGACCACTGTCTTGATCAAGGCGAGTCCGCTCGCCGGAATAGCCTCAAGTAAAACACTACTATATCAACTTGCAGTGTCCGCTCTTGTCCTCCCTGTAGCCTCCATCGCTGCGGGGGAGGCGGGAGTTGTTTCGTTGGAGCCTCTTATTGTGGCGAGTCTTGTATATCAGGTTGTATGGATTGCCACGATAACTTACCTGGCTTGGTTTTTGCTATTGCGCTACTACCCCGCCTCAAGACTTGCGTCATTTACTTTTCTGACTCCGATTTTCGGTGTGCTTGCGGGTGGATTTCTACTTGACGAGCCAATCACTAAATCATTGTTACTGGCTTTGGCGCTCGTTGGAACAGGCATTTACATGGTTAACCAATCGAAGGTCTAAGGAGCGGAAGTCTGTCCAAGCCTCTCGATCACCTTTGACAGGTATTCAAAGTCGACCGGTTTGGTAACTATCGCATCGACCCCGCACTCCTCCGTCCGAGTTGTGTCCAAATCCTGGTTCGCCCATCCGGTAAGTAATATGAGCAAAGGTTTTTTGTGGCCACGATCTTCGGATTGATCCTTAACGGTTTTGGCGACTTGCCATCCGTTCATCCCAGGCATGCCCAGGTCGCAAATGACCACGTCCATTGCCTGAGCGTCGAGAAGTTGAAGCGCTTCTTCCCCCGATTCAGCAGTTGTGACAATGTGACCAAGATTGGACAGACCTTGTTCAATTAGTTCCAGTATCCGAGGCATGTCATCTATGGCCAGGACGCGCAAGGGATTGACTGAGCGCGTATCATAGATTTTTCTTTCCTGTGGAGACGGTGTGGCGCTGGGTAGTATAACGGTAAAAACGGTCCCATCTCCTTCATTACTTTTCACTTTGATTTCTCCACCGTGTTCGTCAACAATCTTAATGCACGTAGAAAGCCCCAATCCTCTACCCAATTCAGGGTTGGTCGTGTAAAAAGGATTAAACAGGTTTCCAATCTTTTCTTGCGCAATCCCGACACCTGTGTCGGAAACACTTACTGTCGCCCACTTTTCATCCGCGTCGGTTTGAATGCCTATTTGACCTCCATCGGGCATTGCCTCGACGGCGTTCTTTATGAGATTGACCGATAGTTCGATCATTTGGCTTTTTCGGCCTTTGACAAAACAGCCTTCCTGAAGATTCACATTCATCTCGATGGGGACTCCGCGTCTGTTGGCGTCAGACCGCCACCATGGCCTGGTAAGCTCAACCGCTTCTCCCAACGCCACTGATAAATCGAATATTTCATCGGGAAATTCGTCTTTGGAGAGGTCTCCAAAACGCGCAAACCTGTTGAGTCGCTTAACTGTCTCAGTTCCTTGGTCACAAATTTCGATAATTGCGTTGAGATTTTTCTGGAGATGCCTTGTGTCTCCCGCCTTGAGACGCAAGAGGCCAAGGTCGGCGTTTCCCAGGATTATCTGGAGAACGTTGTTAAAGTTGTGAGCTACCCCTGAAGCAAGATCCACTACGGCTTTGTAGCGCTCGCTTTGCAGCATAGCCTGTTCGGCCCGCTTACGGTCGGTGATGTCGCGTATCGCCTCGATCGCCCCGACAACTCTGCCGTCATCATCATAAAGAGGCGCCGCCACATTCCAAAGCCATGTTGGGCCTCGACCGCAAAAATTGGCCAGATAGGTCTCAGAAACCAGACGGTTTCCCTCTTTTCGCAAGCAGACGTATTCAGACGCGACTTCCTGATTTTCCAACATCACGAGATCCAGCATGACCGGTCTTCGCTTGCCATAAAAGGGTAAAGCGTATTCGAAGTCGCCCTTTCCAATCATCGTAGAAGCCTGAATGCCGGTAAGCTTTTCCATCGCCTGGTTCCATGCTATCAGTGTTCCTTCCGCATCGATTACCATAGTAGCGTCCGGGAGAAACTCTATGATTTGAGCAAATCGACGTTGGCTGTCTCGGAGGGCCTTCTCTGCCATCTTCACATGGGTGATGTCGCGTACGGACTCTATCGCTCCCTCCGGTCGACCCTCGCCGTCGTAAAGTACGCGTGCCGTGCCTGAGAGAAAGATTCCCCCTTTAATTTGCGGATGAAAGGATTCCGAAAGAAGCACTCCGTCTGGAAGCCTCTTTACGGAAACGTATTTTTCAACGTACCTTTCGTTCCAGTTTAGAGCCAAGTCCGCCAGGATCAGCCGTAGTTCTCCATAAAAAGGCAAGGAATACTCATGATTGCCTTTGCCGATCATGTCCTTGGCCGCTACCCCGGTTAAATCCTCCATCGCTTTGTTCCAGGCTGCAATCTGACTATTTTGGTCGATGACAAGGGTGGGGTCAGGCAAGAAATCGATGATCTGGTTCAATCTGTGGTAGGATGTTTTGAGTTGGTTTTCAACCTTCTTGCGGCGCTCAATTTCTTCTTTCGCCAGGCCAAGCTCGACACGAACTTCGGACACTTCCTTCAGAATGGCTAAAACTGGACGGTTGACCATTACGTTTCCCATTTTCCGATTCTGCCGGTTCAGATATACATACAGGAACGGCCAGGCAAACACGGAAATGACGAGCCGACTCAGCAGAGTGCCTCCCATAATGCTCAAATAATTTGAGGTTCCCACAAAAGCGCCCGTGGCGAACAGCAAAACATCCAGCCACATTACACCAAGGAGAGTGAGAAAAGCTCTGATCCCTATCCTTATGCGGAGCTTGGCCTTGCCAAGAAATTCCCAGGCCATAGCCAGGAAAATCAAGTCCGCAACTGTGGCCAATACAGACGCTGTGTTGATCCGAAGGCTGGGGAGAGGAACATACCCAACCGGGGCGTGGCCGGATATCTTCATTTGAGCGTGTAGGACGACAGCAATCAACGGCACCATAATCGACACTCCGGCGACCGTGATAATCGCAATTCTCGTAGAATGCGGCCCGTCGAACACATATACAACAAACACTCCAAGCAGGATCGAAGTGTAGAAAACCGTGGAACCAACCATGAACGTGATCCCGCCGGCTTCTACATGAACACCGGCGTCCGTCACCCACGACATCACCGCAGTAACCCCTCCCAGCAAAGCGTAGAAAGGCGCCAGACCAACTCGGTGTCGCAGCGAATGGGCCCAAAGGACCAGCAGGTAGAGTGATACAGCCTCGACAATCAGAATAACTATATTATTGTCCAAGATCGTTTACCTGCCTCCGTTATTTTCCAGTCTATTTTTCTCAAGCGCTTCGCTAACAACCAGGAGAAAAGTCCCCACGTCAAAGGGTTTGGGGATGAACCCGCAAACTTCTAACCTATCCATTTCGTTTTTCAGCGTGTCGACCGAGTAACCGCTGGCGAATACCGCCCTTATGTCCGGGTTGATTTCCTTCAACCGCTCAAGACACTCAATGCCGCTTGACTCAGGCATCACGTAATCGAGGATAACCATGTCTATGCTGTCTCGCTCCTTGGAATACAGACGCAGCGCTTCCGCCGCACTAGTTGCGATAACTACTTTATAACCGGCTTCGGTTAAAATCCTTCTCTCAAAATCGATGATGGACGGTTCGTCATCCACGACCAGTATCGTACCGTTACCGCTTCTGAGGATTTTCACGTCATGGTTTAATTTTGAAATACCAGGGATTGCGATGACCGGGAGGTAGATTTCAAATGTAGTCCCTTTACCTGGTTGGCTATTGCAAAAAATTCGGCCATTATGAGCGTTGACTATACCAAAGACCATGGCAAGTCCAAGGCCCGTGCCTTCGCCGATTTTCTTCGTCGTGAAAAATGGTTCGAAAATTCTTTCAAGAACCATCTTTTCCATTCCTTTTCCCGAGTCGGTCACGCTTAACAGGACGTAGTCCCCAGGATTTATTTGGGGATGTGTAAGAAAAAACCGTTCGCCAACAGTCATATCCCTGGTCTGTATAATTAATCCGCCACCTTTGGGCATAGCGTCTTTGGCGTTGATGGCCAGGTTCAATAGAACCTGTTCAATTTGTCCCGCGTCAGCGTTGATGTTCTTTATTGGATCGGCAAGTCGCAACTCGATGTTGATCATCTTGGGGATGATTCGACTGATCAATTTCTGAGTGTCTAAAACAATGTTGTTGAGATTGCATGGTTTCAACTTGACTTCGGTTTTTCGACTGAACATGAGAAGTCGCCGGACCAGGTCGGCTCCTTTTTTTGCGGATTGATAAATTATCTCAAGATCGGAACGTTTCTTGGTCCCTTCGGGGGTACTAAGCATTAACAACTCGCAGTAGCCGGTTATCACCTGGAGAATGTTGTTGAAATCATGCGCCACTCCACCAGCCAGAGTGCCGACCGCCTCCATCTTCTGCGCCTGAAAAAGTTGAGCCTTTAGAGCGGACGCCTCTGTCCTGTCAGCAATAAATGTCAGGATGGCGGGTTTGCCGCCGAAACTGATTATAGTCGGCCAAACACTCAGATCCACCAGTTCACCGTTTTTCTTCAATCCTTTGAGGTCATGATTCTTGTGCGACGGTTCACCAGAGAGCAGATTTTTACGCCACTTTGTGACTAATTCTCTATTTTCCGGGGCAAAGAGATCTTCCGCTGGACGACCGAGAATCTCATGGACATCATCATAGCCAAACATTTCCAAGATCAAGGGGTTGATGTAATGCACCATCCCTTCATCCAAAATGGAAATACCTACAGGAGAGTGTTCAATGAGGAGCCGATTTCTTGTTTCAGATTCTTTGAGCGCCTGTTCCTGAAGGATTTTCTCGTCAATATCCTTGAGCATAGCTATAAGGTATATTGTAAAGCCCCCATCGCCAACCAGGGGCGCCAGGGTGAGATGTATCCATTTCGGTTTACCTTCGGCGCAAACTATACGAATTATTTTTTCATGGATTGCAATCTTTCGATCGAGGATTTCATCGAATGGGAGCCTGTTATCTAATTTGTCGGCCCAATCAATCACATCGGAGAACTTCCTCCCGATAATATCCGCCTGTTCCATGCCGAGTAATTGACAAAGCTGAGAATTTGTTTCAGCAATAGTTTCGTCCAGTTCCAGAATGTTTAGGCCAACCGGGACTTGCTCAAACACCTGGCGAAATTTCTCCATGCTCTTTGCCAACGCCGTTTCGGTTTCTCTTCTAATTGCTATTTCTTCTTCCAGTCTTTCGTTTGCTATAGATAGTTCGGCTGTTCGGTCGGCTACCTTGGCTTCAAGCTCGTCCCTGCTCTTTTTCAGGTTTGTGGAGAGAAGGTTTATGGCGCGGGCCAACTCTCGCAACTCTGGCCTCTCAGACTCCGAAATTGTCATTCCAAGATGTTTCCCCCCCTGGGCTATAAGGGAGGCCATCGCTGTAAGTTTATCCACTGGATTAACGATCTGTTTCCTGGTAAAGAAGAACAAAAAAGCGAAACCCGCCAGAAGAAATGAAAGCATCAATGCGGAAAGCTCCAGAGTAGCCTGCCGCCCCTTTGCATAAGCCGCTTCCAGTGGGATCCGAATTGAGATAGCCTGAACTGCTTCGTTGAGAAATCGGCCAAAGCTTTTTTCAGGCCCATAAATACTTACCAGGTCTTTGGGGGCCGTTTCTGGATTGCTATGGCAACTCAAGCACGAGGCTTCCATCGTTTCGCCTCTTTTGAGAACCGTCAGATAGGGACGCCCGTCAAAATACCGGACTTCTGATTTGGTATTCAGGTGCGGGTCCTTTTGTAATTCGGTCAGGAATTTTTTTTCTCGTGGGTCGGCTTCCGTTTCCTCAGACCGGGCATTGATTGCGCTTTCTTTGTAATAATAGGGTTCTTTATTGAGTTGATGAAATATTTTGTCTATTTCCCTTACAGCGTAAGTGGAAGACATCCATGAAGGGTCAAAATAATCCTTGTCCCTAAAAGGTTCAGTCCATTTGAAAATGTTGGGTTTGAGTTGCTGTGTGAAATACTGGTGTGTCGCCAGGTTCCGATCCAGGATCATCTGGGCCTGAGACTCGGCGTTATGGAGGGACTGTTTCTTCATTTGCCAGGCAACCAGCATGACCAACAAAAAAGCCATCAATGCAAAAAGCAGCACGTACCAAATGCCCAGGTATTTAGTGAGACTGAACTTTTTTGACATGAGGCGCCTCCTGCTTGACTCGAAGAGGATGGAGAATTTAGTCAGAAGGGTCATCTGGGAATAAAAGCTCCATAGTCTCAAATAGTTGACGTCGGGATATAGGCTTGGAAATGTACTCGTCCATTCCGGCTTCCAGACATTTTTCCTCGTCGCCTTTTAACGCGTGAGCCGTCAATGCAATTATCGGGATGTGTTTCCCTGATATCTTTTCCAGTTCCCTTATTCGTTTTGTGGCTTGTAGACCATCCATTTCGGGCATTTGCACATCCATTAGTATAAGGTCAAAATCTTCGAGCCCGAACTTATTCACGGCCTCAACGCCGTTTTTTGCAACCACCACTTCGTGGCCTTTTTTCTCCAGCATCAGCAAAGCCAACCTTTGATTGACCGGATTATCTTCGGCCAATAGTATTTTGAGCCTGCGGGTGGTTACCAATTGGCTCGAATCAATACTTTGGATTGATTTTTGCGATGGGGTTACATCAGAGTCAAGGATTGCAAGTATACTGTTCAAAAGATCGCCTGGACGGAGCGGTTTTCTGAGATAAGCTTCAACCTTTAGTTCCTTGCATCTTTCGCAGCCTCCGGAAGGATTTCCGGACGACATCATTATTATCTTGGGTTTTGACTTCAGCTTGGCGTCATGGATCCATTCCGTCAGTTCAAAACCATCCATTTCCGGCATCATTACGTCTATCAGCGCTATCTCGGGACAACGTCCACCTGAGGACAAAGATTCTAATATAGTTATGGCTTCTTTTCCGGAAGCCGCCATTATTGGATTAGCGCCCCATTTGAGAACAGTGTTGCCCATAATTTTCCTGTTTGTGTCGTTGTCGTCAACAATCAGGATCTTCATGTCACGAATAATATCCATGTCAAGATTGTAATCAATTTCATTGGCCTTGGCGCTGACTCCGAGCCGGCAGGTAAAATGGAATGCGCTGCCTTTGTTTGGTTTGCTTTCAACCCAGATGCGGCCTTTCATCATTTCAATCAGTTGAGTGGTGATTGCAAGACCAAGTCCGGTCCCCCCATATTTTCGAGTAGTTGACGAATCTGCCTGAGTAAATGGCTTGAAAATCATTTGCTGCTTTTCTTCAGGTATTCCAATACCAGTGTCCAGAACGTCAAACCTTAGTTCAACCTTACCCTTTAGAGCCTTCTCCAAACACACAAAAATTGATATCTCACCACGCTCAGTAAATTTGATGGCGTTTCCGACCACATTAATCAAAATTTGCCGTAGGCGCCCCAGATCTCCATCAACAACGCGCGGAACATCTTCTTCTACACTAAAAATTAATTCAATGTCCTTCTTTGAAGCTCTCGCTGCGAGCGACTGGACTGTTTCGATCAATCGTTCCCGGATATCAAAATCGCTGTAATCAAGATCAAATTTGCCTGCCTCGATTTTCGAGAAGTCCAGAATATCGTTGATTATGTTGAGCAAAGATTCGGCTGAATAATTTACAAGATTCAAATTGTCTCTTTGCTCCTGGGTAAGCTCAGTGTCCAAAACAATATCCGTCAAGCCAATAATCCCGTTCATGGGGGTCCGAATTTCATGACTCATTACAGCAAGAAAGTCGCTCTTGGCCCGATTGGCTTTTTCGGCCGATTCCCTTGCGCGAATCAATTCTGACTCAATGCGTTTCCTCTCTGAAATGTCGCGGACAATTCCGATAAAGAATGTTTCTTTTCCTAACCTCATTTCACTAACTGAAAGTTCGATTGGAAATATGGAGCCATCTTTCCTTCGTCCGGAAAGTTCCCTCGTTTTTCCAATTATGTGGTCTTCGCCGGTTTCAACGTACCTGCGGATGTAACCGTCATGCAATTCATGATGGGGCTGCGGAACCAGCACACTTACATTTCCGCCAATAATTTCCCCCGCGGAGTATCCAAAAATGATTTCAGCGGCGGGGTTGAAAGTTTGAACAATTCCCCGATTGTCAATGGTGATAATTGCGTCAACAACATTTTCAACTATAGATCTGACTCTCTGTTCGCTTTTGACCAACCCTTCTTCCGCTTGTTTTCTTCTCTCGTCATTCCTGATGGCCTGAATTATACTTGCGCTTGTTGCCAGAAATGGCTGTAAAAAATCTACCACGCTCTGGTCATATCCGTTCGGTCTGTTCGCTATGCCTATCATTCCTACAAATATGTCAGCCGCATGGAACGGCAAACCAAGAAAGGCATTCAAAGGTGGATGGCCACTCGGAAGGCCGCCACGCCGCGAATCGTTGACAGGATCGTTGGAAATAACTGGTCTGCCTGTTCTCAAAACATGCCCAAAAAGGGTTTGCAGATTATGAAACTCAAGGCCTTGCAGGGAATATGTATCGTAGAAATTTCTAGTTGTTTCGTTCCAGGCTATGTTGGTAATTGCGAAAGTCCTCAGATAAGGTTGAGCGTCTTTATCCCACAACACCTCACCGATAAAGCCGTATTCGCTTTCAGTAATTTCCAGGAGCAGATTCAGAAGATCTTCAAAAAGCTCGCGGGGATTCGTGTCAAAAAAATACCTGTTCTGAGCTAATGTTAGGGCAGTCAGGAGTTTATTGCTTCTCAGCAATTCGAGTTCAGCCCTCTTCCGATCAGTTATGTCCTGGGTTATCTGAACGCAGTGCGTGATGTCGCCATTTGGCCCCCTAATGGGAGAAAAAGAAGAGAGTTCCCAGTAGATTCTCCCTTCAGACCCTGTTTTTGCAAGTTCTAAAGTTCCCTCCTCTCCTGACGCGATTGATGCAGTCATCAAAGAAACTTCCTCATGAGAGGATGTTCCTATTTGGTCAAATGTCTTCCCAACAATCTGAGACGGTTCAAAGCCGGTAATGCTTGTAAACTTCTGATTTACGTATTCGACTCGTAAATCAGCGTCAGCAATCATTGTCATATTCGGACTTTGTTCAATGGCCGAAGAGAGTTTCCTAAGCCTATCTTCGGCGTGAATTCTATCCGTCAAATCTCTAAGAGTGCCGGATGCTCCAAGAATTTTGTCATCATCATCAACGGTCAAACGGGCAAACACCTCGACCCATCTGAACCCGCCGTCCTTTCTTAAGTACCGGATTTCATAACGGCAATAATCCTTTTTTCTGCCAATTAGCGGTTCGAACAATTCAAGATTGCGTTGGAGGTCACCGGGGTGCACAAAGTCGAGGGAATTTCTTCTGAGGCTTTCTTCAACAGTGAAGCCCGTTAATTCTTCCCAGGCTGGATTGAGGAAAAGCCAGGCTGAGTTTTCATCCGTCTGGAACACGACATCTTTGAGATGGTCTACGAGAAGTCTGTATTGCCTGTTGCTATCTTTAAGGGCTTTTTCGGCCAACTCCCTGTGAGTTATCTGCCTGATCAGTTCCGAGTTGATCCGCAACAGGTCCGAAGTCCTCTCTGAGACTTTCGTTTCCAGATCTTTCTTGGCCTCTTCAAGTTCACTTCGGATCTTTTGCCATTCGGATTTATCTCGTATTATGCCGCCAAAAAAGACTTTTCCATTCTCCTTCCAGGTTGAGATGGAAAGTTCAATGGGAAATTCGTGTCCATCTTTATGAAGGCCCCATAACTCCGCTACCGTGCCTATAACCCTTGGCTCAAGAGTTTTCAGATACCTTGTTAGTCCCTCAAGATGAGCCTTTCGGTATCTTTCAGGCATCAACCGGGTCAGGTCCATCCCAATAGACTCAACCTGAGTATATCCAAACATTTTCTCGGCCGAAGTGTTCCAGAAGACGATTCGACTGTCCTGATTGATAATTACTATTGAGTCAATTACAGACAGCACAATCGATTCGAAATTCAGCTTTGTGTCCTTTGAGATGTCCATCTTCCCTACTTCCAATTCAAATTAGTGAAAGACCCCTTGTCCAATATCTTTCTTACGGTTTGGAGAAGCGTTCGCATGTCATAAGGTTTTCGAATGAAGCCCTTGGCCGAAGCCATTATGCTGTCTTCAAGACTCATATCTTCGGAATAACCGCTCGCAATAAGAACACGGGCGTTACGATCCATTTGAAGTATTTCTTTAAGACACCGTCTGCCATCCATTTCCGGCATGATAAGGTCTAGTATGACCAGGGAAATCCTGTTTTTTTGTTCTTGAAATATATCCAAAGCCAACTTCCCATTTTCAGCGATGATCACTTCGTAACCAAAACCGGTAAGGATTTCGCTACCCAAATCTCGAACCAACTCCTCATCTTCGACCAGCAAGAGAGTTTCATTTCCTCCAATGAGTGGTGTTTGAAGGATTAATTTTTCCCTGTCCATTTCAGTGATTAGAGCTGGAACATAAACATTGAAGGTTGTCCCGATCCCGCTTCTGCTATCACAAGTTATGTGGCCATTATGCTGTTTGACGATGCCATACACCGTGGCAAGCCCTAGGCCAGTTCCTTTGCCCACTGCCTTGGTGGTGAAGAACGGCTCGAAGATGTGCGGTATCAGTTCGTCGTCAATACCATGTCCTGTATCTGAAACAGTTAGCAGGACGTATTCGCCCTTTTTGAGCCCTCGACTGAATTCACTTTGTTCTGTGGATATCACGGAATTGGTAGTACTGATAGTTAGCGTTCCTCCATCCGGCATAGAGTCTCTTGCATTTACGGCGAGGTTCAGGATGATCTGTCCCACTTGGCTTGGGTCTGCGTAGATGTTTTTAAGATCATCGGAAAGATCAAGATCGATTCTGATCGTTTTAGGAATGGTATGTGTCAACAGGTCCCGAATCTGAAGTATTTCGTGATTAAGGTCCACAGGAACATGCTTTGGCTCAATTTTCTGGCTGAACGTAAGCAGATTTTTGACAAGTTCCGCTCCACGTTTCCCCGCTTCAAATATTTTCTGAATGTCAGTGTAGTCCCTTTCCGACTGTTGCTTTCTAATCAGCATGACCTCGGAATATCCGATCACCACCTGGAGAAGATTGTTAAAATCGTGCGCCACCCCTCCTGCAAGGGTCCCAATAGCTTCCAGCTTCTGAGCTTGTAGAAGCTGCGCCCTGAGACTCTTTTCCTGAGTCACATCAACGACAAAAGAAAGGATAGCCGGCATCCCCTGAAAATCTATGTGGCTGGACCACACTGCGGCGTCGAACTTCTCTCCGCCTTTTTTTAACCATAATGTTTCGTAATTCTGAATAGCTTCTAACGTTTCAGAATTGTTGAGGTTCTTTTCGGAAGACATGTCCAGACCTTCATGCGCCATGAAATCCGCAGGGGACTGACCGACTATTTCGTTTGATCCATCATAACCCAAGAGTTCAGTGAGCGCCGAATTCGCATAAACATATTTGCCCTTCTGAATAATACCTATGCCAATTGGAGAAGATTCTATAAGCAGCCTGTATCTCTCTTCCGACGATTTGAGTTCCTTTTCGACAAGTTTTTGCTGGGTGATGTCGCGAAGGGTTATCATGTTTCCAATTGGATTCCCAGTTCTATCCCTTACCAGCGCTGCGCTGATGTTTATATCGAGAAGCGTCCGATCTTTTTTCAGGCGCTTTGTTTCAAAAGAGGATACCGGCACGCCTTCATAGAGCATCCTGATTGTTTCCATTGACCTTGCGAATTCATCCTCAGGAACATAATCGATCCGCTTGCCAAGCAATTCGTTTTGTGACCAACCGAAAGTTTTCTCAAATGCAGGGTTCAAATACGTGACGTTCCCATCTTTGTCGTAAACGGCCACAGGGTCAGGGGATGATTCGAGCACAGCCCTGAATCTGTTCTCGCTTTCTTGCAGAGCTATCTCGGTTTTTTTTCTTAGGGAAATGTCCTCGATTATGCCGACTCCACCTAAAACATTTCCCTGATCGGAGATAATAGTACGGAAACTGGCCTTTGCCATCACGGTCTTTCCCGCAGTGACAGACACATATTCCCCCTCGAAATTCCCCGCTCCTCCTGAGAGAGCCTCTCTTACCGCTGCTATTAAACGATTATTCTTCAGATCAGAAATCATGTTCAAGCCTACGAGCATTTCTCTGGGGGCGCCTATGATTCCAGATAAGCTTTTATTACATGCGGTTATAACTCCATGATGGTCAAAATGAAGAATCCCTATCGGGGAGTTTTCGAAAATCATCCCCAGTTTTTCTTTCTGTTCGGTTATCTCGCGTCTTTGGACAAAATCCAGACGCATATATCTTTCCATCGAATAACATGCCCACATCCCTGTAATGTTGAAGGAAATGAAGAAAAAGGAATTGTTGATCAGAACAGGGGTGGAAACTTGCTTTATGAAAATGGCGGTTAACACATAAAGACAAAATATTATCCAAGCCAAAGCAGTGGCGATAAAAAAGTTGAGTCTCAAAAAAACAAAATAGAACATCGATGTTAATAAAAGCCCCGCATAATAAAAATCACTCCCCGGAGGTGAACTCAAGGCAATCATGACAAGGATTCCAGCTCCGCCGACAAACCCGAGCGCGGTCAAACAAATCAAAAAAATCCGTTGGAATATCTTGAAGTAGGAAATTACAATTACGGCCAAGAGCAAAGGACAAAACACAAGATAACGAATCAACCAGGCTTCATGTTTGACCTCAGGGATCATTTGTCCGTCCAGTATCCCAAAAGCGGCGTACAACAAGATTGCCAGCAATAAACTTAATCTTACGCGGACCAGGGATTCCTCAAAGGAGTAAACACGAAAGGCTTTTTCAAATTCTTCGTCCTCGAACCTAAGTGAGAGTAAATCATGAATCTTTTCGGAGAGAGTCGGCATGCTCCATTCCTATAATTTTCTGAAGACTATTGCGAATGTTGGTGAGAAATGTACCATTTGTCAATTTTAAGTAATAGGTTTTTATCTACAGGATGGTTGAAAAAAACTTGTTAGCTATCCAGACAAGGGAGAGAAGATGCGAATATTAATTGCCCCGGATTCCTACAAAGGAAGCCTTTCAGCGCTTGAAGCCGCTCGGGCCATACAAAAAGGGATGTTGGAAGTTTTCCCGGAAGCAGAAATAGTCCTGGCTCCAATAGCCGACGGCGGAGAAGGGACGGTCGATGCTTTAGTGACCGCCACAGGTGGGACCATTATCAGGGAGACTGTAAGTGGGCCTCTTGGCGAACCTGTTGACAGTTTTTGGGGCATCCTCGGTGATAGCAGCGCAGCGGTCATAGAGATGGCGGCGGCGTCCGGATTAACTCTCATACCCGAAGCCGAAAGGAACCCAAGGGTAACTTCTTCCCGGGGAACCGGGCAGCTTATGAAATCAGCCATGGATAGAGGATTCAGAAAGCTCATCATTGGGATGGGAGGCAGTGCTACTAACGATGGTGGAGCCGGTATGGCGAGGGCATTAGGGGTAAAATTTCTGGATTCTCAAGGCTGGGAGTTACCCGAGGGTGGGGCTGCATTGTCTGACCTGGCCGAGATAGATCTTAGCGGAATTGATTCTCGCATCGAAGAAACAGAGATTGTTGTAGCCTGTGACGTGGACAATCCTCTGTGTGGACCGAGAGGAGCCTCAGAAGTCTACGGGCCACAGAAAGGGGCGTCAGCGGACGTAATTAGGGAGCTTGACGCTGCCCTTGAGAATTTTGCCAAAGAGGCTTCAATGTCTACAGGTAGGGATGTTGCCGCACTCCCAGGGGCTGGCGCGGCTGGAGGAATGGGAGCGGGTCTGATGTTTTTTACTCCCGCTGTTCTTCGCCCAGGGATAGAAATTGTATTTGAATTCTTGGGATTAGCTTCCCTGATTCAAAAGGCTGATATTGTAATAACGGGCGAAGGCAAGACTGACTTCCAGACGCCTTTTGGGAAGGGGCCTGCGGGAGTCGGAGATCTCGCCGGACATTTTGGCAAGGTGGCTATCTGTATCTCCGGGAGTCTAGGAAACGGCGCTGAAGAAGTTTTGAACCATGGCATACAGGCTGTGATAAGTATTATTCCGAGACCCATGGCACTAAACGAATGTATGCAATCGGCAGAGATCCTGGTTGAGCAGGCGGCTGATCGTGTGGCCCGTCTGCTGAAAGCGGGCATGGCTCTGACACAAACTCAGAAAAGAGATGTTTGAGTCTATGAAATTTATCGGCTCATCTTGGAAAAAAGCTCCGTTCTCTCTCAAAGGGTTTTACGGCAAAGCAGAAAATTCAGGGCCTTCATTGTCATGACTACCTCTCCTTTTTGATTAAGAGTCTCCACGTACGAGTGAACAATTCCCCGGTCCGGTTTTGACCGCGAACGGCTGGTTTCCGAGACAGTTACCCTTAGAGACAATACATCTCCAGGTCGAACCGGCTTGAGCCAGCGCAGTTCATCCACACCAGGCGAGCCCAGACTTGCCACGTGAGAAAGATAATGCTCAACAAATAGCCTCATCATCAAACTAGCGGAATGCCATCCACTCGCTATTAGTCCACCGTATATCGAATGCTTGGCCAATTCAGGATTCATGTGAAATGTCTGAGGATCGAAACGCTTAGCAAAATCAACCACCTCAGATTCCTTGACTGCAATTGACCCAAAATCATGAACCGCTCCATCTACATAATCTTCGAAATAACGATCATCAATTGGGGCGCTGAACGATGAGTTTGTCATGTAATTCCTCAAATGTCGGCAAAGGATAAGAAATATGAATCTCCTGATGAGTTAAATTACAACGCGCTTAAGCCGCAAAAAGTATGCGGCTTAAGAACATTAATTTGAATTTCACTCACTAAAAGCAGGAGACCTTACTTCTTCTTGTATTGTTTAAGCAGGTTAACAACGTCGTTGTGGCGTCGAGAAAGCGCCCAGACCATCGCTGTCCAGCCGTTCCTGTCCTGGGCGTGAATTTCCGCTCCTGCGTCCAGCAACTCTTTCACTATGTCTACGTGACCGCGATAGGCCGCTATAATTAATGCCGTGGAACCATACTCATCTATTACTTCAAGTTCCACAGGGTTTTCCAAGAGGATTTTTACGACATCCAAATGCCCGGCTCGAGCCGCGCGCATCAGGCTGGACACACCATGATCATCAATTGCGTTGAAATCTGAGCCGTTCTCTATCAACTCTTGGGCAATGTCGGCAAATCCCCTCCTGCAAGCCTTCATAAGAGCTGTAGCCCCGTTCTGGTCCCGAAGATTAGGATCAGTCCCACCATCGATCAACATCTTGACAATATCCGGAAAACCCATAGCGGCCGCCCACATAAGAGGCGTCCAACCCATCTCGTCTCTTTTTTCTAATCCCGCTCCAACAGTCAACAGCCCCCTGAGTTCCCCCAGGTTCCCTTCCTTTGCCGCTTCCAACACTTTATTTTCCATAGAGCTATCAACCTCCTTGTGTAGTCTTTTCTGGATCGAATCGAGAGATCATCAGACAATTCTTTTCTTGCAGGGAGGACTAAATATCATATCCAATCAACAGGTCAATCGCATACGGGGATGTTGCTTCCTAATGTCTATTCCCATCCGTTTCCCTGACGAACCTCCCGATTAATTCCAATTACGAACCAGTATACATTGTAGTGTAAGACGTTACCAACAGCATTATGAAGGAGGCGTAAACCCATTAATTTTTCCGTGGTGAAAAGTCAAAAAAACTCAAATCAATATAACGAACGATCGTTAGTAAAAAATTGACTCTCAGACATCATTATGTAATCAATAATTACCAGGTTCAATTTAGTGAGCCGAGGCCGAAGCCGCCAAAGGAGCGATTCATGGATTTCAATGTATCTGAAAGAATGCAGACCGTAATCGAAATGATGAATGAGTTTATGGAGAAAGAGGTAATCCCAATTGAACGGGAATTTTTTCATCATTCTTTTACGGACCTTTACCCGGTATTAAACGAGAAACGGGAAATGGTTAAGAAAATGGAATTGTGGGCGCCGCCTCATCCTGAGGAATATGGAGGAATGGGGCTTGATCTAATGGATTTTGGGCTTGTATCAGAGGCATTGGGAAGATCACCACTTGGACATTATGTTTTTGGATGTCAAGCTCCTGACGCCGGGAACATTGAGATCCTACACCTCCATGGAACGGACGCTCAGAAACGAAAGTATCTGCAGCGGCTCATTGGAGGAGAGATACGGAGCTGTTTCTCAATGACGGAAGTCAACATGCCCGGCTCGAATCCAACGATGCTAGAAACTACAGCAGTCAAAAATGGAAATGATTACGTGATAAATGGCCAAAAATGGTACACTACTGCGGCTGACGGCGCTGAATTTGCTATCGTTATGGCTGTGACTGATCCTCAGGCTCCTCCACTGCGGCAGGCGAGCATGATTATTGTCCCTTGTGACACACCCGGCTTCAACAATGTCAGAAACATCTCAATCATGGGACACGAAGGCAGTGGATGGCACAGTCACTCTGAGATAATTTATCAAAATTGCAGAGTTTCGCAGGACAATCTTCTGGGTTCTGAGGGAGAAGGTTTTGTGTTGGCCCAGGACAGATTGGGTCCTGGCCGAATACACCACTGCATGAGATGGATAGGGATTTGCCAAAGGGCCTTTGAACTTATGCTCTCCCGGGCTAACAACAGGTACATTGCGCCGGGACAGCTTCTCTCTAGCCGCCAGATAATTCAGGGCTGGATCGCTGAAAGCGCAGCGGAAATCCAAGCAGCCCGACTGATGGTCCTTCATGCGGCCTGGAAAATGAGCCATTTGGGTCAAAAAGCCACACGCACGGAAATATCGCTCATCAAATTTTTTGTAGCTAATGTGTTGCAGAAGGTAATTGACAGGGCGCTCCAGACTCATGGGGGGCTAGGCATGAGCGATGACACGATACTTTCCTTTTTTTACCGATTTGAACGAGCTGCCAGAATATATGACGGAGTCGATGAAGTTCACAAAATTGCTGTCGCAAAACGCATTCTGAATGAATTTGAAAAGAGGAATGTTCGATAACGCTAAGGCTTGAAGAATCTCGGATTGGATTTCGAATGGACCTTGTAGAAATGAATTACGCCGATTTCACGAAAATGATTCTGACGCTGAAGACTGATATTTATCACCAAACCGTTCAGGAAAATCGCAACATCATCCACGTTAACAAGGAGCAAACAATTATAAAGAACCTGGAAAAGATTTTTGACGCTACCCTTGAGATCAGCAACGAAAAAGGCTTCCAGGCCATGAGCATGCGTGATTTGGCTAAAGGGGCCGGACTCAGCAGTGGAGGCTTATACGCATACTTTCCCGGCAAGATGGATCTCCTGACAATGCTCCAAAAGCATGGACGTAAGATGGTCCAGGAGATTCTTTTTAAACTGGTCAAAGATGCCCCGGACCATGTGTCAAAGTTAAGAATAGCTTTAAAGACCCACCTTTATTTGAGCGAGTTCATGCAGCCGTGGTTTTATTTCTCCTATATGGAAGCGAAGAATCTTTCGGAACCTGAACGTCACAATGCCATTGAAAGTGAACTGACCACAGAAAAGCTATTTGCCGCCATTGTCAGTCAGGGGCAGGATGCCGGTCTGTTTGAACCCAGGGATCCTCAATTGACTGCGGCGATAATCAAGGCAATTCTCCAGGATTGGTATCTGAAACGCTGGAAGTTCTCCAGGAGAAATATCTCTGTTGACCAATACGCCAACTTCATCGTTGAGTTTGTAGAAGCCTTTCTTGATGTTCATGGAACTGAAACAATACGTCTCAAAAATTAGACAGGAGGTTTAGAGTGGATCCTAGGGACAAGGCTGCGAAAATCAGGGAAGGAGAGGAAGTGAACAGTTTCGAGATCGAAACTTTTCTCAAAGACCACTTTTCAGGGCTTACCGGCGAGTTAACTGTTCAGCAATTCCCCAGCGGTCATTCAAATCTGACGTATCTGTTGAAAATCGGAGAGAATGAATTTGTTCTTCGCAGGCCTCCTTTTGGAACAAAAGCCAAATCAGCTCATGACATGGGCAGAGAATTCAGGATGCTTAAAGCGCTGAGGCCTGTCTTTCCATATTGCCCCAGGCCATTGGTTTATACCGAGGACACATCGATCATAGGATGTCCTTTTTATATCATGGAGCGCATCCAGGGTATCATCCTGCGCAAGGATCTTCCAGCAGGGATGACCTTGACTCGGTCACAGGCAAGAGACCTTTGCGAAGCTATGCTGGATGTGCAAATCAAACTTCATTCGATCGATTACAACAAGATTGGTCTTGGAGATTACGGAATCCCAGAAGGATACGCTAGACGCCAAGTCGAAGGGTGGACTAGGCGCTACCGGGGCGCCCTAACTCCAGATGCCCCGGATTTTGAGGAAGGGATGGAGTGGTTACTCGAGAAAATCCCGGAGGATTCGGAACGGCCGACTATTGTTCACAACGACTTCAAGTTTGACAACGTTGTGCTCGACGAGAAATTCCCGACTAGGATAATTGGCGTGCTCGATTGGGAAATGGCTACTGTTGGTGATCCCTTGATGGACGTCGGTAATTCTCTGGCGTACTGGATCCAGCCGGACGATCCGCCTGAAATGGAGCTTTTACGACTCATGCCCACCCATCTCGAAGGAATGTACTCACGCTCTGAGCTTATTGAGCGTTATGCTGTTAAATCGGGCCGTGAGTTTGGAAACGCAAGTTTTTACTATTGCTTCGGACTATTCCGTCTAGCTGTTATAGCGCAACAGATTTATTATCGATTCTTTAATGGTCAGACAAAGGATGTGCGATTTGGCATGCTGATTCACGCAGTGCGTGCGCTCGAGAAAGCGGCGCGTAAAGTTATCAGACAGTCCGAGCAGTAATATCCATCGGGTTTGATCATATTGACTTTCTGGTGGGATATGGCGCCATAGCGCTATCTAAACGGAGTAAAACACGGCATTGAGAATTCTACTGTGTATAAAAGAGGTCCCTGAGACCGACGCACCCATCATTCTTGATCATAAGACTCGGTGGATAAGTGAAAACAATTTGCATTGCTTCAGAATGAATCGTTTCGACGAGTATGCGGTTGAAGAAGCTGTTCTGATAAAAGAAGAAATTCCAAATACAATTCTGGACGCTCTAACAGTTGGACCAAAACGGGCGGACAAAATTCTCCGGCGTGCTTTGGGCATGGGAGTCGACAATGTAACTCACATTCTGTCGGAGCGCTCGGGATACCTGAGCCCTTTCATTACTGGGTCCTGGATAGCCAAATACGCATTGGATAAAGATTATGATCTTATTCTCACCGGGGTTATATCCGAAGACAATATGCAGGGACAGACCGGACCGATAATCGCCGAACTGCTATCCATTCCATGCGCCACATCGGTTATATTTGAACGTATTTCATGCGAAGAAGACCGAATCTATGTCGAACGAGAAATCGAGAGTGGATCAAGACATTGTATGGAGATTAAATTACCAGCCCTGCTGACGATTCAATCTGGAATCAACAAGCCGCGATATCCCTCTCTGTCAAAGATGCTGCGCGCTAAAAAGTTCGAAATTCCCATTATCTGTTCAGAGTCGCTTTTAGCTGTTGAATCAAGGGAGGAACTGGATTTAGTTCAATATCCATCAAAATCCAGACAGGGTTTGATCCTGGATGGGACGCTTTCTGAGAAAGCGGCGGAACTGGCAGGAATTCTCGACAAGAAGTCACTCATTAGGTGAGTGGAGCTGATGAAACAATTAATAGCCCTGATAGCTGAACATTACGCGGGGTCCCTTAGTCCGACTTTCTTCGAACTCATGACCTTCGCCAATAAATTGAAGGACGCCTCTCAGCCCAGACCAATCATTCTGATGTTGGGGGAGGAAATAGCCGAAGCGGCGAATCAGGCGAGTCGTTCCACAGGCTGCGATGTGGTGGCGGTTGCAATCCCTGGACTCGCTTTTTACAATTCGGAAACATACAAGGCTGTTCTTTTGGCAGTTCTTGAGGAGTTGAAACCCAGCCATGTTTGCGCAATACATACCTCAAATGGTTCCGACCTGGCTCCTTCTCTGTCGGTTGGGCTAGGCGCGGCCTGTATAACTTCAGTGGAAGAAGTTAGGATCGAGTCTGGTCGAGTAAAATTTCTTCGATCTGTTTTAGGAGGTAAAGCACAAGCTGTTTTTACTTCCATGACGGATGTCACGGTTGTTACTATTCAGCCTGGATGTTTCGAAAGAGCCGATGTTTGCGCATACTCCGGAGATGTCAAGTTTATCCATGTGGAATATAGCTCGAATAGAATGAAAAATATCGAGGTAAGACCTGGACCGGGATGTGATAGTCTCCTGTCAGAAGCCAAGGTCATTATATCCGCGGGTAGAGGTGTCCGGCAAAAGGAGAACTTGGACACCCTTTTCGAGCTCGCCGGAATGTTTTCACGATCCGCTGTAGGTTGCACAAGGCCTTTGAGTGACTCAGGCCAACTCAGTAGTCGGCGCCAGGTAGGACTTAGCGGCGCCATTGTGAGTCCGGACCTTTATATCGCGTGTGGAATCTCAGGCGCTCAACAACATATCGTGGGAATGCAGGCGTCAGGTTTTGTTGTGGGGATAAACACGGATTCCAAGGCGCCGATATTTAATCACTCGGATGTATGCGTCGTCGCGGATGTTGATGAATTTGCTCGGGAGTTGATTAAAGCTATAGCCAAATACCGAAAGAACCCCCTAATCTAGTTCCCAGATGTTTCAATACCCTTTTTTAACCCTAGCCTTTCAAACAGATTTCGATAATCTTCCGGTGTATCAATGTCCAAAAGAATTCCCTCATCTTCAACATCCACATCAATTGAGTCAGCCTGTTTTTGTCTCAGGAAACCGCCCAAGCCTCCTGGATTTCCCCATTGGAGGATTTCGTTACGATATTGAGCTGAGATCACCGGCGGGTGTCCACGTTTTCCCCTAAAGGTGGGATAGCACACAAGCTTCCGTGACCGATCAAAAACATCCACTAGTCTACCAATGGTTGCGGGCTTGACCATGGCAATGTCCACAGGCATTACGAGAAAACCTTTTATGGAATCCTCAATTGTGGCCACGCCAGCCTTCACAGAAGAAAACATACCTAGCTCCCACTGGTCATTCTTTATCCACCTAGCGCCACATTCTTCGATCTGGGGAAGCAGTTCCCTGTGACGGTAACCTACAATGACTCTGACGTCCGTAATTCCGGCCTCCGGGAAAATGGAAATAACCCCTTCCAAAACGGTTTTGGCGCCTATCTTCAGAAGCGGTTTTAAATCCCCCATACGCGACGAGTGTCCTGCGGCTAGGACAAGAGCTGTAATTTCCGTTTTTTTCAACTTGAGTCCCATCCTTTTGAAAAGTCAGCCCTTCTTCGGGTAAAAGAAGAAACGGGCATCCTACTTGCACTCCTTGCAGTTGTTTACAACTTTACCGCCTTCTTTCTCGCATTCTGCCTTGGTATGGAGCTTGTCGCATTTACCCTTTTCGTGGCAGCAGTAAACCCTGGAGTCTCCACCAGTAGTCTGTTCCTGAGCATTTATCGAAACTGTAGCCAGAAAAACCATAACTAACAACAACAATGTCACTTTTTTCATGAGATTCTCCCTTTTAGAAAATTGTTTTGATGTCCGTTTAAAAGGCATACATGGGAAAACTACTTCGGAAAACACATCACCCAATCTCCTGTTCCGGCTCGTCAAGAAATTCCCTGGTTTCAACGAGCCTGTATAACGCCGGCAAAACAACCAACGTTAGGATCGTGCTGGAAAGAAGACCACCTATCACGACTGTCGCCAGGGGTTTCTGGACCTCAGCTCCGGTCCCCGTAGCCAAAGCCATCGGCAAGAACCCAAGCGACGCTACCAGGGCAGTCATAAGAACCGGTCTCAACCGAGTGACTGCGCCCTCGATTATTGATTCTTCAACTGATCTACTTTCTTCTCTTAGTTTGTTTATAAAGGTGACCATTACCAATCCATTTAATACAGCAACGCCGGATAGAGCGATGAACCCGACGGCGGCTGAAATCGAAATAGGGATGTCTCTCATCCAAAGGGCCGCTATTCCTCCGGTCAACGCCAAGGGTACGCCGGTAAAAACGAGGAGCGCATATTTGATGGAGCCGAACGCAGCGAAAAGCAGCGCGAAAATAAGAAATAACGTTACAGGAATTACTATTTGCAGGCGATTTACGGCTGATATGAGTTGCTCAAATTCTCCACCCCAAGTGATCCAGTATCCAGCGGGCAAATTTATTTTTTCGAGGATTGCCTTTTGTGATTCTTGAACGAATGAACCCAGGTCCCGGTCCCTGACGTTGGTCGTCACCACCACACGTCGTTTGCCATCTTCTCTGCTGATCTGATTCGGTCCCATGGTTATAACCGGTTCAGCAATTGAGCCCAATGCAACAAAGTGGCGTTGTTTTTTTTCTTCAGGAATTGACGTAGATACAAATAAAGAACTGTCGTTAATGTCTCCACGAGGAAGAGGAATAGGAAGACGTTTGAGTTCTTCGATATTTGTTCGTAAACTCTCAGGCAATCGCACAATTATGGAGAAACGGCGATCACCTTCGAAAACCAGGCCCGCTGTTTTCCCTCCAACCGCTATCTCAACGATCTCCTGCACATCTGAAACGTTCAGCCCATAACGAGCCATCTCTTCTCTCTTCATACTGACGTTTAGCATAGGCAATCCCGTCACTGGCTCCACTCGAACATGAGCCGCTCCCGGAATCTGCTTGAGCGCCTCGGAAATCTCCTCTGCTTTGTTAAGCATTACGGACATATCATCCCCGAAGACTTTTACCGCCACATCGCTCAACACTCCTGCAAGCAAGTGGTTGAACCGCATTCGGATCGGCTGGCTGAATTCAAAATTGCTTCCAGGTAACTTGTTCACCGCTTTCTCAATTTGCTCAACAAGTTCAACTTTTGGGAGGTTAGGGTCCGGCCACATAGAACGAGGTTTAAGGATTATTGTCTTGTCCCCTATACTTGGAGGGTGGGGTTCTGTAGCGATCTCAGATGTTCCAATTCTGCCGGTTATGGTTTCCACTTGAGGAAAGTTTTCAAGGATGGTTTTTGAAACGATTGATTGAAGCTCAATTGCCTGGGACAAACTCGTTTCAGGGATCCTCAGCGTGTGTATCGCTATGTCGCCTTCGTCAAGACTAGGTACGAATTCACGTCCCATTCTTGTAGCCGCAATCGCGCTTACCACGACTAGGACAATTGCTGTTGTGACCACCAGAATGCGGCGCCTAATCGCAAACGTGATTATCGGCAGGTAGATCGATTTTGCTCCACGGCTAAGTAAATTCTCCTTGCGTGACTGTTTGCCTGATAGAAATACAGTTACCGCAGCGGGCACAAAAGTGAAAGAAAGTATTAGCGCTCCGGTCAATGCAAGGAGAACCGTGAACGCCATCGGTGTGAACATCTTCCCTTCCACCCCTGTCAATGTCAGGATCGGAAGGTAAACAATTATTATGATAAGCTCACCAAAGAGCATTGGCTTTCTGACTTCTTGAGACGCCTCCCAAATAAGATGGATTCGCTCCTTTCGGGTCAATGGATTCGTTTGGAGACTTTGAGCTTCGGTAAGTTTACGGGCGCAATTTTCTACGATTACTACCGCGCCGTCCACAATTATGCCGAAGTCTATCGCCCCTAGACTCATCAAATTGGCGGTAATTTTGTTGGCTACCATGCCTGTAGCGGTAAATAACATTGACAATGGTATCACCGACGCCGTGATCAAAGCAGCGCGGATATTCCCGAGAAAAATAAACAGAATAACAATGACGAGAATCGCTCCTTCGGTAAGGCTGATCCTGACGGTGTTTATGGTTTTATCTACGAGGGTAGTTCTGTTATATACAGCTCTTGCCGAGACTCCTTCCGGTAGGGTCCTGTTAATCTCCTCAAGTTTTCTTTCCGCTCGTTGAGCCACAATTCGACTGTTTTCCCCCATAAGCATAAAAACGGTTCCCAAAACTGTTTCATGGCCATCTTTAGTCGCTGCCCCGGTCCTAAGTTCTTTGCCGAAATGAACCTCTCCGATATCCTTGATAAAGACAGGCGCCCCTCGGACGCTTTTCACAACTATATTGCCGATGTCCTCAAGATTCGCCACCTGTCCCGGCGCCCTGACAATGAATTGACCTGCGCTCGTTTCGATATATCCCGCCCCCACGTTGGCGTTATTGGAATTGAGGGCTTTGGTCACGTCAGTAAATGTGAGCCCGTTTGAAATCAGCTTATAAGGGTCCGGCGTTACATGAAATTGCTTTTCGTACCCTCCTATGGTGTTAATTTCTGTCACACCCGGCGTATTTCTGAGTTGAGGACGAATGATCCATTCTTGAATGGTTCGGAGATCTGTGAGAGTGTAAGGGCTGCCGTCGGGCTTCTTAGCGCCCTCCGCGGCCTCTACCGTCCACATAAAAACCTCCCCAAGGCCCGTGGAAATAGGACCCATCAGTGGTTCTATCCCTGGTGGGAGCTTTCCCTGGATTTCCTGAATTCTTTCACTGACCAGACGCCTGGCAAAGTAAATATCAGTTCCGTCTTCAAAGATTACAGTCACCAAAGCGATGCCGTACTGAGAAAGAGATCTGGTTTTAACCAGACCGGGCAATCCGGCCATGCCGGTTTCAATTGGGAAGGTTATTCTTTGCTCAATTTCCAGAGCTGACAAACCTTTTGCCTGAGCTGTAATTTGGACCTGAATATTTGTTATATCGGGAACTGCGTCTATGTTGAGGCGGCCTAGGCTGTATAATCCGACCCCCGCCATTGCCAGTGTGAGAGCGAGCATTGCCCATCTATGTTTGATTGAGAATTTTAGAATTTCCGCGATCATAAGTTTTCCTAATGTTGATGTGACATTCCGGCTTTTCCCATTTCCGACTTCAGGATAAAACTATTCTTCACAACATAGTTTTCACCTTTTGAAAGCCCTTTAAGAACCTCGGTAAATTGTCCGTCGCTGCGCCCCAGTTGAATGGGACGGGCCTCAAATTGGTCATCGTAATGGATAAAAACCATGGGCTTATTCTGGTAGGTCTGAATGGCGTCGGACTGTACAGCCACTGGAACGGAAGTCTCATCTCGGACCAATTCAACCTTCACAAAAAGACCGGGACGCCATCTCCCGTCATTATTGGGAATCACCACTCGGGCTTTGGCGGTCCGACTGTCCTCCCCAACCACCAGTCCTACGTACGAAACTTCTCCTTCAGCCTCTAAGGTGGAACTTGCGGACTTGACGACCGCTTTTTGTCCAATATGAACCGATTCCAGATCCTTGGGATACACGGTAATTTCAACCCAAACCGTAGAAAGGTCCGCTATGACATATATTTCAGCGTCATCTTTCAGCCATTCGCCGGTAGATAGGCGTTTCTTGACAACTATGCCCTCGAATGCGGCTCGAATAGGGTAGTTAGTAAGATCACTCAGGGAACCCTCCTCAAGTTTTACGATTTCCTGCTCCTTTAACCCCATGGCCACAAGCTTACGGGTTGCGGAGGTGAGTCCGATTTTTTCCTCGAGAAACGCTTTCTTTGCCGTAAGGAATTCTTTTTCAGGAACTGTTTGCTTTTCCCAAAGTTGTTGGGATCGATCGAAGTTATACCGGGCCAGCTTTTCTCTCTCAAGCGCCAAGAGATACTGACTTTTTGCCTCACCCAATTCCCGACTATCGATAACAGCTATTAATTCATCTTTCGTGACCATGTCTCCAAGATTCTTCAACGATTGGAGTATTAACCCCGAAACCCTGGGGACTACCCGTGATACCATGTCAGTATTGATCGCAATTTCCCCCGGCAGAGCCAGAATGGATCTTATGGTTTCGGGGTTGGCCATGGTAGATTCGATACCCATTTTTTTAGTTAGTTCAGGCGCCAATGTGAACCGACCTTCATACTGTGAATATTCCCAATCAAATTTACGGCCGTTCCATTCCGCCAGAACCTTAACGAAGAAAGAATGAGGTTCTTCGATCTCCTGATCAGAAACGAGATAATCTTGTTCGGGCTTGAAGCCAAGAGTCGTCATTTTGTCGCCGAGTCGCTCCAACTCAACCGAAACCTTCACTTCTGCTGGGTCTAATGGCTTGTGATCTTTGTATGGATAGATTCTAAAATGTGGTTGCATGCCTTTTTCGTAGATTACAATCTCAAGTTGGAACGAACCTTCCGTAAGTATTTTTCCCCCGTGCTTGCCCTTGTCGGCGTCGTGTTTATGACCATCTTCACTTCCGTGGCCATGAGAGTCTATGAAACTGGACGCCTTTTTATCCGAAAGTAATATGCCGGTGGACAAGACTAGTCCTGCCAGTATTACGCCGCAGATAACTACAATCTCTTTTGTCGTCATGTTTTATTCTTTCTAAAACCCGGCCATGACTAATACAATTTAGCCACTATTTCGATAGGTTATGCTGGTGTGCCACCAGACATCAGCCTGACGGTTTGACCGTTGGGTCTTTCATCGAATTGCCGCCAGGCTGAAGGTTGAATGTTTAATTGATATTGTGTGAAGTGATAGTATCCTTCTTCTTTTTTTCATTGACTTGAGGGCACGGAGAAGACGACGAACGCTGCTTACTAAGCAGGCTTTTGGCTTCACGCTCTATTGAATCGAAACGAGCGTCCTGTTTATTTTGCCATCTATGAACTTGATTCCATTTCTGGTTTATCGTGTTGCGGACAGCAGCGCTTTGAGCTGCCGTTAGATTGGCTGAATTCAAAAAGCACATTGCGGTCAAAAGTACAAATAGAGACTTCATCTCGTGTCAAACTCCCCTTATAAAGATTTTTGTTGAGTTGTTGAGGGAACTCTCAAATTAGGAGAACGACTGAAAAAGCTAAGTCTCTGGAAGCATAGGCGTTGTATCTGATATTGGATGATACGAAACATAAATGGAGTGAATGAATTCTCTGGTCCATCAGAATCAATATGCAGTCGGATTGATTCCTGGTCGTCAGCTTTGAATAAAATGATTGTGAATCCAACAAGCATGAAGTGTGATTGGCAGAATCCGGGATAGGTGAATCGCAAGCACATCTTTTCATTCCTGATGAACTGTATTCGTCAGGTTCTGCCAGATGCGACAAAAGGTGGGTTGCGAAGTGGATTCTTGGATGACTGTGTACGTGATCAGAAGCGGAATCGGTCAAATTGCAGGGTTCGTGTGAACAGCACAAAGCGAACGACACACCTACACAAGCCGATATCTGGTGAATCACAATTACCAGCCATATTATGAAAGTTTTGTTCACAAGCGGCCTTTATTAATGCAATACGCCCTATAGCCTCTATAAATTAATCATCATAAGGGCAAAGGCAAACTAAAATGTCCCATAAGTTTTGTCAACATTTTCTGTGATCTCGCTTAGGGAGATGTGTTAAAATTGTTGATCCAAAAGGAAGGGGCTGACCATCAACTTAGAACATGTCCATTTCGGTCCATTAGTTGGCCTTTTTAACACCTGGTGAATTATTCGACCTGACCCTCGTCCACTGTTTTAATTAGCCCATCGAGGGTTCGGTAGAAGATCCAGATATCAAAGGGTTTGACAAAATATGCTGCACAACCTGCTTCTTTAGAGGTTTGTTCGTCAATCTTCATCGTGCCGGCGGTAAGAGCGATAATGGGAATATGGCTGGTAAGCGGATTACTTTTTATAACCCTGGTGGCAGCCAATCCATCCATATCTGGAAGAGAGGTGTCTATTACAATCAGAGCGGGTTTACAAATTTCCGAGCTTCTTATTCCATCTACAGCCGAAAATGCCTGGAGTGGGTTATACCCTCCGGCTTCCAGCAAATTCACGACTAACTTCATGTTGGTCTTGTTGTCCTCCACAACTAGGACTTTTGGTCGCTTTTTGGCATCCACCGGAAAATTGGGGGTCAACCTCCGGACCGTAGTCGTTGCCACAGTAAACTGTTCCTCGGGGTCTTTTATCTCTTTGGATGTTTGCACGAATGGGATGGTAAAACTGAACGTGCTGCCCTTACCTTCACCGTCACTAATTGCCCAGACGCGACCCCCGTGAAGCCCAACGAGTCTCGCAACCAAAGCAAGTCCCAAACCGGTACCCGCTTCAGGGTTGGAAAGAGAAGAATCCAATCTCTCGAACGGTTCAAATATCCGGTGTTGATCTTCCGGCTTTAAGCCGATGCCTGTGTCGGAAACGCTTATAATGAGGTCAGCGTTTGTGCGCTCAACTCCCAATCGGATGTGACCACCGGATGGGGTAAACTTGGTAGCGTTGGTCAGCAGATTGAACAGAATCTGTTTAAGTTTAATCTCATCGGCGACAATCTCTATTCCCTTGAGACCTTCTTGAATTGACAGATTTATTTCCAAACCTCGTTTCCCGACTTTTTGCCTGACCATGTTCAGACTATTTTCCAATAAATGACCCAATCTGACACTGGACACGCTCAATTCCATCTTTCCTGAATCGACTTTAGACAAGTCAAGTATGTCGTTAATCAGTTGACTCAGAAGGTGGCCTGCTTCAGAAATCTCACTTACATACCCCAATTGCTTTTCATTGAGCTTACCGAAGAATTGTTCAGACAACAAATCAGCGAAACCGATGATGGCGGTCAAAGGTGTTCGGAGTTCATGACTCATGTTCATAAGGAATTCACTCTTAGCTGCGCCGGCAGCCTCGGCTTGAGCTCGAAGCTCAGTTGTGAGGGCCGCTGCGAGTTTCCGCGATGAGATGTCAGCTTTAAGACCTTCAATGAGATCGTCTTTTTCAAATCTCAGAGTTAGGAGTTCCGAGTACAACTTGTGAATATTATGGCCCAACAGAGCCATAAAAACACCAAACATGAGCAGGATGACCCCGATGTTAAGATCGTGATCTGTGCCCTGATATATAAATCGTGCAGCAAGCGGAACAAGGACCAGGAGAATGTTAATCAAGTATTCATTGGTTGGGGAGTAGACTACCACCGCTCCGGCGACTATTCCTCCAACAAAAACAATCATAAAAATCTGAAGGTACTCGACGTCTGCAGGGAAAATAAACACTGCGGCGGCTGTCCATACCAGCCCGCTCAGGCTAGTAATAAACGTATGGGTCGTCCCCCAGGTAAATAAATCTTTTCCTGTGGGAGCCGCTTTTTGGAATGCCAAAATGAGGAATAGTCGAACGACAAATATGGCCAGATAACATGAAACCCATGCTATCAATCTAGCGTGTGAAATTGTGCCCCAAAGAGCCCCGGCCAAGACTATAGCTCCCAGAAGCGCAGCTAAACCTCCTTGCACTGAATGAGAATATACCTGTCTTATCTGTCCGCTACGGAGGCGGTCCGTTTTTGCAACCAAGTCACTTGTAATGAGTATTGTCAACCGCATATTCCCAGTTTGGTCATATGGCGGACCAGGGCAAACCTGGAAATGCCAAGTAGACTTGCGGCTTCCTGTTTCTTCCGACCGGAACGGCCAAGGGCATCCTCAATCAGGAGCCGCTCTGTTTCTCCAATAACATCATACAGAGAACGTCCTGAAGGAACACTCGGTTTCCTCAAAGACCCAACCCCTTCCGTTTGCCCCAGGCCCAGGTGACCGTTACGAATAGTGTCTCCCCGAGACGTGATAAGCGCTCGTTCCAAAACGTTTCTCAGTTCCCTCACATTTCCGGGCCAAGTGTAGGACCGCAGAGTGTTTATAGCTTCCAAATTTATTTTCGGAACACATGAAAGCTGTATCTCTTTGCAGAGGCGTGTAAGAATTAAATTCATGATTATTGTGATATCTTCGACCCGTTCTCGAAGTGGCGGAACATTTATACCAAACACGTTCAGACGATAGAAGAGATCTTTTCTGAAACGACCATCAGAGACTTCTTCCCAAAGATCTTTATTGGTGGCCGCTATTAGTTTAATGTTTACGGTGACACTTTTTTCGCCTCCGACTCGGGTGAAAGAGAAAGTGTCCAAAAAAGTCAGTAATTTAGCTTGTGTCAGAGGCGCCAATTCTCCGATTTCATTCAACAGGAGTGTTCCCCCCTCGGCCAGTTCCAGAATTCCTCGTTTCTTCCGAAGGGCTCCGGTGTATGCGCCGGCCTCATGTCCGAAAAGTTCCGACTCCGCTAGTTCTGAAGGGATAGCCGCGCAATTGATAGAATAGAAAGGGCCACTAGAACGGGAAGACCGATCATGTATGTAGCGTGCAAGGTGGTCCTTGCCACTACCCGTCTCGCCGGTCAGGAGTATTACGCTATTTGTTTCCGCAGCGAGGTTTGCCTTTGCGAGAGTCGATCGCATAGCGTCAGACTGATATTCGATGATTGGGGGAGATTCGCAAAAGGTAGTAGAGAAGGGTTTGACCAATTCCCGTGCAATGCCGCAGATTCCTGTTATTTCGCCGGATGAATCCAGAAGAGGAAATCTGACAAAGTCTAGAGAGAGTGACTGTGATTTCCACTCCAGATTCTGCTGGGTCTCGATGGTTTGTCCTTTTAGAACTCTGGACTCGACATTCTTGGACTCAGCGGCATACGCTTCGCCAAAAAAATCGATGTCGGTTTTTCCAATGATCTCGTACCTGGCCATCTGTAAGAGATCCACGGTCGCAGCGTTGACATCGATATATCTATGTTCTCTGTCTTTGATAAATATGCAGTCTTGCGCAGACTCAAAAAGGGTCCTGAAACGTCTTTCACTCTCCAGAAGCTCTGATGTCCGCCGCTCTACAGTCTCCTCCAATTCAGCTTGGTGTTTCTTGATTGCGTCTTGGGCATCCTTCATTTTAAGTAGAGATTCTATTCTGACATTGAATTCAAGTCGGTCGATAGGCTTGTTGATAAAATCATTTGCGCCCGCCTCTACAGCCCGAAGGCGCGTTTCTTTGTCATCAAGAACTGTGACCATGATGACAGGAATGTCAGCAAATTGAGGGTTCTCACGGATATATCGGACTACCTCGAACCCATCTATGCCCGGCATCATGATATCCAGCAGCACAAGGTCGAATCCGGATTTTAGCTTCTCCAGCGCTTCAAGTCCGTCATTTGCAGGTTCCGACGAGTGGCCGAGGACTTCCAGAAAGTCCTTAATCAGCCTTTGGTTCTTAGGTTCGTCATCGACTATCAGAATATGTTTGCGCTGGACCATCAATAATCCCCCTTTGCGAAACGCATCAACTGTGGTGCGGTTGCGGAGTATTCCGATTTTATCAGTCACAACAGAGCGCTGCAAAAACCCTCAAAAGCGGTCTGAGTATATGCATGAAAATGATCAAGGCACAGGCAAGCCAAACCCTCTCTAGAATTTTGTGGATATTGTCTTCACCGTTAATGAGGCGCCTATTTCAAAATTGTGAATCCAAAAAAATGGACAGTCATTATGGACTGTCCAGACTATAGTATAAAAGAGGGTATGATTATTATGACGGGGGCGCAATACAAAAAATGATCAGACTGAAACTGGAATTATGGTTAACAAAAAAGGATCGAAATAACATACGACTTCTATAAACTCTTTGCGACGTAGACAATTCCGAGAGTCCTGACATAGCGCCCCTTTTCAACAATTATTAGAAACCAGTTCAACACTGGGAATAACAAAACCGTCCTCAATCGGAGAAAATTCTGAAACAGGTAGATCAGGTAGGGGATCCCCCCCCCTCGAGCCCAAAGAAACCTTCGCCTCGGGAGATTCTTCGCACAGACGATTAGAATTGGTTTCGGAATTTATCAACAGTTCCTCCGGCTCGAAAACTTGAAAATCTCGATTTTAGGGACAAAGACATCCATTCGTTGCGTGACTTACTTTTAGCATAAATGGCGCCATTTTCTTTTTAAATTTAAATAAAATAAATCATGGTAAAATTGGCGGGTTACCGCTCCAGTGCCCTGATTTTTTCAAATGGCATGAGCGACAATGATCGTTACGATGAGCTAAATCGCACGTTGGTAAAAATAGTTGACGTAATAGCCTGATTTAACAGGCGTTATACTATGTGCGGAATCGCACCCATGAGTCAAGCAGTTGCGTGCTAAAACGCACGCCGAAGTCTCTTGAAAAACAGTCGAGTCGAACCCTGGTTCAAAATGGCCTTAGCGCTACAAACCATTTCGTAAAAGTGATTGGAGACCTAAAGGAAGTTTTACATGAGGAAGCTGTCAATCTAGTTGAAAATAGCTGTCTGGTACTGTTAGGATTAGAACGGTAAATAAAAAGTGACATTTCCTTTGAGGATAAAAATGTCAAGGGAGAAATCAGCGTGAAAACAAGAACGTTAGTATTTCTTGTATGTTTTTTGTTCCTGTGTGTTTCTCTTGTCCATGCCAAAGGCAAGGATATCTTGTCTAAAAGTACTACGGGTAAGACCAAATCCCTTGTTGGATCTACCAACAAGAGTTCATCGCCGAAAGTTTCGCCGGGTGGTTCTTCGACAGGAATCAAAAAAACCAATAGTAAGAATAAAACCGGTTTGGAGTCTTCAGGGTCGGGATCCGGCATGCGCGGGCTTTCTAAGCCCGGCAAGTCCAAGCCTTAAGCCCGCGCGCCGGTTTGTGTTATTGACGAATAAAGCTCTCTTATTTGAGAGGCATTAATGGAAGCAACTTTGAGTCGAGTGAGTAGGTCCATGGAACGCCGGAATTCTTCCAGCCATTCTTATACCTCTTTCCATCAAAGTAGCTTTCTGGGTCAGAAACCTTATCACCTTCAAAGCCGTCTACAACATTATAAACCTCGGTAAAACCCTCCTTTTCAAGCAACTTGGCTGCGGCTGCCGACCGGTGCCCCGACCGGCACATTATCAACAAAGGATTAGTCGGTTTTACAAGTTCCTTAAGCTTCGCTACGAACTCAGGATTCTGGGCCAATACAACGTCTTTCTTTTCAGGATCAAATTTTCCGGTCCATGTTTCAATCGGCAAGTTGATGGCCATAGGAGCGTGACCTAAATAGACATATTCTTCGGGAGTCCTTACATCAATAATCGTAACCCCCTGAGGGTTAGATAGCCACTTTTCGTAGGCTTGTTTGGCGTTTAGATATTTGCCTTGAGGGATATGTTTTTTGGGATCAGTTGGTGGAGTGGTTTGAGCGCAGGCTGATACAATCCAGACTAGCGCCAGTGTTGAGACTAGAACAAGAGCGATAATTCTTTTAACCATGAAACTGTCTCCTTTTTATATATGGACCAACAACATTGTTAACCGGCAAGATATAAACCTTTCATCATGTTACCAAAGTCTCAAGACCTTCTTATCTTCCCTCATTTCGGCTCTGACTTTTTCAATGTGACGAAGCGCTGCAAACTCTCGTTCCACAACCCTGTGGTCCTCGCCAATCCGATCTACCAGAACCGAAAATTCAACGCCCCCGGTTTCCTCCAGGATCTTTAAAATTTTCGTCTGGATATCGTTTAGTTGAAGTGTGCCACTAGCCTTGTCTGATATCGATTTTGCCGTATAAACCGCCCATGGATCGCACGTTCGTGTGGGGGAGAGCGCATCCATGTAGCAGTCATCACAAATTGCCTGATCGTGATAGTCGTGCTCTTCTCCTTCAGGGACATCCTGCCCGCATTTGTCGCATTTCATTGGCGACACCTCCTCGTCCACTATAATAAAGTCTTAACAAAAAATGCTGAAACTGCGCACTTTTTAAATTCTCATGGCACTATATGGCCTCAGCTTACAATTGATTAATTTCGGGGCCCCATGTTCCCGCATCATAGGTCAAAAGCCGTTTATCCATATCCAAGCAACTCTCGCAATGATACAGGACAGGTTCTAGAAAAGACCAGCAAAGTTCAACAGCGTCCTGCCGCCAGAAAAGCATTTGATCGCCCTGAATGCAATCCAGTAGTAACCGCTCATAAGCGTCCAAGTTGGATAAGCTGTAAACTTCATTATAGTTAAAGTCCATGGCTACCGACCTTAGGCAAATCTTGGAGCCTGGACTGTTGATCTGGAAGGTAAGATTGACAGTTTCGTCGGGATAAATTCCCAGAGTAAGGATGTTAGGTGTGACAGACTCTTGCAGTGCGTTTCGGAACATAGAATGAGGCACTGTACGGAAATGGATGACAATTTCCGTGAGTTTTTCCCCCAGCCGTTTTCCTGAAGTCAGATAAAACGGGACACCATTCCATCTCCAATTTTCTACAAAAACCTTCATTGTGGCAAAAGTTGGAGTCATGGACGCCGCTGAAACGCCAGGTTCTTCGCGGTAGCCCCTTACACCTACACCATCAATGGTTCCTGGCCCGTACTGACCCAGAATTATGTTCCTGAAGTCGTCTTCAGCCGAAAACGGTCTCAATGACCTGAATATCTTGCATCTTTCGTCCCTGACATAATCAGCCTGCAACTCGGATGGAGGCTCCATCGCCGTCAATGCAAGGAGTTGCATCATATGATTCTGAAACATGTCTCGCAATATACCCGAATCTTCATAATACTCAGCCCGACTCTCAATTCCAATCGACTCCGCTGCGGTAATCTGGACATGATCAATGAACATTCTATTCCACAATGGCTCGAAAATAGTATTGGCGAATCTCAGCATGAGAACATTCTGGACCGTTTCCTTTGCAAGGTAATGGTCAATCCTAAAAATGCGGCTTTCGTCAAAATGTTTCTGTAGAGTTTTATTAAGCTCTACAGCTGTCTTAAAATCACGGCCAAAAGGTTTCTCAATAACTATTCTAGCCCAACCGTTACCATCAAAATTCTCACGGGAAAGTCCGGATCTCCCAATCATTTCCACGGTAACATTGTACAATGAAGGAGGAATCGCTAGATAGAAGACCCTGTCTCCACCGAGATTACGTTCCTTCTCAAGATTTTTAAGCCTTTCAGATAGTTGTGAGAGGGAATAAGAATGATCAAATTGTGTGGAATGATAATAGAGGGCTGCTGCGAACTTTTCCCACATTGACATATCTTTTCCCGCAACAGCTTCTTTTATTCTCATTCTAAATTGGTCGTCGCTCATTTCTGAACGGGCGACTCCGACTATGATGGAAGACTCAGGCAAAACGCCTTGAAGGTAGAGATTATAAAGGGCGGGAGCGAGTTTGCGAGTGGTCAAATCTCCAGTGGCTCCAAAAACCACGATTGAGCATGGATTGGCAATCCCATATATCAAACAAGACTCAGGGCGCTTGTCTAGTTCAATGGGCTGCATGAACCACCCCGTTGTGGGCGAAAGTCACGGTCAAGTTAAAGTGTATCAAATCGGCTACTTTCCTGTTGCGTAGATTCTGAATCGATGCCATGTTTATTAAGTTTCTTATATAGCAATGTGCGATGAATTCCAAGTAAACGCGCAGCAGCGGCCTTGTTATTTTTGGTGGTGGCCAGAACAGAGAGAATGGCTTCCTTTTCAGCCATTCCCTGAACATCTTTCAGAGTCATACGGCTTGATAAACCGCACTTCTTCTGAGTGGAGTAAATCTGGATAGGCAAGTCTTCAGGACGAATGACCTTACCTTCGAGAGACGAAACGGTCCTTTCCAGGACATTATATAGTTCTCGGCAGTTTCCCGGCCAAAGGTATGATGACAGAATCGCCTCAGTTTTCGAGTTAATCCGAATCGACGGTATGGAATAATCTCTGGCCAGTTGATCCAGTATATGTAGGCTGAGAGGCATGATGTCTTCAGGACGTTCTCTAAGGGGTTTAATGTTAAGAAATATTACATTGAGTCGGTAGAATAGGTCCTTTCTAAATCGTCCATCAATCATCATCGTTTCGAGGTTCTGATTACTGGCCGCAATGACCCGAAAATCAACTCGTATCAACGATGTTCCTCCAACTCTTTCCACTTCTTTTTCTTCCAGCACACGCAACAGCTTTGGCTGCATTTCCAGCGGAAGGTCTCCAATTTCGTCAAGGAAAAGGGTCCCTCTGTTGGCGAGTTCGAATTTGCCTGGCTTGCCTTTATAGGTAGCGCCCGTAAAAGCGCCTCGATCATAGCCGAATAGTTCTGATTCCATTAATTCACGTGGAATAGCGGCGCAGTTGATCCTGACGAATGGATTGAGCCTCCTTGGACTCGCATTATGAATAGCCTGCGCGAACAGTTCCTTGCCTGTGCCGGACTCCCCGGTTATTAAAACCGGTAAATTCGTTGCCGCAGCCTTAAGAGCTTCTTTTTTTAGGGAACCTATCGTCTCGCTTGTTCCCGCTATGCTGTCCATCGTGTATCGCGTGGATCGAAGAGAAATCAGCTCACGCTCGTATAATTCGACCTTGGATTCCAGCATTGACAACTTCCTTGCGAGTTTACCCACGTCCCTAACATCTTTGAACATAACCTGGCCAAAAACCGCTAAGACTTTCCCATCTTTTTTGATTGGGATTCGCTGCACCACCATGTTTTGTCCCTTTATGGAATGGCTTTGGTTGATCTCGGCCTTCCCTGTTTTGGCCACTATATGCATTCTCGTATTCTCTATGACTTGAGTGCAATGCTTTCCGATCTGTTGTTTCGGATCAACCCCAAGATACTGCCCGTATGGTGCGTTGAAAAACTTTACATAGCCTTCAGGATCTGTGACCATGACTCCGTTGTAAATATTGTCCAGAATCAACTCGAGCATCTCTGTTTTTTCCCTCAGCGAGGAAATATCACCGTTTTCAATCCGTATTGCCGGACAATCTTGTAGTTTGTCAGACATGTCAACCCCCTTGTGTATCAACAAAACAACATGTAGGCTTTATGATACATAATGCGCAACAGTTTTGCCAGTTTAATAAGCCTAATTTCGTCAAGACGAGTTCGATGGAGAATCATGGATTTGGAGTCCTGCAATGGTTGGACACTTATCATTGTCAAATAAATTGATGTGAATTGAATACTGGCTTGGGATTTGCATCTTTTGAGCGTTACAGCCCATAAAAGACGGAGGTTCCTAGACAACGATGGACATTAACGAACCAAAGATTCTAAGGGAAGAAGTCTTGGTCATGGTAGATGGAGACTTCAATCCTGGAAGTGTTTGTATAGTCACAGGGGCTGCCGCAGGAATCGGTCGAGCGACTGCGGTGGCCGCAGCCGCAAACAATCTGATGACAGTCGGCCTGGACATTGATGAGAAAGAAGGAAAGAAGACGGAACAGATGGCCCGTGATATGGGCGGGCAAATGGTATTTATACGCACTGACCTAACTCGTGACTCGGATATTGAGTCTGCCGTCATAGAATCGGCAAAACTGGGGCAAATTAAATATCTGGCGAATATAGCGGGAATCCAGCACATCGACCCTGTGGACAAGTTCCCAATGGCAAAATATGATCTGATGAGCAATATCATGCTGAGAGCGCCTTTTTATCTTTCACAACTTACCATTCCACACATGAGAAAAAGCGATACAGGATGCGGCGCAATAGGCAACATGTCATCCGTTCATGGTCATTTGTGCACTATGAACAAGCCGGTGTACAACATAACAAAATTTGGCCTAAGGGCCTTATCTCAGTCTATTTCCGCTGAAGGAGAGGGCAGGATTAGGTCCTTCACCGTCAGCACAGGGTTTGTGAAAACCGGTCTGGCCCTCAAGCAGATACCAGCCCAGGCGGAACAACGAGGAATTACGACTGAAGAAGTTGTTCGGGATGTCATGATGGGAAAGTCCCGTGTCAAAGAGATGATGTCGCCCATAGAGGTTGGAAATCTTTTTCTTTTCGGGTTTTCCAGATTTGCAAAATACCTGGTAGGTGGAGATCTTCTGTTCGATGGAGGCATGGTGTTGACATACTAACATGGAGCATCTTGAACAGATTACCCGGCGGTTAGTAAAAAGCGTTCTCCATTAGATTCACGGAAGACGCTTCAAAATATAGGGCCCCTGACAACTTGGACAACAGGGGCGTGTCAACCATGTGGACTTCTCCCTTAAAAGGGGAGATCGACATTTTATAAAACCTCACAAACGGGCCAAGACCCAAAAATCTTTCAAGCTTGGAGGGGATTACATGGAACAAGGTAAATTCAGGGTTTTATTAGCGTTGGTATTGATTGTGTTTTCAGCGACACTGGTTGTTAGTTCCAACGCATCAGCCGCCGATGTTATAAAGCTTGGTTTTATAGCGGATGTTTCGGGAATTGGGGCCCCTTTTTATAAGTCCCAGAAGGCTGGTCTCGACATGTTTATTGAAGAGATCAATGCTGCCGGCGGAATAAAAGGGAAGAAACTGGAACTTGTAGTTCGTGATTCACAACTCAAGCCCGACATAGGAGCTAACCAGGCCAGGGAGCTTATTCTCAGCGAGAAATGTGAATTCCTTATTGGTCCGACCAGTAGCGCTGTAGCTTTAGCGGCTACCAAAGTGGCCAAGGAGTTCAAGAAGATCATCTTTTTTCACACATCTAATGCGGAAGCTCTTACCACAACAGCGTTCCAGCCTTACATGTTCCAGGTCGTTCCTAATACTGGAATCGAGGGTCGCGGTATGGCTGTCGTGCTGTCCAAGAAACCTTTCAAGAAATACAGTCTTATTGGGCCGGATTATGCGTACGGGCATGATCAACTGAATAGTTTTAAGTCCGAAATGGCGAAGCGCCGCCCGGACGTTGAGATCCTTGACACGGTTTGGGTAAAATTAGGAGAGTCCAACTTTTCAACCTTTATACCAACTCTCATGGCCAAGAAACCGGAGGCAATCGACGCCGCCTTCTGGGGATCACAGTTGAGCGCCTTTATCAAGCAGGCGAAACCATACGGGGTCTTTAAAGATGCGCCGGTAAGTTCTCTTTTCGACCTTGATATGCTTCGATCCACTGGCTCTGATATGCCGGAAGGCCTTACAGGATATGCTCGCGCGCCTTTCTACGCGATCGACACGCCTCAAATGAAGGAGTTCGTCAAGAAATACTATGACAAGAACAAAGAATGGCCTGCTGACTGGGCAATAATGGCGTATGACGGCATGATAGCGTTGACTGAGGCAATGAAAAAAGCTGACAGCACGGAATCGGAGAAGGTAGTCGATGTCCTTGGTGGACTCAAATTCAACTCACTGCGAGGCGAGCGATACATCAGAGCGGAAGATCACATGGCCAACGTCGGTATATACTCTGGTGTTACCACTAAGTCGCCAGATTATAAGGAATTTCTGATCATGAAAGATGTTCAGGCAGTACCTGCTGAAGAAGTCTGGCTATCCGTGGAGGAAGTCCAGAAACGTCAATCTGAACAAAAATAGGTTTGATTACGGGAAGTGGCTCTTCGGTCAGGTCTGTTCGACCCAATCTTGGGGCCACCTCCACCCAACTATGTATTGATACTATTTCGTGGCGTGGACATAAACCATGACGTGGCAACTATTTGTTTTTATGTTGATCAACGGACTCTGCCAGGGGATGCTCCTGTTTATAATCGCTTCAGGATTATCACTTGTGTTTGGTGTCCTTAGAGTAATCAACTTCGCTCACGGTTCACTCTATATGATAGGGGCTTTTTTGGCGTACTCTCTGTCCACCATTCTGGCAGGCGAGTCTCTCATGGGATTCCTGATTCTCCTAATGATCGTGCCTCCGGCAATCGCGATCATTGGATTCGTCCTCGAAGTATCCCTTTTCCGTCGGGTTTATCGTCAGGAGCATCTTCTGCAATTGCTTCTCACCTATGCGCTTGTCCTTATTTTGGACGACCTTGTCAGGGTAATCTGGGGAGGTGAGCCTAGAAGTGTAACTCGACCCGACCTACTAGCGGGTTCGGTGAACATTTTTGGTATGGCTTTACCCTCGTATAATGTCTTTATTCTAATAGTCGGCCCGTTGATCGCTTTTGGCCTCTGGTTCCTGTTGTATAGGACTCGGACGGGCAACATCATCAGGGCCGCCGTATCATATCCTGATACACTGGGCGCTCTCGGTGTGAATGTGTCATGGGTGATGACTTCCACCTTTATGTTGGGATGTTGGCTCGCTGGTTTTGGTGGTGTTCTGACTGCCGGTCTTTCGAATATCGATCTTGGCATGGGGATGCAGACGATCATTGAGTGTTTTGCAGTAGTCGTCATCGGCGGACTAGGCAGTGTGGGCGGGGCCCTTTTAGGATCTTTGATAATAGGAACCGGTCTTACCTTTTTCCAATTGCCTTTCGGGCGGTGGGCCCTAGTTTTCCCTTACGCTTTGATGGCGCTGGTTCTAGTTGTCAGACCATGGGGCTTTTTTGGAAAACCTGAACGATAAATCAGGAAAAGGCTGAATTACACAATGGATGATATGACGTCCTCATCTCGTGCCGGATGGATTACCGGAATTACAGTAACCGTCGTTCTTTTCATTCTTCCGATCTTCTTGGGTCAGCTTGGTAAGACGGGTGAATACTGGATCTGGGTATGCACCGAAATGATCATTATGGCGCTGTTTGCCATGAGTCTGAACCTCATCCTCGGGTTCGGAGGCATGGTTAGTTTCGGCCATGCGGCTTTTTTCGGCGTTGGGGCTTATACCGTGGCGCTCCTCATGAAAAAGGCCGATTTTCCATTGTATCTGGCTCTTGCCGCAGCGCCTCTAGTCGCTGCGATCGCCGCCGCAATTGTGGGATGGTTTTGTGTGCGTTTACTTGGATTGTATTTTTCCATTCTCACGCTTGCCTTCGGTCAACTCCTGTACATGATAGTTTTTCAATGGTACACCTTCACTGGTGGAGATGACGGTCTTCATGGTGTCCCGAGGCCCGAAATCTTGGGGCCGGTAAACTATTATTGGCTTTGCCTGATACTCTTCGTAATCTGCTTTTTGATTATCAGGATGATAGTCAATTCGTCTTTTGGGCTCAGTATCAAAACTATACGAGAAAATATGGAACGAGCCAAGTTCATAGGGATCAACGTCAGACGATACCAGTTGCTAAATTTTATAATCGCAGGGGCTTTTGCAGGCTTGGCCGGTGGAATGCTATGCGAACTCAACAGATTTGCGCAGACGGAGTTTCTTCATTGGAGTAAATCAGCCGAACCGATACTGGCTAGCCTGGTTGGAGGCATGTACTCCCTGGCTGGCCCGGCCATAGGGTCCTCTGTTTTAATCTTCCTCAAGATTTTTCTGCAGCAGGTCCACAGGAGTATGGTCGAGGTCTGGGCAATTGTTCTGGGAGTCCTGCTTTTAGTTGTTGTTCTTTTCGCTCCCCAAGGGCTGGTTGGGCTTTATCAGAATATTTTTAAGAAATCCCAGTCATGAAATGTCCTGGGAATGGAGTGTGAATCCCCGATGTCTGAAGCCATTCTGAGTATTGAAAACCTTTCCAAGTCATTTGAAGGGAATCAGGTCTTCAACAATATAAGTTTTTTGGTCGAGCCGGGAGAGCTGAGCGCAATTATTGGGCCTAACGGCGCAGGTAAGACGACCCTTTTCAATTTGATCACCGGCGCACTTGTTCCGGATGAAGGAAAGATCATCTTCGAAGGCCGAAATATCGTCGGGATGGAACCATTCGACATCGTGAGACTGGGGATGGCGCGAGCCTTCCAGAGGACCAACATCTTCCCAAGGATGACGGTGTTGGAAAATATTGTGATTACAATAATCACCAGACTCAAAGGAAATCTGGGTTTTGTCAAACATTGGAATAGTTCGGACCGGATTAGAAAGAAAGCCTTTGAAATCCTGGAAAGCGTTGGATTGGCTGATAAAGCTTCTCATCAAAGCGGGACTCTTGCTCATGGCAATCAGAAACGCCTGGATATTGGGGTGGCCCTGGCTCTGGAACCCAAATTGCTGCTTCTTGATGAGCCGGTGGCGGGAATGAGCCCTGAAGAAAGATGGGAGACTGTGGAACTGGTCAAGGAGTTGTGGAACAGGATGAAGATAACCATGGTTTATATTGAGCACGATATGGATATAGTTTTCGGAATTTCTCAGAAAGTTAGAGTCTTATGCTACAAGACGTTATTGGCCGAAGGGCCCCCACATGAGATTTCAGCCAACCAGCAAGTAATAGAAGCGTATCTGGGAGAAGAGGTGTAGCCATGCTCCTGGAGGTTCAGGGTATAAATACTTACTACGGTTTGAGTCACATCCTCTTCGATGTATCGATTCAGGTTGATAGAGGAGAAGTGGTTGTGTTGCTTGGTAGGAACGGGGCGGGGAAGACCACCACTATGCGGAGCATCATGGGTTTGACTCCACCCAAGACAGGGAAAGTCATATTTGATGGCAAGGATGTAACAGGTGTGGCGCCTTATAAAGTGGCGCGGATCGGGATAGGTTTTGTTCCTGAAGATAGGAGAATTTTCCCGGACCTCACCGTTAGGGCTAATCTGGATGTAGGGTTGAGAAAGACCAAGGGGAAGACGAGTTGGACGATTGATCGGATCTATCAACTTTTTCCTCGGTTAAAAGAACTGGCAAATCGCCGTGGAGGCAATCTCAGTGGTGGAGAACAGCAGATGCTGACCATCGCCAGGACATTGATGGGTAGTCCGGACTTGATCCTACTCGATGAACCGTCAGAGGGGCTAGCCCCTATAATAGTGAAAGCCCTCGGAGAGTTCATAGATCTTCTGAAACGGGAAGGAACTACGGTTCTTCTGTCTGAACAAAATGTAAAATTCTCGCTTAAACACTCAGATCGGGCTTATATTGTTGATAATGGCCACATCAAGTATCAAGGAACCATTGAGGAGCTTGAAAAGGACGAAGATGTCAAGAAGCGTTACCTTGCTGTATGATTCCTTGCTTGAGCCCGTTCTGTCTCCAATCTTCTCAAATCCTTACGAATAATTTTGCCCGTGGCTGTTTTCGGGAGATCGTCTATGAACTCAATCTCGCGGGGAAATTCATGAGCGGCCAATCTCACCTTTACGAACTGTTTGATCTCATCTTCCAGCGCAATGTCGGGACTCAATCCTGGTTTTAGCACAATGAAGGCCTTGACGATTTCGGTTCGGACAGGGTCCGGGCTTCCAACTACAGCGACCATTGCGACAGACGGGTGCTTGAGGATGCAGTCTTCGATCTCGGCTGGTCCGATCCTGTAGCCGGCGCTAGTAATGACGTCATCTTTTCTTCCAACGAACCAAAGATAGCCGTCTTGGTCCATTCGAGCCAAATCTCCAGTTAACAGCCAATCACCGACAAATTTGTCCTGGGTTGCCTGGGTGTTATTCCAATATCCCAGAAACATCACAGGATCCGGCCTCTTGATAGCGATCTCACCTACCGTTCCCAGGGACACAGGAATGCCTGACTCATCCAGGATTTCAACGGTGTGCCCAGGGATTGGTTTTCCCATTGACCCCGGACGTATGTCCATTATTTCGGAGCAATTGCCTACAACAAGATTAGCTTCGGTTTGGCCGTAAAATTCGTTGATGGTTACACCCAATGCATCCTTGGCCCATTCCAACAGCTCGGTTCCCAGTGTCTCACCTCCAGAACCGATTGATCTCATCTTGAAACTGTATCGGCTTTTCGGATCTGGGACCTGGCGCATGAGTTTGAGGGCGGTAGGCGGCATGAATGCGTTGCGTATCCGGTGCTTTGCAATCAGATGAAACGCTTCCTCAGGATCGAATTTCCTAGCTCGATAAGCCACCACAGGTATGCCATGACTCCAACTCGGAAAAAGGACGTCAATTAACCCGCCAATCCAAGCCCAATCCGCAGGTGTCCAGAATAAATCGTCTTTTTGCGGAAAGAAATTGTGAGGAAACTCAACCCCGGGAAGATGCCCGAGCAATACCCGATGCGCATGCAACGCTCCTTTTGGAGGACCGGTAGTGCCGGAGGTATAGATGATCAAGGCAGGTTCGTCGGAGCGTGTTTTTACGGGTTCGAAGTTGGTGGACCCCTTCTCGATCAGGTTCCAGAAATTGAGAGTTCGATCTCCTCCGTGTGTTTCAGTTACCAGAAGCCATCGCAAATTAGGAAGATTATCCCATATTTCCAAGATCTTGTGAACATTGGCGTCATCGGTCACAACAGCGGACGCCCCACTATTGGAAAGTCGATATTCCAAAGCGTCAACCCCGAACAAATTAAATAGAGGGATTGCCACTGCCCCAAGTTTGTATGCCGCAATGTGCGTTATAGCGGTTTCCGGACCTTGCCCCAAGAGTATTCCAATCCGTTCGCCTCTCATGATTCCATGACTTCGAAGACCGTTTGCCAAACGGTTTGAAAGGTCTCTCAGTTCCCGGAATGTCCAATTCCTGGTTTCTCCAGACGAAGTTTCATGAATCAGAGCCAACCGGACAGGGTCACCTGCCCATTTGTCACATATATCTATTCCGATGTTATAAAACTTGGGGATCTCCCATTCGAAGGAATTACGAACTTCATCATAAGTCTTCGCAAGCTTTAGCATGTAGTCTCCTGAAATACATTGAGGTAAACATTAGGTAAATGGTCTATTTGTCAGAACTACCCTCTTTCCATGTCGAGAATGGCCTTCCATGCGGACTCACCACTATGGCACTGGATCATCTGTTCCACAAAATTCTCATTTCGCGCCAATCTGCTTACCATGCCGAGGATTCTGAGTTGCAAGTTAGGATCTTCTTTAGGTGAGAGTATCAGAAAAACAAGCTTCACGGGATTTTCAAAAGGAACATCCTCGATCCCATAAGGGGTAATGCCCAAGGAAACTAAAGGATGCTTCAAACCATCGATACGAATATGGGGGAAAGCTACGCCATCATTGAAAAAGGTTGACGACTCGGTCTCGCGCCTCAATAGTTCGCTCAGTATTATCCCAGGCGCAGCATCGGTCGTACTGGCCAATCTATTGGTAAGTTCCTGCAGAACTTTTATTTTGGTTGTCGGATTCTCCCATCTCACAATTTTGTCAGGGGAGAGAAGCGAACTAAGGCGCAAGGTCTGACCTGTGACTGGGTGATCGAGCGCTTTTTCCAAGAGATCTGAGGCTGACTTCTCTTCGGCAAACTCAAATAATGAAGCCTGACGGGTATCGAGAACGACTATGGTGATCCCTCGACTGCGGAAAATCAAATGCTCTACGAGGCTCTTTTTTCCTAACAGCCTCTTCCAGAAGGGCATCGGCGCAGGGCTGCCAATAACGACATGTCCGACCCTGTATTCTTTTACAAATTGCAGTATCGTCTTTGGGACATCCTCTCCGTTGTACGTGAAAACAATAGCCCCCAACTGTTTGGCTAGAGTCAATGTCTCTGATAGGATAGTTTGTGTTCTAGGATCTATCACTGTAGGAGCCTCTGAGGGAGTTTGCACATACAGAGCGTACCAGTTTCGGTTCAATCTTCCTGCCAAACGAGAGGCGTAACGGAGCAGTTTTGCGCTGTTTGGCCCTCTAGAGCTAAGGCAGACCATGACTTGATCCGGGGCTACCTGGATTTCATCTTCAAGGTGTTCCCGTCTTTTCAGATCGATCTGAGAAACAAGTTCCCGAAGAGTTAGTTCCCTCAAAGTTTCAAGGTTGTCGCTTGTGAAGAAATTGGAAAGGGCCGCCTGAATTCGTTCCGCTGGATATATTTTACCTTCCTGGAGACGATTTTGGAGGTCTTCGGGCGATAGATCAACATTAACGATTTCGTCGGCTTCCCCCAATATCCAGTCCGGTATACGCTCCCTAACTTTAACGTGAACGGTTTTTTCAACTGTGTCGTAAAGGCTCTCCAGGTGCTGAACGTTTAATGTCGTTATTACATGTATCCCTGCCGCCAGTATTTCCTGAACATCCTGGTATCTTTTCTGGTTTTTGCTACCCGGCATATTGGTGTGGGCCAGTTCATCGATTAACGCTACCTGGGGTTTTCGGCCAAGGATAGCTTTAATGTCCATCTCTTCGAGTGTGATTCCACGGTAATCCTCTTTGCGTCTCGGAATTAGTTCCAGGCCTTCTATCAGGTTTTCTGTCTCTGACCGGCCGTGCGTCTCCACCAATCCGATAGCGACATCGATACCATCAGCTTTCAGTCGATGGCCCTCGATAAGCATCTGATAAGTTTTTCCTACCCCGGCGCCATAGCCCAGATAAATCTTGAACCGGCCTCGCCTGACCCGACGGATCATTCGTAAAAAACTGCTGGCTTTGTCTTCAACTACAGCGTTCAAATTCACCTCGCGTCAAGTGACAAATTAACGTTTAGCACATTGACTCTGGGTTCCCCCAATATGTAGAGATCCCTACCCTGAGTGTTGGCTTCAATTTTCTCGACTACAGCTTTTTCTTCCATGCCTCGATCTTTTGCGACTCTGGGCGCCTGTAATAAGGCGTTTCTGACACTAATGTGGGGGTCAAGACCGCTGGCTGAGGCGGTAACAGCGTCCACCGGCGTCTTAACGCTCAACGGCAGGTTGTTCTCGGCTCTGTATGCCTTAACACGCTCTCTCACCGAATCAATCAATTTCTTAGAGGTGGGCCCCAAGTTGCTACCCCCTGAACTGGTAGCGTCGTATCCCATTTCCCCGGCCATTGATGGCCTTGAATGAAAATACTTTGCGCCGGCAAAATTTTGACCAATAAGTTCAGATCCGACAATCTTGCCATTTTTAACAACTAAAGAGCCATTCGCTCTTTCGGGGAAAAGCGCCTGGGCTATGGTCCATACCAGCGCTGGATAGACGCCACATAAGATTACAGCCAAAAGGACAGTTGCGACCAGGGCAGTTCGAAGTTGGGACATTAAATTCTTCATTGTAAGCTCTCCGATCTCAGGCGAGTTGCAGGGCCGAGACAAACAAATCAATCAGTTTTATGCCTACAAATGGAGCCACAAGTCCTCCAAGGCCATAAATAAGCAGATTACGGCGCAATAGCCTTGCGGCGGTCAAGGGTCGAAAGCGAACCCCTCGTAACGCAAGTGGTATAAGAGCGACAATGATGAGCGCATTAAATATGACTGCGCTCAAGATGGCGCTCTGCGGCGAATGAAGCTGCATAATGTTCAGAGGGCCTATTACTGGGAAAGTGGCGACAAGCATTGCAGGGATAATGGCGAAATATTTGGCCGCGTCGTTCGCGATACTGAATGTTGTCAACGCTCCTCGTGTCATAAGCATCTGTTTGCCAATTTCCACTATCTCAATAAGTTTGGTAGGGTTGGAATCAAGATCTACCATGTTTCCAGCCTCTTTTGCGGCCTGAGTCCCAGTATTCATGGCAACCCCAACGTCAGCCTGAGCGAGCGCCGGGGCGTCGTTTGTGCCGTCACCAGTCATTGCCACCAAATGCCCAGCGGCCTGTTCCTTTCGAATCAACGCCAGTTTGTCTTCAGGTCGGGCCTCGGCAAGAAAGTCGTCTACTCCAGCCTCCCTTGCGATGGTGGCCGCAGTCAATCGATTGTCACCCGTAATCATTATTGTTTTTATTCCCATTGTGCGGAAACGCTCAAATCTGTCCTTTAGTCCACCTTTCACAACATCCTTGAGATGAATAACCCCCATTGCTTTTTCGTTTTCCGCAACTACCAGCGGAGTTCCTCCAGAACTGGTAACCCTTGCCACAGCGTCTTCGACCGAAGGGGGCAGGCGCCCTACCACGAATTTCATTACAGCGTCGGACGATCCTTTTCTGATCCTTTTACCGTCAATGTCGACACCACTCATTCGAGTTTCCGCTTTGAAGGGGATGAATGTGGCGGCCGGCATTTCAGAAAGTGTTCGTGCTCTGAGTCCGTATTGTTTTGCCAGGATCACGATACTTCTGCCTTCTGGAGTTTCGTCGGATAGAGACGCTAATTGAGAAGCGTCGGCCAGGTCTTCGATTTTGACGCCATGAGCCGGTATGAATTCGGTAGCTTGACGATTCCCCATGGTAATGGTTCCGGTCTTGTCCAATAGCAGCACATCAACATCACCTGCGGCTTCAGCGGCCCGTCCACTCATCGCGAGCACATTTGTCTGAACCAGACGATCAATTCCGGCAATTCCGACGGCGCTCAAAAGACCACCAATCGTAGTCGGTATGAGACAAACCAAAAGAGCTGTCAAAACAGTGATTGAAAAGAAGACTCCGGAATAAGCGCCGAAAAACTTCAGGCTAAGAATTACGACGAGAAAAATTATAGTCAAGGCGGCCAGCAGAATTGTGAGCGCTATCTCATTCGGAGTCTTCTGTCTTTGAGCGCCTTCAACCAGACTGATCATGTGGTCAAGGAAACTGTTCCCCGGGTCGGCTGTTACCCTTACTATGAGAAAATCCGACAGAACTCTCGTGCCGCCTGTCACTGAATTCCTGTCTCCGCCGGATTCTCTTATCACCGGCGCAGATTCTCCTGTGATGGCTGATTCATCAACAGACGCGACCCCTTGAATCACTTCACCGTCAGCCGGTATAATGTCCCCGGCGGAAACTACCACCTCATCCCCTTTCCTGAGCTTATCCGCCGGGACATCCTGCTGCGCCAAACCGTGCTTAAGTAGGAGATGAGCTATGGTCTGTGTGCGGGTCTTGCGCAAAGCGTCCGCCTGAGCTTTTCCTCGCCCTTCAGCCATGGCCTCGGCAAAATTGGCGAATAACACGGTAAACCAGAGCCAGGCCGCAATTTGAAAACCAAAGATTAATGATTCAGTCTCTGGTTTGAAAATTATACTTGCAGTGGTAATGGTCGCCCCGACTTCGGTAACAAACATCACAGGATTTTTCAACATAGTTATTGGGTTGAGTTTCTTGAAAGATTCAACAACCGCTTGACTCAATATCTGACGATCGAAGATTGAAAGCGCTTTCGCTGTCATCTTGGTTTATCCTCTTAAAATAATATATTTGAATGAGTCATTAGATAATGTTCAACAATCGGTCCAAGTGACAGGGCTGGAAAGAACGTCAATGCGCCAACTATCAAAACTGTGCCTGTCAAAAGTACAGTGAACATCGGTCCGGACACGGGGAAACTACCCTCACCAAGAGGGCGAGATTTCTTTCCTGCAAGATTTCCAGCCAGAGCAAGTATGGGAATAATCATGAAAAATCTTCCCAGAAGCATCGCTATTCCCAGGGTAATGTTATACCAGCAGGTATTGGCGTTAAGTCCCGCAAAAGCACTGCCATTATTTCCTGTAGTGGATGAGTAAGCATACAGAATCTCGCTGAAGCCGTGAGGCCCTGAGTTGTTTAAACCAGCAAGGCCCCAGGCGCTTGTAGCCGCCCAAGCGGTTGAGCCAAGAATACCCAAGACAGGGACCATGATAAACATGACGCTAGCTTTGACGTCGTAGGCTTCTATCTTTTTGCCAAGGTATTCCGGGGTTTTTCCAATCATCAGACCGGCAAGAAATACAGCAAGCACAACAAAGACGATCATGCCATACAATCCTGCGCCAACACCGCCAAAGATTACTTCTCCCAACTGTATATTGAGCAAAGGAACCAGGCCGCCCAAGGGAGTAAAGGAATCGTGCATGGAGTTAACCGCCCCACACGAAGCGTCGGTAGTTACAGTGGCGAAAAGAGCTGAATTAAAAATTCCGAAACGTGTCTCTTTGCCCTCCATGTTCCCAGACGCAGCGTCGATTCCTAGAGCGTGCATGTGTGGATTACCAGTGCTTTCAGCCCACCAACAGATGAGGAATCCGACCAGGAAGATTGCAGCCATAGCGCTCCATACGGCCCAACCGTGTCGCTGGTCCTTGACAACCCGTCCCAGATAGTACGTCAATCCGCTGGGTATTAAGAAAATAGACAGCATTTGCAGAAAATTGGAAAGAGGTGTTGGGTTCTCATAAGGGTGAGCCGCATTGGCGTTGGTAAAACCACCACCATTTGTTCCCAACATTTTTATGGCCACCTGAGAAGCCATAGGGCCTTGAACGATGGTCTGAGTTTCGACTTTTCTCTGTGGCGGCGACTGTCGGCCTTCAGCGTCTTTTCCTGGGACAGGGGAGGCATAAGGGGCGACTACCTCAACTTTTGCGTATGGATTAAAGTTTTGGATCATCCCTTGAGACACTAGAAGCAAGGCGTATACAAGACAAATAGGTAAAAGAACATAGAGGATTGTACGAATCACATCCGTCCAAAAGTTGCCGATGGTCTTGGCGGAATTCCTTGCAACGCCTCGTGCGAGTGCAGCGGCGACAGCTATTCCTGTGGCTGCGGAGGCAAAATTATGGAATGTCAGCCCTACCATTTGTGATAGGTACGACATGGTTGATTCACCGGCATAGTTTTGCCAGTTTGTGTTCGTGGCAAAACTTATGGCCGTATTGAAAGAAAGCTGACCGGAAACGGGGCCGAATCCTTGAGGATTCAATGGCAGTAGATGTTGTAATCGAAGGATCGCATAGGTAAACAATGTTCCTACAAGGCTAAAAGAAATCAAGGAAAACGAATACTGTTTCCAGTCCTGTTCCTTTTTAGGATCAATACCCAGCAAAGAATAAAAAAACCGCTCCACAGGTCCAATTGCAAGGTCCAAAAAAGTCTTACCCTCAACATCCAGGACCTTGGTCAAGTAGACCCCCATCGGCTTGGTAAGAACGAGCAAAATACCAACAAACAGCGTTAATTGTATCCATCCGAAATGGTCCATGATGCTTTACCTCTTCAGAACTTCTCAGGCCTTAGAACCGTTACAAATAGGTACACGATGAGAATCACGCCTATGAAGCCGACAATTATATCGAACATGGTTTAGATCCTTTCCCATGCGAGGCAATATAAAGCGCATAGCCCAAAAAAAATTGTGAGACTGACGACGAAGATTAAATCAATCATACTTTGCTTCCTCCTCAAAGGTTCTATCATAGCGTCTTAAAGTAAACGCAAAAACGCTTCCTTCAGACTCAAGACTTTCAACGGAGATCGTTCCTCCATGAGCCTCCACGATCTCCTGAACAATTGAAAGTCCTAAACCTAACCCTGATTCTATGGTTTGCCCCGGGACTCGGAAAAAATGTTCCAGTATCTTTTTGAGGTATTGGGCAGGGATACCCATTCCAGTGTCCGAGACGGAAAACTGCACAAAATCATCGGCGGTCTGGGCGAATACACGAATCAGACCGCCGGGACTAGTATATTTCAATGCATTAGAAACTAAATTGGCAAATACCTGTGAAACCATCACCGGGTCTGCCGATACCTCGGGCAGGTCGTTGGGCAATTGGATTTCCAGTGTGAGTCCTCTGTCCACAGCCGAACTACGAAAGGGTTCGACTGATTCAAAAACCAATTCGTAAGGCCTAACGCTCTTGAGTTCCATGTTGTTTTTTCCGGATTCTATTCGGCTTATACTGAGCAATCTCTCCAGGATTGTGTGCAGGCGATCGCTTTCCTCCCTAGCCGCAACCAAGAGTTCAGCCTGTTTTTCCGTTAGCGCCCCAATTTTTTCTTCGAGTAACAGATGAATCGACATCCGAATCGACGTCAGTGGTGTTTTGAGCTGGTGAGATACCGTTGAAACCAGCCCCCTTTTTATCTCGTTTTGTTCCCTTTCCAGCGTGACATCCGTCAACAAGATTATCACGCCGGTCGGATTCCGATCAGTGTCTAAAACAGGAACCACCTTGGGGCGAAAATAAAATTCTTTACCGTTAACAAATCTCTGAATCAGATACGTCCCTTTATTGGTTTCTGCGGGAAGTCCGGTGCTAATCGCTTCGTTGAAGAGTTCAACCATTTCGTGGAAGTTTGGATTGTTGATATTTTCCTTGGGGAGCATACCGAACACCTCTGTTGCAGTGTCGCTTACAATTTGCACGACTCCCTCTGCATCCACTATAGCCACAGCTTCCGGCAAGACCTTAAAGGCCAGTTCAGTGGATCGTTTCATGTGGCTCCAATTTGCCCTATCAACACGTCGTGACTCTCTAAGGCCTGCGGCCATTTCATTGAAAGCTTCGGCGAGAGTTCCTATCTCATCTCTGGAGCGGGAAAGAATGTACAAATCGAGGTTTCCGGACTTAATTTCCTGGGCCGACAAGGTCAAACCGGCTAAAGGTTTAAGAATCCACTTTTCGGTAAGAAGCATAAAAAGCGCCGCAAACAAAACACCCACTACGAGCAGTATCATCATGCGTTGCCGAGCGGCCTGAGACTTTATCCGAGCCTCTTGGTTGGCGTCACTCATGTTTTGTTGGTTTATGTTCAGTATTTCGTCAGCGGTTGTTTTTATTGATTGGAACAAAGGTAAAATCTTTTGGAAGTACGCTTCCATTCTTACCTTATGGGGTAGCTCCGGCTGAGTCACCGATTCAATCGTTTCTTCATATTGGTTGAAAAGACTTCGAATATGAATCGCCTTCTCTTGCTCCCCCGGAATAGTAATATTTTCAAGTTCGGACTTCATAGCCTTCAAAAAAACGGTCTTGTTTTCGGTTATGAGATCGAGACCTTCTCTCTGATAGCCCAGAAGAGTGAACAGCATTCCGCTGTCCATTCGCTCCAGCGCCTCCTTCATTTCTTGACTTGCGATCACGCTGCGATAATTCTCCCTAAGGATCACATCTATTGAGCCTCCGAGTTCGGAGAGCAACGAGACACTCTCCAGACCGATCATCACAATTACGGCCAGCAATCCTCCGAACCCAAGAGACAGCTTCTGCCTAATTCCAAGCATGCTGATTCCTCCTTGAATCATGACAGGCAAGTATGGCGCCAAAGCTCTAATAGAAGTTATGGTGTGATTACAATATGTTGAGGCGTCAGTTTATTCTGCTGGATTGAGATTTGCACAGGGTCGGCTAAACGGACCTTGCATTACGCAAGATGGAGAGACTCAATTAACGTAACCGAAATCTGATCTTATTGATCTAGATTCCATATTGCTTTCTACGCCGCCAAAGCGTCGCCTGATCTATACCGAGTGTATCAGCGGCTTCCTGAAATGATTTGCTTCCAGCCAGCACTCTTCGGATATGCTCTTCCTCAATTCTACTCAAGCTTACGGGGTCCCCTATTCTCATGACGGGGTCACAGGAAATCATCTTGTTCGGTAAATATTCTGAGTCGACCAAGTCGTTTGGGCAAAGTATAGCAGCCCGCTCGACAATATTTCTGAGTTCCCTCACGTTGCCCGGCCATGAATATTCCTGAAGGGAGGTCAATGCCTCGTTGGTAAATCCGTTCAAGGGACGATGGTATTTATGGCTGAAAAAAGTTAGTAACTTCTCGGCTAGAGCCACAATGTCTTGAGGTCTGTCTCTCAATGGCGGAATTTCTACCTGAATCACATTTAGACGATAGAGCAGGTCCTCCCTGAATCTTGCCGTTTCTACCGCTTGCTCCAAGTCTATGTTGGTGGCTGATATTATTCTGACGTTTGACTTTCTTGTCTTGTGCGATCCCATTTGCTCGTATTCTCTGTCCTGCAGGAACCGCAGGAGTTTTGGTTGAACAGGTAGAGGAAGTTCGCTTATTTCATCCAGGAAAAGGGTTCCGTTTTCACAAAACGCTATTCGGCCTGGATTGTCTCTAATAGCTCCAGTAAAGGCCCCCTTTACATGCCCGAACAATTCACTTTCCATAAGTTCAGGGGAAAGGGTCGGACATGAAATGACGCCGAAAGGTTTTGACGCTCTGTCACTCCAATAGTGAATCTGGCGGGCCAACATAGTCTTTCCTGTTCCACTCTCCCCTCGAATGAGTACCGAAGCTTCTGTGGGAGCGACTTTCCCGGCCAGAGTTATTGCCCTCTGCATAGTCGGGTTGGCGCTCGAAAAGTCTATCTCCGGAATGGTCCTGCCCAGTTCTTCCTGTAATGAAGATAGTCTTTGCTCCAGGGTCCTGACCCGAGCCACTTTCTCAACGGCAAGCCGGACCTGCGCAGGCGTAAAAGGCTTTGGAATGTAATCCGAGGCTCCTCTGCGCGTGGCCTCCACTGCAGTTTCGATAGAGGAATATGCCGTGATGATAATGATTTTCAGCCATGGAGAGGAAGCGAGCAAAGGCTGAATCAAGTCTAATCCATTATCCGATCCTAGTCGCAAGTCAAGAAACGCCACGTCAAATGACCTTTGCGACGCCTCCGACAAAGCGTCTTTAGGATTGCTCACAGCGGTGGTTCGATGCCCGTCGGATTCCAGGCAAAGCGAGAGAGTGCGCCGGATGTTGGCCTCGTCGTCGACTATTAGAATGTTCAATGTTGTGCCCATTTCCGGCTTAACCTCCAAAAAAAATCAAATACGACTGCTCGGGACCGACACTATTTTCCCCACGGAAAAAAGGAGCATAGCGCAATGACGGTTGCGCCGAAAGAAGATTTCACCGCCTGGCGTCATCCGCAGCTAAATACAGCCTACAATCGGTTATTTGAGGGCTACCTGTTCAAACGAAAAACAGTATTAATTGTTCAACAAATAGGACATTGCTATTTATAGCCAACAAGTCGTTGTCTACGGATTGACTTGATCTCGCCTATCAACTACTAGTTAAGAAGTATTTTCATGGAGCGTGAAACCATGGACCTGAAACGAATGGAAGTTTTTTGCAGGATAGTTGAACTGAAAAGCTTCACCCGCGCGGGAGAAGCGCTGTCTTTGGCTCAACCGACGGTAAGTGAACATATCCGCGCCTTAGAAACTATGCTCGGTGAGAAACTTCTGGATCGATTCAAGGGAGAAGTCTTGCCCACTCCGGTCGGGCGAGTATTCTATCAATACGCCAAAAGTATGGTTCAAACCAGGGATGAGGCTTTTCAGGCCGTAGATCAGTTTCGGAGCAAGCTTGCGGGTCAATTGCATCTCGCCGCGAGTTCAATCCCCGGGACGTATGTTCTCCCAAGAATCATAGGGTCATTCAAAATCGCTCATCCTGAAGGCCGGATCGCTCTTCAGATTTCAGATACTTCCGGAACCGCCGAAGCTGTAGCCGACGGACGGGTTGACGCTGGTCTTGTGGGAGCACGTTGGCGCCATCCGAAACTCAGTTTCGAGGAAGTTATTTCTGATGAACTCATGCTGGTGGTTTCATCCGAGCACCGGTGGGCGGTGGAGAATAATATTATAGAACCCGATGAACTGGCTCAGGAACCTTTTGTTCTTCGAGAGGCGGGCTCCGGGACCCGGATGGTCACCAAACAGGTCATGGAAGAACATGGATTAAACATCGGCCATTTAAACGTGGTCGCTGAAATGGGAAGCACGGAGTCTGTAAAACAGAGCGTCAAGGACGGGTTAGGCGCATCCATAATATCAGCGCGAGCGGTTAGTGACGAGTTATTGAGGGGAACGCTTGTAGCAATAAAAATCCGTAACATAAAATTTGAACGGTCGCTTTATCTGATCCAACGAAAAAACCGGCAATCCTCACCTCTTTGTTCCGCATTCATAAACCATGTTGATAGCAGTTTGCGCAAAGCCATAAACTAGTCGTCGCCCAATTGTGAAAAATAACACCTGAGCCTCTGCAGAATGAACAGGTTATTTCGCTCAAGGCTTTTCTTTAGTTGGCCTAGCGTCGGCCATCGATTTTGATCAGTGTCACAATCCGATGGCCTTGGCTTGACCAATGGTTTTTATTTCTACTTTTTCTTCATGCCTGACAATGGTTGCGCTTGAGTTTTAGATTTCTCGGCCTGAGCTTTTGCTCTTGCCTCCTCCAAAGCCTTGGCTCTCTGTTCGGCTTCCACACGAGCCTTTCTTTCCTGATCCGCCTTGGCTTGTTGTTCAGCCATCAACCTGGCTTTACGCCCTTGAGGAGAAAGGCCGGCCCACGCAGCTCTGGCTCCCGCCAAATCATTGACGTTATCTTTCCTCATTGCTCCGACACTGTCTTCCAACTTGTTTACAAACTTTTCCCTGTCCGCCTTAGTCATCTTGGCCATTTTTTTGTGTTCGGCGATGTTGCCTTTTCTCATAGCGTTGACATCGTCGTCCAACCCTTTTACGAACTTTTTCCTGTCCGCCCTCGTAACCTTGGCCATTTTTGTATGATCAGCCTTGAACCCGTCCATCAGCACTTTTGTTTCTTTGTTCTTGGTGTTGACGAACCTGGTTATGTCCGCGACAAAAACGGTGTTCTCTCGCTTCGTGGCCTGGCCCATCGCCTTTCGGTCCTTCTTGTAACCGGTCAGGAGACCGGCCACATGATTGGCCACGCCCGAAACGAACTGAACGTTTTCCCTTTTGGTATTTGCGGCCATTTCCGCATGGGTTTTGTCAAAGGCATTCAGGAAACCTCTAACCTCCGCATCCAGACTTGACACGAATTTTACCCGATCAGCCTTGGTCCGAACCGCCATGTTATTTTGGTCTTTCCGGAACCCGGCTCTCATTTTAGAAACCCCGGTTTTCATTTCCCTGGTTTCTTTATCGAGTTGAGACCCGAAAACCTTACGAGAGTCCCGCAAGGTTTCAATCTCTCCGCATAGTCTGGAGATGTCGTCAGTCAGGTTGCCCATTACTCCTCCTCTATGTAATTAACCCGCAACTAACTTTCCAGCCTCATCCCTGTTGAGATTAGGTTGTTCGTCAGTGTCGGGTTTTGCAGACCCAAAAGCCATTGGGGCAGCTAGCTTAGCTCCCCCTATAGCCTTTGGGATTCTAGAGGCAGACGCCTCACGCAGGAGCGGCCGCGCTGGCTGTGAGGCCAATGGCTTCAGCGTATTTCAGATAGGTCTCGACTGAGGCTATGACTACTCTAGCCTCTACTGAAAGCAGCTCAATACCAACCAATGAGACTTTTACCCACGCGTCGATTACAATACCTTTGTCCAGGATCCTGTCAACAACCTCAGCGAGGCTGGAAGAATCAGTCGATTTTGCTATCTTGGCCATTTTCTTCCTCCATCTTTTTTATTTTTGCCTTAACGGCTTTGAAAACTTTGGCATGCCTGACTGTCTAATATGCCATATCCGTGCCATAATGAACGCGGTCCATGCGCTATATTGGGGAACTAGGTCACGAGAGATCTTAAATGATTTGCCCGGCGTTGTTTCAGGCTCTTTTGGCGCCTAATCGGCGCTGGGATGTATGGAAGCGGATGGCCAAATGTGGAGTGAAATCTATGGAGATGATTCCATGGAGAGGGAATTAGATTCATGATTGTTGAAAAGACGGACGCCTTCGCCCCTACTTCAAATCTGCGGCCATGACCTGCTCGCTGGTATGTTCGGTAGCAATAAGGACCCTAATGTCAGGCTTGTCCTGAAAGGGTTCAAGACACCGTTTCCCTTCCATCTCCAGCATTAATATCATCTCCAGACGAATCGCCGTCCAGGACTTCACGAACCATAGTCAAGAGTTGCCTCATGTTATACGGTTTTTGGACGAATCCCTTTGCTCCGGCCTTCATGACGCCATTAGCCGGGCCACCTTCCGAGTAACCGCTCGCTACAATAACCTTTGCAGTAGGGTTGAGCCGGAGAATCTCGGCTAAACACCGTCTGCCATCCATTACCGGCATGATCAGGTCCAAGATGATCACCGAGATACTCTTACCCTCCCTTTGGTATATCTCGAGGGCCTCTTCGCCGTTACCGGCCGTGATGACCTTATAACCAAAATTATCAAGAAGTGTAGCTCCCAGGTCGCTTATGTCGTCATCATCATCCACCAGTAGAACAGTCTCTGTTCCGCCCGGAATATCCAAGTCAAGCGCTGGAGTTTCCAATTCCATTTTTGTCTGAATTGCAGGTAGGTAAATCTTGAATGTGGTCCCATGTCCAGGTTCGCTATAACACATTATGTGACCGTCATGCTGTTTGATGACGCCGTAGACGGTCGCGAGCCCTAGTCCGGTGCCTTTTCCCACTTCCTTGGTGCTAAAAAACGGTTCAAATATGTGAGCCAGTGTTTTCCTGTCCATCCCTTGGCCGGTATCCGAGACGGTCAACAAGACATAACTTCCAGGTATGGCGTTAATATGCGCGCTGCAATATTCCCTGTCCAATTGAACGTTTGATGTCTCAATTGTCAATGTCCCACCATCCGGCATAGCATCCCTCGCGTTTACTCCGATATTCATCAAGACCTGGCCTATTTGGGATGGGTCGGCATTGATTGATTCCAGGTCCCCGCTGAGATGTAGATCGATTTTTATGGTCTTTGGGATGGTGCGGGAGAGGAGTTGGCTCACCTGGGTTATTTCTTGATTCAACTTGACAGGAATATATCTTGCTTCAACTTTCCGACTCAAGGTCAACAGGCTTTTGACCAGATCTGCCCCTCGCTTTCCCGCCTTAGTTATTTTCTGTAGATCAGCGTAGTCCTGTTCCCCTTCTTTTTTTCGTTGAAGCATAAAATCGGAATATCCCAGCACTGCCTGAAGCAGGTTATTAAAATCGTGGGCAATACCGCCGGCCAAGGTCCCAATCGCTTCCATCTTTTGCGCCTGGAGAAGTTGAGCCCGTAGAGAGTTTGACTCGGTAACGTCTATGAAAAATCTAAGAGTGGAACGCTGCCCCTGATACGTAATCTCACTTCCCCAAGCCTCCAAATCAACATGAGCGCCGTCGTGCCTGATGCCGGTTACTCGGTAGTGAGGGTCCACATCAAGCCCCATAGCTCTGTTTGCGTTCCTTTCGGCGATCAGAAACTTGTCCTTCTGAACATACAGGGCTTCTACCGGAAGCCCCTCTATCTCTTCGGAACACTCATAACCAAACAATTTTAAAAAAGCAGGGTTTACATAGGAATACCTGCCCTCTGTTGCAATCCTGATCGCGACGGGCGCTGAGTCTATCAGAAGGCGCATCCGTTCTTCCGCTTCTCTAAGGTCTTTCTCAGCTCGTTTGCGTTCACTGACATCTCTCACTATCGCCTGAATCTGTACCTTGCCATTAAGGATAAGGGAATTCAGAGATACCTCCGCATCAAATGGCGAGCGGTCCTTACGGCAATGTTTCCAATAATATGTCTGCGGCTTGAAATTCAAAGCGGCGTTAATGTATTTGCGGGCCTTCTCCAAGGAGCCAAGACCATCTGGTTGCAGTTCGGGCGAAAATTCCATTGGTGTATGACCAACTAAATCTTTTTTCTCCTCGCAGCCGAATATTTGAACGGTCCTTGCATTGCATTCAATGAAATTGGCGTTGTCCATCAGCAATATGGCGTCATTGGCAGTCTCGAAGAGGGTGTGAAATCTTTCTTCGCTCTCACGCAGGGCCTCTTCCGCCTGCAGGCGGTCCACGGCCTTCCAGACTGAATCCATCATCAGTGTGAGTTGCAATATGTCAGACTGAGTGTAGTCGGATTCCTTGTTCGCCACACCAACCACCGCCACAATTTGATCCTCGATGAAAACTGGTACCGTCAGATACCTGCGAAGGCACGCGTGCCCCTCCGGGTAACCCTTTTTCAGCGGATGTGGAGCTTGGAAATCATTCACCATAATCGATTGGCGCTGACGAACCGCCTCCCCCCATATCCCGGTTTCCTGAAGCTGATACACCGTTTGTGGCTCAGAGATTGAACATTCCTTCATCACGCCTTTCGACCAGGAATTTAGTACAAATTCTTCGCTGTCTTGGTGATAATGGAAAATGTAGCCTATTTTGCTTTGTGTGAGTTCTAAAGCCTCGCCAAGAGCGCGGTCCATGAAGTCCTGGACTGAATCAGCTTTGTAGTGGAGGATGTCAACAATCTTTCGCAAACGAGCTTCGTTCCGGCGCAACTCATCCTCAGCTCTTTTTCGCTCGGTAATGTCAGTGGCGATATGAATAATCTTTTCGATAGCTCCATTTTTGTCGAGCACGGGGGTGCAGGAGACAAGGAAGTGGCCTCCCAAAGCCTCAGTCTCCCCTTCCACTGGCTCTTGCAGACCTGATTTGAGAAGGGCTTGCGCTGGACAGTTCTGAGGCTGTTCGCCGTTCTTGTGGAAGATCTCATAGCATTTGGCGTTAAGTAATTCGCTCTGGGATTTGCCGACGGCCTGTATGGTTGCCCTGTTGGCGGCCAAAATGCCGTTGTGTACGTCCATGATGATGGTGGGGTGGCCAATGGCCTGGAAGATATCCTCCCAGTCCTGACGGGTCTTGCGGAGACCCTCTTCGATCTGTTTGCGGTCGGTGATGTCTTCACACGTCATCAGGTCTTCGCCGGAATCCAGTTTCACGGGTCGAAAATGGACTATTTTTTTGCCGCCATCTTTACAAATGACTGAAAAAATTCTTGGCCTGGTTTCGCCTGATTCGCTACGTTTGAAATCCTCAATCCAGGTTGAAATAACCTCATGTCTGTAGTCAGCGTCAGGATAAGCTTTCCTTAACCACTCCCTACCATTGGGGACATCGTTAAGGTCGTACCCGAACATTTCCTTGAACTTGGGATTTGCATAAGAGAATGATCCGTCAGGATCGATCATTACCATTCCAAAGGGTGAATTCTCGGCCAGTCTCTGAAACCTTTGCTTCTCTGTGTTCAGAGCCTCGTCCATTATGGCCGATTGGAATACGTGAGCGGTGGTGTTGGCAATACCTTCCAGCAAGAAATCATCATGGCTCGAAAGAGGTTGTTTGCTGAATAGCGCGAGAACGCCTATAGGAGAGCCGGCCTTTGCCAATATCCGATAACCTGCAAAAGAGATCAGATCAAGTTTTCTTGCCCACGTTCGATCGTGAACGCGATGGTCATTCACAACATCGTTGGTCACCAATCTGGATTCAGCGCCCGACGCAATGCGTCCAATCTTGTAACAGTCAAATGGCACACGGCTATGTATACGGCCGTCAACGTGGGTATACCGTCCGGAACTCGCCAACAGATGGAGACAACGATCACGATAACGACACACGTGTGGACCATCAGTGACTTTGGCATGTACGCAGCCTGAATCACACCTGTCGCCGGGTTTGATAATCCAGATGCGAGCGAAATCAGCCTCAAAGATTCTCAACACACCATCGGTAATGAACTTTAGCTTTTCATTCAGGCCGGTGGACTTAAGGAGATCCTCTTTCAAAGAATTCACTAAATGGAGCCGTCCCTCGACTAATTTAGCCTGGGTGAGCGTAGCCTCCATTTCAGTCACCCTGCTACGCAATACGCTCAATTCGTGAATAAGCTGATCCCCTGTTTTCCTCTGGTCATTCATGTCGCTGACATCCAAACGGTAGTTAGCGGATAACAAAAACGAGTAAATATTATATCACATCTTCGCAGTGCGTGCAGCCATAGTAAATGCCTCTATTGTCTCTAATTGACTTCTACTTAAAGATTGATATGTTTTAAACATCAATTCTTGAGAGGAGATTAATAATGCGCACGAACACTAAATTGCTTGCCGTTGGACTCTTGGTTTTTTGCTCCTTTGTGTCACCATTTGTCTCTGCGGTCTTTGCAGAGAATGTCGACGCGGAACTCAACAAATTTCAGGGAACTTGGACTTTGGTATCAGGAGAAAGGGAGGGAAAGAAGATTGCGGATGAACATGTGAGTAAGAATAAAATAATCTATCAGGGGAACCAGGGTCAGCTCACGTCTCCCCATCAGAGCAATGAAACTATCGTCTTTGACATCATAAAAATAGACCCCACGAAAAGCCCAAAAGAATTTAACTTGATCCGCAAGACCGGGCCAAGCGCGGGTAAGACAATAACGGCAATTTACGAGTTCGACGGTAATGACCAGTTCAAATTTGCCTTCGACCCTGCAGGTGTTACAACACCCAAGGAGTTTGCTACCAAAGAGGGGTCCGGCCATATTCTACATACCTGGAAACGGGTGAAGCCATAGGTGGTAAATTTTCTATCGTGGAAGATATTTTTCGCATCAGCCTTGGCGTTCTTCGCCAGGGCTTTTTTTCTTATTCCCGCCGGTATCAATGATTCCCTCTTTCATTGCTTTGCTCAGTAGCTTAATCCGGTATTCTTCTTTGAAAGCGTCTGACTTGGTCAATTCGCCGGATGACCAGACCAGCGCCACAGGCAGCCTGGACCTCGTATAGCGAGCGCCTGCTCCCTGGTTATGCTCTTGTAACCGGTGGTCCACGTCCGTTGTTGCGCCAAAGTCCAGACTGTCGTCAGAGCAACGGAGCAGATAAACTCTCCATGAGATCATATAATTCCCTAAATTAGCCCTTTTCTGCGGTTTTCCATGATTCCAATGATAGGCAATCCGATCTCAAAAGGTAAGAATAGTGTCCCTCCCATTATTTTGGAATTATCGTATCATCGTCATCATAGATACCTTCATCCGCACCCTTGTGACAGGCTAAACAGTTGGAGAACGAACCTATTGATTTTCTACCGAAAACTTCGGATGGTATGTCTCGATGTTTACGCCGAATATATTGAATCTCGGTGATGCGGGAAGGCGTTTCTCCCTTCAGACTCCTCATGATTTTGCGAGACCGTTTCGCCTCAGAGTGGTCCGCTGAATTGTCCGTCAGGTATTTTTCAATGGCTTCCTTTGATGAGGCGTCAATGTGAACTGTCTCCCCGAAATGACTCCTTAGATTAGAGAGGAGTATTGCCCATGAACCGGATGGCAAGAGCCCGGGTTGGTACGCGAGATGGCACGCGCCGCATGTTTCCTTGTAGGTCTGATTCGTCACCGGGTTCAGATGGATCTCGCTGTTACGATCATGTTTCCCTCCAACACCTTCATGAGATTCGCCTCTGTCCCTGTGAGGTTTACCGTGCTGGTCATCAGCAGCACAGAGACCTGCGAAAAGAGAGAATGTAGCCAATAGCAACGTGGTGAGAACAGTGTATCGGACCCAATTTACCATAATTAGCCTCGCATTGTTTCCTGAAAGGGGCGGCTTAGCTGTCAGGTTAAACCTGTACGAACCAGACCGCCCGGACTCAATTAAAAATCGAAAACTTTACCGAACCAGGACTCTTTCCGCTTGCCGTGGTGATTATCTGATTTGCGGTCATGTTCTGATCGCAGATTACGATTCTCCCGATCGGGAAAAGACGGGGTTTCGGAGACGGATCTCTCTATAATTTTTTCCAGCTCGCCCCTGTCAAGCCATATCCCGCGGCACTTGGGGCAGTAATCGATCTCGATTCCCTGCCTCTCGGTCATCAACAAGTCAACGTTACAGATAGGACAAATCATTTGTGACTCCTTTTGGAAAGTTTATTGAGGTTGATAACAAGCGTTCTAATTGGGCCGATGGGCCGCTATCGAGGTCAGTCTACGAAATGGGACGAATAAACCTCCTCCCAATGTTGAAATCCCAGTCGCCGGTCAACCTCCAGGTTTTTGCTGGAACATCCCCAAGGGATCTTTCAGTAGTTGGTCCTTAAGTTTGGCCCCCCTTTCTTGAATTTGCCGTTTGAACGGTTCATAGCCTTGTTGAGCCGCTTTTCCGAACCATCTAGCGGCCTCGATGTGGTCTTGGCGGACTCCTTTTCCCAGTGTGTACATGGTTCCAAGTTTGTATTGAGCCTTGGCGTTTCCCTTTTCAGCAGCTTTCAGATACCATTTCGCAGCTTCTTTGAAGTCCTGCGCCTCTCCCAATCTCGTCTCATACATTGTGCCCATTTTATACAGGGCTTCTACGTTTCCTTCTTCAGCAAGCTTTCGGCACTGTTCAAGGGAGACGGCGACAGGTTGATCATTTTGGCCCGCTGCCGATGATGTTTGAATCAACAGTCCAAAGGTCATTGCAAAAACAGACCAAAACGCACATGGGCTCAGTGACCGGAATCTGTTGATGGAAGAACTAACAAGCCCGGTTTTGTAGGGTTGATTCAAAGGGTTGACCGGGTTCTTAATAAACTTTGTAAAAGCTATATAATCGGTCATTTCTTATTTCTCCTTTTGTTCTCAGACCCTCGAAGATCTTCCTTTATTTGTCGGACGATAAGGCGACTGTCTCTCGCTATTGGCCCCCTTTTGTCACATCCGCATTTAGGTGTTCTTGATTGGACCCCTATGTGAAAAGGCTTTATGAAGTATTTGGCGTACGCATAATCCGGCTCCATTAATGAGCTAAGGCATGTGATGACATGCGCTCGCCAATGTTGAAAAGCAGCCGGATCAAAATCAGTGTCAATGACATTCCTCCCGGCTTCTATCATACCGTTGAACTGTTTCTCAAAACTCATCGATTGACTCCTCCTAGTATGACCTGCGCCAAACAAGCAGAATCTTGATAATCGCTTCAGAAGGACATTTTCTTTGCCGGAACGCTTCGAGCCGATCGGTAGTTAAATGTAATAATCTGAATTCCCCGCAAACGTTTTCCCGGGAATCAGCGGCTCTTCATGGAATTGGTTGCCAGAGTCCATCCGAGAGATTGATATAAGACTACTAAATTAACGAATTAGGGATTGGTGAGGGTCAAATGATGAGGACAATCGTACGAAGAAAAGCCATAGATTTGAAAACAGAAATGGGCGCTCGGAAAAATAAACCATCCGACGGAGCGCCTGTCCACAAGAAGGCGTCAAAAAAAGAATCGGCGTGACTAGCTTGAAAATTATCCCAAACAGCGCCGGCAAGCCTGAAATTTCCTGACCGAAATGCACTCACAAACACCGGATTGTCTGAACAGCCGGGAGACTGATGCGATGATTCTGGAGTAAGCGGGATACCACCAGCCTCTTTTTGTGTATCACAGCATCCGGTTCCCTCAAAACACCACAGCTGGTCCAGCGGTCCAAGAGACCCTAGAAAAAGCGCTATCAGGAGACCGAGCCAGATTCTAAAATTCCGCTTATTCATTTGATTCAATACGATTCCACGGCCTTTCTACTTTGTCGACAATTCGAGATTCAAATCGTTCCATATACAAATCTTTTTCTGCCGGTTAAATTACCCCAGCGGTCAGCGCCTGACGATTCCATGTTCTTTTAAGGATTGCTCTTTCATGCCGAAGATTGCATGGGTCAAAATTGCAGACAGGACAATCGGGCTCGGAACATGGATCGAGATGAATCAAGACTTCGGACGACCCACCGAAGTGGTTCGAGAAGACCTTTTCCAATTCCCTGACCTCTCGGTGGGCAGCTTCAAGCGGCAATTTTCGCTGAAGCACCAAATGAAAATCCGCATGTACCCGACTGCCTGATTTCCATGCCCTAAGACGATGCACATCGACCCACACGTCCTTTCTTTGGCGCAACAAAAGATCGCAGATCTCATCCAACAATTCAGGGTCTGAGGCGTGCATCAAGCCACCATAAGCCTGCCGCACCAGCTTGAAGCCCCAGAAAACGATATTCCCTCCGGCAACACAGGCAATAATACCGTCGAATCGAAACCATCCTGTAAAATATACTAGTACCAGACCGAAGAGAACCGCACCGGAGGTGAAAACGTCTGTAAGGAGATGCTTTCCGTCGGCCTGAAGAACAATCGACTTTGTGCGCTTACCGACCTTAAGCAGAACCAGTCCAAGGACGAGGTTCCCAAGACCACCGAGGACGAGAAAGACAAGCCCTTTCTCAAGGTTGGGCAATTCTTGCGGATACAGAACCTGTTTCATACCGTAAAAGAAAATCCCTACAGCAGCGCCGATTATGAGAGCCCCTTCAAATCCTGCGGAAAAGAATTCAATCTTTCCATGACCATAGGGGTGGTCTTCATCGGCGGGTTTGGCTGAAAAGACGATGCTCCCTAGTCCGAATCCGCTCGCAACGACGTTTATTATCGATTCCAGAGCATCAGAGAGAATTGCGGCCGAACCGGTAACCCAGTAGCCTAAGAACTTGAGTCCCATCAAGACTATTCCGACAGCGAAGGTGACCAGCATCACGAGGAAATTGGCCCTGAAGTCGGACCCGCCTATCGGTTCCCTGGCAAGTACAGACTGAGAGTCAACGTTTATTGTAGTTGATGGATGGGTCTCCATCCATAGGCCTCCTATTGAAACCCGAGTTCAAAAACGAATGAAACCTTCATGAGAATGGGCCGCATATTGCTCTGAGACGTAACATCGCATTCTTAACTGCTGATTCAATGGTAAACGACAACTTATGGGTTTGTCATTACTTTTTTAATTTGTTCGGCCTTGCATAGTTTGATGGGTTGTCAACAATAAGAAACCACAAACAAAGTTTCGAGTGTAACTCAGAACAGGCTGCGTGAGCTCTAAAGAACCAGGTTGAGAGCACCCGGCTTTGGGGGTCTTTGCAGAGAATGTCGACGCGGAACTCAACAAATTTCAGGGAACTTGGATTTTGGTATCAGGAGAAAGGGAGGGAAAGAAGATTGCGGATGAACATGTGAGTAAGAATAAAATAATCTATCAGGGGAACCAGGGTCAGCTCACATCTCCCCATCAGAGCAATGAAACTATCGTCTTTGACATCATAAAAATAGACCCCATGAAAAGCCCAAAAGAATTTAACTTGATCCGCAAGACCGGGCCAAGTGCGGGTAAAACAATAACGGCAATTTACGAGTTCGACGGTAATGACCAGTTCAAATTTGCCTTCGACCCTGCCGGTGTTACAACACCAAAAGAATTTGCTACCAAAGAGGGGTCCGGCCATATTCTACATACCTGGAAGCGGGTGAAGCCATAGGTGGTAAATTTTCTATCGTGGAAGATATTTTTCGCATCAGCCTTGGCGTTCTTCGCCAGGGCTTTTTTTCTTATTCCCGCCGGTATCATCAAGCGCTCCCTAACAATCGTCCCAGTTCGGCCTTGAGAGTATCCATCTCGTATGGCTTGTGCAAAATACAAGCAGGCTGCCGACCAAGAAATCTCTGTCCTATTTCCTCTTCAGTGTACCCGCTGCACAAGATAACTTTGACTTCCGGTTTGATCCGTATGAGTTCCTCGAACGCCTCAATTCCATTCATTCTGGGCATTATAAAGTCAAGAAGCACAATATCTATTTCATTCATGCGCTCGGAAAAAACATGGACCCCCTCGGCGCCGTCAACAGCGGCGATCGTGTCATAGCCAAGAAGATTCAGCCACTCGCAGCAAAATTCACGAACCTGTTCCTCATCCTCAATTACAAGGACAGTTTTACGCCTGGCAACACTCTCGGGCATCGGCGCTTTAGTTACAACTGCAGCCCTGGTCTGAACACCGGGAGTTCGAAATTTGTTCGACACAGGAAACAGAACACGGACGCTGGACCCTTTACCAACATCGCTATCCACCATTATAGCGCCGCGATGACCCTTTACTATTCCCATCACTTCGGGCATGCCAAGGCCACGTCCCCAGAACTTCGTGGTAAAAAATGGATCAAAAAGCTTATGTTGAGCATCAGCGTCCATTCCACAACCAGTGTCTGTAACCTCCAGAAAGATAAACCGACCTGATTCAGGCTTCTCTTCCAGTCGGCTGCGGCGCAGATAAGCCTCATCGCAATCCATGACGCCGGTCCTAAGCGTCACATCTCCGTCCTGATCGCCAATCGCTTCTGATGAGTTGACCAGAATATTCATAACCAAACTTTGTATTTGATCAGCATCTCCCTTAATGGGTGGAATTGTGCTGTTGATTTCCAAGTTGAGATTTACGTTATTAGACCCCCCCAATTTCAGTAAGCTGAAGTTTTTCTCCAACAATTCGTTTAGATCCAAAAATGCGGAGTGATAAAGTGTATTACCGGTGTAAATCTGCATCTGACGTGAAAGTTCCGCTGATCGCTTTGCCGCCGCAACGGCGCTCCTAATAACTTTTTGGGTCGCAGAATCTAGATCTTGATTTGTAAGGGCTAACTTGAGGTTGCCCAGCACTACCGCCAACTGGTTGTTGAAATCATGGGCAATACCTCCGGCCATTACAGCAAGACTCTCTAACTTCTGCGCATGCAGAAGCTTACGCTCTATCTCCAGTCGCTCCGCCTCTAACCGCTTCCGCTCGTCAATGTCACGATCAACCCCGCGAAATCCTGTGACGTGATTTTCCGTATCCAAAATTGGTATGGCGGAACTTTCAAATGAGCGAACGGAACCGTCTTTATGCAGCCTGGCAATTGCTACATTATTCCATCCCACGCCCTGTTCAATGCAATTCTTCACCATCTCTCTGACTGGTTGTTCATCATCAGGGTGTACGAACTGAAAGGCACTGGAGCCAACAACTTCAGTTATCTGGTAGCCCAAAAGTTTATATACGGCAGGGTTGCTGTAGGTGTGGCATCCTTCAGCGTCTGACGCCCATACCCAGTCGCAGATGGTTTCGACTAACCGGCGGTATTTTTCTTCACTTTCCCTTAAAGCCTCCTCATTCTTTTTACGCTCAGTAATATCCCTAACGAAACCGAGAAAACGATTTTCATCTAACTTCACCCCATTCACTTTCCACCAACGCTTCTCACCGGCCTTTGTAACGTACTGCAGGTCGCCTGAAGAGTAACCGGCTTCAGCCGCTCTATTGAAGTGTATAAATGCTTCCTCTACATCCTCTGATGCGATTAGATCAATAAAATTTGTTCTCAGCAGTTCATCTCTATCGTATCCGGTCAGCTCCGAGGCCGCATCATTGACATCGATATATTTCCCTTTACCGTCGGCCACGAATACTCCGTCCGGCGCATACTTGATATAACTGCGGAAAAGGCGCTCGCTCTCAAGCAGTGATTCCTCAGCTTTCTTCCTTGCTGAAATATCCTGAACAACCCCTAACACTGTGTTTGTTGTTGGTTCATAAGTCGCAACAGAATGGATATCAATAATTAAACCGTCAGTTGGCCTTTGAATCTTGAATTCAAAGTCATAAGTTTGATTCCCGGTGATCAGATCTTCTAAAGCCTGATCAAGCATGGATCTGTATTCCGGCAATGGAATTGATTGAGCCATCGCCATGGTAATATCATCTTCAGTTAATCCATAAATCGCTCGTGCGCCGGTAGAAGCTTTAACTTCTCCGGTAGTCATCTGAAATTCCCAGTTCCCAAACCCCGCTACAAGCTCTGCTCGGGTGTGTCTAGATCTGTTTGCAGTGAGTTCATTTTCAACTTCCTCAAGGCGCAGGAGTCTGCGATGAATTCTACTGAGACCGAAATAAATAGCCGGAAGACCGAAAAACCAGATAGCGCCGCAGGCCATCAAATAAGATTTTGAACTAGCATCCAGATATGATGGCAAGCTAACCACTACGGTGATTATTATTGTCCATGAAAGAACAGTCAGAATAAAAACAAGATTGCTTTTTGCCTGGATAATACCAATTTTAAGAAGCGCCTGTTTCATGATTCTTGAACCAGATACGTGATATTAGACAAAATTCCCAGAAGCCTCCGGCTGATGAACTCCTCCTTGCGGAAACAACTGAGCCACTCCTCTGATCTCTTGAAGTCCTTGAATAAAAGGTCCCGACCGTTATACATCAGATGATAAACCGCCATACCACTCCCCATGATTTCAAATATGTTCGGATATTGTTTCTCGCTCACCTTAACATCTTCGGTGTACCCGCCGCAGGGAACAACACCCTGACGGTGGTTCCCTTCCCAACCTCGCTATCAACCATTATAGCGCCGCGATGACCCTTAACTATTCCCATCACTTCGGGCATGCCAAGGCCTCGGCCCCAAAACTTTGTTGAGAAGAATGGATCAAAGAGTTTATACTGAGTCTCCGAGTCCATTCCACTACCCGTGTCCGAAACCTCCAAAAAGACAAACCGGCCGGGCCCAGGCTTCTCTTGCAGTCGGCTATGTCTCAGATAAGCCTCATCGCACTCTATGACGCCGGTTCTAATCGTCACATCGCCGTATTTGTCGCCTACCGCTTCAGATGCGTTGGAGACCAGATTCACGATTAAACGCTGTATTTGATCCGAATCTCCTTTGATAGGTGGTAGATCGCTGTAGCTTTCCAAGTTCAGAGTAACATGTTTGGAAACACCCGATTTCAGAAGGTCTCGTATTTTGTTCAGTAACTCGTCGAGATCCAACTCTAACGGCTGATAAAATGTATTTCCAGTGTATACCAGCATTTGTCTGGCTAGTTCCGCTGATCGTTTGGCCGCCCCGATGGCGTTCATTATACTTGCTTTTGCCTCGGAGTTCGGGGGGAGATCCATAAGCCCTAGTTCCAGGTTGCCCAGGACTACCGCTAATTGATTGTTGAAATCATGGGCGATTCCGCCGGCCATAATGCCGAGACTCTCGAGTTTCTGGGCATGAAGTAGCTTTCGTTCCGTCTCCATTCGTTCTTCTTCCAAACGCTTGCGTTCCGTAACGTCTTGGGCAATAGACAAAAGCATCCGGCCGTTCCTGGTTTGTATAAATTCACCGTCATAAATGCAGTGAATCGTTCTTTTGTCCTTGGTGCGGAGCTTGAGGTCCATACCTCTGACGCTCCCCTGGGCCTGCAGCTCTTCAATCAACCGTATTCGATCTTCTTGTGAAACCCAGCCCAAGTCGATCGATGTCTTTCCAATAGTCTCCTCACGGGAAAAACCCGATATCTCGCAAAACTTGTCATTAACGTCAATGTATGTCCCATCATCCACATTACTAAGGGTTATTAGCGCTGGGGCATGGTGAAAGACCTTCGCGAATTTTTCCTCACTCTCCTGAAGCGCACGCTCGACCCGTTTACGATCAGTGATGATTTGAAAAAAGACGGAAATACCATTCTGGTCAGGGTATGTGCGCACGTCGTACCAGTTTTCATAGGGCGGCGTTCCAAAGTAGGTTTCAAAAGACAATGGGATCTTTTCCTTCAATGAGCGTGTATAGTTTTGCTCAAAGATACTCCCGCGCGCCTCAGGGAAAACATCGAAGAGCGCCTGGCCGGTAACTTCTTCTCTCCGTCGGCCCAATGCCATGGCCGCCGCCTGATTGAAATATGTTACAACCATGTTGTCATCAATGGAAAAGAAGGCGTCACTAATGCTTTCGAGAATAGTTGTTGATTTTTCTTCCGCCTTGGCTCTTTCCCTCTCCAAATATTTTCGTTCGGTGATGTCTCTGTTTGACGCCCTCGTGCCGAGAAATTGTTGTTCGTTATCGTAAACTGCCTGGGAGACATGACCAATCCACCTGATTTCACCATTCTTGTGTAAGATTCTAAAATCGATTGCCCGTTCCCCATGTGAATCGGCGTTACTAAGATGGCGTTCAACGTGTTGTTTAAATATTGGCCGGTCCTCATCCAAAATTATATCCAGAAGTAAATTAGGGTTGGCGACAAACTCAGTAGGTTTGTATCCGGTCACACGCTCGCATGATGGAGAAACATAAACAAAGCGCCCCTCTGGATTGATCCAGTATTCCCAGTCATAGGCAAAATCCGCAACAGTCCGATATTTTTCCTCTCTAAGTTTCAGCGCTTTCTGGAGGCTTTCCTTTGTTTCAATCTCAGCCTTTAGATTCTGTCTTTCTTCGTGAAGCTCTCTGAAAATCAATGAATACGGTCTTCTGAAACCGGTCTCGATTATGGCCTTGTAGACAAGGAAGAACGCCAGTATTTTCAGAAAATGCCCGAGCAGGTTGAAAAATCCGTAAACGCTGACATAAGATGTGAACGCCAATTCCGAAAGTATTGTAATAATAATAGAGGCGGCCAGAAGTCTGAAAACACCAGACTCAAATTGACGCCTGTCTAAAGCTAATAACAGCAATGAAACCAGCAGAATAATACTGATTATATATTCACTGATGATTTTGAACGATGTAAGACCGACACCCTCGATAAAACAATCCGGAAATAGATCCCTTGAAAAGATGGCGATTAACAGTGTTGCGCTGATAGCAGTATAAAACACAAACAACAATGTCAGGTTGGGCTTCTTCCTGAAAAAGGCCGGGGCCACCAGTAATGATATGCTCTGAAGATATCTGGCGGCTATCCAGAGTTGCGTGGGCAGATTAGCGTCGTATCCGGGAAAAACACCCATACCCTTGTAGGCCAGTGTGTGGACACCATCTATAACGGCCACAAAAAAATAAGCCACTCCAATGAACAGTAAATAACCGTTTTGTATGAAGTGACGCGAATTCAATGTTATTATAAAAATGCAGGCGCAAACCGAAATGCTGAAAATCTCGGCTATTCCGTGGAATAGTAGGTAGCTGTAGAGGCTGCTGACATAAAGACAGACAAATACACCGAGCGCCAGAATGGCGCTCCATGCGCTGAAGACGCCGTCTCCGGCCGCAAAGACCTGCGCATTATCACTGTTGGTCACGATAGCCAATAACTATTCCCTATTCTTAACTCGAAACGCCGTTCACCTTGCCGTCACTCTTCATCAATAATCTTTCGGATCTTCTCAAGGAGTTGCGGTGTGTCAAACGGCTTCAGAATGAAATCTCCAGCTCCTGCGTCTTTCAATTCCTGAGTCATCCCACTCTCGGTATATCCTGTTATAATAAGTACTTTAACATTGGGGTCCATGGTCCGTAGAACTTCAAGACACCGTATCCCTCCCATTTCCGGCATTATCATATCCAGGAGGACAAGTCGGATTTTGTCCCGATGTTTTCCATAAAGCTCTATAGCGTCTTTAGCGTTTGAAGCTGTGATTACC
>CAJBEZ010000027.1 GCA_903952205.1 uncultured Desulfomonile sp. | reverse complement strand
CCGTGGCTTTCACCAAAAGGTCCTTCGGGTTCAAGGTATTCCGTATCTATGTAGCCTTCGAGAATGACATTGGCCTCTGCAGGAACCAATAGATCGACCGTCTTGCACTTGACCACATTGATGGGTCCGCCAGCTAAGGCGCCTGCGACAGTCAGCTCATCAACTCCAAGGGGAAGTTTCTGAGGACCGGTGTATTCAACAATAGGCGGAGCGCCCAGGACTATAGCGACCGGCATTTTCTTGCCAAGCCTCTTGTAGCTCTTCCAATGGACATACGCTCCGGCTAAGGTTGTGCGCTCTGTCATGACACATATTCGATTAGAGCTTTTAAGGTTACCTCGATAAAGCCCCATATTCTGAACGCCAGTCTCCGGATCCTTAGTAATCCATAGCGCCGCTGTGAGATAAGGCGCAACATCAAAGCCAGGGGTGGAAACCGGAATAGGAATGGCCTCCATTCCCTTGCCATCTCCATTGACTTCCTCACCCGTCAGAACTATTTCCTGGCAAATCGCATTTTCAACTTCTCTGGTAGGGATAGGATTGTTGATTGCCGTTAACCAGGTTTCTCCAATCAAATCCACAGGCTTGTTGATTCCAATAGAGTATATCGCCGGACTAGACGACAATACGCCAATGGCAACCTGATATCCCGGGAAAGAACTATTCTTTCCATCCGTAATGTTTCGGAAGAGAAAGCCTTTTCTCATTTCCTGCTTTATCCCACCCTGAAATTGCCAGCGGACCAGTGGATGCATCTCAGTGTCCTTGTTGATCAGCCGGTCTATGTTGTAGATAAGACCGGCTTTCTCAAGTTCAGCCAGATGTTCCTGAAGATCGTTATAAGTTCTAGGCGATGTGTCTTGCGACTTATCCATTCAATTCCTCTTTTTTTGCATTTAAAGTTTAGTTAATGATTACTTTGAAAAGCCTATAGATTTAAAGCCCCTTGCCTTGGGTTCTTACCCGGGAGTGGACAATAACTTCAATGGACCTTGTAATGCACAACAGATCTATCATCGCTGATCCATTTGTTTTCAGCTTCAGAATAGTATTTGAACTTCAGCGTTACCTCGTCGCCGTTCACTTTACCAATATAGTATCCGTAATCGGTCTGGTTTAAGTAGATAGTCCGGTCAGGATCTATGACCTTATGCCCACTCTCGGTGAGAGGAGCTCCCCCACTACCCGACATGATTTGCCACATGTCAGGGTTATCTTTATGTTTGATTATATTTACGGCCGTATAGTGCTGGTGACCAGTCAGGTAAACCCGACACCCCGCCCTTTCTATACTTTCCCAGAATTTGTCTCTGATTTCTGGATAACTGAATAGCGATTTGGACTTTTTACCTTCAAGTGTTTGCCACGCCGGGGTATGTCCAAAAACAAACACGTGGGGACCAGTTTTCTCCTGTTGAAGCACTAGGTCCAACCAGGACTGATTTACTGACGGATCATACCCGGACGTGACATATTGATCAACCGCCACGAAAAGAACATCTTTGTGTTTTACAAAGTAATTCAGACCTTTTTGTGGACTTATCTCGTCGGACTCAATAGGTGGAGGCGGTGGGCCATTTTGTGGCAGATAATTACCAAATGCGTTCATCCATTCATTTTTTACTGATTCTTCAGTAGAGCCTGTTTTCTTATGGTAGATCTCGTGATTGCCTCTCACAGGATAGATCGGAACCAGAGGCGCTTTCTTTTCGTGAAACGCATCATAAACTGGTTTCATAACCTCTTTCCATTGCTGGTATGCGGCAGAATTAGACTTTGAAGTATGCTCAGAATACTGTCCACGAATCAAGTCACCTCCAAAAAGAACCAGTTCGCATTTGATATTCTGGTCCCTTATATCTTGAGCTATTTCCAGAGCGATGAGGTTGAGAACCCTGGTGTTAACACCATTATTGATGGCCTGGCCAGAACTTCTAGAATCAGCCACGAATGCGAAACTCCAGGAAGCATCCTTGCCGGCCGCATTTTGTGACTGGACCATGAACAGGATTACCATGAACAAGACTTTGATAGGTAAAAAACCAGTCACACCTAATCGTCTGCGGCATGTCACAACGATATCCTCCTTTTCCTAAACCCCACGTAAAGGGCGGACCATAAAAAGATAGTGCATTCTGAATCAGCGTGGCCTTCTTTTCATACGCATCACCTTTTGTCATTTTCATAAACAAACCAGGTATCGGCGAAAGTGTAAGGATAGTTCGGGCGACGATCCGCTACTCGTCCTAACTTAGGCCGTAGTTGGCCGAACGCGCGATAGATCAGCGGGTTGGGTTGTCCGTGGAACCGTTTGAGAATATCGAGCCACGTGCGAGGGGTCTCCCGGATGAAATCGGCCATGCTTTTCGCAAGTTCGTCTTCAGTAAGTTTCTCGACGTTCTGAGGCGGCTCGCCCAGCGGCTCCGTCACTGTGGCGGCCTCAAAAGAGAAATGATCATAGTCGCCGACCAGTGGGATCGTGCAGTCGAAACCCACCTTCGACATGTTTACCGGTGGATGATCCGTTTGTCCCAACGGATCTAGTGGCAGGACGTTGAGTTCAGGAATTATTACCGTATCCTTTCGCGGGTCGTAACGCCAAGCCATTGCCCACTTTACCCGCTCGTCGTCGAAGATGTCCACGTCCTCATCGAACACGTAGGCAATCTTTGGAAACCACTGCCGAGAGCAACTGAGCATTACACTCAAGGCCTGTTTGGCGTCTCCGCCTCCTCTTGTTCGGATTCGAGCGTATGCGATGTTTGTGCAACCGCCAGACGGCATGTAAACATCCAACACCTGAAGACCTGCGTTCTTCAGGGCTGTAAAGATGTCCCCTTCTACTGCGAGACTGAATATCATCATGTCTGTCAGGCCAGGTTTTAGGCCCCCGATGGTCGCGTACTGGTAAACGCCGCCCTTACGGTAGGTTATGCAGTCCACTACAAACCGGCAGTTATGTGGGAGGCCACCGCCATAAGTACCGGTAAACTCACCATAAGGACCTTCGTCATACACCCAGCCCTCGGTGGTCTTGATCCGTCCTTCGATTACAATCTCAGCGCTCGCTGGAACGGTGAGATCGTTGGTCTCACACTTCACGATCTTGGCCGGCTTTCCGTAGAACCCACCAAGAATATCCCAGTCGTCTACCCCAGGGAACGAGAACATGCATGCTATCTTGTCCAGGGTCGGCCCACCGATGATCATGGCTGCGGGCATATCCAGGCCAAGCGCCTGGTACTTTTTGGCGATAACACGAGAATTGTGGCTGTCATTGCGCATATCAACGTTGGTCTCGTTCCTGGACCGGTACATCAGGCGGTACATGCCCCAGTTGATCAAACCCGAGTCAGGGTGGCGGGAGACTACATTCACGTCCTGGAGATATGCGTGCCCGTCGTGCGGATGATATAGAAAAAGTGGGAACTTGGTCAGGTCGATGTCATCACCTTTGAGAACAACCTCTTTGCAGGGAGCCGAGTCGACGACCTCGGGCTTCACCCTTTTGGTGGCGAGTTCGGCAATTTTGGAGCTTATTTCCCGTATGTCGCAGCCCAGCGCATGGGCGTACTGCTCACGAGTGGAATAGGCTCCAGCCAGGAACTGGAAGTCACAATCCTTTAGCTTCTCCACGAGGATTGCCTTATCGTGGACCGAGTCCATAAGCGTCGGCAATTCGTCGGAGCGTTTCTCTTCCGGGATTCGACGGAGCTGCCCGATGTTTTCGAGCTCACAAATAAATTCTGACATAGTCTGCTGGGGCATGATCAAGTCTCCTCATTATGGAAATGTGCATGGTCTCCTGGTTAAGGACAATTTGGAGCTACTGTTAAACTCGAACTCATCGTTCATATCGCCAAAATTGAGCCAAAACTGACTTTACGTGCAATCTCTGAGGGCCTCAAATCACGTTGGCCCATGCGCTGTCGCTTATTTCCTCGTTGGAAAGCGAATCGGTATTAACCTCTGTCCCGAATGTTTTTAGCTCAATTGAATTGTCCTATGGCTGAAGTCAACATTTTTATATTTTTCAGAGTATCAAAATTGGTTATGAGTTCCAGTAGCGATTCAATTTTTGACGCCGAACATATACGAAACCTTCCATAATAATTCGGGCAGTACGCCCAAAGCTTGCCTTGATTAAACGGATATCATCTCCATTTGATTTGACAACGGTATTAATCGGGAATACCCCCGACGGGTTTCCGATACGTATTAGTTCCGTTGTGTATATGGATTTGGAAACAAGATCATTCACCAGAGTGCCTGGAATACGAGCAGCAGTACCGGTGCACACAGCCGCAGTCCCGGCATAAGCTTCGTGCATATTTTGCTCAAGCATCTGTCTTGCCGCGATGTCAATTGAATCTGCTGAAATTACCTGTTTCGTGGTAAAAGAGACATAGGTCTGGGGTTCACTTAAAAAAACCACAAAAGGAATAAATGGACTATCTTCGGTCGCCTTACGCCAATCATCGACAAATCCAATTCTTTGAGCGGCAACCGAGCGAATCTTTTCAAGGACGCTCAATTTGTCAGGTAAATTCTTGATTTCATCGGGGGCCTCTGTCCCCTTCAACCCTATGGAACATGCTTTCACAAATACTATCGGATTCCCCGCGTCTATTATTGAAACATCCAAATCGCCTATTCCATCTATTTTTATTGTATCCTTGGCATTTCCGGTGGGCAAAATCTTACCGGTTGCAGCTCCTGCAGAATCACAAAAATCGAGTTCAATACGTGCGCCAGTTCCAGGGACCCCAGCTATCTGATAGTCCCCTTCAATTACAACCTCGTCGTTGGTCACAGGTATTTCCGCCCTGAGTATTCGGTTGAAATTGGTCAGATGCATGCGAACTGAGGTGAAAGGTTCCTTTTTGTCGATCAATCCCAAATGTATGCCAACCGGACCAACTCCGGCGGAGATGTTCCCGCAGTTGCCTGAATAATCAACGTGCGCCTCATTTAGTGATACCTGACCGAAAGTGTAGTCTATATCCGCGTCAGGTCTGGTAGGTGGCCCTAAGATAGCGACCTTACTGGTTAGTACATTGGCGCCCCCCAGGCCATCAATTTCCCGAATATCCGGACTACCAAAAATGGCAAGAATTATTTTGTCCCGCAAAGCCGTGTCAGCAGGCAATTGTGATCGAAGCAAATAAACGCCGCGACTATTTCCCCCTCGAGCAATGACGGCCTTAACCATTATTTGTTGATGTTCCATTTAAGCGTACCTCTCTCAATATTGATTGACGAGCCAAGAACCTGAAAAATTCTCCGGTGGCTCGGAGAACACACAGGAGCTGAAACTAGACTTTCTTATGCGTCAAACAACTATCAGAGAAGGTGTAAGGATATGTCGGACGATCATCAGCGACACGACCCAATTTATGCCGCAGTGCGCCGAAGGCCCTGTAAATGTTTGGATACGGCTGGCCATGATAGCGCTTAAGGATCTGATACCACGAACGGGGAGCTTCCTTAATAAACTCGGTCATATCTTGCGTGAGTTCATCTTCCGTCATAATTTTCAGACCACCTGGTGGGTTACCCAAGGGTTCAGTCACCGTACAGGCTGCAAATGAGAATCGGTCCACATCTCCCACCACTGGAATTGTGCAGTCAAAGCCTATTTTTGACATATATACCGGAGGCTTGTTTGTCATACAGATCGGATCAAGTGGCAAAACATTTTGTTCAGGTAGAATTATCGTGTCTTTTTGAGGGTCAAAACGTGACGCTATAGCCCATTTAATACGTGTTTCATCAAAAATATCAATGTCGTCATCAAATACGTACGCTATTTTGGGAAACCACTGTCTAGAGCATGTTAACATGATTCCTAGAGCCTGTTTAGCATCGCCGCCGCCAACCGTTTTTATTCTTGCATAAGCAATATTATGAACGCCGTCAGCCGGTACAAATACGTCCAAAACGCTGATTCCCGCCCGCTTGAGAGCGTCGTACATATCCGCTTCCACCGTAGGATGGAATATATAAAGATCGGTTCGACCAGGATGTAGGCCACCTATCGTAGCGTACTGATAAATTCCACCCTTGCGATATGTGATACAATCCACTTTGAAACGATTGTTTAGCGGCAATCCACCACCATAAGTGCCTGTATACTCTCCATACGGTCCCTCGTCATAAACCCAGCCTTCGCTGGTCATAATTCTTCCTTCAATAACTATTTCCGCATTGGTCGGCACAGTAAGATCCGAAGTTTCGCACTTCACGACCCTGGCGGCTGTTCCATAAAAACCACCAAGGATATCCCAATCATCGGTCTCGGGGAATGAATACATGGATGCTATTTTGTCGAGAGTCGGTCCTCCCACAACGACAGCCGCAGGCATATCAATGCCCTTTTCGGCGTATTTTCTTGCGTGTTTTCTCGCGTTATGACTGTCGTTTCTCATATCCACATTTGTTTCGTTTTTTGTGCGATACATGAAACGATAAATACCCCAGTTTATTAAACCAGTATCCGGATCCCTGGAAACAACATTTGCATCCTGAATAAAGGCATGACCATCATGGTCGTGATATAGGAATAGGGGAAATTTTGTGAGGTCAATTTCGTCGCCTTTCAGAATCACTTCCTTACAAGGGGCCGTATCAACGGTCACGGGTTTGTATCGTATGCCGCTCAATGCCGCGATTTTTTGTCCCAGCTCTTTGGTTCCACATCCCAGAGCATGCGCATACTGTTCACGGTTTGAATACGCGTTTGAGAGAAACTGAAACTCACAATCCTTTATTTTCTCAACAAAAATCGCCTTGTCAGGTGACCCCTCCATGATCGAGGGTAATTCATCGACACGCTTTTCCTCGGTGATGCGAACGAGTTGACCGATTTTTTCAAGTTCCTTGACGAAGTCAGACATGCTCTGTTGAGGCATTGTTTAGTTTTCCTTCTGTTTGACGCTACTATGATATGGCAAGCCGTTTCATTGGCTCCTGGAATATGATTGTGGGTTCACGAGCAAGCGAAATCATTAGATGACGTCGCTTGCTCTGGCGAAACCGACGATGAGATGTTTTCTAATCACAGGATCATTCGGCGAGTTCGAAATTACTATCTGCGATCAGAAATCAACTGTCTGTGTCGAAATCGTCGACCAGTGGAAATCCATTGGGGTATACCACTTCAAGCGTTTGTTCGTTGAGTTTTACGGTCCCACTATTTGGCACTCCCGCCGTTGGACCGCCGACTGCTTCAGTGTCGACAAGTCTTTCGGTCCTAATGCCATTTAACAGCCAATCGCCTTTTACAGCCCGGTCTGCGCAAGCATCCCACTCGTCACACCAATCACCAAGGCTGTAACCAAACCATTTTCTTACAGGTTTGATTTTTGGAAGACCTGCTTTCTCCCACAGCTCTTTCGCTTCTTCCATATATTGTTTCTTCGGTAATGATACAGGAGCCATTGGATATTTCATCGTAGCGTCGATTATGATTTGAGCTTCCCATTTTCTGCCGCCTCTTAGTTTAGGCGCATGCCCGTTAGCCTGATAATCGTTTATCTGAATGTCGGTAACAGGATTGCAGCGATATGCGACCGCCCACATGATTTCTTCCATGCTGTCAGCATCAATATCTTCATCGACTCCTACGGTTATCTTCCCGACGGACCGCCTAAGAACGGTAGAGGCTCTTAGCGCTCGCCATACT
>CAJBEZ010000026.1 GCA_903952205.1 uncultured Desulfomonile sp. | reverse complement strand
GAACCGATTAACAGACAAGAAATGGAGCAGTATATTCTTCACCATCTAGCGATTACAGAAGTAAAGACAAAACTCTTTGAAGACACGGCTATTACAGCTGTCCATCAAGGCTCAGGAGGAATACTCAGAAAGGCCAATCACCTTGCAAGGGGTGCTCTTGTAGCCGCTGCGAAAAATCAATCCAGGACCGTGACCGCTGATCATGTGCGTCTGGCTTCCACCGAAATCTTTTAATCACCAAATACCGAGCCGGGTTCCCCGGCTCGGACTAAACAAACTGAAAAAAAAGAACAGTTGTCCCAAATAATCAGAAAAAATCGGTCAGTTTAATGTGAAAATCAACAACCCCGCCATCAATACGACCGCGAGAAAGTTCTCAATACCTATGGCAATCGTTTTTACCTCTATTGGCTCTCTAGTGGGTTCATTGATATCATATTACCTGGGTTTGTGGGGAGGACAACCTATTGTATTGAAAGCTGGACGTTATCTCCTTTCGGACCATGAACATCTTGGATGGACTGAGCGATGGTTTGCAAAAAGCGGCTCATGGACGATACTGGTTGGTCGATTCATTCCCGTAGTTCGTCACCTGATTTCAATCCCGGCTGGTTTGGGACGTATGTGTGGTGTTTCTCTATTTTTACCCTAGTTGGCGCAACAATTTGGAACACCTTTCTCCTTTACTGCGGTTACAGGCTTCGGCAGAACTGGACACTTGTCCAACAGTATTCCCTTGAACTTGAAATAGTGGTCGGTGTGCTTGGAGTTGCAGCCCTTGGAATCTGGTTAGGCGTAAGACGATTTCGGCAAAAGCAGTCAATCGCGGTCAAAAAGATGCGCTAGAACTGATTCTGGTCAATACCCCTGTTCACTAAGAATTCTTTATTATTCTAAGTCTTTTGGCGTTCAACCAATTCCCTTAGGGAAATGCCCAAATCCGAAATTTGGCGAGCTGCATCCTCAAGTTGATTTATTCCTGTAACGTTTTGTCTCATAGCTTGGTCTATATACGCGATTGCATTTGAAACCTGATCTACTCCAACTGTCTGTTGTTCGTTGGAAGAATGAATAATCGTCGCAGCGTCTGCTGATTCCATAACGCTCTTTCCAAGAGACCGTATTGAGTCACCTGCCAATTGGGACTGTTTTACTCCAGCGGCAACCGCTTTGTTGCCCTGTTCTGTAGCCATTACCACGGCGCCGATCCATTTTCTGGTATCTTCAAGAATGCTCTTCACTTGTTCAGTCGCTTCTCTTGATCTATCCGCCAAACTCTTTATCTCTCCAGCCACAACGGAGAAGCCCTTCCCCTGTTCCCCAGCTTTAGCCGCTTCGATGGATGCGTTCACGGAGAGAAGTCTGGACTGGTCTGCGAGGTCTCTCACGGAGTCAATTATGTCTTCAATTGCTAGGCTCTGCTCGTTGAGTCTCTGAACCGTTTCTCCAATGGACTCCATTTCAATACGGATGGTAGATATTTTGTTTATTGTTTCTTCTATAGCATTCTCGCCTTCCTGAGAGGTCTGAACCGCAAAATGCGCGCTTTGAGCCACGTTCCTGGCTTTTTCCGATGTCAGCCTAGCAGTTTGTAGCAATTCTTCAACTGTGCTGACTGTTTCGGTAATGCTTGATGACGTTTCAGTGGTACTCGCGGCCATTTGGGAGACACTTGATGAGATCTGAGCGGCCGAGGATGCCAGCGTTCTAGCGCCTTCGGCTAGAGGTTTTGTGATTGACCTGGGCACGACAAAGGCGAGAGGCAGAGCTAAAACAACAACGAACAGGGCTCCGAAAATAACTATTTTATAAATTACAGACGCAAAATGTTGAACAGCGGCCTTGCGTTCCGACAAGGTTTCATTTTCCTTTGCCAGAATATTTGCCATATTTTGTTGGAACCTATCCCAGTCACTGTTTTTGTCTACCAAACGACGCGAGCGAACTGAAGGTTCTAAAACTTCTTTTCTCCAGCGCTCCATCGCGTCCTGAGCGTCAGAAAACAAGGCGTTTCGGCTGGGATTCGACGCCGCTACTTTTAGAAGATCAAAGGCGCCAGAGTATTCCTTCTCCAACTGTTTGATCTCATCTGGAGAAGCGTCTTTCCTTGTTAACAAATAAGATTCCAATGTTGCTCGCATATCCCGAGAGGTGTTCTGTGCCTTCATTACCGCAAAAACAGTTCTGTATGCATTTTCAACACTATTTACCATGTTCATCAGTTCATTAAGACACAGGAGACCTACCGTCGCAAGTATCAGAAAAAGAAAAATTGGGACCATTGCTGTTGCTGCGATTTTGGTCTTTAATCTGAGTTCCGTGAATTTCATTAGAATCTCCTAAACATAGGGGAATGCGATAGTCTGACGTTCCATATGCGTATATGAGCCTATCAATCTTATAACATGTCGAAACTACTTGTAAACAGGAATAAAGTGAACCGGAGGCCGCTTATGATGCTTTCTTGCTCGCGTTGTGATGCAGTTTTTTGTTCGAGAGAGAACTCGTATGCTACACGCAGTTCGCTAGCAAAATTCTTCGCAGGAAAGATATAAGTAATGTAGGACTTTATTTTTACTATACAAGTGTTCGAGATATTATTGAATCTCGTCTTAAATGTGATTTCTAGGGTAGGCTACTGGCTAGAACCATACGTTACGCTATTGAGCGACAGGGTCTCATGCTAAAACTTCAGAAAGCTTTTTCACAAGTGAAGCTACTCAGTAGATTCCTTCCCATTTGCGCTTCCTGCAAAAAGATAAGAGACGAAAAGGGTTATTGGAACCAGGTGGAGCAATACATAACTGAACATTCGGAGGCCCAATTCAGTCACGGCATTTGTCCTGACTGTATGCGAAAATTGTATCCAGATTTTTCTGATAAGATTTTGGAATGTTCAAAGAATAAAGATAAATACAAAGGTTAGCGGTGGATGAGTGTTTTTATACGACCTTCGGACTGTCAGTCCATTTATTCTGATACATCTACCTCAAAGTCCATCTATCTTGAACAAGACATCCCCATTTCTGACCTCGGATTTCCGGGCATCTCCAATCGCTGCCTTGACCTTTTCCACTTCATTTGAGCTGAAAACACAAAATTGTTGATGTGGTCTCCTACTGCGGCCAAACAAAACATTTTACCAAAACCTTCGCGAGTAAGCTCAACAGCAGCCTGGTTCGAGATCTGTCCTACGTTGGACGCTCCTGAACAAGCCACAATCGTGGTTTTCTGGTTTGAAGAACAACATTCCGCAGTCACATCATTGCCCCTTTCCAGGAATTAAGCTGTAAACACTGAATTGTCCGCTATCCATTAGCAGGATAAAAAGGGAAATCAGGAACAAAGAACCGTCACGAACGAGATGGTATACGCCGACACGTCCTGCAGAAGAAGATGATGAACTGAAACATCCACAGTCGATATCAAGTCCTATATGGAACACATATATCAACGCCCCAAGAAAAATGCCCAGCAGCCCTGTAGTAATCAAAGCGGACGGCCTTGTCTGAATGCCCAGTATAAGAAAAATTCCCGCCCCCAACTCTATCCACGGCAGTGTCAAAGCGACAAAGTTACTCCACGATGGAGGAAGCATATTGTAATTGCGGATTGCGGCGGCGAAATCAAGTGGATAAAAAATTTTATGTACGCTGGCGTAAATGAAGAGGCCGCCAATTAATAATCGAGCCAATAGCGTAAGATATTTCATTTGCTCAAAGCCTCAACTGCGCATTGATATTCGATGAGACAATCTCAACGCATGATGTCCCATCTTCGATGACCCCGTCGAAAATGTGGTCAGACACGGCTCCTTTTTCATTTGCGATTTCAATAGGAAACTTCGATTGTTGCCACGCGGGAAACCCAGAACTCATTATCATTAGCTTAAGGTAGCCCATTTGTCCCAACGAGACACCGACCCTTTCGGCCATATCGCAAGTAGGGCCATAACAATAGAGAATTACATTGCTCTCTGGAGGCAGTAATGGTTCCAGAACCGGGAATCGACGCTCAAAGTCATCAGGAGACAGGCACAAAGCGCCTTTGACATGTGATTTCTTATAGTCCTCGCATTCTCTACAATCCACAAATACGGCTTCAGAATCTTTCAAATATCGCACTGCTTCCTTTTCGTCGATCAGGATTAGTTTCACGTTCGAAATAACTATCTCTCTTGGCGGTATGTAACCCAATGAAACCGGGTCATCAGACGCAAGGTTTACCGCAAGGCCCATTAACCCTAAAGTGAGTGCAATCATTAGGGACCTACTGAACAAAAGGATTGCGTCTCTCATGAAACTTTCCTTACCTATATATTTTTTGACGTAATAGTAAAAGATATAAGACCAAATTCAGGCCTGCATTTTTAATCATTCAACTCAGCCAAAGAAAAGATCGGGAATACAACAAGATACATCAGCAACTAGCCGGCCTACGCACGACTAGCCTGACTTAACCATTCCTTGATCTTCTTGATATTGGGGACCGTACCCTTAGATACAATCTTTCCGTTGATTATCAGCGCAGGAGTGGGCACAAAACCATACTTGGTCATTTCTTTTATGTCTGTAATATGTTCCGGGGAAGCCGGCAACCCTAACTCTACTAAAGCACGCATCACTAACTGCTCGAGATGGTTGCACTGAGCGCAGCCAGGCCCCAATATGACCACGCTGATGGCTCCATCGGCTTCTTCCTGGAAGGGTTGGCCAAGAAACTTTTTGAACTCACGGACAAACGCCTTACCATAATCGCTTCGAGCCGAGTTTGCGATGTAGTTCCTGGAGCTTAAGCGCTCTATCAATGCGTCCTCTATTTCAGCCTCGCTCATGTCAGCGTGTGATTCGGCTATTTCTTGAAAGGCCTGTTTCAGGCCTAAGATACCAACATCACAATCAGTGACCCGAATACGAACAGGATCTTCTTGTTGTAGACTCATTTTAAACCATTACCAATGCTCTACATACCTATTCCAAGGCCGGGAAACATCGTCGAAACCCCGATGTATACGCCTACCCCGGTCAGCAGGGCTCCAGCCGCTTTTTTAACCTTGAGGTTGGCTGAATTCATCCTTGCGGAACCAATAAGGTGACGAGCCGCCCCTGCTGATGTCCCAACCGCCAGGATCAACAGACAGTGACCAATGCCGTAAAACAGCATCATGAGCCCACCGAAAAAAGCGCCTTTAACTGGGATAACGCTGACTATAAGGATAAGGGCCGGACCGGTGCAGGGAAGCGATACAAGCCCAAACATAAAACCAAAAAGAGCCGCACCAATAAAGCCAGTATATTGGGGAAGCTTATCCTGTGAGATGGGAAGCTGGAAATGAAAAAGATCCATGAAATGCAAACCCAAAAGGATGCAGATCGCCGCCACCACGTAAACCATATACTCGGATTGCAAAAATGGCGCAGCGGCAAGACCTACAGTAAAAAGGACCGCCAGTTCAACGCTGAATCCTACAATAAAAACCAGCGTATAGAGGAATGACTTCCATGCAGTCATTTCCTCGGACATACCACCAATGAACCCGATAAGAAGAGGCACCATGACGATCACGCACGGATTCATGGCGGTTAAGGCCCCGCCCACAAACGCTCCGCCGGCCGCAAGCCATATACTACCGGAAGAGACCCACTGCTGAACTATTGCAAATAATGATTCCATTATTACTAAAACCTCTCCTCATTTCGGTTCTTTTCTGGCGCCAATTCTATGACGCCAGGTATTTGTATTTTGGTCCTCATCACCTATGTGATGAGTGCAGTAATAAAGTGTCGTGATAAAATCTTAAACGAAACTAGCCATCTCTGCGATAAAGCAACCAAGAGCGATCGGGGCCAAGGTCTATCGAACCTGTCTCGCCTGTGGCGGCGCCCCTGGCGCTGCGCCCTGCATGTTAGGTGGAGCAACGCCCATTTTAGTGAATACCTGCATAATGTGGTCTCTCTCAAAGGTCCCTTCGTTCCTGAAGAATTCCTTCCCATCCGGCGCGATGAATACCTGAGTCGGCATCATTCGAATTCGAAAATCCCGTACCAGATCCTTGTTCGCGTCCATATCCACTGTGGCCACAATGGCCTTTCCTGAGTAGGCTGCGCCCATTTCGTCCAGTATAGGCTTCATGTACTTGCAGGGTATACACCAGCCACGGCCAAATTCTAATAAGATCGGGACTTTTTTCGACAGAAGCGCCTGTAGATTGATTTTAGGGTCTTGAGCGTTTGCGTGAGACAAAAGTCCAAATAGACCAACAAAAAGAGTAATAATGATTGTCAGATTAAAACGTCGCATCGCCAAAAAGCCTCCCTTATATAAGAATTGACATATCTTTCAAATGTATTTTAGCCATTGATAATTTCATGCTGAGAGCCACTTCAGGATTTCGGCTTCTTTGGGTATCTTACCGGCTACTTTAACCTGACCATCAACTACCAGGGCGGGGGTCATAAATACTCCATATTGTCCAAATACCTTGATGTCCTCAACTTTTATTACTTCCGCGTCAATGCTGTTCTTTTGAACTATTTCCTTGACGAGTTCTTCAAGTTTGTGACACTTGGCGCATCCAACACCCAAGACTTCTACTTTCATGCAATTCTCCTTTTTGGATTAATCATTAATTCTGAGAAACTAGTCGACAAAGGAACCGAACATTATCCCGGCTATAGTCGACAAGACACATACCAGCGAAACAAAAACAAAGGTCTTTTTGAAGCCCATGACACTGTTGATCACCAACATGCTTGGTAAAGAAAGCGCAGGGCCGGCGAGAAGAAGCGCCAATGCAGGGCCTTTCCCCATCCCGCTGCCAATGAGTCCCTGGACAATGGGTACTTCGGTCAAGGTGGCAAAATACATGAATGCGCCCGCTACCGAAGCAATTGCGTTCGCCCCGATTGAATTGCCGCCCAAAGCCCAGGAAATCCATTCATTCGGTATCATCCCTTCCTTGTCGGGCCGACCGAGAAGAAAACCGGCGATTAGGACCCCAAAGAGCAACAACGGCATGATCTGTTTGGCAAAACCCCAGGATTCGTTGAACCAGTCCTGAGTCTCACCTTCTGATGTGGTTGCCATCACGGATAAAGCAATGACCCCTGCGGTAAACGGCACGAGAGGATCATGCGGGAAAAACGAACCGATAATTCCGACCGCTGCAACGCTGATAGCCATCTTCCACAATGGAACACCGAACCACATTACCATTACTGCGGCGAATCCCAGTGACAGCGCCCCGGTGATAACCCACTTGGTCGAATAAATACTGTACCAAAAGCCAGTGTTGATGTCTGGTTTTCCCCAGTTGGCGAATACAAGTATACCGACCATGAAAGCGAAGTATATTGTAGTCTTCCACAAAGGGCGTCCGTCAAGGTTCATAGACCCCATTGTGGCTAATGTTTCTTCTGTGCGTTGCTCTTCCTCTTTGCGGAATATCGCGTGCATAAGTAGTCCGATAACAACACTAAATGCGACCGCTCCCGCAGCCCTGGCTATTCCCAATTCAATGCCCAGTATTCTTGCGGTCAGGATAATGGCCAAAACATTGATAGCGGGCCCTGAATAGAGGAAAGCCGAAGCTGGGCCGAGTCCCGCGCCTCGAGTCCAAATCCCTGCAAACAGAGGCAATACGGTGCAGGAACATACGGCCAGCACTGTTCCTGATATCGAGGCGACAGGATAAGCGATCCATTTGGAAGCGGTCGGCCCAAGGTATTTCATCACGCCTTCCTGGCTCACGAATACCCCGATTGCGCCGGCTATGAAGAAAGCGGGAACGAGACATAGGAGCACGTGTTCCTGGGCGTACCACTTAACAAGGTAGAATGACTCCATCACGGCATTGTCGAATCTGAGGTTGCCTACAGGGATGTAGTAACACATAAGGAAAACCGCTGAGATAATGGCCAAAGGCTTCCATTCATCCTGCCAATACGACACAAAGCTGCTCTCTCTGATACGTTCGGCCAAGGACTGTGAAGGGGCGTCAACGGTTCCTTCAATGCCGCTGCGCCGAATCGCCGTAATCTTTGTTTCCGAATTCATTTCCGTGTTTTCTCCGTTTATATCTAAATACTTGGGAATTACAGCACCATGTTGAACAAATAACCGACCAGAATAATTCCAATTGTCACAACCCCGATGAAAACGGCAATTAATCTGGGTTTAAGCACTTTACGCAGGATAATGGCCTCGGGTGTGGAGATTGCTATGACCGCCATCATGAAAGCCAACACTGTGCCGAATGCCGCTCCCTTACTGAGGAGAGCCTGCACGACAGGAATGACACCCGCAGCATTGCTATACATAGGCACGCCTATCAGCACTGCAACTGGAACTGCCCACCACGCTTCCTTTCCCATGATGCCCGCTAGAAAGTTCTCGGGAACAAACCCGTGGATACCGGCGCCAACTGCGATCCCAATAGTTACATAAGGCCAAACTTTGAGAACGATGTCCTTAACGGCGTCGATACCAAATTGGATTCTTTCCTTCCAGCTCAGATCGTCCTCTTCCATTGAGATTTGCCCAGTCCGGGATTTATCGGCTGTCAGTTCAAGGACCCAATCTTCCAGGTATCTTTCCATGTGAAGTCGACCGATTATGACCCCGGTGACTAGAGCGATGAAAAGTCCTGTCGCCGTGTACAGGCCCGCCACTTTCCAGCCGAATAGACCGAAAAGAAGCACAAGAGCGACTTCATTCACCATTGGGGCTGAGACGAGGAACGAGAATGTTACGCCAAGGGGCACGCCGGCAGTGAGAAACCCCATGAAAAGCGGCACGGCGGAACACGAACAAAAGGGTGTTACAACTCCAAGCGCCCCAGCAAGGACATGACCTACAGATTCACGGTTGCCGGCCAATATTCTTCGTGTGCGTTCAGGGGTAAAGTATGACCGTATTATACCCACAAAGAATACAATCAGCGTGAGAAGAAGTAAAACCTTGGGCACTTCGAATATAAAAAACTCGACCGTTGCCCCAAAGTGAGTGCCCTCACTTAATTGCAATATATGGTAAGTAAGGAATCTGGAAAAGGTTAAAAGATTTTCATATACAAGCCACCACGCCGCCAAAATAACTGTGCCGGAAAAAAGATAAATAATCTTGGAACGTAGAGTATCACCAGACAAAGCGACACTATCAGCTTCAGCGTTTGACTCAAGTTGAAATTCAAGTTCGTGTAAAAACTGTTCTTGACCTTCCGAATTGTTTGACTTTGTATTCATGGCCCTTCCCTTTTTCTTTTTGACAATAATTAATACAGATAGTTATGTCTTTGAAACGGCGCATACATCGGCGCCTAGTTGGGATGCGATGAGTCCTACCGGCATTTCACCTAGCCGAAGCAATTCCAGAATCCCCAAACTGACTGGCTGTCCGATCGCCTTAAAAACGTCTGCTTTCATCTGCAATTTTTCTTTGTCTCGCTGTAGCATTTTATTATTTGCTTAAAACACCAAATATTGTCTCAAAGAATTCTGAATGGTTCGCTAATTCAAGCCTTATCGTATTTCAAAGGGGATGGTAATCTTCGAAGCCTAGGCAACCATTACAGCTCGTTGGTCCTCAAGCCTCTTAATCACGACATTCTCAACGCACCTTGCAAAATCCAAAGCGCATGGCATGGTAAGCCGATACATAATTTTGAGGCCTTCTCTGCGGTCTGCGACTATTCCCGATTTCTTTAGTACCGATAAATGTTTTGACACATTAGATATTTCGGTGCCGACTTGTTCCACAATTTCACAGACACATTTTTCGCCTGTTTGAAGGTACTCGATGACTCCGAGACGAAGAGGATGACCCATGGCCTTGAATACCTCTGCTTTTAATCGAAGCCGTTCGTTTTCATGGGGACTCATATATTGCTCCATTTTCCTAATTAATCAAATAGTAAAACATGTCATCCGGTGTGTCAAGAGTATTTTTGCCGAACATGTAACATTTTTTCTCGATGACGCAACAAGTATTACTCCGGTTATTTTCTGCAGGCTCCTGATGTCTTTCATTACGCCACACCATACCTAATCATATATGTGTCAATATGTAGCGGGCTGCTGGTCAGCAAGAATAGCAGGTCAATGGTCGATCCGTGTAGCGAAAATCACTTTGAGAAAATGACCAGTTATAGTTCCTTTTTTGATGCAGGATGACGGACAAAAAAGAGGAGATTACGCTGTAAATCATAAGCGCCCTGATAGCCAAAACAACTCACCCCGGAAAACCCGTGAGCGATTCATCCCAAAGTCTCAGTTAACACGAAATTGAAACTAAAAAAGTTCAGTGAACTTATTTCACCATTACGTAACTTACTTTCCGCACTCTTTGATGAACTTGAGAGATTATTTTCACGGGAGGCTAAATTTTCCGCGCCAACGGGACAAGATTTTGATAAGTGAGAAGCACCGTCAGGAGGTGCAATATGAGGGTAATGCCAGGAATCCTAT
>CAJBEZ010000025.1 GCA_903952205.1 uncultured Desulfomonile sp. | reverse complement strand
ATTTGTCGATCTATGATCTCGTCTTCCATATATCCGGTGATTTCGGAATACGCAGGGTTTACATATTTCACTTTTCCTTCAGCGTCGGTGACGATAACAGCTTCCGCCGCCTGATCAACAGCCGATGTCAAGAGAGCCTGGCTCTCCATGTAACGTTTGCGTTGCAGACCGAACGCATAATACCGGGCTATTCGCTCAATGGCTGCGATGTCTTTTTCGTTGTAGTCCCTGGTCGAATTGGCTAAGGCGATCTGGCCTACGAGTTCGCCATCCAGCGTGACGGGAACCGAAAGGAAACTTCCCAAAGGGACATGACCTTCGGGCAGCCCCTTTGAAGCGAGGTGTTCGGCAGGATTGTTAGTAAAAAATGACCGTCGTGTGTTTAGTGAATGACCCCATAACCCCGGATATCGACCATCAGTTCCCAGCGGGAATCGGACCGGTAGTGGTCCCTCTATCGAACACGCCGCCCCGAACATTTCGGTGAGTGTCAGGGCGACCTGATCACCTGTCGCAGGATCGGTCTCATTCACATAACAGTGTGCGCTATTCGTCAGGGATCGCGCCTTTTCTCCGACTACTTTGGCCAGGTCTCTAATTCCGGAAAGTGGTGACAAAAGCGGTTCAAACATCGCCGCTACTGCGGAGCTGATTTCCAGCTCGCGACGGAGATCGTCCTCGTTGGCCTTGCGCTGGGTAATGTCAGCGACAGCCATACGGATCTCGTAGACGCCTTCGGTGAGATCCCCCTGTTCGGTAGACGCCTCGATACGGATATTTTCGAGATGGGCGAAAAAAGACGAACCATCCTCACGTTTGAGTGTGAGATCGCAAACCTGCTTCCGGTCATGTTTAATCGTACCCATCATGCAGCGATACCACTGGTCCTCGCTCTCAGAAGCGACAAAGCGCCCGAAACGCACGTTGATCAATTTTGAACGGGGTAACCCGAGGAGTGAGGCGCCTGTGAGATTCGCCTCAACAATCAGGCCCACGCTGGACAGGGTAAAATGTCCAACCGGAGAGAAATCATAAAGATCCAGGTACTTGTTTTTGGATTGTTCCAGTTCGAGTTGAATTCTTCTGAGTTCCTGATTCTGGATCTCCAGCTCAGTCTGATAGACGTGGAGTTCGTGGATGATCGCCTGGAGTTCTTTGGTCGGTAGTGTAGACACATCAAGATGATCTATGGGCTTTTCCAGCATGGCGGCTTCCGCGCGCGATCGCAGGTCCACAAATTCATCTGTTACTGGGTCTTGTCTTGTCTTGTCTTGTCTTGTCTTGTCTTGCACAAGAGGACCTCCTGGGTGAGGTGGAAAGTTTGAAAACATTATCCCAATAAATGCATATCATATCGCAGCGGGGAAGTATTGAGAAAATCGTAATTTTCGAAGGATAGAACTGGATGAACGATGGCGTTTCGACTCCGGCGCTAAAACGGGACAGGCGATGTATCCAGGTTAGAGACTGAAAATAGGGTCATTCTGCATCAATTATCGCACGGATCTTCTCGAGGAGTTGGGGCTCATCAAACGGCTTCCATATAAAGCCCTTCGCCCCTGCATCCAGCAATTTTTCAGTTATCCCCTCTTCATGATATCCACTAACCATGAGCACTCTTGAATTCGGGTCCATTCTAAATAAGGCCCGCAGGCATTCTTTCCCGCCCATCCCAGGCATTAGCAGATCCAGTATGACCAGTCTGATTTCTTTCCTATGTTTTTCATAAAGCTCTAAAGCGTCTTTACCATGTATTGAGGTGATCACTCTGTAATTGGCTCGATTCAGCAAGCGTTCAATTATTTCAAGGATGTCTGGCTCATCGTCAACCAATAGTATGGTTTCACCCTTTCCCTTCGGTGGTTCTTTCTTCTCGAAACACTCTTTTTCATGGACTTCATCAATGGCCGGGAAATAGATCTTGAATGTCGAGCCTACAGATGGCGCGCTATCACAAATGATCCAGCCATTATGCTGCTCCACTATCCCGTATACCACTGCCAGCCCCAACCCTGTTCCTTTACCCGACGCCTTGGTGGTAAAGAATGGCTCAAAAATATGACTTGCTGTCTCCTTATCCATCCCGGTACCGGTGTCTGATACTTCTATCAGAACGTATCGT
>CAJBEZ010000024.1 GCA_903952205.1 uncultured Desulfomonile sp. | reverse complement strand
GGCAGCTCGTCTGCTTGGGATGTCACGACCCGCCCTGGGCCGTCACATGGTCAAGCTTGGCATCAGTGACCAATAACGGTCAAAGAGAACTCTTTGTGTCCATTTTTGAGCATATCAATTTAGTCACTATTTGTAAGCCTTATTTCCAATTCCCATAAAATGGCGCCCGAATATGGTCACTTAATGGATTTCAACTGCCTTCCTGTTACGTTACTTATAATGTAATCACGCCAAGATAACCCTTATTAACATTGCTGTCTTAATTATTCTAGAGCATAACGTACGAATTGGCATGATGTGTGCTCAGGAAAATTAACTAGGATTCGACCGTTAAGTGACGGCGAATAGATTAGTCATCCTGTGCCATTCATGATTGGCGCCCAATGTCACTATCAAGGAATCTTGCCATGCGGGACCGACACAGCACAAAAGATCTACTAATTGACAAACTTAATGATATGCGGCGGCGCGTGACGGAATTTGAAGAAACTATCGGGCCTGAAGCCTGGGGATCAATAGAAAACTCATCTCTAAGGCTCCTGGAAATGCTTGACAAAAGTAACCAGGCCTATCTGTTGATCCGACACGGCAGGTTTGAGTTTCTTAATCGGACTTGCGTGGAAATGTTTGGTTATTCTCATGTGGAATGGTCGTCCTTACCATCTCTGTTCGAAAAAGTGATTCACCCGGATGATCAGGAGATGATCCGCAAATATTACGAAAACCGTACCGGGCCGGCCACATCCCGCCATCGATATGTTTGCAGGATCATCTGTAAAGATGGATCATTGAAATGGCTCGATATCCAATCGTCAAGTATTCTGTGGAAAGATGAACCCGCATTTCTCGCCGTAGCTACTGATATCACTCAACACATTGAGCTTCAGAAGTCTTTGGAGGAGAAGACACACAGTCTCGCCAAAAGGGTCAAAGAGCTTAATTGCCTCAATCGGATTTCCGAACTTATTCATATTCAAGGACTTTCACAGCCGCAGATCCTTCAAAACATTGTCGATCTTATTCCGACAGCCTGGCGCTACCCTGAAGTTACATGCGCCAGAATCAGCGTAGGCGGTGAAGAGTTCAAAACAAGCAGCCATAGGAACTGCGTTTTCAAACAATCCGAGGAGATAATAGTCGATGGATCGCGTGCTGGTTTTGTTGAGGTCGGTTACCTTGAACAAAGACCAGAAAGCGATGAAGGAGTTTTCCTCAAAGAAGAAAGGAACCTGATCAAGGCCATCGCCGAGCATATCGGACAAATAATCTTACGCAAGAGGGTGGAAGAGGAATTGAGGCAAAACGAGAAACGGTTCCGGTCATTCATAGAATCGGCTCCCGACGCGATCTTTGTCCAGACAAAAGGTTGTTTTACTTATGTGAACAAGGCTACCCAGGAGTTATTCGGAGTTGATTCACCAGATAGCCTCCTGGGGACCCCGGTTGGCGAACACTTTCACCCCTCCGATCAGGAAGCCGTAAAACAACGAATCCACCAATTGAATGTAGCGAAGAATCCGGTCCCTGGTCGAGAAGAGAAATGCATACGGCAAGATGGATCCATAGTTTCTGTCGAGGTTTCCGCAGTCCCAATCCGCTATGAGAATGAGGACGGAGCCCTGGTGTTCGCACGTGATCTCACGGAGCGTCTGAAGACGGAACAGGAAAAGGCACGCTTATTCACAGCGATTGAGCAGGCTGCGGCAAGTGTCGTTATAACCAGCGCTGATGGAACCATCGAATACGTGAATCCGGCGTTTGAAAAGATTACCGGATACACGATGTCCGAGGTATTTGGAAAGAACCCAAAATTGTTGCAGAGCGGAAAACATGACAAAGCGTTTTATGACAATCTGTGGGCCACAGTCTCCGGTGGGGACGTTTGGAACGGGCGCATCGTCAACCGGCGCAAGGATGGCTCGTTAGTATATGAAGAAGGCGCCATATCGCCGGTCAGGGATTCACACGGAAAAATAGTCAACTATGTGCAGGTGACGCAAGATGTGACAAAGGAAGTGGAACTCCAGAATCAGCTTGTTCAGGCTCAAAAACTGGAAGCCATTGGGACGCTCGCCGGCGGCATCGCCCACGATTTTAACAATGTTATTTTCGCTATAACAGGATTCACTGAACTGGCTATGCTAGACATGCCCCCAGACAGTAGGGCTCGTTCCAACCTGGAAAGAGTCATGGAAGCGGCGCGACGTTCAGGAGATATGGTGAAACAAATCCTCGCGTTCAGCCGCCACGGCGAAACCGAAATAACAACACTTGATTTGAGCCCCCTGCTGAAAGAGGCCTTGAAGTTCTTGCGAGGGGCCATACCATCTACAATTGAGATTAATCAGAAAATCGAGCCGGATCTCGGAAAAATTCTTGGTGACCCTACTCAAATCCACCAAGTGTTGATGAATTTGTGCGTAAACGCCTCGCATGCCATCAAGGATGGTAAAGGGATCATATCGGTGGAGTTGGCCGAAGTGGAGCTTGACGCAGATTTCACAGGAAAGAATCCTCCTCTTGTCCCCGGAAAGCATTTAAGGTTGACTGTAGCTGACACCGGCAGTGGAATTCCTCTGGAAATTGTCGAGAAGATATTCGACCCGTACTTCACGACAAAAGAGGCCGGCAAAGGAACAGGGTTGGGTTTGTCGGTGGTGCATGGAATAGTTCAAAAACACAATGGCGCCATAACCCTCAATAGTGAGCCGGGCACAGGATCCACTTTCGATGTCTTCCTTCCTGTCATCGAGAACGAGCAACCTCGGGCTAAAGAAGATACCCAGACTAATATTGACCTAACGGGGAAAGAGCATGTCCTTATTGTGGATGACGACTATCAGCTCCTCGAGATGTATGAGAGACAATTGAAACGACTGGGCTACGAAGTCACATGTTCAAGTAATCCGGAGGAGGCGCTGGAACTATTTCAACGGGATCCCCGAAGATTCGACCTGGTGATTACCGATCTTACAATGCCCAAAATGACTGGGATTGAGCTGGCTAAGGAGCTTAGTTCTATACGTCCAGGCATTCCCATTATTCTTTGCTCGGGCGTGAGCCAGGTCGTTTCAGATTCAGAGTCGAAACTGGCCGGCATTCAAACAGTTATCTACAAACCCATCAGGCGGCAGAAAATAGCGCAAACGATCCGGAATGCTATGGACACAGAATTGGGGGACTTTACACTTTCTTCAGTTATGAAGTCGGCCAAATAGGACTTCAAAAATTCAATAGCCTTGAGATGACACGCTAGAGCAATGTTCATAAGGATGTAGATTAATGACGGACAAACCTTACATGGACGAGAATGTTAATGCCGAAAACTCTCTGGGGGAAACGGCTGAGGATCAACTCGGCAAGTCTCCGCTGTTACATCCGGAACTCAAGAACAAAACCCCTGAGGCGGTCATACATGAACTCCATGTCTATCAGACTGAGCTGGAGATCCAGAATGACGAGCTACAGAGAGTTCAGCTCGCGTTGGAACAATCCAAAAACAAGTACCTGGATCTTTATGATTTCTCTCCCGTTGCATATTTTACCCTGTCCAGCGAGGGCCTGATTGTTGAGGCGAATCTCACAGGCGCCTCACTCCTCGGGTTACCTCGTCCCAAATTGATCAATAAGCGTTTCGGGCGCTTTGTCGCTTCTGAGAGCGAGGACCAGTGGTATCGCTGTATGATGGTTACGATTAAGAATGACCGGAAGCAGGTTTGCGATCTCACGCTCCAACGTGAGGATGGTTCGTCTTTTTTCGCCCATCTCGAAAACATCCGTATAGAGGCGTCTAACAAACAGGGGGATCTCACCGAAGGCGCCTACGAGATCCGTATGGCTGTCGCCGACATTACCGAGCGCAAGCGGAACGAGGACGATCTCCGTCGCGAGCTTGAAATCAGCTCCGCAATATCAGCGATGTTTGAACCGCTTTTGTCGCCACTTTCCGAAATTAGAGACCTGGCCGAAGTTGTTGGGGAAAAGGCGCGATCCCTGACGAATAGCGCACACTGTTATGTGAATGAAACCGATCCTGCGACAGGTGATCAGGTCGCCCTTACCCTCACTGAAATGTTCGGGGCGGCGTGTTCGATGGAGGGACCACTACCGGCCCGATTCCCGCTAGGAACAGATGGTCGATATCGGGGGCTATGGGGTCATTCACTAAACACACGACGGTCATTCTTTACGAACAATCCTGCCGAACACCTCGCTTCCAAGGGGCTGCCCAAAGGTCATGTCCCTTTGCGAAGTTTCCTTTCGGTTCCCGTCAACCTGGATGACAAACTCGTAGGCCAGATAGCCTTGGCCAATTCGACCAGGGACTACAACGAAAAAGACATCGCAGCCGTTGAGCGAATAGCCCGGTATTATGCGTTAGGTATACAACGCAAGCGTTACAGGGAGGACCAGGCTCTCTTGACATCGGCTGTTGATCAGGCGGCGGAAGCTGTTATCGTCACCGACGCTGAAGGAAAAGTGAAATATGTAAACCCTGCGTATTCCGAAATCACCGGATATATGGAAGACGAGATCATAGATCGACAAAT
>CAJBEZ010000023.1 GCA_903952205.1 uncultured Desulfomonile sp. | reverse complement strand
CCGTAAGCTTTCCCGATAGGTAATCTGAGCAAATGCCATGCTGTAATATTGATCGAGACAGGTGAACTCCTTGACCTTGTAGTTGCCGCTGTATCTATCTACGCATTGGCGAAAGATATGGAGAGGAAGAAACTCCATCACCTGAGAAAAAACAAGTTTTCCTAAGTTCACGATCGAACCCCCAAGGAATCTTTATCCGAGGATGGCTCATCGATCGGGTGGATTTCAAATCGATTATCAACATAAAGCTGTTTTTATCTAATGCAAACAATCTCTTAACAGAATATCTTCTGTAAACGTTGGGACACTAGTGAGCTGACAAGGTAAAATTTATAAATATGTACGGCGATCCCCAGTCAATAAAGGATGTAACCGCCACCGCCAAGTGACTCCTGACATTCTTGAAGTGCGTGCATTTCCCGCTACCTCGATATTCTTTGACCGGAATATGAGGCAAGCATCCTCAATGGCATTCTTCGGAATAAATTATTTCAGGACTGTAGAAGTTTTACATTCTTTAATCGCCCTTAGAAGCCTCTCCCTACAGGATGAGAACCTTAGCCCCGGCATCCCCCCGCTGGGGTTTTTCTTTTTGGGTCGGCGCATACAACGCAACACGGTTTCGTTTTGAGCTTGCAGAGTGAACGGGCTTGTCGCTTAAAACAGCCGGCGAAAGATAATCTTCGATCGATGTCTTGAATGAGGCCAATGGATCTGCGAACGTCAAGAAACTCCTTAATTCCGCGTGAGACGCCACAGCGTCACAAGGGTTTGGCAAGAATTTGCCTGATGCGAACGTCAAGGAATCGGTCTGATGGATGTGCCTGGACTATGGCCACAGTGTCCGCTCCTTTTCCGGTTCCGGCGACAGCAATAATATCTTCCCCTTCTGGTATAAGGCCTGCGTCACAGGCTTCCACCACGATCTCAACGCAAACCTTTATGCCCTGGCCGAGGAGTCTGAGCGTTTGGGCGACGATGTATCCTGGATAGACGCCCTGATGTTTTTTCATGAAAGAGGCTTCTATTCCTCGCGTGAGAATGGTCCCAGTGAAGATCTTGACACCAAGACGGGTCAACTCTTGCCTCGCTTCAGAAGAGCACTCATCCTGATTTGGACCCGCATAGCCAACGTTGTGGGTAACCGCAACCATATTGACCGCCCTGCCTTCAAATTTCCTGGCGAACAACAAGCCAGTCTCTCCCGCAGTGGTCGCCACCACGAGATGCGAGAACCCTTCTTTCCAAAGCTCCGAAACAATTTGCAAACACCGGGACGTGTTTTCCCGGCCGGGCCTCTCGAAATATTCAACCTGCCTGATCATGCTTCCTCCTTAAATGAATGTTCACAACGCCGACCAATCCGAGCCCTTTTTCGTGTCCATGTCTAGAATTTGCCGGCAACCATATATCAGCTATCGACCTTCTCGTTAGCCCCAATCTTTTATACCCAACGCACCGTGCAGGCGCCTGATTCGTTGATACGCTTCTGCCCCAGGCATCCATCCTGCTTCGTCCTAGCATAGATATCAGTCGGGTTAAAATAAGGGTTTAACGAGGTAATGTTTGGACACACCTAGGCTTTGCAAGTCAGAGATCAACTTCCTATCCTCTTGGCAGTCTTGTGTGGAAATCTGGTTTTAACGAAAGATTCAGCTTCTGAATCAGGCATCACGTAAACAGTCTCCTTTTTCGCACGCATTTTTTTGACGGTACGGTCCAGATATTGTCTTGTGTCGGTTAGATATTCACCTATGTTTTCCTTTCCGGCGGGGCATACAGCAACACACCGATCACATCTGGTCTGAGGACAAATCGATAGATTTTGCCACATTGAAATAGTCTCGGCATCAGTCATGCGTTGGCGATAATCTTTGAAGGATTGACTGTCAGTCAGATATCTAACCCAGTCCAGAAAACCGGCTGAACGCTCTCGATAGTTGTGCGCGAAACAAGGCTTGAAATCGAAGGTTCCATCCGCCTTAATTGCCCCAACAGGACAGGCGACCACACAGAGCTTGCATCTAATGCAAGGATTATATTCAATACCAATACTGTATTGAGAAAAATCGGCGGCTACCAGGATAGTACACAAGACAATGTTGGAACCAAAAACCGGGTGCAATACGAGCCTGTTGAGACCCATTTTCCCAAGCCCCGCTTCTACTGCAATCGGCTTGTCTGAGGCGATAAAAGTATTCCCAGGCCAACGATCCACCTCATAAGGGAAACCCGCCGACAGGTTCAGAGCCGCCACTCCCATCGCCTGAAGGTGTTTAACCAACTGTCTGGCCGAGCTGTTCGCATGCTCCCAGACATGTGCGAATTCCAAACTGGTCAAAGAATGGCAAGATGTGCGTAATGGTTCCCTGTTAAGCTTGAACGCAAGGCTGATTATTGACCTGGTTAGAGGAAAAGCTTCAAGAATTCCCTCCTTCTGTCCGCCTAACGCAGTCCTGTCAATCTCCACAAATCCAACATCATCTGCGCCATTTTTCAAACACAAATCGCGAATATCTTCAGAATTTAGTATCGTTAGAGTTCTTGGCGTCGAGACCTTGTCTAGTTCTTCGTAAAACCAGTTAACATCCGGATGATTTCTACTAATCATGTGTTGTCCTCCCTTATAATCATCGACCGCTGGCTTTGTTGCCCTGTAATGTCATGCAAGTGCTGCTGACCTTTGCCACTAAAGATTCTTTGGTGTCAAAGATTTCGCATTCAGTCATGCCGACAGTCTTGCCCCGCTTTACAAGTCTGGCGACTGACTTGAGTTTTCCTGTCCAGAAAGGTTTTAGAAAATTGATTTTTAGTTCCAGTGTGGTAAATGATTCTCCTTCTCCGAGAGTAGTGGCGTAAACCGCTCCCATGGACAGATCGGCCAGATCACATAGAACTCCCCCGTGTAATGTGCCCATAGGGTTTGCGTGTTGCGGGCCGGCCTCAAATTCCATAACCACTTCTCCATATTTCATCGATACCAGAGAGAAGCCAAGCAGGTCAGCTATTGGCGTGGGAGGCATAGTTCCAATGGTAAACCTTTCGGCGCTAGTTTGAGTTTTCTCGTCGTGATCGTTACGATTCATTTGATCTCCTTAGATTAGATGTATATACATCAAATGAAGCAAAAAAATATTACTTGCGCATCATCAAACTCATGGATTCCAGCACGGACGTCCAATTGTCCGAACCAATCTTAGAGACGATTTTCGCCTGCGCTGCTTTCCACAGAGGATACGCCTGTTTTAATCCTTCATGTCCTGACTGCGTAAGAGAAATTTTGAGCGAACGATGATCTTCGCCAGACTCCAACTCTACCAACCCCTTTTCTTGCAAAAGGCCAATGTTTCGGCTCAGAGTCGTCTGATCCATCCCGACAGCTTCAGACAGGCGCTTGAAGGATATCGGCCCCAGCACCCTTATGGCGGTTATCAGGCTCAACTGTGTGACTCTCAGGCCAGTGGATCTGAGTTCACTGTCATAAAATTGGGTTATAAATCGTGTGGCTTTACGCATGTTGAAACAAACGCAAGTTCGACCCATATCTCTTGCGAGATTCATGTCAATACAGTCCTTGTGTTCTTTTGGATCATCTTGTTTCATCGGCTAATTCAATAATATGCTTATTCCAGCGAGTTCGTTATTGCTAACTACATGTATATACATCTATGTGTCTTTTGTCAAAGACAAATTATCAGCAGCAAGAAAAATAGTAATTATGTCAACAATGATTTTCTGTTCTCGATTTGACCCGGCGCCCCACCGAGATAATCGCATCAAGATTATAGAAAGCGACATTTCTAACAACCTCAAATTTCACACCAAAGTTCTTGCCCTGTTCATGGATTCTTGAGCTGGCTTTACTTTTTCAAAATTCTCCTGGCTCTCACATTTTAACTATCCCAGTTCAAAGCTCGTCACCCCAAACCACTTGTGCAACGGCAATGTCGGTTTTTTCCTATTATACATTCTCGTGGTCCGAAATACTTCCGTCATACCATAGTCCTCAGCCAACCTTACAGCGTCTGTGTTTACTTGAGGGGTGTCCAGATATACGGAGGCTCCAATTTCTACATTTCTCGTAAGAGCATTGAATAAATGCCTTGCGAAATCTTTATTGTCCGCAAAAAGTGGGCCGACTTTAAAACCCTCTCTACATTCCCTGATTACACCGTATGCCGATAGTTTATCACCGTTTATGATTCCCAGAGCCACTGTGTTGGGGCGGCTTATCCAGCATTTCAGGAAGTCTTCTCTATTGAAAGTAAAAACCTCATGATCATATTCGGCCAGGGTGGAACAAGGAATGTCGGTAAGACTTATTATCTCAGGGACAGTGTTGAATTGTTTGTCCTTGACCCACTTGAAACGAAAGTTGGTATAAGCAGGTTTGAACTCAGGCTTCTTATAGGAAACAAGATCTGGTCGGACGCTGTCGAGCCCGATGTTGCGGCTTCCCAGATATTCCAGGCCTGTCTCCCACAGTTGCAATCCATAACCTGTGTTACGGCATTGGGGTTTTACTATGTAAAAACCCATGAATCCGTAGGCCTGTCCGTACGCAACAGCAGAAACCATTGCTACGGGAACGTTATCCAACAGTCCTAGGAGAAAGCCATTCGGGTCCGCAGCGCAGAAACACTCAGCGTCATGTCTTCCAGGATTCCAGCCCTCTGTTTCAGCCCAGTCAATGGCCATGTCGATTTCGTTTCGGTTCATCCGGCGTATGGTGAAATTCCCTTTGTTCATATCAATACTCCTGCTCGTCAATATCTAGTCAGTTTAACCCAACAGATGATACCCGAAGCTATTTCAGTGGCGTCAATTATTTCGTCAAGCATTTCTTGTAAACGTTTCTTTTTCTTTTTGATCATAGTATCCCGGTAAAGAAGACTTTTACAGAAGATTTGGTTTTCGTAAAATGCAAACTGGCATGGCGAGTCTTAGGAAGGCGGACAACATGACATTGCGAGGCTTCACCGAGTGAACATCAGTGATGGCAAAGTAATATATGACACATGTTCCAAAAATATTCCAATTTTTGATGCTGGAGAAAATTCAAACTGAAAAAATTATTGGTAACGGCAATTGCGGTATCCAACGGAAATGATCACGCACAAGGTCTGTTTGAGCAGCTCATACCGGACATCCCAGTTTTTCTCCGCCAACTGTCAAATATTTTGTTACACTTGCCGCTGGTAGTAGTTCACCCACATCAAAAATACTCTGGACGTGGTGACTTATATTGTGCTTGCTGACGTCTGAAAATTATTTTTTGTCCTAACTACAGATGCTATTATAACGGATCCATCGGTTTATATCTCGTCGGGCAATAGCTGGACGCTGTGGATTATGGCTAGAATGTCAATTTGATCGGTCTTTATTCTGTATATGATGCGATAAGGCCTTTCGATGATCTCGCGAATATCCGTGTTGTCATATTCTGGCACTCTACGACCTGAAAAAGGATGGTTACCAATTTGGACTGAACGTCTTGTAATCTTATCCACCATTCCCCGAGCATATACTGGTGAGTTCAGAGATATGTGCGCATATATGTTGGTGAGACTCTCAATAGCGCTAACTGTCCAATGGACCGTCATGCGGATAATCCAAATTTCTTTCGGACTTCTTCCACATCGACCGTTTCGCCAATGTCACTGTCGTGTAACCCCTTTTCGATGCTCTGTCGCACATAGATTCGATACATCAGGTCTTCCCACGTTGTTGAATCCGGCAGGTCGTCCAAAAGCTGCCGAGCCTGCTCTTTAACGCTTGGATTTTGCATTCTGGGGATCCTTTCACTGTCTGTACGCGAATTCACCTGACAGTTTCTTAAACACCTTAATGCACTTGGGTCGAGAAAACAATGGATGTCGAATTACACAGTGGATCTTTTGAGAATGATCGGTATTCTCTCCAAATGGAAGTGTGATTATGATAATAATACTATAGTTTTGCCATTATTGAGTTAATAGTTTGAGATTGCAGAAGAATATGTTGCAAACAATCGGCGTTCCTGCCATACCCGTTTTGCGAAAAACACATGGGAAGGGGAACGCCGATGACCAAGAAGAATTTGCCACAACCTTTCGGAATTGACAAGATCCGTTTTTGCGATTGTTTTACAGCGCCTAGTATGAGACATTTTGCTATATTGATCACAGTATGGGTACTCACGGTGGGAACACACACGGTCAGTCAGGTCATCCTTGCGACCGGGGCGCATGAATCGGAACACTTCGCAAACATCTATAAGTTTTTTGGGAAAGCCAAATGGGACTCCGACAAGATAGCTTTCGAGATTTT
>CAJBEZ010000022.1 GCA_903952205.1 uncultured Desulfomonile sp. | reverse complement strand
GGTCAGCCACTAGAAGCACGTTTCCCACCTCATGGGCCTTCCTGATTTCCTCAACCATCGAGATCAGGGTATGGCCTTCATATATATTGCCAGGAAACAAACGATACGTGACCGGCAATCCGTCAGTGGTTGTCACCAAGGGACTATTCGGTGAAGCTCGGCTCACTGTTGCCGGCTGAAATTCGACCCTATTATCGGCAGCGAAATTTTGTGATTCTAAAGGCCGCTATTCAGAAATAGGGCGACATTCTAGTTGAGATTAACTATGATGGCGGCCATGTAACAAGGAATTGGGGGACCACAACGTTCACTAGGAATGACCCGCACGCGGGACGTTTATAGGGAATTAAACTAATGACTGATAAAACAGACATGGACGACAATGTTAATATCGACAGGGCCTTGAGAGAAGCCGCTGAGAATCAACTCACCAAGTCCCCGGTTCTATCGCCTGAACTCAAAGATCAAACCCCTGAAATGATCATCCACGAACTCCATGTCCATCAGATTGAGCTAGAGCTACAAAATGAGGAACTTAAAAGAGTTCAGCTTGAATTAGTTGAGTCCAGGGACAAGTACCAAGACCTTTATGATTTCGCTCCTATCGCATACTTTACTCTGAACCATAAGGGGATCATCAAAGATGTCAACCTGACCGGCGGCAGTCTCTTAGGAACGCCCCGTCCAAAGTTACTTGGACGAGGGTTTGGAAACTTTGTCGCTGCTGAGTGCCTAGAAAAATGGGATCAGCATGTCCTTGCCGTGCTGGGGAATGAGGAGAAACATTCTTGTGTTCTCACCCTCAAATGCCAAGACGGTTCATCATTTTACGCCCGTCTCGAAAGCATCTTTATCAATTCCCCCGCTGAACAGCAAGGGGAGGATAACGGTGGCCATGTGATCCGTACTGCGGTCAGCGACATCACCCAGAGCAAACTTCTGGAAAATGCGCTGCTCTTAAGCGAAGAGAGGTTCAGATCCCTATTCGAGGCGATAGGTGAAGGGGTTGCCATTTTCCGGGCCAAGAAAGATGGGGAGGACTTCGTCTTCCTGGACTTCAACGAAGCAGCCGAAGAAATCGACCAAATTTCGCGAAGCCAGGTTATCGGCAGAAGCGTGCTCGAGGTTTTCCCAAGTGTCAGAGAATTTGGTCTCTTCAATGTATTCCAGCGGGTTTGGAGAACCGGTATCGCAGAGAGTTCTCCAATTAAGAAATACAAGGACAACAGGATACAGCGCTGGAGAGAAAATTACGTATACAAGCTGCCTTCAGGAGAAATCGCTGCGGTTTTCAGTGACGAAACCGCTAGAATTATAGCGGCGGAGGCCTCAAAGAACACTCAGGAAAGGCTGGATCTAGTATTGAAAGGAGCGGACCTGGGCTCCTGGGATCTGGATATACTCCAGGGTCGCGCAGTCGTAAACGAACAGGCGGCAAATATCATTGGATACCGACTGGACGAGATCGAACCCACACTCAACTTTTGGCAAACATTGCTCCATCCGGACGATGTACCTCACACCTTAAGCGCATTACAAGATCATCTGGCCGGTCATACGGATTCTTTCGGGTCAGAGTACCGGGTTAGGTCCAAATCGGGGGAATATAAATGGGTCTTGGCTCGGGGAAAGGTTATGGAAAGGGATGCAGGCGGAAGAGCATTAAGAGTTACCGGCACCTACCAGGACATCTCTGACCGCAAGCGGGTTGAGGAACAAGAGCAACGGTTAATCGCAGCTGTTGACCATGCGGCGGAGGGTATCATCATAACTGACGCTACAGGGATAATTGAATACATCAACCCAGCCGAGGAGACTATTACCGGTTATAGTCATGATGAACTTATAGGGCAAAAACCCAATATCTTTAAGAGTGATAAACAGGATAATAATTTTTATAAGAATCTCTGGGGGACCATTAACGCAGGGAATGTATGGTTCGGCAGGTTTATCAACAGGAAAAAGGACGGGACCGAATACCATGAAGACGCTACTATCTCTCCTGTTTACGATAAGTCAGGGAATTTGACCAACTTCGTGGCGGTCAAACATGATGTGACCAAACAGCTCGAGCTACAGGAACAACTTTTCCAGGCCCAGAAGATGGAAGCGATAGGGACCCTTGCCGGCGGTTTTGCGCATGACTTCAACAATAAACTCCAGGTTATTGGCGGTTACGTGGAGTTGATGCTTTTCAACGCAGATCTCCCGGAGAACTTCAAACATGACGTGGAAATAATAAAGCAAGCCGTTGATAGTAGCGCTGAACTGATTAAAGGGATGATGGTGTTCAGTCGAAAAACTCCCATAGAACTTCAACCTATTGCTCTAAACAAGCTTGTTGTGCAGACTAGGTCCATGCTCAGCCGATCCATACCCAAGACGGTACAAATCGATCTCTTGTTGGCCGATGATCTTTGGACAATAAAGGCCGCCCCGAATCAAATTGACCAGATATTGATGAACCTTGCTATAAACGCAAGCGACGCCATGCCGGATGGCGGCAGTCTAACCATAGAAACAAAGAACATCGTATTAGATCAGGAATACTTCAGCTTCCACACTATCGTAAGACCTGGAAGATATGTTCTGATCGAAGTGTCAGATACTGGTACCGGTATGGATAAGGAGACAGCAAGTCATATTTTTGAACCATTCTTCACCACCAAAGGACCAGGTAAGGGAACAGGACTTGGGCTCTCGGTGGTATACGGAATAGTGGAACAGCATGGTGGAATAATTATTTGTGACAGCAAGCCATCTAAAGGCACAACATTCAGGATCTATTTTCCGGCGATTGAGGAAGTCTATGAAGAACAATATTCTGAGAAGAAAAAACCACCTAGGGGCCAGGGTGAAACGATACTCCTGGTTGACGACGAGCCTGACTTCCTTGAACTAGCAGGACGAACGTTGAATCGCGCCAATTATACTGTGATCCAAGCATTCAACGGTAAAAAAGCTTTAAATCTTTATGAAAAACATCGGGCGGAAATTAGACTGGTCATCATGGATCTTCTAATGCCTTGGATGAGCGGGAAACAGTGTCTCGAAGCTTTACGGAAATTGGACCCTAATGTCAGGGTCCTTATCGCAAGTGAGGCTTTTAACTCTGAAATCGAGGCGGATTTGAAGGAGATTGGGGCTAAAGGGCTTATCGCTAAGCCGTTTGATACCCCACAACTCATCGAGAAGATCCGGGAGATTATTGATGAAGATTAAGAGGCGGGCGCCATGGAACACGGTCGGGGGGTATCGAAGGATTGAAGAGACTTATCAGTTGGTTTGTTGGGCGCCTCTGGTTACCGCTGTCATTGCAGAGGTGGTCTGGGATTTAAAGGACAATGTGATCTTCTCTTGACGCCAATCTTGGCTTATGTAAGCCTAGACTTAACCATCGAGTATCACAATTTTTCTGAAATTGCAGAAAGTAATAATATTGGATTAGATAAGTCTGCGCCTTACATATTTGCATGCAAAAAGTCCGACTCTAACACGGTAACGTGTGAACCGTAAAACCGAATAGTGGTCGATTTTTAGGGAACAATTTCTGTTAATTCATTTTATTTTGAATTGTTTCACAAATTAGTTTTGTCCAATTGGGAAGGCCGAGCCATAGTTCAGGGGGGACATCCGCTGGATAAGAGTTGAATCCAGTCCAACCCAAATGGATAATGGTGATGTGGTTTGGACCGGACATATCACCAACATTACGGACCGCAAGAAAGCGGAAGAGTTTCTCGAAAAACGCATTGTCGCTCTAACTGGTCCGCTGGACCAGGCCAATTGCATCGAGTTCGATGAGCTTTTCAATATTGAGGACATTCAGAGGCTACAGGACCAGTTTGCCCAAGCCGCTGGAGTCGCCTCCATCATCACGCATACCGACGGCAAGCCGATAACCAGGCCCAGCAACTTCTGCCGACTATGCAGGGATATCATTCGCCGGACTGACAAGGGCTTGGCCAACTGCTACATGTCGGACTCAGTTATTGGCCGCTATCATCCCGAGGGGTATCAAAGATGCGAAAGGAAATCATACGGGGACGGTCGGGGTTATCTCCGAAATCACCGAACGGAAGCGGATTGAGGAGGAATTACGTCAGCGAAAAGAGGAACTCTCAACCATTTTGAACGCCATTCCAGCAATGGTCTGGATAGGTCTCGATCCGGAATGCCGAGTTATCACAGGGAATCGGTTGGTTAACGAACTCTTCGGAGCGCCTTCTGAAACCAATTTGTCGCAGACAACAGCCCAAAAGGGTCAAGCGCTGGTTACACGGTCATTATGGCCGCCAATGGAAGAGAAGCCCTGGAATCTATCGGTCCAGAAGAGAAGAAATATCTCTGGTGGTTCTGGATCTTCTCATGCCGGAGATGTCCGGCAGAGACTGTCTGATGAAACTGGTAAAGATCGACCCATCAGTCAAAGTGCTTATAGCCAGTGGCTATGCTCCGGAATATGAGTTACATAAGGAGATCCATCCTCCTGTTAAGGGCTTTTTGCATAAGCCTTTTGCGATAGAGGAACTCCTGAACCAGTCGCGTTCCGTGTTGGATAGTGATTAAACCTTAAATCGAGTGGAAAATCCTATTTTAGTATATCAATGGTTTTCCACTCCGAGGTTTTCCTTCATGCAAGACCAAGGCAAAACCAAGAGCTTATCGATGAGTTGAACAAAATGCGCAGTAAGGTGGCCGAATTTGAGGCTGCTGAGGGTAAGAGTTTAGGTCCCGGAAAGATCCTTCGACAAAGTGAAGGATTACGGGAGATTGAGAAGAATCTAAGTGGAAAGCGCCCCAATATCCTTTCGCCTTAAACTGCTTTCCCGTAGAGACATGACTATGCCAGAGTCAAAGTTGGCCAAACTAGTCACGGGCGCCCCCCGCACTTATCACAGCGCAGCTTTTTTTGTCTAACCCACAGTCACACGATTTCTTCCGTCCGATTTACTTTGGTATAGAAGCTCGTCCGCTCTTTTCAAAAGGCTCTCGGTCGTATCCTCGGCTTTAGCTAGAGTCGCTCCGATGGAAATTGTGACGTTCAACTTCTGATCCCCATGGATAATGTAAGAATCTTGTATAAGAAACCTCACTCTATTGGCTAGAATTTCCAAATCCTCTCTGGTTAGATTTAATAATATCCCTATAAACTCTTCTCCGCCCCAACGACCGAACACGTCAGAAGAGCGGGTAGAGCCAGTCATGGTCTTGGCGACAAACTTTAGGACAAGATCACCGACGTCATGACCGTATGTGTCGTTAAATTTCTTAAAATGGTCTATGTCCATGAAAAGAACCCCAAAAGGTATCCCGTGAAGTCGGAGTTCCTCAAATCGTCTTTCGATTTGCTTATCAATGAAGTTTCTGTTGGGAAGTTGAGTCAGCCTGTCAAGCATGGCCATTTTTTCAAGTTCTTTGATTTTGATTTCCCGAGCTTCCCTGCCTGTGATGTCTGTGAATAACTCAACTCCTCCCATTATCTTGCCATCGGCGCCCCTCATCACTCCAAATCGACACGACACCGGAACTCTGTGTCCATCTTTGTGATGCATGTAAACTTCAGCCTCCCGAGGCGCTCCATCCTGAATGCCCTTGGCTAGGGGACAATTCCCAAGACAAAGACTTTCGCCTTCTGCGTCAACATGAGTCAGTATGTTATCCGAGCATTTTCTTCCAACAACCTCTTCGGCGCTGAATCCGGATATTCGCTCAGCAGCCTTATTCCAGTAGGTTATCGTGCGGTCATTATCAACAACGTACAAACCGTCGTACAGGTTATCAACGATGTATGAAAAAGAATCAGTGCTTATCTCCATTAGTAGTTATCCTCCCGACAAATTGGATTTGAGCTGAGATGTTATCTTGATATCCTCATAAGCCCAATAGCAGAAACGACCATGATCGATGACATCACGATTAAGAAAAGACGAAGACGTCTACTCAAAGAATCCATGAGTTATTCTCGTTCGGTAATAAATTAAACGCTGCCTTTTTATGCGGGACTATATTCTTTGTGGCTTCTTTTTTCCAGCGGTATCATGTTTTGAATGAGTTTAAAGTGGTATTAGATGGTCAGATCCAAGGAGGAATGAGAGATAGACAAAGAGGCTCAAGAAACTACGGAGAACGTCCAAGAAGATAGGCCAGGACAACTTCCCAGGATCATGTCCAGGCAAATGGCTATTTATTACAGTAATTGCGCCATGGTTGCCACCACTCCCAAAGATATTTCGTTAGCTTTTGGGGGTTCCTCCGCTTCCTATAATCAGCCCCTTCAGCTCATTCCTTCTGGATTTTTGAGACAAAATAAAATGTCATTGGACTATACCGAACAACATGGCCCTAAACTTTGGATCAGATTTGTAACATCCCCCTCGTCATCTTGAACAGATGCAGGATATTTCTGATTCATAGACGGTAACTTCTCGCCCATCGTTACAAATCACTGTGTATTCCCAGTCACCATTTTGAGTTTCAAATACATCTACGATTTCACCTTCTTCTTGACTTACCGGGATACGAATTCTGGCACAAATTTCATAGGATGGTTGATTCATGTTGGATTATATCTTTCTCCTAAGTCTTTTGATTAAATATATAAAACATGACCTTAGCTCGGCAAATGTTACAGATGCTCTGGTCGAAACTGGCCATGATTTCCTGTTCGCGCCAAATAATGCAGTTCTTTGTGATGACGGCTATCAGCAATTTATCTCCCGGTCCATTGGTGGTGTCACGTCGAAAAGCGCCTGGGCAGACATCATTACCCGGTTAGACATATCTATCACATCTTTATCGGTTCCAAATTGACCAATATGTTGTAAAGTTGGATAGTCCATCTGTCATGTTTCCGTCCTTGATTTAGCCACATAATAGGCGTATATTAGAGGTATGGTTTCAGGAGGCGCCAATCGCTATGCCCAAAAGAAAGATCAACGTCACTATGGATCAAGACCTTATAGAATATGCGAAGATTTACGCTACAAGACAAAGGACGACGGTCTCGGAAATCTTTACACAATTCATACTCAATCTGAAGAGGGTGAACGAAGATGATCCAATGAGAATTTTCCTCGACGATCCAGGATTTAGAGATAGCCTCATGGCGACGATGTTGAAGATTCAATCAGGCGCAACGAAGTGGTCCAGTGACGATGAGGTTTTCTGATGCTCTCCCTGTTCAGTGACGACTTTGTTGAATCGCTGGAAAAACATGCGGCCTTGAAGGGCGCTGTCCAAAAGAAAGTGGACATGATTGTTGCTAATCCGATTGCAATCGGCGAACCGCTGAAGGCAAATTTCCGCGGGTATTACAGCGCTTCGGTAAAGAAAAACTTTCTCATCATTTACCTCTACTGTCTGATTTGCAGACGAAAAGGCGATAACAAGATTGTCCGTTGTCATGATTGTTCAAATTACGATGACGAAACGGTCAAGTTCGTTGAGATTGGGCCCCATGATCAAGTTTACGAAAAATGGCAGGATTGCCCATAATAGCAGCAACCGTAACCCACAATTTACGCAAATCTCGCGCAATAGTGATTTTGAAGAATAAACTGAAGCGGTTGTTAATGGTTAACAGACAGGAAATATTGAGGAAATTTTGGTCGGGGCGACTGGATTTGAACCAGCGACCACCTGAACCCCATTCAGGTACGCTACCAGGCTGCGCTACGCCCCGACTATCAGATATCCAGATTTTTTACCTCATATCATGCAAATGTGTCAATCAATATATCCAGGTTTACGCTGCAGACGGGGTTACATCTTGAAATCCAGGACCTCGCTCGCCGGAACTTTGCCGCGCTGTACCTTCTTCTTGGCATGGTTAAATTGTGCAATCTTAAGCCTTGTAAACTCCTCGAGGGCGTTTCTTACGGCAACCCTGGGAAGTGTAACGTCCTGCCCCGCCGGAGACAGATTGAGTTCCTGCGCAACCTTGGTGGCCAGTTTTACGAAATCCTTCTCGGAAACTGTTTCATCGCCCATCCTTTCCAATGCTCCCGCACTGGCTTTATAAACCACAAACAAATCCAGTATCAGACCTCTGAAAACTTCAAGCGCCTCTCTTTGAAGCACCTCGACGGTGTCCAACAAACCAGACATACCAACCCACCCAGATTCCTGGAAGAATTTCAAATCGCGCTCTATTAACTTCTGGTTCGGGGTTAATGGATCAAATATGAATTCCTTATTCATCAAATCCTTGATGTAATCGAAATTCTTACAAACTAGGTCCATTGAGATTTGTTGCCCGTCATCACACTGCAAGATGGACATGGCTAAGAGCGCCGGGCTCCACAAAGAGTTAAGAAGAGCGTTCTTGTAGAATTCCAGGTTGACCCTTCGCGATTCACTTATGACATAACTTTCATTTGTCCCTGCGTCAGCGTCCAGATTGATGAATTTTCTGGATTTGAATTTTTCTATGGCAAGGTCATAACTTTGAACTGGATCTCCACTCGTTTCTGAGATTTCAATTCCATTGTAGGTTAGTCCTGCTCGGATAAAATTTATGGATTTGAATAGACTGTCTTTTTGAACTACCGAGCGCCAGTGGCTTACAAGTCCCGCGGCGACTAGATCTATTGCCGTAATAACCGACGAGCCGCTCACACCCGTCATCAGGTAGAAGGCAAAATCCTCGATTACCTGTCGCCGTTCACCCGTAGTCAAATCCTTTGGAGATGACTTGATCCCTTTCGCCAAAAGAAATTCACGGAAAGACACTGCTGGATGGAACCGAACATAAGCTGCCCCGTATTTGGTCTTCAGGACTTTTCTGGATTCAAGGAATGAAAAGAATGATTCCTTCTGCTTTTCCCTACCGCGAAGCTCTTGAAGATAAGACTTCTCTTCAGGATTCTGGTCATATCCAACATACGTAGGTATGAATGTGAGGTCATCCGCAGCCCCTTCAAAAACCGTGTCCAGGATGAATCCCAGCATCCCGACCTTGGGGTGGAGGAATTTGCCGGTACGACTCCTCCCTCCTTCGATGTAAAAATTGACATTTATTTTTTCTTTCAAAAGTACTTGCACATAGCTGGAGAAAACGCGGGTGTATAGAAGCATCCCCCTGAATGAGCGCCTGATGAAAAACCCTCCGCCTCTCCTCAAGATGTAGCCAACAGGCCAAAAACTCAGATTCTTGCCGGCGGCCATAAACGGCAGGGGCATTTGGTTCATGAACAATACATATCCCACTAAAAGATAATCAAAATGGCTCTTGTGGCATGAAACAAATATGAGAGAATTTTTGCCACTGGCCTTTTTTAGAACAGCGAAGTCAGACTCCCGCACATCCAGCCTCTCAAAGACCCGCTTGAAGAGTACACGAAGAACGTAATACAGAAAATGAATCATCTGGATTCGCTGATCCGCCGCGATTTCGTCCACGTAATCCTCAGCCTTTTTACGGGTAATTTCTTCAGAGGTTTTGTCTGAAGCCGCTGATTCGCTTACCGCTTTCTGCATACGAGGATCTTTTAGAACAAGCTCCTTGATTTCAACCCGGGAGAGTTTTTGAGGACCGCGATTCACGCGAATTCTGTCATTGATGTTATCAATCAATTCCCGACGGATCTCGAATGGTAAATCCTCCCAGGCCTTGCCTGACCCAAATTCTTCGAACTCCGCAATAAGATGAACCGGTGAACCTACCAGCAACTCGGGGAGCGCCCACTTCCTGAGCCGTATCAGTATGCGCTGAATAGCGCCGGGTCTGTCCGGGTCACCGAGAAGTGTCTCCCAGAATGGGGTTATCTGCTGAGGCTGCCTTCTGTAGTTCAAGATGGAAACCGGCACTATCGCTATGGTTTCAGGCATTTTACCCTGGGCTTCCAACAGTATGCTTATTGGGTCGTGTTCCGGAGCAAGATACCTTTCCCTGGTAGAACCTTCATCAATCAGAAAAAATACCCCTGCTCCACCGTTCGCAAAAATCTCGAGCGTCGAATCCAGACTAGACCCCAAGTTTGATTCTTTTTCGGAAGGTTGACTCTTTGCGCCTCGTTTGAACAAACGAGCCGCCTTGAAAATAATGTTTCTGAAACTTGCTGATCCGCCCAGCAGGAAAGACGGAAGAGGAAGCCCCAATGCCGCCAAACGCATGCGAAGATATTGTAAATCATAGTAACTAGGGTATTTCAAGGCATAGACAACTGGGCCGGTTTGTGACAACTCCTGAATGAGTTTGACGGCCTGATCGTCAATTATTACCCTCGAGGAAAGGATTCCCACTAGTCCTTTAGTTAGTCTGGACGGTTCTCGATCCAGTAATCCTGGAAATGATCTAAACTTTTCAGACTTCAGAAAGTCCGGAACTGTTTTTCGACTTAATTGATGAGTCATTTGGCGTTACTACCACAAAATTATTTGAGTTGAACAGATATAATACTGATCCACGTTTGAACAGGTAACAAACCAACATTTTAGCATATCAGCCAAGTTCAAATTTACACTTTTGAGGGGCGTTCTCATCCAACCATATCCTACGTTAGCCTCCGATGTCCCAGTTGAATGGTTCTTTCTCTCTGAAATCAGGTATACCAACATCCTGTGATTCAAAGTCCTGAACAAACACGTTCTCAAATCCAAGTTCCCAGCATTCATCAATCATTCTATCATATTCTTCTCTGTTGATCCTTCGGTTTAGTTCATCAAACTTATGAGCCTCGAACAATGGAGAATACTGGGCCATAAGGGATATTGCAACTTCAGTGGAAAGATTTCGTTTTATCCATTGCAAGGTCTCTATAGTCCCTGAAGCGTTATCAGGTAGCACAAGGTGCCTTATTATCAACCCTTTTGTTGCAACTCCCAGCTCATCCAATTCCAGGTCCCCTACCTGCCGATACATTTCCTGGATGGCCACACGGGCATGCTCAACATAATCGGAGCAATTCGAATATTTCGAGGCGGCTTCATTGTCCGCATATTTTAGGTCAGGCAGATAGAGATCGACGACCCCATCCAGCAATTTTATGACCTCCAGGGATTCGTACCCTCCGCAGTTATAGACTGTTGGTAATACCAGCCCCTTGGACCAGGCCAGTCCTAACGCCTCAACGAAAGCGTGGACCTGGTGTGTCGGCGAAACCGGTTCTATGTTTAGGCTGCCCTCATCCTGAAGTCGTATCATCTCCCTGGCCAGTTCATATATTGAAAACTCGCTCCCCATGAGTCCCCTGCTGATCTGATGATTCTGACAGAATACGCATTGCAGGTTGCAATTCGTAAAAAAGATCGTTCCAGCGCCCCCGGCGCCAACCAGAGGCGGCTCTTCTCCAAAATGCCTGGTTGCGCCACTAATGGACGGGAGCCACCCTGCCCCGCAAAAGCCCCGCTCTCCACGACTTCTGTCTACTTTGCACTCGCGCGGACAGAACCGGCATGAAAAACCCATTCGCTTTAGATCTTCAGCAATTTGGAGAATCTCGTCTACTGAACGACGCATAGTCTGCCGAATCCTTTCCGTGTGATCATTGTTCACGCCTATTCGCGTTTGAACAGGTAACTTTTCAAACAGGTTTGTTTCTGAGAGAAATCATTATGCTACCATCAGTATCTACGTCAACGATGATTAGGGTCGCCGGCGTTGCCTATTTCAGGCTATTCTGTTAAAAATCTTCAGATTGGTAGAGTCAAAACCACTTCGCCGCTGGTGTTTAAGAACCAAAATCCTCCGTTGAAGGAAATTTTTATGAAACTGTCTAAATTTCTCGTCCCGACACTCAAGGAAAATCCGGCCGACGCTGAAGTCATCAGTCACAAACTTATGGTTAGAGCCGGCATGATCAGGAAATTGACCGCCGGAATATATTCGTACTTGCCTTTGGGCTATCGATCATTGAGGAAAGTCGAACAGATAGTCAGGGAGGAAATGAACGCCGCAGGCGCGCAAGAAGTTTATCTTCCAGTGGTTCAGCCGGCCGAACTTTGGAAAGAATCGGGACGCTGGGAAATCTATGGAAAAGAATTACTGAGATTCAGGGACAGGCATGACAGAGAATGCTGCCTTGGTCCCACTCACGAAGAAGTAATAACTGATTTGGTGAGAAGAGAGGCGCGTTCATACAGGGACCTGCCCATAAACCTGTATCAGATACAAACCAAATTTCGTGATGAGATTAGGCCTCGATTTGGTCTGATGAGAGGACGGGAATTCATTATGAAAGATGGTTATTCGTTTGACACAACCGAAGACGGAGCCGAAAGAACCTACCTTGAGATGAGAGACGCTTACCAGAAGATTTTCACGAGGTGCGGTCTGGAATTTAGGTCGGTCGAAGCCGATTCGGGGCCAATTGGAGGAAATTTCTCCCATGAATTTATGGTCCTGGCCACCACGGGTGAAGACACTATCGTTTCCTGTGATAGTTGCGACTACGCGGCCAATATGGAGAAAGCCGAGACAGGAACGCGGAGCGTTTCTTTCCCTCCGCCCGCCAAAGCCCCAGAGCCAGTCATAACTCCGGGCGCAAGCACAGTTGAACAAATAGCCAAATTCCTGGGATTGAAAGCTGAAAATATAATCAAGACCTTGATCCTGAAAACAGAAAATGGCCCTGTAGCGGTTCTGCTCAGGGGTGATCATGAACTCAACGAAGTTAAGGTCAAGAACTTCCTCAAGGTTGCAGATATTGACATGGCTGACGCAGCCACGATCGAACAAGTTACCGGAGGCCCAATGGGGTTTTCAGGGCCTATCGGACTAGAGAACATCCGTATTCTTGCCGACAGGACGATTTTCAATATCGAATCGGCGGTAGTCGGTGGAAACAAGCCTGAAACGCACTTGATAAATGTGGATCCTCGTCATCATTTCAAGGTTGACGATTCTGGGGATTTTAGGGCTGCGACGGAAGGCGATCTTTGTCCCAGATGCTCAGGGACTTTGCGTCTTAACAGAGGCATTGAGGTTGGACATATTTTCAAGCTCGGAGACAAATACTCAAAAGCCATGAACGCATGCTTCCTGGACCAGGAAGGCAAGGAGCGATTCATGATAATGGGTTGTTATGGAATTGGTGTAAGCCGAGTTCTTGCAGCGGCGATCGAGCAAAATCACGACGACGACGGTATCATCTTTCCGCCACCAATAGCGCCTTTTACGGCCATTATAACCCCAGTGGGGGCTAAGTCGGAACCGATAAATAAAGTTGCGGGAGATATATATGAAGCCCTTTGGAAATCTGGTTTAGAGGCCTTGATGGATGACAGGGATGAACGCCCAGGGGTAAAATTCAAGGATGCGGATCTACTCGGGATACCCTGCAGGATAACGATAGGCCAAAAGGCCCTGTCCCAGGGAAATGTGGAGCTAAGAAACCGCCGGACAAAGGAAACGATTCTGGCACCCCCGGAACGTGTGGTCTCAGAGGTCCAAAAATTGATTGAGTCCTGGGGCCAATTGCCTCATGCAGAATAAAGGAATGGCTTATCTGCCGTAATAGTGGGGGTTTCCAGAATAATAACCAGCGCCGTAATTCTGGTTGGGCATTCCATAGCCATAGGAATACCCCTGGTTCTGTCCATATCCTCCGCCGTACGCCCCATAAACATATTGTGAATAGCCGTATGGGTCGTATACCGGAGGAGCGGGCGTCGGACTCCATTGCTGAGGGTAATGATCAGCCGGAGCGGACCACTTTACCGGATCCTGCGCAAAGACTGCTGCGGAACTGAGGGAAACTATCAGTAACACCCAGCACACGAAGATAAGTGTCTTATTCATCATGACGCCTCTCTCAAGGTTTGTTGAGATCATTGTTAGGCCTTAGCCATACTTCGAGAAAATGATCATGCGTAATTTTAATTGCAAAAGATCCTCACGTCAATTATCCGACTAACTCGCTTTTAAAAACACCAACGATGGAAAGGGCTTTTAAGATTCCCAAATGCGCCAGAAAACGAGAAAACGCTTAGTCTCAAAGAAAACCGTTAATCAGTCTGGAAAAGTCGATTCTCAGACATCATCCGAATCAGCCGCCCCGAATGGCGCCAGTCGTTTCAGGGAGTGGCTCAAAAATGTCTTCCTTGGCATTCTAGCCGCCTTTTGTATCCTTGCTCTAGTTGAATTGGGGCTTCGAATCGCATGGACGCCCGCTCCAAATACGAATGATCCGTACGTTGGTTTTGCAGGAATTGAGCCCCTTTTTGTGACTAAAGACGGTGTAGTGTCGACTTCCCCCAATCGATTGAAGTATTTCAATGAAGTTTCTTTCTCCGAAAAAAAGCCTAACGGCAGCCTGAGGATATTTTCCTTCGGTGGCTCCACAACCTACGGACATCCATTCGACGGGCGAACATCATTTTCAAGATGGCTCCAAGATCTACTGGTGGCTTCGTGCCCGGACAAACATGTGGAAACACTCAATCTTGGGGGAATTTCTTATGCGTCGTACAGGGTTGTTTCCCTTGTGAAAGAAGCTCTTCATTACAAGCCTGATTTGATGATCGTCTATACCGGTCACAACGAATTCCTGGAAAGACGAAGCTATGCGAACCTCTTCAGTCAAGGTCCTATTGTCATCCGTATCAGGTCAAATCTGGCAAATTTGCGCATCTACAGGCTTTTGGAAGTGTCACTGGCTTTGGCGCCAAAAGGACAGAATCCCTCCAAGTCAGTCAACTTCGACCAAGGAAATTCATCGACCACTGTGCCGGACGGAAGGACTGTCCTCAATTCGGAGACAACAGCGATCCTGGACAAAAGCGCCGGTTTGGATTTGTATTTCCGGGATGAAGAATTTTCCAAGCGAGTGGTCGAGCATTTTGCGTACAACCTGAGGAAGATTATTTCCCTGTGCAAGAATGACGGTGTGCCACTAATTCTGGTCGAACCACCGTCCAATCTCAAGGATTTTTCTCCATTCAAGTCAGAGCACGATTCCAGGCTCACTCAATCACAGCAGACCGATATTGACAGCAGCCTTGAGACGGTTGAATCATTTATTCAAAGGGGCGATTACGACTTCGCCCATAACAAGATCACCGAGATCGAGTCAATGGATCCATTATACGCGCGCTCCTGTTTCCTGAAAGGTCAAGCGCTGTGTGGTCAAAAGCGTTATGATGAAGCTCGCTCATGCTTTGTCAAGGCCAAGGACCTTGATGTTTGTCCGTTACGGGCCACTGAGCCCATAATTCAGGCTATCAGGGAAGTCGCCGGAGAAAAAGATGTTAGACTGATAAGTTTTTGCGATTTTGTAGACTCCTACTCCACAACGAAGGGAAATGAATCCGGAATTCCGGGCAACGAAAGTTTCCTGGACCATGTTCATCCCTCAATAGAATTGCATCAGGCGTTGGCCCGATTGCTACTGACCCAAATCCATGAAATGGGTTTGATTAAGGGCTGCAAATTGTTAAGCAATGCGGAAACCCAATCGACCATGGCCAATGGTTTAACTCTCCTTGACCAATCCGTTTTCACGGTTAGAGACTTAAATCTTGCAAAAACTTTGAGATGGGCCGGCAAAAAAAGGGAAGCAAAACAGGCTCTCTTGAGGATCGCCAATCGGGAAGCCGACAATCCGGAAATTCACAAGATGCTAGGATCATTCGCACTTGATGACCTTGAGTTCCCCGAGGCCATCAGTGAATTCAGGCAGGCCGTCAAACTTTCCAGCGGAGACCCTGAACTGAAATTATCCCTCGCCATTGCCCTTTTCAGGTCTGGGAAAAGCAAGGAAGCCGGAGAAGTGTACGAGGAGATTATAGCGTCAGGCAAAGCAATGCCGGAAGCGTACTCGAACCTTACAATGCTGTTGCTTGAAACAGGAAATTTAAAACAGGCCGACGATATAATCAGATCCGGGGTAACAAGGTACCCTGATTCAGTTATATTGTTCCCTCCCTATTCGCTCTCACTGGCAATGTCCGGGCGAACCATTGAGGCCATTAAATGGATGCGTAAGGCAGTTGAAGCGGAACCTGGAGATCCAAGTCACTATTACAATCTGGCTGGAATGTACGCATTGACTCACCAGAAGGAAATGGCCTTCAGGAACCTGAATATGGCCATTGACAGAGGATACAGAAATCTGGCGAAAATTTCGAGGGACCCTGTGTTCAGTGAATTAAGCAATGAACCCGAATTCGACAAAATAAAAGCTCGTCTTCAGTGACCTCCCCAAAAGTGTAAGCCAATTTTGTCCTTGCCTGAAATTTCATCATGATGAACATAAGGATTTTTGCATAATCGCCGGCGTCGCCCCTGCCGGTGTGATTGTCGGCGCTGGGAACTTTCCACACAATTGGTATGATTTCAGGTTGATAAACTTGTTGATACTCATACTTTTGTTGTGATACTTATTTTTACTATAACTCTGCTTTCGACACATCATTCCTGCCGAGCGAGTTTTCCTGGAAAATTTCCGTGAATACAAGTCTTAGGAGGTAATTTCATGTTTGAAATTCTTGAGAAAGAACGTTTAGGCCCGGGGGTGAATCGTGCCGTGATTTCAGCGCCGGAAATCGCGTCGGCCCACCGACCTGGACAGTTCATAATATTGCGCACTCACAGTGAGGGCGAAAGAATCCCCCTTACCGTAGCAGACAAAGACGTGGAAAAAGGCACAATCACTTTGGTCTGGCAGGAAGTCGGATCAACCACATATTACATGAGTACCATGTGCGTTGGCGAGAAATTTCAGGATATTTGCGGTCCGTTGGGAAAGCCAACCCATTTAGAAAAATTCGGTACCGTAGTCGGTATAGGCGGCGGGATAGGGGTAGCCCCCCTGTATCCTATTACCAAGGGAATGCATGACACCGGCAATCACGTGATCAGCATAGTAGGGGCAAGGACCAAAGGACTGCTCATCATGACCGAAGACATTGGAAAGGTCAGCGATGAACTTATTATTTCCACAGATGATGGATCATTCGGTGTTCACGGATTCGTGACCCAGGTCCTCCAAGGGCTCATTGACAAAGGAACCAAAATAGATCTCGTAGTCGCAATTGGCCCTGTACCTATGATGAAAGCCGTTGTTGGAGTTTCAAGGAAGGCTAATCTCCCAACAGTAGTGAGTTTGAATCCCATCATGGTCGATGGCACAGGAATGTGCGGAGCATGCAGGGTAGAAGTGGCCGGAAAAACAATGTTCGGTTGTGTTGATGGGCCGGAATTTGATGGGCTGCAGGTAGATTTTGATCTCCTTATGAAGAGACTAGCCATGTATAAGGGGCCGGAGTTGATCGCCCTCAACAATTTCCGCGAGACACCTCGCGGGTGTCAATGCACTTTCCCTGGAGGCTCATGATGAGTGACGAACAAGTAAAACCAGCCAAGAAACCAAAAACTCCCCGGCAAAAAATGCCGGAGCAGAATGCTATAGAGAGGGCTCACAACTTTTATGAAGTGGCGCTTGGTTATGAAAACGACCTGGCCCTGCTGGAAGCTAGCAGATGCCTTCAATGCAAGAAACCGTCATGCATTAAGGGTTGTCCAGTTGAAGTCGATATTCCAGACTTCGTCCAATTGGTTAAGAAAGGCGATTACATAGGCGCCGCCTGGAAGATCAAGGAAAAAAACAGCTTGCCCAGGATCGCTGGGAGGGTCTGCCCGCAGGAGTCTCAATGTGAGTCCAAGTGCGTGGTAGGGGCGAAAGGCAAGAACGAACCCTGCGCAATTGGTAGACTGGAAAGATTTGTGGCCGATTACGCAGCCATCAACGACGACGGTAAACGACCCGCTCTTGCCAAACCCACAGGACTTAAAGTCGGCGTGGTTGGATCAGGCCCCGCTGGACTTACCCTTGCCGGCGCTCTTGTCAAAAAGGGAGTAGCTGTGACTGTCTTTGAGGCTTTACACGAACTGGGAGGCGTTCTAGTTTATGGTATTCCCGAATTCAGACTTCCAAAGGCGATTGTACGTTCAGAGGTAGACGAACTAAGAAACATGGGGGTTGAGTTTAAGACCAACTGGGTCGTTGGCCGTATTGAGACTGTTGACGATATGCTTGAAAAACGCAAGTTTGACGGTGTATTCATCGGTTCGGGCGCAGGCGCCCCTTTATTTCTTAAGATACCCGGTGAAAACTTGAATGGCGTTTATTCTGCCAATGAATTCCTGACCAGAGCAAACCTCATGAAGGCTTACAAATTTCCCGAGTCCGACACTCCAGTGGCGAAAGGACGCAGAGTAGTAGTTTTCGGCGGTGGGAATGTGGCCATGGATTCCGCAAGAACCGCTTTGCGTCTTGGCGCTGAAGTAGTGACCATCGTTTATCGACGAACCATGGAAGAATTACCGGCCAGGTCGGAAGAAGTTCATCACGCGATAGAAGAAGGCGTGAAGTTCATGCTTCTTCACGCTCCTACTGAAATAGTGGGCAATGACTCCGGATGGGCGGTTGGACTGAATCTTCAGAAGATGCAACTTGGAGAACCGGACGCGTCAGGACGGAGACGACCCGTTGTAATTCCCGGTGAAACTTCCACTATAGAATGTGACACCATAATCGTAGCAATAGGCAATGGAGCGAACCCTCTGGTTCCAACAAGCACCAAAAACCTGGAAACCAACAAGTGGGGAAATATCGTGGCCGATCTTGAAACGGGAAGAACATCCCGTGACAGGATATGGGCAGGTGGAGATATTGTGACAGGAGCGGCGACGGTGATCCTGGCGATGGGCGCCGGCAGAAAAGCCGCCCTATCTATGCTGGACACTTTTGGCGTTAGCTAGGAGTTATTTTCGTCCGATTTCCCGGATTTAGCATAGGAGCGGTTTCCTCCGAGGGACTACCTGAGGGGAAACCGCTTCATATCGGGTTTCCACAGAAAATATAATGGATTACAATTTGTTGATAAAAGCGGGTTTCATGGGATTCGCCGCATCCGTCGGAGCGATCAGCCTTGTATTTGCGGTCGCCGGATATCTGATAAAGATCCATAGGAACAGATTTAACAGAGTTTATCTTCTGGCCTGCGTTGTTTCCTTCGCCACCGTTTACGCCCTTCTACATTTTAAGATAAGATCAATTGGTCTCGAGTCCCCTCAAATATACCTAACAGGAGTAGTCGGAGGTTGGCTGGCCAGTTTGGTCTTTTCTGTCACTCAGTTTAAGAACTTTCTGAGAAGTTTCCTACAAATCTGAAACGGAACATACAGAAAAAAGAAAGAACGATCAGGAAGCGCGTTGAAAACCATGTTTTCGAACGGGGTCTTATCGGCTAAATTCTCACATATCAAGTAAATAAAGGCAATCCAGGTTCCGGTAATCTTCTGCGCAATCAAGTCCATAGCCAACTATGAATCCATCTTCAACCTTGAATCCGCAATAATCAAGTTCAACCAGTTTTTCCCTCCTGGCCGTCTTGTCTATCAGAGCGACTGTCTTGAGAGATCCCGGATTCATTGTTTTTAGATATTGCGCATAATTATGTAGAGTAAGCCCTGAATCCACTATATCGTCCACAAGTAATACATCCCTACCCTCAATGGACATGCTGACATCCATGATGATTTGAAGACTGCCGGCGCTTACAGTTTTATCACCGTAAGATGATATCCTTGCAAAATCCAACTGACATGGACACTGTATGTGTCTGGCCAAGTCCGCCATGAAAACAAAGGCGCCTTTTAGTATTCCCACCAGGAGGACCGACCGACCGCTATAATCGTTGGATATCTGACTCCCGATCTCTCTGACACGGCGAGCGATCTCCTCTCGGCTAAAAAGCTCATTCTTTTTAGTTATGGTTGTCATAATAACTGATTCCTCCGTCGAAGCTCTTTGCGAATTTCGATTCCGATATTACCGACAAAAGGTTCACCAGCGACTCATGGCTCCAAAATCCAGCGAATCGAGTTTACCCGCTCTAACCAGCGTGTAACCCCTGGCTCCTATCATGGCGGCATTGTCCGCGCATAGCCCGATAGAAGGGAATATCACTTCGACACCGAGGATTTTTCCCTCCGAAACCACCCTGTCTCGAAGGGCCTGATTCGCAGCAACTCCACCGCAAACAACCACTCGGGAAATGTTACGGATTTTGGAGGCCATGAAGATTTTGGTCGACAATACGTCTACCACCGCCGCCTGAAAGGCTGACGCTATTCTGCGAATCTCGTTATGGTCGACAGCCGATGGGTTTGCCGGCACGATTGGACGAAAGCCGCCCGGTCCGGTCCGATTGCGGTTCAACCCAAAAACCTTCTCGGAGTGCCTCTTTACGGCTGTTTTTAAACCCGAAAAAGAGAAGTCAAGATTGCCATTTTCGAGAAGCGCTCTAGGAAAGCGGAGACCGTCGTCAGTAATCCCGCTGGCGAGATTTTCAATTATGGCCCCTCCTGGATACCCCAAACCGAGGAGTTTCGCCACCTTGTCATACGCCTCACCAGCGGCGTCATCCCGGGTCTTACCCACAACCTCAATATCTAATGGCGACTGGACATCAAACAGCGTGGTGTGACCACCGGACACAACCATGCCTATGAATGGGTATTGAAAAATTTCGTTTTCCAGCGCCGCGGCAAAAAGGTGCCCATGCAGATGATTGACTGCGCATATCGGCTTGTCAAGCGCCATGGCGATGCCTTTCGCCGCCCCTATCCCCACCAAAAGAGCCCCTATAAGTCCTGGCCCCCTTGTTACACATATAGCGTCTAGTTCCCCGAATTTAACCCGGGCGTCTTTAATCGCTTTGGCTATAACGAGAGATATGCATTCAATGTGCTTTCTTGAGGCAAGTTCCGGAACTACGCCACCGTATTCACGATGGAATTCGACCTGAGACACGACCACGTTAGAAAGGGTCTTTTTCCCATCGACCACCACTGCTGCGGCCGTCTCATCACAGGATGTTTCTATACCCAACGTGATCATCGGATTGGTTCAAATCCTTGTTCCAGATTGTTGGTAAACCATACTTCTATTTCAGACCATCCGTCAAATCGAGCGTTGACAGGCAATTTGCAGTTCCTGTTCCAGGGTTGAAGCATCAATCCTACACCAACTCCGGCGGAGAGATAATCTCCAAGGTGCATTTCATCATCCTCAATGATGAAATTGGCTTTGGAATCTTTAAGAAATGCGCGTTTGTCCCTGGAACCTCCGATCACAATCATCTCTGGAACGGAACGGTTCCACGGAAGAGTCTCAAGTTGCCTTTTTGCGGTGTTTGGATCAGCCCTCCCTGTTATGAAAAGCAACGGTCGCGGGGACACTTCGTAAATCTTTTCAAGGGTCTCAACGGCCCCTTCATAGGGATCTATCGACTTCATCGAATACAGATAATCCACTGCCTCTCGCAAGACACTTGGACTGAGTTTCAGTGGATCCAGATCCCATGTCAAAAGATCAGTGGGAGCGATGTTTCGTCCCGTAATACTGTTCACATAATCCAATATGACTTCTATCGAACGTAAAACAACTCCATCCACATCAAACGCTAATTTCATTTCTAGGCCTCATTCATTTAGATTGTTGAATTAATCTTAAAAGCTTTATACTAAATAAATACTCCGGAATCACCGGTTTACAAGGTTGAAAAACGGAACAGCTTTGAGGAGAGACCGTTTGTGAAGACTGATATCATGGTGCGTTCCATAATTGGACTGGTTTCGGTCGTTGTCTTTGGTACGCTCGGATATATGCTAATTGAGAAATGGTCTTTCCTTGATGGTCTTTACATGACAGTAATAACAATATCCTCCATAGGATTTGGAGAAGTTCATCCTCTGAGTGACACTGGAAGAGTTTTCACCCTGATACTTGTTTTAATTGGATTCGGCGTTGTTGGTTACGTGCTGGTTTCGGGCAGTAAATTTATCATAGAGGGTGAAGTCCAGAAGATTTTTACCAGGCGGCGTTCCATGAAAGCTATCGAGAAAATTAAGGATCATTTTGTGGTTTGCGGATTTGGGCGCATGGGCGCGTTTGTATGCCAGCAGTTCCATGCGCGAGGAATTCCATTTGTCGTGGTGGAAAATAACCAGGAATGCCAGTTTAGGATTCTGGAAGCTGGTTATTTCCTCTCCCCCGGCGACGCGACGCAGGAAAGCGTATTACTTGGAGCCAATGTAAAGGTAGCTCGTGGTCTGGTGTCTGTTCTGAATTCCGACGCCGCCAATGTCTATGTCGTGCTCACTGCCCGAGAAGTTAATCCTACCCTTGAAATCATTGCCCGTGCCGGCGAAGAAGGGGCTCAGAAAAAACTTTTGCGCGCGGGCGCCAACCGTGTGATCAGTCCCTATCAGGTTGGAGGAATGCGCATGGTCATGGGAATTCTGAAGCCTGAAGTGATGAATTTCCTGGAAGTCGTAATGGATTATAGGGACATGAATATAGAGATAGAAGAAATCAAGGTTGCCGAAGACTCGGCGTATGCGGGGATGAGTCTCATAGACACAGACATAAGGAAAGATCTTAACCTGATCGTGATAGCAATAAAGAAAAACACCGGTAAAATGGTTTTCAATCCCGGGCCGCAAACAATTATCGAGGGAAACGACACATTGATAGCCATGGGGGATAAAACTAACCTCAGCTCTCTCGAGAAAAAATCGCACTTACAAACTTCATGGTAATTGTGATATAATTGCAGTATGAATATAGCATCATATATAAAAACTCTTTTTATTCTGGCTATCTTGGTCGTATTGCCACTAGCGTCCACTTCCGCCTGCAATGCCTATGATATCACGGGAATGTGGGTCGGCAACGCCAAAGGTTCAATCTTCGGCGCTGAAGGTTCCGTTAACATAACCTCTCAACGGGGCGAGGAGATTTTAGGAATCATAGAGGGCGGCAACTTTTTCGGAAAAGCGAAATTCGAAATCCGCGGAAGGATCCAGGGTAACTACATTTTTGGAGCAAGAGACGGCAACTCATTTCACGGTTACATTTACCCAGACTGGACTATCCGAGGCGTTTTTAAGGGCATGGATGGCGACACGTACCAGGTTTTTCTCAAGCGCCCGTACAATAGCTACTGGGGTGTTCCCCAGGAACCCTGGTCATATAACTGAAATAGAACCTTTTATGGGTGTAATTTCAGCATCATAGAGAACGAATATTGTTAGGGTTGATTATCGACCTCGAACGTAAATTGCCGGATGCCGCCCGTCACGCGGAATTGAAGATCAGCCTACTCAACGCTGCGCCCATGGATGAACCCTCCGAAAAACCACTTTTGACAGACATAGAATACGTTCATTTTACTGAAATTGACCTTCTACCAAGGTTGTATGAACGCTATGATTTTTTGATTCTCAGCCCTCAAGGCTCTCCTTGGAACGCATATCGTGACTCCTTTCGCCAGGCGATCGAGAATACCGCTAGTGTTTTGCGCGCTCTTGTTCTCGATCGGAATATTCCCACTTTGGGGATCTGCGGAGGACACCAGTTTCTGGCTTCAGCTTTCGGCGGAGAACTTGGTTTCATTGATGACTCCATAACGGATTTTTCCGGTGAGACGTATCCGGCCAACTGCCTGGCGGAGAGGGGGGCTGTTACGTTGACCACCTTGAGCCATGACCCGATATTTGAAGGAGTAACATCTCATCCTGGAGAGTTCTCAGCCATGGAAAATCACATAGAGGAAATCAAGACCATCCCTCCAGGATTCATGAATCTCGCATGCAGCCGGTTGTCCCAATTCCAGCTAATAAGGTTGCCTGGAAAAATTGTGTACGGTTTAGCGTTTCATCCTGAGAGGGGCTGGCGTTTGGATGGTAAGGAGGAAGACTCATTGGCGCCGGACGGAAAAAGGATACTGTTAAACTTCTTGAAAATGGCATATTCTAAAAAGAGGCGTTCCGTAATCGCTTGATGTTTTCGGCAATGTCCAACAGCGTTTTCAGCGCCATCCTATCATGAAAGGTCACTTGATGAACGAACTGGAGAAAATAGCCATAAGACTTAAACACTGGACAGGACACAACCTGGAACACGTCAAGTCTTATGAAGAGGTAGCCGAAGTATTGCTTGGTCTGGGACTGGAAGACGCGTCCCTTAAAATCCGGAGAGCCGTCGAATTAAGTTCCGAGGCAAATCAGAGCTTTCAGGAAGCCCTGAGTGTTATTGAAGCCAAAGTGGAGCATGTTTCGGATAGTCACGATTGCGGGGAAACCCGTAACGTTCATTCGTCGGACAGGTCCCACGAACACACGCATGAACATGGCGATTCTTTGCATCATAGGCATTCTTGACATAAAGTGTCGGTGGAATTTTCCCGATTAAGATATTGTCTGTAGACTGACCATACTTTTTTGAACATTAACGGTTTCAGGGCCGCAGGAGGCATACATGGAAGCCAGAACCTTTGAAATGGAATTTGCCAAATTCATTCAAAAATTTCATCAAGAGATTAGGGACGTCTTCATTGAAGATACGTTCCATAAAAGAGAAATTTTGGCTCATTATCAGCTTGCCCGTGAAATGCTTGAGGAACTGGCCGACTCAGTACTAACCGAATTCACTGTCAACATCGACAAGAAAACCTCAGTGGAAACAATAGCTGATCGATATGTTCAGCTCGGAATAAGATGTTGTGATGACGGTTTGAGCTACTCAGAGATGGTGAGAGTGTTCATACTATTGAAACGCCATATATGGCTATTCTTTCAGGAAAGCAATTTCGCGGGACAACCATTTGACGTTAGATCGATCGTAGCTTTAAATAATAGAACCACGCTTTTTTTTGATCGCGCAATGTATTATTTCCTCGTTGGATTTGAGCAGACTGAATCCGAGAACAAAACCGAATTTGAGAACATGTATAATAGTTTTTTGGATAGAGTGCTCAAGGACGTCAAAATTAAGATGACATCAACTTCTTAAAGGCGGGATTGAGTTTTATCGTCGATATTGGATCGAACAATTGATTAAACCAAAAAGGATAGCTAACGCTATCCTTTTTGGTTTGTCTACAGAGAGAAGGGTCCTTTGGGAAGAAGGCTCGTTAAGGCTTACTGAACTACCTGAACCGTATATCCGAATTTGTCGCCGTTTTCGACTCTAAAATCAACTTTGACTTTTTCTCCTACGGCAGGTCTTCTGAACGGTATGAACTTCGTTTTCAGACCGACTCTGATATTGACAACTTCAGCCGCTTCGCCTTCACCGGCGTTTCTGACCGACAGACTCTTCGGCGAAGAAGCAACGACTTCTCCCACTAGTGTCTTGACTGTCTTTTCTTCCTTGACAGGTTCCTCTGTCACTTCTTCCTTGACTTCAGGCTTAACCTTCTCTGGCGGAGAAGTTTTAGTAATAACCTTTTTTTCCGCAGGAACCTCTGGTTTTGTAACTGGTTTCTTAGAAGAAGTTGAAGAAGGGGGAACCGCTGAAGGCTCAGCTTTTGAGGTTTTAGGAGGGGCCTTGGCTGAAGGCGGCCTGGGCGAAACATCCTGGGGCGCTACCTCTTTTTTATCCGGAGACCAATTGCGGTCAGAAACATGAGCCGGTGGTTTGGTGGAAAAAACCGGTTTGGGAGGGACGCATGAATCCAGGCTGGAGGAACCATTCGAAGTTCCTTCCTCTCCCACCGTCCTACAAACAGAGCTTGCGGGCGGCGCCGGCGGGAAGCATTGCATTGAAGGCGGTGTAGGCGTTAGGCTAACAACCTTCGTCGCCTTCATGTAGCCATCCTCAAGCGTGAAATCAACCGCGACGATTTCTCCAATGCAGGGACGCCGATTAGGAACGTATTTTGTGCGCCACCCTACATTGACTTCGGCGCACTGACCATTGGATTTTACTGTCATGTTTCTCCATCCGTTCTCCACGACAGTGCCTTTGAAAGTGCAGATGCGGTATGCGTCGGCGGAAACCGCTCCAATGAAAACGATGGCCATAGTCAAAGAAACGATGACCGTAAAAATAACAACATGATTCTTCCCGGACATAAGGGACCTCCTCACTCGGGGGCGTAAGGATTTTCACGATAGGCTTTTTGGATGGAATCCACTAGCCATCGCCAGCATCTATTAGCTGAAAGTTGTTAAACTAATAGTAGGTTATTGATAAAATGTCAAGTAATTTAGAGGTTAATTAAACATACAGTTGATTTTTTATATTAAAAACATCTCTGTATTCAATCATTCACGGCATTGTCTTTGTAAACACTCTATGTTATATATCGCGAATTGACAAGGGAGGCTCCGGTAATGGGTGTATGCCGCGACATCTCTGAATGCGAAATAGAATTTGTCAAAGAGATGGCCGAAGGTCTGGGAAGTTCAGGGCTCATCCTGGACGGCATTCTGGCAAAAGCAATGGAAGCTGGATCCAGAGCGAAAGAATTGTTGAATCAGTACAAGGATGGTGAATCCGACGCGTCCGCGGAGTTCATTCAGGACTTGAACCAACGCATAGCCGAATACAACGCTTTAGTCGAGAAGAGCGAAGAGGCTCTGAGAGGGTTGCTGATCCAAAGAGAGGCGTGCGGTTTTAGGAGACATAAAAATGTCAATCAGTTCTATCCAATCCCCAAAAGACTCATTCCAGTGAAGCGATGAAGTCAAGCGGCCTGTCCAGAGTCATACTTACCCTAATCAGCTTTGCGATCATGAGTTGTTTGCCGGCTTTTGAGGCGCTAGCCCAAAATAGCCCGCCCAAGGATTCTAATTCGGAACATTGGGTTGTGGTTACTTTCTTCACGTCTTCTGACTGCCCATTTTGTGAAAATGTCAAGGAATTGCTTGAAGACTTGAAAACCAGATTTCCCATAAGAACAGATGTGTTTGATATCAATCAGCCCGATGGCTACGATCTTTTCTCCAAGGTTGGAGCCGCTCACAAAGACAAGAGCTTTGCTGTTCCGCTTGTAATAGTGGGCAATGAAGTTATGATAGGTCAGTCAGAGATATATGGCGGAATTGAAAAGACAATAAGGCTTTGCCAAACTTCAAAGGAATCGGTTCCTTTAATTAAAGAATTGACGCTGGACGCTTCGCGACGCCATACATCGGAAAAAATTGGGCGAAAAAAGGTTGTCTCTGGCGCCAAGCCAAACGACCCGGAAGTATCCGGACAACAAGAAGCTGCGAATTCTCCCAAAATTAAGATCATAAACGACAGACCCGATTGACATTCCTTCCTTTTTAGTAATCATAGCTTTCCATTTTACCACAACACTTGACTATATACTTATATATGAATATACTATTGACATATTAATTGTGAAGGGGTGCAACATGTTTTCGATGGACGATGAATCTAAAAAATTTCTTCAGGAAAAAATTGCTGAAAATCAGTACGTCAGGATATTCTTTGGCGGCTATGGGTGAGGCGGTCCCAACATGGGACTGGCTCTGGATGAGCCTAAAGAAGCTGACGAACACCACACTATCAACGAAGTGCCAGTTATCGTGGATCCTTTCGCGATGAAGATCATAAAAGAATCTGGCGGATTAAATATACGATCAAGCGTTTTCGGACCTACGGCGGAACTGGCGGGGACGGGATGCGGTTCGGGCTGTAGTTGCAGCTAGGGTGAGCAACATGCCTATATTCGAATTTGTGTGCGAAGAATGTGGGAAAGAATTTGAGAGGATATGCTTCATATCAGAATGCGATGAAAATGTATCCTGCCCAGCATGTGACAGCAAACGAACCAAAAAAAGTTTTTCGGTATTTGCAAGAACCGGCATTGAAAAAAGTTTGAGTTCTTCTTGCGGATCCAGTGGTTCAAAGGGATTTTCTTGAAGTTAAGCTAAAACGCCGTGAGCGTTTGTTACAGGCGGTAACGGGATTAAACTCCATGTTACCGCCCTTGAATTCAATTTTCTAGTCCCATTTGCGACGGTCTTCTATTATCTTGTGTTCACTTTCAAGCGTTCCGGGGTCAAGCACACAGACAGAGCCTTTCAACCGTAACGAATCCCTGATCGTAGCTTCGACTTTCGAAATGAATCCTTCCGCAATCGATCCTTTCAATTCAATCTCAAGTTTCATTACATCCTGATCATCCGGTCGCTCTACAATAAGCCTGGCCTTTGCTATTTCGGGATGAGCTTCGACCACCTTTTGAACCTGGGATGGATGAACAAACATTCCTTTGATTTTAGTGACCTGATCCACCCTCCCCATGATTCGAGTCAGTTTTGGGGCCTTCCTCCCGCAGACGCATTCTGCGCTCGAAATACTTGAAATGTCGCCCGTGCCGAATCTTACCAGGGGGTAAATCCTATTATTACAGGTTACCACTACCTCTCCCACCTCCCCTTCCCCGAGGGTTAGGCCTGACTCTGGATCGACTATCTCCACTATGACGTCATGATGTATATGCATGCCGTTGGTCTCCGGACATTCGTAGGCCAGGCAGCCAACATCGGCCGTCCCATAGGCCTGCCGGGCCACGATGCCGAATTCATCGAGGAAACGCTTCCTCATCGATTCAGGAAGCATCTCGGCCGCAAGGAAAGCAACTTCCAGTTTGATGTCCTTGCGCGGCTTGAATCCCATGTCTCCTGATTTCTTCAGGATGGCCATCAGGAAACTGGGTGTTCCTATAAATCCTGTCGCTCCCAGAGTTCTTATAATATCGACCTGAGCATCGGTGTTTCCGACACCTGTGGGAACAATAACCCCTCCCAACTCTACAATGCCTTCTTCAAACATGTGTCCCGCGGGAGTCATGTGATAAGCAAAAGTGTTAACCACTATATCTCCGGGTCTAAAACCAACAGAGTAAAGGGCCAATTTCCATCGCCAGTAATCTTTCGTTTTACCGACTGGATCGTAGATTGGGCCAGGAGACTGATGGATTCGCGCCAAATCGCTAATCGGAACAGTCAGGAAACCGCCAAAAGGAATGCTGGCTTTCTGTGCGTCAGCCAGATCCTTTTTCTTGGTAATGGGGAGCTTGCTTAGATCCTCCAGCGATCTGATGTCTCCTACGCCAATCCCCAAAGCGTCCATCGTTTTCTTCAACGGAGTTCCCGCTTTATATGCCGTGGCGATGATCTGTTTTAGAAATTCTTCCTGGTACCGTCTTCTGTCGGGTCCCGACATTGCCTCATCCGTGCTTGATAGGCCCTTGTTTCTATCCTCAAACCCCATTTACGCCTCCGTATATGAAAAACATTCAACAGCCTCACCAATCAAAACGGGTCAGATCCAATAGTTCATGTCAACGAACAAAGTGCGATTAGAATATTAGGATATCTCAGTGCGCCAAGGCAATTGACATGTATTTGGGGACCGCTTATGATGCCGGATATTTCATCATTTTATAAATCAAGGTTAATCTTAACAAACTAACTGTGTCAAGTTGAATAGATTTTTTCACCAGATTCTACAACCGCGCTGCAACTTAAAATACGCGGAAGTTTCCTTGCCGGGCGGTTTCACTGTCAGGCGCCCTAACCTGGGCGATCAATATGATTCGGAAATAATTATGACTGTATTTCAATTTTTTAGGAGGATTTGATGACCGTTAGTAAATGGATTGACATGGGAACTGTTCTGAGCCGCCAGGCCGAGCAATATCCGGACAAGCTTGGTTGCCAGGACAAGAACAGGGACCTGACGTTCAAACAGTGGAATGAAAGGAGCTGTCGGTTAGCAAATGCCTTTAACGCAAACGGATGTGGACATGGGGATAGATTTGCGGTCATAGCGTACAACCGCGTCGAGTGGATGGAGATTTACGCGGGTAGCGCCAAAGGGGGGCAGATAAGTGTGCCGATCATGTTTCGGCTTGCCGGCCCTGAGATTGAATACATCACCAATGACGCTGGCTGCAAAGCGTTTATAGTTGAAAAACCCTTTGTTGAAACCATCAATTCCATTAGAGAAAAACTGACGGTTCCTCAAGGAAACTTCATTTACCTGGGAGACCCTGGAGAAAAAGCTCCAGATGGTTACGTAAATTATGAGGAATGGTTGATGGCGGCGAGTATTGAGGAACCTGATCTCATAGTTGACGCGGCTGATCCCTGGACCTTCATGTATACGTCAGGAACAACCGGCAAACCGAAGGGAGTAGTCAGAACACACGAGAGCTATCTCGCGATGTATTATCTGGATGTGGCGAACATGGGAGTAAGGCCCACGGATAAGGCCCTCATGGTGATGCCCATGTGCCATGTGAATTCCATATACTATTCTTTTCCCTACACTCTGGTTTCAGCTCCTGTCTGTGTGTACAACGAGTCCAGCTTCAATCCCCAGGACTTTCTTAAAACAGTTCAGGATTATCGTGTAACCTTCACATCGCTGGTTCCCACTCACTACATAATGATTTTGTCGATGCCCGACGAGGTCAAAACGCAGTTCGATGTATCGAGCATGAGGCAGCTTCTTATTTCGTCCGCGCCCGCAAGAAAAGAAACCAAGGTGGCCATTCTGGATTTCTTCAAAAACGCGGAGTTGTGGGAAGCCTACGGATCAACAGAAGCAGGGCTTGTAACCCTATGCCGCCCCGAAGACCAACTTAGAAAATTGGGGACAATCGGTCGGGAGATTTTTGGTGTTGACCGAATAAAAGTCCTTGATGAAGAAGGAAACGAAGTTCCAGATGGGCAGGTGGGCGAACTTTACGCTCGAACACCGATGCTTTTCAAAGAATACTGGAACCTTCCCGAAAAGACCAAAGAAGTTTTCCACGGAGAATGGTTCACAGCTGGAGATATGTGTTTCCGGGATTCTGAAGGTTTTTATGTCCTTGTTGATCGTAAGGCCAATATGATCATAACCGGCGGAGAGAATGTGTTCCCATCGGAAGTTGAAAACGCGCTTGCTTCTCATACTACGGTAAAAGATGTCGCAGTCATAGGCGTACCCCATGAAAAATGGGGAGAATCTGTCCACGCTTTTATTATATTAAAATCTGGGGTGGAACCTTCTGATGGGCTAAAAGACGAGATAAGGCGATTGGCCAAGACAAAAATAGCGGGATACAAGGTTCCAAAATCTATTGATTTTATCTTGGACGAGGATATGCCGCGAACAGGAACCGGGAAAATCCTTCACAGAGTTCTACGAGAACATTACGGCACATGGAGTGACGCGAAGTAAAGCGGCCTTGAAAAAACTTTAAAACTCCTTTGATAGCTTGTCCAAACATGCGTTTGTTGTTCGTAAAGAAGTGGCCACGGGTCACTTCTTTTTTCACAACAGCGCTGTTGCAGCCCCGATAGTTGTGTGATATTGCTTCCCCTGCTTGGTTGCTGTCACAGTAAGTTAATAATTATTGGAGAGCCAATGAGGATAGCGGCATTGCCTATTTTACTGATATTAATTCTCTTCTCGGCTTTGACACACTCACAGGCATTGGCGCAGCCTGCGTCTAATAGGGAAAATGACCCATCCCAGAGGTGGGTCAGCCATCAAATGTTCCAGCCCCCGCCTCCTGATACTGAAAGATCTAAACTTTCAGAGAATACGATTGAAGAAATTAAGCGACTTTACCTGGAGGCTGAAAAGGAAATTCAAGCCAGGAATCACTCCAGGACTCACCAGCAAAAACCGTAGTCAGGCAAAAAATCAGACTCGAATAAAGTAATCCGCTTTTTTCATTGGAAGTTGGGTTCAACAGACAACTCTAGTTAAAATGTTGTTTAGAGCCGGGGAATTTAGATCTCTAGTTGCTTAGCTCACTCGAGATGACATTAACAAAGGGTCGGTCCATCACCGCCTCTGCGACCATCAGCTAGTCACACTAAGAGGTTTCTTGTTTTACGGCGGTAATGAAATTCCAGCGGAACGACAATTTCTCGCAGGGCAAGTTCGAAAATAATTTGTCCAGCATTTTCAGTCGGTCCTGATAATCAAGCGCAGGATACAAACCGGCGGACATGGCTGGAATAGAAAAGAACTGTTTCAATAAATCAAGATCGTAAAGAAAGTTTATGGTTTCAACATTGATGGAGCCAAAGAGATTCTGAACGAAAAGAGCGAGGCTATCAAATTCGACTGGTTTCCTTGAACTGACATTCGTCTGAGCATTCCGGTCCGCACAAACAAACGCGCTTTCGTCGGTGGCGCCATAAACCCCCACCATAAAAGTCAAACCTAGCTCGCCTCCAGGTTCCAATAGCTTCCAGGCCTGGGAAAGGCTAGCCTCGTAATCCGGAATTAGAAATATCGAGGCGCTGTAAATAATGACATCCATTGAATCATGTACACAACTCGTCAGGTCGCCGGCGTCTCCTTCAATGAACTTGAGCCTTGATGGATCCGGATTGTTAATTCTCGCCACATCCAACATGGAAGGAGAATTGTCGAGTCCCCACACCATAGCTCCGGGGATAGTCTCCAGAATCTGTACCGAACTGGCCCCCGTGCCACACCCGATGTCAAGGACCCTGGCATTGGAATGAATTTTGAGCCTATCAAGCAGAACTGAGTTCAGAGAGTAAAAAAAACCGAATTTATTCTCAAACTCCGAATATTTATCAGGACTCTGTTCGAAATTTCTCTTTACTGCGTTTTTAATCTTTAGGATCTTCTTTTCGTCCATCTGTTTCCTTTACAGTCTCGGACTCCGATTCAGTGACTGGACGCGGAGCCTCATAGACGTTGGGCACGATAACGACGCGTTCCAGGTTTCGTTTATAGCTCGACTCGCTGTGATCGTCCCCATGCTTCCAGATCCTCAACATGTCTTTGGCCTGCTTCTTGTCGAAACCCAGAATTTGCCGGAGTTGCCCCATGGTAATGCATTCTTTTTCGTATGTGTATCGTGCGATAGTGTCTAAAGGGTACTCCCTGAGCTTCTCGATAGGAACTCTTATTCCCGCGCCCGCCAGAAAACTGTGGAGTTCAGAGAATGGATCCTCCCGTGAGGTCTTTGCCGCCTTGTCCAGTTCAACCTGCTCAGAGCCGGATTCTTCCTGCGAATTCTTGAAGTAACTGGTTGAACCATCAATGAAATCCTGCCGTATTGGGGAAAACATATCGATGACCTGACAGCCTTCCGGTCCTGCTAAAGCGCTGTGCGGGACCATTGACGGGATTATCAGCATCTCACCCGGCCCCAATATAAAATCCCCGTGTTCCGGAAAATGAAGCGTTACCTGACCTGTCTGAACCGTGGTAAATTGTTCCGATTCATGTTCATGAATAGGAACCCCCGAATTGGGGGCAAGTTCTATTCGAACAGCCATTAGGTTCTTGCCCCAAAGCATCTGACGGCTGATATCCTCGGATAATTTTTCTTTTCTGATCAGGTCCCATGACCGTTTTTCCATGAAATCTCCTCGCGAATGAATGTTATCTTATCAAATCTTTAACTGCTGTAATTAGCCAGATTTAAGCGACGTTTCCAGCCTTTCTATTATCATGGCGACCTGCTTTTCCGTCTCAACAAGTGATTCACTGTTGTCAATGATTATATCCGCCATGGTTCTTTTTGATTCGATATCCATTTGAGCGTTTAACCTTGAAGAAGCTTCATCGCTGGACATCTTGTCCCGGCTGATCAGCCGCTTTCTTTGAACTTTCCGGGGCGCATAAACAAGAATAACAAGGTCGAAAGAACCTTCCCAGCCCGCTTCGAACAATAAAGGAACGTCCACCACCACAATGTGCTGGCCTGCCTTGTGGTAAATATCAACAAGGCGATCTTTCTCCTGGGAAACTTTGGGATGGATTATCGATTCGAGTATCTTACGTTTAGAAGTGTCTGAGAACACCCGTCTCGCTAATTCGGGCCTGTTGAGTTCCCCATCAGGGTCCAAAACAGAATCCCCGAAAACTGACGATATTTCCCTGATTCCTCGTGATCCTGGCTTTACAACCTCACGAGCGAGTTCATCGGCGCAAATTACAGGGATTCCATGTTCCCTGAAAATCCTGCTTACCGCGCTTTTTCCACTCGCTATACCGCCTGTAAGACCAACTGTGAGTGATTTTTTCAATTTTCTTCAACTGTGCCTTGCAGAAATCTCTTAACCAAGCCTAAGTTTGACCTTAACCCACAATACTATGATCTGTTAATCCTTTTTCTTGATTTCATTCCAGGCTGCGTCCAGAGCCTTATCAAGTTTTCTTCCGGTTTTTTGAACGTTGTTCAACAAACTATCCAGCCCGTCCTTGACAGTTTTTGCGATTTCCCCAGACTGCTCGTGGGCCTTTTTAAACCGGTCCTCCCCAATTCTACCAAAAGCTGTCCATTGCTTATCCAGTAATTCCCAAGCCTGTTTGACGCATAAACTGAAAGCTTCCTTGCTGACAGATCCCACCAATTTGAGTCGTTGCTTCAGATCCGCAATGAAACTGTCCCAATCAAGGTTTCTCTCTTTATCAAGAGTCTCCCATGCGTCTTTGATTTTTGTCGACGCAGTTTCTATGTCGCTGACCGCCAATTTTCCGGAGCGTTTCAAATTGGTGGCGGCTTGATCAACCGCAGTCCGGAATTCCTGTTTGGACGAACCCCAACTTTTTTTTAGAAGAACTCTGATTTCTCCCAACATGAAAACACCTATTGTTCCAATATTTCCCATCAACTCAGAGATGGAGTCTTTTACATCCGGTGATTTCTTGTCCATTGAATCCTCCGTGCCGGCGTTGTGCGTTATTTCAAAGTTTAGACAGGGTTTACAACCGCTTTGTTGCGATAATTTAGATAACTTGATTGGTTGATATTTTACAAGTGTTACAGAAACCGCGCTAGGCGCCAAGCTTCGAAATTAGATAGCAAATTGAAACCATCTTTTTTTATTATACGTAGTTAGAATAAAAACAGTGACTTTTTTCAAGTTTTTATTATAATTTATTAATAAAATAGATTCGTTCTGTTTATGTTGCGGCGCGTTTTATTTTGCTAGAGAGGTGAGTTTAACAAATCATGAGTTTCGATAATGAGAGCGATTCAGTAGCGGGATCTAAGAGTCTGACTGTTTTTCGGAGGGTCGAATACACCGATTTAACCAAACTGGAACTCCTGGACGAAGCTATAATTCTAAAGTCTGAGTCGATTAACCCCAATTCGAATGCAGTAAGTCCAAACCCTTTCATGTCAGATGAAACTGGTTTGGATTCTCACGATAAAACCATCGAAACAGGGAACTCAAAGCGCCGGGTCGGCTCATCCTGGATGGAAGACGAAGGTCTTACGCCAATGGACACAATGACGCCTGTGCCTCTGATTCCGATGAGCATAGGCCTGTTTGCGTTGATTCTGGCGGCCCTATGGGTCAGTGCGTAACCAAGCTGGCGGCATGTCCGACGAAAGTTTTACCCGGACCCAATTCTTGACATACCTTGTTGTTATTGATAGAAAAAAGCGGAGCGCTGTAGCCAACTGGCAGATCCTTTAACTATAGAGCAAAAAACAGCACCACAGGGAAAGGCGAGGCATACGAATATCTTCAATTTAGCGGGAAATTCGATGCTTGACAGTGGGCGCCACAAATAAGTGTAGACCCGTATCCTTGCACTGTGTGAGCTATTTATGACTAAGGGAGGAATATCCTTGTGAAAGTCCTTGTATCGGACAATTTATCTGAACTGGGTGTTCAAATTCTAGCGGACGCGCCCGGTATCGAAGTGGATGTTAAGGTCGGAATGAGCCCGGAAGAACTAATTGCAGTTATTCCGGATTATCATGGCCTTGTAGTTCGTGGCGCAACAAAGGCTACGGCTGAAGTAATCGCTGCGGCGTCTAATTTAAAGGTGATCGGTAGAGCCGGCACCGGCCTCGATAACGTAGATATCAGGGCCGCTTCCAAAAGGGGAATAGTCGTCATGAACACCCCGGGAGGCAATACCGTAACAACAGCGGAACACGCCATTTCAATGATGTTGTGTATGGTCAGAAATATTGCTCAAGCCAACGCGTCAATGAAACAGGGGAAATGGGAAAAAAAGAAATTTTCGGGCACAGAAATTTTTAATAAAGTCCTAGGGATTGTCGGGTTGGGAAAAATTGGCGCTGTTGTCGCCGACAGGGCCACAGGGTTGGGAATGAAGGTAATGGCCTACGATCCTTTCCTCTCCCTTGAACAGGCCAAGCAGATGGGGATTAGACTGGGGACTCTGGAAGAGGTCTTTAAGGATTCCGACATAATTACATTCCATGTTCCTTTGACTGATGAAACCCGGGGTCTTGTGAATTCCAAGAACATAGCAAAGATGAAGACAGGGGTGAGAATAGTTAATTGTTCTCGAGGCCAGGTCGTTAACGAGGATGACCTTGCCGACGCGATAGAATCAGGCAAGGTTGCAGGCGCCGCGCTTGACGTATTCATGCAGGAACCTCCCGGGCTGAGCCGCCTGATACAGTTGGACAATGTTATTTGCACGCCGCATTTGGGGGCGTCTACGAGGGAAGCCCAGGACAACGTAGCGATAGCCGTTGCAAATCAGATCAAAGATTACCTTGTGGATGGCACAATACAGAATGCCGTTAATGCTCCAGCAGTATCCGGAGAAGCCCTGGAAAACCTCAAACCCTACCTGGATCTAGCTCAACGCCTGGGAACTTTCCTGGGTTCCATGATTCAAACCGGAATCACAAACGTAGAGTGCCAATATTCCGGCGCCGTGCTCGAAATGGAACTCAAACCAATTACTACCTGTTTCCTGACTGGATTACTCAAACCAATAATGCAGGATGACGTCAATCAGGTTAATGCCCCTATGGTAGCAGAGGAAAGAGGTATTCTCGTTTCCGAAACCAGAATGAGTCGTTCTGAAAATTTTATTTCTCTTTTGCGGTTCAAGGTAACGACTCAAAGCAGTGAACACCTGGTAGAGGGAACGCTATTCGGGAAATCCGAACCTCGCATGGTGCGGTATGGACAGTTCCGAGGGGAATTCGATCTATCAGGGGAAGTCTTGCTGATTCATGGACTCGACAAACCTGGTCTGATCGGTCAGGTGGGATCTACATTGGGAGCCCTTGGAATCAATATTTCGCATTTTCAGTTTGCGCGTTACGAGCCCGGAGGAGAAGCTTTGCTATTCTTGACGACCGACACCAGGGCCGGCCAGGAAGTATTGAATGACCTGCTTGGGGTTAGTCATGTTGTGTCGGTTAGGCGAGTCACCATTTAGCCTTATCGAACAATAAGGTAACTTATTAGGATTCTGATCTGATCAACAAGGGGATGGGTATCATCGGCTGATCTTACCTGGTCCCTTTCCCTAGTGACGGGAACTGGCATGTTAACAGTGAAGGACTTCAACAAATTGGATCTTCCCAAACAGGACAATTATGAAAAGGCTTTGGAGATTGGACTGGACATTTTTTCCAGGAAAGATCCCGCATGGATAGCAAACCACGCCGGAGCTAAAATTTCCGGTAAGAATGTCCTGGTGCCTCATCTAAACACTCTCGTACAGTTGGATCTCGAAACCAAGAAATTCTCGATTCAGGAAACTGCAGAAGAAGCGCCGATATGGCTATCGATTCTCTGTTTACATTATCTGAATTCCGCCACTGGAGAAAAACCAGGAGGTCGGCTAAAACATTTCCGGGAATTCAAGGATGGGGCTTTTTATGAACCCGCTTTTAATAGAAGGACTAAAGAGATCCTGATAGCGGTGTTTGGCCAGGATCCTCATCCTATGATAGAGGCTGGGCTGGCTCTGGGAGGAAAGGTCCTCGACAATGGAGACGCCGCCATAGAATTGCCATACTTTCCGTTCATTCCAATTACGTGCGTGGTCTGGAAGGGGGACGATGAATTTCCTCCGGAGGCGAGTGTGTTGTTTGATGAAACCGCGGAATTTTATTTTAGCGCTGAAGACATGGCGGTATCGGCGCAGATGGCTGTCCTTGAATTAATGCGACGTTCCAAACGACAATAATGTCCAGAAAATAATTATTCATGATTTATATGACTTTTTTAATGAACCTGCTGAGGTCACTATGAAAATCGCTGTCTCGGGTAAAGGGGGAGTAGGCAAGACTACTCTAAGTAGCCTATTGGCGCGTTATTGGGCTAGAAAAGGTTACAGGGTTTTGGCTGTTGACGCTGACCCGGACGCCAACCTTGGTTCGGCTCTGGGCATTGACACTCATGGTTTAACGCCAATCGCCAAAATGGAAGACCTAATTTATGAACGGACAGAAAGTAAAAAGGGAACCGTTGGCGGATTCTTCAAAATGAATCCTAAGGTGGATGATCTACCGGAGGCGTTAGGACGTGAAAAGGATGGTGTCAGGCTTCTGGTGATGGGAACGGTCAAGAAAGGCGGCGGCGGATGTATATGTCCTGAAAGTGTATTACTTAAGGCACTGATTAATCATCTGGTTCTATATGAAAAAGACCTCGTCATAATGGATATGGAAGCTGGTATTGAGCATTTAGGCCGCGGCACAGCGCAAGGAGTGGATCGCCTGCTAATAGTTGTGGAGCCAGGTCAAAGAAGCATAGAAACCGCAGATAAAGTTCGACAACTTACTCAAGACATAGGACTCAAGAACATTTCAGCGGTGGGGAGCAAAGTTCGCAATGTAGACCAGGAAAAATTCCTGAAAGATAATTTAGGAGAGATTCCTCTAATTGGTATTATACCTTTCTCCGAGGAGATCGCACGCGCGGACCTTGAAAATCGTCCACCATCTCTCGATGACCCTGAGATATTCAGGGCAATCGAGAAAATAGCTTCAGCCATACAGAATTAATCGATATTAACTGGTTGATCTGAAATATTTAAACAATTTGGCGTCACAATTTTGATTGCTCATTATAGGCCGTGAAGTAGCTAACACGACCCTCATGTCGATATCAGCTAAAAAACTTTTAGGAGGACCGCATGTCAGCCAAAATCATTAGTGGAAATGAAGTTTCTCAACAACTCAAGGACGAAATGAAAGAAGAGGTCGTCAAGCTCAAGGCTCAGGGTATGGAACCCTGTCTTGCGGTTATTCTGGTCGGTGAAGACCCAGCGTCAAAAGTCTATGTATTGAACAAGAAGAAAGCGTGCGAGTATATCGGGATCAAGTCTCTGGAAACCAGACTGCCGGCGACCACCACCACAGAAGAACTGATTAAGGTCATCGAGGATTACAACAAGGATAAGACCGTTCACGGTATTCTCTGCCAGTTGCCGTTGCCCAAACATATACCGGAAACCAAGATTTTGCGCTCCATTCTTCCCGAAAAGGATGTGGACTGTTTCCATCCCTTTAACGTCGGCCTGATTAGCATTGGTGAAGTAAGATTCCTGCCGTGCACACCTGCGGGCGTTATAGAGCTCATCAAGAGGGGAGGCTTCGAAACCGCCGGTAAGGATGTCGTTATCCTCGGAAGAAGCAACATAGTCGGCCGGCCCCTTTCGAATATGCTCGACCAGCGAGATATGAACGCCACAGTGACGATGTGTCACACCAAAACCAAGAACTTGAAAGCTCGCTGTGCGGAAGCGGATATAGTTATTGGCGCCATCGGACGCCCGGAATACGTGACAGCGGATATGGTCAAGGAAGGCGCTGTAGTTATTGATGTAGGTATTAACAGGGTAGACGCCCCCGGAACCGAGAAGGGTTTCAAGCTCGTGGGAGACGTGGCGTTCAATGAAGTCAAGGAAAAAGCCGCAGCGATTACTCCTGTGCCGGGAGGTGTTGGTCCGATGACCATCGCCATGCTCATGAAGAATACTCTTACAGCCGCAAAAGAGTCTTTCGTGAAGAAGTAGTCAAAGACACAATCTTTCGCAAAGAGTGCCCCCTAAAAGGGCATTCTTTCTTCATTGTGAATTAGAATGAGCCTCGCCTTTTCAACATCTTTGGCAATTTGCGACTTGAGTTCGTCAATTGATTCAAAGGTCAATTCCGGACGTAACCTTTCGACAAAGTAAATCTGTATAGTCGATCCATATAGTTCATCAGAGAAATCCAGGACATGAACTTCGAATGAAGTTTTGCGGTCATGAAAGGTTGGATTCATACCAATGTTCATTACAGAGGGATAGACACGATCGCGGAGTTTACAGAACACTGCGTACACGCCATCCGGCGGGCGCAGCTTTCTATCGGGCTTTATGTTTGCAGTTGGATATCCCAATCCTTTGCCACGGCTATGTCCGTGTATGACCTTGCCCTGAACCGAAAAGTGTCTGCCTAACATTTCGTTTGCGGGGCCAATCTTGCCCGCCTGAATCAATTTGCGAATTAACGTTGAAGAAACAATCTCTCCCGCTACCCTTACAGAGGGGACTATGTTCGCCGCAAAACCAAAAACCTGTCCCATTTTCCTCAAATGATCAGGAGTTCCGGCTCTGCCACTACCAAATCGATAGTTTTCACCAACAAAAAGGTTCTTGATCGCCAGTTCCTCTACAAGGGTATCCTGAATAAAACTATCAGGCGTTTGTTTGGCGAACTCTTTTGTGAATTCAGCCAAGACCAGAACATCGATGCCGAGAGATTCAAGTATGGCCGCTTTTTCATCAGCGGTAGTAATCTGCGGGATGTCAGGGGATTGATTAAGCACCAATCGAGGATGGGGATCAAACGTGTAGACTACAGCGTCTCTTCCCTTTGAATGGGCAGTCTCTACCGTCCTCCTCAAAATTTCGCGGTGTCCCAAATGAACTCCGTCGAAATTTCCGAGAGCTACCGACGGTTTTAAAAAAGTCTGAAATATTTTGTCGCGAACGCGAATTATTTCCATGGTCAGTGACCAGCGTAAAACGCCACCCTCCTTGATCAGTGAATTCTACCCAACAGGCGCCTTCTATTCTCAACCCAATCTAATCTCAGTCCATTATCCCATCAGTCCCATTTTCTAAAGAGATAACGGTTTGACCTGGATTAATCAGGTATCAGATGGCAAGCTGGAAGTGGCGCCGGACTCAATCTGAGGGGGATCTTTTTCTAACTCTGCGATCCTTGCGTTCTTCTGGTCTAATTCTTTTTGGATTCTCTGGACATGGGATTCCAGATCGGAAATCTTTTCGTTTAAACGAGCCACATCTCCCAGATGTTCGCGGTCGGTCTTAACCATACGGCGACGTTCCCTCACCCACTTCAGTTGAGTTATGAAATCACCGAGGGCGGCTATGATTATGCCGACGGAGACGCAAAGGGTCACCAGTTCCCAAAAGGCAAGTTTAATTGGCTCTTTAAGACCAAAATAATTGATACTTAATTCAATATCCTTGTTTTTCATGAACAACGAAATGATCAATATCACAAAGGCCAGTTCTATAAGCCTTTTTATCAGTCTCATGACATCTCCTATCTAAGTCTGGTTCAGTGGATACAGGTTGAGAAAGGCAAGAGCGAGTTTTTCGCGCGTCTGCCTCAAGTGCTCCGGGATCACCCTGACATCCGCCAAAACCGGCATCAAGTTAGTGTCCCCAGCCCATCGAGGCACAATATGATAATGAACGTGCTCAGTGATTCCCGCTCCAGCGATTAATCCAATATTTATCCCAACGTTGAAACCGTCGGGCTTCATCACTTCCCTAAGCGCCCTGATAGCTTTGAGGACTTCCTGAATCAGGAGGCTGTTTTCGTCGACACTCAGGTCGGATATTTCAGGAGCGTGTCGGTACGGCGCCACCAGGACATGTCCGTTGTTGTACGGGTACTTGTTCATTATGGTATAAGCGCCCTGCCCTCTATGAACAAGTAGATTTTCCTCATCTTTTTCAGCTTCGGGGTTGATGCAAAAAATGCAACCAGACTCTTTCTCAGAGCCTAAAATGTAATCAATACGCCATGGCGCCCAAATTCGTTCCATATCTTCTTTACTCTAGATCATTTTCCAAATAACGATTTCCAAAAGGTTAACATCGAATCATGACTAAAATACTATTAAGTGTCTATGGGTTAAAGCTTCTTTTGATATTTTTTGTTGAAACCTTAATGAACTCGGTGTCAACACGGTCATTCTGAATTTCAAGAATTCCGACAGTGCAGTCATCGGAAAACATGTTGTGGGAGGCGGACCCGGGGTTGAACATCATAACCCCTCCAACTTCGCCCCAAAACGGCGCATGTGAATGCCCGTAAATAATTATGTCTGGAGATTGGCGCTCAAATCTCAATAATATCCTCTCTCTGAGTCCATCCTTGGAACCCCATCCATGGACAATACCAATTTGTCTGCTTTCAACCTCAATGATTCTAGTTTGAGGTAGTATCCCAGCCACCTGAAAATCGTCCATATTCCCGCATACCGCAAGGGCTTTTTTTTCTTCAAGTCTTTGTAGAACCGACAGTGAAACTATATCTCCAGCATGTAATATGAGGTCCGTCTCTTGAAAAATGTCATCCAGAATACGGTCCAGGAGTTCATCTGGACCCTTCATGTGAGTATCTGACAGAACTCCTATTTTCATGCCCCACCTTTAGGAAAGCTCTTCCGAGGGACTTTTTTTCATTGCGACCAATGAAAAAGCCCCGGCCACTACTACTTTGGAGCCTGCCACTATTATTAGACCCCCCACATCAGAGTAGGCTTCTGCCCTGTTCAATGTTGATTTAAGGGATTCGCCTGAAACCAACCTTACCCCAAGGTCTTTTGCAAACGAAGAAGCCCAGCAGGCGGATCTTGAAAGCACTGTCACCCCCTGGATTCCTTTTCCAGGGGAATAGGTTGACAGTCCAAAAATATTTTTAAGATTGTCAAGTTTCAGCACAAGACGACCATCCAAGGATGATCCCTCGGAATTGAGAACGGCTTCAATGGGTCTGGAGACGCGAATAAATGAGTCAGCGCCACTTGAAACGATAATGTCGTCCGAAGACGATGCGAGATCACGGCCCACAAAATCTGCCATTGCGCCACTCATACAGCTCATGGGAGCTACTCCCGTATTACGGCTCGACAAATCACAATAACGAACAATATCGGGAGCTGTCGCATAGATCTGAATGGGACTCTCCGATTCTCTCAGAGCCGGATGCTGTCTCAGGTATTCTTCAATTTGATAACGATAACGGAAAACCGATTCCTTGGCTTTTGCGGAAAGATCAGCTCTAGCCTGGACATGAATGCTGGTTTCCCGAACATCCACGTTGAAGCTTACTGAATCGGCCAGAGGAATCCGATTTCTGTAATCTTTTACTTCATAAATGTTTTGAACGGCAGGCATTCGGTCTTCCAGATAATAGCGATGTTTCGTCGGCGTTAGAACCGAATCTGACTCGTCAAGGATTATTATTGAGGCTCGCGTCGGTGTCAAGGATAATTTCCCCGCTCGGAGGGCGGAATCATCCGGCCCAGTGTCAGCGCATCCGGGTAAATCGAAGTCATGTCCGAAAATGTGGCAGAAGCGCTGAAAGTTGTAGATGATGTGATTTTCTGTTAAGTTAAGTAAAATTTAATTTTCAGGTAAGTTTCGTGCGCACTCTTTTGGTGAATCCCACACATCCACAGACGTTTTGGTCTATCGAGAAGGTCTTGAAAATGACCGGCAAGAAAGCCGGGCTTCCGCCTCTAGGACTAATAACCCTTGCGTCTCTGCTACCAAATGATTGGAACGTTGAGTTTGTCGATATGGTCTTTCAAGTCATATCCGAACCTCAATGGGATAGATCGGAATTGGTTCTAGTCTCAGGAATGGTGACGCAACATGAAGGTATAGTGGACGTCATTAGAGAAGCAAAAAGACGTGGTAAAACTGTAGTGGTGGGTGGGCCATGGTCTTTTCACTTTCCTGAACAGGCTTTTGAAGCAGGGGCTGACCTCGTTGTAAAGGGAGAAGCCGAAGTTCACATAGATGAACTTCTGGCCTGTCTAAAGAAAAGGGATTTCGGACGTATTATAGAATCGGAGGAACGGGCCGACATGACCAGAAGCCCTGTTCCAAGGTTCGATTTGCTGGATATGAACGCCTACATTGACATGGAGGTTCAATTCACTAGAGGCTGTCCGTTTAAGTGTGAGTTCTGCGACGTAACAATGATGTTAGGTCGGAAGGTACGCGCCAAAAAACCTGAACAGATCATTAATGAACTAGAATTCCTATATAAATTGGGCTGGCGTCGGCTCGTTTTCTTTGTTGACGACAATTTTATCGGTAGCGTTCAAAAGACGAAAGCATTACTCAAAGAGCTGATACCTTGGATGGAATCTAGAAATCGTCCTTTCAACTTTTATACCCAGGTATCCGTAAATTTGGCCGCAGATGAGAAACTGATGGAAGACATGTACATGGCAGGTTTCAACAGGGTCTTCGTGGGCGTGGAGACTCAGGATGAAGCATGCCTCAAGGACGCCGGAAAACTTCAGAACACCAACGTTGATTTGGATCAGGTTTGTCAAAAAATATCGACAGCTGGATTCCAGATAATTGCCGGAACAATCCTGGGTTTCGACGGAGAAGCAAAAGGGGCGGGCGAACGTTTGATCAGTTTTGCCGAAAGGAATCATATTCCGGAACTATTCACCACACTTCTCCAGGCAGGGCAGGGTACGGATCTTTTTATGAGGCTTGAATCCGAAAATCGTTTGCTGAACATCGGAGAAAAAAATTTGAGTAACCAAACAGGTCTCTGCAACTTCGTGCCCACTAGACCCCTGGAAGAAATAGCAAATGAATTCATCAATCTTTACAGATCATTGTACAAGCCAGAAACGTACATAAAGAGGGCCTATCATCATTTCGCTAAAATGAACCCGCCTCGATATAAACAACCCTTTAAACTGCTTTACGTTTGGGAACTTAGAGCTGTCGCCATAACAATTTTTAGGAATGGGGCGCTGTACCCCACAAGATTGATGTTCTGGAAATATTTACTTAAAGCGCTTTGGAACTTTCCGACCCGCATCGACCGATTTGTTGTTGCACTGATAACAGCTGAGCATTATTACGATTTTAAGGCTAAAATCGATAATAGCGTTAAGTCTCAATTGATAGAACTGTCTTCGGAATTGAGAAACAATTGCTATACCAAGATGAAGGCCAAGTAGAATTATGAACCAGGTCTGGAAAACCGCCAGGATTTGGTTTAAGCTGGTTAAGAGAAGTTTTCAAATTATTCTGTATCTTGATTAGTCGCTGGATTCTTTGCTCTCACCTTTGCCGCCCTCTGTAACAAGTTGTTGCAAATCATAAATTTTTATTTGGCTTCTGGATAATAAGAATGCAAGCCAGTCGGTTTTTTTACGTTCGAGTACTATCAATCTCTCTCCCGACATGCCGGCAAGGGAATCTATAGTAAAATCAGCGACCATTCCCTGAGCTTTTGGGGTACTCCAGCGTTCGTCGAGCGAATCCCCGTTCCAACTCAGCCCCTTAACGCGCCCCTCCTCCAACATCTTGGTCCTAGAGAGCATTCTCATTGTTGTAGAGCTATGTGATATTGCGAGAATCTGGGCCGGAGCCCCTTGTGAAGGAGTCCACCAAGCGACTCTGGGTCTAACGTAAATCGGGTCCATGGCAAAATCCTTGCCCTTGTCTCGCATCTCCTCAGGTCCAAACCATCTTAGAACTATATCGGACCCACCAAAATAATTCTTTGAAACATACAGTCTCTTACCTGTTGGGTCATATATCCTCAAATGGTCTTCCTTGTCATAAACCGCTATCAGTGGGTTGCGTTTACCAGCAAAATCTCCAATTGTAAAACCAAAAATTGGAATTTTCAGAGGTACGCCAAAACGTTCGTTGGCTTCTAATGATGATCCCCGATCCTCCATTTTGTAGATAGGACCGTCGTACATTCTGGTCAGTCCTTTTTTTTGTCCCAGCAAGATGGGGCCATGTGTCGGATAGTTGATAACCCTCAAGAAATAGTCCACGCTTTCGACTGCCGGAACAAGAGCGCCGTTCTTGTATTCCAGGACGAAAGAGGCGACAGAGCCCCTATTCTGAGCTGACACGAAAATCCTTGCTCGACCATTCTTCGTTGTTTTTGCCACGTCCAGGGATTTTATCTCCAGGTTCCCGGAGGAATACTCTGTGATGGGACTCAAGTTGTTATCTGAGAATCTATAAAGATAAATAGTTGATGGACCAGCTACCACTATTTCGTTCTTTCCATCTCCATCTACGTCGCCCACGCCTAAAGCAACCGCCAATAAACTGAGTTCTTGACTCCTCCACCACTTTTCGGCCGGACCTTTGTTCAAACCAGATTCCGACTCAGACTTAGCCGCAACAATAGTGAACCGGGAGGAAATGCGAGACTTTTCCCCGTCAATGTCATCCGGTGCGCTCCAGCCGATTCCGAACTGAACTGGAACTCCGATTAGAAAGGCCAGAATAAATTTCAGCAAAAAAGACATCCAGACCTCCGGACAAAACTAAAGAGAAATATTGCGACTCAAAGGCTGTCTAGCAAGAACTATCAACAGTTTGGCGCCTTAACCCTTCCCCCATACACATGCATTGTAACCGAAAAGGTTTCCGAAGAGAAAGCGCCAGTGAGAAAAAACACTGGTCAGGTGGCCGATAGTCTCATCATTTCTGGCAATATTCGTCAGGCCTCAAAAAAATGGAACATATCTTTCCCCGGAATCACAAATAATCGTGACCACCGTTTTGTCAGGCCCTAGCTTGGAAGCCTCCTGGAGAGATGCGCTGAAAGCCGCTCCCGAAGAAAGGCCCGCATAAATGCCATACCGGATAGCCAGAGTTCTGACCGCCTCTTCAGCCTGATCATGTCCGACTGGGGCTATTTCATCTATCAAACCAACATTAAGGTTCTTTGGAACAAAACCAGCGCCTATACCTGAGAAGTTGTGCGGCCCAGGATTTCCGCCAAGCAAAACGGCTGATTCCGCAGGTTCAACCGCAATTATTCTAACATCTTTATTTTTCTTCTTTAATACCTCCCCTACACCTGTGATCGTGCCTCCGGTGCCAACCCCCATTACGAAAGAGTCAGGAACTTTTTTCAAGCCTCTCAGAATTTCAACCGCAGTGGTAAGTCGATGGGCCTCCGGATTAGCGGGATTCTCAAATTGATTCAACATGCAGCATCGGTTTGACTTATCCGCAATTTCATGAGCCCTATCAATAGCGCCTTTCATGCCTGACGATGCGGGGGAAAAAACTATATCCGCTCCATACGCGGCAAGCAACTGAACTCGAGCATGATGAACCGTTTCCGGCATCACAAGTGTCAAAGCGTAACCTCTCGCCGCAGCAATTATAGAGAGACTGAGGGCTGTATTCCCGCATGACGCCTCTACGAGGCGCCAGCCTTGTTTGAGAAAACCATCCCTTTCCATGGACTTAATGATGTTAAGACACATTCTGTCCTTCAATGAGGCGCCAGGATTCAAAAACTCAAGTTTTGCCCAAATCTCGGCTCTCTGTTCAGAGTGAAACCTTCTGAGCTTGACCATCGGAGTCTTGCCAATACAGTCTATTATTGTCGGATCATTTTTCATATAATCGCCTAAACAGAAGAAAAAACATTCCTAATCGCTCAGATAAAGTACATATACTTGTGGTCCAATTCTCTGGAGATACCTTCCTTGCGCGCAAGGGCGCAAAGATCAGCTATGGTCACGGAATTATAGTAATCAACGAGTATCTGTTGAGTTTTTTTCCATACATGCCTGGTTATGCAACCATCGCACACCTCACAACTGCCGCGTTTACATAAATCCTCTCCGAGACACCGAACAGGAATTATTGGACCTTGAGCGGCCTGAATTATGTCTCCCACGGTAATTTCGGAAGCGTCCTTAGCAAGCATGTACCCGCCTCGAGGCCCTCTACGGCTCTTGAGAAGGCCTGCCTTGAGCAGCCTGTTGAAAATCTGTTCTAGATAGCGCTGAGAAATCTTCTGACGCCTCGATATGTCCTTGATTTGAGTGGGCTCGCCACCTCCGTGATATGAAACGTCAAACAATGCTCTAACACCATATCGACTTGTTGTAGTAACGCGCATCTTTTCTCCCAGCAAAAAACGATTGGAATGAGAAGAATCAACTGTTTAACTCATAAATAACTTTACTATTAGTGTCAAGATATTTATACGCATTTTACCGGAGTATTCTTCCTGCGGATAATTTAGATTTGGAGATAAGTCAAATTCTCGTTCGAGGTATACGTTGCCTAATGTAAAAGATAATTTACCAACATTTAGCTCTCAACGGAATTTGACTCAAACCTAAAAGCCAGCGCCTTGACACAATAATCGAGATCACAATACCGAGATGGATAACTTGGCCGGTTTTTACCAGCAAATTAAAACCAGCATCATTGACATGTACCCGATGAGATGATAGTAATGATAGTTTGAAATTTGGCGAGGTCAAAATGGGTAGTATTATAAAGAAGAGACGAAAGAAGATGCGCAAGCATAAACACAAAAAGCTTCGCGCCAAGCAGAGACACAAGAACAAATAGGTTAAGTTGAAATGACGTCTGAAGGTTTTTTCACCGAGTCTGATCGCTTTACAGTCAGTAGAGCGTCCCTCCTGGCGGAAAGCCTGGTTTTGCGCTATTTCGACTTGCCCCCAGATGAATGGGTCAAGAATCCGTATTCATTGTTCACTTGGAAAGAAACGGCCCCCTGGTTGAGAGATTCTAACGTTCTGGCGCAAACGGTTCGAATTGGATCGAAAAAGAACCGAAAGAGCGCTCAGGTCAAGGACGACACATTATGTTACGGAGTATTGCTTCAGGATCCCGCCATCTTGAGGGCATTACTCAGACCTCACAAACATGATCTTTGGACCTTGGGGCTTTTCGTCTTGACTCACGAACTTGTGCATATTGTCCGGTTTAGAAGGTTCTCTGTTGATTTCTTTGGGTCGCAGGAAGATCGCAACAATGAAGAGAAAGTAGTTCACAAAGTTACGAGCGAAATTCTTAGTGGTGTAGAAAATACGGACAAGTTGCTGAATCTCTATGAATCTGGATTGAAATTCTAGCATCTAATGTTATAAGAAGAACATAATTCACAGGAGGTTTTTGTATTATGCCTGTTTATGAATATCGCTGCGAGAAGTGTGGAAAAGAATTTGAAGCTTGGCAGAGAATATCGGATGATCCTATTGAAAGTTGTTCGGAATGTGGTGGCAGGGCCAGTAAATTGATATCCCAGTCCACATTTGTTCTTAAAGGCTCGGGTTGGTATGTGACCGATTATGGAACGCGCAGCACGGCATCATCTGCAGGTAAGGCAGTCGATAAGCCTAGCTCTACTTCTTCAACCGATACGTCCAGTTGCGCCGCAACAGCCTCTGAATAATGTTTTGCCATTCTTTTAATTATATTTGCTGTTGATCTGCCGAGGTTGTCATGAAAATAAAGAGGATAGCCCATCTTGGAGTAGCCGTAAGTGATCTGGACTCAGCGATGAAGTTTTTCACTGAAGGACTTCCTCTCGAAGTGACGCACACAGAAGACTACCAGGGAATGAAAATAGCCTTCATTCCAATTGGCGATAGTTCAGTTGAACTACTCCAGGATGTTTCAGGCTCTTCGGCAATAAAGAAGTTCCTGGATAAAAACGGAGAGGGCATACATCATATAGCGTACGAAGTGGATGACATCAACCAGGCTATATCCGAGCTGAAGGCCAAGGGAATCAAGTTGATTGATGAAAAACCGAGACAGGGGGCGCATGGAATGTCCGTGGCCTTCATGCATCCCAAAGCTACTCACGGTATTCTCATGGAATTGTGCCAGACTTCATCTGACGATCACTAAGTTGGTCTTTTTCGTTGCGATAAGTTGAATAAGTCTGAGCTATAGCAAGCTTGATAAATTATTATTAGGTCTGTACAGATCTCAATATTTATGATGATACTGTGCTAGGCCTTTTTTGTTTTAGGCGCCAATGGGCGGTAAGGTTTATCTTTGCAATTACGAATGCGCAATCGTATAATACCTCAATTCGTTTATCAGACAGTATTCGGGTTCTTTTCAAATAATTCATTTAATCACTTAGTCTAAAAACATCCCCCAGGAGGTTGTGAACATGGCCGAAGTTACTATGCCTATGAATGGCAAGGTTATTAATGTGCTGGTTAATATTGGCGACAGCGTGCAGGAAGATCAGGATCTCGTCATAATTGAAGCTATGAAAATGGAACTTCCAATAGTTGCCGTCGCGAGCGGAGCCATCAAAGAAATAAAAGCAAAAGTCGGAGATTCGTACCAAGTCGGAGATGTTCTAGTAATCATTGAATAAGGTAGCCGACTCGGGGGGAATTATTCCGAGGGACGGGAATCCGCATCGCTGATGCGTGAGTTTGTTTGAATCTTCATGTCAAGGGATTTTAATGTCCGTGTCATCTGCTCTTTGACTTCCTTGGCAGGTCAGGATTGGTTTCACGGAAAGTCAGGATTTTCTCATCCGGATTTTTGTCCGGATTGATATTTTCGGAAAGCCTTTCATTTATGACTCTAAGGCGATTCAACAATAGAAAGTAAAATATTTACTTGATGTTATCGGGGGTTGCCTCTATGACTCAACTATTCGAAAAAAGCTGGATTCGTTCCCTTGAATTAAGTAACAGAACAGTGAGATCCGCTACGTGGACAGGGACAGGTGATGAAAAAGGATTCGTTACCGCCCTCACATGTGAATTCTACGATCGCTTGGCTCGAGGTGGCGTGGGGCTTATCATCTCTGGTTATCAATATATATTGCCCAATGCCGTACAGTTGCCTTACATGTTAGGAAATTATGATGACGCTCAAGTTCCCGGATTGAAGAGACTGGCAGAGACTGTCCATGCGGGAGGTGGGAAACTGGTGGGCCAGATAGTCCACACGGGATTTAGGGCAAACCCTAAGCTATTTCCTCAGGAAGGTGAAATTTGGGCTCCTTCCGAAACAAATGACCCAACTGTCAAACATAATCTGAAAGCAATGCCCAAGAATCAAATACTGGAATTGATACAAGCTTACGCCAATGCCGCCAGGCGACTAAAACAATCGGGATTTGATGGCGTTCAGCTCCATGGAGCACATGGTTACGGAATCAACCAGTTCCTGGCGCCATGTTGGAATCAAAGAGGCGATAGTTACGGTGGGAATCTTTCTAACCGTTACCGAATTCTTGGGGAAGCGCTTGAGGCTGTCCGAGCTGAGGTTGGGGCAGACTGGCCCATTATGATCAAGCTCAACGCCGTAGACTTCGTAGAGAAGGGCCTGGAAATTAGGGAAACTCTTGAAATAGGAAAACGACTCGCAAATGACGGCATTGACGCCATTGAAATAAGCGGAGGCAGCGCATCGTCTCCGAAAGACCTGGGCCCAGTTCGCACAAAAATAAACCACGATATTGACGAAGCTTATTTCGCTGATCTAGCCGCTCAATTCAAAGAGAAGGTCAAGGTTCCCGTTATTTCAGTTGGTGGTTTCAGGTCACTGCAAAAGATTGGGGAAATCATCAAAAACAATTGCGCTGATTACGTTTCAATGGCCCGACCATTCATCAGGGAGCCTGGTCTTGTAAATAGATGGCTTGGCGGAAACATTTCCAGGGCAACTTGTATTTCGTGTAATGGGTGTTTTGAATCTGGATTGAAAGGCATGGGCATTTCGTGCAAGATTGAGAGTGAAAAAGCAGCGTCTGACAATTCATGAAATAAAGATTTAGAACAGTTATTCTTCTCAAAGCTGACAAAATATTTACAAGTTAATGAGGATCGAGTTTATTAGGCGGATATCCACAGTTTCTCTCTTTCAATTCTGAAAAGCGAGGTGCGTCGTGAGCCAAGATTTCCAAGAGAAATGCATCAAGTCGGATCAAAAGGTTAAGGACAGCTTAGCCAAGCGTCCTGAACGAAGAACTGAATTCACAACCGTTTCAGGAATTCCCCTGAAAAGGGTTTACTGGCCTTGGGACACGAACGACTTCGATGTGGAAAATGACCTTGGGGTTCCGGGGAGCTATCCATTTACTCGAGGGGTTCAGCCCAACATGTACCGGGGACGCTTCTGGACAATGCGACAATATGCAGGGTTCGGTAGCGCACAAGAAACAAACGCACGTTTCAAATACCTCATCGACCAGGGGCAAACAGGATTGTCAGTTGCCTTCGATCTGCCTACGCAGATTGGTTATTCTTCGGACCATGAACTCGCAGCGGGCGAAGTGGGCAAGGTAGGAGTAGCTATAGACACGATCGAAGACATGAAGCTTCTTTTTGATGGAATCGACCTCGGGGTTGTGAGCACGTCCATGACAATCAATTCCCCTGCGGCCATTTTGCTCGCCATGTATATAGTCACGGCGGAAGAACAGGGTTCCGATGTCACTAAAATTCGGGGAACTATCCAGAATGACATCCTGAAGGAATACCCCGCTCGCGGGACCTATATATTTCCACCGCAACCATCAATGCGGATCATCACCGATATTTTCGCCTTTTGCAATCAACACGTTCCCCAGTGGAACACCATCAGCATCAGTGGATACCATATTAGAGAGGCCGGTTCTACAGCCGTTCAGGAAGTGGCTTTTACCCTGGCCAATGGCATAGCCTATGTAGAAGCTGCAATAAAGGCTGGTCTCAATGTCGATTCTTTCGGTGAACGATTGAGTTTCTTTTTCAACGCGCATCAGGATTTCTTCGAGGAAATCGCCAAGTTCAGGGCCGCTAGGCGTATGTGGGCACGAATAATGAAAGAACGTTTTGGAGCATCCAACCCACGAGCCATGATGCTTCGTTTTCATACCCAAACGGCTGGATGTACTCTTACTGCTCCTCAACCGGAAAACAACATCGTTCGCGTCGCTTTCCAGGCATTGTCGGCAGCCTTGGGAGGGACCCAGTCATTGCATACCAACTCAAAGGATGAGGCTTACGCTCTTCCATCACAGGAATCTGTACAAATTGCACTGAGGACCCAACAGATAGTCGCATATGAAACAGGAGTCGCTGAAACAGTTGATCCACTCGCAGGATCATATTTTGTCGAAGCGCTTACCGACGAGATTGAAAGACTTGCGACTGAATACATTCAGAAGATCGATGAAATGGGTGGCGCCGTCAGAGCGGTAGAATGTGGTTTCATAGAACAAGAAATTCAGGACTCAGCCTACAAATTTCAGAAGGCTGTCGAATCTGGAAGCCAGGTCATTGTCGGAGTCAATCGTTTCCAGACAGGTAGCGCTCCGCCCAAGGGCCTGCTGAAAGTTGACCCGATGGTTAGAGAGACCCAGATACAAAGATTACAAAAGATTTATGCCGAGCGTGATTCCGCGGCGGTAAGAGATTGTTTGGATACATTAAAAAAAGTGGCGCAGGGAAGCGACAATATGATGCCTACAATCCTGGACGCCGTGCGTAAGAGGGTCTCTCTTGGGGAGATTTGCGATGTCTTACGTCAGGTGTTTGGTGAGTACTTGCACGCATCCCATTGTTGATTCATAAGTAATTTTGGAGTTCACTTTTAATGAGTAAACCGAAGTCTTCGGAAACCGGTTCTTCAGAATCAGTCTCCATTTTGTTTGAAATAAAATTCTTCTTCACTTCCGTTAGAACAACAATATTCCTTCTGTTCGCTATTGCGATTGGAGCTATCTTGGGTACAGTCATTCCCCAGGGGGAGTCCCTGGATCGAATAGCGATTTTTGGAAATCCTTTCCTTTTCCGGCTCGCAGTGATCATAGACCTGAATAATGTTTTCAGGAGTTGGTGGTTTGTTTCTCTCTTGAGTCTTCTTACCCTTAACATCTTCGGATGCTTGTTCCAGAGAATTCCTTTGCTCTTGAAGGAATATCACAGCGAAAATACAAAAATGTCCTTTCTCCTGCGCTTCAGTTCATCTTTGGGGACCAGCGAACTTAAGGATCAACTTCTGAACTTCGGTCGTTCAATCATGGGTTCATCCGCCGAGATTGCGGAATCTTCAGGTACGGTTACATGCAAATGGAACAAGCAAAAGATTCATCTCCTGGGTTTCCCTCTGATTCACGTCGGCATCATAGTAATTCTCCTGGGAGGCCTTCTTGGAGGCCTCTGGGGTTACAAAGGCCATGCGCTGATCAGAGAAGGCGACACGACGGATAAGTTCACTTTGATCCCCACGCAGGAGACTCAAACTCTTCCATTCTCAATTACCGTGGATGATTTTACCCTCCTCAAATATCCTACAGGCGAACCCAAAGAGTTTCGAAGCGATGTCAGGTTGTCACAGAATGGCAAGGACATTCAATCTGGATCGATAAGGGTAAATCATCCTTTGACCTACGAAGGGATTTCCCTTTTTCAGGCTGATTATAGGGTCATCGGTGTCAAGACAGTGAAGCTCTCTTTCAAACTAAGCGATGGAGCGTTGGAAGAAAAAAGTGTCGATCCACGGCAGCAAATAGACATCCCCGGATCTCAGTCTAAACTTAAAATCAGGAGCCTGGATCCTGGAACGGTTGCAAAGGGCCCTGGAATTCAGGTCAGCGTTGTTGGCCAGACTCGGGAGCCGGAGTCGTCGAGTATGTATGAAAAGGATACCCGACCAATGGCTGTTGATGGAACAGAAATCCGTTTTATCGGTTTCACCCCCATGTACGCCACTGGTTTACAAATAGGATATGACCCTGGAGTTTATGTGGTGTGGTTGGGATGTTCACTGTTGGTTCTCGGTTTTATTCTGACTCTTTTTACCAATTTACAGAGACTCTTAATTGAGATCAAAGCTCATGAAGGTACTTCCATTGTTGTAGTTTCGGGGCGTAGCCGCAAACTCCGCAGAGAATTTAGGGAAAGTATTGAACTGGGACTTGCAAGGTTGGCCGAGTTAAAAAGGCAGAATCATCATAATCAGTAAAGATATTTCTATATGTCCGGATTGGATTTAGTTTATGACCAATGTTGAAATAAACACGTATTTGGCTTTTGGATATTTGGGTTGGATAATTGTATATCTGATCACGTATGTGTCGTTGAAAGATCGAAGCCGACTCAGCATAATCTTCTGGACGGCACTCTTGGTTCTTTGGTTCGTCCATACCGGTTCTATAGCGCTAAGGTGGGCGGAATCATACTGGATGGGCATTGGTCACGCCCCCCTTTCCAATCTTTATGAATCCTTGGTATTTTTCTCCTGGTCGGTTGCTCTGGGCCTGATAGTTGTTTGGAAAAAGTTTGGTGAGGATTTAGTTCCTCTTTTCGGGGCGCCTATAGTTTTTCTCATTCTTGCTTCGACTTTTTTGATAGATCCAAACATAAGACCTCTCATACCTGCGCTTCAATCCAACTGGCTGGTTGCTCACGTCTTTACATGTTTTCTCGGTTACGCCGGGTTTGCGGTTTCATTCGTGGCGGCGATCCTGCTACTGGTTTCAAGAGCCTCAGCGAATATAGCCTCCGTGCTTCCCGACAAAAGACTTCTTGATGAAATTGTTTATAGATCTATTCTTATAGGTTTTCCCCTCCTTACGTTGGGCATAATTACCGGGGCGGCTTGGGCGGAACACGCCTGGGGCTCATATTGGTCTTGGGACCCTAAAGAAACATGGTCTCTGATAACATGGCTGGTTTACGCCGGATTTCTTCATGCGAGGCTTTCTCGCGGATGGTCTGGTCGGAGGACCGCTCTGCTCTCGGTCATCGGTTTCTTCGCTGTTATGTTCACATACTTTGGTGTGAATTATCTGCCAGGACTTCACAGCTATTTCTAGAATTCGATCTCCGGATTACTGGCAGCTAACTCAGATTCATATGAGGCCGTTCTTTACTCTCAACTTTACACAATGATTGACGCTATCTAATTCATCAATCTTCACGAGGAGATTCAGGTTCAAATGCTGGAACGCGACTATGGCCGTCTTTTCATGGTTGGATTTTATGGGACCGAGTTCTGTCCAGAACTGGGAGAATTCATCGAGGCTATAAATCCATGCGGAGTTATACTGTTCAGCCGGAATATAATCGAACCCCGGCAGGTAGCGGAACTTAATTTCTCCATACAGAAATTCGCAATAAATAAACTCGGCCATCCACTCCTTATTGGAGTGGATCAGGAAGGCGGAAGAGTCAAACGGCTCAAGACACCGTTCTCTGAATTTGCCCCCGCCATGACCTTAGCGGCTGGAGACAATCCGAATGACACCATCCGGCATTTTGCCTCCACAACAGCGCAAGAACTCAGACTGGCAGGATTTAACCTGGATTTCATTCCTGTGCTGGATGTTTTAGGAGAAGGCATAGATCCCCAAGGTACTGTGATAGGTGACCGTTCTTTCGGTTCCAATCCAATTGAAGTGGCTAATTTCGGAACGATTGTAATAGAAGAATTCAGGTCTAAAGGTTTATTGGCCTGTCCGAAACATTTTCCCGGCCATGGAGCTGTGGATGTCGATTCTCACATGGATCTTCCAATAGATTACAGACCGCAGGAGACTATCAGGCATAGGGATTTATTACCATTTAAATCAGTAATCAAAAAGGGCGCGGACATTATCATGACAGCTCATGTGAAATTTCCGGATTTGGATTCACTGTACCCTGCGTCCCTATCATCTGCGATAGTTGGAGGTTTGCTTCGAAAAGAGTTGGGTTTCACAGGCCCCGTGGCAACGGATGATCTGGATATGGGGGCTATTGGGAAATACTATAGCGCTGAGAAAGCTTCGCTACTTGCTTACCAAGCGGGGTCAGACATATTACTGATATGTAATTCCCCTGAAAAAGTGTTTTCCTCCCGGGAAGGAATATTCAAATCAATGAACGAAGTTCCACAGGCTGAAGACCGTCTCAGAAATTCGCTGGTCTCAATCGAGGGGCTATTTCCAACGGTTTATGAAGTGCACAGACATTTTGACATAGCAAGCGTTAAGGACTACTTTGGCTCTCACTCCCCAGGAAAAGTCTAAAACGGCCTAGCGGGGGCGGCGCATCGCCTGTTTTATTTTCAGTCAAGCGACATGGCGCCACTACCATCGTATACGACTGTTGAACCCGGGAACAGTTATGCGTATTCCTCCGTTGCCTCGGTTTGTCCAGTCCACGCTGCCGCCCGGAAAATTTACATAACCGTTGCCGTACCCCCAATTAACAGCCCCACCTGGATAGTTTACTCTTCCGTCTCGTGCCCGTTTTAATTCTCCATCAGGGGATCTGCCCCCTTGAGCGGACGAATTGTCAACTGACGAAAGAAGAATGCAGGCCACTGTTAAAAATACCGCCACAATAGTTATAGTCCTCATTTGGCATTCCTGTTGTCACGTAATCTCGTCTCTAAATTATACATAATTGAACAACAATACAAGTTTGACACATTACATCCTCAGCCTGTTTTTACTACATATTTGTAGTAATTTGCTCAATACCAATACCATTGTGTCTCAACCGATTCAAGTGTCACTCGCTTCAAAAGGCCTATCCGTCTGTTTTAGCTTGTCTGTCATGTTTTACCAAATCCTGGCTTATTTATTGCAGACAAATCCTGGTGTGCGTATGTCTCAAAAGTAACCTCAAGATTTATGTGAGAAGGACATGAAGACACGTATCAACCAGCTGGAACTTAATGCCTTATACAAGATCAGTCAGGTAATCGGACAAGCCTTGAATCTAGACCAGACTCTGGAAATAATTCTTTCCGTTCTGTCAGAAGATTTGACAATGAAACGTGGCGCCGTAACGATAATTAGTTCTCAAACAGGAAAGTTGGTAATCAGAGCGTCTCACGGTTTAACTTATCAGGAGCGTAAAAGAGGGGTTTACAGGTTTGATGAAGGGGTCACAGGAAAAATATTCAGTTCCAATGAGCCGTTTGTGATTCCCGACATTAGTAAGGATCCTCTTTTCCTCAACAAAACACGGTCCAGAAATTGCGAAAAAGGCAAGATTTCATTCATCGGCGTGCCAATAACGCTCAACGGTTCCCCAATTGGGGTTCTGAGTGTGGACAGGCTGTTCGATGAAGACGTTTCATTTGAGGAGGATGTTTGGTTTTTGTCAATATTGGCTGCTTTTATCGCCCAACTGTTTAGTTTGAATGAACAGGTGAAAGAGCGGGAGAAAACTTTGGTAAGGGCCAATCTTTTGTTGAAAGAAAAGATTTCAAGAAAAAGTAGTGGCTTTTTTTCAATCGCTAGAAGCGCAGCGATACTGGAAGCTCAACAGTTAGTTAAGAAGGTGGCTCCCACAAGAGCTACTGTGCTCATACTCGGTGAATCGGGCACTGGAAAAACCCTGGTAGCGCAAATAATTCATGAACTTAGCGCCAGATCAAGAAATCCTTTTATCAAAGTCAACAGCGCGGCTCTGCCGGAAAACCTGCTGGAGGCCGAACTGTTCGGACATGAAAAGGGGGCATTCACTGGCGCTACAGAAGCTAAAATAGGTAGAGTGGAAGAAGCCGAGGGAGGAACTTTGTTCTTGGATGAAATCGGAGAGATGTCTCTCCCAGTTCAGGCAAAGCTGTTGAGGTTCTTGCAGGACAAGGAATTCGAGCGTCTGGGCAGTTCTAAGACGCGCAAGGTTGATGTCCGGATAATAGCCGCAACGAATAAGGACCTGACTGAAGCCACTTCCTTGGGGGAATTCAGGCATGATCTTTATTACAGGCTAAATGTATTTCCCATTCTTGTCCCTCCGCTAAGAGAGAGAAAAGAAGATATCGTTGGACTGCTGAATTTCTTTTCTCGCTCGCTTGCCCACGAGTATGGCTCAGAACTCCATTTTTCGCCGAATGCGATTTCAGCTTTGATCTACTATTACTGGCCTGGCAACGTCAGGGAGATGGAAAATCTGCTGGAGCGGCTTGCGATAATTTCCGAAAATGGTCTTATTGACGTGGATGATCTTGCCCCCTACCTTAAACACACAATAAACGAAACGCGCCTGGAAAAGCTCTTGAGGCTCGATTCTCTGACCGAAATGGAAAAGAGAGGAGTTGTGGCCGCTCTGGAACGCAACAACTGGATCCAATCCAGGGCCGCCAGAGAATTGGGGATCACTCTCCGGCAAATGGGTTACCGGGTCAAGAAATTTGGTCTGGAGAACTATTTCAAACAAAAGAAAATAGATATGTACGGATAAGGACCAAAAGACAAAGAATCAATTTGGGAAAAGACGCATGCCATAAAAATGGCCATGAGTGCGGGCATGGCCATTGGAAATGCTCTATCAACAAAATCTGAAACTTAAGTAGTTATTTTTTTCTTGTCCAAACCCCTACTCCCAGAACTGTGTCGACCGGGGTAGTGTGCCTATATATAACTTCTATGGTGTCGTTATTTATTATTTTCCCATCGATAACACCATCTTCATCAACATAAAGGAACGTCTTATTATCGAAGCCGATAGCCTAAAATATAAGTTTAGATATCATTGTTGTCCAATTGGGAAAGCTATTGTTATATGGGATACGTCGACTGCAGCGCTGAACTTTAGCTAGCCATCCTTGGGTACATTCTAAATCCAGCATGCCGGTCCCTGGTTTGGAGGACATCCGGTAGACGACGTAAAGAAAAACAGCTTATCTGTATCAAATGTCTGTTGTAAGATTTATGATAGGAAACATTGTAGATGTTTAGAGTTGATTTATTTGTCTCTATTCAGGGGAATTATTTGGTTCAGATTCTCTGTGAAACAGGACTGAAAACCGTCCTTGCAAAAGGCTGCGGCTTTAAACTGACTCAGGTCTTGTTTTTCATGGCTTCTTTTTGTGACCTTACATTCTCATCTGAGGATTCCATTTGACGCTCTCAACAATTCAAGGCCAAATAGAACGGGTTACATTCCACAATGAGGAGAACGGATTCTCGATCCTTCGCCTCAAGGTTCCGGGACATCGTGAGCTTGTAACTTTGGTGGGCAATCTTATGGGACCTCTGCCTGGCCAGATAGTAAACGCGACCGGCGAATGGATTACTCATCCTCAATTTGGAGCGCAATTTAAGGTCGTTCAATACAAGACGGTCGTTCCAGCGACAGTCACCGGCATAGAAAAATATCTGGGTTCAGGACTCGTGAAGGGAATTGGGCCTGTCATGGCCAGAAGGATAGTAAAACTGTTCGGAGAGGAAACTCTAGTCGTCATTGACGAGGCGTCGGACCGTCTCTGTGAAGTCGAAGGCATTGGCGAGAAGCGTTTGGGTATGATTCGTGAGGCCTGGGAGGACCAGAAACGCATCCGTGAGGTCATGGTCTTCTTGCAGGGACACGATGTCAGCGCAGGATACGCTGCAAAGATCTATAAACATTACGGGAACCGATCCATCGAAGTGGTCCGGGAAAATCCCTATCGCCTCGCTATGGACATTTTCGGCATAGGATTTGTTACCGCCGACAAAATTGCGGAAAACCTCGGCTTTGAAAAAGATTCGCCGGTTCGTGCGCAGGCGGGTGTCGTTTACGTTCTGAGCCAGATGGCGGATGAGGGCCATGTTTATTACCCCCTTGAGTCTCTCATAGAAAAGTGTCAAGAAATTCTAGGGGTTGAGCGGAAGGTAATTTTACAGGCGATGGAAAGCCTGTGTTCGGAAAAGAGGATAGTGATTGACAATCTATCGAAACTAGGTGAGGAATCAACTAACGAAACCGCCGCCGTTTATCTTTCCACGTTTTACGTTTGCGAAACAGGCATAGCGTCCAAGGTGAAAACTCTTCTCAGGACACCATATTCAAGAAGGAAAGTAGATGCGGATAAAGCGGTTGAATGGGTGCAACGGCAGATTTCGATGTCCTTGGCTCAGAATCAGATCGAAGCCGTCAAGACAGCCATTGATAGTAAGATCATGGTCATTACGGGCGGTCCAGGAACAGGAAAGACCACTATAATCAAGGCCATGTTGGCTATTTTTGATCGACTTCAAATTCACATTCTTCTGGCTGCGCCTACCGGAAGGGCAGCCAAGAGGATGAGTGAAACAACCGGCCATGAAGCAAAAACCATCCATAGGATGCTTGAATTCATTGCTCACAAGGGAGGTTTCCAAAGAGATGAAAAGCATCCATTGATGTGCGATCTCCTGATAGTGGACGAAACTTCCATGATTGACACTGTCCTTATGTATCACCTTCTAAAGGCCCTACCCCTCTATTCAACATTAATCTTGATAGGAGATGTCAACCAACTGCCTTCCGTAGGTCCTGGGAACGTCCTGCAGGACATAATCGCATCCAAAGCGGTGCCTGTTGTGGAACTCACCGAAATATTTCGTCAGGCGCAAAACAGCGATATCATAATGAATGCGCATCTTATAAACAGCGGAGTCATACCAAATCTGGACAGTTCCGACGACGCCGGTCATGACTTTTACTTCATTGAGAAGACAGAACCTGAAGAAGCGCTCGAAACCATTCTAAAACTTGTTTGTATAAGGATACAAAGGGCCTTTAGGCTTGACCCGATTGACGACGTTCAGATCCTCACCCCGATGAATCGGGGCACGGTCGGTACTTCAAACCTTAATGTAGAATTCCAGAAAGCCCTCAATCCACGCGAAGACGGAATAATGAGAGGCGGTAGAAGTTTCAGGATCAATGACAAAGTCATGCAGATCAGAAATAACTATGACAAAGATGTATTTAACGGCGACATCGGGAGAATCTTAAAGATTGATTCAGTTAATCAGGCAATCACGATACTCTTCGATGGAAAGGCCGTAACCTATGATTACCCTGACCTGGATGAGATCGTCCTGGCTTATGCTGTTTCCGTCCACAAGTCTCAGGGTTCCGAGTATCCATGCGTCGTGATTCCTTTGCTGACTCAACATTACGTCTTATTGCAACGAAATCTTTTGTACACAGCCGTCACAAGAGGCAAAAAGCTGGTCATCGTGGTCGGGAGCAAGAAAGCGATGGCAATTGCAGTAAATAACGACAGGCAGCAGAATCGTTACACCTTCTTGAAAGAAAGATTAATTCTGTTGAAGTGAGGCATGGGTTTGAAATTTGATTGCATAGGTTTTGGTTCTATAAACTTAGATGAATTCTGGGAAGTCCCCAAGGAATTCTTTAAACTCGCAGGTGTTTATCCCGGGCAAGAAGTTGTTAGAAATGTTGAATGGTTCAACCGGTACTACCCGTTACTCAAACAAACCGGATCCTTGAAAGCGCTTGGGCCAGGAGGTTCGGCGGCCAACACTATAGCGGCCCTGCGTCGATTGGGATTCGTGACGGGATTTTTCGGAGCTGTCGGCAATGACGTGGATTCGGCTATGAATCTCGAAGAACTTGGTTCGAAACATCTTCTCAAGATTCGCCGAGTCAACATACCATCAGGCAGATGCCTTGCTTTGATTAATTCTGAGGACTTAAATCGCGACCGTGCGCTCATTATTCTCCCTAACGCTAATGAATTGGCTGATTTCGACGCCTTAGATAATCAGTACTTTTGTGAATCGTCATGGATTCACATGACATCTTTCGTGGATTTGCGCCCACTCGAGGCGCAGAAGAGATTAATTAAGACACTTCCAGAGACGGTACGAGTTAGTTTTGATCCTGGGGCCCTCTATTGCGCAATGGGAGCCAAAGCTTTGGAAACAATCCTCTCAAGAAGCGAAATCCTTTTTGTAACTAGAGAAGAGCTTTCTGCGATTACCGGTCTGGATGATCTGAATAGGGCAGCTCTCATTACTTTGGAACTTGGAATAAGAACAGTTGTTGTAAAAATGGGGCCAAAAGGAATCATTGCTTTTGAATCAAACGGGCAATGGTTCCAGGAACCAATTCTTACGGCGAAGGTCGTTGATCGAACTGGAGCTGGAGACGTAGCGGCCGCTGGATTCCTGGCAGGCCGAATTCTTCGGCTATCAATTACTGATTGTCTCCAATTAGCCGCTGCCGCTGCATCATACAGCATTCAAGATTACGGACGTTTATCATATCCGGATAGACAGTTCTTGAAAACTTTTCTCGCCAATTAAAACAAAAATGTCTATCTCTAAAGCTATATTTTCGTGAGTCAAACATTTTCGACCTGACATTTAGGAGGCGCAAATGCCACAAACATCCAGAAGAATTTTTGTAACTGACTGTGAGGGTCCTGTTACAAAAAATGACAATGCGGCAGAACTCGCAGAAGCATTTATGCCACAAGGTTCCGCCTTCTTCCGAAAAATAAGCCTTTATGATGACTACCTGGCTGAAATTTCCCATAAACAGGGGTACAAGGCCGGAGATACTCTAAAGCTAATCCTTCCATTTCTTAAAGCATTTGGAGTTGACGACAGAACCATCCAGAAGTTTTCTCGCCGCAGTATTGAGATGATACCTTTTGCGGACACGGTCTTGAGACAAATTCAGGACATTGCCCCAGCATACATTGTCAGCACAAGTTATTCCCCATACATTGAAGCAGTCTGCGATGTGATCGGTTTTCCGTTCCATTTTACTTTCTCCACCCAAATGAACCTTGATAACTTCATTCTTTCAGAATCCGAAAAGAAGTTCCTCAAAACAGCTCACTCCAGAATAATTGATCTACCTGACGTCACCATAGATGAATGCGTCAACTCGGTCTCGGATATGTCCGCGTCCGACATGGAAGTGATCGGCAAACTTGACGCTTTATTCTGGGATCAACTTCCCCAATTGGACATTTATGCCTTGTTGGAGTCAGTTAACCCAATAGGAGGCCGGGAAAAGGCTGAAGCGATATGGGAAATCGTCAGAAAGGAAGGAGCGGATTTGGAAAACGTTCTCTATATCGGTGACAGCATAACTGATGTGGAAGCTTTCCGCCTCGTCAGGACTGGAGGAGGGCTTGCGGTTTCCTTTAATGGAAATCATTGGGCTGTCAGGGAAGCCTCAATAGCCTTGACGGCCAGGAACGCCAATCCTATAGGATGGATAGCGCACGCGTTTATTGCCCATGGTATGGAGAGTCTGGAAGACCTGATGATTCAAAAAGTAACCCCAGAAAATGAAAGTTTCTTGTCGGAACATAGTTCTCAAATTAGAAGAACTGTGAGAACCGAAAAAATTGGGGCGCTAGGTTAGATCTTAAACGAAGTCTAATAAATGTAAGGTATGAACTTCCAGGTCCGCTTCCTGTAATCATTATAGCCGGCATACCGCTGTTCGAGCACACTCTCTTCTTTCCAGGCTTTTATTACGTATAGAGCGGTCATTGCCAGCCAAAAAATAAAGGACCATTTACTTCCCCAATAAATAACGTAACCTAGAAATGCGCATATTACAGCCGTATACATTGGATGCCTGACTTTGGAATAAATACCTCTGGTCGCTAAAGTACCGCTTCGGCGAGGAGCGGCAAAAACTCTGAAGTTCCTGCCAAGAACCCGATAAGCCATGTATGCTGCGACAAAGCCACTAAGACCTATTGTTCCACCAATCCATTTCTGCAGTCCCGATACTTGAGTCCCGGTTGACCATTTTTCGATAGGAGCCAACGCCAGTATAATAACCTGCGTCATTACATATCCAACGGATATAGCTTTGTAGTCTTTACCTCTTCCGCTAGTGTCCCGACTTGATCTGGTCAACCTGAAAGTCCCTGATTGTTTCTTGCCACGGTTCAGAATCATGTAATAAATGAGTCCCCAATGAAGATTGTACACCTGCTCAAAGCCCATCTTTCGAAGCATCACAGCCACTGCCGGTGATCTGTGGCCAGATAAACAGGTCACCAGCACTGGCTGACTCTTAGAGTGAGCCAAGGCCGCATCGTAAAGCCCAATGCCCCAGGGGAAATTATCGGCTCCATCAAGCCTGTTCCACTGGAATTCAGCTTTTGTTCTAACATCCACGACCCATGTATCCTGCGGAAGTTTGTCTACCCTCCATGGTGATATGGGGGTCGCTCCAGCGGATACCGTGACAATCTCAGCTCCTAGAATCAAACCCATTAGTTGGGCTATAAGGCTCGTTTCTGGGGTTGGAACATTCGCTTCAGACGACTTTCCGACTGAATCTCGTGAGAAATTTAGCGCTAGGAATATTATAGCGCTCAGGGTAATAAAAAGAAGTGTCCAAAGGCCCCAGCCATATATGCTTCCAGTTAAGATGTTTGAAGCCAGGGCCAAAAACAGTATCGAAGCCGTCAAAGGGATAAGAAGCGATTCCCCATGGACTTGGGAAAGGGCACGAATACTGCCCCCTGCGATCGGAAGGAAAATCAGATAACTAACTAACTCAAGAATCGACAATATAAACAAGACAATCCCGATAGTACCGGTCAAAAGAATAGCCGCCGATTTCCCAATTCCAATTGATTGAAATGAGAAACCGGTTTCACACCAAACTGCGATCGACCAGACAACCATCAAGAAGTAGAAGATAAGTAGCAGAGGTCGGCGCATCTCGTATTTCTCGTAAAATTCGAGCGCTCCCACTGTTGGTCTTTCAATTTGTGAATTTGAATTCGGCTTGGGACAAGAAGGACTCAAGCCGAATTATACAAGGAAGTGTATTTATCTGGTGCGCATTCTTCTCAATTTCTTGAGGAGTCTTTTGCGCGCTGCCATGGCTTTTCTTTTTCGCTTTACACTGGGTTTCTCATAAGCTCGGCGTTTCTTGGTTTCCGTGAGCACCCCAGATTTTTGAACCTGTTTCTTAAATCTTCGCAATGCGTTTTCAAATGGTTCATCTTCTTTGACATAAACTCCAGGCATTAAAAGAGGCTCCTTTCGTTCAATAGACCTTAACCTACAAAGGGCTAAAATCAAATTCTGATGTTCAAAACTAGCCGGAGGTACGACTTTGACACAATTCGAGTGATTCGACCTTTGTAAGGGCTTATTTTGTAACCAAATCTTCTCACTCTACGCATATGGCTAGCGAGTATGGGATTTTCTTGAACACTTGTGGGTTTACTGGATGTTGATGGACGGAACTATCAAATCCCTTCGTTTCGGTGAAACCGGACCTATTAGTCTATAATGGGAAACACCTAAATGATGCCAAGGAGGTAACTCCTAAAGGAGCATTTTTATAATCTTTTTATATTAATCGACATCTATACACAGGTCAAGAAAAAAGCTGTAAATGTTTATTGATTCCTGTTCATGCCCATAACAGCTAGACGTTCTTGAACTGATCGATCCTGAAATGCTTCTGGATCATTGAGATAGTCCTTAATTACACGCCATTCAGAGTCATGCATGCTTCCCTTGAGCAAATCCAGCCCCATGCTCTTGAATGGAATCAAACTAATGATATTGAAACCAGTGGCTTTAGCAGTTTCACTAGCGCCCTGTTCCCTATCCAAAATCACTACAACGGTCCTGCATGAAACTTTTTTCAAGCCTCTGACTGCAGCCTCATGTTTGATTTGTTCGAAAGCAATCAATTTACTGTCAAATCGTGTAACTAGATCATCCACTAAAGCCAGATGATCGCCGTCTTCAATTTCTCCTTCTACCAATGAATGCTCACCGTATTCGACTATCATTTCACGAAAGCCTTCAACCGATTTCACACCCTCCATCTTGCGTGTAAAGCAGCCTGGGGAATTTCCAGCGTAACACATCCCTGCCGCTATTGGGATTCCCGCCATTGCAATGCCGACAAATCTGTTTATTTCCGGGGCCTCATGCTTGGCCATTCTGGACAGCGCTGAACAGGTTTCTACAAAAATTTCCGGATAAGACAATAGTGGACGGAGTTGAATATACAGCGGACTGTACATACCCGAAACAAGAGTCCATCCGTCCGCTTTGTCTCTGAAGAAGGTCCTTATCATTTTGTGTTCGTAAAGCAAGCGCAGTATTCTTCCGGCTATTTCCGGCTTTTCTTCCAGCCATGACATTGTTGCCTCCTTTCGTCCCAAAAGACATAAAAAAACGGATCAAGTCTGCAGCCCCAGCTATCCTGGATAGCCATGGCCATCAGAATACGGTCTATAACTCCTGATCATCAAGTTTAATCCTATGTGATAATCGAATTGGAAACAAACCTTAATCGCGCATCAAAAAAAGTAACAAACCTAGTTGTTCTTGATAAATCAAGACGATAGAATTGATTTGGTATAAAGAATCTATCACCAACGAGGTGAAGGCATAATGACACAAGGTATATTTGATTTCCAGTATGAAGTTGAGACGAGAAGTGGTGGAATGACGGGTTTGGCTGGGTTACCGCCGTATCGGGAATTTGGTTATGTTATGGGATTAGGAGCGGCAATTTCGAATCGTTTAAAGATACGTGGAGGCGATCAGGGTTGGTCGGACGAGCAGGTTGTGATGGCGCTGATATTGCTCAATCTGGCTGGTGGAGATTGCGTCAGTGATTTGAAGGCCTTGTCTGGTGATGAGTTAATCTGGTGGTATAGGAAGCGCTGTGGGAAGTCTGAAGAGGCCCATTCGGTTATGAAGGAAGATTTGGCCGGAGGCAAGCTTCCTTCGTGTCTATTCGGAGC
>CAJBEZ010000021.1 GCA_903952205.1 uncultured Desulfomonile sp. | reverse complement strand
CCAAAGGGCAGTATAAAAGTCAAACCCGCATCATAAACTTCTTTATGAACGCCGGTGTCCAAGCCGACTCTAACCACCTTAATTCCGTACTCATTGGGCCGCACGTAAACGAAAAAAAGATTATAGAAGATAATAACCAGCACTGACACAGCAATCATTAATTTCAATGGCGTCCCCAGTCTGAAACTAATCGGCGGGAGCCTGAAGCGCTCCTTCAATTTATCTACGAATCGCAGTTTCGGACGCATTGGGTAGTTATCCATGGTTTCAATTTCCTTCCAAAACTTTTCACCATCCGCTGCAAAGTCTACATATCTGTTGTTGCTTTCCCCGACACTCCCAACGACAATATACCTTTAACCGATTTGTTAACAAGGGAGTTGAGCAAATAGAATGCGAAGACATACCGGTGCCGTGAGGCTATCTTGCTGCGTGAAGATGGGGTGTCAATAAATATCGTGTGCTTACAAACCACCACTGAGGATTATATAGCAGCCTTTCCCTTGATTTGGTGTAGGCGGACATACCGGATTCTTCAGATCAATCTTTGCCAGTTTATTCAGACTGTATAAGTTCGACAGACGAGCGTCAACCAGGCTACCTGACACCGTGGCATCCCTGATTTTGGACACGGAATGTCTAACTGCCTGTTATGTGAATCCTGTATTTGGTGAGCATCTGCAATAGCCGTGCGCTACGAAAAACTAAAAGACGGTTTGCGGTGAACGCCTGAACGTCAAGAGGGCGACTCGATCACCGGGACTTCATGAATTTTAGAAAAAATCGTCTCTAACCAAAAAAACATTTAACATGTGTCCTTATTTGACACACGTCACAATTATCATGCGGGAAGGCTAATTTTCTGAGCCAGGAAGGCTTCGATGAGCAAGAAAAATGCCACAAATTGTCATTCCCGTGTTATGCTCGTGATCCTATCTCATCGGGGAAAACTTGAACCGGGAACATGTAACCGAAAGAATGGGGGTAAAAAATGAAAGTTATTATTATTGGGATTATCTTTGCGCTGCTGCCAGTAGTCAGTTCGGCCTCTGATCGAGGCGTAATCGTCCGGGACCGTTACGGAAATATCGTAGAAACAAAAGACAGGTATGGGGATGACACGACGGTGCGTGACCGGTACGGGAATATCACCCGGACCGAGGAATACGACCGTCAAGGCCAAAAAACCATACGGGACAGGTATGGAAATATTATCGGGACTGAAGAGAGAGATTGAAAGGCAGAAAGGAGGAACCCCAAATGCGTGGCGACCAGATAGTCCGTCAGTGGAAGATCATCCAATTCATGGAAACCCGGAGATACGGTATCAGCGTGGCGGAACTGGCAGAGGAACTGGAGTCCCCACCCAGGACTATCTATCGCGATCTGGAGGCGCTTTATAATGCGGGGTTCCCCCTATACAACGACAAGGATGGAAAGAATTCTGTCTGGAAGTTGCTCGACACATTCCGGAAAGATTTCCGGATTCCTTTTACAGTCACGGAGTTGATGGCGCTGTACATGAGCCGCGATCTACTCAGAATTTTTGAGGGCATGATTTTTCAAGAAAGCATTGAAACGCTTTTCGAAAAGGTCAGGGCTGCCCTCTTACCCGAAACTATCCAATTTCTCGAAAAAGTTGCGGGATCAGTTCAAATAGATTTGGGGCCTACGAAGAATCTTTCGGGATTCAACGAAATCGTCAAGGATCTCAGTGAGGCGGCAACGTCAAGAAAACGGGTTGAAATAGACTACAGGGCCGTTTCCACGGGCAAACTTACGAAACAGCGCAAGGTGGATCCATATAAGGTCTGGATCATGAATGGCGCATTCTATCTAGTCGGCCTCTGCAACATGAGAAACGCTATTCGGACGTTCGCCATGGACAGGATACAGAATTACACGGTTACCGACGAATCATTCGAGATACCAGAAGACTTCAGGCTGGAAGATTATATGCAGACCGCCTTTCGGGTCATGCGGGGCAAACCGGAAAAGGTGACGTTCAGACTCACGCCGGGGGCAGCTCATGTGGTGCGGGAACGGATATGGCACCCGACTCAGGAATTGCGGGAGATTGAGGGCGGCGGTATAGAGATCTCAGTTGAAGTCCCGATCAACTATGAAATTGTCTCCTGGATCATGGGGTTCGGGTCCGCTGCTGAGGTGATTGAACCGGAGTCGTTGCGGAAACAAATCATGGAAGAGCATGTAAAAGCCTCAAAGCAATACAAATAGGGCTTTTCGCAAAAAAAAGCGTCGTAGCAAATAAGTCCGTAGTGGCAGAATTACTTATGGGCTTTAATTTATGCTATTTTTTGGATTGAATTGACAAAATCGCGCCCGGACATAGCCGCAGGCAACGACTTACCATCCATTTCATAGATCAGTATGGTTTCTTCTATTATATCGCATAACTCAGCAAAAACAGCCTTGGGGTCTGGTCCATGACAGCCGCCATAGAACAATTCAGGGCAACTGCCAATGAAACATTCATCCTCCTCGGACCACTCAACTATTTTAAGATACTTGTCACTTCTGCTCATTTCCTAGACTCCTGAATCGCCAGGCGGATCGATCTTTCCTGATAGCGTAGGGCGTCATCGCCCATATTGCCTGAGACGGTTACCGGCTTGTGAACATTGGGATGGGTAAAGTTCCTATGACTACCTTTGCCTCCCCTGTCTACGAACCCCGCATTCTTAAGTTCCATTATAAGGTCGCGAACTTTTCTTGGCAATCTGAATCCTATTCGGAAAATCAATATGTCTTGTATTTGTTAATGTTACCTTGTTCGAGCCGGATTTTCAATGCTGCGGAGTATAACCTGCACACTCTAAAGGACGCACGCTGGGAACCATTGCGATTGATGGAGTTCTACATGATTTAGATAATGGGCTTCATTAGAAGGCTATCATATGTAACTGACTGGGCCCGACGGAGTGCATTGAAAACACAGTTTGGTAAGTACGTTAATTTGTAGCCTTTAGATTTTTCCGCTCTGAAAATAATTCCATAACGTGTGTCCCCATTTGACACACGTGGGGGAGATAATGAGTCCATCATAAGGGAAAGGAGCCCAAAGTGATGGCTCATGTGATGGATTTTTTCAAGGAAATTAAGGTCGGCGCAAAACAGAATCACGGGAATATGACGCTGTATTGCCTGCTTTCAGCGGATCAGGCCCCCGTAGACTTTCTGACACTGGACGCCGCGCTGGCGTCAGACGCACTGAGCATAACTGAAGTGACCGAGGGCGGTTCAGTCCCGGAACTCAAAGTAGTCAACAAATCAGAACAGAAGATTCTGCTTGTCGATGGTGAGGAACTTGTCGGCGCAAAGCAGAACAGGGTCTTAAACGCCACAATACTGATTGCGCCAAAGTCTGAAACCAATATTCCCGTGTCTTGCGTCGAACAGGGAAGATGGTCTTACCGAAGCAAACATTTCGGAAGTCAGTCCAGGGCAATGAGCGCAAATCTGAGGAACCGCAAATCTCAAACCGTGACCATGAATCTTCGGGAGGGTCGTGAATTCAGGTCTGATCAGGGGGTTGTATGGGATGAGATCGAGAAGAAATATGACAGGATGGCGGCCCGCCCTTCCCCAACAATGGCCATGGCGGATCTTTATGAATCGAACCGGGAAACCGCAGCGTCTTACCTGCCTGCGTTCAGGCCGGTGTTCAATCAGGTTGGGATGATCGTGTTCATCGATGGACAGGTCGCTGGGATTGAAATCCTGAACAGGTTCCTGTCCTTCCGGGAGATACACTCCAAACTCGTGACCAGCTATGTGATGGACGCTCTCGAAACAGCAAATCTGAACATCAAGAACAATCACCAGTCATTGAGGGCAAAAGCTTCAAAGCTAATCGAATCAATGCAGCTATCCAGAATCGAAGAGCGCAAATCAGTTTCGCTCGGCACCGATTTGAGGATGGAATCCGAACGACTGGTCGGTTCAGGCCTGGAGTTCGAGGACAATGTAATCCAGATGAGCGTTTTCAGTTCGGGCAATGGCAGCGGCAATGGTTCCAGCCAGGGGAGCCGGATGCGGCGGGCTTCGGTGAGAAGGGAAAATCGGAACAGGTGATGAAAGATGCAGAGGTTATCGGACGATTCCTATCGAAAATTGCCCGAATGTTGAGGGATATCAGGGAAGATTGAGATGCTATGATCGAAATGGCCGGGCGTACGTGAAGAGGTGAACCATGGAAATATTCCTGGTAATCTGGATAGTGTGGACCCTGATTGGTCTTGGGACCAATTGGGGATATGGCTGGCGTGATGACGATGACGATCACAGGAGAAGATAAATGGTTATAATCAGTCGATATTTACTGGTAATTCTGGTTGTTGTGTGTGTGGTATTTCCGTCGATATCATTCGGGGGGGATTATTTGTATCTGGACAAACGAGGCAAAGTCAAAGGCTGGGCGATAGATGATGGTGACACTGTGAGGTTCTTTGACAAATCCTTCAACCCGAAGGGCTGGTACGATCGTGACACCAACACCACCTTTGATAGGAATAATAGACCGACCGGGACGATTTATGATTTTGATAGGGATTGAGCACATTTCTTGGAGGTATGATGTGAAGATTGTTATTATCTGTATTATTTTTACGCTACTATCAGTAGTCAGTTCGGCCTCTGATCGAAGCGTAATCGTGCGAGACCGTTACGGAAACATTGTTGAAACAAAAGACAGGCATGGGGATGACACAACGGTGCGTGACCGGTACGGGAATATCATCCGAACAGAGGAATACAACCGATATGGTGGAAAAACCATACGGGACTGCGACGGAAATATAATCGTGACCGAAGAGAGAGATTGAGAATCCGAAGGGAGGGTTTTCATGGATTACGAACGCCTTACGGCTCCATGTGGGTTGCCGTGTTTCGAGTGCTTTCTTTTAACTGCTCTGTTCAAAACTCCTACATGTTTAGGAAATGGACATTGTGAACCGGATTCGTTTGAAGGGGACCGTAATGGGGCAGAATTCCGTTAAACTTAATAAGAGGTCAAGCCGTCGGCGAATCAATCATATTCAAGTAATGGAACATAGTTTGATTGCATTCGAAGAGACTTTGTATTGAGTGTAATCCCATGAACGACGCATCATGATCCGAGCCGCTTTCTAACAACATCCGAAACCGCCTGATCCTGATTTCCCGTCCGCTTCCGTCTTCTGAGGCTCTATCACGCAACAGCATGAAGAACTCGTTCGCCCAAGAGCGGCGTTTATCACCGCTGCGGCGCAGCCCACGCCAACACGAACTTCAAGAGCTTCTACAGGGCAGTTTTTAGCGCAAGCCCCGCATTCAATGCACGCATCCCTGTTTCCGATTCTAATCTTTTTGTTGTCTCGCACCAGCACGCCCTGCGGACAGACTTCCATGCACACACCACATCCGGTACATTTGGCAGCGTCAAGGCGTAGGGTTACGACATCCTTCAGGTAAATCAATTGAGCCAT
>CAJBEZ010000020.1 GCA_903952205.1 uncultured Desulfomonile sp. | reverse complement strand
CCGCCGAGCAAGACCAAGCGCATGAAGCCGATAATATTACCGTAGAGTTGCAGAAATTATATAGAAGCCTGGAATCTGGCTCGATTACTGAAGAAGAATTTGAAGCGAGAGAGTCTAAACTTCTTGATCGGCTCGACAGTATAGAAGGCATGGATTCTGAAGATGAAGACACAGTAATTCGGGTAATGGGAGAAGGCGACGACACAGATGACCACGAACAGGAAGGTGAAGAGATACACTCTATCAAAACCACACTCAAGAGTGAATGACGCTGGTGAACGCCTGTGCTGCTGGTCTTTCTTGCCTTCGGTTATCTTACGCTCCAACGTATACAGGAAAAAAAACGCATTCAGAATATCTGGTGGAACCAAAGGATGAGCAGTCTTGCCCCTTAAATCGCGATTTCCTTGAGTCTTGGAAGCGTCGGAAATGTCCCTTTCGCTCTTCAGAGCGATGGAAAGAACGGCAAAGGGAATTGAAGCAAGTATCCTCTCTGCCGGATGTCCGACATCAAGTCTCCCTCTATCTGATGCGAACGTTGATTTGCCTCGGTTCATTTATATGTCGGGGGAGAACTAACAGAGATATCTAAGGATTATGCACTAATTCATGAACTCATTTCAATCCCGGCTCGGTTTAGAAGCGTGCAAATCTTGAACCGAGTCATGAATTCATCTATCCGACCGCCAAGGTCTTGATCCTTAAATCCAAATGGGGTAACTCTCCTTATGGGGCGTTCTCTTTCTGCGATCTTTTGTTTCCAACAATTTAATAGCGCATTGGACGTTCCTTCTCGAGACTATTCTACCGATATAAGGTAAAAAGGAAAAACCATGGAAATCCGTAGTCAAGATCCATCCAGCATAATCAAAGGAACTTTTGAGGTAGGTGTTTTTTGCTCAGAGGATGCTGAGGGCGTCGCACGTCTGTTCCGGTCTGTGCATGGCGAGGACTATCCTATCAAAATGTTCTATGATCCGATTCAACTTGTCAAAGCCAATCAGGAAGGGGACTATTACAGCATTGTTGCAAGGTCCTTAGACAAGGAAATCATAGGTATTCACAACCTTTTCCGTTCAGCCCCAAGTCGGGGAGCGTACGAATGGGGGGTCGGGCTGGTTCTGAAGGAATGGCGAAGTAAGGGGGTCTCCGGAGCCATTGAGCAATTCATGATAGACAACGTAGTTCCAAAATTAGGTATGCACACCGTCTTTGGTGAGCCAGTAACCAATCATGTACAGATGCAAAAGGCGGGGATAAAATATAATTTTAACGCCACAGCGCTGGAAGTAGGTTTGATGCCGGGTGAGGCATATTCGGGTGAGGGCGTGACATCTCATAGGGTCAGCACTTTGTTATTCTTTCGTTTGTACCGGAACATTCCCCAGGAAATTTTTTTACCAAAGCCCTACAATGTTGCTCTGAGATTTATGTATGAAAAATTCTTATTGGGTCGAGCTTTTTCTGAATCAACGTCTCTACCTCCCGGGAACACTGTTTCCCAATCTGACATGGATCTCTTCGATTTTGCAAAGGTAGCACGCATAGCTTTCCATAAAATTGGTTCCGACTTTGCTGAACACATATCGGACCTTGAATCCGAAGCTGTGAAAAAAGGGTCCATCGTCATTCAGTTATGGCTAAAACTAACGTCACCATGGATAGGAGAGGTGGTGAAAGTCCTTCAGGGAAGAGGTTTCTTCTTGGGTGGATTGCTTCCCCAGTGGTTCGATGATGATGGACTCTTAATGCAGAAGCTCTTATTCAGGCCTGATTTTGATTCAATTCAGCTTTATTCTGATGATTCTCATAGGATTGCGGACTTTGTGAGAGAGGATTGCCAGCGATTATACGGGCGGTAGATTTCTTTAGGTAGACCGCTCCGGAGCTACTCGTTCGGTTGGCACTGACAAACGCCCGGGTAGCTACTTCAAACCGTCTTGTAAAAAAAGGAGTTCGTTACCGTTCTTTAGACCATCTATAACATGCTCTAAAATTGATGATAATTGGTGATGTACAGTCCCACTCTTTTCTGATTATCAGTTTTCATCATCTATGTCGTAGCCAGTGATGACTTTATCTATACCGGTTGGTGTTTCCGGGCAAATCGAAAGATCCACGACACGCTTAAACTCTAAATTGAAATTAGATTGGTTCATGGCTCGTATATTTTGATATAAGAAGTCACGCCGTTCACTCGCACAAGGCACTAAATGGAACAGTGAACCCGAACAGGCATGGATATTGCTAGTACAATTAAAGCCAACGATTTTCCCTGAAATTGATTGACAATAGAATCAGATCACGGGGATACAATCAATGATGGATCAGGAAAAGACCGATTAACGGCTTCAGAGTCACTAGATAGAGAGTGCCCTTAAAGATAGTGAACAGCGCTACCGGGACATGTCTGAAAACATGAAATGCGAGGTGGACGGATATCAACCGGTGGATGACAGACATAACATTGAGTTCAACAAAAGGATTTCAGCACAGCCGCTGAAGGGCAGATTGTGTTTGATAAACCGAAGATTATTTCAAATGTTCTTCGAAAGAGAGCCTAGACATGGCAACACAGGAAATACATGGAGCGGGGCCCGAGAGTTCCAATAGGCATGCAAAACTGTTTGAGATGCTATTAGAAGCTATACCATCGTCAGTACTGCTGATAGATGATCAGATGAGGATTGTCGCAGTTAACAAGAATTTCCTGGAGAAAAACCGCAAATCACGGGAACAGGCCATCGGCGCAAGACTTCAGGACCTATTGCCTGAACCCCTTATTGAATACATGGATATAACCGCCCGTGTGCGGCAAGTGTTCGATCACAAGATGGCCACACGTGGCGGGCGAATGACTTACCGAGCCCCAGGCGTGCCGCTCAGGGTCTATTACTATAACATTCTGCCATTCTCCTGGCGTGGACAAGTCGAAAACGTAATGTTGCTCATGGAGGACGTAACGGAACAGATACGGCTGGGTGAGGAGGTTGTTAAGGCCCAGAGACACCTAGCTGGCATAGTTGAAAGCGCATGGGACATAATTCTTTCGACGGATTCGGCCGGTATAGTTTTGACGTGGAACACGGCTGCCGAAAGATTAACTGGTTATAGCACCAGGGAAGTCTGCGGTTCGATTTTTTTTGATCTGTTCCAGCAGGAAAGGCAGCCGGAAATACGCCGGCTCGTCAAGAATGTTTATGATAAAGGTGAATCGCAAGTCGGTGAATGGGACCTTATAACCAAATACAAACAATGTTTGCCGATTGGTTGGATTTTTTCAGGAATGAGGGACGAAAACAACAATACTGTTGGGATTGTCGCTATAGGCCGTGATTTAAGGGAAAGAAAAGTACTTGAAATTGAATTGCTGAAGTCACAAAAACTGGCTGCTTTAGGTGTTATGGCAGGCGGAATAGCCCACGAAATCAGGAATCCTTTGGCCGTCAGCTATTCCTCGGCTCAGTTTTTGTTGGAAGACAATATTGATCAGGAATTCAGCAAAGTTTGTATCCAGAAGATATTAGCCGGTATAGAGAAGGCTTCTACGATTATAGAGGACCTCCTGAAATTCGCGCGACCTTCTTCATCGACTGATATGGCGCAGTTGGATCTCGTTGCGGTAATTAAT
>CAJBEZ010000019.1 GCA_903952205.1 uncultured Desulfomonile sp. | reverse complement strand
GGTTTATGAACTCTCAGGAAGCATCTGTTTTCATCAGGATCGATGAAATAGAAATGGGTAACCCTGTATCTCGAACGAAGGGATTCGAAGATAGGGCCTGTGTACTCAAAAAGAGCCGCTTTGTCCCTATTCTTCCAATGTCTGATGATTTCTGGGTCCTTCTCCAGAAAATCAATCATGCTGCCAAGAAGCTGGGAGTCATTTTTGATCAGATCGATGAAGAGTATGCGGACTGACTCCATCTTCTCTCGAGTCTGGGATTCCATTTCGCGAGTCTGGAGCCAATATATACCTGTCAGGAAAGCCGAAAGCATTACCAAAATCGATATGAGAACTGGTATAAGAATCCTGGATTTGATGCTCTCTGCGGCGGAACTCATAATTTAAGGTCTCCAATAGACTACTTAAGGTTGGGCCAACGTAACAAAAATCGTCATGAGTAATGGTCTCTAGGTTTGGGTAGCGGGGATTAGACTACAACGGATAGTTTTTGATACCTTTATCCTGGACCAATACTCATACTCCACTTAAACGCTCCATAGATCTAGATTGAGCAAAGAATATTGAACATTTCAATGCATATCATTCTCCATCAATAATCTTCCGTATCTTCTCAAGGAGTTGGCTCGTTTCAAATGGCTTAGCGATAAGCCCTTCAACCCCAATCTTATTCAAATCCGCCTTGATCGCAGAGTTCAGAGCCCCACTGGCAATAAGGACCCTGACCTTGGGGTCCAATTTTCGTAAGGCTTCGAGACACTGTTTGCCTCCCATCCCCGGCATCAAGAGATCCAGGATGACCAGTCTAATTTCCTTCCGATGTTTTTCATAAAGCTCTAATGCGTCTTTACCTTTTAATGCTCGGATCACAGTGTAATTGGCGCGATTCAACGTACGTCCGGCCAGTTCAAGGAAGTCAGCCTCATCATCAACCATGAGTATGGTTTCACCCTGTCCCCTCGGTGGTTCTTTCTTCTCGAAATATTGTTCTTGAGGCAATTCCTCAATCGCTGGAAAGTAGATCCTGAACGTCGTGCCTACAGATGGTTCACTATCACAAATAATCCTTCCACCATACTGTTCTACTATCCCGTATACCACTGAGAGCCCCAATCCTGTTCCTTTGTCCGCTTCTTTGGTGGTGAAGAATGGCTCAAAAATATGACTTGCTGTCTCCTTGTTCATACCGGTATCCGATAGGGTGATCAGTGCGTGTCTTCCAGGTTTTGCGAGAGGGTCGAAGATGCAGTATTCGTCATCCAAAGTAATATTCTCTGTTTTTATGGTTAGCATGCCGCCACCCGGCATAGCGTCCCTTGCGTTTACGGCAAGGTTCATCAATATCTGGTCAATTTGATTCGGGGCGGCTTTTATCGCCCAAAGATCATCTGCCAATAGAAGATCGATTTCTATCATCTTGGATATGGATCGGGCCAGCATGGACCTTGTCTGCGCAACAAGCTTGTTGAGATCAATCGGTAGGAGATCTATAGGTGTCTTCCGGCTGAACACCATCATCCCTCTAATCAGTTCAGCGCT
>CAJBEZ010000018.1 GCA_903952205.1 uncultured Desulfomonile sp. | reverse complement strand
TGGACTAAAACGTTCAGAGGTTCCCAGACCCATGACTTAACCTTTTCCAGGGAAATAAGCGGTAGTGCCCCAGTCAAAAGTCAACATGCTGATATGTAAGTGTTTTCAGAACAAAAGTGTCAAAGTCAGGAGGGCTAAGGGTCTCATCCTGTAGGGAGAGTCACCTATGGGCGATTCAATTATCAGGAGCGTTGACACATGTCAATGCAAAGTTAAAAAATATTTATCTGACCATAACTCCCCGCCAGTTACTCAACAAAACTGGAATTACTTTACTGAATCTTTCAGTGCCTTGGCTGATGTAAACTTTGGAACTTTAGTCTCAGGAATGTTAATTTTTGCCTTGGTCTGAGGATTCAAACCTGTTCGGGCTTTTCTTGTCGCGACGGAGAATTTACCGAAGCCAGGGATGGAGATTTCCTCACCAGCGACCAACACGTCGGAAACGGATGAAAAAACCAGATCAATGGTATCTGAAGCGAGTTTCTTGGTTATCCCGCCCTTCTCCGCAAGTTTGTCCACAAATTCTGCCTTTGTCATGTCGACACCTCCCTTGATAACAATAGTTATTTCGCTTCAACAATATGAGTTTCGGCTTTATAAGACAAAGGTGAAGAGGGTGTCAAGGGAAGATTAAGGTAGGAATTAGGTTTTGGGCAAGGTTTCTTTTGGCCGGACCGAAACTCAGTTTATCTCATAAAAAGCTAAACCCGCTCGTGTGTAAGCGGGTATAGCAGAATACTACGGAAAGAAGTTTGGGAAGATTGACAGATTGTGAAGCTTTTAGGCTCCTGCCAACTTATCTTCCAACCGGATATCTCCGGTATTAGTATATGAGACAACCTGGATATTGAAAGGTTCCAACTCGTAATTTATATGAATTTTGCAAGAGGCCCCACTCCACAGCATATTGATTGATACATCGCGGTTAGAATAATGGTTAGTCGAGGTGTTTCCTCGCAGCATTTTCAGCTTCTGCGTCATCTGAACAATAGTCATTCAGAAATTCTTCCGGGTCTGCCCATTCATCGCCAATTGTTTCTGACAGATCCATCTCAGGTTCAAGTCCATCGGATTCAAACAACGGGATGAAACTCTGTTTCTGTTGTTGAACGTCGATCGTTTAAACTGTCAGTAGCTTTTTCCCAGATTTGATGAGGTCTGTTAACGGTTGCCCCCAGTATATTACTTCGATTCCCAGACTTTTCAGAATTTCGGTAACCCCAAGTTGGTCTGCGCAGGCCTTACACGCCGAAATTTTTACCCCCGCCGACAACAGTTCTTTGATCTTTTTTTGGACCTCAACATTTTCTGCTGAAAGTTTCGCTGTAGCCCCCCAAATGATGAGCGTCACATTTTCCCACCAACCTTTTTTGAGGCTGTTCAAACCGTACATAAAAACCATCTTATCTGCTGTGATCGGGTCAGCGTTTGTCCATAGAATGTAAAGGTCGTTCTGATTTTCCATTGTGCCTCCTGATTTTTGTTTTCAACCGTCCGCGTGTTTTGACAGGTCACTATACCACGGGAATACCGGTGAATCTCGTCTATTACCTATGTTTAACCCTGAAAAAAGGACTTTTGAAAAAGGCTCCTTCTAAAAAAGATTTTTGCAAGAGGCTTGTTGTTTTTTCTTGAGAAGAGAGCATGTGTTCTCTATAATACAAAACATGCAAACCCAAAACGAATGTAGAAACGCAAGCACTATGAAACCTGCTCAATTGCCCGATAGAGACTGCGCTGAAAAGACACTTAGAGAAGCCATGTCGATGAGTATCTTTTGCCATGCGCATCCGCTGACTTCTCTCAGGAATATTTTGAGAAAGCAGAATGTGGTTACATCGAGTAATTTGCGTCGGATACCCAGTGGCGCTAAAGTTAGAGTTTCAGGAATGCTTATTCTGGTTCACACGCCCCCGACCAAATCAGGAAAGAGAGTTATGTTCCTGACGCTGGAAGATGAAATGGGGCTTTTTGAAGTGGTGGTTTTTGCCAAGGCGCAAGATAGATTCGCCAAGCTCATACTTTCCAGTGAGGTATTAACGCTTGAAGGAAGACTGCAACGTCAGGGGCCCACAGGCCGAGCTATATCGGTAATTATGGAGAAGGTCCTGGTTGGCCTTTGCGGCCCTCTGACGAAACTTTTGGGGTATGTGATGAAAATTCCCAAAATTAAGACATATTCCAAGCCGCCCAATGCGAGTAGGGTTATCCCGAAAACCGAGGTGGGTGAATATCCGACACAGTTGGCGTTGGGGTTTTGAGGAAACGAGGAATCGGTAGAATGGATCGAAACAAGAGAATCTTTCTCAGGGACAGTCCTGAGACGGTGATATTTATGACTTTTCCTACCCTACTCTGAAATGCGTTCATCAACAGGTGTTTATAACTAGGCCGCCTACAATAAAGGGCTTTTTTGCTATCCCCGTGATTACGGCGAGTTAGACTGTTGATTGATATCATTAGGATTTTCTGGCACCCCAAAAAGGCGCAGACTGCTTTGACCTTTGGAAAACTAGTGGGTTACCAATTGTATCAACAGCCTGAATCACGAGTTATCCACAGGACCTGTGGACGTTCGATGGTAGGTAAACGGTATTGCTTGCAAAAGTATCTTTTGTGGAATTATATGGAGAATATCTCGTATTTGCCAAATCAAGACAAAACTTTCTGGAATTGGCATGGCATTTTTGTTTAGGCCAGGTTTTTCATTCAGAGGGCTAATTCCTGCGCTTACATCTATAAATTGAATTTTTGACAGGGCGCTATCACCATGAAGTATTCAGAGGGTTCGGCAGATGAGACTTTGCGGAGAATATTCGAGCGATTTAATGAACCGGTCATTCCTATGGAGTCAATCCGGAAGTGGCTGGACCTATTCGAGGTGGAAGATAGAGACACTGCGTTACTGTTGCTGAATAATATTGAATATCATTCCCAACCTCGTATCCGTCGAGAAACCAGGATGCTTCATCAGAAACTATCTGGGAGACTCGCCGAGAACCATTTTGACGTCAAAACATTTCATGATGTTGATTTTAGCCGAGAATTTACCTGCAAAAGTGGAGATGTCGTTTCATATATATACCGAAAGTCTAACCTGATCCCGTCGATTGATTTCAAGACTTTTGACCTGCTTATAAAGCAGACATCAAACGATCCCGAATGGTTCAGGAATCGAGCTTTGGTAATCCTGGATGATTACATAGGAACTGGATCCCAGTTCATTTTTCAGTTCATAGGATTAAGCGACGAAGACGTCAGGGTGGTTAATTCATACGCGAGAACGTATTTAGCTTGTTATGTGATTCACGAAAAGGCTCTTCAGAATTTCCATCTTCTAGCGGATGGTAAAATTGACGAAATAATCAGGATTGAAGAAGAGCAGTTCCCGTATGATGATTTGTCAAAAGAAAGAGATTATTTTCGAAGGACATTGACATCGCTTGACTGGAAAAAGATTGAGCTTGTCTATCTGGAAGAGGAAAAACCATTACTTTCCCCTGATAACAAGACGCTAGGCTCCGAGGAAAAAACCAGACTCGACAACTTTTTGAAACGTCATGGCCATGAAGGTTACTCGGGAACATCTTACCTGCTCGGTCATCACACATTTTTTTTTGGCGCTCCCAACTCACTACCTGAAATATTGTGGCCACTCTTCAAACGTGTCGAAGATCTTTCGATTTATCCCGAAAGACCGGACGGCATTGAAGAAGTCATAACTGGCTATGACATTGATGGCGCAAACTGATCATCAGAAAGATAAGGAGTCTTTTGACTCAAATTTTTCAGATTGAAATGGTCTACCGAGCATGTAGGTTTGGATTTGACTTTTAAGGGATAGCCAATTGTATTTCCCTGTTTTTGTTTGTTCTGGAAGGACATGGTCATGAAAAACGGGCTATTTCTATTTGTTTGTCTCACCGTTGTCTTTGCCGTTCCAGCGGTCACGCACGCCGACTCTGGAGCCTTAGGATTGCCAGGTTTACCATCTCGCTCCGGGGGTCCGGTTAATGGCGGTAGCACCGTTGGTTGCTGTGGAATTGGAAGTCCAACGGTGTATTTTGGTTTCGGCGTCCCTGAGAGTAACGGTGACATTACCTCATTGGACGCAAACAACGCAGGGATTCGAAATCTGCTTGCGGCTACCGGTAGAGAAAAGGATGCCAATAGAGGTTTCTGGTTGGGAACGGCCCTTCCTGTTTGTCTGGGCCACAAAGTTTCTATTTTAGGAACAGGCTGGTATCTGTTTCCAGGCGCTAGCGAAGCTAATCACCAAGGGACCTTTAGCACACCCAGCGGCA
>CAJBEZ010000017.1 GCA_903952205.1 uncultured Desulfomonile sp. | reverse complement strand
TTTCCTCTACCAGCATCTAATGACTTCAGTTATTTTGGTTAACTTTTTTGCTCTTTTCAAATATTTTTTTGCTAAACTCATTTTAAAAACCCCGTTTTCTTAGCTACTCCTACACGACAAGCGGTTTTTTCCTAGATACGCATTTTGGCTCCAATGGCAAACCTCTAGCTTTTAACCAGATATTAAAAGACATATATACTATATCTATTTCTGGAGAAGAAGTGATTATTTTTTTCACCAGAAACGATAGTGGAAAATGTTGAGGAGAGGGGTGGTCATTTTGATTTCTTCGTATCTGACGAATGCTCAAATATTCAAGTCACAGTTTTCCCGTTGTTTTCTAAAAAATATTTATCCTGTTAAACTGTAACTTGAGATCATCCAGATTAACCAGCCAAAGATTTACTTGATATTCCTTGGAAAATGACTTCTTTGTTGTACTGTCAATTCGATAGGAGCTTCTGTTTTTGGAAAACTTTCTTGATTATAGTCCTCAATACAAGAATTGTTGCAAACAGCGCCAATTGATTCCAGGTCTGTAACTCAATTGTTTTCAACAATGCAGCCACCAACTTTATATTCAGCCCTAAAAGGGTACCATTCGCCACCATTATTTGCGCTTGAATTCTATTACGCTGTCTGATGAAAATAAGAACTCCAGTAGCGCAGTAACCAAAAATTACCAGTGAACTGACTATTTCAATCAATAGTGAAATACTGTTCAAAATGGACATTCTAAGAAACGCTAGCTTTTCGCCTTTCTTCAGCCTTATCAATCTCTTTCTGCAAGAAGAAGTTTAAGACAGTCCTGATTATAATTATTGCGGAAAGCTGTCCAATATCATTCCATGAAGGAGCAACAGCTGTTCGTAAAATGTCCGCCGCCAATTCAAACTCTATCGCAAGAGTAAGCCACTGCCCTAAATTTAATCGAATGTCTTCCTTGTTTACCTGCATGTTTTTTCGGTGAAAAGCTAAACTCACCGCGTTAATGGTCGCTTCTAAGGCCCCATAAGCTATTACTAACGCAGCCGCTCCCTCGACTAAGACCGCTAAATAAGCGGTAAAGTGTCTGAATATTTCTAACATCTGAGCGCCTCTCCCTCTGATATACCAAGCCCTGACACAATGTCTTCTAGAATTATGAGATGTTCCTCTACGACTATTTCCTAAGAGAGAATTCTGAGAATAAAGAATTTATCAGGACTTTAAATATTTTCCACCAACAGAAACAGGTCATTGGTTCATTTGGCGTTACTCTATCAATGCGACCAATTGGAAATTAGATACCAAATGCATACCAATTCACATTTAGTGAACAATAAACAACCTATTTATATTTAGTATTGCTGAAATTCAATCTAAGTATATTTATAACATCGTGTATTTCGCGTCTAAAGCGCGAATTGGTCGCGGTTGTGGTTCAGATAAGGAAATATAGCATAGACATCAGAAAATCGCGTGGTTTTGACATGGGGGAAATTTGACGTGAAGGTAATAAAAGATGAGTAAAATGTTTGTCTTTGTCATCGTCACCGCTACTATTTTTTATTTAGTGTAGAACAGCTTATGCGCTTATGCCGTTGTCCAATTTCCCAGACCAGCTATTTACTGCTTACGACCTAGTGAAGCCCGTGGTAAACTTCTTATGTGACATCTGTGCAACGGGTTACTCTTGGCGCGAAAATTTTATTCCGATTCGTATCTGTATCCAACGCCGTGAACGGTCTTTATCACAGATGCGTTTGCTGTGTTAGGCTCAATTTTATTCCTTAAGTGCGAGATGTGTTGGTCCAGAGTTCGAGTCGTACCCCAGTAGGTGACTCCCCACACTTCGTTGAGCAGGCGCTCCCGACTCAAGACCTTGTCCGGATTCGCATAGAAAATCTGCAGGAGTTTCACTTCGCGTGCGGAGAGATCAAACGTTTCATCGTTCAGAGTAACCTTGTTCACTGTTCCTCCATTTGAAGATAAACCTCGTGATTTATAGTTTCGCTCGGGATCCTCATTATTCTACAAAAAAAGTTCAGAGACGGAAACTTCTCTATGTATGCGACCTATCGCTTCTCCCAACAGTGGGGCGATTGATTTGAGCGTCAAGCATGTAACCGATTCCCTGAACAGTCAGAATCAATTTGGGTTCTGAAGGGTTGTCCTCGACTTTAGCTCTCAGATGCTGGACATGTACGTCTATAGTGCGACTGCCTGTGTAGAGATCACTTGTTTTCCACAACGCCTCACGAAATTCTTCTCTTGTAAGGGCTTTCCCGATATTCCCGACGAAAAAGAGAAGCAACCTAAACTCCTTGACAGTAAGGTTGACATTCACACCCTTCTTGAAAACTATTCTTTTCTCCGTATCAATCTCTATGTCTGCAAAGTAAATTATTTCACCGGAAGGTATTTTCTGTGACGAATGTCGCCTGAGACACGCCTTAATTCTAGCGGAAAGCTCAAGATAGTCAAAAGGCTTCACCAGGTAATCATCCGCGCCTCGCTCGAGGCCAAGAACCTTATCAGCAATTCCGTCTCTGGCTGTCAACATGATGATCGGGACGTCAGAAAACTTTCTGATAGTCTCGCAGACCTTAATTCCATCGACATCAGGGAGAGAAAGATCAAGAATTATTAATTCGACTCGCCCCGATTTTTCCATCAGTTGCAATGTCTCACGTCCCGATGAAGCTACCAGGACGAAATAACCATCAATCTCGAGGTTGTCTTTCAGAATGACCTGAATATCGGGGTCGTCGTCAACTATTAGAATTTGGTTTTGCATGGTTTTCCAATTTTCGAGGAACAGTGAAAAAGAATTTGCTGCCTGATCCGATTCTGCTTTCAACCCAGATTCTTCCATAGTGAGCTTCAATCAAAGCCCTGCATATAGCCAATCCAATTCCTGATGAACCCCTTCTTACTCCCGATTCCTTGGGAATAGGCGCCTGATAGAACTTCCGAAAGATTGCTTCTCTATATTTTTCCTCTATTCCAGGCCCTTCGTCATGTACTGAAATTACCGCCAGAGATTCATCCAGAGATCCTGCCTGAACCAGAATTGAGCCATCGACTGGAGAATATCTGATCGCATTGGAAAAAAGATTTGTGAGCACCTGATAAATCCTATCCCTGTCAACATTGAGAATCAGTTCATCTACCTTAACTGAAAATTTGACTGATTTTTTCTGGGCTTCAGCCTCCACTGCAATCACGGAATCTTCTACCAATTGCCTTAAGGATGTATTCTCCAGTTTGAGTTCAAGATGACCGGCTTCAATACGTGAATAATCAAGAAGGTCGACCACCAGTCTTATCAGGTGATCCGAATTTCGTTTAATTATGTTCAAATATTTTGGATCGTTGCTGGAGATCCTCTCCAGTATATCGACAGCTCCCTTGATATTTGTCAGGGGAGTCCTGAGTTCATGAGAAATGTCCGAAAAAAAGTCGGATTTTGCTATGTTTAAATTCTCGAGTTCCCTGTTGGCCTTTTCCAGATTTTCCTTGGTCTGGTAGAAATCCTTTGTAGCCTCCCGTATCCTTTTTTCCAACTGGCCGTGTTCTTCTTTCAGTCTTTCGTCTATCAGATAACAGAAGTCAGAAATTTCTTTGAGCTCGTCGCCCTTTTTCGTCAGACTCAGACCATCCTTTTCCAGATGAATCCTGTCTATGGAAGATCTAATCTCCTTTATCCTGCTGAACAGTAGAGATCTGGTTGAAACAAACAGCAGCCCGATCAGGATGGCCCCAAATCCCAGTGTGCCGGCGAAAAGAACAGCGCCGCTTTTTTGTACAGCTTTTCTGGCCTCATCCATAGGAATGAAAATAGATAAACAACCACCAATTTCTCCAGGGTTGTAGCCTTGGCCCGAATGACAACTCAAACAATCTTCCGTGACATAAACAGGGGCGATGTACCTCAGAATGGGCTTGGAACCAGAATATTCCACCCGGAATATTTCTTTTTCATCGGACCTCTGGAAGGTCTCAATAGAGTCCCTTTCCAGTTTATCAGGCGCATTGTTTGGATTCAGGCAGTTAACGTTTGTCAGTTTGAAGTAATAAAGTCCGTTTCGGGATGCGCGGTCTGACAGTTCAGTTGTTACTATGGAGGGGGTGAGCTTAGTGAATACAGTGCCATCAGGCAGCTTTACGTCGGCATTATGTAAAAACGGGTTTGAGGACGCCCCATCGCGTTTTTTACGTAAAAGCGCTTCATGTTCAGCCACCCATTGTCTGGTAACCGCAATCTGATTATAAAGAATGGTAGCCTGCTTGCGTACCTGCTCCATTATCTGGTCTTCCTGATTTCCCCAGAGCCAGAAAAACAAACAGGTGAAAACAACCCCGATTGCGGCTGAAGTAACCACCAGAAACTTCAACGACACATTTAACCATGGGAAAGACCAGAAGCGATTCCTCACCTTACAACACCCAGCGAAATTATATGAAACAGGCTGACATTAAACAGATGTTACGTTCCTGACACAAGTATTTCAACTGTTCAATAAAAGGAAAATTTAAGGCAATGGCCTCGACGAAAAAGAAATACCAGTAAATTTACATATTATTTACATACTTTTACAGCACCTTTACCTAAATCTTGGTCATAATCAAAATAGAGAAGAAGTCAGGCTTTCATTAGAGGCGGGAAGGTCTTGAGCATTACCAACAGGGGCTTTCCCGCAAGGTTCTATCAGTCAAAAAAAGTTTCGCCGCAAAGATTACCGAGACAGGGAGTCTAAATCATGAGAAGAGTCCTCATCCTGGTCGCAATTTCGGTCTTTATGTTATGCAACGTGACTCATGGGGCCGTGAAGGTTGATCCAAAACTCTATGGAGCTCCAGAAGGCCAAGTCTGTATTAAGTGCCACGAGTTAAAAACTCCGGGACTTTACAAGATGTGGAGGCTCGGAAGGATGGGGCAAAAAGGAGTCAACTGTTACGACTGCCATAAGGCTGAAAAAAAGGTTGACCAGAAGCCGGGAGATCCTGATGGTTTTGATCACCGTGGTTTCTGGATAGCGACCATAGTAAGTCCTAAGGACTGTTCCCGCTGCCACAAGGATCAATTTGAACAACAGCAGGGGTCGCACCATGCCAAGGCTGCCGACATTCTGAATTCCCTCGACAATTACCTTGGATCAGTTGTTGGTGGACCTGCGGCGGTAGCAAATGGATGTCGCCAATGCCACGGTTCAAATGTGAAAGTTCTTGCGGACGGCAAATTGGATCCGTCAACTTGGCCAAACACAGGCATAGGCAGAATCAACCCCGATGGAAGCAAAGGCAGTTGCGCCGCATGCCACACCCGTCATCGGTTTTCAAAGGAACAGGCGAGGCGTCCTGATGCTTGCGGCAAATGTCACCTTGGTCCTGATCATCCACAAAAAGAAGTTTACGAGGAATCCAAACACGGTATTCTTTATCAGGCTTATCGGGACAAGCTCAACATGGATCGCGATGATTGGATTGTTGGTGTTGACTATCAAGACGCCGCAACGTGCGCAACATGCCACATGAGCGCTACCCCCAACCAACAAGCCACACACGAAGTAGGAGCGAGAATTTCCTGGACCCTGAGGCCTCCGGTTTCAAAAAAACTAACCGAATGGAAGGCGAGGCGTGAACGCATGCAGGACGTTTGCCGTCAATGTCACGGCGACTTGATGGTCGGCTCATTTTATACACAGTTTGATGACCTTGTGGATCTCTACAACAATAAGTTTGCTATCCCCGCCACAAATGTTCGTAATAAACTTATGGAGTTGGGCAAAATCTCTAAAGCTGATTTTGACGACAAACTTGACTGGACTTATTATGAATTGTGGCATCACGAAGGAAGAAGAGCCAGACATGGCGCAGCAATGATGGGACCCGATTATACATGGTGGCACGGGCTTTATGAGGTTGCCAAACATTTCTATCTAAATTTCATTCCGGAAGTTGAAAAAATTATGGGTAGCAAGGAAGCCGCGGCTCCCATCCTAAATGAGTATGTTTTAAAGAATCCAATGCATAAATGGTACAAAGAAGGGATGAGCAAGGAAGATCTTCAAAAACTTGAACAGTTTTATCAGCAGAGATACGGCGGAAAAGAAGCAAAATAGTCGATGAAACAGTAGGCCACTTTTTCAAGGCGAAAGTCATGACAAATAAGATAGCGATATGCCTGGCAGTGTTGACCATAGCGGTTTCGTTTCTGGGAATTCAACTCCATGAGACCAGGATTTGTGTGGCCCAATCGCAGCTTGACTCAGATGAGCCTACAGGGAAAATTCAGGATTCCTCTGAGCAGGAATTCCCAGTTCCACTAAAGCCCCTGTCTAAGACAATTTCACCGTGTAGGGCATGTCACGGTCCTGAAAAAGATTTCCCGGTCAATTTCAAGCGAAGGGAAGATCTGTTGGTGCACACAAACATCAAACTTAATCACGGTGGAGTTAGATTATGGTGCCTGGATTGCCACAGTCCCGACAACCGCAACTTATTGCTGCCATTGAGTGATGGTAAGGCCATAGACTTTGAACATTCCTACTTGCTTTGTGGAAAGTGCCATGGAACAAAATATCGTGATTGGAAGTATGGGATTCATGGGAAGAGAACCGGGTTCTGGAATGGCGCTAAAAACTATTATCTATGCGTGACTTGCCATGATCCTCACTCGCCCCGTTTCAAACCACTGGCTCCAATGCCTCCACCGGACAAACCCTGGACGCCGAAAGAGTCTGCGCAAAGGAAATGATGGTGAATCGGCCATGAGCGAAGAAAAAACCAAAGAACCAGGCCAAACAAGTGAACTCAAAGTCTCCCTCGATCCTGCGTCTTCTCAAGAGGCTGCAGAAGGAAAGGAATTGATCAATCGCCGGGGATTTATGCAGGGGACAGCGGGGGTGTTGGCCGCAATGGCGCTGGGGTCGTGTTCGTGGCAAGAGTTTTTTCAGAATAATTTTCGTAGAATGACCAAAGGAGAGATTGAGCAAACCGTTGAAAGGCTAAGATCTGAATACAAGCAGAAATATGGGAAAGACTTTGTTGTCGACGCCGAAGGTCCTATTGACGGTACTTTTTTTGGGTATGCGCTTGACATTCAGAGATGCATCGGGTGTCGGAAGTGTGTTTACGCATGCGTTGAAGAGAACAACCAATCGCGCGACCCCCAAATTCAGTATATTCGAGTTCTAAGGTTTAAAGATGGTGACATGGACCTTGAACATTCCACTATTTACTATGATCCCGAAGAAGTTCCCGAAAAAGGCTATTATTATTTGCCGGTTCAATGCCAGCAATGCGAAAATCCTCCCTGCACAAAAGTTTGTCCTGTTCAAGCCACATGGACTGAGCCTGATGGAATAGTTGTCGTCGACTACAACTGGTGCATCGGATGCCGTTATTGTATGGCTGCCTGTCCTTATATGGGCAGATGGTTCAATTTTGCCGACCCGGTCATTCCTGCGGATAAGGTGAATGTAAATACGCACTACCTGGGTAACCGGCCCAGGATGAGAAATGTGGTTGAGAAATGTACATTCTGTATTCAAAGGGTTAGAAAGGGACGATACCCTGCCTGCGTGGAGGTCTGTCCCGTAGGAGCTCGCAAATTTGGAAATCTATTGGACCCAAATAGCGAAATAAGCAGAATCATACAGACGAAAAGAGTATTTCGGCTCAAATCAGAACTGAATACACAGCCCAAGTTCTATTATTTCTTCTCGATTTAAGATTTGAGAGGGCGTCATGCGTCAATTTCTCGTAGGGGCCGCGCAGAGGATAATCAAAGGATCGCCACTTTATTATGTGTGGGTTGTGTTTCTGCTCGCAATGATCACTGTTGGGATAGTAGCCTACGTCCGGCAGCTCCAGTCGGGACTCATCGTGACCGGCATGACAAGTTACGTGTCATGGGGGTTTTATATCGGCAATTTCACCTTCCTTGTAGGGGTCGCAGCGGCTGCCGTGCTGCTCATAATTCCGGCCTATTTGTATGATTTTGGTCCCATAAAAGAGATAGTAATAATTGGAGAGGCATTGGCGGTAAGCGCTCTTTTGATGTGCCTGATGTTTGTTACCGCTGATTTAGGGCGTCCTGACAGGGTCTGGCATCTGATTCCGGGGCTTGGAATTCTCAATCTTCCTAGTTCATTATTAGGGTGGGATATCGTTGTTCTAAATGGCTATCTTTTTCTGAATATTTTCATTCCCGGTTACATCATCTACAAGGCCTATGACAACAAACCGGCTAATATGAATTTTATACTTCCCTTCATTTTGCTTTCCATTCCCTGGGCGGTCAGCATTCATACAACTACTGCGTTTATCTACAATGGCCTCGCCGCAAGGCCTTTTTGGAACGCCTCCATCCTTGCTCCCAGGTTTCTGGCGTCCGCCTTCTGTTCAGGTCCAGCTCTCATCATATTACTGTTTCAGTTAGTCCGGCGTTATACGGGATTTCATGTCAAGGACGAGGCGCTTTTCAAGATTGCTGAGATGATTGCCATTGCAATGGCCATCAACCTGTTTTTACTTGGCGCCGAATTCTTCAAGGAACTTTATTCCGACACCCACCACCTGTCTCCCATGGAATACCTTTACGTAGGGTTGCAGGGAAAAGGGAGACTGGTTCCGTGGATTTGGACGGCATTTGCCTTCAATGTCACAGCATTCATAATTTTCCTGCTACCATTCACAAGAAAGCGTTTCATAACTCTGAATATAGGTTGCGTTCTCATTATCACGGGCATCTGGATCGAAAAAGGAATGGGATTGATAATCCCCGGGTTTATCCCAGCGCCACTTGGCGAAGTATGGGAATACTCTCCCTCCTCAATCGAAATTTTAGTGGCAATGGGTATATGGTCGATCGGGGCTCTGGTTTTAACATTGCTGCTCAAAATTATAATTCCAATTGAGTTGGGAGAGTTTACAAGATCTTCCAACGTCGCTCGTGAAGTGGCTTCAGCCGGGTTGTGAAAGCGCATAGCTATGGAAATCCAAATGAAACGCTCACTAAATGTTCTTCAAACAATCGTCATTTGCACAGGGATGGCGCTACTGTATCTTATGGCTGTGGATCCAGGGAGAGCCGGCGCAGGAAAGAGCGTTGCGTTCTCATCGGAAGCGACGCCTTCTGCGGAATCTATCAAGAAACTTAAACAATCAGGTCTTTCGGCCAAGGAGTTACTTCCAGAACTCATAAAGAGCTTGGACAGTCCGAACGAAGTCGTTCGTCTGACTGCTATCGAAACTATATCGGAACTCGGCTCTGAAGGGGTTCCTGCAATCCCTTCACTTATCAAGGCCATACAGGACAAGGATATGCTGGTAAGGGCGGCAGCGACTTTTGCGTTAGCTGGTTTGGGACCACAAGCGTCATCGGCGATTCCTCAGCTCGTGAAATTACTAGGGGATCCAAATAGAAATATTAGAGAGGGAGCTTCTCTCGCTCTCGAAAAGACTGGACCTGAAGCCGTCAACCCACTGATAAGCGTGTTGCGAAAAGGTGGCGGTGTAGAAGTCGAAATGGCGACACAGACACTCTCAGGGATAGGTAAACCAGCGCTAACGGCCCTGTTATCCGAATTATGTTCCAAAGATGAAAGAAGCTGGAAACCCGCTTCCTCAGCCTTAGCTCAGATGGGAGCTATACCTGTTGATTCCCTGATCGAATATCTGACAGGGATTGATGTTGTACTGGCTCAGAGAGCTCAAGAAACGTTAATAGCGATTGGGTCTTCGGCAGTGCCTGAATTGACGAGGGCCCTTAGAAAAAAATGACCGTGTAGACACTCATGAAATACGCCAAGTTCCTGGTTAGGGGAATAACCCAATAGAGGAGCGGAAAATGAGAAAAGCCGTCCTGTTTCTGTTGATGACAATTTTGGGATTGGGAGTGGTAAGCTTTGCCTTTGCATCTGGGCCAATCCAACCAGAGTCAAATGTTGTCTCCCCATCGGCCCCACTGGATCCGAACTGGAGAGAGTTCTTGGCTCCTCCTCTAGCTCCTGGGGAAAGGCCTGACGCCCACCGGGTTCAATTTGGAAAGCAGAATTGTCAGGACTGTCATCAACGGGAAACGCCCAACGTGTACAAGCAATGGCTAGGGTCCAAGCATGGCATTAACAATGTGAAGTGCGGAATCTGCCATGGGGACGCTCTCAATTATAGAGCGCGGCCGGACAAAACCGTATGTATAGGATGCCACTCTCAGCAGGTGAACAACATGCCCTCTGACGCATTGGTCACCAACTGCTCATTTTGTCACAAGAGCCATTGGTACACGGTGCACAAGATCAATCTCTACGAAAAGTTCTCGCCAGGGAGAGAAAAAAGGTTCAACGTGCCAGGTTTCTGATTAACTCAGATTCCAAGCCTTTTCGGAGGACGAAAAATGGATTTGACAAGACGAGAAATGATTAAGATGTCGGCGGCAGGTTTTGCGGCAGCCGCCCTGAATATATCTCTCCCGACAACGTCGGCGGCAAATGAAGAGATCGTGGTGGACAAGTGGATCAAAGGAACCTGCAGATTCTGTGGCACAGGTTGCGGTATATACGCCGGAGTTAGAAATGGACAACTGGCTGGAATCAGGGGAAACCCTCAAGCTGTGACAAATTTCGGTTTCCTTTGCGTTAAAGGTTTTAAGGGCTACATTAGCATGTATCATCCGGACAGGCTAAAATTCCCGATGATGCGGGGCGCAGATGACAAATTTCACAAAGTGTCATGGGATGACGCTCTCAACAAAGTCGCAAACAAGTTCAAAGAGTTACAGGAGAAATTTGGAAAAGATTCCGTAGCCTTCTATGGATCAGGGCAATGTATGACAGAGGAGAGCTATACCTTCAACAAGCTGTGGAAAGGAGGATTCCGGTCCAACATGGTTGAGGGGAATCCAAGGCTTTGCATGGCGTCCGCCGTGGGGGGATACATAACAACTTTTGGAACGGACGAACCAGCGGGATCTTACGCCGACATTGAAAAAGCAAGAACCATTTTTATTGTGGGATCCAATATGGCGGAGTGCCATCCTATTCTCTTTCGCAGGGTTGCCAGACACAAATTGCAGAATCCCGACAATGTCAACATAATGGTCTGCGAACCCAGATTGACCCCAACAGCGCGGATAGCCGATGTATGGTTACCAGCGGATCCTGGCACAGATTTGGCGGTGTTTCATTGCATGGCTAGGGAACTCATAAAGAATAACTGGACTGACGCCTGGTACATAAATAATTTATGTAGATTTTCAACCGGTGCGCAAGATGTCGATTTCAAGGCATACGTGGACTTTTTGGAACAGTTTACACCGGAAGCGGTTGAGAAAATTACAAGATGCCCAGCGGGGAATATAAAGGAAGCCGCACGGCTATTTGGGTCGCACGGTCCGAGTATGAGTCTTTGGACCATGGGGCTCAACCAGAGGACGCGAGGGGTTTGGGCAAATAACCTGATACACAATCTGCATTTGATTTCAGGCAATATATGCAAAGAGGGAGCTGATTCGTTTTCAATTACCGGCCAGCCTAACGCGTGCGGTGGGGTCAGAGAAACAGGATCTTTGTGTCAGTTGCTTCCGGGGACCAGGTCCGTAACCGATGCCGCAGCGAGAGCCGATGTCGAGAAATCCTGGAAGTTACCGCCAGGGACAATTGATCCCAAACCCGGGTTTCACACCATGGAGATGTTTGCGAAGCTGGGCGCGGAAAATGACCAAACCAAACCGCTTAAAGCAATGCTGACTTCTACTACCAACCCGGCGCAATCTCTACCAAACGCACCAAAATATTTTAAGGGTATGAAAGAAGGGTTCCTGGTTGTTCTTGACATATTCCCAACACGAACAACTCAACTTGCGGATGTAATACTTCCAGCAGCCTTCATCTACGAAAAAGGTGGGGTATACGGCTGCTCTGAGAGAAGAAGCCAGCTTACTCAAAAATGTGTAGATCCTCCGGGAGAAGCAAAATCTGACGTCTGGATAGCCGCTCAAATTGCCAAGAGGATGGGAATGGAAAGACTCATCCCCTGGAATGGCGATGACCCTCAAATCGCCTACCAGATGGCATGGGATGACTACAGGGAGTGCGTTAAACTTACTGAACACAGTCTGTACGGGATGACCTACGACCGCTTGAAACAATTGGAAGCGGGACTCCAGTGGCCTTGCCCGGATGAAAAGAGTCCAGGGACGGCGCGCAGGTACGTCAGAGGTTATGATCCAATAATGAACATGCCTGAAATTGTTAAAGTGCCCTCCAGCGCTTTGATCTATTTCTATGGAGACAAAAAGCATGAAGGAAAAGCGAATGTATTACTGAGGCCGTACAAGGGAGCTGAAGAACCTCCCGACAAAGACTACCCATTCTTCCTGACCACGGGGCGAGTCATTGAACAGTGGCATACTGGAACAATGACCATGAGGGTAGCTGAAATCGCCAGGTCAAAACCCAACGCCTATTTGGAAATCCACCCATCCGACGCCAAGGAATACGGTATCAAAGAAGGAGATATGGTCAAAATAGCGAGTAGACGTGGATTCAATATTCTGCCCGCCCGAGTTGTAAAGAATTCGCTGCCAGGGATATTGTTCGTCCCCTGGTTTGATCAGGAATGGGATCGAATGATCAACAGGGTTACTATAGACGCTTTTGACGAAGGTTCAAAACAACCTGAGTTCAAGATATGCGCAGTCAAGATTGAAAAATTGGGGGAACCCAAAGATGTTTCCGACATGTACATCATATCTGATCCAAATGCGCCGTTTCCGGAAAAAGTATAAATTGCCGCTCTTTCGAGATAATCACAGGTAATGTTGAAGAAATGATCGAGACCAAGAGAACTAAAGGATGATTATAACCGGCAGCGCCATAATGGTCAGGTCTGGAACAGACAAGTCGGTTGAAAGAAAACTTGAGGCCTTTCCACAAGTAACGTTCCACGGAAAGTCAAACAGCGGGACGGACTTGATAGTGAACTTCGAGTGTGGCGATCAGGAGGAATTGGAAAGCCTATGCCGGACAATAAGAGATTCCATCCCGGAAATTGTTGATATTGGTCACATATACGTCAATTTTGAAGACGAGATCGAGAAAATTAAGGGAGGATTATCTTAACGCATTGGAATTCTCATTCATTTTTACCGTCAAGAGTATTTAGAAAGAGTTCAGCAGCTTGCCATCGGATAATCTTTTTTCAACCCTCAAAAATTGGTTCATCAATTCAGAAAATCCTCTGAACAGGAATTTTGCGGTCAATCGTTTGAGGCCACCGGGGGCGGTTCAGGAAACCAAGTTCATGGCCCTTTGTATCCGATGTAACCGCTGTCTTGAGGTTTGTCCGTACGGTTCGATAAAACGTGAAGGAATCGGGCTCGCCATGGGGACCCCCTACGTTTTCCCGGAAAAGAAAGCTTGCTACCTCTGTATGGCCTGCTGTCGCCTGTGTCCCACTGGCGCATTGGACAAGAATTTGACAGCTCCCGAAAAAGCTGGGATGGGTAAGGCAAAAATTGATAAGGAGACATGCTATAGCCACCTGTTCATAGAACACGATGTTCTACCGGAATCCAGCTCATCAAAGATTGGGGCGCTCTGCAACACATGTTATTACGTATGCCCGTTGCAAGATAGGGCAATAGTATTAAAAGACAATTTGTTTCCAGTAGTTACGGAAGATTGTGTAGGTTGCGGGATATGCGTGGAACGCTGTCCCACTACCCCGAAACGTGCGATAAATGTGACACCAACGGGTATGGGCAGGCCCGATGAGGCGGGTTTCTATTTCCGAAAAGCTCGACAGTCCTATGAAGGCGCCGCCTCCCAACAAAAAATTGACAATTCAAATGCGCTAAAAGGGGAAAAACTGCTAGAACAAAAATTCAAGATAGAAGGTTCTGAGAAAGCTCCAAAATTTGACTTTCCTTACGAGTCTCCAGAGAAAAGGGGGGAATGGGATTGAAATACGCACCCCCCAGACTGTTTATTCAAATATCTTTCTTTTTATTGATGTTCATTATTCCGGTACTCAATATCTATGAGATCTATTTTTTGACAGGCACGTATTATGCCCTTAGTTTCGGGGGCCTGGGAGTCGCGGATCCCGTTGTGATACTCCAGGCGATGTTTGCTTCGGGCCAGCTTACAATCCCTTTGTTGTCAGCGGCCCTTTTCCCTGTCCTGGTTGCCCTTCTCTTGGGTAGAGTATGGTGTGGATGGCTCTGCCCTTATTTGTTTATCGCTGACCGGATCGATTCGATTAGACGGTTTATCTTGAGGAAAATCTTTTTTGACCAAAAAGAATCTGTGAAAAAAACCGGCAGTTCATTTCGAGCCAACTTTGTCCGTTTTTCTTTCCTGATTGTTGGAACGGCAATGGGAGGACTTCTGGGTATACCGTTACTGAACTATTTTAGCGCTCCAGGGATATTGAGTACGGAAGCGATGATATTTGTAAAAGAGCGTTCATTTTCCATAGAAATAATGTTTCTGGCGATCTTGTTTGGATTGCAACTCACGATTCTGCCGCGATTTTGGTGTCGCTTATTTTGTCCAACAGGATCGTTGCTCTCTACAATTCGGAGTCCGTTGACTTTAAGGGTTGAATTTGTTGGAAAGATTTCATCTGCCCCGTGTTGCAAGGAAAATTCCTGTTCAGAAGTTTGCCCAATGGGCCTTAAGCCATATATGGAATCTCGTGATCTTCTCTGTGTGAATTGTGGCAGGTGTGTAGACGCCTGCAACTTCAATCGGTTGAGATTTGGAGGATTGGGCTCCGTATCTCAATCACTGTTCCCAAAAACCACACTGAGGGAAGAAAACCTGGAAACCAGATAAAGTCAGTTTTAAGAAAAGTCTCGGACGATTTTAAAGTCGCTGAATTAACCAGGCGTCTGTTTGATTACTGGCTGGCTGGCCGGAAAAGGAATACCCGCTTCATCGAATCGCAGTTTAATTTTTTCAGTCGTATCGACCTGTACTTTCCAGTGGTCCGGTGATTTTACCCACAATCTCAGCATGATC
>CAJBEZ010000016.1 GCA_903952205.1 uncultured Desulfomonile sp. | reverse complement strand
TGGAGGCAAATATGAACAAAAAGCAAGACAAAACCCGCTCAGACCCCCCAAACACCTAGCAACGTGAGCGAGTTGGGAACTTCCCGAGGCGAACTTGGGAAAATAGTCCCGCCGACACACACTTGGGCGCGGAAAGGAAGTTTAATGTTCTAGCCGCCACTGTAAAACTGGACGAACCATGTCCGGTTTCTCTCGCGGCGATATGAGCTATCGCCGGGGACTTACCCATACCTTCATTTATTACCTCAGATTCCAACTCCATGTGTTTTCATTTGAGATCGGGACACTAAAACTCTATTCCTCTTTGGGCCTTTATCCCGTTGCGAAACGGATGTTTAATTTCATTCATCTCGGTTACCAGGTCAGCGAGTTCAATGAGTCCCGGGGAAGCGTCCCGGCCTGTGACAACTACGTGTAACTCGGGAGGTCTGTTCCGAAGAGTGTTGAGGATATCTTCCTCCGGGACCATTCCATAAGTTATGAGATATGTAAGTTCATCGAGCACAACCATTTTGAATTTTCCTGAAGCTATAACCTGTTTCGCTAAATCCCACGCATCCCTGGCCGATTGAATATCCTCGTTCAGGTCTTCGGATTTCCACGTAAACCCTTTGCCGAGAGCACGTATTTCCATCAGGTCCTCGAATCTTTTGGCAGCCTCCAATTCACCATACTTCCAGGACCCTTTCAGGAACTGAAGGAAGCAAACTCTGAATCCATGACCAATAGCCCTGAAAGCCTGCCCTAGGGCGGCGGTTGTCTTTCCCTTGCCGTTCCCCGTGTTTACGATCAGTAGACCTTGACTCATATAAGTCCTCCAGTTCTTTCAAATTTTCCGATTAAACTAAGATAACAACGTGTGCCTGTTCAAAATATTGTTTGGATCCAGGGCCATCTTAATCCCTATCATTTGTTTCAATGTATTCTCATTGACAGTCCTTTCAAAATACCTGGTCTTGATTTTGCCAATGCCATGTTCTCCAGATATGCTCCCACCCGTCGAGATGATACGCTCCAACATGTTCGACAAGATCTGGCGCGCCGTTTCGAGTTCCGAGCTATTTTGTGGAAGGATGTTCGCGTGCAGGTGATTGTTCCCGATGTGCCCAAAAACATAAGATGAATTCCTGGGAAGTTCACAATCATACATTTCGAGTAGTTGTCCAAGTTTTTGAGGCGGGACGGAAAAGTCCGACCCTATTTTTGAAAATCCCGGATGTATGTTCTCATTAAGTTTTTCCGGGATGGAATGTCGAAGATTTCGCAGAGACCTTGATTGTTGACTGTCAAGAGCGACCAGGGTCTCAATTGGTTGAGCCAAACCTACATTGTGCAGGTTGAAAGTTTCTATCAGCCGACTCCACTGGGTAGCGCTCTCCAGCATTTGATCCCTGTCATCGTATTCCTGTTCTACAAAAAGCGCTCCATAGAATTTTGACAGATAATTTCTGTGTGACTCAGGCAATAGAACGGCTGTAGATTTCCCAAACCACTCCATACATGACGGTATAACCAAATCGAATTCGGAGCAATCCAATTCGCTGAAACTGAGATCAGCCCCGTTTGAATCCATTGAATCTTCACTAGAGAAATCCCCTGAGAATTTTGAATTCAAATCTCTTAATGAATTCAACAGCCCCACAAGTTGAACAGTGCTTTCCCGATCGGGTACATAAATAATGATAGAGAAAAAAGGTCTTCTTTTTTTCAGAAGCCTTGTGGTGATCTCGGAGAAAATACCTAAGATCCCTTCGGAACCTATGAATAAATCGAGTAAATCCCCAAAACTGTCTGAATAGAATCCCGCCGAATTCTTGAGATATTTCCAGGGTAATGTTTTCCATGTTGGGACTGGGATCAATAAGTCTTCTGACGGACTGGGTTCGAGCAGAGTCCTCGGAATTCTGAAGAAACCGTTGTCTCCCCTGATTCTGTTTCGCTCAAGATCCAGCGCATGACCTGTTGGAAGATGAATTCTCAAGCGCTCAATATAATCCCGCGTTGGGCCATAAAGGTAACTCAGAGGCCCAGAGGCGTTGCAGGCTACGTTTCCTCCCAGTGTGCAAGAATCTTCCGAGGTAGGATCAGGAGGATAAAAGAGTCCAAGAGAATCCACATGCCGCTTGTATTCGGCCAGGATAATCCCAGGCCCAACTCTACATGGGTTTTCCGGGTTTACACGATCTAGATTCTTAACATCGAGTATTAGACCTCCAAGTGGAACAGGAGCCCCTGTGAGGGAAGTTTTACCGGACACCACGGTAAGGGGTGTCCTCATCTGATTGCACAATATCAGTGTCTTAACGATGTCAGATTCCGAGTGGGCCACTATCAAAGCGGTTGCATAGCCTTGGAAGCGAGACTCGTCCTGGAGGTAATTGTCAAAACCGGAATCTTTGACGTGGAGGTCCATCCCGGCAAGTTTCTTGATTAGAGGTTCTGTCATCTAAAAAGGTCGAGCGCCTTTTGGAGTATCCGGCATGTCGGCCGGGCGCTTAATTTGAGCGTCAAGCATGTAACCGGTTCCCTGTAAAGTCAGTTTTAAGAAAAGTCTCGGACGATTTTAAAGTCGCTCAACTAACCAGGCGTCTGTTTGATTACTGGCTGGCTGGCCGGAAAAGGAATACCCGCTTCATCGAATCGCAGTTTAATTTTTTCAGTCGTATCGACCTGTACTTTCCAGTGGTCCGGTGATTTTACCCACAATCTCAGCATGATC
>CAJBEZ010000015.1 GCA_903952205.1 uncultured Desulfomonile sp. | reverse complement strand
GTCTTCCCGTTTGTTCGCCAGGTAGTCTCGTCGGCATGCTTTACAGGAGACTCTCGGTATTGTTCAATTAACTTCTGGGGCACATCAGCGAACAAATGAGAGCAACGTCGAAATATTCCCGCAAGACTCCCGCTTCCTATCCCCAGATTCTCGCAGACCCGCTCAATTGGAACACCGTGGAGATAGTGCATGGTAACGGCTTTGGCAATAAGACGATTCCCGTAAAGACTCTTGGGAAGTACTCCCGGAGGTTGTGGAGTAAAACTCTTGCGACAATCGGGACAATACCTCTTGTGAAGATTGAAAGAAATCTTTTCCGGTTTGACCAATGCAATGTCCACGACGCTCCTGCGCTCTATTCCTTTCTTACTCAGTAACTTGCCACATTCAGCGCATGTTTCTGACACAGGAAAAATGTCTTCCGCCCCATCTCCATGTCCATTCCGACCATGTCCCTTGTGCCAGGACGAGCGCCCTTTGGCTTTTCTTCTTTCTTGTCGGTGGCTTTTTTGAAAGGTCTTTTTGATGAAGGTGTAGATGAACCCCAAAAACCATTCTCCATCTTGCGCTGTTCTCTACCCAAAACCGCCCTTAGACTTTTGACCTCGTGTTCAAGTTCATCCATTCGGCGCTGCTTGTCCAAACATATAGGACAGTTGTTTAGAGCCATCGTTACAGACCTCACACCCTTTGAGGACCATCAACATGGCTCAATCCTCTAATCCATCTCTCCATAAATCGCGAGAAAAAATCCAACCCCTAAAATTTACCACCCATAACTGAGGGGTTACCTCTTCATTACATAAATTCTGATTCACGTCACTCGTCTTATGTGTTCATTGTCGTTTTGTCCTCTTCGCCATTTTCCTTCTGACCTATCAAATACAGAATCGTCGTCCCGATCAGCCCCGACAGTAGTGACCCAGCCAGAATGGAAACTTTGGCCTCATTCAGCAGTTCTGTGTGCTGGGTAAATGAAAGCTCCGCAATGAAGAGAGACATGGTAAAGCCGATTCCGCAAAGGACGGCTCCTCCATAAACGTGCTTCATGGTGACTGACTCGGGAAGTTTTGCTATCCCGAGTTTAACGGCCAAATATGTTGCGGAAAAAATTCCGACCTGTTTTCCCACGAAGAGGCCTAGCATTATACCAAGGGACTGGTTCGAGGTTGCAGCGTTTGCCAAAAGATCGGAGTTCAGAATTACTCCGGCATTGGCAAGTGCAAAAATCGGCATGATCCCAAATATGACCCATGGGTGCAGGACATACTCCAGTCTCTGTAATGGGGGCTCAATCTGCCTGAACATATTCTCAAGCTGGCGTATTACCATCTGGTTTTCTTCGCGTAAATGTATGAGATAATCTCTGGATCGTTGGTTTCTGAATGCCTCGATCAACTGTTTGGCGTCATCCGCAAAGCCGTGGGTGTCTCTGGCGGACCTCGCCGGAATTGTCAGCGCTATTATGACTCCTGCAACCGTGGCGTGTACGCCTGAGGCGTAGACAAAAGCCCATAGTACGATACCCACCACGATGTAAGGCGCTGGATTCCTGACTCCGAGAATATTCATTACCACGAGAGCGACTATGACAATGGTGGCCATACTGAGGTAGAAAAAACTTATGGCCTGGCTGTAAAAGACCGCTATTATGACCACGGCCACAAGGTCATCGACTATCGCCAGGCTGACCAGGAAAATTGTCAACGAGGAGGGGACACGTGAACTTAGCATTGTCAGAGCACCCAAAACAAAGGCTATGTCCGTGGCCATGGGAACACCCCAACCTGATTCTGAAGCCGTTCCCTTGTTGAAATACCAGTATATCAGGGCTGGAACCAGAACCCCGCCTAAAGCCCCTGCAGCGGGAAGGATCGCCTGCTTTACCGACGCCAGTTCCCCGACTAGAGTTTCCCGCTTGATCTCTAGGCCGACCACAAGAAAGAAACAGGTCATCAACCCTTCGTTTATCCAGAAGTGGACGGATCTAGTGAATATGGCCGAGTCAAACCCCACCGACAGTTTTATATGAAGTATTCTCGAATATAGCTCGAAAAACTGGGAATTGGTTATGACCATGGCCGCCGTGGTCATCAGGATCATCATGATGCCGCCGGCTGCCTCTACGGATACAAAGGTGATAAACGGACGGCCTATCCAATCACCTATATTGTCTCCCGCAAGGAAAAGCCTCTTGTGCAAAAAACCCCACTTCATGGGTCCTCCAGTTTTTAGAGGACCTATTATACTTGCTGGACAAAGAGTTTTCAAAGAAAAGCGGAACACAACCCCACTGTTGGCAAAAATGCCAATGAACAAAAGGTGTTAAAGTTGAATTCCATCAAGCTGTTCAGTGAAAATTGATCACCCGATAACATTATGTCTCTCTGAAACCTTTTGATAAAATCGAGCAAATTCCTGGGTTTTGTGGTCGCTATGCTGAAAGTCGTAGTTCTTGGACCGAGTTAGTGGTATAATCAATTGCTGTAACCTTGAGGACATGAAGGACCAGAATATGATTACCGCCTTTGTTCAGTTCAGACTTCCTCAACCTATAACCCTAGACAAGGCTAAGGAAATTTTTACAAGCACAGCCCCAAAATACAGGGGGGTTCAGGGACTGATCCGCAAGTACTATCTTCTTGCCGAGGACGGCCAAACAGTCGGAGGAGCATATCTGTGGCGTTCTCGCGATGAAGCGGAGCAATTCTATACCGATGAATGGAGTAGGTTCATCCGGGAGAAGTATGGTGATGGAGCCGAACCCTCGTTGCAATATTTCAGCAGTCCTGTGATAGTTGACAATTTGACCGGTGACATCTTGAAGGACGACTAATACGCTACAGGTTTTGGGTGCGACTCATCAAGTGGAATAAATGGATTGTAATTGTGTATCTCTCGTAGGATCACTCAGGAGAGTGGAATTATCATGAAAAAGATCGGAATTATTGTTATTGGAGTCATTATTCTTGTCGTTGTGTCCTTCGGATGGTGGGTCTTGAGTCGCCCTGAACGGGGTACAACCGGCTCGGTCAGTACAAAGTTCCGATGGCTCGGCCCTAATGACAAGATTGTAATAGACAGTTTTGAAGACCCCAAAGTGAAGGGGGTCGTATGCTACATCGCCCGCGCTGAAACTGGAGGTGTCAAGGGCCAACTGGGAGTAGCAGAGGACACGAGTGATGCTAGCATCGCCTGTCGTCAGGTGGGCCCAATTAAAATCGTCGGTGAACTCAAGGATGGCGAGGCCGTTTTCGGGGAACATCGCAGCATTTTATTCAAGAAGCTCCAAGTGGTGCGCTTTTTCGACCGCAACCGCAACGTTCTGGTTTACGTGTCGTATAGCGACCGAGTTATCGAGGGCAGCCCCAAGAACAGCGTCAGCGCAGTGCCGATAATGGAGTGGCCCGGGCAACAGAATTAATTAGTGTCTTTATCTTGTCCCTGAGTCGGAAGTCTTTCCCCTTCAAAATTGTTGGCTGGCCTACCCAGACTATGATGGTTTGGTTTTTTCGGACAACCAAAAGCATTTACAAGTGTATCATACCATGTTGTTCTGTGCCTGGACTCGGGGGAATGCGGCACGGTTCCGTCAAAGTCTTTTTTTGTGGCACGCAGCTTCTGATGGGAGTATCACAAATCAAAAGGAATTTGGTGGGGGATGTTGACTGATCGGGTGGACGGATGGTCACATTGTGGTTGTACTGGGTTTTTCTGTGGGGTTAGGACAAAAATATACTCGCAGGTGGCGTTTTTGTCACCGGTTGGGGTTGAACGAGGTGCGTTTTGTGTTACAGACCAATCAGCTTGAGGGCAAGATGGGTCTTAAAAGAGAACCAGCGAATAGTTTTGGCGATATTGGTGGCTCCACATCTTCGGAGTATCGTGATGACGAGATTTCTCAGTGTGGCCATGACACGTGGCGCAGACCCGGTTCTTATCTGCGAGCGGTCTTCGTGAAAGGTCTCGTCGCGTACCCAGTGGAGGCTGTTTTCAATGCCCCAGTGCATGCGATTGAGTTCAAGGACACGCTGAGGTGAAGCTTTGTCAGGTGTCAAGCTGGTGATGCCGTATGCGATTTCGCTGGATTGTTTATTTTTTCTTAGGTGAGTTACTTCACGCAGGACACAAAAGACCTGTTCGACATGGGGAAATTCTATGTAGTCGTTGATTTCTTGGCTGGTCCAGATGCTGCGTATTTCCAGTCGGCCGTGATCTTTATTGATGATTTGGCGCTGAGGGGGAAAAATCGACTAGGTTAAGGTCTTGGATGGCTTGTTTGAGGAAAGGCTGGTTATCTTTGACGGTGAAGACATAGTCAGCCTTTTTTTCTTCCACCAAGTAGGCTGCGGTAGCTTTTTGTGTATGTATCGCATCTGCTGTAACTACACCGCCTTCAAGTGGGAGAGGATTTAAGAGTGCTTTTACCATGGTAATTTCGTTTGTGGTGGGTGGTATCTCTTGTTGCGCCAGGACAGCGCCCTCACGAGGAAGAAACGCTGAAAGGAGCTTAACCTGACGACCATTTGCTGTACGAGCTCCCCTGAGAGTCTTTCCATCCATTGCGGCAACCAACCCTCGTTCCACAGTGGACTGGACCCAACCCGAGACAGCTTCGTCAACGGCCTGGGCATCGACGGCCTGGATGAAACGGCGGATTGCGGGCTCACTAGGTGTTTCATACTGGCCTGTTTCCAGGTTTTTTCGACACATGAGGCGCTTGCGCATCTTTTGAGAACAGGCCTGGCCCCATTGAGCCATGGCGTCGAAGCAGGTTGCGCCGCATAGTGCTGCGCAGATGGCAATTGACAGGATAGCGAGTTTGTTGTGGCGAATTCCACGAGGCATACGACAGTCGGGGATGGTGAGCAAGGCTTTGTGGAGCATGTCTGCATCCTGGTAAGATAGTTTCATGGATGTGACCTCAGCTTTGAGTTCCATCTGGGCATAGGGGTCGGCCAGTTTTTGTGTCGCATCCGGCCGAAGATGACGGACAAAGACTGATTTGACGCAGCCGTGATGGGTGTATGTTCCGTGGTGATTGGCAAAACCGCGCGTGTTTCCCAGAAAGAACCACCCTGCGGCCTTATAACAGGTTCCCCGATAGAATCGTGGATCTACAAAAGTCTCTGCGAGGTAAAGGGGATGGCCATGAACCGCTTGCCAGTCATGAGACAGACGTTTCAGGTTTAGAGACAGAACCCGGGATGCGAGATTGGGCACTCTTACATCGGGCAATATAAGAAAGCGAGAGTTGTTTGCGACCAACGCAAGACGTTGGAGTTTAAGTGATGGAGTCCAGCCGATCCATTCATCGCGCGCTTTGCATTTGAGTGCGGCAGCGCCCCATCCCAACAACGCCAGCCAACGATCCTCGTGAACCGCCACGTACCTCAAAGATTGTCCGATGAGCGAATGAAAACCGAGATAGTGGTGTCGCTTCATAAGACTGTTCCACTGCTCCCGTTCAGCAGTCCTAACCGGACGAAGTTCAACACCATTGACTAATTCCCGAGCTTCCGCTTGTTCCTTGTCCCCGAAATCGTTCATGCCCACTTGATAATAAATTTTTACGCGAATGTCCAGAAATAAATACTTACTCTTGCAAATAATGACTGTTAGGTCTCACTACGACATGGCCCTGGGGAATGCGGGTGAAAGGCAAAAAGGGTGATGACAAACCCACCATGTTGATCCCATAAAAGCTATTCCTGTCTCTGCATTCGCCCGTAAATTCGTTCCCCAGCCTGAAAACAGAGAGTTTCTCACACTTTTTCTTCCAGGACCAACTCGACCCTGAGGAAATACGACGATTTCTGACAAGGTCTGGCGTTACAATCGGAGACAGCCGTGATAAGATTCGTAATGTAATTTTGATTCTATCCGGGGTCCACCATGACTGACCAGAACCGCTTCCCCCATGAAACAGAAACTTTGCGCATCGGTAAGGAGGTAGCCCGCCAAGAGGATGGCCCTGCCCAATCTGAATTGCAGGAGAGAATCCTGGAATTCGAACGATTCAATCGCCTGGTCATGGCCAGGGAACAGCGGATTCTTGATCTGAAAAAAGAGGCTAACGAGTTGGCCCAGGCCGCTGGCGTGCCCGCTCCTTACGGCTCTATGGACCGGATCGAAAAAGATGAGGTTTTGGACAATCTGGTCCAGACCATGAAGGATCGAGACGCCGTCTCAGGAGGGGAACCTGAAGAATTGCTAGTAGAGGACTTATTGAACGTTGAGGATTTGCAGACCCTTCTTGCGCACTTCTGCGATGCGGTCGGGGTTGCCTCAGCTATATCAGACCTCAAAGGCAACCTGCTGGCATTCGCAAACTTTCGGCGAGCTTGCACCCAATTCCATCGGGTTGGCGAAGTTTCCTCTCAACGCTGCGCCGAAAGCGACTCAATACTGGGTTCCAGACTTGAGGAAGGTCAGGATTTCACCATCTATAAATGCAAGAATGGCTTGACGGACGCTGCTTCGCCGCTGATCATAGACGGGAAGCACCTGGCCAATATTCTCATCGGCCAGTTTCATCTGCAGGAACCTGATCTGGAGTTCTTCCGTCGCCAGGCCCGAGACCTCGGTTACGATGAAGAGGATTACCTGGCTTCCATCAAGGAAGTGCCAATGATGTCCGAGGAGAAACTGCCCAGCATTCTAGGTTTCTTGTCAGGTTTCGCCAAGATAGTGGGTACTCTCACTTTAGACCGAATTCGCGCTTCACAGGCAGCCGAGGACCTAAAAAGGAGAGCCGAGGAACTGCGCCGCAGCCAGGCCGCTGCTCTCAGCCTGGCCGAAGATGCGGAAATGGCCCGCAGCGAGATTGCCCGATATCGGGATCATCTGGAGCAGTTGGTCAAAGATCGCACGGAAGAGCTGAGAGTTTCGGAAGAACGCACCCGGCTGCTCCTAGAATCTGCAGGCGAGGGGATCATAGGTGTGAGCCTGGATGGCAAGATGACTTTTGTCAATCCTGCGGCTTGCCGGATGCTCGGATACTCGCCGGATGAATTCGAGAGCAAGGAACTCCACAGCCTCATTCACTATGCCCATAAGGATGGTTCTACATATCCGCAAGAAGATTGTCCTATGCAAAAGTCCATTTCAGGTGGAACCGCCAGCCATATCGACAGTGAAGTGCTTTGGCGAAAAGATAATACCAGTTTTCCTGTAGCTTATTCCAGCAACCCTGTCCATAAGGACGGCTGTCTCGTCGGGTCTGTGATCACTTTCAGCGATATAACGTCTAGGAAGCTTGCAGAAGAGCAGGTGCGCCGTGCAAAGGAGATTGCTGAGGAAGCCACCAAAGCGAAATCTGACTTTCTGGCCAACATGAGTCACGAGATCAGGACTCCAATGAATGCGGTGATTGGAATGGCCCACTTGGCGCTTCAGACTGAACTTACTCCGAAGCAGTCGGACTATCTGACAAAAATACAGCGCTCCGCACACTCGCTTCTGGGGATCATCAATGACATCCTGGATTTTTCCAAGATCGAGGCAGGTAAGTTGGAGATGGAGTCGGTGGATTTCAGTTTGGACGAAGTCCTGGACAATGTGTCTACTGTGGTGGGAGTGAAGGTTCATGAAAAAGAGTTGGAGTTCCTGATGGACATCTCGCAGGACGTGCCCCTTGCCCTGGTGGGTGACCCTCTCAGGCTGGGGCAGGTTCTGATCAATCTGTGCAATAACGCTGTGAAATTCACGGAACAGGGAGAAATCGTTATCTCTACCAAGCTATTGGAAAAACAAGACGAATGGGTCATGCTCCAGTTTTCTGTTCGAGATACTGGCGTCGGCTTGACTGAAGAGCAGAAAGGGAAGCTATTCCAGGCCTTTAGCCAGGCAGATATGTCCACCACGAGAAAATATGGAGGTACAGGCCTAGGTCTTACTATCTCCAAACGGTTGGTCAACATGATGGGAGGGGAGATCTGTGTCGAAAGCGAAGCTGGAAAAGGGAGCGAGTTCATATTCTCGGCAAAATTCGGATTGGCCAGGAAATTCTCAAGGAGGCGTCTGGAACCAACGGTGGATCTGCGGGGAATGCGGGTTTTGGTAATAGACGACAATGCGTCATCCAGAGAAATTCTACAATCTTTGCTGGAAACCATGAGTTTTGAAGTAACCGTTGCAGCTTCTGCCGAGGAAGGAATAGCGGAGTTGGAAAATGAGGCAAAGATCCGTCCATATAGACTTGTCCTTATGGACTGGAAGATGCCTGGTATGGACGGGATAAAGGCAACCGAACTGATCAAGAATCTTCCGAGTCTCCCACAGAAACCCAAGGTTATCATAGCGACAGCGTATGGTCGTGAAGAGGTTATGCAGAGATCCGAGAAAGTTGGGGTTGACGGCTTCCTGCTTAAACCCGTAGGTCAGTCCGTACTTTTTGATTCCATCATGATCGCTTTGGGGAAGGGCGCCCAAGAGCGTGAGACAGTCAAGCGGGTGAACTGCAGAGATGAGGAAGAGCTGCGAAAGATTCGCGGGGCAAGGGTATTGTTGGCAGAGGACAATGAAATCAACCAACAGGTTGCTGAGGAAATTTTGCAGCAAGCTGGATTGGTTGTACGAAGCGCCAACAATGGTAAAGAGGCAGTGGAGATGGTCAAAGCGGGGAATTTTGATGTCGTGCTCATGGATATACAAATGCCTCTGATGGGAGGATTTGAGGCCACCCAGGAGATTCGAAGAAATGAAAGGTTTCAAGATTTGCCGATCATCGCCATGACCGCCCACGCCATGGCGGGTGACCACGAGAAAAGTATTGAAGCGGGCATGAATGATCATCTGACCAAGCCCATTGATCCGGATCAACTCATATCTGCGCTTGTAAAATGGGTCAAGCCGGCCGATCGGGAAACATCTGAAGGTTTATCTGAGTCGTCAAGTGAGAGCAAGAAGGCACAGGACATCCTGCCTGCTCATTTACCAGGCATTTCCATTGCATCCGGGCTTGGACGGGTAGCCGGAAACAGACAGCTCTATACGAAGCTCCTCTGCAAGTTCAAGGACGGACAGGAAAACGCTGTTGACCAAATCAAAGCCGCTCTCCAAGCGGGGGACAAGGAGACGGCATCCCTGATTGCTCACACGGTTAAGGGCGTTTCCGGAAACCTCGGTGGGGATAACCTATATCGAGCCGCTGCCGAGTTGGAGAAGGCCATTAAGGAAGGCAAAAACCTGGATCTCTTCATGGCGGAATTCGACTCTCAGTTAACAGTCGTGATAGATGGGATAAGATTAATAGAAGAAAGACTAACCGCCCAAAAAGAACCTGAGGATTCTGGGGCGGAGACGCTGGTCAACAGGGAAGCGGTAAAAACTCTGCTCCAGGAAATAGCTCAGCTTCTCGAGAGTGATCTGACCGAGGCTATTAACCGGCTGGAAGCTTTGAATAGGCACTTGGCGAATTCATCGGTTAAGGTGGAGTTCAAACGCCTGGAAAAACAAATCGAAAGCTTCGATACGGACACTGCTTTGAAAACCGTGGAAACCATCGCCGGCAAGCTGGAAATAGAGCTATAGGAAAGGAAAACATGGTGGAAAGCGGGAAAAAACCCAAGGTTCTGATTGTGGATGACACGCCGGAAAACATACAGGTGCTGATGGAGACGTTGAAGGATCAGTATACTGTTGTGGCGGCAATCAACGGAGAGAAAGCGCTCAAAATGGCCGTGGCGGAACCGAGGCCGGACCTCATTCTTCTGGATATCATGATGCCGGGAATGGATGGATACGAGGTCTGCCGTAGACTCAAAGCTGACGGGCAAGCGCAACACATCCCGATCATCTTCGTAACGGCCAAGGCCGAGGTGGAAGACGAAACCCTGGGGTTTGAGCTGGGCGCAATGGACTATATTAGCAAGCCGTTCAGTATTCCTGTGGTAAAAGCGAGGGTCAAAGCCCATCTGGAGCTAAAAATACTGCGTGACCTCGAGGCAATTCAGCGGGAAAAACTCGAAACCGTCCTTCGGGTTCTCAACAGCGAACTTGCTGAGGCTGCCGATTACGTCAAATTCCTGTTGCCGCAGCCTATTACAGAAGGACCAGTGATGGCAGACTGGCGTTTTGTGCCATCAACTACCCTTGGGGGAGATTCGTTAGGGTACCACTGGCTCGACGAAGATTCGTTAGCGATTTACCTGATTGACGTATGCGGACATGGAGTGGGAGCGGCACTCCATTCAGTGTCTGTGCTCAATGTTCTCCGTTCCATGAACTTGCCTAATGTTGATTTTAGGAGACCGGAACAGATTCTAGCCGGCCTCAATGCCGTTTTTCCCATGGATGACCACAGGGACATGTATTTTACCATGTGGTACGGAGTGTACAAAACCTCTTCTCGCCTTTTGACCTATGCCAGCGGGGGCCATCCACCCGCCCTGTTGATACAGGACACAACCGGGAACCGCTCAGAGATTCGAGAACTGATAACACCGAACCTATTTCTGGGTGGCCTCGATGGCATTGATTTCGAATATGACGAGGTCGAGATCAAACCTGCGGCTAGACTCTATGTCTTTAGCGATGGTGTATATGAGATCATGAATGAAAACGGTCCCTGTTGGGAGTTCGACGACCTGAAGGCCTACCTGGATTCAGATGACAGGGGCAAATCGACCATGGACGATCTATGGGCGCACGTTAGGCAAATCGCAGGCTCAGAAACTCTTGAGGATGATTTCTCTGTCCTGGAGATAAGGATACCCTAAAGAAAGGGGTACCATAGCTTCACTGAACAGATCTTCTCAAGAGCATGGTTACATAGAGATTGAATCGTTCGGTCCATCAGGGTAGAAGCTCCCCGATCTTCCCGAGCGGACGTGTAACATAAGGAGGCGCTTAGATGCTGGAGGGTGAGAAAAAACCCAAGGTGCTCATTGTGGATGATACCCCGGAGAACATTCAGGTCCTCATGGGCACGTTGAAAGATCAATACGCTATCGTGGCGGCCATCAATGGGGAGAAAGCCCTCAAAATGGCAGTTGCGGAACCGATGCCGGATCTCATTCTCCTGGATATTATGATGCCAGGGATGGACGGGTTCGAAGTGTGCGGCCGGTTAAAATCTGATCCGGAAACTCGGGACATCCCGGTCATTTTTCTTTCCGCCCTTGATGATACCGCCAATAAGGTAAAGGGGTTCGCTGCAGGGGCTGTGGATTACATCTCCAAGCCTTTTCAACCTCAGGAAGTTCATGTGAGAGTCAATACTCATCTGACCATGAGCCGTCTAAAAAGGACTCTCGCAGAAAAAAACGAGGAATTACGGGCGTACAGCGAAGGGCTAGAAGAGAGAGTTAAGCAACGAACCGAAGAGCTGGCGTCCTTGAACAACATCTATGAGCGCTTCGTTCCCAGAGAATTCATCGATTTGCTGCAGAAGAATAGTATCCTCGAAATCAATTTGGGTGACCAGGTGAGCCGGAAAATGACCGTTATGTTTGCGGACATCCGGGGATGGACCACCCTGCTGGAAAAGATGACCCCAGAGGAGGCTTTCAGTTTCATCAACGCCTATCTCAGACGAGTGAACCCTGTGATCAAGGACTGCAATGGGTTCATAGATCAATTCTATGGCGATGGGGTGATGGCGCTCTTCCCGGGAACACCGGATGATGCGGTGAGGGCGGCCGTCCTGATGCAGGAGGCCGTGGCCAATTACAACAGGCAACGCGAGAAGGCTGGATTTGGCCCGATCGGAATTGGCGTAGGGCTCCACCGTGCCGATCTCATGCTGGGCGTCATCGGTAGTGAAGATCGCATGCAAGGAGCCGTGGTGGCGGATGCGGTGAACCTTGCCTCACGAATTGAGGGTTTGAACAAGACGTACGGCTCCTATGTCAGCCTGAGTGGTGAGACTCTTTCTGCCATGAAAGAATCAGCCCGATACAGGTATCGCTTCATAGACAAAGTGCGTGTAAAGGGAAGAGAAGACGCTGTCACAGTTTACGAAGTGTTTGAGGGTGATCCCGCAGGTCTTGCCGAACTGAAAGAGCAGACGAAACACGTATTTGAGAGCGGTATTCAGCTTTACTACAGTAAAAAATTTTCAGAAGCCAGCGTTCATTTCAACCAGGTAATGGAGACTAATCCTGCGGACCTCGCCGCCAGAATCTATCTGAAACGCTGCGCCAACTACATGGTGAACGGAGTTCCTCCCGATTGGACTGGAGTGGAAACGCTTCTTGAGAAATAGAGAAACATTCAAGTTGACTGAGGTTCGGCGGGGTATCCCGGCTTTGGAAGCTGCAAGTCCAGACCGGTTTTGAACCGGTGTCTCCGCCGTGAGAAAATTTCAGAAAGTTCTTGTTAAACCGGGAAAGGGAATGAATTGGGATTCAAATAATCGCCGTGGTCCTGAAATAATGGAGTAATGGACCTGAAACATGAGATTGACCGATTCCCCCGTTCTATTTGTCTGCTGAGACTACAGCCTGGTTTAATCTGGAATTAGTTTTTCGGTGAATGGTTGGTTCTTAGGCTGCAGCCTACTTGAGAGTTTCCGATTCCGGCACAAAGATTCCATTAAACATCGACGTCAAGAATTGTTTTAGCATGTCTACTTCCTTGAGAGCTTCTTGATATATCATCATTTCACCGTTCAATTTCTTCTCCAGCGTCATGACCTCTTCGTTAACTGTAATTTTCTTTCCCTCCCAATTTTTTGTCAATTGCCTCATGTCGGTTAATTTCGAATCAGTCTGCTTTTCTTGTTTTTTGATCAATTCTGTTTTCTGGATTATTTCAGAAACTAGTTGTTGTAAGTCCTTGGACCGTTTAGTGACTTCTTCCATTTTTCTCTTCAAATCAGTCACGGTATATTTAGCTTCTGAATCTGTTCCTGCAGCTTTCGCCGGCCCCGATTTCGCGTCACTTGTCCCTGCTGCGGCTTTCAAGAACATTGTAGGCGCTGCCCGTTCCTCTGAGATAATTTGACTCGCATACTTGACCGGGCCTGAACGTTTCTGGCCCTCTGGATTCGAGAGATTCTCTTGAGCTATCCTACTATGAGCTTGAAAATCTCTTATTTCCATTTTTTCCCGAATGAGTGATCTTAAGTTCATGACCTGATCTGACAGATCTTCTGCTTTGACCATGGCGTTTTCGAATGCTCCCAGTTTGTTCTCATTCCCTTGCGTCAATTTCGCCAATTCTGTTTGTAACAGTTGCGCTTTATATCCCAGCAAAGCCTGACCGCCCAAAATACTTACTCTTGTCTCGTTGTCCAATTGTCCTAATGAATCAGGTTGAGCTTGATCGGAACTGGACGCGATAACCGAAGAGCATTGTTGTATCAGTTCCAACATGCGGTCTATCTCTGCCAACTTGCCGGCAAGCAAATTAACCTGCTGCCTGTAATTCCAACTTAAGTCAACCTGGGTTTCCAGAACTTTTCTGGCGCTTTGCATAAACCAACGCAGGCTGGAAACCATGGCCACATTGCTTTGAGGATCCATCTCCTGTTGCTGACTTAATACGTTTTCAGGAATAAACACCGAGGACAACATTGCTAAAAAAATGGCTACAAGTGAACGACGCATCTCAATTTCTCCACGTGCGTTTGGTCGAAACATATCTGCTATAGACAATGCCAAAAAGTACTGTCGAATTCCCCCAAAGAAGACAAAGCTAATCTACTTCTAATGCCCGCCTGGATTTTGTCAATTCAGTCGACATCAACTCACAAATACTTAACCATGAACTTTGTGATTACTTATAGCCCTAGTTAGTATTACAGAATGACTGTTTAGTGGTTGCACAACCCCAAATTCTATGGGTACATTTTATTCAAAAGCATGTCAACAAGAAATTCGCTGTCTGCTTGGTCTAGGCATATTTTTGCACATCAAGACTGTGATGAAGGGGGCTTTCAATTTCCCCAAAAGAATTAGCGCAAAAACAAAAGCCTAGAAAGAGGGGATGCCAAGACACAGAGGAAAAACTAGATGCGAGAAAACACCCCAAACTGTCTATATTATAAATGAACCTGTTTATTATAATACGTTGACAACTGACTGGATTCTATGGTATATTTATATACGGAAAATATTAATGATGATGTTTGAATTGGTTTGAAGATAAACTTGCGGTAGCCTAGGAGGGTAACAAATTGGAATTTGAGGGTATCTGGCTGTTATTAGCTATATTTAGCGCAATATTTAGCGCAATGCTGGCAAGACAGAAGAACAGGAGCCCTACCAAATGGTTTGGGGTGGGATTGATATTGGGACCGTTTGGTCTGTTGTCATTGTTGATGTTCTTTCCTAAGATTGAGTATGAGTTTGTCGGTCTGTATAGAGCCAACTTGCAGTCGAAATGAGTCTATATAGGTACGCATTGACAACAGACTGGGAGCAAGTGTTACTTATAATGCCCCAAAGGTTAGATGCGATTGGCGCCTTCGCCGCTGCTTTTTCTTTCATTAGTTTAGAGCTGTTTGTTCCTTTGTGACCATGTTCCTCTTTTTACGAGAGTTAATGTTCGAAGAGGGAATTTGAAATACTGTCACGTTATCGTTCGCAAGCCTTCCAGTCGCTGAGGCGCCACTGGTGGAAGGCCTTTTGTGATAACGCACTGGAAGTCTTAATTGAATGCAATCACGCACAGGCAAAGACGTCTGCACCGAGGCCTTGGGCCGTTCCTTTTCTTTGGCTCTTTTAGCCGCTTCTTTGGTCTTGAAAGGACCAGCGATGGTCGAAGGCGTTGTTTTGCCGGCCTTGATTACCCTGTATACACCTTTTTTGTCCTTGATCACTACCCAGCTACTTCCTGATACAAGCTTATTTCCCGTAGTCAAGATCAAGATGGCGGCAATGAGGAAACCTTTTAACAAATCTTCTTTGTCAAATGGAATTGCGAGCCTGTTAGGAATATGCTCGAGAAGTGACCGGGGCCAAGATTCACTAGGTTCTTCAGCCTTGGGCTGTTCAGAAGGTATAGTCGGTTCCTTCGGAGTTTCTTTCCTGCCTGATTCATCTGAGACTGATTCAATGCGAGTCGGTTCCTTCGGAGTTTCTTTCCTGTCAGGTTCATCTGAGACTGATTCGAGGCGAGTCGGTTCCTGAGGGACCTCAGCCGTAGGTTTGGGCTTAGATTTCCCGCTAATCTGATTTATCTTAATTTCGGGAATTACAACCTTGTGTCCGAAAGGGCCAACCAGAGCGACTGTGTCGGGATTTGTTTCTGATTGGGCTTTTTGCAAAGAACGGTCGATTTGTTTTGCAGATTGGCCATGGCTCGCGGAATTCAGGGTCAGACCCAAAAACACTACGAAGACCAATGTTATTAGTTTAATTGTCTTCTGGCATCGCATGTTCAAAGTCCAAGCGCAATACGTAGCGCCAGATTAATCAGTTGGGGGTCCATAGCAAATCCTGACATGAGGACTGAAATTGTCCCCCATAACCTAACATGTTCAAAAGCATAATCTTCTGACATCTTTATCATAATGAAATTGATGCGATTGAGTCAACAAAAATTTGTGGATTAATTGAGAAATGGCTTGGAATTAATTGAGCGACAGCTACTTCTTTTGCCAATAATCGGCTGGATGTCTGTTGGAGTTTTCCATTTTTATAGAAACTTTTTTCATAGTTTGCATACCAGAATTGCAAAACATACTGGACTCCAACCAAGCGATTTGTAAGCCTATCCGTAGCATATTCAGCCTATGAAATTCTGGCGTCATTGTTGCTCCAATTATTTCCAGTATTAGTTGTTCGGATTTTGCGTAGAATTTGCGCACTTTATTCCATACCAGCGAGAGTATACGGACCAGGGTTCCAATTCACGTGAGTTGATGCCGGGGGCGAGGTGTCAGATGATAAAGACAGTCCTCAGCGCTTCTCTTCTGTTGTGAGCTGCCGGTTATTGACTGTTTCATTTTGATCTTGGGATAGTTTCTCTCCTGGGAATAATCCAACGCACTCTCTTGCCAGGTGTTCTTCAGTAATACCAAGTTTGAGCGCTATTGCGGACTTGTCACTGAGAATTTGCTCCCTTATAAAATTTACGATTCTAGATCTGGTATTGTTTTCGCTCGGAGACTCTTGTTCGTTTGTTAGATCCAAGGAAACTTCCCTGGAAGAGTCATTTTGTTGAGTAAATGAAGTCAGAGACTTTTCTCTGAGAAATTTATAATATCTGGCAGTAGCAATATTGGAGATCTCAATCTCGTCTACGATGGTTGATTTGTTCCTAAAGACTCGTTTCGTTGTAGCGTCTTCTCTGATAGACTCGCCAGGGGTTGATGTAGGTAAGGGGTTTCGTCCCTCAGATTCATTCTGGGCGGGTAAGGTTATTAGGTCTTCTTCTGGAGATTTGTCATTACTAACATGGCAACCTGTGACTTTCTTAAAGTTGTCCGTGGACAGTTTCTGTTCTTGCAACGGCTCTGAATGATCCTCTTTGGACTCCTTTCGATACGAGCAAAGCTCATCGGCAATTGCTATGTCTTCGGGCGATAGTCGACAGGGTAAAGGTCGAAAGACCGGAACGTCATCGGGACTCAGATTGCCATCCGTGGCATGCGAGTCAAAAGAAGCTTTCTTGCGAGACTCTTCTACGGTCGGAGCATCTATAGATTCTCGATTCGGAATTCTATTTTCGGTTGGCGCCCCTTCGGGGACACCAAATTTGGTAGCGATGATTCTTTTTGTTTCGAGACCCCATCTTTTTATAGGACTGAAAATCACAAATCGTTTGTTGGCCTTTCTTGGAGACTTTGTTTGGGGTGGTGAAATTAAAGAAACTTCATTAGCTTTACGGTTGGATTTTGATAAATGGCGCTTTTCTCTACGGCCTCTAACAAACGGCAGAATAAACCAGACCACGGAGGCAACGACTATTATCAGTATGACTAGAACTGCGAGTGGGTCCAATGTTTGCATCTCAGATTTTTGAAAAAGCTACCTCTTGAAAATTACCATGATGACTTATTCCAAATGTGTCGGTCTATTTGCAGATTACGGTGAGAGCTGGAATATAATAAACTTGCTTTGTCTCATCTATACAACCCTTTATTCCTTGTCCATTCATAACTTTTTGTAACACTTTCACTTTTTGCCCACCTGCCACTCCTTTAACCATACCCCTCGATGACAACTCTCCTAATTCGTCCGTCAAGTCGCCACCGTGTAGAAAGACTTCGAGAACATTCGCGCATGTGAAGGCTAAGGTCCCGTTTGGTTGAACCCTACACTCTGAAAAGCATGCGCCAGGGTAGAAAACTCCAAACAATACAAACGTTAAGAAAAGCCTTCTCATGTCTACTCCTGTGGTAAATGACGTCGTGTTAGAAAATATACGGACTACAATTTACAAGTTCCAGTGGTCAATGCAAGATTTATTTAGACAGATTTATTTAGACTGCTGTAGGTGGCAAATAGAATGTCCCGGTTAATGGCCCTGGTTTTGAGCGACACTGCGTCCTGGATTAATTCAAGAGGCTCCCTTAATCAATATAGGAGGAATTCATGAATTCTGAGGACCGCATAACCGTGGATACCCACGTGCTTGTAGGAAAGCCGATTATAAAAGGAGAGTCTGATTCTTCATATATGCGCGGAGAAGAAGCCACTAGATTCTACTCATTTCTCTACAAATTAAGCTGACTAGAATCTTAGAATCAAAAATGGCGCTTTCTGACTGCAATTTTTATGTTTTTGTCCAAGCCTAATATATAAGTCTCTTTTCTCAATAAATTTCAAGTAGCAAGTATTAACTACTGAACCTGAACAGGGCAGTTCAAAAATTGACGTTTCAGAAGTTTCCCGCCTAGAAAGCGTTGGTTTCTTATCATTCAAGATAGGACAACTGTTATTTCTATTACCAAATTGTCTTTTTAAAGTTTCCAAGTCCTATCACTTGAATTTGCGCGACAATGCTCATTGTTTTGTCGACATACCTGGCTGTACTGTTATGAGTTCTGACAATTTCAAGAAAATTTCTCAGAAGTATGCCTCCATCCGGCCTTGAATTCTCAAAATATTCCGTATGCGCCTGAACACCGTATGCGGGTCTGTCAGGATGTCGAATAATTTGATACGGACAAAGTTCATTTTCTCCCAGGGTAATAAAACCTTTGGGTAGTCTCTTAACTTCGTCATAGTGGCTTTGAACAAGATTCAAGGATTTGCCCGCACCTGAAAAAAGTGGATCTTTATGAAGGATATGAATGTCGCGGCGGCCCTTTTCTGTGGGATTGTGTCCGTATGGAAAGCAGTCATCCTCTCCGCCACGTATTGGCCCTACCTTTCCACCAAAAGCCAGAGCGAGAGCCTGGTGACCTCCGCAAATCCCTAATACCGGTATACCCATGTCTTCTATAATGACGGGTAAGTCCTTAAAGAAATTGGCAAGATTCTCCCCATTCTTTCCCCTGTAATTGCACCATGGTATGCCATTGGGGCTCAAGACAAGAAACGCAGGACGTAGTTTTTTCATATTTTCAATGGTAATCTCCGCGTATGGCAACACCATTCCACTGTCGCCAGCGCCAAGACGCTTCAAGGTTTCCTGGACCTTTACCGCCTGTCTTGATGTCCTGCCTGTAAACATGTTGACCACGATCCAAAATGGAGTCGCTTCTCCGATCGCCGAATTCCAAGGTGTTTGAGCAATAGATGCAGGCTCTCTAATCTGGTCGGATCGACACGTGGAATAATCAAACGCCAAAACTAAATTCAGCCCTAATAGAAATATGATGAGCCCTTTTCTCATATAATTGTCTTTTCACTCCCAGATAAAAAATGATAAAAACTCGATCTGGTAATTACGGTGCTAGTATTCTATAAAAGCCCTAAATTTTAATTATGTAATTCGCCCCAGACATATGAATAAAAGATCCTTTAGAGAGCCCTATTTCTCGTAAAAGACGAAGAAATCTTTAGCGTATCCCGTATCGTATCGTTTCAATGTGTAATCAAGTTGGTTCGGAGAGAGTTTGTCCCGTTTTACAACTTTATCGTTTTCATCCCTGAAATAGAAATTGCATACAACATTATGAATATTTGCGTCTCCGTGAATGGCCCGTTTGCACCCTGCAAGCGCTAAGGCTCTGGCAAGGTCTTTAGTGCTGACATGATGCCCCATCACGAATACAAGGTTTCCATCGTCCCTCACGCCAAAGGCGGTCCGATTAGCCAGAAACCAGTTTGCCCTTTCCGTAGTGCTAACGCCCCCTGCATCAATCAATCGACCACCCAAACCTATTTCTGAGTCAGCGACTTTCCCTTGTTCTAACACATTCTCAACGACCATACCGTTTTTCAAAATAAGATGGCTCAATTGCCGAGCGTCTTTAACGATTGACAATGGAATGTCATTGTTCCATTCAAGAACATCAACTGAGTCATCCTGATATACAACCATAGTAGCCATCCCGGGAACCATTGGATAGACAACCTTACCTCTGGCTACTGCTCCTCCCCCTTTGGAATGTTGTTGCATCCACATAGCATTGGTTATCGCCACTATTTTCGAGAGACGTTCTTCCTGTGAAATATTCGAAACTTTGTAAATACCTGGTTCAGATCGGCCAATGAAGAGTCGTGGTTTGAGGCGGCTCATATCAAAAACAGCCATGTAAACCACGGTGTTTGGAAATTCCACACTGGGACGGTAAACTGTTTTGTAAATTAGAGGCTTTCCATCTCCGCTGGCAGGAGTGTCCGCACTCACCCAAATCCCTTCTCCATCAATCTTGGGCGACGTGTATAGCGGAGGTATGTCGTTCAGGGCCATTACGTTGGTAATGGAAACGGAAGGTTCCTGTTTGTTTGGGCTTGTGAAATACTCACCGGTCTCCTGTTCCAGTTCATTCGGTTCGCCCTTGGTTATCCTACTGTGATGACACTCAGGCGGGACCCAGTTCAGGACTGATGAGAGCCAATCCGGGATGGCGCCGAAGTCAGGAAAATGTTCTGCTGGATCTCGGTTTTCATTTTGCGGTTCAACGCTTGGGACGACATGTGACAATGTCTTGATTGGAGTGGCAGGAACCACATTTGGCGCAATTAGAAAGATTAATACAAGTAATGGTATTTTCACAAAGATAAACACCCTCTGATACATCAGACCGCTCCCTTTGAATTAATCAAAATTCAATAAGAAATAAATGTTTTAGAAATTTAGAAAATTTTAGAGGTTAAAAACATACCTGATCCACAAAACTAGTCAGAGTAGAATTGAGCAACAAGCATAACACCCTCAATTTTTAATCTACCTAATGATCATAAATAAAGTCAAATAAAAAATGCGGGTTCGGCGCTAAAAAAAAAATAGAATTTAATCTACTCCGACACAGAAATGAACCGAGTCAAATCGGCATTCGCATCAGATAGAGGTAGATTTGACGCCGGACATCCGGCAGAGAGGATACTTGATTCAATTCTCTTTGCCGTTCGTCCAGTCCCCTGCGAAACTCCATTATATTGCCGTACCGACTATCGGCCACTACCGCCCCATGGGAAACGCCATCCGCTACGGCCAAATCAATCAGTTTCAGGGCTATCTGCCACTTCTCGCGGTAATGAATATCTTCCCGCATGTGCGTTTTCTTTCGCAAAGCCAGACTCTCGGGATTATCCCAGGATTCGTGAACAAAAAGCTCTGTACATAATGTTTCAGTACGGATAAGCTGTTGCGAGGTGGCCACCTGCTTAAGGCGATCCGCTACCCATAGAACAGAAAAGATCATTTATGTTGAGACAGTTGGACGCGACTTTCACTTTTTTGACTCGGGATTATGGAATTCTAATTTCCTTTTATTATCCACTCGAATCATGGTATTTTCCTTCCAGACCATATTCAAAATTGAGTAAGATTTATAGCTGCCAATGAAGGGTTTAGTTCACGGCCTCCGTCAAGCGGGCTAATTGTATTCATCCGGGGCGGCAAATGGAAACTGCCTATTAGTATGAACGTGATGGTGCAGATGAATTGTTGATGTTCCAATTTCAAACCTAGGTCAAATACTTCGGGCCGTAACATCGTTCCCGCAGACAAAGGCATGCAAGAATGAAGGAAGAATCCGATCTCTCCCTCGAAGTTGTCGTTTTAATCCTCTTCGGAGTATTTTGGCTCCTCTTTGGCCTAACGCTGTTCAAAATTTACGCTGGAGATCTGCCATATAACCCAGACAGCGCCTACGGCCTCTTTCTGGTAATTGTTTCATTTCAGATGATCACAATGGGCAAGACCCCATTTGGCGCCCTTCGACGATCATGGGCTCTTGTATTCATCGGAATGGGTTCGGCCGTTCTCGGAATCGCCACTTCCTTTATTCCCGGATACTTCACAAATTTTATCCGCCAACTGGTTGGAATAGTCCTTTTTATCGGAGGTATAATTCTTTTCCTACAACTCTGCGTTTCTGAAAAAATGGCCAGGATGTGGATAAAGATTCCGGGAATATTGCGCCAACTAACCTTAGCCTGCGCTTTTGTCTATGCCTTAACAATCATTTCAGGTCTGATAACTCTTTCTCCTTCACTCAGAGCGGACCCACGGACGGCGATAATTCTCTCTTTTTACGGTATGAGTTTCTTCTATCTGTCGTGGTGTGTCTGGAAGGTTTTCAGAACCTATGGTCCTGAGCAGCAGGAGGACCCGGCATCGACTATTCAGAGCGCTGATAGGGCTGACTTACAAAGACGTTTTATATTGTTTCAGGAGGCGTCTCTTCCCCTCTCGCCGGCAATCCTTATACTCTTAGGAGTTCTTAATACGCTTCTCGGATTACTACTTTTTCCGGTCGGTCTGGGCATGCTTCCTTTCTCACCAGATGGCCAGTTGGGTCTGCTTCTGACCATCATGGCCATCCAGATGATGATCCTGGGAGACACGCCGCTCGGTCAGTACACCCGCTCACGGTTCATGATAACCCTTGGCATTGTATTTGCGGGCTTGGGAGTGGTTTCATGCGTTGTCCCCGGTCTGCTTACAGGGATGATTCAGATACTCCTGGGGATTCTAAGTATCCTTGGGGGAGCAGTATTTTTTATCAGACGATTTCTTGAGAGAAAGCATGAAATCAGGACCTCCCCGGAAACCCCAATTGTTGTTCCCCCGATCATTAGAAAACTTGCGAGGATTCAACTTGCGATGAATTCGCTAGGCATAGTCTTCGGCGTATCCATGATCTTGCCGGGTATCGTGCCTCTCCCAGTTGTTGCCTGTATCCTGTTAATAATGGGCCCCCTTTTTTTTGTATTAGCCGCCCTATTGCGGACGGTGGCGATAATGGAAGCGACTGGACAACAGCAGGCAATTTGATCGCGTATGAAGCTCTGCCTTGCATGGACGCATTTGTTTATCATTGACAATGGAGGATGTGACGAAAATGTTTCCTAGACTGTTTAGCCCGGTCCGGATTGGTGGCCTGGAGATTAAGAACCGCGTGGCCATGACGGCCATGGGAGTAAACCTCGCTACGGCGGGGGGCGGCGTAAACGATGACATCATCGCTTTTTACGAGGCTCGGGCACGGGGCGGAGTCGGGCTTATGGTCAGTGGGCTCTGCCGGGTCATGGATGGAGCGGGCGCTGCTGAACCCTGCCAACTGGCCGCCAGAAATGTTGGGGATGTTCAGGGGCTTGCACGGCTCATGGACTCGGTGCATAAGTACGGCGCCAAAATGTTCATCCAGTTGCATCACCCCGGCCGTCAGGCCAGCTTCTCGGTCGGGGGGGAACAGCCAGTCTCCGCCTCGGCCGTTACAAGCCCCGTAACTGGAGAGACTCCTCGATCGCTTACGGTCCCGGAGATCGAAAAAATTCAGGAGGCGTTTGTGAGGGGGGCGCATCTGGCGCAGATGGCGGGAGTGGACGGCGTTGAGCTGCACGGAGCGCATGGTTACCTGATCAACAGCTTCCTGTCACCTTATCTCAACCGGCGTGATGACAATTATGGCGGTAACTTCGAGAACCGCCTGCGGTTCTTGATCGAGATTCTTGCGGGCATCCGCTCGGCATGTGGCAAGGGTTTTCCGCTCGGCGTCCGACTTTCTGCTGAAGAATTCCTGGGCGATCGAGGGAACGACCTTGCTGCAAGCTGCAGGATCGCAGTCGAACTGGAGAAAGCCGGCGTTGACTTCCTCGACATCAGCTCCACCATCCCGGACAGCCCAAAGTTCACCGCCTGCATCGAGCCCGGCACGATTGAGCAGGGATGGAAAAAATACATGGCGGCTGAGATCAAGAAGCATGTGAGGATACCGATCATCGCTGTCGCCAACATAAAGGAGCCTGCGGTTGCCGAAGCGATCCTGGCGGAAGGCTGCTGCGACCTGGTGGGCGTGGCGCGCGGGCATCTCGCTGACCCGGAATGGTGCAAGAAGGCCAAGACCGGCAAGACTGAGACCATAAGCAAATGCATCGGCTGCCTGGTGTGCTTCGACGAGATCATACACGAACGGCGAGTCAAGTGCTCGGTGAACCCTACCACGGGCCGTGAACGCGAATTCGCCAATCCCAATCGTGACGGAGCGGGGCGCACGGTGGCTGTAGTGGGCGGCGGGCCCGCTGGCGTTACCGCCGCCATGGTTTTGAGCGACAGAGGATTCCGCACTGTGCTGTTTGAGCCATCTCTCAGGCTAGGCGGTTCGCTAAACGTTGCGGACAAGGGCTTTGCCAGGGAAAAAATCACCCGTTACGTTGATTCCATGATCGCTCAGGTGGAGGAATGCGGTGTCGAACTACGCCTCGGGGAGGATGCGACGCTTGAGAAAGTCCAGGCGCTCTCGCCCTGCGGCGTGTTCATAGCCTGCGGCGCACGCCCGTTTATACCCCCTGTCCCTGGGATCGATGGGACAAACGTTGTCATCGCCGAAGATGTGCTCATGGGGCGGTCGGATGTAAAAGGCGACTGCGCTATCGTCGGTTCAGGCATGACGGGCCTTGAGACGGCCGAGTTTGTGATGCGGGCCGGGCACAAGACGAGCCTCGTGGACATGCTGCCGCAGATCGGCGCCGGCGCTAACATCATCGTTATCCTCGACATCAAGGAGCGTATGGATTGCTATGACCCAGTCCTTTTGCCGGGACACCGGCTGGTGAAGATCACCGGGGAGGGAATAGACCTGGAATGTATGGAAACCGGCGAGTCTGTGTTCGTACCTGCTGACACAGTCATCATGGCGTTGGGCGTTAGGCCTTACAAGCAGGTAATTGAGCGTTTCAGAGAGGTATTCCCAGACGCGCGGGTCATAGGTGACGCCGTGCGTGGCGGGCGAATAGTGGACGCGACCCAGGACGCTTACGGGCAGGCGTTTGTTTTCGAGCCTTAGAGCGCTCCCCAAACCGTTGTCGCCGGAGCGTCGGCGTGTTTTCATTTTATACGGGTCAAAAGCCGGAGTAGCGCCAACTTGAAAATTAGAAAGTTGCAAAAAGGAGCGAGCGTGCATGGGCGAAACAGAAGCTTACTACCGAGATAAATGCGCCGTCATAACTGGCGGAGCCTCTGGTATTGGATTGGCTCTGGCGGAAACCATCCTGTCCTACGGTGCTAAGACGGTCATCCTCGTGGACATAAACGAGGCTAATCTCCTCAGGGAGAGCGAACGGCTAAACGCCGCCAGACCGGGCCAGACTCTGGGAATCCGGTGCGACGTCACGAATGAAGAGGAAGTCAAAGGAATGATCGGACAAGCGGCTGAATTTGGCGCCGGGCGCATAGACCTGCTTTTCAATAACGCAGGCGCTGGTTTCGGCGGACAGTTTGACAAGCAGACCAATGGTGACTGGGAGAAAGCGTTCGCTCTGAACTTCTACGGGGCAATCTACGGCATCCGTTCCGTCTTGCCGGTCATGCGGGCCCAGGGCGGCGGGCACATTGTCAACATCATATCCGGAATCGCATTCTATCCGATGGCCCAACAAACGATGTACTCCGCAACCAAGGCCGCTCTGAACGGTCTGACCCTCGCCCTCCGGTACGAGTTGTGGGACGAGAATATCCGCCTGACATCGGCGACGCCGGGTACGGTGGCCACCGCGATCTGGGGGGACACGGAAGCCCCTCCGGGCTCCCAGTCGCCTGAGGAGTCCGCACGGATGATCCTCAGCGGTGTGGCGAAAAACGAGCGACTGGTTTTTGGGGACGAGACTGACGCCTCTGGCTCCAGAAGTTGTTTCAATCCGGACGCGGCTAAGGCTGTTGATGACTATCTATTGAACGTGGCCCGGAAACGGCGACGTGGAGAGTGGGCCGTGTGACCGGCGTGGCGCCACATAAAGGAGGATATCGATCCATGAAAAACGGCAGTTATTTCATACCGCGTGAACAGATTTACTCATTTATGAACCCCGGAGCGATGAACAACGAAGAGGGCCTCTACATTACCTGGGAGACCGATCCCGCCGCGGCGCGACGTGTGCTGCCCCCACCGCTTGAGCTAGTAGACCCCGCGCATCCCATAGCCATGGTGTATGTCGTCAACATCCGCGAGCCCACGTTCGCTCCGTGGTACATGGAAGGCGGCCTCAGCCTCTTATGTCGCTACGGTGAAACCATAGGCGTGTATTTTCTGAACCTCCAGCTCAGCGGTCCCGGAGCGCACATGGGCCTCTGCAGCGGGCGCGAAGCTGCGGGCCTGCCCAAGAAGATGTGCGAACGCATTGTCGTCGAACGCAACGGTGACTGGGCAAGCGCTATCATTGAGAGAAAGGGCCGGCGCATTTTCTCGGTCGAAGTCGAGATGGGAGGGTATAACGATCCCCTCATGGAAGCCCAGCGCAAGGATTACGGGCCCGGATATCGGGAGAGGGGGGCCTGCCTGCTGTTTCGGTTCAATTACGGACAGGCGCCGGAAGGCCACGTGACGTTTCCTAATATGACCCTTGTCAACTACGACAGTGTCACCGACTACCAGACATGGGAACCGGCCTACGTGAAATCGCTTGATATGGAGCCATCGCTGGACGACCCGTGGGCGGAACTCGCAGTGGTGAAGCTGCTCGGCGCGGGCTACAGCGTAAATTCAAACTGGGTTGCAGGCGTTTTTCCTCTTGCGCAATTCGAAGACAAAGAGGCGGACAACATTTTTCCTTACCTGTTCTCTGGCCGCTGGGACCGTTCCACACTCGTTACGGGCCGTTACCAGCGCTACGGGCAGTTTTAACACTTAAAGAGGGCTGATCATGAAAGTCGATGATATCCGAAAGATCCTTGTTGTAGGCGCCGGTACAATGGGACAGAAAATTGCCTTACAGTGCGCCAGATACGGCTACGAGGTGGTCGCTTATGATCCGATGGCCAAGTCTCTGGAGAACGCTCGAGTTAAAATACCGGCTTTAGCTGAGGAACTGGTAGCTCAACAGAAAATGACCACGGAGTCCTCGGAGGCGGCGTTGTCCCGGATACACTACACTTCACAGCAGGGAGACGGGGCCGATGCGGACCTGCTGAGCGAATCGGTCCCTGAAGCCGTGGACCTTAAGGCAAAAGTCTTTGGCCAGTTCAACCAGGTCTGCGAGCCGAAAACTATCTTCACAACGAACACGTCCACGCTGGTTCCATCCATGTACGCGGAAGCCACGGGTCGACCCGCCCAGTTTGCGGCGCTGCACTTTCTCGATCCGTTCCAAGCCCCTCTGGTCGACATCATGCCACACCCGGGGACCTCACCCGAAACTGTGGAACTCCTGGTGGCTTTCGCCAAAACCATCAGGCAGGTTCCTCTGGTCTTAAAGAAAGAGTTTCCCGGTTATGTGTCGAACGCCATTGTCGGGGCCATGTGCGACAAGGCGGTGCAAATCGCGTTGGTGGACAAAATCGCGTCTGTGGAGGACGTGGACCGGGCTATAATGATTCACCTCAACATGCCCCAGGGACCTTTCGGGCTGTGGGACTTCGTGGGACTGGACACTGTCTGGCACGTCAGCCAGGCCGCCGCCAAGCAATCAGGCGACCCTGGGGCTCAGCAATTCGCCGATATGTTAAAGCGGGATTACATTGACAAGGGCTGGCTGGGAGTAAAATCTGGCCGGGGGTTTTACACGTACCCTGATCCATTGTTCAAGCGTCCGGAGTTCCTCGGTGGCGACCCCGAGTAGTAAAACCGGAACATTCGGTGGATAAGCAAAAAGACAATTCAATCCGAATTTGATTGATCAATTGCAGGAATGTTTTACGTAACATACTGGGAGTAAATGTATGAATCAAATGCGGCGGGTCTGCCTCGTTGTGGCGCTGTTAGTCCTGTTAGTTTCACAGGTCGGCGCCTGGGAATTCTCAATGTCCGGGGCCTTCACATGGGAGTATTATCAATTCTCCGAACTGGGGGACAACGGCTTCTTCGGGCCATTCAATCAGGACAACAGCTCAGTGTGGGACAAGGTAAGGCTTGCCGCTCGCAACGGTTGGCTTGGTCACGAGGTCGCCTTTCGAACGGATGTAGCTTTTTGGGGTGACAGGCTGGCTACAGGTTCGGATGTGGCGGCGAACTACATGTACACAGTTTTTCTCCCGACGGTAAAAGTGAATCAGGCGCTTTCACTTCAGGGAGCCTACAGAATTGGAGCCTGGAATCCCATTTCTGTATATACGGATGTGGGCTATGGCCAGCTGAATAGCTCCAGGTACTTGAATAGTCAGGCTCCAGGCGTCGGAATGTCATTCTCCCCCGGTTATTGGGAAACCTGGTATGCTCAGGCTAACCTGCCTTGGGGAATTCTAAAAATAGGAAAACAGCCAAACACCATCGGTATGGGCGTGATCATCGACTCGGTAGAGAACACCTCTGAGGCGGCAGTCCTATCAATTCCATTTGGTCCTTTCATTATCGTCGGACAATACTATCCTTGGGGCCCTGGAAGGCCCGTTGCGGATGCTCCGTCAAATTATCCGCTAGAAACAGACCGGAGTGGGGCGGCTCAACCTCATGTCGCTGCACTGCTCATGTATAACGCCAGAAAAATCAGTTCCGAGACCTTTGTCGAATACACCAACGGTCACAAGGGACCGGAATCGCTGATTCTTTCAAACACCAATTTACCAACAGATCACCCGATCTTTGCGACGGACGACTCGCAGGTCTTTGGATTCACAAATTTCAGGTATTTTGACGGACGCTTCTTCTTTAATACTGAAGTCGGCTTTTATCAGGAATTCTTTCGACAGAACGGCCTTTCTCTTAAACGAATAAACGGGGATTATATCAAGCCTCAAACTCGTTACTGGGAATTGTGGGCTGGTATGGTCGAGTGCGGCGCTATGGCCGGCCCAGCAAAGATCAGCTTTCTCTGGGCCTACTATCCGGGTCCGGACAGACGCGGAGGCAAACTGATCGACAGACAGCCTACCATTGTTCCCATACTTTCCCCTAATGGCGGTGTAAACCTGTATCTTCCCTACAGCCTGTTGCTTGGTTATAACTACGGATCGGGAAACGATTCCATATCTCGCTCTTGCAACCACGGTTACATTACCGATGCCAGCACGTATGGCGTAAGATTGGATTACGCTATAGCAGCTAATCTAAATGCATACGCAACCTTCTTGTACGCCAGCAGGGTGTCCCAAGGATATGGATGGGGATGGATAAGGCCAGATCCTACCGAAACAGCCTCCCAGCCAGCGCTGCAATACGGTAACGGTAGTAGAGGTAATTCCTTCCCAATAGGTAACCTAGTGGACATTTCATTCGCTGACAACAACGGAAATCTTACGAATGCTCCCAACATTCTGGAGAGAGACCTTGGTTATGAAATCGGCGGCGGATTTGATTGGAAACTCATCGAAGGATACACGTTAATGGCCAGGGCGGCCTATTGGAAGCCCGGTGCCTGGTTCAAATACGCGTGTGTGGACAGGAGACAATCTTCCTGGAACACCCCGAACTCTAGTAACAACTGGGGTATAAATCCGGATCGTGAAATTGACTCGATTTTTGGTATGCGTGTTGCAATTCAAGCGAACTTCTGAACAAAGCTAAGCTAACCATTTTTCTAAATTGCTGAAATTGTTGGAGGGCAAGAGACCCCGTATAAACAAAAATAGCCAGGAAACATCCTGCGTAACGACATAAGTTTTTTGGCTGTTTAGGGGTTAACCAACTGGTATCAAAGTTTAATAAGGTAATGTTTCAGACAATTCTAGAGCGAAAGGTTGTTGGTTTTTTGAAGAATGCATTCAATCAAGACAACCATTTCGTAGTCGGTTTAGCGACTCTGATCCATCACTTTTCTAACAGCATCAGCTATTTCATTGTTCCTTGTAGGTTTAGTCACAACAGCCCGAATTCCAGTTCGCCTTAAATCGTCATCAGATAAATCTTGCATCCATCCAGTGCACATGATGATCGGGATGTTTGGCCATCCCAGACGTATTTTCTCTGAAAGTTCAAGTCCTGTCATCTTAGGCATGATCATGTCTACGACTATCACATCAAACTTTTGGGGATGCTGGGATAGTATTTCCAATGCGGCGTCGGGATTGTCCACGGCGGTTATATGGTAGCCCAATCTTTTGAGTTGGCGTTCATACATTTCCAGAAGTGAAACTTCATCGTCAACAAAAAGAATATGCTCAGTTCCCGGCAAGATGGTAGTTGTCTCGCACTCTTGTTTAACATCCATCGGTTCTTTCACAAGAGGGAAAAACACATTAAAGGTGGACCCTGCGCCTGGCGTACTTTCTACTGTTATAACCCCATTAGAACTGCGAACGATTCCATGAACTACGGACAACCCAAGACCCGTTCCCTCTCCTGACTCTTTGGTGGTGAAATAAGGATCAAATATTTTGTCTAAAATCTCTGCTGGAATCCCTACTCCTGTGTCAGAAACCTTCAGTAAGAGATACTTCCCAGGTGTAATCTCATGATGCGGCGGTACGCAGTTATCTACAACATTAAGCTCTGACAATTCTACGTAAATCTTACCCTTACCATTTTTCATGGCTTGCGAAGCGTTGATACACAAATTCATCAAAACTTGATGTATTTGCGTGGGATCAGCAAGAATCTTCCCTAGACCAGGTTTGATTCTTCCCTTGATTTCGATAGTGGATGGTATTGCGGCCTGCAAGAATTTCAGTCCTTCCTTCACCAACGGACTGACATCAATTGTAGTGACCTTGGGCGTGGATCGGCGACTAAAGGTCAATATCTGCTTCATCATGTTCCCAGAACGTTTTGCCGCCTCCAACACTCTTTCCAGACTGGAATAAACCGGACTTCCCGGGGCTACATCTTGCATAGCGAGTTCCGTATAGCCTAATATCGCCTGGACAATATTGTTATGATCGTGGGCTATGCCCCCTGCCATTGTTCCAATGGCTTCTATCTTTTGAGCTTGCAGAACCTGAGCCTGAAAAGCTTCCTTTTCTTGTGCCACACGTACCCTATCAGTGATATCTTCAAAAACTACGCAAAATCGTTTTCTGCTGTTCTCCGGTCTGTATACGTTGCAATAATAATGGCTTCTGGTGGGATGATGAAACATCTCAAAAGAGGATGGTGTTCCAGTTAGAGCTACCCTGCCAAAAGCTTCAATCCATTCCTGCTCAGTTTCAGGCCATACTTCATGAATTGAATGTCCAATGATGTCTTCACCTTTGACGCCGGTTATTCTTTCAAAAGATTGATTGATCATAATAAACTTACAGCTTAGAAAATTTCCCCTTTCATCAAACACAGACTCGAATAGGACAAACCCATTGATCATGCTCATTAAGAGGTTTCTCAAATAACTTTCCCTTTCAGTCAGAGCCTCTTCCGCGCGTTTTCGCTCTGTTATGTCCGTGAACATGGCGAAGGAACCTTGGAATCCCAGCTTTCCATCTATCAGAGCCGTTGCGGAAACCAGCGTCCATATTTCCTCACCATTTTTCTTTCTAAACCGCCGCTCATAGGATTCATTCGTTCCTGCGAGACGTCCAGCCATTCTGGCGCTGTGATCTGGTAAGTCTTCTTCAAACATGAACGAGTCCACTGTCCGACCGAGCATTTCATCAGGGCTGTAAGCGAGCATATCAGCCATTCTCCGATTGACGAAAGTTGTCTTGAACTTGCCATCCATTGACCATATACCCTCGTTGGCGGCCTCTACAATGAGCCTGAATCTGGCTTCACTCTCTCTCAAAGCTGTTTCTGATAGTCTGGCCGCAGTAACATCGTTGGCATAAATTGCCAATCGATCCACAACCCCTTCAGAATTCAAGATCGGATAGATATTATGAACCAAGATAGAATTCTGCCTTTTGTCCTCAATCCTCACTGGTTTGCCGCTGAGGACAATTTCGTCAATCCACCCCCTACGTTTAATAGTTGTTTCAGGTTCCAGGAAGTCAAAAACACAATGGCCTATGACATCTTCCGGATTCTTGCCGAGACGAGACGCAAAGGTTTCGTTAGCCTCAAGTATCTCGCCATCGGGTTTCATGAGGAAGACTGACTCAGAGATAGTCTGGAAAAAAGACCTTAGGTTTTTCTCGCTTTGTTTGAGCGCCTCTGTCGCTTGTTTGCGTTCCGTGATGTCGAGCATAGTCGTCAGGAGGTATTTCCTTTCCTGAATAACTATTATCGTGCCGGAAAAAAGGCCTTCGACAAGATCTCCATTCTTCTTTTTTACCTGTAGTTCTATATTTCTAATTACTCCGTGAACCTCAAGTCTAGTAGCGACCTCTCTTTGTGCTTCTGGGTCAGTAAAAAGATCCAGTTCTTCGCTTGTCATCCCTATGACTTCATCTCTAGAGAACCCCAGGGTGGAGAGAAAAGCTTCGTTTACCAAGACAATTCTTCCATCCTCCGTACTGTTGACTGCAAGAGGGTTAGGGTTAAATTCAAAGAGCCTGTCAAATCTTTGTAGCGCGTCCTGCTCCTTGCTGAGGTCTTTGCAAATACCAAATGTTGCGTCCACCCCGCTCCATTTACCAAACCAAACTCGCGTTTCCGACGGAAGCAGCGTTCCATCCTTTTTCTCCAGTGGAAGCGGACAACTCGTTCTATGGCCTGTAAACATATCGGAGAAGATTGTTTCCGCTTCCTGCCGTTGAGATCTACAGTTCAGATCTAGCACGTGCATGTTCTCTATTTCTTCGCGACTGTAGCCCAGTTTGCGGGTCAAAGCCGAATTTGAGTGCATTATTTTACCATCTGGGGCGCCAACCACTATAACGTCATCAATCGATTCAAAGAAGGTTCGGAAATTCTCATGGCTTTCTCGAAGATCTTCTTGAATTTTCTTGCGCTCAGTGACGTCTGTAATGAATCCTTCCAGGAAAAGTAGGCGCCCGTCATCCGAGAAGATTCCCCGCCCTCTTTCCCATACCCAACGTGTCTCTCCTCCTCTGGTAATTATTGGATACTCTTCCTCAAAAACACTATTGTGGGCAAGGATTTCCTGCCATTTTTCCCAAAGGGGTTCACGATAATTTGGATCTACAATGTCATTGAATGAAAGGCTTTTGTTTCCAATGAAATCATCTGGAGCATACCCAGTAACTTCTTTGCACCCGTGACTTATATAGTCCATGGTCCAGTAACGATCGTTGGCGCAACGATACACGAATCCCGGGAGGTTGTTTATCAACGTAGTCCATTCACGTTCACGTTCGCGCAGGGCCTCCTCCATCAGCTTCCGGGTGGTGATGTCCGCATGGGTGCCGATAAATCTCGAAGGCCTGCCATCGTCTGTCCACTCTGTGGATTTGCCTCTGCTTAGAATCCATTTATAGGCGCCGTTCTTACCCAGCATTCGAAATTCAGCTTCATAAGATGTCATATCAGTGGCGCAAAATTTGTCCTTAATTTCCTTGAGGCGTCTTTTGTCTTCGGGATGAAGTCTGTTTACCCATTCGTCTAGGGTATTTCCGATTTCATGTTCTTCATAGTCCAACATGGCCTTCCACTGCCTAGAGTAAAAAACCTCATTAGTCGTGAGGTTGTAATCCCAAACACCATCTCTGGCGCCTTCGAGGGCAAACTGCCAACGCCCTTCACTCGCCCGCAACGCATCTTCAGCGGCCTTCTTGTCAGTGATGTCCCTTCCAATAGTTAGTATATGTTGTTCCCCGTTGAGTTCGATGATGGAGCATGACATAAGCCCATATCGTATATCTCCATTCCTGGTACGAACACGAGTCTCAAGGTTATAAATTCTCCCCTCTTTTTTGAGAGCCTCTGAAATTTTCTGCCGGTCTTCAGTGTCACCCCATAGATTCAGTTCCGCTGAAGTCTTACCTATAACTTCCCGTTCCTTAAAACCCAGGATCCGCTCGAATCCGTCATTTACAGAAACAAATTTGCCATCAGCAAGCGTTGTGATTGACATGGAATCCGGATTTAATAAATAGACCTTGCTAAATTTTTCTTCGCTTGCCCGTAAATCCAACTCCGCTAGCTTACGTTTAGTAATGTCGCGATTGCTGACTCGCCGCCCCAACCAGGCTCCGTCTAGGTTATAAACGGTTTGCGACACTTGGCCGATCCAACGCGTCTCCCCCTTACTGCTAACAATCCGAAACTCACATTGGAGCGGGGGACCGGAATCAATCGATTTAAGTTGTTCGCCCACAAGCGAAAGGTCTTCAGGATGGACAATTTTCACGAGCAGCCCTGGATCATTAATAAATTCGTCAGGATCGTATCCCGTAATTCTTTCACAAGACGGAGAGACATAGATTAATGCCCCGTCTGGATTGATCCAGTATTCCCAGTCATGAGTGAAATCAGCCACGGTACGGAATTTTGTCTCGCTCTTACTAAGCGCCTCCTGCAATCGAATCTGGTTGGATATTATCTGGGCATGGGAAAGAAACACCTCAAGTTGTTTGACATCATCCTCTGTGTATTCAGATTCCTTATTGGCAACCGCTCCTACTGCCACAATTTTACCTCTACTAAAAACTGGGACGGAAACAACCCTTGTAAGCTCAACATGACCTTGGGGCAATCCAACTTTACATTCATGATTTTCATTATAATCGTTAACCACGATGCTTTGACGTTTCCTTACTGCGTCCCCCCATATTCCGGATGTTGGAATAGGAAACTTTTCAAGTTTATCAACAATTTTACACTGATTCATGGCTTCTCTAGACCATGAATAGATTTCCATCTCGGTTTCTTCGTCGTCTATAAAACCATAAAAAGCGTATCTGCTTTCACTGATTCGCTTGATTTCTTCAAGCACGTGGTCAGCGAGGACTTTCAAATCAGTTTGTTGGGTTTTTGGCAATTCCCATAGTGACTCAAGATTATCCCTGAGTTTCCGTTGTAATATTTCCGATTGCCTGCGTTTAGTGATATTGGAAAGAATTACTTTGAACCTGTCATATTGGCCATTAGCGCTCTTTTCAGAAATGCCCCGGAGTTCTGCAATAAATTCAGTTTTATCAGTTTTTTTTAGTTTGAGTTCACATGTCGTCGGAGACTGACTTCTGAAAACAGCCATCAGGAGTTCAAAAAACAAATCTTTGTCTTCCTCAGAAATCAAGGAGTACATAGACTGACCTATCAGTTCATCGCGTCCCATGCCCAGCAGACTAGCCGCCGTTAAATTCGCCTCCAGAATGTTGCACCCTTTACTGACCGTAAGGTAACCAACCGGAGCAGAGTCATACAGGTTAAGATATTTATCCCTAAATATGCCCATTTCCTTAGTCTTAGCTTCCATGTATTCCTGACGGATATAGAGTTCGTGAACCAGTTTCTGTAGTTCACTGGAAGAAAGGGTTGATATGTCAGCAGGAATGGCTGGCTTCCCTTTGGAAACAGCTTCTTTGTCCGAGGTCGTGACAGTTCTTTCATCCATGAGTTTTTCCCGGTTATGGATTTGAATGAGGCAAATGTCCTTATAAGGAACAAAGCTGAGTAGTTATGCATTATCTCTACCACATCTTGTTCTGGAAGTGTTGTCCAAATATTCTCCCGACTTTGAAACTTTTTTTCGGTTCATCAGCCTAACTGTTTGTAATGGGAGGGGCCTGAATTGGCTGCTTCGGATGTAGTGCCGCGGGTAGTTCATTTAGCTGACATGGGTTCAGGCCCATCATACCCTCATAACGTGTTCGTACGTACCAAACTCAAAGATAACGGAAAGACTTCAGTCCAGATAGTCGAAAGCCATCGAAAGGCCGACAAGGTCAGCCAGAAGATTATAAGGCATGTCAGACAGGCTGTCACTGAGATGGAGATCGAGGAACTCAGGAAGCTTGCCCAAAAGATCATCGTTGAGATGAAGAACCAGCGAAGCCCTGTCCTTCCGATCTTCTCCCCTGAGGACATATACGGATCCAGGCCTTGTAATGAGGCAATCGATGACAAGGTTAACATAAGCCGGGCTCAGGGAAGAGCAGAGGATAATTGAGGGCATTGGAGACGTTTTCGGGAAACTGTATGACGATCTGGGCTTAAAAAAGGCGTTGGGAGATTCCAGGAAAGACGACTCGTGGAATGAGATACTCAAAGCCTGTGTTATTGTACTAATCTGCTTCATCGCGTACACTCTTGTCAGGCAGGCGATGTACAGGGTCAGCCGTCAGCATGAGCCTATGAGCTTCGAGAAGATCAGAAACGAACTGTTACACGCCCAGGCCTCTATCCTCATAGATACTTCCACCGGCAAGAAATACATCCTGCCTTCGAAAACCTCACATGTACAGAAAAAGCTTTATCGCATCTTTGGACTAAAACGTTCAGAGGTTCCCAGACCCATGACTTAACCTTTCCCAGGGAAACAAGCGGTAATGCCCCAGCCAAAAGGCAACATGCTGATATATAAGTGTTTTCATAACAAAAGTGTCAAAGTCAAAAAAATTACTCCGATTCTGTCCATAGATTGTGAAAAATAACAATTGTTAGACACTAGCGCTCAACTGCGTCCATGATTTCCCTGGAATAATTTAAACATCCAAGAACAGTTCTTCCTGCTAAACACGGGACGACACACCAATATGGATAGGCTAATCGCTGAAGAATGAAGCTGCAGGACTAACACTTATTGTGACTTTCTTGACACCCTGGATTTCATTTGCAAGAGAGCGTAACTCTTGAGCAAGAGGTTCCGCCACCGCTGGACCTACCATCGTATCAACGAAAACAACCCCCTCCTTGGCGGAGACTCTAACACTCGGACATGTGCTGACAAGCGCTGCCTTCACCCGAGAAGCCAAAACCAAATCAGAGAGAGCTTTTTCAGATTCCGCCGTTGCCTTGAACTGCTCTGACGCTACCGCGTTGCAAATTATGTCTACAGCGCTGTCGACGGTTATTTTGTGAATGTGAATGACCATGTCATAAAGGCTTGGGTCCCAAGTGTCTACGCCAAAAACTCTTAGGCCCCACTGCCTTCGCTCGTGATCATCCTTCTTTAGGGTATATAAGGCTTCTTCGGCCGATATGCTCTCTCGCTCCATCTCCCATTTAACCCTGTCTTCAATATCGGCCAATATCCTTATCTTAAATACATGCTTAATTCCCTTCAGAAAGTAATGTCCCGCCAGACCATGGTATACTACGTTATCTTTCTGTACGTGCTCAAGGAATACCGATTCCAGAAAGGTCAAATATCTCTCCTTTCCATAAGTAAATCGTTCCAAGACCGAAGGGGCGTCGTGAAGAGCCCTGACAAGTTTTATTTCAGGGATGTTGAAGTGCTCGGAGGCATCCAAAAGTACTTCTCGAGCTATACATTCGTAGCCCAGTCTTGCCGCTACTTTTTCCGCTACTTCTTTACCCTTGCTGTAAGATCCCCTAGATATTGTTATTATTGCCATCTTGTCTCTCCTTTTTGTGTAGCTTGACCCAGCCATTATATGGTGAGATTTTGCGCATATCTTATATACTCTTATTGAAGCTCACAGAGAAGCCCAATAATCGGCGCGGAGGAAAACCCAGTAATTCATTGTAAAGTCAAATACCTGTGACCAGCCATTGCACAACACGGACTTTTTAAATGAATTACGATGACAAACTCAATTGGCGCTATTCTATGTTGATAACCCCGACGGTTTTGAAATATAAGTGATTCGTGCATACCAACCTTAGGAAATAATAAAAGTGGCAAAGACGACAAAATCTTTATCGGAAGTGTATCGAACGGTAAACATCCCAACCCAGGCCAGCCTTTTCAAAAGGATGTTCGCCTTTTTGGGCCCAGCTTATTTGATCAGCGTCGGTTATATGGATCCCGGAAACTGGGCAACGGACTTGGAAGGAGGATCACGATTTGGTTACGCACTGATATGGGTCTTGTTGATGTCCAACGGTATGGCTCTAATTCTACAGGTACTGTCGGCAAGATTAGGGATCGTTACGGGGAGAGATCTCGCTCAGGCGTGCAGGGACCATTACCCAAGACCCGTTACTTACATGCTTTGGGTACTGGCGGAAATCGCGATTGTCGCCTGTGACCTTGCAGAAGTGTTGGGCTTCGTAATAGGTTTAAACCTTTTGTTCAAAATCCCGTTGATGTGGGGCGTATGTATAGCGACTCTGGACACTTTCGTTTTTTTGGCTATCCAGAATTTCGGGGTACGAAGATTCGAGTTCATAATCATGGTATTGATAACCGTGATTGGGTCGTGCTTCATATTTGAAGTAGTCAACTCCTCTCCGGATTGGACGCAGGTGGCTTATGGGTTGGCTCCATCACTTCCCGACGGGGCACTCTTCGTAGCGATCGCCATCATAGGCGCTACTGTGATGCCTCACAACCTCTATCTTCACTCGTCCTTGCTTCAGAGCAGGGCTTTCGACTCATCGATCGAGGGCAAACGTCAGGCTTGCAAGTTTAATTTTGTCGATTCAGTGATCGCTCTCAATTGCGCATTTCTCGTCAACGCTGCGATCTTAATAGTTGCGGCCGCAACTTTTTACAGGAACGGGATCGTTGTAACTGAATTGCAGCAAGCCCACAGCCTCCTCACGCCCATACTTGGGACAGCTCTGGCTGGAATAGCTTTCGCTTTAGCGCTCGTTTGTTCAGGACAGGCTTCCACTCTAACAGGAACTTTAGCCGGCCAAATTGTGATGGAGGGCAGAGGAGGATCAATTAGAGCTAGCGCCACCTCACTACAAAAAAGTAGGGGTGGCGCTAGCTCTTACCGAGCAGGATATCAAAGTCCTGAGCCATGCGTTGCCGCTAGCAAAACAGCATAATGCGGATCTTTTTCTGTTCCACGTTGTAGAAAGCGCTGGGGGATCAGTGTATGGTGAATACACCCTTGACACCGAAGCACGCGAGGATGAAGAATCACTTGCCAAGTTGGCGGTAGCGCTTGGCCACAGGGGCGTAGAGGTGGAAACATTCCTGGGATACGGAAATGTCCCGGACGAGTTAATAAGGTTATCAACCGAGAACGTTATTGATGTTTTGATCATGGGGGGGCATGGCCACAGGGGATTGAGTGATCTTGTCTTTGGCAGCACCGTGGCTCCGGTTCGCCACAGACTCAATATCCCTATCATGGTTATTCGATAAACTAATTAAGGAGGTATGGAAATGGTCAGGGTCCTAATAGTTTACGCCAGTGACCACGGCAGTACGGAAAAAATGGCGAAAGCTCTGGCTGATGGCGTCAAATCAGTTGAAGATTCTATTGCGGAATTGGTAAAGGCCGATGACGCAAGAATAGAACATTTACTGTCTTGTGACGCCTTGGTAATTGGCACTCCAGTTCACATGGGCAGCATCGACTGGAGGGTGAAGAAATTCATCGACACCGTCTGTAGTGGAGCCTGGATGCAGGATAAGCTGATAGGGAAGGTGGGGGCTGTGTTCGCATCAGGATCGGGATACGGAAACGGAGGCGGAGGCTGCGAATTGGCCATGCTTTCTGTGTTGAACAATATAGCGGAACTCGGCCTTCTGATTGTTCCCCTGCCCAAGAAAACTCCTGGATATAAAGTCGCCGGATTGCAATGGGGTCCATATGGAAGAGCGCACGCAGAGGATTTAAGCCCCAAAGGCCTGTCTGATGATCAACTTGTATCATCCAAACATCATGGTATGCATATCGCTAGGGTAGCAAACATACTCAAGGACGCCCAGATTTTTGAGTGATAGTCTATGGTGGAGGCGTAAAATCTACAAATTCTGATTTTCGCTTCCGCCCCAGTCCAAATTTGCACTCCGCTTCGTCCGGCGTGAACTTCGGGCTTGGCAACCGGAATTGCAATGTCTATGAACTGGCTGACGAGAAGAAAGAACTATAAATCTCCCTGATATCATTGCGAATGCGCAAATAATCATCAATGAGCGTGTCTCCATTATGACCGTAGCCAAGTCTTTTCGCCAATCCCTTCAGTTTATCTCCTGCAAGGGGTAGCCTGTCTATACTCCGGTTTTCCATTATTCTGAGCCTGTCCTCGAGGTTGGTTAGGAATCGATAGCCAGAATCAAGAGTATCGAATATTTCTTTTTGGATTAGTCCGTTTTGCCTAAGTTTTGACAATGCCTCCAAAGTGTTGGATTGCAAGATTTCGGGGTATTCGCTCGCATGAGCAAGTATCTTTGCTTGGGTAAAGAATTCTACGTCTACCAATCCTCCCTGCCCAGTTTTTAAATCGACATTTGCTTTGTCCTCGAGCGCAATTTCTTTTTCCATTCTCTGTCGAATTCTTGATATCTCGGAAATATCCGTCTCGTTCAGGTTAGTCCTCAATATACAGTCTTTGATGATTGACTGAATTTTTTGTCCCAAAACTTCCGGCCCGGTCACAACTCTGGATCTTATGAGGGCTAGTTTTTCCCATAAAGCCGATGATTCCCTGTGATAGTCTTCGAACGATCTAAGTGTGGAAACGAGAGCGCCTTTATTGCCTGACGGCCTTAGACGGGTGTCAATGGAATATGCTGTTCCTTCAGATGTCGGGACGCTGAGAATAGAGATCATCCGATTGGCCAGCCTCGTGAACCACTCTCTTGACGACAATTTACCTATTTGATCGTTTGGCGAATCAAAGACAAAGATTACATCGAGGTCTGACAGATATGTCATTTCCATACCCCCGAGTTTCCCCATTCCCAGGACAACGAAAGGCAACGGATCTTCTAATCCTTCGGAGCCAAATCGACGTTCCATCTCTCTGTGCGCTATTTCAACCGCCACGGAAAGACAGACATCCGCAAGCTCAGATATATGGCGTCTTGCAACAGGAGAGTCTATTTCTCCAGTAAGTTGCCTAACTCCAATCAGCAGACTCTCTTCATTCTTGAATCTTCTCAAAACATCCAGTTTTTCCTCAAGAGTCCCTGTGTAGTTGAGTCGTTCCAGAATTTCTTTCCGAAGAGTTTCGTAACCCATCTGAAGGCTTTGCAATCCTCTACCGATAAGTGAGTCAATAGAATCAGGATGCCTTATGAGAAGGTCCGTAAAAAAACGGCTCTCTCCAAGGATTCGAATCAGGAAACTCACAGTGGCAGGATTTTCTAGGAATGTGGAATAGTAGTTAGGAGCGCTTTGTAGAGATTCTATATAGGTATCGAGGGTAACAAGGGCTTTCTCTGGCTCAAACGCTTTTAGCAGTTCATCAATAAATATAGGAGCCAGCCGTTCAAGCAAATCGCGAGTTTTTTCTGAAATCGGCCCTCCGGAAGATGGGTATATCAATCGCTTTAGAAGCGGATAGGCTGATGAAGGGTTCCTGAAACCCAGATCTGTGAGAATTGCCACGGTCTCAGCATGGTCTTCTATTGATTCTATAAGGTGATTAGTCAGGGAGGAAGATCGCTCGACGTCATCTTCGGATGAATGATAGAAAAGTGAAGAAAAGAGATCTTCAACCAACTTGCGGCGTCTGTCCAGATCCGCAATAAATTGATCAAGAGCTGATGCGTCAAGATAACCCATGCGTCTTGCTAGATCGTAACGTTCCTCATGTCTAATGGGAAGGTCGTGTGTCTGTAACTGGTGGTTTATCTGAATTCTATGCTCAACATTACGAAAAAAAAGATATGCGTCGCGCAAGCTCGCTGCCGTTGATACGGCCAGCAAACCAGCCTCACTTAGGAGATCAAGAGCCCTCAATGTCGAAGGTGAACGCAATTTCCTATTCTTACCCCCGTTGATCAGCTGAAGGGTCTGCACGAAGAACTCAATTTCTCTTATTCCTCCTTGTCCAAGCTTTATGTTCAACCCGGGCTTTTTTTTGAGTTGCGTTTCGATTTGCTTTTTCATTGAACGCATGTCATCCAATGTTGAATAGTCCAGGTGTTTACGATAGACAAAGGGCTCAATTTCTTTCAGGAAATCATGTCCCAACATTACATCACCCGCTATAGGTAGCGCCTTCATGAGCGCTGCTCTTTCCCATGTCCTGCCCCAGGACAAATAGTATTCCACTGCGTTTCTCAATGAAGGAACAAGTTCTCCCTTGTCACCTTCCGGTCTCAGCCGAAGGTCTACCCTGAAGACAAATCCATCTTCGGTGACATCGGACATGGCTTTGCTGACTGACCTTGCAAGGAGTTCGTAGAACTTAGAGACCGAAACCCTGTCTGGACCGGATGTCCAACCATCTTCGGGATGTCTGAGATAGATCAAATCTATGTCTGAAGAAAAATTCAGTTCATGGCCCGACAATTTTCCCATGCTTAGAATTACCAGCCCCTTAGAACCGGGCGACAACCCTTCCGGCGCGCCATGTTTTGCCGCAAGCCATTTAAATGAATAATCCAGGGTAACCTCAAGTGAAGCGGCTGCGAGATCTGAAAGTTCAGCCATGATTTCAACGACGTCAGCGGCTCCTGTAAGGTCTCTACACCCAATTCTAAGAAACTCTTGTTCTTTGTATCTCCTCAATTCACGACTGAGTTCGACCAGAGAAGAACTTCCAGCGCTGGAAAGTCTATTTCTCAGCTCCTTGTCCTTCTCCATAAGTGTCTTGCCTTGATTGCAACGCCTCTCAAGAAACACGTATCTTATCAATTCAATAGATCGTTTAATGGTTGCAAATAGGAAGGAGGAACCTCCGACGGCCCTTACGAAAAATTTCCATGCGTCCAATTGCGCCGCCAATGCGGAAATGAGGCTTTCCCTATCCAGTCCCAGCAACTCCTCGATTCGAATGACGGTCAGCCGGGGATCCGGAGTTTCAAGAATGCATTCAAGTAGAGGTTCTCTGTTGTTGGCGTCGGTTTGTCCGATAAGAATATTCAGCAGGGGGGCTTGCAACAGGGGGAGATCTAGAAATCTGTTTTGGTCTATCATGTTAAAATCAGTAATTTTGGTTGGCCTTTAGTTTATTATAACATGATTTTCGCAGTCACTGGATCTGGTTAGCGTATGTCCCATGCTCCAGGCATTCAACCCTGCTTCACGCAAACCGTAGATTGCCTGGTCAACATCAGATTCATTGAGGATAAGGATCATTCCTACACCCATATTAAAAGTCTCAAACATCTCCCTGTCGTCCAGCAGAGCGGCCCTCTTGAGAATTTTGAAAATCGGGGGGATTTCCCACGTCGAGGAATTGATGATCACTTGAATATGATCTGGAATTATCCTCGGTATATTCCCGTAAAAACCACCTCCGGTAATATGCGCAATTGCCTTAATCGACAATTTCTTCATTAGCGATAGCATCGGCTTAACGTAAATTTTTGTGGGCTTCAAAAGCTCTTCCCCGAGCGTAGATTCCAAATCGGAGAATTTATGATCTAGGGAATATTTCTTATTATCTAGAAGAACTCTTCGAACAAGACTGTATCCATTGCTATGAAGGCCGGATGATCCAATGCCGATCACAGCGTCACCTCCGGCGACTCGAGAGCCGTCTATGACCGCGGCCTGATCCAGTATGCCTACACAAAAACCAGCCAAATCGTATTCCCCTTCGGAATAAAAATCGGGCATTTCGGCTGTTTCGCCCCCAATCAGGGCGCATCCAGCCATCTTGCATCCCTCTGTTATCCCTGAAACAACCGATTGAAAGGTTTCCGGCTTAATTTTGCCGGTAGCGAAGTAGTCCAGGAAAAAAAGAGGTTCCGCTCCTGTGACAATAATGTCGTTAACACTCATTGCGACAAGATCTATTCCAACTGAGTTGTGAATCCCCATCATAAAGGCAATTTTTAGTTTGGTTCCTACTCCATCCGTAGCTGACACAAGGACAGGATCGACGAATTTCGGCCATTCGGGTCTAAATGTCGCAGCAAATCCTCCAAGATTACCGATGACTCCAGGGGTGAAGGTGGAGCGAATTCTGTTCTCCACAGACTGGAGGGATTTTTCGGCAAGGTCAACATCGACCCCGGCGTCTTTGTACGTGATTTTGTCAGACATTATACTACTCTCCCCGAAAAAGTCTCTTTCCTGTGTGTGCGCATATTCTGGCGGCCAATTCGTTCACACTCTCACGCACATCCTCATAGGACACTGTGCAAATCTTTCGATTACGAACAACGACCCTCCCTGAAACGAAAACATCTCTCACGTCGGATGCTTTGGCGCAATAAACCATTTGCGAAACGGGATCGTACAAAGGGGTTAGGTGAGGCTGATCCAGATCCACAACAATGATGTCCGCCTGTTTTCCGGGAACCAGCGAACCTATAGTGTCTTCAAGCCCCAGTATCCGCGCCCCCTGAGTAGTCGCCATGTACAGGGACTGACGAGCGGTAAGCGCCTCAGGGTTGCCTGAAGACAATTTAGACAGAAAAGAAGCTGACCTCATTTCTTCAAAAAAATCAAGATTATTATTGCTGGCGGGGCTGTCTGTGCCGAGTCCGATTTTTACGCCCATTTCCAGAAGATACTGTATTCGAGCCGCTCCTGAGGCAAGTTTCATGTTCGATTCAGGGCAATGAATTAATCTTGAAGATGAGTCCATGATAACTCGGCAGTCCCTATCCGAGAGATGAACACCGTGAACCAACACAAAGTTGTCGCCGAGAACTCCCAGAGAATACAACCACTCAATAGGCGTAATTCCGTAGAGTTTATGTATCTCGTCTATTTCTAGTTTAGTTTCAGCCACATGAGAAAATAATTTCAATCCGTGAGATTGTGATATCTCGAATGCGGATCTAAATGTATCCGATCCGCACAAATATGGAGAATGACAAAAAAGAGCCGGGGTGATTCGTGGATTCACCGGAACAGATTCCAGAAATTCTGTTACCCGTTCTTTCCAGGAGGACTTAATCCTGGTGTCAGGAGTCGGCGCATCAAGAATACCTTGAGCTATGACAGCTCTTAGGCCTACATCTAATGTGGCTAGCGCAGATTCCTCCATAAAAAAATATGCGTCAGCGAATGTCGTAATCCCTGAAAGCGCCATTTCTACTGCAGAAAGAGTGGTTCCAAGACGAACCATTCCTGGCGAAACATGACGAGCTTCCGAAGGGAATATGAATTGTTCCAGCCAACTTTTCAACGGAACATCGTCCGCTAGGCCCCGAAACAGGCTCATGGCTGCATGAACGTGACAATTGACAAGCCCTGGCATGATGAGGCAGTTCGAGCAATCTATAACTTCGGTGTCAGGATAGTTGGGGTATTGAAAAGAATTTATCTCAACAATAGATCCACCCGAGATCAAAGTTCGTGAGTGAGGAACCGGATCTGAAATTCCCGGAAAGCAGAGTATTAGGCCATTCCTGAGTTCAATAGGTTTGTCACTATTGGCGCACATACTCAACCTGACTCAACCCAAGCGCCTGTCATTCGGGCTACTGTATTCTCGAGAATGTAAGTTAGCGTGGGTTCAGCTAGTCTCGCGTGGCTTATGACATCCGTAATTGAGAGTTGTGACATGTTTTCGGGATTATTCACGTTGGTTATCGCCACTAAGAAAAGTATGCGAAAACCTGCCTGCACAGCCGTGATTATTTCAGGAACCGAACTCATTCCAACGGCATCGGCTCCAAGAAGTCTGAGCATTCTGGTCTCGGCGGGTGTCTCCAGATTTGGACCGTGAACTGCTACGTATACGCCGCTTTTTATCCCTAAGCCCGCTTCCTTAGCGACATCTAACGCGAGAGTTGCCATTTGCCTGTCGTAAACCCGGCTCATGTCAGGGAATCTGTCACCCAGTCGAGGGTCGGCGCCTCCACGAAGGGGGCTCGATCCAATAAGATTAATGTGATCAGTAACCAGCATCACATCTCCGGGTTTGAATCCCGAGTCCAGACCTCCAGCAGCGCTATTGACGGCGAGAAACTCCGCTCCCAGTGACCTCAAGACCCTTACGGGGAAGGTAACCTGCTCAAGTGAGTATCCCTCGTAGAAATGAAGCCGGCCCTGCATGACTGCAACCTGTTTTCCGCCAAAGCCACCCAAAATGAGGCTTCCCTTATGACCATCAACAGTGGAAAGACAAAAATGGGGAATATCCTGATAAGGTATCACGCATACGGGGTCTATGCGTGCAGCCATGCCTCCCAAACCAGTCCCTAGAATCATTGCTACTTCGGGAACGAAGTGGCGACTCCGCTCCACAATGAATCTGTGAGCTTCGGATACCTTATTGTAGATATTTTCCATCATTCTCAATGCAAACCGACGGATCTGAATTGCAGGTTCCGACACAAAAACAGCCGGGATGGAACAGCGAAAATGGACCTCACTCCTCAAACCCGGCTACTAACAAATCAATAATCCAGATTCTTTTAATTCTTTCTTTTCCGGCTGGATCAGATTCTCATCCTTTCAAGCTCTTAATCTTCTCTTCGAGAGCGGGGACCACTTCGTTGAGATCGCCTACGATGCCATAGTTGGCAACACGGAAAATAGGAGCTCGAGCGTCTTTATTTACAGCTATCAGCAGTGGAGACCCTTTAATGCCTCCCAGGTGTTGAAATGCGCCACTTATTCCCAGGGCCAAATACACCTTTGGTTTAACTTCTATTCCTGAAGTGCCTACCTGATGATACTTGGGCAGCAGGTTCTTGTCCACAATTGGCCGGGAACAGGCCAACACTCCGCCCATAGTGTCAGCGAGAGACTGAAACATTTCCAGATCCGGTTCATCTCCAATGCCCCTGCCTATAGAAACAATGATGTCGGCTGACGCAACGTCTACGTCGCCCTTTTCAGCTTCGACATACTTTATAAAACGCTTCCGGAGTTTGCTCTCATCAATCGGGCAAGGCTCATTGGTGATTGTTCCTTTCGCTTCTCCGGCAGGGCTGAATTGGAAAGACCCCGCTCTAAGCGTCAGAACAACTCTGTCGGAGTTCTTGAAAGACACGACTGAATTTATCTTGTAACTGTAGATTTGCCTCGAAGCCAGCAACCTTCCATCTTTAACCTCGAGGCTGAAACAATCAGTAGCCAGCGCTGCGTCCAAAGCTACAGAAAGACCGGGAGCGAAATCCAGTGTCGAGTTTGAGGCTCCCATGACCACCAAATATGACCCCTGGGGTTTTATCAGCTCTTTAAGGGTTGATATCACTGCTTCGGAATTCGTCGATTCAAAGACAGGATTTTCTACCAATAGGACTTTCGGGACCTCAACAGCTAATTGCTCAGCTATAAGTCCACCTTTACCGCATAGCAATACGCAGGTTAATTCGGCTCCCAAGTCAGTCGCTAACTTTTTTCCGGCCGCAACAGCTTCCCACGTAATGTCCCGTAAGGAGCCTTTCCTTTGCTCTGCTATTACGTATATATTCTTTATCATCCTAGGGCCCCCTTTTCCTTGAGAATCTCCGCTAGTCGGGCTGCCGATTCTTCAGGCTTCCCAGCTATAATTTCCGCCCCTTCACCTTCAGGAGGGAGTGACACCTCTTCCATTACGAGTCTAGCCCCCGCTTGTCCCACTTGGCCGGCATCCATGCCAAGTTCCTCAATCCCCATGTTGGGAATATCTATTGAAGCAACTTTTCTGACCGCTCTAATGGATACGAACCTGGGTTCGTTCAAACCGGTAGCGACTGATATGAGACACGGAATGTCCGTCTCGACGGATTCATAAAGACCTCCTTCAAGCTCTCGCAAGAATGACGCCTTTTTATCGTGGATCTCGATCTTGGAAACAAGGGTTGACGAGGGGATGTCAAGCATTGCGGCCAGCATGCCTCCAACTTGACCTGCGCCATCATCCTCTGCGAGTGTTCCGGTTAGAACTAAGTCAAAGTCCCTGTTCTTGATGAACTTTGCCAGTATCGACGCTGTGCAGTATCCGTCACCGCCCTCCATTTCATCCGACCAAACCTGAAAAGCCTCGTCGGCGCCTCGAGCCAAACACTCACGGAGAGTTTCTTCAGAGTCCTCCGGCGCAACACACACCACTGTAACCTTGCCGCCTACTTTTTCCTTGATCTGTACGGCTTCTTCTACTGCAAACCGATCCCAATCGTTAATATCATGATCAAGATCGTCCTTCTTAATATCCTTCGCCCCAGCGGCCACCGTAAGATCCGCCTCGGAAGTGTCGGGTATCCACTTCATGCAGACAATGATGTTCATAGGTCCTCCCAAAGATTCTAAGTGATTCATAAAGGAACCGCATATATATAATCCAGTAGTTAGGACATAGATCTATCGACAAGTTCGATCAGATCAATAACCTCAATCTTACCCTCATTTCCTGTCGTTTTTATGGCGTCTTCAAGATTGATGAGACAGAAGGGACAGGCAGTCACAATTACTTGCGCCCCCACTTCCGCAGCCATTCTTACACGAACCTCTCCCATCCGTTCCTTTTCGTCCTCGTTTTCATACCAGAGTAAAAGACCACCGCCACTGCAGCAGAAACTTCTCGAAAAAGAACGTTCCATTTCTTTATATTTAATACCTGGTATGGATTTCAGGACATCGCGCGGCTCATCGTACACACCATTATGTCTCCCCAGGTAACAAGGATCATGATAGGTTACAACCCTGTCTCCAACCCAGTCCCGGTTCAATGACATCGTTTTTCGGTTCAACAAACGTGATATCAACTGACTGGAGTGAATAACCGGGAAAGTCTCCGGATAGTCGTTTCTAATAGCATTCAACGCATGGGGGTCAAATGAGACTATTTCGTTAAAGTTGCGGGACTTGAACGCTTCTATGTTCTTGGCCGACACCTGCTCAAAAAGCCCCTCTTCTCCCAGTCTTCTAACCTCATTGCCTGAATCGTTCTCATCCTGGCCCAGAATGGCAAAATCAAGATTGTTTCGTGACATAATCTTGGCAAAAGACTTGCTTATTTCCTGGATACGGGGATCAAACGAACCGCAACTATCTACGAAAAAAAGGAGGTCGCAGGACTCACCTTCGGAAAGAATACGAACCTCCGCATCTTCGAGTCCTTTGGCCCACGCCGCCCTTTTGGACTTCATGGCGCCGTAAGCGTTGCCCTTTTTCTTTATTTGTTGAAGCGGTTTTTGCAGCGATTGAGGTATTTCTCCCCGATCAATGAGATAGCGTCTCATATCGACAATCTTGTCAATATACTCTATAAAGATTGGGCATTCAGCCTCACAAGCTCCACAAGTCGTGCAAGCCCATATTTCACTCTCCGTAATAATGTCCCCGACGAGTTTCTTGTTTTCGCTACCGCCTGAATGCGCTTTGCCAAAAATGGGATAATTCTCGTAAGCGTAGTCCCTGGCTTTAACACTGATCATTTTGGGTGACAGAGTCCTGCCGACGGCATTGGCTGGACAATTGTCAGTACAACGGCCACAATCCGCGCAAGAATAAAAGTCGAGAATGTGTTTCCACGTAAAACTGGTCAGATCACTGACGCCGCATTGGTCGAGTGTCATCCAGTCCTCAACGCCGTATCTGACAGGTTTGATGGCCCCCCGGTTCAGGTTTGAAAAGTAGACGTTGGGAATGGCTGTAATAACGTGAAAATGCTTTGATATCGGGAGATAATTTAGGAGTCCGAAAAATACCAGGATATGAGCCCAGTACCCACCAACGTGCAATGCGTTTAAAACAGAAGAGTCATGAGATGGCATAAAGAGCGAGGCAAAGGCGGCCGCAGGGAACCAATGGTATGCCCCGGGGACGGATTCCAGCTTGAAGAGGCTGCCATCGTGCACCATGTCAGTGACCATAAGGGCCGCAACTAATCCCAGAATAACGTACGCCTCATATTCGTGACCCGGGACACCTGGATGCTGATAGCGAGATGGATGAAAGATCGCCCTCCTTAGAATCGCTATCACACAAACTATCAGTACTACCAATACCGTATAGTCCTTCAACGATTCGTAAGCGAACCCAATCGGCCCTGTCAGGAAGGGGAGATGGAATGTTGACGAAAACCCTCTGCCTATCAATGTCAAAGATCGCAGGGAGAGTATCATGAAACCTGCGAACAGAAGGATGTGGAGTATGCCGGCGCCCAGATATCGTGGCTGTCTCCACTGTCCAAAACCGTATAAAAGCGCACGCCAGACGCGAGCGGGGATGTTCGAAAACCGGGGGTCCGGAGCCGCTTTCCGCATCAGATCGATGCGCTTGTACATGACGTATGAAAAAAAGATGGCGGCCAGGACAAGTACGCAAAGCGCTATAACGGGGGCAGGAATCCCCAAAAGTGGAGTGTCCGCCGGCTTAAGGATGTCCATGGGCAAGTAACCTCGTTGAACCATAGGTGGCCTTATCTCATTTAGGCAAGAGCAGATAACGGAAAAAACTCACGAATGTCTCTGAGAATTAGAAGAACCCGGTGATTCCTTCGGGTTCTATTAAAGATATACAAAAAAGGGGAGAGGCATTTATTCAGTCCTGTCGATCCATGTTTTTCACTCATGACGCTGACGCTAACTTATCAGGACAGCGAGAATTTTTGCCGGGTTGTCGCCGTGCGCCTTGACCAAGTGAATGTCGCCCGAGTCATAATAAACGGCGTCGCCAGGGTCTAGAACTTCTCTTTTTTCTCCTACCAGGACATCCATCTGACCTTCGAGGACATAGATGAATTCCTGTCCATCGTGAGACGATGGCTCGTCTGCGTCTGTAGGATGGAGAGTCACGATAAACGGCTCCATGAGCCTGTCTTTCTTGTCTGAGGCCAAAGATTCGTATTCATAGCCTCGGTGCTCTTCTCTCGACTTCCCAAAGCGTTTGAAGCTTTTTCTTTCCTTCGCCCTCACAATAGTAAAGGGCTTATCGCCTTCGGATATAAAGTCGGCCATCTTGAGAGACAAGGCTTTACTCACTTTGATTAGTTGTCCAAGTGGCAGAATCCTCCTGCCTTCTTCAACTTCTTCGAGCAATTCAAGTGAAATCCCAACCTTGGCCGCAAGTTCTTTAATTGAATACCCCAGATTCTCCCTGGCCGATTTTAGCTTAGAACCGTGATTGGTTTCCATCTCGGTCTGGGATTCCAGTCTTGCCGCTTCAACCGCCGCCGGGTCGGTCAGAAAGTCACTCCCTTTATCTTCTCCATATCCATCAACCGTGTCGCGAAAAGACTGATATGAAGTCTCTTTGAACTCTTGGTCCATGTCCTATCCTTTCAGCTAGATATCCTTTCCAAGTTAATCCGGCACGATGCGCAAATATCACATCGACTTGCCTGGCACACCAATATTTCTCGCTATTACAATCCTTTGAACTTCAGAGGTTCCTTCGCCTATATCCAACAGTTTCTGATTTCGATAGTGCCTTTCTACCGCATAGTCTTTCATAAGGCCATACCCACCATACATCTGAACAGCGTGGTTGGCGGCCCGATAGTAGGTTTCAGAACAGACCAATTTGGCCATTGCTCCATGTTTAGGGGAAAGTCTACCGTTGTCCTTCAACCAGCAGGCCTTGTACAGAAGCAACCTTGCCATTTCGATTTCAGTAGCCATATCCGCCAGTTTGAACGCATTGGCCTGAAATGATCCTATAGGGCGTCCGAATTGCTGTCGTTTCTTAGAATAGTCCAAGGCAAGCTCAAAGGCCCCCTGTGCTCCACCGAGCCCCATAGCTCCTATCGAGAGCCGACCCCCATCCAAAGTGTTAAGCATCTGATGAAAACCTTCTCCTAGTCCGCCCAGTAAGTTTTCCTTAGGGACCCTACAATCCTGGAACGTCAGCAAACCAGTGTTTGATGACCGCCAGCACATTTTCCCGTGCATCTTTTCCGCTGTAAATCCCTTAGTGCCGTTTTCAACAAGAATGCAGCTAATTTGGGGTTTTTTGGGATTAGAACTGTCAGTAACGCATTGCACGACGCATACTGCGCTCATGTCAGTAGCCGAATTGGTAATAAAAATCTTGCTGCCGTTTATGACCCATTCATTTCCATCTAGAAACGCAGAGGTCTTTGAAGCCCCAGCGTCTGAACCGGCGTCCGGTTCTGTGAGACCGAAAGAGGCCAAAATATTTCCTTTGCACAAATCGGGTAACCACTTTCGCTTTTGTTCCTCGGTTCCAAAATAAAAGATAGGAGCAATACCCAATGAATTGCCGGCGGCGATTGTAGCAGCCTGGGATCCATCTATCCTGGCTATTTCTTCAACCATGATGATGTAGTTCAAGTAACCTACATCGCTGCCGCCGTACTCTTCGGACACAAAGGGTCCAAAAAAATCAAGTTCGCCCATTTTTCGCGTCAACGCCTCAGAAAACTCTTCATTATCGTCAAGTTCCTGCGCTATCGGCGCAATTTCCTTCTCGGCGAATTCCCTCACTACTTTTCTGGTTAGCTCGGCATCCTTGGGTAGATCAAAATTTAACGACATTCTCTGGCCCCCTTCTGGGATTCATTAGTTGTGAACAAGAGCGTTATCGCAAAAATTCAAAAACGCTGTAGGCACTGATCGACTCGGTTCTGTTTTAAAAAATAAAGGAATTGTTCGACATCCAACAAACTGGTAGGGAATCGTGTCAAACAAGGTTTCCCGCCTTATACGGTTTATATTTTCGGATCTCGCCAATGTGGAGAAAGAATAGCTTATGGTTGATAGATAGCAAATAACAAAGAAAGTTGTCAAGGCGAATGAGGTAGAACTTGTGTCAGACTGAATCCTATAAATTCGATGAGTTTAGCGCTTTCATGAACTTGATTTCGCAACAGGTTTACCATCAACATAATGCCGGTTCTTCATTCTCCTAACATACGGTAACGCTATAATTTATAATCATAATATCATTATTCTAATAACATGCTATATTCATTATATTTAAATTGACATTATGATATTTTGACAATAGAATTATTTAAATGAATCAAGTTTCTTCGTTGGTATTTAGCTTAGATTGTTTATGTTGAAAGGAGAGCCAAGAATGAAAACCTTAAAATTGTTCTCAATCTTATTCTTATTTGTATCACTGGCTCTTCAATCCTGCGGAGGCAAAACCGACCAGGCATCCACATCTGCGACTGACAAGACCTCTCGAACGCCGGCGAGCCTCGAATCTGAATTGAAACTTACTGAAGCAAGGCTATCATCCTTAGAATCCGAAAATATGGAATTGACGGCATCCAATAAAATGCTCTTAGAGAAGCTAAAAGAACTTCAGGAAGCCGCCCTGCGAGAAACAGGGGGGGGGCTATCGGATAGGACCCCAGATAACGAAAATGTTGGTCTTTCCAATCAGAATAGAATAGCGCTTATTGGGGCCAAGGCCATCGCAGAATTTAAAGCCGATCAGGCGCTCAGAAGGATGGAATCCTTAACATCCGATCTTTCAAAAAGGGACGACGATCTCAAGAAAGCGCTGGTAAATTTTGAAATTGTTTCGCAAGAACGGGAAGGACTGAAAAGAGAATTTGAATCCCTGAAAGCGGATTCCATGAATACGCAATCACAGACGGAAGATACTCTGAGCAAACTGGAAGCCAGACTGGCGGAAAAAAGCGACTTGGTTTCAAAAATAGAAGCGGAACTTAACGATAAAGAACAACTCTTGACTACCCTCAAGAAGGCATGGTCTGACGCTACTCAACTCAAGAACAACGCCGAAGAGAGACTGTCTCAGATTAATAACAATTTCAATGAATGTCAGAATCAGGTTGCCCAGATGAGGGGGTTACTTGACCAATCAAGAACCGAATCTACGCGGATTATCGCCGAGTTTGAAGGTCTTAAAAAAGAATTGGCGTCGAGCAATCTTCAAAACCGCCAACTTCAGTCTAATGGGGAATCGTACCTTAAACAGATCAGGGAATTGAAAGAGACTTTAGCCGCTTCAGTTGATAAGAAGCAGTTGGAGCTTCCGGCTTCGGGAGGGGTAGATAAATCGCATTCAATAATCGACAGGCTACTGGAAAGCGCAGGTAGCGGCAAACCATAAAAAACTGACCGGACATTAAAAAACCGTCAATTATAAATAGCCTACACTCTCCATAAATCGCAAAGACTTGATGTCTTCCCCCCTCAAACATCGAACAAAAGCCGATAGACTTTCTCGAATTTCTTGTTCAGCGCTCCTGCTGAGTTTTATCCTACCCACCAGTCTAGAGTCTGAGTTCAGTCCATGTCGCAATGCCGCCAACGTGGCTGGACTCATGTTTATGTGGGGTGAAGGTTCGTATTCAGCGCATTCTTTATGAACGGCGCCTCCAAAGAGCGGAGAAAAGTAGGCTTCCGTGTTGGAAGCGAATCCCTGGCCACAAAAAGGGCAACAGTTAAAAGACGGTTGAAACCCCAGGAGCCCAAGAAGATGAATTTCACTGACCAGCAGTTCGATGGACCCAGGATTGGACGAGTCAAGAGTTTCAAGGAAGTTCTTGAGAAAATCAAATACATTTGGGTCTGGCAAGGCTTCGGGCAAGAAGACGTAAGCAAGCTCAAAAAAATAGGAAACCCTGGCCAAAGATTTCATGTTGCCCCTAATCCTCAAGAATCCTTGAAACATGTGTGACTCATCTATCCAGACCATGTTGTCTTTTTTTCTGGAACGCACAGCCAGATCAACCAGGCAGAAAGGCTCCAAATGCCCCCCGAATCTGACGCGACTCTTTCTTGAATTCTTGGCTATTCCAGTAAGCCACCCCCGTTCACGGGACAGGAATATAACCGTTTCGTCGGCTTCACCTCTATCCATCTTTTTCATTATTATTGATCTGGTTGTCATGCTAACCCGGAAATTTTGCAGAATACAAAACCATGAACTGAGTTATAAATATGCCACAAACGGCCTATAAGGTTTGTTCCGATTCAAGGTCCTTTATAAAACGCAGGGTAACCCTCCTGCGTTCTTGAAGAGACTTCTCATCTAGAATATCCAACATGTCTTCGAGTTTTTTTAGGTTTCTGGATTTTCTCGACAACAGATAGTTTATGACATCGTGAGTGAGTCTGATACCTCTTCTTGAGGCCATCCCATCTAAAATACGAACCCGAACATCGTCATTGGGCGGCGTCAGCTCAAGCGACAAACCGGACAGCATTCTGGATCGGAGATGGGAATTTCCGGCAAATAGCTCTTCCGGACCAACAGCGGAAGCGCAAATGAGTTGGGCCCCCGCGACCATAACCCTATTCCATAAGCTCCAGAGATGGTTAGATTCCTGTTCTGAAACTTTATCCACGTCATCCACACATACCAACCTGACTCCAGTGAATTCCTCATTATCAAATTGCGCCAATGACTTGAGTGTGGATTCACTGGTTCCGTGATCCTCGACACTAACAAAGAAACACTTTCCGTAAATCGAGGGACTTACATGTTTAAAGTATTCGACTGAAGCTCGGAGGAGCATGGTTTTCCCGGAACCCGATGGACCATGCAGAAGAATTCTTTTAGACACGGGATCTGAATGTGGAATCTCTGTCAATGAAGATTCCAGCAATTCTATAGACCTGGATATTCCTGGATGGACAACGACGTCAGAGAAGGAAAAGACTTTCGAATCAAATAGTGGTAGGGCAATTTGTCGCATGCGCCGATTGTATTGGTGTCTGGCTGAATGATCAACAACCAAATTTCATAAAATGCTTGACAGTTCGGACGGGCTCCTTTAATCTTTGGACAGCTGCTACGTGGGTGTCAATCTATCTAAACCCGAGAAACCACCCGAGGAATTCCCAAAACCGGTTGGGGCGCAACGAAAGATCTTCAGAATTCGTTTTCCTATTTGACCTGTCTTAAAGAATTGCTTCGACTTTTTTTATAGATCCCAAGAAAACAAAATAATCAACTATATTTTATTACAAAACAATTGATCAGGAGAAGGCATGGACGTTCAAGAGTTAAAAGAAAAAAAAGTCAGTCAACTTCTGGCTATAGCTAACTCCCTCGACATTGAAGGCGCTAGCAGTATGCGGAAACAGGAACTAATTTTTGCAATTTTACAGGCGCACCAGCAACAGGAAAAGGAGCAACCCATTCGGGGTGAGGGGGTTATAGAAACGCTCCCTGACGGTTTTGGTTTTCTGAGGGCGCCAGACTACAACTACCTCCCTGGACCGGATGACATATATGTGTCTCCGAGCCAGATAAGAAGGTTTAACCTGCGCACGGGAGATACCGTTTCGGGGTATATTCGTCCACCCAAGGACACTGAGAGATATTTTGCCCTACTCAAGGTTGAGTTAATTAACGGAGAGGATCCGGAGAAAGTTAGGGACAAAGTCCTCTTCGATAATCTGACACCCCTTTATCCTGATGAGAAACTGAAACTTGAGATCAATCCCACTCAGTATTCTATGAGGATCATGGACCTTGTAGCGCCGATCGGCAAAGGCCAGCGCGCTCTTATAGTTTCTCCTCCCAAAGCCGGCAAGACAGTGCTTCTTCAACAAATTGCCAACAGCCTTACAATTAACCATCCAGACGTATATTTGATCGTACTTTTGATTGACGAACGCCCTGAAGAAGTTACCGATATGCAGCGTTCAGTAAGGGGAGAAGTGATTTCGTCAACTTTTGATGAACCAGCCCAAAGGCATGTTCAGGTAGCTGACATGGTTATCGAAAAGGCCAAGAGACTGGTCGAACACAAGAGGGACGTCGTCATTTTATTGGATAGCATTACCCGATTAGCCAGAGCTCACAATACTGTGGTGCCGCCAAGCGGCAAAATACTCTCGGGTGGGGTGGACTCAAATGCGCTTCACAGACCCAAGAGATTCTTTGGGGCCGCACGTAACATTGAAGAAGGAGGTAGCCTTACGATAATCGCTACCGCTCTTATTGATACCGGCAGCAAGATGGATGAAGTCATCTATGAGGAATTCAAGGGCACAGGCAACATGGAGATTCATTTGGACAGACGCCTCCTAGAACGCCGCATATTCCCATGCATAGATATCAACCGTTCCGGAACTCGAAAAGAAGAATTACTTCTCAATCCACAAGATCTGCAGAGGATATGGCTACTACGCAAACTGCTGGCGGACATGAATTCTGTCGATGCAATGGAATTCCTGCTGGATAAAATAATGCAGACGGATTCCAATCGGGAATTCTTGCAAGTCATGAACAAATGACCTGAGACTTGATGACAGGGAAACCTTGGCTATCGGTCAAGCTGAATGGATGATCGGTTGGCTGGGGCATGCCGCTGGAAAAGAGTTCAATCCGACAAAGAGTATCGAGGAGAACAGATTCTTGAGGGGCGCGTCAACTTTTGCTTTTCAGAGAATAATGATAATGATATATTATATGGTTTGAGAATTAATTCTTGGAGGACAGCCATGAAAAAAGGAATTCATCCTGAATATAAAGATTCTGTATTTCGATGCGCTTGTGGCGCAGAAATCAATACAGAATCCCTACAGCCGGAGTACCGACTGGAAATCTGTTCGTCATGCCACCCGTTTTTTACGGGAAAGCAAAAATTGGTGGATAGCGCTGGGCGCGTAGAGAGGTTCATGAAGAAATACGGAGACCAGGCAATTGCAACCGGCAAGAAGCCCTCTAAAGTAGGGAAGAAAAAGGAAGTCGGTAATAAGGCTACGCCCAAGGCAAAAAAACAGGACAGCGAAAAATCAGCATGATTTACTTGATTCGTTGGAACTAAATGTTCTGTCTGGCGGATCAATTATTGCCGGACAACAAGTTGGCAAGTTCTTACGTGTTACACATTTTTAGAAAGTCTAGGTTTATGATCTTAAACAATGATTCTTGCTCCACGGTTGGCCGGATAAAGGTCGGAGGACAGGCTGTCATCGAGGGCATCATGATGCGAGCTCCTAAGACATTCACTGTAGTCGTTCGGAGACCTGATGGACAGTTGTCGGTGCGTGAAGACAGATGGTATTCTCCCATGGAAAAGTGGCCTTTCTTGAAAAAACCCTTTCTAAGAGGATGCATAGTATTGTATGAAGCGCTTTTCAATGGCATTCAGGCTTTAACTTATTCAGCCCAGGAAGCTCTTGGAGAAGAAGAAGAAAAGTTAAGCCCACTGGCTCTCGCCGGGACTATAGCTTTCGCCTTGGGAGGCGCCATTCTGCTGTTTGTCGTTGTACCCCACCTGGCCACTTTGGGAATAGGGACTCTGATAGGAGCCGATCTCGGTGTAAGCAGTATATGGTTCCATGTAATAGATGGCGTAATCAAAGTCAGCATTTTTGTGGCGTATATTGCCTTGATATCTTTGCTCGGTGAAATTCGGAGGGTTTTTCAGTACCATGGAGCTGAACATAAATCCATTCACGCGTACGAAAAGGGAGACGAGCTCACTGTCGAAAATGCTCGGAAATACCCAACTCTCCATCCAAGATGTGGCACAGCTTTTATATTGCTCGTCCTGATGTTCAGCATTTTTCTTTTCACATTGGTGTTTCCTCTTGTACCCAAGGAACTCTTCGGCAACCGAATTATTACCAATGCCTTTTTCATACTGGTTAAGATCGCTCTGCTGCCACCAATTGCCGGAATTTCGTATGAGCTCATACGTCTTGGGGATAGACATCACAACGTATTCCTGGCCGCAATGCTTGCTCCTGGCCTGTGGCTCCAAAAACTTACCACTCGTGAACCTTCCGATGATCAACTCGAGGTTGCGATAGTTGCACTGAAGAAAACGCTTGAAAAGGAACAAGAATGGGCCGAAGTTAAAACCTCGGCATGAGTTTATGTTATGCAAGTAATTGAGAAACTCGAAGAACTGAGCAAGAGGTATGAAGAACTTAACTCGGAGCTATCCAGGCCGGAAGTAGTTTCAGATCATAACCTGCTAAGGAAATTTTCTAAGGAACAGGCGGACCTCAGCGATATAATTAAAGCTTACCGAAACCTCAGTGATGTGGTTCGTGAAATCAACGAACTTGAAGGAATCATTTCAGAAGGGGAAGATCCTGAACTGGTCGGAATGGCTCGTGAAGATCTGGCGGCGCTGATCGAACGCAGGAGCGAGTTCGAGCGCAAAATTAATTTTCTTTTGATTCCTGTAGATCCTTATGACGAGAAAAACATATTTCTTGAAATCAGAGCCGGAACAGGCGGAGAGGAAGCGGCCCTTTTTGCGGCCGATTTGTTCAGGGCCTACTGCCGATATGCGGAATTTAGGAAGTGGAAAGTTGAGATGATGTCGGTATCAAACAGCGCCACCGGAGGACTCAAGGAAGTTATAGCTCTTATACAAGGAGATGGAGCATTTTCCAGGCTCAAGTATGAGCGCGGTGTTCACCGGGTTCAAAGAGTTCCACTGACGGAATCTCAGGGACGCATTCATACGTCAGCCATTACCGTGGCTGTTTTGCCGGAGGCCGATGACTTAGAAATCAGCATTGATCCAAAAGACCTTAAGATAGACGTTTACAGGTCATCGGGCCCAGGCGGCCAAAGTGTCAATACAACTGACTCAGCGGTCAGAGTGACCCACTTGCCGTCCAACATTGTGGTTACCTGCCAGGACGAAAAATCTCAACACAAAAACAAGGCAAAAGCCATCAAGATTCTTCAGGCCCGCCTCCTGGACAAAATGGAGCAAGAAAGAGATTCTGAAATCAGCAAGGAGAGGAAGAGTCAGGTTGGATCGGGGGATCGCTCGGAGAGAATCAGAACCTATAACTTCCCTCAAAATAGGGTCTCCGATCACAGGATAGGCCTAACGCTTTATCGTTTGGAAGACATTATGGAAGGGAAGCTCGACGATCTGATTGATCCGCTCATCATGCATTTCCAGACGGAAGCCGTGAAAGACTCATTCACTAATTGAATTTAGCCCTGTTCATCGTGTGCAATGCGCTTTTGGACGTTAGTCTTTAAGGCTAGAAAGCTTCTGGATGTTTGGTTTGCTCAAACAAACCATCGGCAATCGCAAAGATGATACGAGTCTTTTGACTGTCTGGTTTCAACCACGCATACCTTCCAGCGCTGTGTCCTCAATTGATACAATTTTTTTCCATTTTTCCCCTCCTCGTTCAGCGTGAGTTCAAGTAAGACCAATAAATTCTTGACACTGGAGCGTCTATTCATTAGTCTAAAATGCTGTATATGAACTAAGTTCAGACGAGAATCGCACAGCCTGTCGAGAGTTCAGAACGCACTCTCGTAATCAAGAATATAAGATGATACAGAACGCATCCGGATACCGTCCAGAGGTCTATGAATAGATGGGATTTCAGGAGACTGGACGGAATATGCTAGCCGGGCGTTGACAAAAGCAAGAGGTACTATGGCCGGAACTACATTTGCTAAAGGTGGGATTCATCCCGATGAACACAAAGAGTTGACTGAGGGCCTGGCGATCGAGGTTATGCCCCCTCCCAGCCAGGTTGTACTGCCATTGTCCATGCATTTTGGAGCTATTGCCAAACCAACTGTAAAAAAGAAACAGGAAGTTCAGGAAGGTGAGGAAATCGCGGTCGTGGAAAAGGCTCTGGGCGCTTCCATTCACAGCAGCGTCACAGGAGTTGTGAAGGCTATAGAACCAAGACCTCATCCCACAATGGTAAGATGCGACGCGGTAATAATAGATCGAGATCCAGAAGCCCCTCCAAGACAATATGACAGCGAAGATTGGAGGAAACTTTCTCGTGAACAGCTTTTGGCTAGGGTAAAAAACGCTGGGATAGTTGGTATGGGAGGGGCCGGATTCCCAACCTTCGTTAAGCTGTCTCCTCCGCCAAACGCCAAAATAGATACATTGGTTCTTAATGGCGCTGAATGCGAGCCCTATCTGACTACAGATCACCGCCTCATGCTCGAATATCCGGAAAAGATAATCGAAGGCGCCAAGATTATCCTGAAAATTCTTGGGATCAAGCAGGGGATAATAGGTATCGAACTGAACAAGCCTGACGCCATTAATACCATGAACAAAGCGGCTCAACAATTGGCCGGCAAAGATGATGACGTAATCAAGGTTCAGGGTATGGACGTCAAGTATCCTCAAGGGTCCGAGAAGCAACTCATTTACTCACTAACCAAGAGGTCCGTCCCCGGAGGTGGGTTGCCGTTCGATGTTGGTGTAATCGTGCAGAACATCTCTACGACACTGGCCGTGTTTGAGGCCGCTACAATGCAGAAGCCGGTTTACGAGAAGGTGGCTACTTTTTCCGGCAGGGCTTTGCATAGACAAGCCAACCTTCAAATCAAGGTTGGAACCCTGTTGTCGGATGTCGTGAATTATCTGGGGGGAGCCAAGGACGTTGTCAAGATAGTTTCCGGTGGTCCCATGATGGGTTTCGCAATTTCATCGCTCGACGTGCCGGTTACGAAAACCACTTCAGGTGTTCTATTTCTGAATAGTTCGGAGACTGATCTAGGCGAATTTGGTCCTTGCATCCATTGTGGTTGGTGCATGGAAGCCTGTCCTATGGGACTCAGCCCAAAGGAAGTCGCCCTTTATGTTGAAGCAGGAAGGGGACATTTGACAGAGAAATTCGGAATCTTTGATTGTTTTGAATGCGGTTGTTGCGCTTATGTCTGTCCCGCAAAACGGCCCCTGGTGCAGTTTGCGAGACTGGCAAAAATAGCTATCAAAAAAAGAGGCTGAAATAGCCGAGGCGCCATCAGGCGGCTGATCCAGCATTCCAACCCCATTGTGAAAACCTGAGATCAACCGCCATGAATTGAATTGTCTACTATAAGAGGAAAACTGGTCAATCATTTTGAGACCCATTACATACAAGGGAGGATGGGACCATCGAAACGTTAGATTCCAGAAACATGACTTCTAAGCCAGAATGGGCTGTTTCGGTATCCCCGCATATAAGAAAAGGGACCACCACCGCCCAGATCATGTGGACTGTATCGGCCAGCTTAATGCCGGTCTTGATATTATCCATCTATAATTTTGGTTTTAGAAGCCTGATCATAACATTGGTTAGTGTGCTTTCGTGCGTGGTTGTGGAAGCCATATCACAGAAGGCAATGGGGCGCTCGGTAACTGTTACCGATGGAAGCGCTGTTTTGACAGGCATCCTGCTTGCATTCGTTATCCCTCCAGGCGTTCCATATTATTTACCGATGATTGGCGCCGTAGCCGCTATGTTTATAACCAAGGAACTCATGGGTGGACTTGGCTACAATGTCTGGAATCCGGCGCTTGTGGGTCGGGCTCTTCTACAGGCGTCCTTTCCTGTGGCGATAACTACAGCGTGGATACCTCCCCAGCAGTTGTCAAAAGGCGTGTGGGACGTTTTTCTGGGCTCCGGCGCCTTGGACGCCATATCGACAGCCACACCACTTGCTGTTGTAAAACAATACGGCATGAAAGCTCTTGTGCAGCAGTTTGGCGGAATTGACACCATCTATTGGAACTTTTTTGTGGGCTTCAAGCCTGGTTGTATCGGGGAGACTTCCGCTCTATTAATTTTGCTGGGTGGCCTGTTTCTGATGAGTAGAAAAATCATCACCTGGCATATTCCCGTTTCCACACTCGGATCTGCGGCTCTGATAGCCTGGATTTTCGGTGGGGAAACCTGGTTCAGCGGCGCCCCCCTGGTTCACGTATTGTCCGGAGGCCTTATGCTGGGAGCTTTTTACATGGCCACGGATTACGTTACGTCACCAACCCTCAAGTCAGCGCAGCTTTTGTTTGGGTTCGGTGTGGGAGGGCTGACCGTTTTGATACGCCTAAAGGGTGGCTATCCGGAAGGTGTTTGTTATGCGATACTTCTTATGAACTGCTTGACGCCCGCGTTGGATGAATGGTTTCAGCCGAAGCGGTTTGCTCCCCCCAAGGCCGCTCCAGTTGCGGCCGTTAAATAGTTTCGAAAGAGGTTTCAATGAAAGAAATCTTTAAAATTACAATGAGTTTGACGGCTGTCTGCATAGCGGCTTCGTTGATACTTGGTTTTGTTTACGCAAAGACGGATCACGCCAGAAAGCTTAATGAAGAACGGACAGAGCAGAAAACCATTCAGGGACTGCTTGGCTTTGGATCTGACGAAAAGGCGCCTGATGATTTGAAGATCTTTCCGGTTTATCGCTATGTAATCACCTCACCCCAGGGTGAGACCTCATTAGGTTACGTGCTGCCATTAAAGGGTGATAAGGTGGTCCTCGTGGAACTTGATCTTTCGGGGAAGCCCGTTCGCGTAATTCCGATTGACGCTTCAATATCGTCACTCGCTGATCAGGCCAACAGGGACAACATCATAAACGGGGCATTGCCAAAGGGCTCGAAATCGGTCTGGGCTCAGACCATATTTGTGGCTGACCGTGGAGGTAAACGACTCAGTTATGTAGTCCCAGGAGTGATACAGGGTTTCAAGACTTTCATAAAATTGATGGTGTCGTTGACCCCCGATTTCACAGTTAGTGGGGTCGCTGTTACTTATTCTGAAGAAGATCCCGGTCTTGGCGCAGAGATCCAGAAAGACTTTTTCAGAAACCAATTTGTCGGAAAAACGCTGGATTTAATAAAGAAACTCAGTGTGGTTAAGGAACCCTTGCCTGCTGATTACGCGTTGTCGTTGGATCCGGTCAAGGCAAAGCAAAAGGGACTAACCGCTGAACAGGTCAAAGAAATCAAAACAAAACACCTAAACGATGACATTTACGCTCTAACTGGAGCCACAATTTCCAGCCGAGCCCTGACCAAGGGAGTCGTAAACACGGTGCAAAAATTCGTAAAACGGCTGGAGATATTGGACGAGGCTATAAGAAAAGAACAATTAAGTATTGCGTTTTAGCGGAGGTAAAAAGTGAACAGGAACGTACAACTTCTCTGGAACGGGTTAATACCTGAGAATCCTATCTTCCGCCTTGCGCTAAGTATGTGTCCCGCTGTTGCGGTTACAACATCCGTGCAAAACGGTTTGATGCTAGGGCTCGCCGTAATTTTTGTTCAGGTGTTTTCCAGTTGCACTGTAGCGATATTCAAATCATTCATACATCCAAGAATAAGAATACCAGCGTACGTCATAGTAATTGCGCTTTGGGTTACAGTCATAGACATGATCTTACCGGTCATCTCTCCGGAGGTCTATAAGCAGGTCGAGTTGTTCGTAAAGTTGATAGTGGTTTTTGCGATCATTATTTCTCGACTGGAGCTCTTTGCATCAAAAGAACCACTAATACCATCTTTCTTTGACGGGCTTGGAATGGGGATTGGTTTCTTGTTTGGTCTCTGCCTGATTGGAGCAATCAGGGAGTTCTTTGGGACTGGTCAGCTTTTTGGATTTGACATTCTAGGGTTCAACCCGTTGCTTATAATGGTCCTTCCAGCAGGCGGTTTTTTCGTGATTGGTTTTATTATGGCGATATTTAACTGGATTGAATACAAGCTCACTGGAAAAATCCCAACATCGGGAGGAGCCCACTGACATGAAAGAGTATAAACTATCACATTTGGCTATAATAACAGTCATGTCTTGTGTCTTTCTCTCAGTCATGGCGCTGGGCGTTGCGGATGCGGGAACCGGATCCGGATCATTCAAGAAAGATAATGAAATCGTGATTTCATTTGGTATGCCGGTAGATGAAGCATGGGCAAAAAACACTGCAAATTTCATGGTGTCCGAGAAAACTGATCCCGACATCCAATTGCCTGTAGAGTCGGTGACCCTCGACGCTAAGAGGATTTCGGCCCTAATTAGATTCAGAGAACCTCTTAATCTTTCAAGTGAATATGAAGTCACGGCAAAGGACGTCACATCTGAAGGTAAGGTCATGGGAAATGTAATGTTCATGGTAAAAAAGAGCCAGGGCCAAATCCTTTTTACGATATTCCTTGGAGCCATGTTGATAAACAACTTTGTTTTCACAAAGTATTTGGGTCTTTGCATATTCTTTGGCGTCTCACAGAAGAAAGAAACATCTATCGGAATGGGAATAACCTTCACCATAGTCATGGTATTAAGCGCAATAATGTGCTGGGCTTTATTGACTTTTGTCCTCCAGCCGCTCCATTTGGGTTTCTTGAAAATTATTGTATTTATTGGGACAGTGGCTATTTTTGTTCAGGCGGTGGATACCATCTTGAGAAAGGTCAATCCCTATCTTTTCAAGAAACTGGGTGTATTCCTGGTACTGATAGTTACAAACTGTATTATTCTTGCCGTTCCCTTGATTAACGCGGACAGTGGAAATGGTCCCATGGAAAGTCTGATCCTTGGATTGGGGGCTGGCCTTGGATTTGCTCTCGCGTTATTCTTGATGGCTTGCGTCAGAGAGAAACTTGAATTGTGCAAAGTCCCAGCGGTTTTTCGAGGTCTTCCTATAGCGTTCGTTGTGGCGGGCCTGTTTGCGTTGTCATTTCTTGGTTTCTCGGGATTGTCGATATTCTAAGTTCATGAAAAATCGGGCCATATTTAACGTGGCACTCAGAGGTGACTTCAGATGGAAGATGTTTGGCGCATAGCTCTTATGGGAACAGTTTTCTTTGCAATTTTTGGCCTTTTGTGCGGATTGGTATTGGCTTTAGCCGCCAAGAAATTTGCTGTCAAGATTGATCCAAAGATAGAAGCTGTTCGAGCATGTTTGCCTGGCGCAAATTGTGGAGCGTGCGGTTTTGCAGGTTGCGAATCCTATGCTGAAGCCGTGGTTACTGACCCGGCATGTCCTCCAAACAAATGCGCGCCAGGGAAAGATGTCGTAGCGCAAAAGGTGGCTGCCCTCACTGGAAAGGCGGCCGGCGCCGCTAGTCCAGTAATTTCTGTGATTCGATGTTCCAGAAATGAAGGAAACGTCAAGAAGAAATACTCATACGTTGGGTTTGACACCTGTCAGGGGGCCTCTATCGCTTTTGGCGGTCCGTATGAGTGCACATTCGCATGTGTCGGTTACGGGGACTGTGAAGTGGCTTGCCCATTTCATGCTATTCACATGAAAGACAACATGCCTGTGATTGATCCTGATTTGTGCACAGGTTGCGGAGTTTGCGTGAAGGCCTGTCCAAAGCAGGTCCTCGAACTCATTCCCAAAGACGCCATTTGTTATGTGCCATGCAACAGCCGGGATTCTGGAAAGGTGGTTTCAAGTATATGCGGCGCGGGTTGCATTCATTGTGGCGCTTGCACCCGTAAAGCCAAGGATGTTGTTTCCATGGTAAGAGACCGTATAGAAGTTGATTATGAAAAGCTCAACGAAGAATCAGCTAAGGCAGCGGTGTGGGCTTGCAGCAAACAGTTCATTTTCAGGTATACGAACCCCGAAAAACAGGCCAATGTGGTACAGACCATAAAGGCTGAACAGGCCGCAAAAAAAGCGGCGTCCAAGGCCCAGCAGCAGTCCGAATTAGAAAAAACGGCGTAATCGCATGTGCAGGCTGAGGATGTTGCGCAGATTGATCCAATTTGCCTGCAGGTTTCCAGTCTTCAATTTGGCATGCTAATAAAGAATCGGCTCTAAATTTCTGTTATAAAACAAGACATTGCTCAGCCCTGGAAGGAGGCTCACGACATGAAAGACAAAAATTACGTATGGAATCCTTTTCGTATTCTTAGCCCCAAGCTCAATACTGAAATTCGGAAATTTGACGAGACCGAAGATATTGATGAGTTGGCTTCTAAGTCTCCTGAAGAAATTCTCGTCATTATGGTCGGTAAACTTACTGAACTGACCAAGATGATATCTCTTGGATTTCAGAGCGAGTCGTCTGAGCAACAGGATGTATGTGAAAAGCTCATTCAGGAGATAGGACGCCTGGAACGGGCGTCGACCTCTGGTATTCTCAAGGTGTCGGAGACATTTGGCCAGAACGTCTTTAAGGCTGTTGTGAGGCTTCCGAGTAGGGTTGAACGTATTGGCGTTATGTTTGAGCACATTCTGGCTTGCCAGAAGATTAAGGTCAAAGAAGGGATTCCTTTTAGCGACAAAGCTAAGTCTGAACTTTTAGAAATGTTCAGTGTAACCGTAGATCTTTTGCGGAATGTGGGGGATTCGCTTGTTACGTGTAATCTGGTGATCCTCGATCACATTAAAGGCCAAAGTAACAAACTTGCTGAACTCGCTGAAGAAAACCGCATGAATCACTGGGAACGAATGGAAAGGGGTTTTTGCTCCCCCGACGCGTCAGCGATTTACCTGAAGATTCTGGACTCCTTTAAGGGTATCGCTGAATATGCGGTAAAGATATCAGATTCCTTGTGTTCGCTGGAGGATGTCTCCAAATAGATTTGGATTCTCTGGTATTTTCTGGAACCCCGTACCGCAACTTGCTATACGGGGTTTTCCTTTTTAGTTTGACTGGATTAAAAAAAGACAGGGAACCTGCCATTCCATTGCAGCAGGATTCCCTTTTTGCTAGAAGCTATTCATGGCTTCGAAAATCTAGAATGTAAAGAATACCTTCTGCAAGACCTTGGGGGTAATTCCGACCACATCAAGATACAGGGTGATGCCACCGTTAAAGAAAGGCCACCCGGCGCCTAGAATCATGGCTGTGTCAATATCCTTAGGGTCAGAGACCACCTTTTCCTGAAGGATCCTGTCGATCTCGAGAGTCAGGCTGGTCAGAATCCTGTCGACAATTTCTTCCTTGACGAACTGCTTGTCAGCTCTATTTTTGAAGATTTCAGCGACTTTTGGATTGAGTGATTTCCCCGGGCCCATCCCGTTATAGATTGCGCCGACTTTAGCGTCCACCATCTTTTTCAGGTTGTCATTGATCGGAAAACGATCAGGCCATGCCTTGTTGCAGGTTTCCAGGACATGGAAAGCAACAGCGGTGCCTACGAAGGCAAGCAGGTCAAACGGCGCCATTGGCAGTCCAAGAGACAGCACCGCTTCGTCTACCTGCATGAAATCCGCCCCTTCATCAACCATCTCAAAGCAATCGCTAAGAAGTTTGGTTAGAAGCCTGTTCACCAGAAACGCAGGAGAGTCTTTCACAAGAATTGCGTTCTTTTTAAGTTTTTTGGCGCAGTCAAAAGCGGTTACAAGGGTCTGATCGTCAGTTTTGTCACCCTTTATTATTTCAAGCAGCGGCAGGACCGCAACCGGATTGAAGAAATGGAATCCAACAACTCTTTCGGGGTTTTTGAGCTTCGACGCCATTTCCGTGACTGAAAGGCTGGAAGTGTTTGTCGCCAGGATACAAGCGGGAGAAACTACTTCTTCCGCCTGTGCGAACACCTGCTGCTTCACTGACATTTCTTCGAAAACAGCTTCAATCACAAAATCGCAATCAGCGAAATCGTTCCAGTCAAGGGTTCCAATGAGGATGTGATACAAGTGATCGGCTTTTGCCTGAGTGAGCCTACCTTTGCTCGCCAACGCGCTAAGTTCTCCCTTGACGTATCCTAAGCCCTTGTCGAGAAATTCCTGTTTTATGTCCTTCATGACAACAGGGACACCATATCTACGGAGAAAGAGCATGGCCAACTGGGACGCCATAAGCCCGGCGCCAATAATACCGATCTTCTTGATGGAGCGGCCCCTGATGTCCTTGGGCTTCCCAACCGGTTTCTTGGCACGGCGCTGCACAAGATCAAAGCTATAAACGCCAGCTTTGCACTGTCGGCTCTTTATGAGATCACCTAGAGCTCGATCTTCCCCTGCGAAACAATCTTCAATGGAGTGACTGAGATCACAGGCGTACTCAATTTGTTCCAGGGCGCGATACGGAGCGGGAGCGGCGCCATGAACCCTCATGTCCAAGAAGTTTCTTGCAGCGTCCAGACTAGCTTTTAGCTTTGACATATCAGGCGGTTTTCTCTCAATCTGCGTCTTGCCTTCAATTATGTCTTCCAACAAAGAGAGAGACTCATCAAAAAACTCAACCGATTCGAAAAGCCTGTCCGCAAGACCGATTTGAAAAGCCTTGGTCCCATCGAGCATCCGGTTCTGGTTCATAGGGTTATAGATTATGACCTCAAGGGCTTTCTCCGGACCGATGAGCCTCGGGGTCAGAGAAGATCCGCCCCAGCCTGGAATCAATCCCAGAAAGCATTCCGGAAAGGCTATGGCGGGAACCGATTTAGAGACAGTCCTGTAATCGCAATACAAGGCGATCTCGAGTCCTCCTCCAAGTGCGGCTCCGTTAATAGCCGCCAATGTCGGTACCTTGAGGTCCATTATTCGTTTCATTGCGGCGTGACCAGCGGCTCCTATGCTACGTCCCTGCTCAAACGTGTTAATGAAAGGGACCTGCATGAGATCAGCTCCGGCAGCGAAAATATAGTGTTTGCCACAAAGCATCATTCCCTTCACTTCTTTGTCAGCTTGTATCCTGCTTACCGCTTTATGCAAAGAAGCTAGGGCGTGCTCGCCGAACGTGTTGGGCTTCTTGTAATCCTCACCATTGTCCATGGTGACTATCGCTATCTTGCCAACACGAGAATTGTAGTAGGTCGTGTGGAATAAGGTGTGCGCTTCAGCCATGACGTTTCCTTTCTATATGAATTGCACTGGATTATTCAGAATGGTGTTTTTATTTCTTTTCCTTTTTGCCGTCTCTCTGGAGATTCTTCCAGATTACGGCGCCACCCTGGCCCAAACCGACGCACATCGTGGTTAAGCCATACTTTACTTCCGGATGTTCCTTGAATCCATGCATCAGATGAAGAGACAATCTGACCCCGGACGATGCAAGTGGATGTCCGTAGGCTATTGCGCCTCCATAAATGTTCAATCGCGGGTCAGTGGGAAAAGTAAGACCAAATTCTTCCATAAACGCCACAGCTTGAACAGCAAAGGCCTCGTTTAACTCTATCAAGCCAACGTCCTCTATACTTAAACCAGCGACCTTGAGCGCCTTATGAGTAGCGGGAATCGGTCCAATTCCCATGATTTCCGGCTTGACCCCTGCATACGCGAATGATTTCAGCTCCATCTTGGGCTCTAGCCCCAACTCCTCAGCTTTTTCAAGGGTCATAAGAAGAGCTCCAGCCGCTCCATCGTTCAAACCTGAAGAGTTACCCGCCGTTACTTTTCCCATCACTCTGAACGGCGTGCGAAGTTTGGCAAGGCCTTCCAACGTAGTTTCGGGGCGGGGTTGTTCATCTTTATCAGCTACCGCCCAACCACCTTTGGTATACACTGTCATAGGGACAATCATTTCCCTGATCTTACCGGACTTGACAGCGTTGTCGGCATTTGTTTGACATAACATTGAGTAATTATCAGCCATTTCTTTGGTAATGTGAGGAAACATGTCATGTAGATTTTCTGCCGTTGCCCCCATCGACAAAGCGCTCTGGTCGACGAGCTTGTCTGTCACGAATCGTGGGTTAGGATCAGCGGTGGACCCCATTGGGTGATGCCCCATATGTTCAACGCCGCCGGCTATGGCCACATCGCAAGCGCCCAAGGCTATTTCGGAAGCGGCGGATGTAAGAGCGCTCATTCCACCAGCGCACATGCGGTCGATTGAATATCCGGCTACGGTCACAGGCAATCCGGCAAGCAGCGCAGATGTTCTGCCGAGTGTAAGCCCCTGATCGCCTTCCTGACAAAAAACCCCCCATGCGTTTTCTTCGATCATTTCCGGCTTTACTTTCGGGTTTCTTCTCATCAACTCCCTAATGACCTTCACCACCATGTCATCCGCTCGAGTGTTCCAGAAAACACCCTTTTCACCCGCTCGACCGAATGCCGTTCTGATAGCGTCAATTAAGACTACTTTTCTAGCTTTCATATTAATGGCTCCATAGAAGATTAGACTAACGCAAAAGATTCTTCGGGAAGATCTATAGCGGACCGTTCTCCGCTCATGATTGCCCTCGCTTTGCCCGAGGCCAAAGAAAGTATGGTGTTTGCAAAGAATTCGGCGGAAGCCACTTTACCTCGATAAAAGGCTGCGCTCCTGTTGGATTTCAACAACTCGGCCTTCTTCTCCTCGGTGTCGGCCTTAGCATCCCCATATAGCTCTTCCAGTCGTCTGTCGGCTACTACTGCCTGCCACAACAACATGAACCCAACCGCAACATCGCCAAAAAGTTCAAGATAAGGGCTAGCGTAAAGGATTGGAGTCATGAAGTCTTCAGTGATACTCTTGAGACCGAAGTAGCGTGTGACCTCGATAAGATGATTTCTTGCGGTTTCGAATGGTTCCACTATATCTTTTAATCGGTAATTCTTTTTGGCGGATTTTATCAATGCGCCTGTCTCTGCAACGATACTTTTAAAAAGAAGGCCCTGTTTGTATCCTATTTTTCGACCAACCAGATCGAGGGCCTGTATCCCGTTGGTTCCTTCGTAAATTGAGGCTATTTTGCAATCCCTCATGAATTGTTCAACTGGATACTCTCGGCAAAAACCGTATCCACCGTGAACCTGAATCGCCAGTTCCGTGACCCTGAACCCCATGTCAGAACCCCACGCCTTGCATATCGGTATGAGAATGTCCAGAAAGCCTTGGTATTTGGCTGATTCTTCGGGAGTTTTCGCTGCATGAATCCTGTCCTCACAATACGCTGCGTAATAAAGTAAGGCCCTTATACCTTCAGTAACGCTCTTCATCCACATCAGCATTCTCCTGACATCAGGATGCTGGATGATGGGAACTTTGGGAGCGGTTGGGTCCTTCATGGTTGAGATCTCAGGACCCTGAAATCGTTCTTTTGCGTATTTAAGCGCGTGCATGTACGCGGTGCTGGCTTGAGCCAGTCCCTGAACACCGACAGAAAGCCTGGCTTCGTTCATCATGTTGAACATGATCTTCATGCCCTGATTTTCTTCTCCGAGAAGATAGCCAATACAATTATCCTTCTCTCCAAAATTCAGTGCGCATGTTGATGACCCATGAATCCCCATCTTCTTTTCAACGGCCATAGTTGAAACGTCGTTGTCTACAAGATTTCCGGCATCGTCATAACGGAACTTAGGAACTATGAAGATGCTGATTCCCTTGGTGCCTGCCGGAGCGCCTTCTATCCTGGCCAGTACCATGTGAATGATGTTCTCTGTCAGGTCGTGATCACCTGCGGAGATAAAAATCTTTCCACCGGAAATCGAATATGTCCCATCCGGTCTCTTGACCGCCTTTGTTCTCAACGCGCCTACGTCACTTCCCGCCTGAGGTTCAGTGAGACACATAGTGCCACACCACTCACCAGTGTACATTTTGTCCATATACATGCGTTGTTGTTCTTCCGAACCATAAAGCTGCACCAACCTGGCGGAACCAATGGTAAGGCCGGGATACATCATCAGGGATTGATTGGCTGATACGAACAACTCCATAGTAGCGATGTACATGACGTTGGGGAAACCCTGGCCACCGTGATCGGGTGATATGGGTAAGGCCGCCCAGCCACCCTCACAGTATTTCTGGTAGGCGGAATGGAAGGAAGGTGGAACAGAAACATTTCCATTTTCCAGTTTTACTCCTACCGTATCACCTTCTACATTGGTTGGTGCCAGTTCTTTCTCCGCCAGTTTTTGCGCTGCCTCCAACACCATGTCGAACATTTCTCTGGAAAATTCGGAATAAGTTTCAGCTTCGCAAAGTTCTTCGATGTTCAGTTGCTCGTAGAGCACAAATTTAGCGTCTCGCTCATCAACGAGAAGATTAGCCATCAGTTTTCTTCCTCCTTGTGTAACTTACCGAGGTAAACGATTTTTAAGAAATCCGATTTAATGTCTTAAGGAAAAACCCTTTGACACCTGCAAGAATAGTATCCAGTTTTAACTTTTAGACATGACTTCCACCAGATGAATCCCGCAAGTTTGTAAATAGGTTTACACCTTACAGTTTAATATCTCAAGAAAATTAATTCCTTACTGAATCAGTCAAGTTAACTAAATGTACGTCATCATTGACTTGAAATCAAAAGATACCTAGTTTCTTGCAAATTGGCCTGTTGGATGGACAGGCTATATTTCTTCGCTTATTGTTCGCAAAGCATTTTATTGCGCGTCATTAGGAGGCAATCCATGTGGGAAGAAGAAAACAAAAAAGCAGTGGACTTATTCCAGGAAGGAAAACTTGAACAAGCTTTGGAATTGGCTGAATCAGCGTTGAAGCGCGCTGAAAAAGAATTGGGACCAGAGCATCCAGGAGTGGCGCGTTGTCTCAACAATCTGGCGGAAATGAATCGCACTCAAGGTAAACTGAGAGACGCTTTACCTTTCTGGGAAAGATCACTTGAAATACGCCAAAAAACACTTGGTGAAAAGCATCCGGAAGTGGCTCTGGCCTACAACAATCTTGGTGGAGCGTATTTCGAGCTTGAGATTTTTAATAAAGCGGAATCTGCGCTAAGAAGAGCCCTGCGTATTGTAGAGGAATCGATCGGACCGGAGACACCCATCATGGCGACATGCCTTAACAATCTGGCTTCTGTAAATAGGGCTATGGGTCGTTTTCCCGCAGCGAAACCTTACTATGAAAAGGCCATAGCAGTCCAAGAGAAGTTGCACGGGCCTTCCAGCCTGGAAGTGGGCGTTGCGTTAAATGACCTCGCTGGGCTATTCGAAAGTCTTGAAAGATATGCGGAATGCGAGCCTCTTTACCGTCGCTCTCTATCCATAGCAGAGGAGAATTACGGGCCATATCATCAGCATGTGGCTTCCTCTCTGAACAATCTAGCTTCAATTCTGGTTGGAGTCGGGCAATATCAGGAAGCTGAAGCCCTTCTTTTGAGAGCGCATGAGATAACCGAGAAAAACTTTGGACCATGCAGTCCGCTGACAAACAACAGTTTTGAAAACCTGGCCGAGTTCTATCAGGGAGTTGACAGGCCGGATGACGCCGACAAGATGAGACAGCGCGCAAAAAGAAGTTGTTCCGGTTGACAGACCAGTCACCTTTCACCCAAAACAGCGCCGTATTATATATTCCTGGTCAGGTTCCGGCAAGTTTCAGTCTAAATTTCCAGGCGCAAAAATGGCTTTCTGGAACTTCATCCGGCGGGCACCACACGCATTCGGTAACGATGTCGGGATTGATCCCACGCGCGAATTCTGTGTATTCTCTTATCCCGGCTGACTTGCACGGGTAGTCGGGCATGCCTTTCCGCCTCCGGGCCTGCTGTACGCGACATTCAGTCATTCTAAACAACAAATTCCCTTCCTGGTCCCACTCTGATGAATGAGAATTTATGCTCGAATAAATTCTTAATCTCAGGGCCTTGTCCAGCGTGCCCAATCCCCCATTACCATCAATGCCAAGGAAGTCCAATATCTTGAACGATTCCAACCTTGCGAAAATAGACCAGCATGAATCATTCACATTCTTGGCCGAAGCCATCCCTTCTTTGCCCTCAATGGCCTGAAACCAGAATCCGTCTCCAGCAACCCATGTTTTTGCTATATCTCTGATCAAAATTAACAATTCGTTGCGAGGCTTCTTCGAAAAGATGGCTGAAATGTCGTCTTGATTGTAGGATTTTAAGTGGGGAGCGAGCCTTTTAATTGCTCCAGAAGCGTGCCGGCGAACAATTTTATTTTCGCATTCCAGGGCCCTTTCAAGTCCTATGATCCTGGCTGCCTCCGTGAACCATATACCATAATGAATTGTGACATGGCCGAAGAAAATCCCGATTAACCTGATCAAATCTTCATTCTCCAGATTTTCTATTTCAAACGACCCAACGTCCGCCATGTGAAACTCCTGTGCGGAAAATTATTTCAACTCCGTACAAAATGGCCTGATCTTCCCCCCGATTTCTCCATGAGCCTGATTTCAGAAATTACCATGCCCCTGTCAACGGCCTTGACCATATCATAAATTGTCAGGCTGGCTACCGAAACCGCCGTAAGCGCCTCCATTTCAACACCGGTTTTCGCTGTCACCTTGACGCGAGCTTCGACTTCTATGAGACAGCGCTCGATATCGGGGAAAAATTCTATTTTGACTGATTCCAGCGGAAGAGGGTGGGCGAGGGGGACTAGAGCTGATGTATTCTTGGCGGCCATGATTCCAGCTATCCTGGCAACACCAAAGACGTCTCCTTTTTTGGACTCTCCACTCAGGATGAGTCTCATAGTTTCGGGTTTTAGGCTGATTTGGGATCGAGCAATCGCCACCCTCTCAGTGACTTGCTTACCCCCGACGTCAACCATCACCGCCTGGCCTTTATCGTCAAAATGAGTCAGTTCGATCATTCTTTAATCTCCATTGTGGTCATTCTGTAACGAAGCGCTTCCGCATGAGCGGGAAAACCCTCGTAATCGGCAAGAATCAAAGTGTTGGGGGCCATGGCCATAAACCCCTCCTTAGTCACCTCCGCAAAAGACATTTTCCTGGTGAAATCCCTAACCGACAAGGCTGACGCTGTTCGCCCAAAACCTGAAGTCGGAAGGATGGCGTTGGGACCAATAGAATAATTGGCCAATGTTCCGGGGGTAAAACGGCCTAACAGAGTTTCTCCCGCTGTTGAAATTCGCGCGAGGAGTTCCCTTGGGTTACTTGTCATTATCTGGAGATGTTCCGGGGCGAATTCATTCACAAATCTAATGGCGTCATCCATGTCGGACGCGAGCACAATCCCTCCGGAATTGGAGAGCACCTTTTCGCAATAGGAACGCCGATCCTGAGGCAAATTATTTAGGAGGCGAGGAAGAATATCCAGCGCTTCTTTGGCAAGAGACGGGTCAGGCGTCACGATATAGGCAGACGAATCGGGACCATGTTCAGCCTCTATCAATAAGTCCGTGGCCACAAGGATCGCATCGGCGGAAGAGTCCGCTAAAATAACGGCTTCACTTGGACCTGCAGGCAAACCCGTGTCAACTTCACTCGAAAGCCACTGTTTAGCCGCCAGAACATAGCCTGATCCTGGGCCTACTATTTTATCAACCTGCTTGATGGTTTCCGTTCCATAGGCAAGGGCCGCAATCGCGTGGGCCCCTCCAACAGTGTAGAATTCATCCACACCAATCATACCCGCTGCCGCCAGTGTGGCCTGGTCGGCTTTCCCAAATTTGTCAGGTGGACTTACGGCTACAATTCTTTTTACACCGGCGACTTTGGCAGGAACAGCCGCCATCATCATCATAGAGGGGAAAGATCCTTTGCCGCGCGGAATGTAAAGTCCTACCGACCTAAGCGGTATAGTCCTTTCTCCGGCAACTACCCCCTTTATGATTTCTACCTCACGGGTTAGGGGTTCTTTCTGAAATTCATGAAACTTTGTTATGTTTTGTATGGAACCAACCATAGCTCTTTTTAATTCGGGCGCTATTGATCTAATTGCTTCCTCGATAGCCGTGTCGGTTACCCTAAATTCATCACGGGATAGCTTAGCTCCATCGAATCTCAGTGAGTAATCACTCAGCGCCGCATCGCCTCTCTTTTTGACATCCTCTATGATTGGAAAAACCTGGCTGATCAATTCTTGCAATCCTACTCCAGGTCTGTTGCATAGCCTTTTCCGATCATCATCGCTAAGGTTTGCCGTGATGATAAAATTTGTGGTCATATTTCTCCTGTACACCATGTTGAAAGTATTACTGATCAACGCATCAAACGGATTCAGTTAGGTGTTTCAGTGTCTAATAGAACTCAATCATAAAATGATGACGTTCACCCTTGGCTTCTTTAAATATATCCTCTTTTCCTATATCATAGAAATGATCACATTTTTCTACATATCTAGAGATTTTTCGGAAGGCGCTAATGGAAAACGATTTTAATAAAGCAGAGTGGAGTTTTTTTGTGACGGCTCTGAAAGAAGAGGCCAGAGACGTTTTATGGAAAGTGGGATCGTCGGCTGACCCGGAGACCCTTCTAAAATCGGTAATGCCGGATTTACAGGACCTAGGTCCCAGGTCGGAAGATACGGAAACGCGGACGCAGGAAGAAATATGGGCTCAAGTGCGAAGCCTACTCTTAAAAGCGGCTTACGAAACCAGACCGTATTGCATAAAATGCGGTGAATGTTGCATAAAAGGAAGCCCTACTCTCGACGTAGAAGATATTCGATTGTTTGAATCAGGCAGACTGGGACCAAAAGATGTATATACGGTCAGAAAAGGCGAAATCGTTTTTGACACTGTTCACGAACAAAGTTTCATCAATGATAAAGAAAGAATAAAAATTAGAGAAACACCGGGTGAAAAGTCGTGCATTTTTTTTCAGAAAGGGAACAGAGAATGCGTAATCTATGATGATAGACCGGTACAGTGCAGAATTCAGGAGTGTTGGAACCCTGAACGACAAGACGTTTCAGAACAGGCGAGACCTCTGAATCGAAAAGACTTGTTCGAATCTACAGACCAAATATGGAAGGTTATCCAGAGACATGAGGAGAAGTGCTCCCAAGAAAATTTCTCGCGGGAGATCTCGAGATTGGGAGCTACAAAAGGACAGACGGTTGAAAAAGTAATAGAATTATTAAGTTTTGATAATCATGTTCGCGAATTCATAGGAGAAAGGATGGGAATCGGCCCTGAGATATTGGCCCTTTTTTTTGGCCGGCCAATGAGGGACTTTCTTGAATATTATGGATTGACAGTAGATCAAGATAACGACGAAACCTTCACTCTCAGACCTGTATCAAACCCGGAGTCCGACTAAAACGCCGATTCTCAGGCTTAATAATGAGCAAATACGCTTCAACTTATAGGCCCGAATAGAAAAGAGATCTTGGCCCGAGACGCCGCGGTTCAAATGGATTAAAGTCATGACCACGATAAATATATATCTTACGAATTGACTCTCCGTGATACATAACATCATAGGCCGGGATCTGTTCCACTCTGGCAAAATTTTCATAGATGGTCATTAATACCGAGCTTGACGGTTCGAGCGGCTTTGAACTCACAAATAGAATATTTTTACCCTTCAGGTCATCGTAGGATCTGTTCCAAACATCGAACTGCGTCGGTCGGTCCCATGGGGATAGATATCGTACAGATGGCTGACCAGGGACATTGAATTCCAATAGGGCGCAATTCTGATAGCTGTCTGATGCGAGGACATCTCCTTCGGCCATGACTGTGACTAGATATTTTCCCAGGCCGTTCCAACCTCGCGTCTCCCAGATAATTCTGTCGTTTTTTGCGAGAGTTCTCTCGACAGAAGCCGGCAACAACCCTATCCAAGCATGTAACACGACTATGATGACCATAAGAACTGAGACGGAAGCGCCTGCAATTGCAAATTTCCTTAAAGACGAGTATGAGGGGAAAAGCCTTGAAATAGGATTATCCCTATCAGTAAAGATCATTACTGTCAGAATACCTGTTGACACATATCCCATCACTCCCCAATTAGCTTCTGCGTGTCCTCTAAACGACATCACAGAAAACAAGAAAAGTGGAAAACCAAAACAGAGCAGCAACGCTTTACTGTCATCGCTTTTACGCAATTCCGCCGCAATCGCAACAAAGATTGACGCCACGACCGAAATAAAGAATAGAGGAGAAATGGTTATAATTTGCGCCAACTGGTAACCAAGCCCGTCTGAGATCTTCCTACAAACGCCTGAATAACCCGTTCCGATAAATAATATGTGCTTGAATGACGCCCAATCGTGAGTGAAGTTCCACCACAAAATTGGTAAAACAAATAATGTGGCTATTAGCGCTCCTATCCATGGTTCTTTTCTTGATAAAGCGGATCGATACCGATTGGAAGAAAGTAGCCACAACAATATAAACGGCAATAGCAGTGCGCCGGTATACTTGCTCAGTATGGCAAGGCCTGAGCTTAAACCTGCTACATAGAAATACTTATGATTCTCGGTTCCTATAAACTTTGACATTGACCACAATGACATAGACCAAAACATCAGTAAGGGATTGTCATGCACCGCTGAGCTACCCCCCAAAAGTGAAATGGGTGTCAAGTTGAAGAACAGGGCCGAGAGTAATCCGACTTTCCAGGACCCGGAGAGTCGAGTTCCAGTCAAATAAATCAAAATAGTAAAAATTATGGAGATCAACAGGAAGGGAAACCTAACAGTAAAGGGTGTGGATCGTCCGAAGAATTCGGTTGACAGTCTTATGAGGTAAGCGACCATTCCGGAATTGTCAAAATATGACCAGTCCAAGTGTCTGGACCATGCCCAATAGCTGCATTCATCCGGTATAAGATTAACTGAAACGGTTATGATGATTCGCCAGATGAATATCGCAACCAAAACAAAAATTGGCGCCCACATTCTCTGGTCATCAAATTGGCGAACAAGATTTTTCTCTGTGAATTCGCTAGTTCCATTAATTGACTCACCTCTCAATATTGCAAACACCTCTCCAATATTCTGGCTGCTCCCGTGTCATGAAACTTCACAACATCCAGAGTTTGATCTACGGCTCATTCCGGCCTTCACACGAGGTTCCAGGACGGCAAACCCCAAGGTCGGACAGTGATCTGTTGTCGTGAGAAGTCTCAATCTGGATTGTCGAATGGCTCACACCAAAATCTCTACTCACCATTTGCCCTATTTCCCTTAGAATTCCGACAGAATCCACGCCTTCTTCCGATAGGACCACATGAGCCGAAAGATTAACCTGTTTGCTGGAAATATTCCAGATGTGTAAATCGTAAACACAGCAAACACCATCAATCTTAACTATCGCGCTCTCTATGGCCGACACATTCATTCCCTTGGGAACACCTTCCATAAGTATGTTGACGGTTTCGTGGAGAAGACTCCATGATGAAATCAATATAAGGACGCCAATGAGAATGCTGATGACCGGATCGATCCAGAAAGCGCTTGTCCAAAGTATGACAAGCCCCGCCACCAGTGCCCCTATTGAACCAAGAGCGTCAGACAACACATGGAGAAATGCGGCTTTGACATTGAGGCTTTCGTGCCGTTTTGAAAAAAGGATTGCCGCCATGGCTAGATTCAATATCAAACCTACCGTGGCTACTGAAAACACACCAAAACCTTGGACTATTCCTGGATTAAATATCCGCTGAATCGCCTCGTAAAAGATCAAACCTACTATTGCCCAAAGAACGATACAATTTAAAAGAGCGGCAAGGATCTCCGACCTTGAAAACCCATAGGTTAGGCGATCACTTGCTTGACGTTTCCCGATTCGGATAGCGACCCAGGAAAGACCAAGAGCCATTGCGTCCGAAAACATGTGTCCCGCATCGGCCAATAGAGACAAAGAGTTGAATAGGATTCCACCAACTGTCTCCACCACCGTATATGCGCAAGTAATCGAAAAGGCTATAGCGATACGATCTTGCGCTCGATTTTCAGATTTTCCATCGGAAATCTTGTCAGAGTGAGAGTGTTGGATTGCCATAGGCTTTACTTCCGTTGCTGATGATTGAAGCAATTACCACAAAAAATGTCCATACGGCAACATAGAGTCCTATAGTTAACATGTCCAACATGAATTCATCATACAGAACATCGCTGTCAAGTTGTTCTAAAATCTATCCTTGTCTACATTTGTTCGATCCTTTATTGACGCAGGCTGGGAGCATTTGTTACATTCAAACTGAGGGAATACACACATCAAATCATGGGAATATTAACTAGTGGATAATCTGGCTCTTTTAGGTGTAGCCATCGCTTTGGGCATGGATGCGTTCGCTGTTGCGCTCGCTGTTTCCAGCGGTTTGGTCAATGTAACATTCCGCCATATTTTCAGGCTTACGTGGCATTTTGGACTTTTTCAATCACTGATGACATTCATTGGCTGGTTGGGTGGAGTGGCTATTTTCAATGTGTTCTGGGGACTGAACGATTGGATAGCCTTTGGACTATTGACATTCATCGGACTGAAAATGTTTAGGGACTCTGGAAAAGAGGAAGAGCGCCTTGAGGGTTTTGACCCAACTAAAGGATGGAGTCTTGTTGGTCTATCAGTAGCTACTAGTCTGGACGCCTTGGCGGTAGGTATCTCGTTTAGTTTAATCGGCATGGAAATTATGGCTCCCGTCGCTCTCATTGGATTAATCGCATTCCTGATGACTTTGGTCGGCATGAAAATTGGCGATCAAGCCGGAAAACGTCTGGGTAAATGGGCGGAATGGGCCGGAGGAGTAGTCCTGATAATAATAGGAGCAAGAATCCTCGTTGGAAGCATGTTATGAAAAATAAACCGAACCAATTTATTGATCCCCTGGGAGGTGATCGGAAATGATAGTGGATTTTCAGATGAACAGCCTCACAACTGTAACCGAATTAGGACCTGGAACCTGGTCAGTGGAGTTGACTGCAGGGGACAATATCCTTGGGGTTTCAATAGGTCTTGAAATCAAGGCCCCAACACTAGATATCAGAAAATCAGACATCACTGTTAAGAGAGACGTTCTATGTGTAATTCCAGAGATGTTTCCGTTGGCGCAGAAACTCATTGGAGTTAGAGTGGGGCCAGGAATGACAAAAATTGTCCGAGAACTGCTTGGGGGCCCTCAAGGCTCCGACTGGATATCTGATCTAGTACTGGAAGCCATGGAAATGCTTGTAAACGCCATAACAGTACAAGAACTCGAAAAAGCGGCTATTAAAGGAGGGGAGCAAATCAGGGCTTGTGGTGATGGCCCTAAAATATTTCTCAATGATGTGGTCATAGGCTCGGAGATGATCAAAGTCCTTGGAGCCAACCCCCGCCTGAAAGATAGTTGCGCCGCTTTCCAAAACATTGACTGAGGGAGGACCTGAAATTGGATTTAAACAATATGCCTATATATTCCAGGATGAAGTCATGTGGAGTTCAAAAACAAGGAGAATCACGAAGAGTGGCGTCCGGCGTGCTGGAAGACGAACTCTATGCAATGCAATGCGAGATCAATGTGGATTGGCCCAGCCGGACTATCGAGTCGGTCCATGCAAGAATTAAGCGCTTTACAACTGTCAGATGCGTTCTTGCCGAACCTGTTTTCCTAAAAGCCGAGGGTTGGAAGATTGACTCGCAGGTCGAGGGAAGAATAAAGAAAGAGCTTGGCCGCAATGGGTGTAGACATTTGGCCATATTGATGGTCGACAGCATAAGGAGCCTAGTCAGGGCGGAACTTGTAAGAAATTTGACTTCAGAGATGCGGTCGAATCCAAATCTGGATTCTGTTAACTTTGTACGAACATTTTTTCAGGAAAACCCTGAATTGAAAACCATAATGAAAATTAACCCCGAAAATTTATGAGGTTACTGAACCCATGAGGATAGACCTTCATTGTCATACTAGCGCGTTATCACCGTGCAGCGAGATGACTCCGGATGAAATGATGGCCGCCGCTGTTAATGTCGGCCTCGAGGGAATCTGTCTGACTGAACACAATCGGGTCTGGAGTGCTGAAAAAGCCGATGAACTCAGCCAGAAATATGGAATTGCAGTATTCAGGGGCATAGAAGTCACAACAACGGGAGGAGACATACTGGTTTTTGGAACTGAAACCGAACCTGAAGGACTTTTAACCCCCCAACAACTCAAGATGATTGTTGACGCGGAAAACGGGCTTGCCATCGCGGCTCATCCATTTCGAGGATTCTTGTTGTTTGGCTTCGGCATGCTTCAGATGAATGTGTCCGACGCTCTTGACAATCCCACTCTGTCACAGGTTCATGCGGTAGAAGTATGTAACGGAAAAGTGACAGATGAGGAGAACAATTTTGCTGGACAGGTAGCGGACGCGTTGGGTCTCATAAAGGTTGGAGGAAGCGACGCTCACTCATCTGAAGCAGTCGGCGCATGCGTTACCATCCTACACAATCCTGCAAGGAATGAGAGGGAATTGATTGCTGCCATCCTAAATCGCCAGTTCTCTCTGGAGCGGGCCAAATAATTCGCTGGAACCTGCTTGAACCATTTAGAGAGGAAGATGGAAATGGAAAACGAAAAGATCAAATGGTCCGAATGGACCCGAGGCATAGAGCGTTTTTTGCGTTTAAAGTCTTTCCCCGTGGGATTGAAGTTATTGGAAACCGAGGAGGAGCTCAAATCCAACAAATGGTTGAGGCGTCCAACGGAGAAGCTCTCCCTTTGTCAATTAATAACTATAGTAAGGACCTTCGACTGGACGATTGGCGGGACGGCTGATGACCTTGTCACACAGGGATGTTCGTCTGTTCTCGGTTTGTCGGAACTCGACCCGTTTGTGACCAGTGGTGAGATGCGGAGCAAGGTCTGGTTGGAAAAACAGGAGGACGCTGCTCTTTGCGAATCAATTATACAGCGTATACCATACGGCAAATATAAAGCGTTCATGCTCGCTCCTCTAGCATACGATCCATTTGAGCCCGACCTGGCGCTCATTTACGGGAATCCAGCGCAAATGTCTCTGATGGTAAACGCAATCCAGTACGACAAATTTAAGAGACTCGTTTTTTATTCCGTGGGAGAAACTTCATGTTCAGATGTCATAGGCCGATGTTTCGTAGATCGTGAACCAGCTATCTCAATTCCCTGTTATGGGGAAAGAAGATTTGGCCATGCCTCTGACGATGAACTCGCCATAGGGCTTCCGCCTGAAGATTGCGGCAGGATACTAAAGAATCTTGACACGCTTTTCAGGCGAGGCATACGATACCCTATCTCGCAATATGGAGCGCAGGTTAGCCCATACCAAGCCCTGGACGCTGTTTACCATTTTTCTCAGAATCAGGGCTTAGAGAAATAGATCTAATAAATCCAAAAACTTGTTTGTAATTAGAGTTGTTAAGAAGTTCCTTTCAGATTGAGGAGTTTTCTGACCAGATTTTTCTCGTGCTCGAAATCGGCAATTCTTTCTATCATTATTTTCTGGGCCATTACCGGGCCGGCTCCATGCCATGTTCCAACACCATGCTGTCCGGCCGTCCAGTTTTGCAGCAACTTGTGGGTCTTTAAAATATCTTCGGTGGGACTATCAGAACCAAAGCTGAAAAATTCCTCCACATAACGCTTGGTTTCGGGATTCTTGAGTTCTTTCAAAGATGGCATTGTAACAATGAGACCTCCTCCGATGTCTCCAGCAAGGGCCATTACCCGCCAAAAAGCGTTGCCAATGTTGAGCTTCGAGACATTGCCCATCAATTCGTCAGGGAGAAACACACCTGATCCCACTGGATCCTCAGTCCCCAAGCGGGCGGCAGCGAGTCCACAAGCCCGCCCCGTTTCCCGAAGCACTATCATCTCGGTCAATTCTTCGTTGATGTGTGGAACCAGCTCAAGTCCCTTGTATTCCTGGATGAGTTTGCATGCTCCGATGATTTGATTCATGAAGCCTACCTTACAGGTGCCACCACAAGTCATTCGATGGGTGCGGGCAAAACGGGACACGAGATTCCATGAATATGGCGTTTCTCCGCAGTGGAAGACCCTCTCCCAAGGGACGAATACATTGTCGAAAACCACCATAGCGGTCTCCCGTTGACCAAAGACAGGATTGCCCAGTTCATGGAGATCCTCAGCCAAATCTCTCTCAGCCGAATATGGTGAGTACTGACATACATAAGTAATCCCATCAGCATCGGAAGGAACGGCAAACGCTAAAGCGTAATCCGCCTCTTCTTCAGTCCTTGTCCCCTGAGGCAGCACCACCAGTTCGTGACAGGCGTACGCTCCGCTTATATTGATTTTTGCGCCCCTCACGACAATGCCCTTGGAATTCTTCTCAATCACTTTCAAGGCGAGGTAGGGGTCCGGCCAATCTATGGCCCTTTTCATGCGGTGACCTCTTGGTTCCGTAAGCGCACCAGCTACGGAAAGGTCTTCGATCTGAACCATTTTCAGGTAATCCAAGAACCTATGATGATATTTTGTACCCAAATCTCGGTCCATTTCCCATGTTGTGGCAGCCAATGAGTGAAATGCGTCATAACCGGCGCACCTGTAAATACAGGTTCCCAAATTCTCGGCTGTAAAAGTTCCCGCCTCAGCCTTTGCGACCAGATCTTCAACACTTGAGCTAACGTGGGTGTAACGGTTGACAGTGTCATTTACAAGAGGCGAATGGCAGGTCATGATCTTTGAATATTCCGGATCGAGGGCCCATCGATAACTGGCCTTGTTCGATTCTAAAACAGTCCGGGTATTCGGGTTTTCAAAAATACTCTCAACTCTCTTCCCGTTCATAAATACTTTAGGACTTCTAGTCCTAAGACTTGTTTCAAATTCTTCAGGTGTTTTCAGCGCCATGATTTAACTCTCCTTATCATTTTGGCAATCCGCAAGTGAATTCTAAACGACAATGATGAACGCCGCAAATGTTCATGTATGGCTCTAGTTACGAATTCTTCGTGTCGTCATTTATGGCTTTGATAGCTCCGTTATGCATCCTAAAGGCCAAAATGATTACCCCCACATAATTGGCTCCAGCCTTTCGCAACACTTTTGAGGCCTCGTTTATTGTCGCTCCCGTTGTCGATACATCATCCACGACAAGAACCCTCTTGTTTACTATTGTCTTCTGCTGCTTGATTTGAAAGGCGTTGGTGAGGTTTAAAAGCCGTTTCGCACGCGAAAGCCTGACTTGAGGCTCTGTATTCTTTGTCTTTACTAAACTCGTCCTGTCCAAAGGTATTCCTGTGGCTTTCGCAAGTTTTTCAGAAAGTATCGTCACCTGGTTAAATCCACGAGCCATAAGACGTCTAGTGTGAACAGGGACAGGAAGAATCACATCGAACTTTTCGTTGACATAATATCTGTTAAAAGTTTCGATTAGGAGATCTGCAAGTGGCCTGGAACTGTATAAGGACGCGTTGAATTTGAATCGTGTTATCGCTACGCGCACTAAGTTTTCATAATATAGACCGTATCTTGCCATGTCATAAACAGGTGGATTTGAAAGGCAAGCTCCACACAGATTTGACCTTTCTTTCTCGAAGGTCGACAGAGGCCTACCGCAAACCTTGCAGATGGGAGACAACACCCATCTTAAAGAAGTTCGGCATTCGGGGCAAATAGAAGTCAAGCCCTCCAGATTTCCAGAGCCGCACAGAAGACAGACTTCCGGGATGAGCGCGGAGAAAACCGAATTAGTTATCAGAGACAACGCTTTACGCCATGACAAAATTTACTCCAATAAAAATAACGTGCTGCATTTTAAAATGCGTACGACGCTATTGCCGATCTGAATTTAGCCGACGCCATCGCAGCAAGAACTCTAGAACCTAAGATCGCCTGAAATTGTCGCCCTTGCCGTATATTCCCGAAAAACTGTAATATTAGTCAAATAAATCGCAACGGTTCAAGGAGATTAAATTGTCTCAGGTCATAACACTAACCACTGACTTCGGCACAAGGGACGGATATGTGGCGCAAATGAAGGGGGTTATCCTCAACATAAACCCCAATGCGCTAATCATTGACGCTACTCATGACATTGAACCCTTCTGCTCAAAGGAAGCGGCTCTGGTTGTCAATGGATTCTTTGGATATTATCCTGAAAGGACTATTCATGTAGTCGTAGTGGATCCTGGTGTTGGTTCTGAGAGGCGTTGCATAGTCGTCAGCTATAAAGGACATTTATTCGTGGGACCTGACAATGGAGTTTTCTCGCCATTTTACGGAGACGCTTACCCGTTTCATGTCCGGAGAGTCAGTAATCCTTCATTTTTTATGCCCGAACCCCATCCAACCTTTCATGGAAGGGACCTCTTCGCCCCCGTCGCAGCGTATCTTTCAAAAGGCAGCCGTTTCAATGACATCGGTCCAATTGTTGATGACCCAAAGAGTCTGCCGCTTCCGGAAGCAACCTCGACTGATTATGCTCTGCAAGGGAAGGTTATTTACGTCGACAGATTCGGCAACTTGTGTGTCAACATAAAACCTGAGATGCTCATGAAACCTATTCAGGAAATTAACGTGGGTTCATTGAGTATCAAAAAATTGTGTAAAACCTACCAAGATGTTCCTGATTACGATCCGGTGGCCCTCATTAACAGTTTTGGCTTTATGGAGATCGCTATAAACAAAGCCTCAGCCTTCGAAAGACTTGGAATAGGGGAGGGGGCCAAGGTTAAAGTCATTTGGAGAAGCGACAAAGTTGAAAATCAGGAAATAACCTAAGAATGATAAACGTCAGCCAGGGTTGAAGCCAAACTTGGCCAAGACTGATTGTTGACTTTTGCTCAGCGTTTCCTGTTCAGTATTGTCTGAACATTGCCGCCCAATATCTTGGCCCTTAAATACCCCTGAATATTAGCTTGATCCAGCATTAGCTCATACCGAGAAAATCCCAGCAAAGGAAAATCGGTTCCCAAAAGCACTTTGTCTTCTCCTAATGATTGAACGGCAACGGAGAATATCCGGCTGTCATAAAGGAAAGGAGCCGCTGCTGTGTCTATGTAAACCCTTTTCATTTTTGGCCCTATCTCAGGCATGAGAGAGTAAATGAAAAAACCTCCGCCAAAATGCGCAAGAATAAAATCTATCTCCTGAAAGTCAGACACCGTCTTAAAAAGAGCCTTGAGATCCACAAAGATCTTGCCAGGGTAATCGTGACCAACGGGCTCATTTACATGAATCATGACTGGAACTCTGAAATGCTCCGCCAGATCAAGACAGGGTCTCAGAGCTTCAAAGTCAGCGGTGGCCCATCCATTCCTGTACATCGCCAACTCTCCAACCCCTGCGAATCCCCCGGAAAGAGTGCGAGTGCATTCTTTATGCGCCAACCCTGGATCTAGCACTGAGAAAGTGGCAAAAGGAATAATTCTATCGGGATATTTCTCATAAAAATCCCATATCTCGTCGTTATTTTGGGCCGCGGTTTCATAGTCTTCCCACGGAAACCCAAACACTATGGCCTTGTCAACTCTTGAATTGTCGAGATAAGTCAGTATTTCCTCTGGAGAAGCAACTTTAGCCTTGGCAGAGGAAAAAAGCGCTCCAAACGCTTTGTCTTTCCTAACGCATTCTGTCCGGTCGGTCTTTACCCGGCGGGGCAGCAGATGCGTGTGACAGTCTATGATCATGCTTCAATCTACCTTACGATTTAAATTTCCGCAATATTAGAAGTAGAATAATTGTTTGGCAAGAATCTTTGGCGTGATAATTTCTTGGCCCGAGCTTGACAAACAAGAATCCATAATTAATTATCTGAGACGATCAGAATTTAGCAATCTGTCAATAAATTTATGCGCAAAATGTTTTGAATAGTTTTCCAATAATAGTTACACGGATGTTTCGTTTCGAGTCACTCCTCGCTGATGGGAAATAAAAATGGCTGGTAGCGATTATTACTCGGTATTGGGCGTCAAGAAAGACGCTGCGGAAGGGGACATAAAGAAAGCTTACAGGAAACTTGCGAGAAAGCACCATCCTGACATTAATCCGGGCGACAAGCAAGCCGAGGAGAAATTCAAGACTATATCGCAGGCTTACGAAGCATTGTCTGACCCTGAAAAAAGAAAAATCTATGATGAATTTGGAGAGGAAGGACTCAGGACCGGTTTCGACCCCGAACAGGCTAGACAATACAAACAATGGACCCATCAAGGTGGTCGGTCTGGAGGATCAAGAGGCTTCTCAGGGTTTGGCTCCACATCCTATGATGCTGGAGGATCTCGATATTCCGGCTTTGAAGACGTTTTTACCGATCTCTTCGGAGGAACTCAGACTTCCAAAGGCCCTTCGAAAGGTAGGGACGTCGAGTCGACTCTTGAACTTGATTTCACCACAGCTATCCATGGAGGATCCAGAAGGGTAACTATTCAATCCAGCGGACAATGTCAGTCCTGCGCCGGAATCGGGCGAATCAGCCCGCCAGGGGGAGATGTATGCCGCACCTGCAATGGAACAGGACAAACCAGTGTGGCTCAGGGGCCTTTACACTTTAGTAGAACATGTCAGGACTGCGGTGGAACTGGTAGGGCAGGAGACGCATGCACGGATTGCGGAGGCTCTGGATTCAAACCTTCAACTGAGACAATAGATGTGAATATTCCAGCCGGAGTCAAGGATGGATCAAAAATTCGATTGGCTGGTAAAGGAGCTCCAGGCAGTAATGGAGGCTCACCTGGCGATTTATACATAATAACGCGTGTGGCGCCTCATCCTGTTTACAAGAGAGATGGAGATTCCCTCAAGGTAGAAATACCTGTGACAGTTAGCGAAGCAATTAATGGCGCGGACATTCCTGTGGATACCCCAACGGGGACAGTGCAACTCAAGATCCCCAAAGGAACACGGGGTGGGCAGCGTTTTCGACTTAAAGGCAAGGGAGCCCCCAATCTCAAGACTAAGGTTCCCGGTGATCTTTATGTGACAGTTAAGATTCAGGTTCCGGAAACCGATGCAGAGGAAGCGGTCGCAGCGGCCCAGACCCTTGATCGTTTTTACAAAGGCGATCTACGTCAATCTATTAAACTCTGAGGATGACTCATCAACCTGAGCCTAAGAATTTCTAAGGGATAATAATCCTGACATGGTCGGAACAAAACCTTCAGAAAGTCCGAGATTGAAACATGGATGAAAACTACTACCGCAAACAGCAGGTCATTGAGATCTTTGGTGTTCAGGAGAGTTTCCTTGATGAGTTGGAACGAGAAGAACTTATCAAATGCTCGGCAGTGGAGCGTTGCCAGGAGAAAGTGTACTATTTGGACCAGATTGAACGGATTAGAATTATATCCAATCTGGTAAATGAACTTGAAGTAAACCTGCCGGGGGTTGAAGTGATCTTGGAGATGAGGCATAACATGATGACGATGAGGCGCCAGTTCGACCAGATTCTGGAAGCTTTGATCGAGGAGATCAAGATCAAGTTAACCTAAACGATCCGGCGATAGCGATTCTTCAATTAAACCCATCTAATTTTCTCTTGTCGATCAAGATGCAGAAATACTCTACACTAACCTCCAGTTGTCGGAATTCATCTTGAAACTTTTTTGTTGCGTCAAAAATTTGGAAGTTATGGAAGGGAGATGTAACCTCTCGAAATTTCATGCGGTTATTCAACGTTCAATATTGTTAACCGTTGTTCTCTTTCTGAACCTACCTCCATTTGAGAAATTTGTTCGGGCGGAATCCAAGTTGGATATAGGGAACTTGGAATTCACTGAACCGTTGAAGAGGATTGAATTACTTGATGATCACCTTCAGGAACCGGGGTTGACGTCTCAGAAACTAGCGTCTTTGTACTTCCAAAGAGCCCTTGCCTTTAAAGAAATCAAGGACTTTTTCAGGGCGCTAGAAGATCTAGACACTGCAATGGGCTTATCAAAACGTTTTCCTGACATATTGCTTGAAAAGTCCGAGTGTTTGGTCATGATCGATCAATTAGACCAGGCTTCCCTGGCATTGGAAAATTTCCTTAGGACTAGGCCCGGAACGGCTCGGGCGTATACATTGAAGGGCATGATATATGACAAGGGTGGGGCCTATCTGAAGGCCCATGATGAATATACCAGGGCTTTAGTTTATGATCCAGGTTTTCCCTCCGCATTGGAATCCAGAGCTAATGTATTCTTGAAAGAAGGTAAGCCTCGAAAGGCCCTAGAGGATTTGGATATTCTCACCAATCTTAACCCAGAAAGGCCGGAAGGATTCATTCTAAGGGCCGGTGTCCGCTCGAAAATGCGAGATTATTCGGGGGCGTTGGCCGATTACACTAGGGCGGAAGCTCTACGTCCTAATGACGAGAGATTGAGAAGAGAGAGGGTTGTATTATATTTGAAGATCAACAAACCAGAGAAGGCCCTTGATTTGTTATCGAAATTTCAAGACAAGAACAACAGTCCAGAGGTTTTGCTACTATCGACCAAAGCGTATATCCTTTCCAAGAATTGGAAAGAGGCGGAGTCAATCCTAAGACAGATTGACAGTAAATGCCCAAATAATGCGGAAGGAAAATTATTAAAAGGGGAACTATACAGTCAGAATGGGAAGCTGGATGATTCGTTGGCCAGTCTCAATACCGCTATCGAACTCGACCCAAAGCTTGTGGAACCATATAGGGCAAGAGCAAAGGTTCTCCTCCAACTCAAAGAATATGTAAGAGCGGTCAATGATTTGACCACAGCCTGTGAAGTGGATCCAGCGGACGGTGAAATCTATATGTTGAGAGGGGAAGCTCAATACCAAAGACGTATGTATGATGCAGCGGAAACCGATTTTGGGAGGGCTCTGGAAACCCTGACAGATGACCCAAGGGTAATCTACGACAAAGCTTTGGTTCATCTGCGAAAGGATGATTATAAGAAGGCTTTCAAAGAACTTGAACAAGTCCTCAAACTCAGCCCGGATGAGCCAAGATCTTTGAGCATGAGAGGCGTGGCGAGTTTTTTTCTGGGAGATCTTGAACGGGCTATCCAGGATCTGGAGAAGTCCGTCTCTTTGGCCCCAACAGATCCACTAGTTTTGAATAATAGAGGTTTCTTTTTTTTCAAGGTGGGGAACTATACTGCGGCGAGGGCTGATTTTGAAGCGGCCCTAAACTTGTCGCCATCTTTTGTCAATGCCAGGTGGAACCTTAGACTAGTCGATTCCCGGGAGCTTGAAGGGAATTTTATTCTTGGCCTGGGACAAGACGTTGATGGTACAAAATGAAATATAGAGCTATCCTGGCTGACCTAGATGGAACTCTTTACCACGGTTCAGTGTTAATATCAGGCGCTGAAATGGTTTATCGGAAACTCGCAGAGTCTGGAATCCAGTGGCTGTTTCTATCAAATAACGCAACCACTCTGGCCGAAGACTTGGCTGAGAAAATTACAAATATGGGGCTGCCTGTTTCCAAGGATCAGGTCATAACTTCAGCTTCCGCCCTTTTGCGAGAGGTTCAAAAAAACTTTGCAGGGGCCCATGTCATGGTTGTTGGATCGAAAAGACTGATACAGGGGTTAGAGGCTGCAGGAGCCAGAATTTCTGATAGTCCGACGGCAGCGCAAGTTGTGGTGGTAGCGCTTGACAGGGACTTCACTTATGAGAAAATGAAACGAGCCCACAAAGCGATTCAAGAAGGGGCTCTATTCTGGGCGACGAATATGGACCCTACTTACCCGGAAGCTGACGGATTTAGTCCAGGAGCCGGCAGCGTTGTCTCTTCGATAGCGACAGCGGCGGGTAAAAAGCCTGACCGTGTTTTTGGGAAACCTGCGACCGACATGGCGGAGATTGCCTTGGAAAGGTTGGGAATTCCCAGCAAAGAATGTCTTGTAGTCGGAGACCGCATGGACACCGACGTAGAATTTGCGATCAAAGCGGGCATGTCTTCAACGCTCGTGCTGACGGGATCGACATCTCTTGAGGACATTCCGAGATATGCTTTCTCGCCGGAACACGTCATTGAGAGTATTGCAATGTTGGAGGATTTGTTTTGATTAAAATAGGCCTTATATCCCTTAACCTTAAGATGAATGTTAGGAGATTGGAAATTGCCTGAAAAAGAAGAAATAAAACGACTTTATGAGACGCTGCAGAAATTGCAGGAGGCCAAGGGCTATTATTTCAATACTGATCAGGAGAAGGTTTTTGACCTTCTCGAGTCCTTGATAAAAAACAAAAACAGATACGGGCACATGTCATGTCCATGTAGACTGGCATCGGGTAACAGGGAGAAAGACAAGGATATCATTTGTCCATGCGTCTATCGGGAAGCGGACTTTAAAGATTACGGAAGCTGCTATTGCGCCCTGTATGTTTCAAAGGAATGGAACAGTGGAGAGATCCCCAAGAAATTTGTCCCTGAGAGACGTCCATTGGAAATGTTTTTTTCATAGGCCTTTGTTTTCCTGAGCCTTCAACGGATCTTCACCGACACAGAGGTAATATACAAGGTTTAAATTTCGGATATAATTAGAAAAAGGATGAGACTGGATTTTTTATTAGTATACATGTAATATGGTCATAATAAGCTTGACAATGAATTAAGTTATGATATATTAGTCTACATGCATGTCGATATAGTCCCAAACAGAAATTCCAGACCTTGCGCCCTGATCCGTGAATCCTTCCGTGAAAAAGGCAAGGTACGGCACCGCACTCTTTTAAACATATCCGATTTGCCTGCTTCTAGAATACTGGCG
>CAJBEZ010000014.1 GCA_903952205.1 uncultured Desulfomonile sp. | reverse complement strand
CGCCACTTACCTTGACACCGAGTCCACAGAGCAGGGACTTGAGGGGGGAGCCGAAGCTTACCTGACGCATCCCGTCGAACCAAAAGTGCTAGTCGCTTACGCGAAGGCGCTGCTCCGAACTCACTCTTTGGAAGCCGAACTAATCAAGTCAAATAGCGCCTTAAAGGCGATTACAGAATGTCATATAGCTATCTTAAGGGCCCAGGATGAAGCTGGACTTACCTCGGACGTGTGTAGAGTCCTTGTTGAGGTTGGTGGCTACCGCATGGCCTGGGTTGGCTACGCCGAGCATGATAAAGACAAAACGTTGCGCCCAATAGCTCACAGCGGACACGAGGAAGGATATTTAGACACGGTCAGAGTGACCTGGTCCGAAGATGAGGCCGGAAATGGACCGACCCGAACAGCGATCCGAACCGGCGAGCCCTGCCTATCAAATTTTTTCTGTACCGATCCTGATATGGAACCGTGGCGCTATGAGGGGATCAAACGAGGCTACGCCGCATCCCTGGCAATTCCTTTGATTGCGCAAGGAAGGATCCTTGGGGCTTTGAACATCTACGCCTCAATGGCGGACGTATTTTCCCAGGAGACCATCAAATTCCTGGGACAGCTTGCAGATGACCTCTCATACGGAATCGAAAGCTTAAGGGTAAAAGAACAGGCGAAGAAGAGTGTGGTCGAGCTTCAGGTCCATCAGGCTGAGCTGGAGATGCAGAATGAGGAACTCAAAACGACCCAGGCCAACCTGGAGGAATCCAAAGAAAAATACCAAGATCTGTATGACTTTGCGCCTGTAGGATACTTCACCTTGAACCACAAGAGGATCATCAGTGAGGCCAACCTGTCAGGGGCAGAGCTACTCGGGGCGCCTCGTTCAAAGCTTATTAATATGCGTTTTGGACAATTTGTAGACACTGAGTTCGAAGACCAGTATTACCGCCATATTATCGGGGTGTTTCGACAGGAAGAGAAGCAGAGTTGTGAACTGAATCTCAGACGTGAAGATGGGTCTATATTTTATGCCCGTCTCGAAAGTCTCCGAAGGGAAGCTATTGAACAGCAACGGACCGACGGCTCAACTTACGAAGCGCGTATCGCTGTGACTGACATTACGGATCGAAAATTAGCGGAGGAGGCGTTAAGAACCAGTGAGGAGAGGTTTCGCATTCTGTTTGAGAGCGCCAATGACGGGATTTTGATATTGGACAACGCCACGTTCATTGACTGCAATCCTAAAGCCCTCCAAATGTATGGCTGTCTGAAAAAACAAGATATAGTCGGTCATACGCCAATGGAGTTTTCGCCTCAAAGGCAGCCGGATGGCCTTGATTCGCGGGAGATGGCGCTCAAACACATTGAGCGTGCCTTAAACTCCAATCCACAAACATTTTTTTGGAAACATTGTCGAAAGGATGGTTCGCTTTTCGACGTAGAGACAACCCTGAATGCGCTCACTGTGAAAGGCAAGAGATACCTTCAGGCAATAGTAAGAGACATTACTGAACGAAGTAGGGCGCAGGAAACTCAGAAAATGCTGTTCGCTGCGATTGAGCATGCTGCGGAGGGTATTGTCATAACTGACTCCGCCGGGACAATCCAATATGTCAACCCGGCGGAGGAGACAATTAGCGGATACAACAGCGAGGAACTCATAGGTCGAAGCGCTAATATTTTCAAAGGCGACCAGCAGGACCAAGATTTTTACGCCAACATGTGGGCCACTATAAAAGCGGGAAAGATATGGTCAGGGAGATTTATAAACAGGAAAAAGGACGGCGTTGAATACCATGAAGACAATTCTATCTCCCCAGTTTACAACAATTCAGGGGAGCTGATCAACTTCGTCGCTGTGAAACATGATGTCACTAAACAGATGCAGCTTCAAGAACAACTGTTTCAGGCCCAAAAGATGGAGGCCATAGGTACCATTACCGGCGGTTTTGCCCACGACTTTAACAACAAGCTTTCAGTCGTGACTGGTTACGTGGATTTGATCTTGTCGAGCCCTGATTTACCCGAAACATTCAGACATGATCTCAAAATGATAAAAAAAGCAGTCGAAGGAAGCGCTGAACTGATCAACGGAATGATGGCGTTCAGCAGGAAGACAACTGTAAAGCTGGAGCCGTTAAATCTTAACACAATTGTTGGACAGTTTAGTTCTCTGCTCACCCCGGTCATGACCAGGAGAATAGAAATTGAGCTGGTCATGGCTGACGACATTTGGACCATAAACGCCTCCCCTTCCCAAATTGATCAGACATTGATGAATCTTGCTATAAATGCCAAGGACGCCATGCCGGATGGGGGTAAACTGCTCATACAAACTCAAAACACTATATTGGATGAGGAGTTCTGCCGTGGCTACCCAAACACAAAACCTGGCAGATATGTGATGCTCTCTGTAACGGATTCAGGAAAGGGTATGGACAGCGAAACAGTAAAGCGCATCTTTGAGCCATTCTTCACTACCAAGGAAAAGGGCAAAGGAACGGGACTTGGTCTGGCCGTTGTTTATGGAATTGTGGAAAAACATGGTGGGATGATCACCTGTGATAGTCAACCATCGGCAGGTACGACATTCCAGATCTATTTCCCATCGATTGACTAGGTTCATTCAAAATTGAACGAGCAGCCTGTGCTTAGATGTCGCTCTCAGATGTGCCAACCGATTGTACCATGGCAAGGCCTCGAGATACTAATACAGGAGCGCACAAGGGCTTTGAAAGAAAGCGAGGCCCGTCTTCTCAGCTATTTTGAGATTCCGATGGTCGCATTGCTATCACGTCATTAGATAAGGGCTGGTTAGAGGTAAATCCGGCTTTATGCAATATACTCGGATATTCCCAACAGGAACTGAGCTGTATGACGTGGGCTTAATTGACGCATCCTGATGACCTGGCCGCCGATGTGGCTCAATTTGAAAGGGTGCTTGCGTCTGAAATAGATACCTATGCCATGGAAAAACGCTTCATCCGAAAAAACGGAGACATCATTTGGACCACAGTTTAACATCTAAAGAACCGGGTTGATTATTAAAGACAGCCAATTAGTACAATTGCAAGGATGAAAACTAGTGACAGATAAAAAGGACCTGGACAATGTTACCAGCAAGAGCGCTCTAAGAGACGCCGCTGAGGATCAAGTCGGCAAGTCGCTGGATGCGTCGCATGAACTCAAAGATCTAACTTCTAAAAAGATCATCCACGAACTCCGGGTCCACCAGATCGAGTTGGAAATCCAGAATGAGGAACTCAAGAGACTCCAGATAGAAGCAGAAGCCTCCAGAAAGAAATACCAGGATCTTTATGATTCGGCTCCTATCGGGTCAGGCGCCATTTACGTTAGCGATGGTTCAATGAGGTTACGCTAAAATGAAAAATAGGACTACCGGTAGAATCCTGATCGTAGATGACCAAATTCATGCGCTCCAAGGTATGTCAAGAATCATGAAGGGAGCTGGATATGAGGTATTGGAAGCGAGCAACGGTGAACATTGCCTGAACTTGGCTGCCGAACACAAGCCGGATTTGATTCTCCTGGATATTGTCTTGCCCGACATTGACGGTCTGGAGGTTTGTAGACGCATCAAGTCAGATCCTAAGACTTCGAATATCTATGTGGTTCTTCTTTCCAGCTTTCACATTGAATCAGACAGTCAGGCTGAGGGTCTGGAGCAAGGGGCGGATGGTTACATAGCCAGACCAATTCCGAATCGGGAACTCCTGGCTAGAGTAAATTCCTTACTGAGGCTAAAGTATGCAAAAGACCAATGGCGGGAGAGTGAAGATCGTTGGCAGTTCGCCCTCGAAGGGGCGAGGGACGGGCTTTGGGACTGGAACGCCCAGACGAGCGAGGTATTTTTTTCCAGTCAGTGGAAGGCCATGTTTGGTTATGAGGAACATGAAATCGGGAACACCTTGGACGAATGGGACAGGAGAGTGCATCCGGACGACAAGGAGCAATGTTACGCAGACCTCAAAAGGCATTTAAGTGGAGAGACCCCATTCTATGAAAACGAGCATCGAGTTCTGTGTAAAGACGGAACCTACAAATGGATTCTGGATCGAGGGAAGATCATAGAGCGGACGGAAGATGGCAAACCCCTGCGAGTCATCGGCACCCATTCTGACATCTCAGAACGCAAACGGACAGAAGAGGCGCTACGAGAGAGTGAAGAACGGTTCCGAACGATGTTCGAGAGACACGACGCCATCATGCTCCTAATAGAACCCGAGACGGGTAGAATAATCGATGCAAATAAATCTGCAGAGCAGTTCTATGGCTACACCATAACCCAGTTACGATCGATGTCTATCCAGGAGATCAATATCTTGCCCCCGGACAAAGTTGAGAATGAACGCAACTTAGCCTTGCAAGAATGCCGGAACTACTTCATTTTTCCTCACAGCCTTGCCAATGGGGAAGTTAGAACGGTAGAGGTTCACTCCTCCCCGATTGAGCAGAATGGGGAGCCTGTGCTCTTCTCAATTATTCATGACATTACGGATCGAAAGATTGCCCAGGATTCTCTTCGTGGGAGTGAACAGTTCCTGCGCCAATCTGAACAAATCAACCGCATAGGGGGCTGGAAAGCCAATCCATTCACTAACACCCTTCACTGGACCCAGGGCGTCTACGATATTCTCGATGCTCCCAAGGATTACAGACCGGATCTGGATGCGGGTCTTGAGTTTTATACCCCAGCTTATAGGCCCATCATCAAGGAAGCTATAGCCAAAACCCTAGAACATGGCGAACCATTCAAAATAGAAGCAGAGGTAATAACCACAGGCGGCAAACACCGCTGGACGGAAGTACGTGGGTTGAAGCGAGTCGAAGAGGGCGAAGGTCCACAAATCATCGGTTCCTTCCAGGATATAACCGAGCGTAAACTTGCAGAGGAGGCCCTTCGTGAGACCCAGGAGAACTTTCGCGCCTTTTTTGAGACGATGGATGACATAATTATAGTGGGCACACCGGAGGGAAAGATCATTTATAGCAACCTAGCCGTGTCAAGAAAGCTTGGTTACACTCCCGAGGAACTCAAGACTATGCATGTGCTCGACTTGCATCCAGTGGAAAAACGGCAGGAGGCTGAAAGGATCTTTGCCGAAATGTTCAGAGGGGAACGGGATGCCTGTCCGTTGCCGCTGGCGAAGAAAGGCGGTGACTACCTGCCGGTGGAGACCCGTATCTGGTTCGGAAAGTGGAGCGGCAAGGATTGCATATTTGGTATTTGCAAAGATCTCAGCAGCGAGCAGAGGGCGTTACAGAAGTTCAACAGGCTCTTTGACGGTAACCCCACCCCTATAGCCGTGAGTAGCTATCCGGAACTGAAATTCACCGAAGTTAATGATAGCTTTGTGTACACGCTGGGTTTTTCAAGAGAAGAGGTCATCGGAAAAACAGCCGAGGAACTGGGTCTTTTGACTGAAACGGCGCTTTTTGAGCAGATGGTGAAAAAGCTTCAAGATCGTGGCAGTGTCCGGGATATCGAGATGAAGGTGAGAAAGAAAGACGGGACTTTTGTTGATGGGCTTTTTATCGGTGAAATCATCGACAACCAGGGGCAGAAAAGCCTGCTTAGTGTAATGGTCGACATTTCCGAGCGAAACCGTCTGGAAAGAGAGGTCAAACAGGCTGCGGAGAAGTTCCAGACAGTAGCCGACTTTACCTATGACTGGGAATACTGGATTGCTCCAGACGGCAGCATTACCTATATTTCACCTGCTTGCGAGAGAATGACCGGATACTGTGCGGATGAATTTACCAACAATTCTGACCTTATTCAGGAAATCATACATCCGGAAGACAGGGCATTCGTTGCCGACCACGTGGCCTCAATCGATTCTGGACCTCCCCACCAGTCTGAGTTTCGCATTGTTACTCGTTCAGGGGAAACCCATTGGATTGGGCACGTTTG
>CAJBEZ010000013.1 GCA_903952205.1 uncultured Desulfomonile sp. | reverse complement strand
CTCCATAGTGGGTCCTGCAATATTCATCGTCCAGAGAGACTTTCGTCGTCGCGATCTTGAGGCGGCCACCGATCGGCATGGCCTCTGACGCATTGATTGCGAGGTTCATGACAAGTTGATCTATCTGTCCATGGTCCGCACACATCGTTGTTGGCCCATCGATCAAGTCCAGATCAACTTGAACCACATGCGGAAGAGTATGAGATATTAGTGTGGCCAGTTGACTAATTTGATGATTGAGATCCATTGGGACTGAAAATATCTGACCTTGTTGACCGAAAGCAAGTAACTTCTTGACCAGTTCCGCCCCACCCTTGCCTGTTTCAATTATAGTTTGAAGGTCATCATAGCCCGGTTCACCCTTTTGCTTGTCACTTAAAAGTAGATCGCAATACCCCATCATGATCTGGAGCATGTTATTGAAGTCGTGGGCTATACCCCCGACAAGCGTTCCAAGAGCTTCCATCTTTTCGGATTGAAAAAGCTGAGTCAGGAGAGACTCCTTTTCTTGTTCGGCCCGGATTCTGTCGGTGATGTCCGACAATGTTATTCTGGTTCGGGCAACTTTCCCATCCTGGTCCTTTACAGACCTGCCTTCCAGTAGAGCATGGAACATATCACCCTTTTTTGGCGCTATTCTGAGTTCGCAGGTCTGTTTTTCTCGTGTTTCAAGAACCTGCTGCACGAGCTTTCCATAATAGGCGCTGTAGTCCAATTCATGAACAAAGGCGGAGAACGGCTTTCCTATGAGTAGTTTCCTGTCAACACCAAGGAGACCTACCGCAGTGAGATTAGCCTCTCTGACAATTCCCTTTGTATCCAGAGTGACGTAGGCGACCGGCGCAAAGTCATACAGGTCCTGGTACCGATTCAGCGATTCCCCGAGTTCTCTCTGGGTTCGAAGCATTTCCTCGTTCTGCATTTCCAGTTCTATCTGGTGAACCTCAAGCTCGTGAACCAGCTTTTGGAGTTCTGCTGTTGGTAGTGTCGATACATCAGGATGAACTGACGACTTCTCCTGTAAAGCTTTTTCCGCGCGCGATCGCAGGCCGGTCAATTCACGGACAAAACGGTTCCTGGGTCTTGTCTTGTCTTGTCTTGTCTTGTCTTGTCTTGTCTTGTCTTGTCTTGTCTTGCAGAAGATAACCTCCTTGCGAGGTCGGAGGAAAATGAAACATTTTCCCATTAAATTTGTATCACATATCAGTCGGGAAACAAACAAAATCTTTGGTTGGCGAAATCAATGGACAAATGTTTTGGGACACTGGACGAGACTTTTGATTGTGGTTTTTCTTGCGTAAGAAAAGTGGGGAGGTTATGGGAAAATGAGACGTTTCCACAGCCCTGTCTTATGTTTTAAGCCCATATTCCTGAAAATCGGCTGACGGCCCTGATAGGACTAGGTTCTGAATATGAACCATGAGTCCGAAGAGGAGTACACCGTTCAGCGACAATTGAAGATCAATAATTTCTCGTTGAAATTTTCCTCATCATTTTTTAAATTTGGTTTCCGACAACAAATATTTTTAACTACAAGTCACAGTATATGCTCGCCAACAAAGATCTGGTCTTTTTTATTTGACTTTGGAACTCTACGCCCTTAAAAATAAACTGGGGTTTATGTTTTCATTAATCTCTAACTGGAAAAGCCGGGTAAACCTTTCGTCAGACTCCTTGAAGGAATGATGTATGCTGTCTGTATATTTGGACGGAATTCAATTGGAGGGCGACTCCAAGAGATTTGTAGTGAATACCATGGGTCCCCTGACACATACCTGTGGGCACTGCGGTGGTTCTTTTCTCGATGTCAAGAGAGTTCTCATACGCTCCAGCGCAAGTCCGGCCATCTTCTTTTCTTGGTGCGCTTGTTGCGGTAAGGTTAACCGAGTCACCGAGGAATTTCCTGCCGAGTGGCACAGACGGCTTATGGGAAAGTTGATATCAGAACCGAGGGAGCCAGTTCAGCTTATTTTTGAATATGAAGGCACATACTGACTGTTAGGGTTATACTCTACTAGTAATTCGCAGGGACAACCAATAAACTCAAAGCGCAACATCTCAACAACTCAATTTAATGACATGCTCCGGTCTCGTGCCTTCCTTTTAGCCATTACAAACAGGCATCGATATTGCATGTACAATTCAAGCCAACGATTTTTCCTGAAATTGATTGACAATAGAGCAGATGTCAACACTAAGGACAATAATGGCTCCACAGCGCTGATATCTGTTTGTATGCTTCCTGTAAGTGAAGAGGTTGAGATGGTAAAACTTTTTCTGGATAGGGGAGCGGATGTCAATGCTAAGAGTAAGGGAGACCTTTACCCAAGACTCTTAGCCAAACCTGAGATGGCAAAGCTCCTGAAAGAATACGGAGCAGTAGATAAACCTCGTTAGAGACAAAATTTCGTTACCTTATAATGTCCAATCTTATGGACAGACATTAGATGTCTGCTACTGGGAATCCAGGAGCGTGTCTAAACAGCTTAGTTCTCGCTAATCACCCTGACTTGCGTAGTAAATCCACTCCCACATTGAATCCACAACCCACTCCATCACAACAACGATATGTAGAGGAACCGGAAGGAACGCCAGCGTCAGATGAGGTCGCTAGAGCAGCAATTGCTGAGATTATGGCAAAGTTAAATAGAAAGGCGGGTTGATTATGAAAACGATTATTCCCTTTATCATCATAATAACCGTAATCCTACTCTTACCGTGGGGACAAGGCGGCCACCCATGTCTTTTTCTCTCCATAAGAAAAACAGTTTCATTTCTCTAATTTACTGCCGTCTATTTAAGGTTATACTATCATTTTCTTTTTTAAAGTAGCCGTCATTTTCATTGCTCTAAAAGCGGGGCGGTTTCCATAGATGTCTCTATTAGCTCTTAACTTTGCAACCTGAGTACCGGCTTCCCCTTCAGTAGCATGTGTAGACACTACTTCCAATGGTTTTCCTCTACCAGCATCTAATGAATCAACAGAAACTACCCCCCAAGATAAATTAGGGTCTATATTGACTTCAGTTATTTTGCTTAACTTTTTTGCTCTTTTCAAATATTTTTTTGCTAAACTCATTTTAAAAACCCCGTTTTCTTAGCTACTCCTTCACGACAAGCGGTTTTTTCCTGGATACGCATTTTGGCTCCAATGGCAAACCTCTAGCTTTTAACCAGATATTAAAAGACATATATACTATATCTATTTCTGGAGAAAAAGTGATTATTTTTTTCACCAGAAACGATAGTGGAAAATGTTGAGGAGATGGATGGTTAACTAATTGAAATGATGTTGGAAAGATGAAGTCATATGCTTTGTTGGCTCTTATGATACAAATTTGCCTAAATGAAAAAACATGAAATGTTTAAAAAACATGTCTAAGAATCAGCCATTGATTTCATGAGACTCAGGGATAGTGAAAATGTGTACTGTTTCAGAGAGTTCCAGAGAAAGAATCTGGTGGTTTCTGATTATCGAGTAGTCTCGTATCCCCAATAGGCCCATCAGAAACATATCTGCGATATGATGAGGTAGCTACCTTTATATTTTAGAGTGGAAGTTCTGGCTATTTTCGAACAAATAGCGAGCAAAACGTCATTAATCCCATCAATGTTACACTTTAATCAACTTTAACAACCATTTTATCACTCAAATAGCTCCCCAATGCTATTGAACAGAATAATTAATAAGGTAATAAAGGGGATATTAGGCAACATAACAAATATGCCTCCAATTGCTTTTTATAGGCCATTTAGGTGGTGCGAATCGTTCACTGGTGCTGATATTAATGTTGAAACATAGTCTTTTTGTCAGGGTTTTTGGAAACAGATTTTTATCAATATTATTTTTCGGCCGCATGGTGTAATATTGTTATAGAGGACCGTATTGAAATATATACGAAATCTAATGGAGATAACTCATGGAACAAGTCGAATATATCGGAAAGATAATGGATGATGGGCATATCTATTTGCCTGAAACCGTGCGGAGACAATTGAAGCTTGAACCGGATTCTTCGGTCCATGTCATCCTCTCGGTCAAAGAAACAAAATCATTGTCTGCGGAACAGGGATGGTCTGTTTTCAAGGAAATGGGGAAAGAGGACCAAGCTGGATGCCTTCAGGACGCTTCCGAAAACCATGATCGTTACCTATACGAAAAGCAGCCATGAAAAAAATCTTTATCGACACAAGCGCATGGGATGCCATTGAAGATTCTGGAGACGTCAACCATGAAGCGGCCATGATTTTCAAAGATGAAATGGCTAATAGATACGAATTGATCACATCTAATTACATTCTGGATGAAACTTATACCCTTCTATTGCGAAACATAGGATACGAAAGAACTGTAGCCTTTCATAGGCAGTTAGAAATGTTGATAAAAGCCGGTGTGCTTCAGGTTATTCAACTATCAGAGAATATTATTGAAAATGCATGGAGTATTTTTGCAAAATATAATCAGGACAAGTGTTGGTCTTTCACAGATTGCACTTCCTATGCAGCTATGAAAGAGCTGGATATCGATGAGGTTTTCTCATTCGATCGACATTTTGAACAGATGGGACTCATCAGGAAACCTTGAGTGAAAAAAATCAACGCAGGGCGCCCCAATTTCTTAACAAGAGAGCCTCTTGCAAAAGTGTTTTTTTGGGGGTTAAGCACGTGTAATAAATGAGCTTCACGGGCAGTCCCGTGGTATAGTGTTTTTAACAGAAAGACGCTTTGTCACAGGAGCCGCCAGTGAAGCTTAGAAAGAGAATATCATGGTTGATGGGAACCCTGCAACGAAGTCTGTTTCCTAAATTGGAAGAGTCTTGGAATGGCCCTTTAACTGAAAAAGAGAAACAGCTTGTGTCGATCTTGGAGTTGGTTCAGGTTGAGAGATTCATTCCCAAAAGCTCTGATACTCAGTGGATGGGTAGAAAGCTTCGTGAGCGTGAATCGATAGCACGGTCTTTTGTTGCGAAGTCTGTTTGCGGATATCCTTTCACGAGCTCATTGATTGAGGCGCTTAAGACCACGCAGAGTTTGCGTAAGATCTGTGGTTTTGAGAAGGCTTCACGCATACCTTCCGAGTCTACCTTCTCCAGGGCTTTTGCCGAGTTTGCTGATAGTGGTCTTGGCGAGAGGGTCCATGAGGCTTTGGTTGACCGATCTTTGAAAACGGGACTGGTAGGCCACATATCGAGGGACGCTACTGCGATAGAAGCTCGCGAGAAACCAGTAAAGAAACCGCCAAAGCAAAAACCTCCCCGTAGAAAGAGAGGGCGTCGGGCCAAGGGTGAACACCAACACAAGGAAGCAAAACGTTTAGAGCGGCAACTCCATCAATCAGCGGAGCAGGCGTTAAATGAATTACCGGTGGTCTGCGATGTCGGTACTAAGAAGAACTCCAAAGGATACAAAGTGAGTTGGATTGGCTATAAGTTTCATGCCGATGTCAACGATGTGGGCTTGCCAATAAGTGTCGCGATGACCTCAGCATCATTACACGACAGTCAGGTTGCCATACCACTCATGAAGATAAGCACCTCCAGAGTAATCTATTTCTATGATGTTATGGATTCGGCCTATGACGCTGGGCCTATCTACGAACTTAGCAGGAGTCTGGGACATGTGCCTATAATAGACAAGAACTCGCGTGGCAAAGACATTGTCCCCATGGCTCCGCATGAAGCGAGCAGGTATAAGGAAAGATCAGTCGTGGAGCGTTTCAATAGTAGATTAAAAGAGGAATTCGGCGGGCGCAATATCATGGTTCGGGGAGCCCAGAAGGTAAAGATGCATCTAATGTTCGGAGTGGTGGCAATCTTTGCTGATCATTTGCTTAAGTTGGCGACATGATCTCCCAAAACATGCCATTATAGTCGATCAACACTATAATTGCGCCCAAAGAGTGGAGAAATATCGTAAAACTCGATAAACATGGATAAACGATAGGTCCAATTTCACAAATTGCCTCAAGAAGGTCCGACGGACAAGACCAACTCGTCATTTATTGTGACTTTTGCAGGAGGCTCAAT
>CAJBEZ010000012.1 GCA_903952205.1 uncultured Desulfomonile sp. | reverse complement strand
GGAGTTGGGTTTCTAGGGTCTCAATCCCCTCAAATCGGGTCCTACCTTCGGTTTTGAAGGCTGTCTCTTTCTTTGAACTACGGCATGTTGTGTCTCAATCCCCTCAAATCGGGTCCTACCTTCGGTTTGAGAAATTCTTATTTAGAGAAAGCGATGGAAGAAGCGTCTCAATCCCCTCAAATCGGGTCCTACCTTCGGTTTGCGCTCAAGTCTCAATACTATACGGAATATAGATTGAGTCTCAATCCCCTCAAATCGGGTCCTACCTTCGGTTGCCAATAAATCATGGCTAGAGCGCAAAAATAAAGATAAGTCTCAATCCCCTCAAATCGGGTCCTACCTTCGGTTTGAGCCCTTCAAGCATGATACTTGTGACGATCATTTAGTCTCAATCCCCTCAAATCGGGTCCTACCTTCGGTTCAAAATTTGGAGGCTACTACAATGGCAGCAAGAGCGTTTAGTCTCAATCCCCTCAAATCGGGTCCTACCTTCGGTTTCTCATTGCGTCTATGGGATTTCAATTGTGATGCCGGAGTCTCAATCCCCTCAAATCGGGTCCTACCTTCGGTTATTGGACCGCAGGTCGCGAGTCCCATGAGTTCCTAGTAGTCTCAATCCCCTCAAATCGGGTCCTACCTTCGGTTAGAATGACAGACATGATCTTAAGGTGATTATGGTAGGTCTCAATCCCCTCAAATCGGGTCCTACCTTCGGTTACTATGAAAATATTCAATATGGACGCCGCTCGTTTTACGTCTCAATCCCCTCAAATCGGGTCCTACCTTCGGTTCGACGTCGCTTAGAAGCAGGCGGCTGGACGGTGTGGGTCTCAATCCCCTCAAATCGGGTCCTACCTTCGGTTAGAAGATTGAGAGTTGTAGACGAATTGGATCTGTTGGGTCTCAATCCCCTCAAATCGGGTCCTACCTTCGGTTTTATTCTCTTGTATCCTTATGGTTATCTCAACCTAGTTTGGTCTCAATCCCCTCAAATCGGGTCCTACCTTCGGTTTTGAAGTAGAAGACAAACTAACAGGCTACTTTGTTGGAGTCTCAATCCCCTCAAATCGGGTCCTACCTTCGGTTTGGGTAGCCGAAGAAAGGCTATCCACCGTGCCTCAAAGTCTCAATCCCCTCAAATCGGGTCCTTCCTTCGGTTAGTGAGGAATTCTTATCTTGAAACCGCGATGATAGAGTCTCAATCCCCTCAACTCGGGTCCTACCTTCGGTTGAAGTCTTTCGAGGCCTTCCAGTTGACTCTTCGCAAAGTCTCAATCCCCTCAAATCGGGTCCTACCTTCGGTTGGATGCGGACGGAAACGTCTGGATCAAGGTGGACCCCAAGGTCTCAATCCCCTCAAATCGGGTCCTACCTTCGGTTCGATCTGCGTGTTTCTTCCGATACGAAACCATTCTCAATGTCTCAATCCCCTCAAATCGGGTCCTACCTTCGGTTCCAAGTTAGCCGAAAAGATTCAAGGACAGCTTCAAGTGTCTCAATCCCCTCAAATCGGGTCCTACCTTCGGTTATCAGTTGTAGAATTACCTGATAAGACCGTATCAAAAGTCTCAATCCCCTCAAATCGGGTCCTACCTTCGGTTGGATATGCTCCATGACGCCCAGGGCCGAAAGAGGTTTAGTCTCAATCCCCTCAAATCGGGTCCTACCTTCGGTTGAAAAAGGGAAAAATTCTTCGCTGGTCTGAACTTTTCGTCTCAATCCCCTCAAATCGGGTCCTACCTTCGGTTGTGAGACATGGGAATTTCTCCAGGGATGCTTGGAGATGGTCTCAATCCCCTCAAATCGGGTCCTACCTTCGGTTCGGAAGGCCGAGACATGCGGAAGTCTTTCGCTAGGTCTCAATCCCCTCAAATCGGGTCCTACCTTCGGTTTCTTCATAGGGATAGTTCCGGAGAATAGAGGACGAACGTCTCAATCCCCTCAAATCGGGTCCTACCTTCGGTTGGTTATTAATCTGAGTCAATTCAGTAACCTTCCAAGTCTCAATCCCCTCAAATCGGGTCCTACCTTCGGTTAACACTTTTGGGTGAGCGATTCAGGCCATAAGTCATGGGTCTCAATCCCCTCAAATCGGGTCCTACCTTCGGTTTGAGATCGTGGTTGATGCGGGAATATCAGCCAAAACGTCTCAATCCCCTCAAATCGGGTCCTACCTTCGGTTGCCCGTCAAGTTATTGGCTAAACATCGGGGAGAAGAGTCTCAATCCCCTCAAATCGGGTCCTACCTTCGGTTTCCTAATGGTGCGAATGGGCAACAAACAACCGGCTAGGTCTCAATCCCCTCAAATCGGGTCCTACCTTCGGTTCGAAAGCCCAAAAACTGGAAAGAGCTCTCACAAAGAAGTCTCAATCCCCTCAAATCGGGTCCTACCTTCGGTTAGCTCCATCGAAAGCTACTAAATTTACAAGAGTTACCGGACGGAAAACGATGGTGTCCAATAGTCGGTGCAACGACTACTCTAATACCTTGGTCAACAATCAGATAAGCACCGTAAAAACATATAGTTACGTTTGCGATCACCATTTTTTTAGATCCTAATGATTCCAATCTGTTACAGGTAAATTAGAAATTTCCAAAACCCGTCGCATTCAATCCCCCAAGCCCCTAAACAATAATAACATCCTCATCCTCTCGGACAAAGCCGATACCGCTAATATCAACATTTTTTAGACACCCGGCGCATAGTATATAGTAGCGGACTCCATCTTCTTCCCAATCGATTATTTTCTCGATCTCACGTTTCATTTTTAGGTAGAGTCGATCATCCAGCCTGCACTCGAACACGCTCTTCTGAACACGTTCACCGTAACTTTTCAATAGCTTGGCTACCCTCAGCCTTTTTTTGTCATCAACAATGTCGTACGAAACTACTACGAACAACTGATCTCCTTATTGGACTACCCTCATCGTATTGTAAAGGGCTTATAATCCGATTCACCAGTTATGGCTCGTGCAAACATTCTGACTTGCTCAAGCAAAATATTTCGGTACGTCAATCTCAGGCCTCGTTCAGGATAAATTGCCCGTCGATTGAGTCGATCTTCGAATAATGAAATAAACTTCTTCATGCCTTCATGCTTCAGAAGGATTGGATATTCTTCGCGAATCGGTTCCTTTTCCGCAAAATCAAATGCCGCCGGTTCTCGATCATCCGTTTTATAAAAGTCAGTGTGTTTGATAATATTTGTATTGACCGCATATATGACAGTTGAATCCACAAGAGTTGGCCTGAACTCCTCCATAAGGTCGAGAACAAGAGATGGTCGTCCGTATTCCGTGCTGTGCAAACATCCCAGATACGGGTCAAGCCCCGCTATATTGACCTGCGTATGAATGGCATTGGCCAGGAGTGTGTAACCAAGACTTAGCAGCACATTGACAGGATCTTTCGGCGGTCGACGATTACGCCCTGAAAAAACCACATCAGAATTTTTTATCAACAACCCGAATGATCCAAAATAAGATGCTGCGCTTGCGCCTTCAACTCCCATCAGTGATTCAATTGAGTCGGTGGAATCAACCTGCGTAGCCAACCGCCGCAGTCTATGCACGACGTTGGTGATGTCAGGGTTATTAAATTCCTGGTTCCGTCGTCTCAGAAAAACCCGGCAATTGTTGATCTTGCCTTTTACACACGATCGGGCCTGTTTCAGTTTGAATTCAAAATCATCGATTCTTTTGAACTGCTGTCGCCGCAGTTCGATGTTTTTTCCAAACTGCGAGATCAGACGCCCCCGGTAACGCCCATAATATGTCAGGAATACCGTGTCAATTCCCTTCTCCAATAAGAACCCAATGACAGAAGGAGTCAGGGAAATATTTCCCATTAATGCGACTTGTTCGACTTTGAAGGCGTGCTCCCAGTGTATTGCCTTGCCCTGTTTCGTTATAACAAGTCGATCACCTTGTTTCGTTAACGAAGCGCCCTGTTCCGTGACGTATAAAATGGCCACTTTCCGATATTTCCTAAACTTTGTTTAAGATTGGCATTTAATTCTTATATTTCTAGAATAAAAGAGATTTCTCCAGTTTCTTTTTTCTGTAATTTTAGAGTGCCTATCGGTGTCTGAACTGAGTCAACCCCTGCGTTTTCGAAAAAGGTTTGAAGGTTTTCCTCATACCTTTTCAACAGCAACTGGGTTTCGCGAAGCTGCTTGCGCAACTTCACATAGTCCTGGACAAGGTTTTGAAACTGCAAAGAATCCACGGTCAGGCCAAGTGGCGTTTCTGAATTTTTCACGCCGCCGAGGGATCTGAGATGTATTATTGGCGTAGGATAGAGATTAACGGACATATCAAAAGAGCAATTGCAGGGCACACTTGTCGTAACATCCGGAATTCGGGCTTTGATCTTCGGACAACTGATCGGATTACCCTTGAGACGTGACTTCAGAAAAAGCGACGGGTCAGCGTTACTACATCGCTGGAATATTGTGTTTACCGCCTCCGGGCCATGTTTCATGTGCCCCAGGCTGTGAATGAGCACCAATGTTTCCTCTTTGGAAAGTATCGATGTCTGGTTGACTTTGTCTACAATGAACCGGAGTGTAGGGCACTTGAGCATGAGTTGCTGAAATTCCGCATCGCTGTCAATCTCATAAGGTGGCTCGTATGTTTGCTTGAAGCCCGGTCTAGGCTCACTGGGCCTGTCGTCTTCCGTATCAATGTCGAATGGCGGTTGATCAGCAACCTCTGTGCGTGGCGCCGTTGTCGTTGGGGATAGTCCTGACGATGTGCGCTGGATGAATCCATATATTTGTCGTTTCGACGCTTTGGTCACCGATTCAAGAAAATTAAGTTGATCATCATATTGTGATCCATCCGGCTGAATAAAAAGGGAACGCTTGCCCGTGCGTTTGTGAATGCCCAACGGCAGTTTGATTAGGTTCCCAAGGCCGCCTTTTTTCACTGAGGTCTGTTTGGGGAAAACTTCAACGGTTACTTCATTGGGTAAAGGCGCAATCTGGGCAACCAGGAGGTCCCCGAATTTTTTAGCTACGCCCGCCGGGACCGGCGATTCACAGAATATCCAGCAATGCCTGCCCTTGAATCCGGAATCTTCCATATAAATAGGTATTTCATGCGCAGCGGCGACATCTATGAGTCTACATGCAGCTGCATGAACTTTAGTCATAACAGCGTTCCATAGTTTTTCACTGGAGATTGCCTTGGCGACCGCAAACTTTGCGATGTCAAAATCGAACGCGATGTAATTGACACTATTGTCGAGGCGAACAGGATAGGCGCCGATGGTGTAGTTACCAAGCAGATGATTCTCAGCGACTGTCACTGTAAGAGGCTCCTGAATTGGAGTATACCCCGATTCACCTGTGGGACTGACCCATTGTCTTGCGTAAACTCCTTCCCGACTCGCAAACAGGGTCGTAAAAGTGATTAGATTATGTCTTGCTGGCGCCAATTGTCCTAGATGCGCTGAGGAATCTGCATGATAAGTCGACTCCGGTTTTTCAAGAAAACTGAGTTCCTTGATAAATCCACTGAATCGTGTGTCTCCTGTCCGTTTGAGGGCGGCTTCGTATACTTCCCGAGCTTTGCCGAATTGCCGCGCTTCCTTTAGTGCAGCCCCAAGCGCTTCATAATGTTGAGATTCATCCGGGTGTGTCTCTACGAGTTTTCCTAGTACTCGCGCTGCCCTTTGGGGCTGTCCCTGATCAAGATATACTTCTGACAGACGTTCATACGTGGACACCCTGTCAGGATCATCTCTGAGAGCGAGGTTAAGCTCGAATATCAGGTCATCATGTAATACGAGCTCCTCAAGGATGTCCGCCCACTCAAGGTGTAAATCGGCATCCTCAATCTCTCTGGTGTTACGGGATTTGGCAATGCTGAGAGCCTCGTCCGTTAAACCAGTTTCCAATGCCGCTATAACTTGCGGAATCAACGTATCAATTGCCATCTGTTTTAACCCCTGACGCTCAAGTGCTGGCGCTATCAATCCCAAAACTACTTTTCATGTTGATCGAGACCGTTTTTCATGAACAATTGGAGCGCTTCATCTTTGAACGAGACGCGAGCGCGATGTTTTTCCTGGTCAATAACGTAGGTCTTCACTGGGCTTAGCCCTGAAATGTTTACAGAGAAAGCGCCATAACCGTTTTGCCAATCAAAATCGTCGAAATCCTTGCCTTGGTTTTTTACCCAGACGGATGGATCTGTCTTGGCCCTAGGTTTATTAAGGTACCCCAACAGCGTGCACAAACGGAAAATGATTTCTAGCCACAAGAGGGCGTTTCATGTCAGCAGCGGATCTACTTTCGGGCGGGTTCAATTTTTTAAAACCAGGGTTCTGGCTTGCGAAATCAGTTGGTTCAACCCATCGATTAATGTTTTTGGATCCGAGGGGCTCTTTCTAATTCCAGCATGGTTAATGTCATTTCGATAATCATAGAGGCGGCCAAACAAATCGAGTAATTCCGGCTTTCCCTTTAGGACCATCAATGGCGGCTCTATGCGTGCCTCGTTAAGATTCTTACGTTTATTTTTCTTGTGATCGCTCCATGCATGGACATCATTTCCAATGCAATCCTCGATTCTTTTACGCATAGGGTAATCTTCCGGATCAACCCCGTAGCCGTCACAAACATAGCCGATCATAAACTCCCGTAAAATTGTGAAACTCTGTTGGACGAGGTTATGTTGTGCGCACCATTCCGCTGCTCGAATACCGTCGTCTATTTTTGAGCCAGTGAATGTTTCAAGTCGGGCTTCGAGGTGGTTAAGCAGAGGTTTGAAAGCTGGATCCATTTTGATGTTGTTCGTCTCATGAATTGAATTCTTGAGTTTATTGACACTGTCTGAAATTGCGGAACCTCTACATGTTGACATGGTTTTGCTGAATTCATCCAATCGACTCGCTATATTTCTCAGAGGCTTAACCATCGGATCATACCCTTTTTTTGCCCGTGACATCGTGTCAGCCTTTCTTTGCGCAAGTCTTGCAGCTTGGGAAGCGTCACCAGATGACAAAAAAGCATCTATCGCTATCGTCCAGTCTAAAAGATTATCAAAAACTCTGAGATCAAAAACTGGCGCACGATTTGAAGCCACATCTCGTGCTTGGTAGTTACCATAATAGATACCTTCTATCTCTATATTTCTAACAACTTTCGCGTAATTCAACACAGTCATCACCAGCATTGGCAAGGACCTGAAACTGTGAGTGATATCGAAAGTTACCCTGTCCCCAATGGCAAGAACGTTCAGAATTTTGTCGAAAATTTCCCAAATCTCGCCTTCGTCTTTTCCAAACGGAATTACCACTGGCTCTTCAATGCTGGCCCGCAAGACCGGTTTTATCGATCTGAGTAGCGTAGCCAAACCGGGTGCTCCATCCCCATGACCATTGTCTTTCCAGTTTTTTTCATATGCCAGATCGGTTGCCAGGAGAATTATCCGATCATCTTTCTCCCAGTTCGGGCAAACGTGATTCACGAGGGCCTCCTGAACGAACCGCACACTATGGCACAAGGGCTTCTCCCCAATGCAATAGAAACACTCATTATATTTAGTAGTCCCCAACACCGATATAAATACTTTTGCCATTTCAGTTCCCGTACCTCCTGAAAATTGCGTGTTTAAACCTGTGCGTATTCAAGACGGAACCATCATCCAGCATCGATTCTTCTGCTACACGCTCAGTGGTTGAATAAATTGGAATAAACTCATGGCTTAAGGCCCAAGTGGCCATAATGTAACATGCGCCAAAATCCCCCTGGATAAGGAAATAATCTCCTAAATCAGCTTCGGAATAAAGCCATTCAATTAAAGGGCTTAGCCAATCTTTGATCGATGGCATGTCAGGCGGAATATTGGCCCAAATGTTCTGTAATTCATCGGGTAGTTTTAGAATAGAGCCGACCCCGAGAGATGCCCGGGCGTCGGCAATTTGATCATCGGTGAACTCATGATTGAAAATTAGAAATAGTTTACTCAAACGTCACTCAATCTTTGTGATCTTGAATGATCCGTCTACTTCCACATCGCACATGACGGTATTCTTCTTAACAAAGAGGCTTTTGCGCTTGGTCTCCGGAACAAGCTCTTTATCCTTTGTAAATGCTTTTTTAGTGCCGGATTGGGCCTTTAAAACTCCAGGACCAGGATCCCAGGTTAGCGTGGCCCCTTTCCATGTCTCAGTCTGCGGCGGTCGAGGGATTGGCGGCTTCGATGTGGCGCTTATTTCTCTCCTTTCGGGTAGCATGCTCATGCTATCCTGAATCCTTTGCAATGCAAGAGCCCTTTCGTCATCAGCCACGCTACGCCACATGCGCTCAGTCTCAAGGTATTTCAGCTTTTCTTCCGCAGCCATTTCACTCAAACTGGCCCAGCCAAAAGGTTTCAATGAACTCTTGTTTTGAGGTTTGTCGGAATCAGACGCCAACCAGACCGTAGTTGAATGTGGCTCGAATTTACTCTGTCCGCCGCGTCCCTGCATGATTCTGATATCCCGAAAACCTTCGATGGTCAACGATTCAGCGCCTGAATGCCTCCCAAGCCGCAATATAGTCGCGTCGCTAGGATCTGTGTTATGGGATGGAATCTTGACATTCTGTAAGATCTGATTCTCAAGATTTTTTTCCTTAGAGTAGAACAACTTGAGGCTGTTCATAAGCGTTTCTATTGTTAGAGGATTTGCGATTTTTGCGCCTTGCTCTGGTTGTTCGACTGTGATCGAGCCTACAAACAGACTCCCGGGTTCTATGGTCTCGAGTATTTGATAGAGGCCTCCAGCCTCGTGAATGCTGGGTTTTTTCTTTTCATTGACTGCGTAAACAATTTTGGTTTTGATCTCACCTACCGGCATGAAATCGGAGACCTTCAACAACCGGAACGGATCTGTTTCGAACGCCCCGCCATCCAGCAACTTTTTCTCGAGGTCTTTACCTTTTCCTCGCTCGGGATTAACTTTCTTATGCGCCGCCAGGAAATTCAGATAAGCTGTTCGTATAGCGCCCTTAACCGCCGACCCGGGAATATACGCCCGATCTGTTGTTGGAACATACGCAGTCCTACCAATAACGAAACGATTAAGTTCATTTTGGATCCTTCCCTGGTTCCCTTCTGGAATACCGAGGGTTTTTTCGTAATGGTCCAGGAAACCTCCGCAAACACCAACCCGTTTTCCCAAAGGTCTCTTGTTTCGCATAAACTTGTATATTTTGATTATTGAGGAAAGCGTGCCCTCTTTGCAGATGTCTGAAAATTTCCGGAGATCGGGTTCGCTCAGGTTTTCCAGAAATTCAGACGGATCGAACACGATCAATTCAGACGCCTGCGAGTCAAGAACAAAACTTAACGGGTCGTAGACATCATCACACCCTAGATGGACAGGGCATAGTGTCTTGATGACAAATTCTTGTGTAAAGTTGTGCAGGCCTTTGTGGGTTGCTGCGATGTGAGCGTCTTTTGGAATGGGCTGGTTCTTGAAAATTATTTCTGGAGCGGCCATCTCATACCTCCATGTTAAATGGCAGGCTTACGGCATATCCCTGGGCCATAGCTTTGGGTTGCTGCTTTGAGACTCCCGTAATGCCTGAACCGAAATAACCGCAGGTCAAATAGTCTTTTTCGGTTGGGAGGAAGACAGCGCCTTCATCAGCCATTATCACAGGATTCTTGAATGGCTGCGCCGAAGTCGCCACCCTGTCGCCATGCCTGCCAAACCTGACAAACGGTTGGTAAAATGAGTCGGAGTAAGAACCCGCTTTCGGGACACATGGGGCAAGACAGTAGAGTGCGTTGGCGCTTGAGGGCATGGGCAAATTGACTTCGATGTTGCCCTGGATCGCGAAACGGCCCTTACCTATGGAAGCGTCTTTTCCGTAACCGTAACAGCCGATCCTAGAAAAACCCTCGACAACTCTGCTAATGTCAGTCACCTTTTCGTCCAGCAATACAAATATGCTAAACTCGGTTCCGGAACGGTACGAGAATAAATCCATTTGGTATGGGGCAAATTGACCCCCTCCTCCTGTCGTGCCAGTCAGTCGATTAATGGAGTTGTGTGGTTGGCCGAAGAATTTGACTAATGTCTCTCCAGTTGCTGTTTTCTCGATGACGGTAATGTCCTTGTTCTTGTTTTTCTGTTCGCTGTCGATGAGTTCGGCGTCACTGACGAATTCGATTTTTTTGAGATCTATGGTCAAGTCCGGCGATATGCGCATCCATTTCTTGCTCTTGATAATTTTTCGTTCTTCCACTTGTTTTCGCAAGTTTCCTTTCAAGTCAGGGAACAATGTGTTAAAGGGCAAATCAGGTTTCTTAAAAGCATAGAAACTCTTTCCTTCCGGGGATTTCAATTTGGGGTAAGCTGAAGACACTACCAGAAATGGCGATTCACAATAGCGATCAAGGTTTTTTTCAAGTCCTCCATCCACAAGGCCTGGATCATATGCCACCTGCCAGCAAAACTGGCCGAACAGGGTGTCTCCCTTCAGCGGCGTCCCAAACGCAGACAGCGGATGAATGGTAACGTCATAGAGTTTCACTATGTCATCCCTCCTTTTTGAAGGGTGTCAGGCTCTCGAATTTTTGCCGTATTTCATCATCGTCGAACTGAAATGCAATTCGACCATATCCACGGCTTCCGCTACCGCCTATGGCGTCTAGCTCCAACAATTTTAGACCCTCAAGCAGATAATCCAGAAGATCGGCTTCTTCACCCAAATTTTTAAGGGTCACTGCGAAATCAAATTTTGCGTCCGCAGGCACTCTTTCTGTGAATCTTGGATTTTCTGCGGTTCCTTTGATTCTGTTAATAGAGTTCTCAGACTTGACTTCAGTAAGTGGCAGGTTCCGAAGAGCACAATTTTCAACCCACTTCCTGTTCATAGGGCAATCAGCAAATGAAACCCTCGTTGGTCCGATTTTTTCGGTTTCATCCGAATCCGCTCCACTGCATCCAAACAGTTTGAGGATTTTCTCGCACTCGTCTTTTTGGCTGCCGTTGAGATCGCTTAGTATCTTTACCGAGACAGGCTTACCCCCTGTGCGGCCCATCAAACCACTCCTCATCTCCAGCAAAGAACGCACCTTCCCCTTGATAGAAGAGCCGGGAATATAAGGTGTTTGATTGTGCGGGTGTTTTATGACGGCGTTGTCAACCCCGCCAATTTTCATTTCCATGTCACCAGCGCCTATATGAAGTCCGCTTTTCAGCACGATAGCGCCCTTAATTTCAGTTATAGATGTAAGTTTCACGTTTTTAACCCCCTTGTTAGTTAGTTGGTCCATGAAGTTTGTAAAAGCCCATGAATGCTTCAAAAAAGTTACCGAATATTCTTAGGTTGTCAGGGTTGTCCGTTTGCTCTATAGATTCCCTGATGAATTTTGAAAAATCCCTTGATACAAGCCCTCTACCTTCAGCATAAGCAGTCTTGGCAACTAGCATGTGTAATTGGGGTTCTACGATCTTCCATTTAGATCTATCTCCATCAACGATGGTCTGCAAACGATTTACCTCGTCGTAGAATTTTCTGATCTGCGATCGCCTGTCGAACTTAGTGTTCCGGTTTTCCTTGTGTGGTAACCCTAAAGTGACCGCCATTTCTTCTGCGATTTTTGAATATAGTATTGCATCCAGGGAACCATCTGGTTTCATAAAAGTGATCTTTTCCATTCCAAACCTCCTACCGCATGTTATAAAGAATTTCCCAAAGAGGAATCCGTAAACGAGCCCCATAATTCGTAAGCCAAAAAGCAATCTCCTGATGGACTTCTTGCACAATGGCTTTACGTTTGTCACCGCTAACAACTTTTGCGACATTGCGTTCGCATGTGTAAGCCAGATAGGATCGCCATTTCACGCAATCCATGTCTGACATCGCAACAATACCATCTCCGAGGTGGCTCTCTTTTTCGGCCATGTCTATCAGCCCATTGAGCCGGTAGAGCATGGCGTTGTTTATCCACTGATTCTCGTACCAGTCAGCAATCGTCTTTTTTATCCTGTCTGTTTCCGCAAAATTGCTCCATGTTATTGGCTGAGCAAAAATCGTCAATCTATTGCGGCCCAAGTCCTTTGACTGCGCCAAAGCGTGTTCAACTTGCTCTGCTATCTTATCCACTGGCGCATTTGGCTTTTGGATCATGTAACCGGCCGAAAATGTGATTTTTGGATTGTGGCACACATAATCCCTAAAGGAAGTTGATAATTCACGAGCCAAATCTATTGTTCTATTCCACGGGCCAATCACGAAGAGGTCATCTCCCCCGGCAAATACGGTGTAGACATCGTTAAGAGCCGGAGTGGACCGAAGTGTATGAGGAAGATAAATGCTGAAATAGAAGTTGATTTGCCTGCTCAACGTGGCTAGTCGTGACAGTGTTAACTCTTTCTCCGGGAGTCCAAACGCCATCAACGCTCCCAAATTGTCTACATCAGCCTTAAGGGCGCCCAGTGCAGACACTCCCTTAAAAATCTCGTTCTTGGAACCCACTGGGTTAAGCGCCATATCAGCGATATGACCGAAGGTCTTCGGTGAATCGGTATCAATCTGGTCTATCTTTTCCGTCGTGTGGGATTCCGATTTCTCTCCGGCTAAATATTGATCCCGATACTTGTCTTCTTCGGTAAAAACGGGAACATATCCATTGATAAATTTGGTTGTAATCTCGCGCTTCGATTGTTGCCCCAAATCAGGGTCAATATCCCAGAATCTTAGTAGGCTTCCATTCGCCGCTTGCTGCGGTAGCAGATTGCCTTTTTCAACGAAAGAAACCTGATAACGACCAAAAATAGGCTGAAGCAAGCCATTTTTTCTGTCGAAGGACGTTGTAAGCGAATCATAAATGGCGACCCTCGGTTTTTTGACCAAATTGGTTCCAAAGTATACGTGGTCCCTACAAATTTCGCATGCCGAAGGAATGTCCCCGAGCAAGTCATCTGTTGAGGCATTCGGCTTGGAGGGCCTCCTGCCACAGAGAGGACAGAGGGCGGGTTCGAGTTCATTATTGAACGAATCCAGATAGTCGGCGACAAGCCCGCCAGAAACTCCGAGGTCGATTCGATTCAATTTCTTGAGCTCCATTTTCGCTTGAAGTTTGGATTTCAGTTTAACAAATCCGCCTTCCAGGAATTCGGCCCCAGACGCTTCGCAGGTGGCCAAACCAAATGTGTTCTGGCCATAAGTAAACTTCATGAGCCATTGATTAACTTCTTTTTCGACTTTCTCCACAGCTTTTTGGGATTGATCTACGTTCGGAGCTATGATCGTGAATTTGCCCGCAGCGTTCAGGACCACTGAAGCAAACGATAGGCCAATTTCACGGCATATCATGTCTGCTGCAAGCTCGGAAAACAGAGAAACAGCGAAAGATCGCCCGCGAAGCAGCTTGGATCGCAGTTTTCTAAGATCACCGGATGTCTTGAAAATAAAATCCTGGATTCCGAAAAAGTCCCCCTCGATAAGCAGGAATTTCTTCAAGTTCAGATCCCTAACGGCTTCTTCTGTCAAAGTATTTGTGGCACGATGGTAAAGATAGAGGGCCCCTGATAATGCGGCTACGCCCTTACTATGATCATAAAGAGAAACATCAGGAATAATTTCCCCTGCACGGGCAGCCGGTACGGACGAGAAATAAATTAGAAACAGACTGTCAAAATGCTCAAACCAGAGTTCGAGGTTCTCTTTACGATGCGCCAGGTTGCCGAGTTGTGAGCAGAATTGTTTAAACAACTCTGAATATTCGCTACGGGCTTGATCCGTGCTTAGTGGTTTGATAGTCTCCAATTTCTTGGGGAAGATGGTTTCCGGGGAAAGTGGCTTAAGCTCGTAGGCATATTCCGCTTTATTTTCCGGTTTACTTGTTTCTTCATCTGGATTAAGTCTTTCAAACAAAGAGAATAACCGGGTTTTTTGGTATTCCTTGACGGCGATTTTTGCATCATGTTTGGTATCAAAACTTGCTCGATCCCAACCAGCGCTTATCCTGTCAGCGACCGTGATAATCCACTGCATTGGGGTCTCCGGTTTGTGATGGCACGCAGCAAGATTTATAAACGAATCACCTTCTCCCCAGCCCGGTTCATTGAACTGCCGTGGTAAAACATCAGCGAATTCCTCTAAAAAAGCTGCGGTATAAAGGCCGTGGACGTGGGAAAAACGTCCATCGAAACTGGGCTGATAAATGTCCTGATTCCTGCTGATATACTCTTCTCCAAGTTCTAGATCCTCCTTTCCGGGTATCTTTCCAACATCGTGTTCGAACCCGGATATTTGGACCTTTAACGTAGTGTCAACCATTAATCCTCCTTTCATCACAAACAATTGATCTGTGTCGGCTTAAAGCCCAAAGATTACAAATTGACCGATACTTTGAATTATCTTTCACGTATAATTGAGCAGCCTTATCTTCCCCAACCCGAAAGTTGTAGCCTTGCCTAAATGAACAATTTCACAATATTTGACCAAAGATATGAATTCCGAAAGCCGCCCACTGTAGGTGACTTCACCGACAAGTCCTCCGAACTGCATTCTCGACTGTTGACGGTTTGAAAACCGTGTCCAGTCAAGCCACCGAATCGATGATTTAAATGTGGTGATTTGCAGCGCCCTGTTCACGAGTCCTTTATAGTCCAGGGGCGGCTCCCCTGAACTGAAGTGTTCATTAAGTGAGGCGATGCGACGCAGCATCGCGCGAACCAAAACGTGAAAAGGTAATTCGGCATTTAAGCTGTTTTCAAATTTGAGACGTAAGGGCGTTTCGAGCTTGATCGATAATTCAATATCCCCGTCATCATTTATAGGATCGTGGTCAAAAGGCAGTTCGATTTCTGATCCCGTAACTACATTACGGTCTGCGCTATTGTACACTTCCTTACTATTTGAATTGACTCGTTTCAGATTAAAACCAGGGCGCTTCCCTTCGATGTGCTTGCCCAGACCTACACTGCCCATCTCCTCGAAAGCGTACACGAAATAGGGTAGGTAACTGTTGGCTAAACCAAAGAGCAGCAAAGAGAAATTGAACTCATCCCCTTCATAAAAAAGTTGGTTTTTGGTTTCTGGGGGTTCGATCACAAAAGGGTGGGGTGTGTTCGTGTTTCTTCCAACCCCATCGGTCGAAGAGTTTTCGAAGACCTGGAAATAAACGCAACGATGTGTGAGAGGGCAGCCAGAGCAATCCCTCTGCTTTAGAGCGCATGTCACCCTTTTTAACGCAACCCCGAACGCCCCTCTAAATGTCGACCCCTTGTAGGGCGGCAAAACCGCGTCACCAGTGAAAACAGAATGGAAATCGTACTTGCCAAAAAGCACTTGCGTCCCCTCGTAATCAGGTAACCGTCTGATAATACAAGCTAACCCGAATTAAGTTTGAAAATGTAGTTAAGAGTTCAAGAGTTTTCTGGCCACATCTTGCACAAAAATAAAAATTGTCCCCAAAAGCATTTCATAAAGTTGTCCCCCTGTCGGACGATCAAATATTAATGACAGTGATTTGTAAATTTCCCTATTTATAGCTAACATTTACCGTAACCGCTGTAAAGCAAAACTGTGTTCGATAGTGCGCATCTTTGTGAGTGAATATAAATGACAGCTTATGATCCTCAAATGACTCTAATCCAGAAATTGTCATCAACAGCACCACGTCCATCATAAAAATCTACTATAGAAAACCGCACATTCTTGAACCCCGTTCTCATATAAAGATCAGTCAAGAATTTAAACAACCCCTCAATCATCCCATCCACGCCCGTAATTGGTTATCAGCCCAATTATGCTCCACACGATCCAGATTACGAAGAATAGAGCAGTGGTTCCCTTTAACATTCCGGTAAATTTTGACAGAAATTCCGCGATGCCTTCTGCAACAGAAAATCTGTCATACGGGGTTTTACAATCATGAGACCAATGGCGACATTTAAAATGCGCTGTTGATCATTCCAGGGGAGCTTTAAGAAACGTTCCTCAACACTAAACGGATGTTCCTGCGCGTCAAGAAACGCATTGAACAGGTTTTTGATTGTCATTTCCAACCTCCTTTGCTGGCTAGAGGGCATTTCATGCCGTAAAAAATCCGTAATCTGTGAACCATCGCCAGGCTCCCTCAGCTTCATGAATCCAGATTATCCACCCCAAGTGTGTCAAATGGGGACACACGTTACAAAAAAAGTTTAATTAATTTCTGAGAATTGATTTGTTGTGGCAGCTATGCGTAGCCATCAGGCCATGTGATTAGACTTTCTGAATGATCCTCCTGGGCCTTGATGGACAGGAGTTGTAGCGGTGTCCTCAAAGAGATTTATTTTTTGTAGTCAAGTAAGCCATCCACATGGATCAATGAAGCCTGTTCAGCGATAAGGACTATTTCAATTTTCTTTTCCGGGACGACTTCCGGAAAAAGTCTTGCATCCTGTATTTTCCCTTGTTCAATTCAGAAAATAAAAGGCTGCAGGATTCATGCAAGGACAGCTCCCAGCCAGTTTATAATAGGGGCTCGTTTTAGATAATTCCAGTGAAACTGGTTCGAATATGACCTTAGGCAAGCGTAACAACTCGATTGCAGGTCGTTACAATGGCAATCTTTGACTCGAACTAGGGTGGTTTCTAAGACCTGATCCAAGTTCTCAATTATTCTTGGTATGTGTCCCGCTCCGCCGGGCACCCGGTCATAAACTACCAATTCTCCAATATGGCTATCAGATGTCCATCCATGATAGGTCCCATCAATGTCTGATCTGGATATTCCCAGCGCCTCAGATGATCCGTTGAGAAAAGCTGAAAGAAAAGAATGCCAGAAAACTTGATCCTCAATTTTAGGAGCAGGTGGACTACAACTTTGAAATCTGAGTTGAAGAATGTCCGTAACTATCTCGTGTGCAAGGTCCATTTTTTTAAATATTCCCCCGCAGTTGGATCCCCAGGGAGTCTCATGATTGTTGTTTTTCTTTTTGACCGGTTGGTCATGAGCAGCTTTTCCACATTTTGTGCAGATTTCGAAACCTTGAAATCCATAGTTTCTATTTGCGCGAAATAGTTTTCCGTTCTGTTTGAATCCATATTGGATTCCTCTTATGCGATGATATTCAAAGTCCTGCGTTCCCTCTAATAAGAAGATCTCGGAGACTCGAGGCGGCCTTCTACGGCTCATTTTAGGATATTGGGGCTCATCGTTGACCATAGTGGAAAATCCGTCAGGTTTGATATAGGACCTCGCTCTATCCTTTCCCTTAAATAAATATCCACAAACTCCACATTGATCGAGAGAATGTTGGAAGAGAGATGTCGTCTCTATAGTCCGACATTTGGGACAAGCCCCATACATTCGAATTTCAGGCTCTTTTGACTTCAACCAAAGCGCCGCCGAAGCGAATACACGACCGTCAGCTATAATTTCAGCGCCCGGAGCGTATTCGGTTATACCAACTTCACGATCTCTCTCAAGCCTCATTTTGTTTAGATAATTCGGATGTCTCACTATGAGTTTGACAACATCCTGTGGAAACGCATAACTAGGCAACCAACACGCTGAACTAAGAAAATCAATCAATCTCTGGGACTGGAATTGATCTCTTAGTTTATGGGCCGAACTCAGACTTTTGTACATTCCAGCACACTTTTTGAAGTCTGCTCCGGCAATCTCTTTTTGCAACTGGTCAATTTCCTGATCAAACTGTGTAATACTGGACAGCACATGTTTCCTAAATACCGATTCTTCTGATAAGGTGAGTGACTCCTGACATTGACTTAAGGCTATTTCAACCGTCAGATCTGATTCTTCTGGAATTATCGAGTTGAGGAGATTCGATGTTTGCTGCATATGTTTTTCAGACCTTAGCCATTTGATAAAACGGTCTGCTAAGGATGGCTGGCCATCCTGGGGGAAAAAGAAACCGCTTAATGTTGGATTGTCTAACTGCTTGGCGTTTAGGGAGACTCCTTCTTCAAAAGCGCAATAACGCAAGAAATATCCGAGCAGAGCGGAGTTGCAGTGTCGTTGGGCTATTGGTATGTTGGCGATGTTAATGTAGGGTTTTGGTATTGAACCGAGGATCATCTTGTCCGGCCTAAAAAAGTGGAATTGATCGTGAGGTAAGTTTCGGCAGTAAGTCAGGGATATCGAGACCCCGTCTTTGCGTCTCCCTGCCCTGCCTGCACGTTGGATGTATGAACTGGTGGTTGGTGGGACATTTCTCAACATGACGGCTTTTAGACTTCCGACATCGACACCCATTTCAAATGTCGTGGAACAACTAAGCACATTTATTTTTCCATCAACAAAATCTTTTTGATATCGACCACCCGTTTCATTTGTTAGCTGCGCTGTATGCTCCTTAACTTTTAATGGTAGTGGATCGAGATTGTACCGATACCGGTAATGGTTCAGCTCAAACTTCTTGATCAATTCATTCAAATGTAATTTCTGAAGATTGCCGGTACAATTCATATTCAAACAAACATTTAAATCCCCGTAACTCGACAGAACACCGCACCTATCACACCTATGCCATTCAACATTTTGGGTGACCAAGATGAAATCCTTATTGAGTCTGAATTCTCCAGGGCCTTCTTCATATCTCTTAAGCACGCTCTGCGTAAAAAATATCCATATTCTGTCCAGAAGCTTACTGAGCAAGGTTTGGTCTTTTTGTTGATCAGCTTGTAAAATTTTCGCTAAAATAGCCAGCTGTCTATTAAGACGAATGGCGTTTTTGAGGGATTTTGCCGGGGCAAGGTATGGATTCCAGCGGATTCGCATCCTACCATCCACAACCCCGGAAAGGCTGTGATGGAAAGTGTTTACTTTTGATCCTTCATAAAAAAGATTCGTGGTATAAAGCCAATCATTAAAATTGACGGCTTTTCTTTGCAAAAAAACGTCTGCTAGGGCTTGAAGTATTACTTGTCCACGAGTCGTCCCCTCTCCAAACAGTTCTGGGATGTCTCTTGTACATTCCTCGATTTCTGCGGGAGAAAAGTCAATAACCGTGTCGGCTATTCCCAATCCTTGCAATGTCAATTTTTTACGCCTGCTGGAACAAAAGTCTCGGTAGAGACGCAATACAATTTCTTTCTTCAAATCAGCGCTAGCGGCCTTTTTAAATTCTTTAGTAGGTATAATTTCATAACGCTCTGACTCTTCTTCTTTCCCCTTCAACACAACAAACGGATACTTTGTGACACTGTTAACAAACTCTTGGGCAATCCTATCAACAGATACAGGTTCACCCTCATTGGTCTCAGCACGCACGATGGCATCTTTTAGTGGACCGAGAAAAGCAGATTCCGATGTAGTGGTTTCCAAATATGGGGCAAAAAAAGCCGCTTGTTGTCGTGAATCGGAGAACACCAAAAGGTTCTTCCCATAGGCTGGAAGGCTAGAAGTTTCTTTTTCCGAGCTCCGTGGAGGCAGATGTCGAATCAGGTGTTCCGCAAGGACTGCTGTAGGCGCTTCATCAGAGGTTCTGAAATCCCTTAAAACGGTTTCAAAAGAACCTTTAATACCACCACAACAAGGGCATTTGCCTAAGTAACCTTCATCATTTGCCGTTTTGATTCTGTTTAGACCTATAATATGGCTTTTTTCGCAACAGGTTAGCCTCACAGATTGATCAGAATAACTTTTACACGAGAGGCAAAGGCTTACAGGGTCTGTGTCGCTGTCCTCCTCCTGATCATCATCTAAGTCTAGTCTCCAGGTCAACAGAGCAATTTTTGCTCCTAGCGAGGAAGATAAAGGTTTTCCCCACTGTTTGTTATCAACTTGAATTTTGACTACAGGTAACCCGCAATGCACGCAAGTCGAGATCGGAAAAACAGGAGAACCACAATGGGCACAGTTTTCACGGTCTTCTAGAAAAAAAGCGCCCCATTTTGCATCATCAAACTTTTCAGGATTTGTACAACCAGGATTCAAGCAAACTGAAGCGCCAGATATCCCACGACAAAAGAAGTGCAAACGGGTAGGGAACAATGGTGAGCTATCGCTTGATTGCTTGGCGTACGAACCCATTGTTGTGAGCCAGTTTATAGCTCTGCCGTTTTCGTCATTATCTACGATTCCCAGCCTCTCACATATATCTGCGATGGTAATAGCGTTCAAAAGGCATTCTTGATGTATAGTAGCAAGCAACCGGCATTTTGAAAGAGCATGATAAAGTGTGACAGGTACGTTCCTGTTTAAATTATCGTGGTTGGAAAATATATTTATTTTCGCAAATTCATTGCTTATCCACTTAGCGTCTAAATTCATGACAGCGCTAGTCCAGAGATTTGAGTCCTCATCACTCTTTACAAGTTGTTTGATATCCAATAATGAAGGCTTATCAATTAATTCATTCGTGAACCAGTTTACTGTCTCTCCTTCCAGAATATCAGCGGAGCTAAAAACACCACCAGTAATGTCTTGTGCAAATTTCGCAATTGCCTGTTTGCTGTCCTGTTCGTTGCCTAGAGTGGCGCTGGTCATTACAAATTGGACTCTGTCCCCATTGGGGTATAGATAAGTTTGGAGTCGGCGCATTAACATCCCAATATCTATGCCTTGGGCGCCGGAGTATGTATGGGCCTCATCCAAGACTACAAATTTCAGCTTGTGATTGTTAAAGAGAAACGAGTCACGAGGTCTAAGAAGCAGATATTCGAGCATTGCGAAATTTGTCAGCAATATATGGGGTGGGTTATCCCGCATTTCATAACGAGACATTCGTTCATTAGGTAGTTTGTCTATCTCAGCCTGTTTCAGTGGTTCCCATGGGGTTTCTCCTGTGTAGCGACCAAATGTAATGTAAGGCACGGCGGAAAGCAACTTTCTCATTCTATCCAACTGGTCGTTTGCCAGTGCGTTCATTGGGTATATGATTATGGCCCTCATTCCGTCGCTTGGGTCATTCATGATGTCGTTAAGGATTGGCAGCAAGAAACACTCAGTCTTACCGCTGCCCGTTCCAGTCGCTACAACCAAATTGCGACCTTTTGACAAACGCTCTAGGGCTTGCACCTGATGAGAATAAAGGGGCAGGGTTGGGTCAAGTTGGTCTCTGGAAAAACTGAGAAAGTCTGGAGAGACCTTAATATGATTTCTGCCTTTGATTAATTCGTCTAAACAAAAGGAAGGCGTGTAACAAGGACTACAGCTTATGAAAGGACCTTTTATCAATTCAAAATGCTTTTCTAATTGGCTGAGGAAGGTGTCCTGAAGTTCTGGTTCGGAATCTGAGATAAGATTGGATGTGTATAAATACCGGTAGAAAACATTCCTTAATTCTTTATCAAATTTGACGCCATTTATCTCAATAAAAGGATTCATTCTTCTTGATCCTTGTTTGAATCATTTGGGTTTGCATTCCTTGTAATGTTTGCATGATGTAAGCTTACATCGGCATTCTACGAGGATTTTGTTTCCTCTCTTTACCAGTCCATGCGTTTTTTCACCGTTTGCATATGAGCAAGCCAGATCCTCTACCCAGTAAATTTTAAGGGCTTCGGGACTCAGTAACCTTGTCAGGATTTTTTTGCAATATTCGTCGTTGACTAGTCCATGTGAACATTCCACCAACTTCCTCAAAGTATTTCTGTCTTTAATCTGGCTAATCAGTTTGCGGTCGTCGATTATCTGCTTTGCATTCAAGGGATAGACATTACTGGTAATTGTAACATTCGGATTATTCATTCTGGACCTGCTATTGCGGAAGTTTATAGACGAACGTCAAATTTTCATAGTTCCAAGTCTCTTCGCTTAATCTGGACTTATTTGAACTTTTTGCGGTGACGTTAAGCACTAAATCTTCATCGATCCCGAAATTGAGTTTGATTGACTCATTGGAGAATCCAAACGCCTTGACGGTTAAATATCCAACGCGACTAGGGTCCGGTGAGGTGTCTTTAAACCTTGAATCTTTTAATTCCGCAAAAACGAATCTCGCATTATCAGTATCCTCGATGAGACCAAACTCGATTGAGCGTTTATCACCGTTAACACGATCTCCTTTATTCAGTAACTTGAAGAACGTTCCATCGGAAAGAATCAGGCCGACGGTATTTGAGATAATGAAAGAACCGCTACCTTTATTAAGCTTGGCCGCTCCTGCTGCTATGTCCCAGTCTGCTTTTTCCCGATCAGGCGCTAACACCTCGCAGTCAAAGTCCCTAACCATTCGATCATACAGCCCTAGTATTTTACTGCTACCGCCAACCATTAGGATACAACCTATTTCTTCAATGGCGCATTTGGCGTTATTCGTTATGGTGTTTCTGAGCTCTTTTAATACATGGTCATACTCGGGCCTAACCAACTCAAGGAAAGTTTTGTTGTCAAGCGTTATGGGAACGGCATGTGGGTGCTTATGGGTAGCAATTTCGGATTTTCTTTGACTGGCCATCAGTATTTTGGCCCACTCAGATTTGACGATCAGATCATCTTTGTACTCCGGCGACATGCTGGCAAGTTGATTTACGATCTTAGGGCTTTTCCTCATTATTTGATTGTGAGCCCACTCAGCTATTTTGTGATCTAAATCGTCACCACCCAGGGGCATACCGCTGGTCGCCAGTTCATGAATAACGCCATCATCTATTTCTACGATAGAAATATCGATAGTTCCGCCTCCCCAGTCAAAGACAGCCACCTTGCCCCATTTCTTTACTTTCTCAAAATGATTGTAGACAGCTGCTGTCGGCTCAGAAACAAAAGCAGATATATTAATATTGGCTAATTTTGCGGCCCGTCTTAAATCTTTTCTTTTTATTGTTGAAAACCCTACAGGTATAGCTATCGTGGCGTCACGTAAATCAACTCGCCTTCTCTTGACAATTTCAGATTTCAAACCCTTCAATATTTCAGCGGCGATCTCATACGGATGCCATGTTCGATCCCCTAAGTTCCATGTTTTACCTGTTCCCAGGATCGATTTGACTGAAGTTATGATTTCAAAGTCGTCTCTGAGGCTTTCTCTATTATCCTTAGCCTCTCTTCCAATCATGTGGACCTTACCATCAGTTTTGTTAATCGCTACAACGGATGGATATGGTTGCCCCTCAGTGTCACCAAACTGCGTTATGACTCCACTCTTGTTAACGGAAACCATGGCGCTATTAGTCGTTCCGAAATCTATCCCATAGAATTCATCCATTTTCCGTATCTCCGAGACCTATGCCAAGATGATTGAGCTTGGCAAAAATCGTTTTTATTTGAGATCTTAAGTTCATTCCAAGATTTACGGTCATTTCAACGGATTCAAGTGTTTCGATTTCCCTAAGATCAATCGTTAGCGCCTTTTTAATCTTATTCTTGAGAACATTAACTTGATAAGCAGCCTCTATGTCGACTCTTTTTGCCAACTCATCATTGTCTTGTTCGAGTTTTTTGTTGTGTTCTGTAGAAATGGCCAGTTGTTGCTCAATTTGACCGATCCTCGCCTCAAAATGCTCAATTTTAGTTTCAAACGCAGCTTTTTCTATCTTGTGCTTCTCTATTTGTTTTTTTAGCCCGATTGCGTAAAGTTGTTTTTCTTCTAGTGACTTACTGATGGCTTCCAGAGAAGCCTTATTGATGGCGAGTTCACTGCGAAGTGCACCCAAGGAGGATTTGTTGTCATCCAACAGTCTTTCATTTTTTGCAATGCGCTCACCAAGTTCTGTTTCCAGTGCCGCGGAGTAATGAAGAACCCTCGATACCGCCTCGCGTAATCCCCGAGAATTTATGTCATCAGCACTGATTTCGTCCGATTGAGTCTCGACCAGGTTCTGAGTAGTCTCTGAAGAAGATTCTAGCTCCTGTTTAGTAGCAGAAACATCACTGGTCTGGATCGTATCTTGTTGTTCCGACAAGACGAGTTGTCGTTGCAGCCCTAATTGGCCATAAATCCACGCAGCTTTGTCACTAAGTTCGCTCGGCCATTTTGCAATACTTTGCGAAATTTCATGCCTGAGATAAACTGGTAGTTCAAATTTGAACGTCTTTTCTGAAATCCATTCAACTACCTTGGAAAGGATCTTCGGGTCCGCCGAGAATACATTTTTTTTGATGAAACTAATGCAGGATCTTAGTGCACACGTGACCAACAATTGTCGATCATCCGAAGGAATCGGAAATGGTATTTTGGATAGAGGAAAATCATCAGGAACGACTAATTCATTTAGGAGCAGTGAACAGAAGGGTCGAGAAGGCGCATTTTCATGACCAGTCAAGGACTTTCGACATGAAAATGTGATGAGCTTAAGACTCTCAATGGCATCGCCATTGCGAAGAGCCATTGCCAACTTTACTCTAAGTTTATGGGCTTGAATATTAGTATTGTGAGGTAATTTATGTGTAAGTTCTTCATGTATCATTGTTTTTGTGTCATCTTTTAGATCAGCCCATATTCTCTGTATCAATTTAGCGATTAATGACTCTGGCAAATGGTTATATTTTTGAATCATGCGTACAAGATTGCTTTTGTTTTGACCTATCATCTTTTGAAGTTCGTCTACAAAAGTTTCAATCTCTGACTCTGGGAGTTGATTTCTTTCGCCTTCCATAAGCTCAATAAGCTCGTTGAGAGACTGGTCAAAATTCTTTGGATCACTGTCTCTATAAGTGTTAGAGCCTTGCATAATCTTTCTGCTCCAAAATTTTTTTGATAATTCCCCCTCGTAAATCGCCTTTTGCAATTACATCTTGTAGCCCCTTCTCAGCTTCATGACACGAATCCTTGTCGGATACCAATCGCGCATGACAATATCTGGCTAGTGTCATAAGCCAGTCCCCGTATTGGGCCGATCGTTGCGATCTAAGCGGATTCTCGGGTCTTAAAAAATCCCTTGAAAGCAGTCCCATGTCCTCTGTGCGAATCGGCAAATAAGAAGTGTCAATGGAACCATCCATCGTTAATGGTAGTCTCTCGACATTTAAGCCCCTGAAAAGTCTAGAGAGGTAATTGGTTGTTTCTAGATAAGGAATGAGCTTACTGTGGGCACTCTCTGGTAGCTCAGATTCAGCTCCATCAAACAAGCATTTTCTGAGTGCAGCCAATCCTTTGACAATTAAGGCCAATTCTTTCAGCGGACTCTTCGGATGGTCATCGGATGCCCTTACGGCGTATTTGAAAGCCTTATTAAAATCTGCACTCCAATAAAATGTCCACGCTGCTTTCAATGGCTCTCCCCCGCTGTAATTGTCGCACAGTCTGCTATGGTTGTCATCACCAATTACATGCAATCGCCATTCGCTCAATAAATCCTCTAATTCAACGTATTCAGATAGCCTGCGTTCCACTTTAGCAAACAGATCAGACCATTTAGTTTCAACCCAATCAGGTAATACAAACTCTTTTCGTTGTGTCTTTAAGTGATTGGCGTCGACCACTGACAACAATTCACCGCCATCTTCAGCGGTGTCAAAAAATTGTCCAGCGTTTTTAAACCAAGTCATTGCAGTGAAAAAGTCTGGATCGGTCGACTTATAGAATTTAAGGGCATTGTCAACTGTATCGACGTCCAGTCTCTTGTTTTCAACTATCGCAAGCCCAACAAGAAGCTTTCTGAACCATTTTGCAAGGCCTTGCGGGAACACGTTACAGATAGTTAGAGAAAAGTCGTCAATCTGTCCATTAAGCACATCGACAATTCGGTCCAAAGATTCGGACAAAGGTTCAAAATCAGAATTGTACCATGATCTATCGACGAAGGTAGATAGAAAGCGAGATCTAATCTTCTTTTCATCATGAAATAGCGTAGGGGATGCGATAGGACAGCCATTGTAATCAACCGTAAAAGAACCTACCGGATCAGGAAATGCTCCTATGGAGTCTGAGAAAACTTTTGAGTTGAAATGGAATGAACCTGAAATATCAGACTTACCAAGATCGGCCAAGCGCGTGACTTTCCCTCTAGATGATATTAGCGCGACTCGAATGGTGTTTCCCGGATAGCCTTTTGCTATTAGCTCAATTCCGTCGATCAGTTCATCCCTCTCTATTAATCTGTCTTGCGGATTGCTTACCCGTGTCAGATCAGCTCTATGGATTCTTTTAGAAACGTTTACGGTAACGCTGCCTGAATTAATCTCTCCTCTTACAAAGTCAACCCGCTCCGGTATTTCCCACAAATTGCTATCTAAGTTGCTGCGGTTACAATCAAATAGATTTAAAGAAACTTCTCCACATGTGATCAGCTTGACGGTAGGTTTGTCCTTGTAATGAAACAAACCTTTAGGCCAATCTATTGAGCAATCTGGAATGACGCAGAAATAAAGTCGCTCATTTAATGATGGATTCTCTGACAGTTTTTGATTTCGGCCAACTAGTTCAAGTCCTATTTCGCCTCTTGAAGGGGTAGGGACGTCGATATTCAATAGAATGGGGCCATCAATTGCAGGAAGCCTGAGCGCTTCTTTTCTGCCGTTAACGTTTAATGTTAGGATCAAACTACTTTCGTGGATCATTTGCGGGTTTTCAATCCGCAACTTTGGCGGGTGTCCAACAAAGATTTCATAAAGATCAGATTGCCCCAGTCTAAGGCCATCGGTGTTGATCCAAGACAGTTTTGGGAATTCCTGTCCCAGTTGAGGCGGTGGCCCCCCCGGCAGAAATGCCAGGTCAGAAGGCGATTTTACATCAATGCTCCAACCCCTGTATTTGGTCGATCCGATTTGAACAGGACCCAGATGATCAATTACCAGTTCATTTGGGGGTTGGATGTTGTCTGGAAGGATTACGTGACATGTTCCTGCAAGTGTCCGACTAGGGCTAGACACATAACAACCCGTATCTCCAGAGAAGATCGCATAATCTGTAACCTTGGGATCCCAACCCGAGATTTCACGTCTGATCTCTGCACCTTCTTCTGTCTTAATGAAGATTGATATTTTCTCTTTGAATAGCCCCATATCATGAAGCGGTAAGATCGGGTCGTCTAAAGTTTTGGAGCCAATCCGATAGGCTCGTTTTTTGACGTATTCGTGATCGAATACTAGAGCTATATCTCCAAGATCTACCAGAAACTTTAGTAGCGGCAATGGAACATTGGTTTTAGAGATGACTCCTTTTCTAGCTCGTGTTTCTCCCAATTCTTTGAGAAAGTACTCCCAAAACCCTGGTCTGTATCCTTTGCTTGCGGCCAAATCTTCGGGAGAAACCAGACCACTGGTGAGTTGTTGCATTCCTCTGGCCACGTCACGGGTGAATTCCCATCCATACTTGTCGCGGAGAAAACTTAGTAAGTATTTTGATGCGCCCTCGTCGGGCACCAAGCTTTTATAAGTTTCGTAATCGATATCCTCCAAGCGATGCCAGGTGTATGTTCTTCCCCATTGCTGCATGAACTCTGAAAACTTTTGCAGATATTTTTTTGTTATGCCCGATTGCCTTAGAATTGGCCCGACGAATCTGAATGACCCCTCTCTTATGTCTTGAATAAAACCGTTTTCAAAAAGCCACGATTCTATTCGTTCCCCGATCGTTTGCTTCAAAACATTATTTTCTTCGATGTTAAGAATCCCAAAAAAATGTAACCAAAACCCTTGCTCATCGTATTCATGGTAGGCGCAATTTGTTGCGACTGTAACAAGCACCGCCCCTGCGCCTAAATAATGGTCGTATAATATTTCTTTCCCCAGTAATTTACCAAACTCCTGCACCTCCTCCTTTGTCAGAGCGAGTTCACCCACATATTGATATTCTTTTAGGAGCAGCCTCCATTCACGCTCAATCTGTATAATTGATTCAGACATCAAGAAAATGCCTCTCTCAGAGGGATTGTAAATCTTTTCCGAACTTTTGAAAGTTTGACTACTTTATAGAGTCAGAACGTTAATTTTCCCCCATATCAAATGCTAATTTGGACGTTGCCGGTTTTTTATTAGCGGATCGATCTTAACAAATTGACTCTTTTCATCTACTCATAGTAAGCTATTAATAATAAACAACAAAATCTAATTCAGATCAATAGCACTCCAAAACGGTTTTCTATAATTTTGTGTAAGTAAATCATACCACAAGTTAGTAGTTGAAGTTAAGGCTTGATGATTATTTATCGTAGGAGAGCTATTGAACTAGCACAGAATCACGCGACAATGACCAGTCCATCTCTCTCCTTCACCAATTTATCCTCTTTCCCCCCCACTCAATCATCCCAACCACGCCCGTAATTGGTTATCAGCCCAATTATGCTCCACACGATCCAGATAATTATGAAGATTTCCATGGTAATCTCCTTTGCATTGTTCACCACGGATCATTCGGACCCTTGAGGGCGATCCCTATTATCAGCATGATCAAACCACTTATGAACATCGCTACTAGTACACCTGCTATCATTTCCGGCCTCCATCAACAGAGTTCTCTTAATCTTCCGCCTGCTCAGTCCATTTCAGCCTGCCGGACCGATCCCGGATCTGATAATCGTTGCCATTCCGGTTGCCGGTGTATTCCAGCCTTCCGTCTCGATCGCGATATTGGGTTTCCCGACTGGTGGAATCATAATGCTTCGTTCCAATGAGTCTCCCATCCCGATCCCTGATGTTTGTAGTTTGAGCCAAAGACAGAACCGGAACCACGATCAAACAAATTATTATTGCGACTCTTCTCATTTTCCTTCCTCCTGTTAAAAAATACATTTATGAAAGGGATGACTCCCCCCTCATTGATACATCCCGGCCCCCCCATAACCTTGATCTGGGCCGGGGATAACCACACTATTGCCTCGTACGGTTTTCCCTTCTCACCGAAGCCCGCCGCATCCTGCTTCCCTGGCTGGAACCATTGCCATTGCCATTACCCGAACTGAAAACGCTCATCTGGATCACATTGTCCTCGAACTCCAGACCCGAACCGACCAGCCGTTCGGATTCCATTCTCAAATCGGTGCCGAGCGAAACTGATTTGCGCTCTTCGATTCTGGATAGCTGCATTGATTCGATTAGTTTTGAAGCTTTGGCCCTCAATGATTGGTGATTGTTCTTGATGTTCTGATTTGCTGTTTCTAGAGCGTCCATCACATAGCTCGTCACTAGTTTGGAGTGTATCTCCCGGAAGGACAGGAACCTGTTCAGGATTTCAATCCCAGCGACCTGTCCATCGATGAACACGATCATCCCAACCTGGTTGAACACCGGCCTGAACGCAGGCAGGTAAGACGCTGCGGTTTCCCTGTTAGACTCATAAAGATCCGCCATGGCCATTGTTGGGGAAGGGCGGGCCGCCATCCTGTCATATTTCTTCTCGATCTCATCCCAGACAACCCCCTGATCAGACCTGAATTCCCGACCCTCGCGAAGATTCATGGTCACGGTTTGAGATTTGCGGTTTCTCAGATTTGCGCTCATTGCCCTGGACTGACTCCCGAAATGTTTGCTTCGGTATGACCATCTTCCCTGTTCGACGCAAGACACGGGAATGTTGGTTTCAGACTTTGGAGCGATAAGTATCGTTGTATTTAAGACTCTGTTCTGCTTTGCGCCGACAAGTTCCTCACCATCGACAAGCAGAATCTTCTGGTCGGATTTGTTGACTACTTTGAGTTCCGGGACTGAACCGCCCTCGGTGACTTCGGTTATACTCAGCGCTTCTGTAGCCAACGCGGCGTCCAGTGTCAGAAAATCTACGGGGGCCTGATCCGCTGAAAGCAGACAATACAGCGTCATATTGCGGTGATTCTGTTTCGCTCCGACCTTAATTTCCTTGAAAAAATCCATCACTTGAGCCATCACTTTGGGCTCCTTTCCCTTATGATGGTCAAAGTATCCACCCCACGTGTGTCAAATGGGGACACACGTTCAGGAAATATTTTAAAAATTGTTCAGTTTTTGATTTTTTTTGCGAAAACCCCTATTTGTATTGCTTTGAGGCTTTTACATGCTCTTCCTGGATTTGTTTTCGCAATGACTCCGGTTCAATTACCTCAGCGGCCGACCCGAATCCCATGATCCATGAGATGATTTCATAGTTGATAGGGACTTCAACTGAGATCTCTATACCGCCGCCCTCGATCTCCCGTAATTCCTGAGTCGGATGCCATATCCGCTCCCGCACTACATGAGCGGCCCCCGGCGTGAGTCTGAACGCCACCTTCTCCGGTTTGCCCCGCATGACCCGAAAGGCAGTCTGCATATAATCTTCCAGACTGAAGTCATCGGGTATTTCGAATGATTCATCGGTCACTGTGTAATTCTGTATCCTGTCCATTGCGAACGTCCGAATCGCGTTTCTCATGTTGCAGAGGCCAACTAGATAGAATGCGCCATTCATGATCCACACCTTATATGGATCCACCTTCCGTTGTGCCGTAAGTTTGCCGGTAGAAACGGCCCTGTAGTCTATTTCAACCCGTTTTCTTGACGTTGCCGCCTCACTGAGATCCTTCACGATTTCGTTGAATCCCGAAAGATTTTTCGTGGGGCCAACATCTATTTGAACTGATCCCGCAACTTTTTCGATAAATTGGATAGTTTCGGGCAAGAGGGCAGCCTTGACCTTTTCGAAAAGCGTTTCAATGCTCTCCTGAAAAATCATGCCCTCGAAAATTCTGAGTAGATCGCGGCTCATGTACAGCGCCATCAACTCCGTGCGTGTCATAGGAACTGGAAACCCCTTATATGTGTCCATCATCTTCCAGAGAGAATTCTTCCCATCCTTGTCGGTATAAAGTGGGAACCCGCCATCAAGAAGAGCGTCCAGATCGCGATAGACAGTGCGTGGCAGGGAGTCCGTTTTTTCCGCTAGATCTGCGACACTGATACCGTTACGGTGGCTTTCGACAAATTGGATGATTTTCCACTGACGGGCCATTTGGTCTCCACGCATTTGGGGGTCCTCCTTTGTAGGTTGGCGTTCGCGGTTTAAAATCGACCAAATACGATCATATGGTCGATTCTTATGAGTTGAGAGCCATCTCAACCTTTTGCTTTAGAGTGATGGGCAAAAGTACGAACAATTTGATGATCGCCCTGGACATGGCAACGTAAATGAGCGATTTGGTGTGATCCTTGTCGATCTCTGAGATATCCGTAACTATTATCACAGAGTTTTCCAGCCCCTTAAACGCCTGAATAGTGCAAAAGTTGATGCCGTTTTTTTGATCTCGGCAAGTGGATCCGGCGGTCATATCGCAAAATTTCGATTTCCCTAGACCCTTTTGATCTGCGAAGGAAGAGTTTTCGAACTTGTATTTACTTAGTACTGTTATGTCATCTCTTTTAATTCCTTCGGTGTCCAGTTCTCGAACAATACCCGCTATGATATTAGTCTGTTCGGAAGGATCTTGATAATAACGGTATTCAACAGGCGGACCGGGAACCGTGGATTCGCGGAAAGGTGGTTTTTCAAATCCCACTATCCTGTAGATATCTTTACCGATGTTCATGGTATTTCGACAATTCTTGTGCAGTCTAAACTTTGCAAAGATTGAACGGTTTTCAATTTCCGCTATCATTTGTTCGAGAGTAACTTTATTGTTGAATAGATTTTGAAAATGTGTGTCGCCAAAAAAGACCCAGTGCCCATCTTCAACCCCCCCTGCAACTAGTTTATCAAGAATGGGCAAATATTCAGGCATTAGAAGATCCTGGCACTCATCTAAAACGAGAACGTCAAATGGCTTCTCATTTTCTTCTTTCAGTGCTCTAAGAGCATTACTGGGAAAAACTTTCGTAAATCTTGTATCGTCATCCACTTTTATGTTTTCCGCTATGAAAGTGTCTTTCAATGACGATCTCAAAATAAGTTCAGCGACATAATTATGAAATGTCTCAGCAGTTATTCGGTTCTCATGTTCTGAGAGTTGAGCTTTTAATCGTTGGCACAACAGCTTATTATAGCAGAGGAATAGAACTCTTTTGCCCTTGGCCGCTTCCCTTTTAGCGAATTCTACCGCCAACACGGTCTTGCCCGTGCCTGCGGCCCCAGTTATAAAAATTCTGGGGTTGTCACGCAGATTTTCCAGTAAATCCGTTTGCTCTTCAGTCAGCCTGATGATATCTTCATGCAACTCTGTAAAGTGAATGCTCTTGTTAATTGGTAAGACTAAATCCCCTCTAAGAAATTTTCTAAGTCTCTTGACATCTGTAGGAGTTGGTCGAGACTCCTTTTCATTATACCACGCAGTATGAAGGTTGCCGGTTTTTTGGTGGCAGTGCCTGGATAGTCTCTTTATATATTGATTTATGGGATGCTGTCTCGATTTGACATCATATACCCGCCATGACTCGAATTCTCGTTCAGTATCCTTGAACTCAACATCGGGCAAGACTACTCCCCAACCGTATATAAGGTTATTAAGTCGAAATTCTGGATCCAATCTGTCAGTGAAGGTCTTTTGTATCCGGTCCAACAAGGAAAACATGGCATTTTGTGACTGGTCAAAAGGCCCTTCAGAATTGGTGCGGACGTTGCCGTGCCAATCCTCATACAGCCATTCTCCATTGATTCTGTAAACACCCCCCGATTTGACTTCAAGACAAAAGACTCCTTCTCCGGGAACCATAACGACAAAGTCTATTTCGCTGCAAACCTTGTAGGTATGCCTGGATAGTTCCAGTGAGTGTAAACAAACCCATTTGTCACTGTCAGGGGCATCCCTTAATTGTTCAAATATGAAGCGCTCCCCTGAACTGGATGCATTCTTTGAGAAATCCATGGGAATCATATAGGCCATCAATAACCTCCCGAATCATCTCAACAAGGTTTCAACTAAAGATCCAAGGTTGAAGAGATTTAGAAATTCGATCAATCAATTGAAAACATCCACCTACCAGTCCACATCTACATTTACCCGCTGTCCCCTGTTCATATAAGTCAGACAGCCTCTGTCACAACCTCGGTAATAGAGAGCCCTCGTCAGAGCGACATCTTGTCGGCAATACTCCTCGATCAAATCAATTCTTCCCTCTTTGTACCATTTTATCGCCATGAGTCCTTCCGCCGATTTCTTTCTGCCCAACGAAACCTTGGCGACATGATCTAGGGATATTCTAATCCCCGTTTTGCTGTATAAATCAAGAAACATGTCTATGTTTTCTAGCAAGTGAAAGTTCTCATCCGTATAAGCCGACAAGACCTCGTAATCAAACTTGACGTGATTAAATCCAACTACTGCATCGGCGCTCTTCAGGTAGTCGACCAGTTGACCAACCTGGTTTTCCAGAAATGTCCGGTATCCGTCTTTCTCAGAATACGTAACAGCGAGCGACATCCCCATTTTTGCAATATTCGACCATCCACCAACATCGTCAGCGCTCCTTTGGGTTTCCAGATCAAAAAATACGATATTCCTTCGGCTCTTGTAGTCGGAATTCATGCGACCATCCCTTTCGGTTTATCAATCTCTCTCTTCGGTCCCGATAATATTCCCTGCTCTGTCACGTATGGTTTTCTGACCCTGGCCGTCGTAATGCTCCGTGCGAGTGATTCTACCGGAACGGTCACGCACTATTGTGTCATCCCCATACCAGTCTTTTGTTTCCACTGTATTTCCGGAACGGTCCCGGACAATGACACTTCGATCAGAGGCTGAACTGACTACTGGAAGCAGCGCAAAGATAATCCCAAAAATAATAACTTTCATCTATTACCCCCATTCTTTCGGTTAGATGTTCCCGGTTCAAGTTTTCCCCGATCAGATGGGATCATCAGCTTAACACGGAAATCATAATTGGTGGCATCTTCTTGCTCATCGAAGCCTCCATATACACCTTCTGGGCGCACACCAGCGGGCTTCCCGCATGATAATTCGGATGCGTGTCAAACAAGGACATATATGGAATAGGGATTTCATTAATACCTATTCAATCATTTGGACATCGGACACTGGCAATCCCTTTCTCAACTCTTCGATTTTATAAAGAGGTTTCTCGAGCTTATTGACACGCGTAGTTGTCAAAGTTTGAAATTCCTTCTGAGCGTCTTCTATTTTTTTGCCTAGTCTGTCAAAGGATTCAACAAAGGCAACCCACTGTTTGTTGAATTGGTTAAACAGTAAAGCCATCTGCCCAGTTGCTTTTTCCATCTGAAAGTTCACCACGGCTTGCCTGATGACAGCCAGAACAGCAAACAATGTCATCGGCCCGCACAAAATCACCTTGTTCTTGAGTGCCTCGTCCATGATTGAACCGTCCTGTTCGTTGACAAAGGAAAACACCTGTTCATTTGGAATGAACACAATTACGTAATCCACTGTGCCCTCATCCGGGTCGATATAATTTCTCTTGTCAATCTCTTTGATTCTGTTCTTTACATCCTTTAAAAATAGTTTCCTGTGATTCTCCTTATCTGTAGCGGCCTCGACTTCTAAATATTTCAGGTAATTGTTCAGAGGGAATTTTACATCCATGTTCACTTTTTGGCCGTGAGGCAAAAGAAAAGTGAAGTCTGGAATATCTTTTGAGCCGTCAGCAGACTTCTGTTTAAGGTAATTGATACCCTCCTGGAGTCCTAGCAGATTCATCACATCTTCAGCCATCCTCTCGCCCCATTGCCCTCGCGACTTAGTTCCTGTCAGTGCCACCTTGAGTTCATTTGCAGTGGTTTCGAGCTTGACCGTCTGCTCAGCGGTTTTTTGGATTTCAGTAACTACTTGTCCAAATTTTTCTGCTCGATCTTTTTCAAGTTCTGTAACTACCCCTTGAAGTTTATCAAGTTGGGATTTTATAAGAACAAGTGTCTCGTCTATGAGTTTTTTCTTGCCTTCTAGATCTTTTTCGCCCATTTCAGTCTGTCTACTTAGACTTTCCCCGGCGAGTTTTAGAAACTCGGTAGTGCTGTTTGAGAGAGCATCCATGGACAATGCCTGAAATGATTCCTTGACTCTCCCCAAAATTTTCTCCATATCGTCAACTCTTTGAGTCTCCACCGTGTCAACCAGATGTTGGGCAATCTCTTTGGTCTGAGAACTGCGCAACCAATTGATGATCAGGACAACTACCGCACCGAATACCACGCCCGATGCAAAGGCTAGCAAACATTCCATCTATTATTCTCCCCAAAAACTGATGATTCTTTAAACCACAATTCCATTTCTGAATATTTCTGACACAGAGAAGTCCATAGGCATCTCTTTACGGATTTTTACCATCTCAATCTCTCTCTTCAGACCCGATAATATTTCCGTCGCTGTCCCGTATGGTTTTTCCACCATGTCGGTCGTATTCCTCTGTTCGGATGATGTTTCCGTACCGGTCTCGCACCGTTGTGTCATCCCCATACCTGTCTTTTGTTTCTACGATATTTCCATAACGGTCACGAACAATTACGCCTCGGTCGGAGGCCATACTTACTACTGTTGCCAGTGCGACAATAATGCAGGTTACTATTATTTTCATCTTGCGCCCCCATCAATAAAATAAAATATTACTGACGCTTGCTTCCCCCGATGCGGCATGACTGATGATACAACAGTCATAACACGATTTGTAACATTTTTCTTACTCATGCGAATCCCTCCTGATCAATATTCGGCCATAAAAACGGTCGATTTTTTCATTCTATTTCGGACATGTGTCATCCGGGGACACACGTAAAAAGAAAAACAGGGGTATGCACTTGACTCAACCGCCCACAACATGTAGTATGTGTGCATGGCAGAGTATCCCAGAACAATCATGGAGCTTGAGCAACGTTTTTCGTCGGGCAAGCCTGCCTTCAATACCTGTTTGACCTGCGGTGGCCATCCGGGTTTTCTTGTCAGCTGAGCGGTCATCACGAAGCATGGCATATGTCGAGGCACTTTTACCTTTCTGCCAGTTGCCAGTTTCAGGTCTCTGAGCAGGCGATAAAAATTGAGCCAGCAACGGGACATCAAATACGACGAGGCTTCCGCAATTCCGGCGACCACAAGATATAGTGTGTGGTTGAGTCAAGTGCATACCCCTAAAGAAAAATTCAACTTTATAAAAATTATTTCTTCTGTCATTTTGTGTGGCCAATAAAAACTCTCATGGCAACTGAGCGACTCAAAGAACATGCGTTTAGCCGATTTGCTATATATTAAGTAACATAGAGAGAGGCCATTGATGACTCATGAAAGGACTTTTTTTGATTGGTAAAATACTTAAATATTTCAGTCTCTTCACGGGACCTGTAATATATGTCATCAAAAAGAGGACGTGATTGATGAAAATAGAGAACGTAAAAAAGGCTGAACTGAAAAGTCAATTTTATGAAGAAACAAAGAAGTATATTTTGCTCACTGTCTACATCGCCATGATCTTGGGTGGATTGAAAATATACAAGAGAATGATCCTCACGGAATATCACGTCAGCTATTTCAGCTACGGGTTTGGTCTATTCGAATCCATGATGCTGGCCAAAATCATTTTGCTGGGAAATTTCCTGGGTATCGGCGAGCGATTCAGGGAAAGGCCGTTGATCATCAAAATATTATACAAGGCCTTCGTCATGAGCCTTCTGGCGCTGTTATTCTCCATTCTTGAATATGCCGCCGAAGGACTTTGGTTTAACCGGGATATTGCCGGCATCTCCCTGGAGATAATTAACAAAGGGAAGGGGGAACTGCTGGCCCATACCGCCGTCATGTTTATCAACTTCATACCCTTGTTTGCTATCTGGGAGGCTGGAAGGGCAATGGGGGGCAACATGCTTTTTTACTTGTTGTTCAAACGAACACCTGCAATTTAACCCGAAGGAGTTTAACTTTGACCCGCTTCCATAAATGCCTTACGGTTGTCTGAGAAATATTTAAAAAAAGCTCATTTCATTTGTCCTTATTTGACACACGTCGCTTTTACAATTGAATACGATCAGGGAAACACAAAGAAAGGGCGTAGATCTATAGCATTTGCCTAAAGTTTTGTCTTAATGGTGCATGTTTTTTGGTTTTGATCTTTCCGGTTCACTACCCAGTTAAGGGCAAGGCAAATACGATCGATCAACTGATCTTTGGATTTTGCGAAAAAATCTGAGAACCATTCAGATTTCATCACAAGCCATAATCTTTCTATAGGATTGAGATCCGGAGAATAAGGTGGAAGAAAGACCGGCTCGAACCGGCCCCAGTTTATCTCGTCACCGCGATGCCAGCTTGCATTATCCAAAATGAGGATGTTCTTCGGGCGTTCAAAGGAGATGTCGGAGTTAGCGTGATCCAGAAAAGTTTGGAATACTTGAGTGTCTGAATGACTGAATATCAAGGCGTAAAACTCTCCTGTCCGAGGGCATACTGTTCCAGTCGCACTCATTCTTATATGAGCGCCCAGGTAAGGTTGACGGATTTTTTCACCCTTGAGGGCCCAGCGACGTTTGGGCCGAGGATCTCCCTCGATCCCTGTCTCGTCAAGAAACCACAGGTCGACTTCCGGGTCGCCAAGAAGAATTCGCAGCAAATCCACAAAGTCCTTTCTCTTTTCTTCGTCCTGCCGTTTGGCCAAGAGCGAGGTACTTTTAGTCGAAAGCCCTGTTCATGCAACCATCTAACTACAGTCCGATACCCGATCTCCTCATCAAGTTTTTTGGTCAAGTATCCGTGAAACTTCTTTCCTGTCCAATTAGTCTCATTAGCCCGATCAGGGCGCTGAACAAGTTCAATATATTTTGTGCGCTTATCCGGAGTGATCTTTCTTGGACGACCCGATCGTGGCTTTTGTACGAGTCCGTCGATCCCGCTGGTGTTAAACCTATCGATCCACCGACAGAGGTTGCGCCGAGTCGTGCCATAAAGCCTGGCTACCTGGTCATGGCTAATACCCAGGAGCAAACCTTTGATCGCCATCATCCGAACGTGACTCCTGAGAGAGACAGCGGCCCCCGAAGCGCTATCCAGCTGGTCCAACGAGCAATTTTCACCATTGGGCATGTTCGGCTGACGCGACATACCTGGGCTAAAGCATATTATTTACCCAAACGCGAGAGAAATCGTCTTTTCAATCAGACATTTTTTTTGGCAAACGCTATAATACTTGACCTTGTCCATGTTTCTTGGCCGGCCGCCAATCTGGAGTAGGAGATATGGTTTTTGTCGACAAGGATTTGCTGGTTGTTTTAGAGAATGCAGTTGAAAGGGACACAGTAGATCACTTTGAGAAAGGAACATCTCATGATCGGTGCAATTGCAGGTGACATAATTGGCTCAGTGTACGAATGGAGTAACATAAAGACCAAGGAATTTCAGTTGTTTTCTGAGGAGTGTTTCTTCACGGACGATACGGTCCTTACAGTCGCATTGGCAAACTCCATTTTGTCCGGCACTAGTTATCTCGATAATCTGAAAAGTTTCTATCACCAGCGTAATAAAAACAAATAATATGCTGTATTCCTCTAGGTTTTCAGCCTCAAAACGAGCTGTAAAAGTGTTTCATTATATTCAAGATGGTAGGACTACCAGAGATTTATTAAATCACTCCTTCAATACCGAGTCTGACCCCTTTGTCAGAAAACCGCATGCTGCAAAAAACTGACAGGAAACTCAATCCAACCTACTCCTTAGCATGTAAATCCTAAGCATAAAGGAAGAAGATTTTATTCTGCAAGAATATCTAGTGTAAGTTTATTCTTTAATGATTTGAAATCACATGGTTTACTGGCTCTTAGTTTTATTTCTTCCAAAAAATGGGGCTACTTCAGGCCATTTGCGTAGATATTTCAATCTGATATCTTCAGGCCTTTTACGTAAAACATCTTTACCTTTGTTTGTTATTCGAACATATGCCCTTTTTGGTTTTTCTATCAGACCAGCCTTAAACAGATAAGTCTGAGCCCAACCAATCCGATTATAAAAAATTGGCTTGCCACTTCGCAGCGTTTCTTGGAATTCTTCGGTGGATAAATCGAATAAGCCAGCGAGTTTTTGAGTAATGGCACGAACTGAATATTCGTTTCCATCGCTCAACAATTTTAAGAATGGTAACATTATCATCTGAATATTAGGAATAGCCATATAACTACCACCTCAAAATTACGTTCACTTTCTTCTTCATGATATTTTAATATCCAGTCCACAAAAAAATTAGCATAAATGTTTAAGTTGGTCAAAACTTATCAAAATAAATCAAAAAAAAGTCATTTTCAACTATCTAAAACTATAAGCTTCTCTACACACTGTATCTAGTGTGGCGTTCCTTAAATTAATCGGAATATAGATGAACCTATTGGCACTATTATACGGTAGAAATAATGTCTGACCAACTTAGGGAACGCAACACTAAACATTTAGTGAGCTAGGGGGCGAATGAGAACTTCATTGATATGCCCAGTTATGAAGAGGAGGAAGAAGATAGCAATGAAAGATATCTCACTGAGAGCCAATGCGGCATATTTTGATAAGAGCTTAATATCATAGGCATATGTCAGCTTATGGGCAGATAAAAGCCCCCTTATCTCTTTATCAATTCTGTTCAATCTTGCTAAAAAATGGACTTTTTCTTGCTTTAACAACATCAAATTCACTACTATCTATAAAATTCTTTTGTCCCCTAAAAATATTTTCAGATGACCTCACACATTTGTCCTTATTTGACACATGTTCGTGCGATTATGAAAAGGTGAATGTTATTAAGGTCCAGTGGTACGTAAGGGAAAATCAGTATCATCATTGAGTTTAATGAATACCAGGGTGAAAGTTCAACGAGATATTTCTCATGCATATCTGACTGTTATTAGTAATAGAATCCTGTTGATTCACGATGAGAGCCCAATAGTCGATATCGGACGTAGTGCAAGTTACTTCAATCGAGTAAGCCCCGCATCAGTCCGTATTCTTGTGTCCATCATCAGTGGTTTACTAGTTGGTAATTAGACCAGCCCTCTTTAAGATTACCAGCGCAAAGACCAAACTGGTGTGGATAATTAATAATTAAGAGATAAGTCTGTTTCCCGGATAATTGATGAAACACTATAAAGACTTGTTCAATCGCTAATGATAGCGACTCACTGACAGGGCGGTTAAAATGGATTGCTCAAATGTCATGACAGACGGTAGGTCTAATAGGGGGAGGAAAATTTGAAACTCGAAGATATTGAAATCGGGGCGCAAATAGTAGGCATTTTACCTCACGAGCCGGTCAAGGTCGAGAAGGTTGATTTCATAGGGCCGGATTGCGTGAGTCTTTTGTATAGAAGGGCCAACGGGCAAATATTGGACGAGACGCTGTTCCGGGACGATGAGCAACGTCTGATGCTATCTGAAAAAGGTAGGCCTTGGGGATTTGATGGTGACGGGGCTGAATTCAGATTAGGCGCTGAAGCTCATCGTATTCGTCTTGCCCATCTATTTGACCCTCTGATGGCTGTCCATACATCAAACGTCGACCCACTACCTCATCAAATTATCGCTGTATACGAGTCCATGCTTCCAAAACAGCCGTTACGCTTCCTACTGGCTGATGACCCAGGGGCCGGTAAGACAATCATGGCCGGCCTGTTTATCCGAGAACTCATGGTACGTGGTGACCTGAAGCGATGCCTGATTATAGCACCAGGCTCATTAGTCGAACAATGGCAGGATGAACTTGACGAAAAGTTTGGCGTTCGTTTCAGGATTTTTTCGTGGGAGTTGGTCGAGTCATCTCAATCAGGGAACCCCTTTGATGATAATCACATGCTTATATGCCGCCTCGACCAACTTAGCCGAAATGAGGACCTTAAGGATAAACTTAGACACTCCGAATGGGACCTTGTCATTGTGGATGAAGCTCACAAGATGGCCGCTCATTTTTTTGGAGGTAAACTTGAAAGGACCAAGAGATATCAACTTGGTGAACTTATCGGCCGTAAAACCCGGCATCTACTACTCATGACTGCGACACCTCATAACGGTAAAGAGGAAGATTTTCAGCTATTCCTCGCTTTACTCGACTCGGACCGGTTTTATGGGAAGTTTAGAGATGGCGTGCATAAAGTGGATACTTCAGATCTTATGCGTCGCATGGTTAAAGAGGACTTACTCAAATTCGACGGGACACGATTGTTCCCTGAACGAAAGGCCTACACTGTCAATTATCAACTTTCAGGGCCAGAGGCGTCACTATACCAGCAAGTTACCAACTATGTTCGTGAGGAAATGAATCGGGCCGATAATCTAGATGACGGTAAACGAAAAGGCACAATCGGTTTTGCCCTTACAATATTACAAAGACGTTTGGCTTCATCGCCGGCGGCGATATACCGGTCCCTTAATCGACGCCGTATCAACCTGGAACGTCGTCTTGAGGACGAGAGGCTGGCTCAGCGTGGAAAACTGTATGGCAAAGGTAATGGTGACTTTCCTCTATTGAGTGAGGACCAAATTGCGGATATCGAGGACGAATATTCCAGCACAGAACTTGAAGAGCTAGAGGAAAAACTCGTTGACACATCAACTGCTGCAACTAACTTAACGGAGTTGGAAGCTGAAATCATAATACTGAAAGACTTGGAGGAGCAGGCCCGCCAAATAAGTTTATACGGCCAGGACAAGAAATGGGAAGAGTTATCCAAACTGTTGCAGGATAATCCCTATATGACAGACGCCAACGGTGTCCGCCGTAAACTAATCATATTTACTGAACATCGCGATACACTCAAATATCTAGTAGCCCGATTGCAAAAACTTATTGGCAATGATGACTCCATAATATGGATAGACGGGAGTGTCAAACGGGAGGAACGACGCAAATCACAGGAACGTTTCACACAGGACCGCGATGTGTTCATCTTAGTAGCCACAGACGCTGCTGGTGAAGGTGTAAACCTACAACGGGCCAATCTAATGGTCAACTATGACCTGCCATGGAATCCCAACCGTCTTGAACAGCGTTTTGGACGTATCCACCGTATCGGACAAACGGAAGTCTGTCATTTATGGAATGTTGTTGCCAGTGAAACACGTGAGGGCGATGTTTATCTGCGACTACTCGAAAAACTTGAACTGGAACGCCAAGCGCTGGGCGGGAGGGTGTTCGACATACTAGGAGAGGTATTCAAGGAACAGTCTCTCAAGAAATTACTCATTGATGCCATACGTTACGGGGAAAGTCCTGAAGTCCGTAAAAGACTGTATGAACAGGTCGATATGTTTTTCGACCCAAACCATATAAAGAAGATATTAGAGGAAGAGGCCTTGGCGTCCGAACACCTAGACACGAACCGAATATTTGCTGTCAAAGAGGAACTGGAAAAGGCGCAGGCCCGCCGACTACAACCCCATTTCATAAAATCTTTCTTTGATGAAGCATTCAAACAGCTAGGGGGGTCCCTCAAGAGTCGAGAACCAGAACGCTGGGAAATCACACATGTTCCTAGCCTAATTAGGGAACGGGACAGGCTAGTTGGCGATGGCGCTCCAGTAATTACTCGATATGAGCGTGTATGCTTTGAAAAGGGACGGATTCGAGTTCCGGGTAAACAGGAAATCGCCTCGTTTATTTGCCCTGGTCACCCATTGATGAATGCTGTTTTGGACCTGACGCTTGAGCGATGTCAGAATTTGCTCCGACAGGGTACCATATTGATAAACGAATCAGATATGGGACTTGAACCCAAGGTCCTGTTAATAATCGAACATTCAATCAGAGACGCAGGCCAGACTTCCACCGGGAAACCAACTATAATTTCCCAAAGGATGCAGTTTACATTGGTCGGACGTGACGGAGATGTATCTCAAGGTGGATATGCGCCGTATTTGGACTATCAGCCGGCAACTATCGAGCAGATTGAATTAATGGCCCCAATGCTTAATGAACCATGGCTTAAGGATGACCTGGAAGCCCGTGCCATCGCATTAGCGGTTTCTACAGTGGTCCCTGAACACTTTAAGGAAGTTAGGGAACGCCGCCATAAAGTGATTGAAAAAACAATTCAGGCTGTTCACGAGCGTTTGACATCAGAAATCCTTTATTGGAACCATCGGGCCGTAATGCTCAAGGAGGACGTCAAGGTTGGAAAACAGCCGCGTATGCAACCGGATATTGCTGAACGTAGAGCCAAGGAACTGACTGACCGGTTACAGGCGAGGAAAAAGGAACTTGAAAATCAACGGCATGTTTCATCCAACACACCGGTAGTGGTTGGGGCGGCTTTAGTAATCCCACAAGGACTGTTGACCATCGTGTCCGATAATATTCCTGCAGACGTAGTAGAACAAAAAAGAAACGATGAAATTGAACGAATAGCCATGGAAGCGGTTATTGAGACAGAGATGGCGATGGGTCGAATCCCAAAGGATGTTTCAAAGCAGAAAATCGGTTGGGACATAACTTCAAGCATTCGAAACGGGGAATTACTGTTCATTGAAGTTAAGGGAAGACAAAAAGATGCCACGACGGTTACGGTATCTAGGAATGAGATATTAACAGGCCTCAATAAACCGGATAACTTTATTTTAGCCATTGTACTGATTGACGGCGAAACAGTTGAAGGCCCTTATTACATTCAGAGGGCGTTTAACCAATCGTTGGACTTTGGTGTAACCAGTGTTAACTATGATATTGATAAACTAATAAAGATTTCTGAATCACCTAATCATCATTGGTTGAATAAACTATCGCATAGCAAGGAGATAGTAATTTGAAATACCCTAAAAAATTAATTGAAGTCGCATTGCCGCTTGACGATATAAACAGGGCATGTGCGTATGAGAAGATGCCGGGTATTGGACCACATCCTCGCGGAATCCACCACTGGTGGGCAAGACGACCACTGGCCGCTGCTCGGGCAGTACTGTTTGCCCAAATGGTAAATGACCCCGGTGGGGAAAGGGGATGGGGGGCATATCCTGGTCAGACTAGAGAAACGGCCCAAATTGAACGTGAAAAACTTTTCAATATCATGCGTGACCTTGTCAAATGGGGAAACACAAACAACGAGGATGTGTTGAAAAAGGCGCGGGCCGAGATACAGAAATCGTGGGAACAGACGTGCAAAATAACTGGAGAGGACCCCAACAGACTACCCCCATTCTTGGACCCTTTTGCCGGTGGTGGCTCAATTCCTTTAGAGGCGCAAAGACTAGGAATGGAGGGGCATGCCTCGGACCTCAACCCGGTGGCTGTAATGATATGCAAGGCCACGATAGAGATACCCCCGAAATTTGCCGGACTAAAACCTGTCGGTCCTATCCCAGTTACCGATAAACAAAAGAAAATGAAGGTCACCCAGGACTGGTCAGGCACAAAAGGACTAGCCGAAGACATCCGGCGTTACGGAAATTGGATGCGGACGGAGGCATTCAAACAAATCGGTCATCTCTATCCACAAGTCCAACTGCCAAAGGAAAATGGTGGGGGCAAAGCAAATGTTATAGCGTGGCTATGGGCCAGAACGGTTCCCAGCCCAAACCCCGCCTTTAAAGGAGTTCACGTACCATTGGTAAAGTCGTTTTGGCTCTGCAATAAAAAAGGTAAGGAAACATGGGTGGAGCCTGTAATTGCTCAGGATGGCATGAGCTACGAATTCGAGGTACGAAAAGGTAGAGGTGGTCCAACAATTGATGGCACAGTCAATCGTAGTGGTGCTACTTGTATCCTATCCAAGTCTGCCATGCCATTCCCTTATGTTCGTGGAGAAGGTCAAGCGGGTCGAATGTCGCACAGGTTAATGGTCATAGTCGCTGAAGGGCCTCGAGGGAGAGTTTACCTAAATCCTACCGATGAAATGGAATCAATTGCACGTTCTGTAACCCCCAGCTGGAAACCAGATTCTATGATACCAACCAAAGACAAGGCTTTCTGTACTCCAAATTACGGACTAAAAAACATTGGCGACCTCTTTACCCCCCGCCAGTTAGTTGCCTTGACTACATTTTCTGATTTGGTTTTGGAAGCTCGCAATAAGGTCATAGCTGACGCAAAGTCCGCAGGTAGGTCCGATGATGGAATGGGTTTGAATGATGGCGGAAGCGGTGCAACGGCATATGGGGATGCAGTGGCGGTGTATTTGGCTTTTGGGGTCGATAGAAGCGCTGATTTTAATAACACAATTACTGGATGGCGAGCCGGCAATGAAAAAATAATGAACATGTTCAATAGACAAGCCATTCCAATGGTATGGGATTTCGGAGAAGCTAACATCTTGGAGAATGTTGTAGGAGGGTTTGTTACCAACATAGAATATCAAGCTAAATGCCTGGCGTTCACAGCTACTAATCAGACAGGTTTTGCCTTACAGGCAGAAGTAGCCAATGAGCCAATCCTTTGTGGTTCGATAATATCAACTGACCCGCCGTACTACGATAATATCGGTTACGGTGATTTGTCAGATTTTTTTTATGTCTGGATGCGAAAAAGCCTCAAAAGTGTTTTCCCTGATTTGTTTACAACTATAAAAGTTCCTAAGAAGAGAGAATTAATTGCAAGTAAGTATAGGCACGGTTCCGAAGAAAATGCTCAGGAATTTTTTTTATCTTCAATGACAAAGGCTCTCGCAAACATCCACAATGCCGCTATGAATTCAACACCAGTAACTATTTACTACGCATTCAAACAAACTGACGGTGATGACCTAAATGCTACATCCACAGGATGGGATACGTTTCTTTCATCAGTGATTTACTCGGGCTTTGAAGTAACAGGAACTTGGCCGCTAAGAACCGAGCAATCCTCCAGGATGGTAAGCATGGGTCAGAACGCCTTGGCTTCCTCAATAGTCCTGGTGTGTCGTAAACGCCCTTCAGACGCGTCAGCAATATCTCGAAAACAATTCCTTCGAGAGATTGATGATACTTTACCCGAAGCCCTTGAGACCATGATTGGTGGCAAGATTGGCGTATCACCTATTGCTCCTGTGGACCTAGCTCAAGCGGCGATTGGTCCCGGTATGGCCGTATATTCACAGTATTCGGCTGTCTTGAACGCCGACGGCACGCCTATGAGTGTTCGGGAAGCCCTTGTTCAGATTAACCGCTCAATAGACGAATATTTCACCAAGACAGAAGGTCTCATGGACTCCGATACTCGGTTCTGCATAGGGTGGTTTGAGCAATATGGCTTCAAACAGGGTCCTTTTGGAGAAGCAGATGTATTGGCTCGAGCCAAGGTTACAAGTGTTGAGGGAGTCGCTTCCTGTGGAGTAGTTGAGTCAGGGGCCGGTAAAGTCCGTTTGTTAAGATTCGATGAATACGCTGATAAGTGGGACCCAACGAGCGACCGCAAGTTATCCATATGGGAGGCACTGCATCACCTAATTCATGCTCTAAAAACGAGTGAGTCTAAGACCGGGACACTTCTCTCTAAAATGCCGGACAAGACTGAATCTGTAAGACAACTGGCGTACCGGCTCTACACGTATTGTGAACGTAAAGGATGGGCCGAAGAAGCCCGACAGTACAATGAATTGATAACCAGTTGGGGTGGGGTCATGGCCGAGAGCATCAAACAAAAAGACGCTACTATCCAACCCGATTTTCAGTGGAAATAATTACATTCGTTAACGTTTGACGTCACAAGGAGAGCCGACTCATGCATCACAAACCCTGGCGTGAAGTAATTACACCTCATGAAGACATCCTACAAGGCAATTTCAGGGAAGCTGAGTTCGCCGCTGACCTGAGTAAAGTGGCCGCAGGTACAGCGTCCTCCGAATATCAGGACCCGAGACAGTTTTTTGAGCGTACTTTCATTACTGAGGGGATGCGGTTACTCCTGATAAGTGTACTCCGGCGCATGTCAGGCAAGAGTGGTGACCCTGTAATTCAACTCAAAACTTCGTTTGGTGGAGGGAAAACACATGCTCTCCTTGCAGTTTATCACATCGCCCAAAGGTTGGTCCCTTCCAGAGATTTAAGAGGTGTTCCTAGCATTCTAGACGCCGCTGGGGTTTCGGGGCTCCCCAAAGCGAATGTGGCGGTTCTTGATGGACATGAACTCGCCCCTGCAGAACCACGAAAACGAGACGGAATAACTATCAACACAATGTGGGGGGAACTAGCATGGATGCTTGGTGGGGTGGAGGGCTATAAAATCGTTGCAGAGTCTGACACTTCGGGGTCGTCACCTGGTAAAAGAGTATTGGGCGAGTTGTTCAAACGTTTCGCCCCCTGTGTCATACTTATGGATGAGACTGTAGCTTATATCAGGCAATTTGAGGAAAATAAATCGTACCCAGGCGGAACGTTTGAGTCAAATATTTCCTTTCTTCAGGCACTAACTGAAGCTGCGAACAGTAACATCCCTGTATCCATTCTGGCTTCACTTCCCGAATCAGCGATAGAGTTGGGTGGGCCACGCGGAAAATTTGCATTAGAATGCATTGAAAAGGTATTTGGCCGACTTGAGGCAATATGGAAACCTGTAGCTACAGATGAAAGCTTTGAAATTGTAAGACGCAGACTATTTAGCGCTGTAACGGATGACCGAGCACGGGATGAAGTTTGTGGCGCTTTCTTCTCCCTTTATGGTGGACACGTAGGTGAGTTTCCATCTTATACTAGAGAACACTCTTACCTTGAACGACTCAGGAATGCATATCCTATTCATCCAGAGATATTCGACAGGCTGTATAACGACTGGGGGATATTGGAGCATTTTGATCGCACTCGTGGGGTCTTGAGGTTGATGGCCCTAGTGATAAATAGATTATGGGTTGACAACAATCAGGACGCCCTAATTACGCCTGGTTCAATACCGTTATATGACCCGCATGTTACAGGAGAACTTACTCGATACTTAAGTACTGGCTGGGACCCTATAATCGAAAGTGAAGTTGACGGCCCAAAATCATCACCTTCCGAGATTGACCAAGAAAACCCGCGACTAGGCGCAATTCAGGCATGCCGCAGAGTGGCAAGGACAATATTCCTCGGGAGCGCCCCGAGCGTGACGTCTATGACTGTTCGCGGGATAAGTGAACAAAACATTCGACTAGGTTGTGTTCAGGTTGGACAGGTGCCGGGGGTGTTTGATGACGCTTTAAAGAGATTAGGTGACCAATTACACAACCTTTATTCAGGGAGAAACCGTTATTGGTATGATACCAGGCCAAATCTACGGCGTGAAATGGAACAGCGTTCGGAACGAATAGACTTAAGAAAACTGATTGACGAAATCGAGAAAAAACTAAAGGTCACCCTAAAGGGGAGCGACTTCACTGGTGTTCATGTTTTCACTAATAACGCTGACATATTCGACGACAATGAGCTGCGACTGGTAGCTATAGAACCGACATATACCCATAAACGAAAAGACACCAAAAGCTCTGCTATCGTTATGGCAAAGGAAACCCTTGAAAAAAGAGGCAATCAACCTAGACAATACCAGAACCGCCTTATCTTCCTGGTTTGTGACGATGATATGCGATTCACGTTATATGAGGAGTGTCGTCGATATCTGGCCTGGGGCTCGATTCTGGTCGAAAAGGACATCCTAAATCTTGACCAAAGTCAAATACGGGATGCGACTTACAATCAGAATGATTCGGAAAATAAGCTCAACGCTCTCATCAGGGAGACCTATAAGTGGCTTTTGACACCGACACAGGAGCCCAAACCTAGGGGCGGTCTGACTGATTTGTCTTGGGAAGAGCGCCAGATACCGTCATCGTCGTTGTCTCTTGGGGAGACGATACTGAAAACACTCAAGGAAAACGAGGAGTTGGTCGTTCAATGGGCTCCAACGCATCTGCTTCGGACCTTGAATGATTGGTACTGGTCCGACCCTGAAATCGTGGATGTTCCGTTGAAACGCCTTTGGGAGGATTTTGGTAGATACACATATTTGTGTCGAATACTTGATCATAAAGTCCTGGTGGACTGTGTAGCGAGGGGAATTACTGAAGAGGCCTATGGTTATTCAACTGGCAAGGTTGATGACAGTTACTCAGGCCTAGCATTCGGAACACACTGTCAATGTTCCAGTGTGTCCTTAGGCCAGGACTCCTTGATTATAAAGGCGGATGTTGCCCGAGAAATTCTCGAAAAACTCAACAAACCCGTTACTGAACTTGATGGCGACTCCAATGAAAGTAAGCGCCCGGGGAGTGATGACAAAATCACCGATGAGAAATATCCTCCAGGCCCATCACCCCAGCCAAAAATGACAAAACGATTTTACGCTACGATTGATCTGGAACCTGAGAACATTGCCATACAGGCTTCAAACATCGGAAACGAAATAATCAGCCTGCTTAAGAAAAAATATCATGCCGATGTCAAAGTGACCCTCGAAATCCAGGCTTTTGACAAGGAAGGTTTTGCAGATGATGTTCAACGGGCCGTCCGAGAAAATTGTAATACGCTAAAATTTAGTTCGGCTGAGTTTGAAGAACAGTAGACACATAACCATCGTATAAACCAAAAGGAAATCGACAATAAACATTAAAGTAAAAGACATCAATTCGTTTTTGGAACAGCCACGGGTAAACCCGTGCATGAAGTCGGAGATTACCATTCAGGTCGCGCTGCTACGGCGATTACCAAATAAGCATTATTGGTGATGAACACCATCAAAAAATTTACCAAAGCTTTCGAAGCCATCCTAAAAGAGGACATAGCAAATTAACTTTAGAAAATCCAAAAAGCCTAAAAATTTATTATAGGGCCTTTAATAGAAATATTTTGGGAGACACCTCTATATGTTATTTTTTCCACAATACTTGGTCTAATTTTTTCCCAATCCTGTTTGGCTTGTAATACCTCTTCTTCGGTGAACGACAATTCTGCTCCTTTATCTGCAACTTCTATATTTTCTCGATCTAGTAACTCGTTTAAGCTATCAATACTATCTATTTTCATCTTCGCTGGAAACAAATCGGCCTCAAACATGTATTTAACCACGTCATTATCAACGGTCCGAGAGTCTCTTATGATGAGAGCCTTTTTCGATATCACTTCTGGTGGGAAAAGCCTTTCAGTTCCTTCACTTCTATCGTAAAAGTCATCTATCTGATCTTGAGTTAGAGGCTCGCACTTTAAGTATTTCCTGTCACTGAACTTATCTCCTGAAATCGTCGTTATAGATAGTGCCTGTTGATAATACGGCCTCAAAAATGGTTGCGCACCGATAATATTTACTGCATGTCCATCCTTCATCATCTCCTGGATATCCAGCGAATAGATCACCGGTTTTGACTTTTTGTCATCGTCACGAATTTTCTCGTATTCATTGCCGCCATCATATTTTTTGAATAATGCAAAAAACAAGGCCACATCTCTCGATCGGGTGAAATCCAACATCTCGGTTGGCAATTCATAGTGCTGCGCTAGACCTACATAATCTATCGAAAAAGTGCAATCATGTATGCTCCATGTACTCATTTCCCGGGCAGTTGGGTGTTTACGAATAAGTTCCCTAAGTTCATAAATTTTGATGAGATTTATGACGCGTCGTGCTTCACTAGGATCACGATATATAGACGCATTCAAACAATCATAGATTCTCGTTTGCCCTCTATATACCAAAGGAGAAAAATCTGGGCCGGGCATTAATCTAAATTTATTTGATTCTGTCTGTAAGGCATATAAACCGTAATCGGGACCCGGCATCAAACCCAGCGGATGTATAACATTGGAACCATAGTAATGGACCAGTTGGGCATAGTGTTCCAACTTCATTAGCTCTGTTCCTGTAGTGTCAAAATGATTACTCATCCGGATACCTTCTGGTGCTTGAAGTTCAAAACTTATGACAACTGGTGTAATTGATGGATCACTTGGGACATCTATTATAACTTGCCCAGAAAATTGGTACCTGCCATTTCCTCCAACAACATGATATAGGTCTTCAGAACGTTGCCTAAAAGTCAAGCGGGTATTCGCAAATACCCCATTCATAAGTCCTGTTTGGGTCGGACAAAAATTAGCACCCAAGGATTTCCGACCCCACCCGCAATTGTAAATCATGTCAGGGGAAATAGATCCACGAACAGTCTGAATGGAATTATCAGACAGATGAAAATGGTATGTCAGACCACACAGAAAAGCATAACCACTCTCACTTTGTTGGTAAGATATTTTGAAACTGTTAGTTCCTGTTTGTAAGAAGTGAGTTGGGTTCACCGGTGTCCCCCAGCCATAGGGGTCACGATTATAAACTATAGCGTCCAGTATTAGACTGCGAACCATCAACTCTGGCTTGTCATTACACATTGCGATTCCTCTTTGTACCGAAAAACATTATAAGAAACTATTGCGTATATGCATTTACTAACTGCGCCGAGCTAATTTATTCGCAAGAATCGAGATTAAACCACCTAGCATTATATATCCAATTATGACTTCCGCCATTACCACCAATGCTGCCAACTCCGTTTGAGGTTTAACATCACCAAAACCAAGCGTTGTAAATGTGACCACACTGTAATACATCATGGTGAGTAAGGAAAATGGTAACGGCGGATCTGGCTTTATGTGATTTATGCCCATCATGTAATAGAAAAAACCAAAGGAGACAGCTAATACCAATGACCATCCAGCCCAGAGGCAAAATGAACGGCCGCAGTTAGCGAGGACCCACCAAATCTTGAACAGGAAAGGCTTTAGCTCCCGGAATTCCTCTATATAGTCCTGATCCTGGGCAAAACTTTTGAAAATTTGACTGCCGTAAGAACCAGACAATCGGATTCCTTGGTAATGTTTCTGTTTGCTAGAATTATGTCTAAATTTAACATTAGTCACATTAGCGCCTTCAAGGTTTGCTCTCTGAAGGTTTGTGTCAAGAAGCCACGCATCAGTAAGATCCGCTCTCTGAAGACGGGCATCCACAAAAATAGCATTTTGCATCTTGGCTTTCTTTAAATGTGCTCCTTGCAGTCTCGCGCTCAAGAAATTAGCGCTGTGTAAGTTAGCCTCTACGAAATTGACTTTTCTCAGGTCAACCGCCCAGAAATCACTGCCCGACAGATTTCCCCTATAGAAGACCGATGACTTGAGTTTTGCTCCAAGGAAATGACATGAAATGAAGATCGATTCACCAAGTTCAGACTTGCAAAAATTTGCCCCAAAAAATTTTGCGTTATGTACATTGACTGATCTCATGCTCATCTCGCTGAAATTGGCGTAACTAAAATCTAGATACTTGCTCCCAGTTTTCTCATCGATCGACACTAAGCTGCTTACATCTAGGGTATTTGACATGAAATCCACGTCATCAAGGTTGGGTCTGACATTGGGGTTAGATTCTCGCCAACAGTTCCAAGCCTTCACGCCTTCCAATATCTTACTCAAATGTTCTGGATTTGCCATGACTGTCCTTGTCATAAAAAGCGGATCTGACGATGTCTCAAAGTGGGCACCTAGCCACTTGCAAAGTGTCAAAATATCATCAACTTTGGAAATATGCTCATGGAAAAAACTTATTTCGTTGGAAAGGTCTAAAACAGTACAAAAGGCGCAGCAGCAACCGCAAAGAGACCGAGAAGGAGCCACGGAACAGCTTTCAATGCCAAGGTGGCTTTAGAGGCTTATGAAATGAGGATTATTGAACTGGTCTATCCGTTGTGACTTGGGCCGCAAGGTACGTGTGCGACGCGACTACTCTGTTTTATATAATTGCCCCAACAGCCACCGTTTGATCAACAAGGCAGTGGATCGGTCATCTCACTCCAGAGAAACACGGTCTTTTCCGTAATTCGCTGTTCTGGAAACGGATCATCAAGGATCCATCCATTTTCCTGTGTCCATGCATAACATTCTTCCCACGTTGCCCAATTCTTCTCGGTCATGAAATCAGATCCTCCTGATTCTTATGTTCTGAAAACAGGACCGGTGTCCGGTCAAAAATTATCCTTGATCAACCATGTGTTTTTGGCCCCGTGCGGAGTTAGATCCCTCATCAATTCCTTCCTGTAACATCGTCTCCAATTCCCTAACTCCATGTCTCCAGCAATTCCCAGCTCAAAATTTGTGGGCTCGACCACGGGGCCATTTTAACAATTGCGTTCATCCTAAATGACACCTGTGTCAAACGGGGACACACGTAATCAAAGAAAATATTGATTATAAAAAAATTGGAATATGGCCTATGATTAGGACAATTCCTTACCGGAAGCTGAACAGGAGCCAAAAATGAATTGGGGACCTGATTGGAACTGGATAGGCTACATGAACAGTTTTGATAATGAATCAGGCAATGGTGGTGGAAATGGTTGCGGTTGCCTGTCGGTCCTCATAATAATCGGTGTTACAGTTGTTCTTTTAGCGCTTTTGGGCAAATGAAGCCAAATTGATTCAGGTCGGAATCTCTTAACGGTGCCCGGTTGCCGGAAATCTTTCCGAAAGTGATCGTAATATGGGCGTTGAACTTTGGATCGGGGAAGAATTTGAACATGGTCACGAGATGCAGGCTTTGGCCGTGTTCCTCAAAAATATGGTCAACTTTTACACGAGTGATCCGACCAGATTTTGTGTGTTGGCAAATCTTTCTAGGGCCGCTTCAATAAATTTGTCACGCTGCACTTTTCCTTTGGAATCAACCCATTCACATTCGATTGAATCATCTTCTATTCCGACGACAACCATTGGGATCATCGGGTTGCTTTTGTGGAAAATGCGGTCGCCTATGTTAAGCTTTGACATTGCCCTACCCCAGCCTACGTCAGTACATAGCACATAATTAACAAGAAATCATAAATGCAAATGACTCGTCTGTCAATCCTATTTCCGACGTCCTATTTTCGAATTTTCAAACAGACACACTACCTCAATGGCAAAGGGCTTGTTTGCTGGTTTTGTGTAAAACTGTCCATTGTCAAATTTTTGAAGATGTGTTTGTCTACTCAAAGCTTCTGAAATCAATTTGCTTTCCGGGACAAATCTCGCGTGCTAAAGTTCGAGGACAATTTGTTGAGATTTTATTTCCCAGCTTTAGCTGTGTGACGAAGGCAACTAGATTAGTTCGGATCATGATCTGTTAACGGCGTCCAATCGCCAATAATTTTCCGAAAGTGATCGTAATATGGGCGTTGAACTCTGGATCGGGGAAGAATTTGAACATGGCCATGAGATGCAGGCTTTGGCAGTGTTCCTCAAAAATATGGTCAATTTTTACACGAGTGATCCGACCAGATTTTGCGTTCTGGCAAATTTCATAGTCAATGGCAGCCCCATCGATCTGGCTGTGATCAAAAACAACGGTCTGGCGGTAATTGAACTCAAGCAAGTCGGTGGACCTGTTTTTGGTGGTGAAAACGGAGACTGGTTCATTCTTAATGGTAACAAAAAAATAATCCTGCGTGGAGGATCGAAGGGCAATCCTTACAACCAGGTCAGCGCTTACCGCATTTCCTTTCTCAAGTTTCTCGATAGTCATAGTGACAAGTTTCTGCTACCCCGGAGAGGACCGGGCCCTCGACTCGATCATGTGAAGGGCATAGTAGCGCTCGCGCCAAACATTCCCGCAGGTTCTGAGATCGATTCGCCTGGACTGTCATGGTTCAAGGTCGTCGGGCTTGATGAACTTCATCGGGAAATATTTATGACGAGATCGTCCCAACTGGCCTTGACCCCAAGAGAAATCACCAGTCTGCTCGAAAACGTCCTCAGATTACACAAGGATGATATCGCCAAATACATCGGGCCAACTAACAAAACCGTGGCTACCCCGGTTGATGTAACGCCTGCGAAAACTGAAAAGCCCATACCTGTGGTTGAGGTTCCACTGGACATTGTTGAGCCAGAAATACCGGATATCGCCGAAACCCCTCTTAGGAATTATGACCATGCGCCTTGTCCCGTCTGCAGCATGGGCCTCCCCCCGTGCGCATTGAAGAGTCTCAGCGGAAGGATCGAAGGCATAACCGGTTCAGATGATTCTCAGTATGTATTCAGGATTTTAAGTGACGACTTTTGGCCTAAGGCTATACCCGTTCACTCTTGCTGGAACGATTATGCGAAAAGACTGAAATCATTGCTCGCCGCTAATGAGAGCGTGCCTGTCAGGATACTTCATCTGGAAAAAGAAGGCGGCAAACTGGTGGTGGGGGAAAACAGCCTCATGATCATCGAACCCGACTGGCTGATAAATGTAACGGACCTGACAAAGGTGGAGTTTTGCCAGCGGCAGCTCCTGCTGGGTCGATTTATATCCGAGCCTGGCAATGCGCACATGATTCGCGGCAACCTCGTGCATCAGCTATTTCCTGATATCTGGAATTCCATGAGGGGAACACAACTCGAAGAGAGGCGAATGGAACTGCTAACATTGCAGGCGGAGGAGTTCATTGCGTCTCAGTCATCTCCAGAGGATATATGGCAAAAATGCGAATACGCCATCGAGCACCTTAGCCAGTGGGTCGATCAACGTCAGAAGTCAACAATCCTGAGGACAGAGACCTTTGTAATGGCGCCTTCTCTTGGTACAAAGGGCAAGATAGATTTTTTATGGGAGGATCTGGATAGAGGACGCATTGTCGGTATCGGTGAACTAAAGACAGGAAAGAGCCAGGGGCAGCATCCCAATCCCGGAGACGCTCTTCAACTTTTGTCTTACACACTGATGATGTTTCTAAGAGGCGAGATAGCCTTCAATGAAGTTTTCGCCTTATTGATGTACAGCGGAAACGCGATGCTGGGAGATACGGGAAACAACGTTTCCCGGCGACTAAAACCCAACCTTGAGTCAATTCAAAATTCGGTCAACGTACGCAACGACCTTGTATTGATGGAATTAACCGGTCAGGCGAAGTTCGAGAGCAATATGAACAAGTGTCGTGGATGTCGGCGCATGTCCACACATTGCGCCCGGATCGCCCTGTTGTCTGACGAAAAAGACACCCGCCAGGTAGAGACTACGAAATGGCTTCGTTCAGATTCGAGGGTCCCCTCAGAAAAGGAAAGCGCCTTCTTTCAGCATTACTCAAGGCTGATTTCAGCCGAGTTACGGACTCTCAAGGAGGCGCATGCGGAGCTTTGGCGAAAAACTCCGGAACAGAGAGAAGCTCAGGGCGAGGCTTTTAGATCGACAAGTCACAGCCTTGAGGTGGCTCAAAATGGCAGATACCGGTACCGCTTGGCTGGTAGTAATACGAGCGATCTCAGTGCTGGCAATACAATATTAATCAGCGATAGCAAAGGTCCGGCACGGGGTAGGGTATCGCTGGGAACGGTGCAATCCGCATCAAAAGACTTCTTGCTGATTTTGACAAACGAAGAAATACGGTTTGAACCTGTCTGGGTAGACCCTTACACAACCGAAAACCTCACTATACGGATGTTTAAAGGACTCTATCGCTGGATATCAAACCCTAACGATCTGAGTGACCTGATCCTGAGCAATCTGTCCCCTGATTTTGTCAACATGCCGCTTGCCGATAAATCTTTCGTTGATATCCTGAAGAAGGAAAGCCTCAATGACTACCAGGCAAAGGCGCTTCAGGCTACTATTTGCGCAAAATCCTATTGTGTTGTTCATGGCCCGCCAGGATCGGGTAAGACGAAATTGATAAAGGCCATCGTCAAGGCCCATCTCTTACTTAATCAGAGAGTCCTAATATGTACCGGCACGAATCGGGCTCTGGACGCAGCGATGAAACCACTTGCAAAGGGAGATTTGAAGGACAGATCGTTGCGGATTGGTAATCTGGCCTCTGTGACTGATAAGGATGTCAGATCGATAGCTCTCCAATATCTCATAGATAAATGTCCGAAAGTCGATGACAAGATTTTAGCCGGACAGGATGCGCTCAAAAATAAATCCGTGGTAGGCATAACAGCTAGCTCACTTCAGTCCGGCAGGTACGATAAGGTGCTCGACCAATTCGACCTTGCGATTATCGACGAAGCCGCTCAGTTGACAGTCCCTGCTACTCTGGGATGCGTCAGTTTTGCAAAACGTTTTGTGCTCATAGGTGACCACAATCAGCTACCGGCGGTTGTGCAGAGTGAAAGCATCGGGATGGAGGATTTTGACGACGACAATGGACAGTGGTCTCATTTGTCCAAGTCGCTTTTTGAAATACTCTATGAAAGATGTGAGAAGAATGCAGGGCGAGAGGTGATCTTTCTCAAGGATCAATACAGGATGAATGACCATGTTTGCGCCATTCCGGGCTCAATGTGGTACAACCGGGAGTTGCGGCCCGCCACAGTCAAGGTTGGAGACGCAAGACTCACAATAAATCATAAAAATGTCTCGGGATTGACGCGAAAGCTCCTTGATCCCGAGCAATCAGTGAAATTTGTCAATGTGCCTTTAGATAGCTCGGCAGGCCCGCGAACCAACCAGAAAGAAGCTCAAATCGTCTGTGACGTCATCAGAGGTCTCGCCAGGGGTGGATTTGCCCTGGAAAGAAAGGATGCTGTAGCGATCATCTGTCCACGCCGTGCTCAGGTGGAACTGGTAAGGCGCAGCCTCGAAAATCTGTTTGCGGAAGATCAGTTTCTGGATGCTGATGGGCAGAAGATGTTACTTGATTCTGTGAGTACCGTGGATAGATTTCAGGGGAGCCAGAGCGATGTCGTTCTTGTGTCATTGGGTATGTGCGACAGCCTCGTTTCTTCACATCTTGCAGATGAGAAACGCTTGAACGTGGCCATGTCTAGGGCTCGACACAAACTGATTCTCCTCGGGAATCGGGAGACCCTGAATCAGGAAGATATTTTTGTCAGTCTTTTTAAAACCATGGAAACGACGCTACCCTATCCAGACTGGTGCGTAGACGCGGGGTAGGTGGCGCCCTAAATCTTCAACTCCATCCAGTCCCCCACCACTCGATGTATTTTGAGACATCAAAACCGCCACTGCTCCTTATCCATAAAACCCTGAACTGTAACCCACTCAATACCATAGTGATCACACACATTAGGAATTCTGGCAGAGTTTTTCTTAAATGATTCTTCTGTCACAACACAGGCATTTCTGACCTTAGCCGAGGCGACAATAAAAGGATCGGCAACCGGAGAAGCGGTCAGCCGATGTTTTTCATCGATGATTTGCTGAAAATGACGAACAGAAAATATTTCCGCTACAAATTGCATCTCTTCTGGGGAAGGAACCAAGAAAATCTCTTTGTTTCTATTCACCCAATCGAGCAAATGTTGCCTAGTCGCATTGGTATCCAGTTCACGATACGCTTCACGAACCGAGACAATTTGACGTTCTGATGTTGCATAATCAAAAAGCTGCCAGAAGGAAGGAAAATTGTCGGGGAAGTAGTGTCCAATAACTATAAATGAGCTGGAATCAAAAACATAAACCATCAGGCTGATTTCCGGAAAACATTTAGGGGATCAAGATAGTCAACATTTCTGGCTTTTACGTTGAGATAATCTGCCAGTTGTTCCCTTGTAATGTGCCTTTGGTAATATTTTCCGAAAGCCAGGTTGATAAATTTTGCTCCTAAATAAGTTGCTTTAGTGCGGTAATAATCACCCCCACCGCAAGACTTTGATTTCTTGTTGGCATGGCTTGCCCATTCTCGCGATTTCAGTTCATAATGATCCTGATCAACAAGGTGCGCATCCAGCGCCTTTCTCAAAATGACTTCGAGGCTAACATTATACCTATCAGCCAGTTCGCCAACCTTATAATCATTGTAAAAATCATAATGTTTAAATTTGATGAAATCTTCAGTCGGAACAAGAAATTCAGCAGCGAATGCATTACAGAAAATTTCAATGGTTTTGTAGTGTCCCTTCAGGGACTTGACATAATCGACGCCAGTCTTCGTTACTCCATTCTCCCCGAGAAGTATATGCGCCAATTCATGAAACAAGGAGAAAATCTGTCTTGTTTGAGCTGAACTGTTATTTAGATATATGATTGGAAACTTTTCATCCAAAAGGCAGAAACCAGAAATTTCCTTCTGTTTCAATGCACTCTTAAATACGAAAATTCCTACGTTTTCTGTGGCTTCCCTCCATTTGTTTAACGCTTGCCTGGCGTCCTTCCATGCAAGCTGATCATTGAGGGGAATCTGTAAGTATTCTCGAACCTCAGTGGCCTTTTGTCTGATATCATCGGATAGACCGAATTTAACGTCTCGGAAAATGCATTTGGTTGTAGTATTGGCCCCATCAGTGAGTTCATAGAGGGCTAACTGCATGGCCCTGGCCTTTCGTAAGGTTATCAGCGTATCAGAATTAAGTTCGTCTATTTCATTTTTTGGGAGCGTTCTGAAAGACTTTGAAGGTTGCGTTTCATCTGGAGGCTCTGGGAAGAAAAACAACGCCATGGGCCGTTTATAAAGTTGATACGCAAGTTTTTCAAGTTGCATGTAAGTGGGTAGTTCAGTTCCGGCCTCCCATGCTATGATGGATTCAGGTTTCTTTTTCAGGGCAGACGCTACTTGTTCAATTGAATAGCCCGAGGTCTCTCTAGCCCATTTAAGTAATTTTGGATTTATTCCTACTGCCGGCTGTTTCATTGACCTCTCCCTACCTCTGTTATTATAAATCAATTTCAACATGAAACCAACCAGAATAATGCTAACACTGTAATGCCTTTTACTGACGGAAATGAATGCTCTAGAAACGACAAATATTATGGAGGAAAGACGATATTCTCTCTATTGCTGTTGTATACCCCACTTCTTCAAGAGAATTACGATTCGCCGGTTGGTGGATCAACCGGGCTTCAACTTCGAATCAGGTGTCAATTCTAATCTCCATAACTTCACCAACCACCGGCATATGTATGATGGTCGCAATAACGGATTTCCCAGTAGCCTTTTCCACCGCTTCACGATAAAGGGCGAGCTGGGGCGCATGGCTCAGGGCCCTTTCCTGCCTCCGATCCTTGCTTCCCGGAAAGCTCTTGTGATCAATTATCACAATACCGGCCGGGGTTTCCAAAAGTAGGTCGATCCACCCATTAGCCTTCTGGTTCCCCTTCCTCAAATGAATGGGCCATTCGCTGCGCCAAATGCAATCTTTTCCGTATGTTTTTTCGATGTGAGATCGCAGTCTGTTACTCACTTCTACCAGATTTTCCGGTTTTATGGCTGTGACCCTCCAGTTGAGAAGGGTCTGCTCCGCCATCTCCATACGCTTTACATCCTCCAGTAGGTAATCATCAACTGCCAGGAATCCGTGTATGGCCTCGCCAACGAGATCCATATCTGGATTGCCGTCCAGCGGGATACGCTCTCCTAAAGATACGGTTTCGCAAATGGTGACAGAGTCGCCCAGGTCTGTTCCGAGTTGGCTGGGCACTAACCTGGATCTCGGATGTTCCATATTCTTATGTGTGACAGGCGTTGTATATGTGGCCTCGCCGGTGTTTTCCACCTTCTCCTGAAACGGTTCAAACTTCTGCAATGTTGCGGCGAATTTTTGGCCACCGACCGAAATATTTTGATTATCGAAATCCAGTGGCAAACTAAGGATTTTTTTATTCTCTTTGTCCTCAAGGATTTCTAGCCATCTGGCTGAATTCTTGCCTTCCTTGTCAACCCCGACGGCAAAGGCCAGATAGTCCCTCGCCCTTGTCATTCCGACGTAAAGAAGTCGCATTAACTCCTTGCGCTCCTGCAACGCCACTTGTTTATACTCTGATGATTTACGGACCGAATCATCCATCCCTACATCGCTTTTATGTGTAGCGTATGGCCATGGCCAGTATCGGACTCTACGTCCAGCGAGAGGCTGCATTGGATCAAAGCCTTCTTTTTCTGACTCAACGTACGCTCCAAATGGGCTAACATCTCTGCGCCAGTCGAGTTCATACATAACAACCACAGGCCATTCCAGTCCCTTGGCGCTATGGTAAGTCAAGACTTTGACGGCGTTGTCGTCCTGGCCCGCCGGTTGAGTATCAATCTCTTCGCCGCGAACGTTTTTACTCAGGAAAGTCACCAGCCCCGCCGGTGTCCCAGCGCTACGACTGATCAAACATTGGTCTTCGTAATTTAGCGCCAGTCCCTTGAGCATTTCCAGATTGGCGATCCTCTGCGCCGTATTACCCCAACGAAGGGCCGCTTCATGGATTCTCACTGCGTTAAGGGCCGTTTCAAGGGCTTCAGATGGTGTTAGATGGATAAGATCACCCCTGAGTCTGTCCAGTTCCTGCATGGTCGGACTGGAATTCCATATTTTGTTGCCGAGATTTTCAAGCCGTTCAGTAAACCATTTCGGTGTAACCGAGGAACTTTCGGTAAAATGAAGTATCTCGGCAACAGCGAGTGAATCGCTCTTGTCAACCAGATAGCGAAGAGCGGCAAATCCCAGAATGCACTCAGGTGTCGACATCAGACCGCTTCGGGGAATCGAAGCCCGGATTCCGTGGGCTTCAAGCAAAGTGGCGACCTTTTCGCATTTGGAATTCCGGCGACATAGTATCGCTATATCCGCAGGCCTCAAAGGACGGGTTTGTTTGGTGTTTTTGTCCAGGATCATATATTCGTCGCATTGCTCCAGCAGATTCCCCACAGCCACAGCGAGCGACCGTGTCTCCTTGTCATCCGAGGCCTTGTCCTTCTCAATCGTGCTGTCTTTTCTCGATAATCTCCAGACAAGAAGCGGTGTTTTCTGGCCAGGGCCATCCTCTAGCTTCGGTTCAAGCCTGACTCTATCCGGTGGAATTCCCAGAGGTTCGAACGCTGTAGCGAAAAGGTTGTTTGTAAATGCTATTAAACCGGGACGTGAACGGTATGAGCCGGATAGTATCCGCAGGCGTTTCGGATCGATGATCTGGTCTATCACCGCATCCATCAAGGTTGGGTCCGTGCCCCTGAACCCATAAATCGCCTGTTTTTGATCACCAACCCAGACCGATTTGGACGCCAGCCTTGCGAACTGTATGAAGAGAGCCAACTGTATCGGGCTGGTATCCTGGAATTCGTCAACAAATACGATTTTTAAATCCTCCTTGAGTCGTTCTTGAACCTCAGGAATTCTCAGGAGTTCCAGCGCCAGTTTTTCCTGATCCACGAAATCGACGATCCCATTTTTCTCCTTAAACTCTGAAAATGCTACCACGGCCTCTCTTGCACACTCAAAAAGCAGCCGGACAAAAGTCTGAATATCTCTCTGTAATCGGGGATGACTTGTATGAATCTTTGCGGCGTTGGTCAACCGTTCACATAGGTCTCTGCTCTTGGCGCCGGGCGAGAGTTTTGAAAATCTGGCCCAATCTGGCCAGGGCATAGAACTGGTCTCAGTCCTGCTTCGAAGGTGATTTCCGAGCTTCTTTATGACCCCTTTAGTAGCCACGGTAGAGTCGGCTCGATTCTCTTTCAGTGACTCATAGGTCTCGGAAATTGCATCGGCAAGATCCTTATCAAGCAGATCCTCCTTGCTTTTTGAGGTTGCAGGTAAAATATCCTGAAAGGTTTTCCATGACCATTCGTATGATTTTGAAAGACTATCGGGGGCAATGTCATTTGTTCTGACTTTATTAATGATATCTTTGAGAATGTCGCGCCAGTCCTTTATCTCGAACCGGTTCGCTATGGCGTCGATCTCCTGGGAATATTTCTCCGAAACCGGGGCAATCGCCCGCTCAAAGATAAAAAAGTTGTCCTCTTCAGGGAGTACGTCCTGTACAGGCGAAAGCCCGAGTTCGAAAGCAAACTCTTTTAGTAGCCTCCCGCAAACCGAATTCACCGTGCCTAGATGACCATCAAAAATCCGCTGCGCATATTCCCATTTCTGATCTTTGAACAGGTCCGCTCTCACTCTTTCAACCAGTTCCGCCGCAGCTTTATTGGTAAATGTGGTCGCAAGGACAGCCTCTGGTCGAACGCCATTTCTGAGCGCCTCGACCAAGGTCTTGGACAGTGTGTATGTCTTTCCCGATCCTGCGCTGGCGCTTATTATTTCTATTGGTAATGATGTTTGCATACTAGCTGACCCCCATTCCACACAGATTGGAGTAAGGACACCATTCGCATTTTGGCTTCGAATCAACTGATGGTTCTGATGGATCTTTTTCCGACGAGTCCTCATTTTGCGGAGCAGGGCTGTTTATGGTAACGCCCGACGCCATCGCTTTGCCATTTTGAAGCTCGTTAATTCGGAACTTGTAGGATTCCATACCCTGGTCCCACATGTTCTCGAGATTTACGTCGGGGAAGACACACTCGGATGAGAAGAAATTACACGATGAGGCGACAAGTTCGCCCTGCGCAAGCATGTAATAAGCTCCTGCGGGAAACTCGTTATCCCGGTTCTGTAAGAGCCAGGCGTAAACCGCCAACTGAAAGGCCTTCCCTTCCTCCAGTTCTTCTCTCTTGTAACGAGCCCGAGTGGACCATTTTAGATCAACAACTACTCTATCTCCCGTGTCATCTCCAAGCGCCATGTCTACTCGTCCTGTCATTTGCTGGTCACTGTTGAGTTCCTTCCGGACTGAACCTTCGATGCTCCTGACACTGAGTCCTGATGATTGTATGTGTTCAACGAGAATCCTGGCGCCAGTCCCTATCAGGCCTCGGACTCGCTCGAGTTCGGACTTTCGCTCCGGGAATAGCAGAGAAGAAGCCATCTGGGGGACAAGTTCATCAAAATAGCATAATGCGAGTCTTTCGGCTGATTGTGGGTCCGGCAGTGGTTTGGCGCATAAAGTCTTTTCTATAACCGCATGACTGAGTGTTCCCAGCATTTCCCCTCTGTCCGGCAAAAGAGCTAACGTTCCGGGATGAAGTTGCAAAACATACTGGCAGACCCAGGCGAGCGGACATTCTAATAGCTGTTGCATACTGGAATAGGATTCCTCAATCCGGCCCTTGAGCCGGTTTGGCGGAACCAGCCAGATATTGTCGGTTTTTGGGGTCTCCATGCTCGACATCGGCTCACGGACTAGCTCCAATCCACTAAACTTTGGACTCGCCTCCCGCCACATTCGTGTCCCATCGAAAGTCAGCTTGTTAATCGAGGTTTCGTTGAGGTTCAATAGATGATGTATTTCATCCCAGAAAGGATGAAAGTTAACCGTTTCGCCCGCAAATGACAGGGGAGCCACAAGCGCCAGGCGTTTACCCGCAAATAATGCGGCGTTCCTCCAGGATCTCGATTGCTGCAGACGAATTTCATGGGTTTCTCTCAGTTCCACGCCTGCGGATTTTAGTGTTTCTCTTTCACTGGACGTCCAGGGCAAGTGGAGCGGGGAAACTCCATCTGAAGTGAAGTTCCACCAGATGATTGTGTCAGCCATTCCCCAAACCTGGCCTGGAGACTTAACCACAGACCACGGCCCCGCTTGCGGGCCATAGTTGGGTTTTTCGAGACCTTCGCCTGTTACCGAATCAAGAATCCGATTCAATTGCGGCTGTGAGATTGTTTTTAACCCTGAATCCTGAATAGCCTGAGCTACATCGTTGAAAAGTTTGGCTGAAGCGATCAGCGTCTCGTCCTTGTCGAGTCCGCCTCGCTTTGCCGCCCATTTATTGAGACGGGAACAGATCTCTATGACAACACCGGATGAAATGCCATCATCTGGACTGAACCGTTCGTTCTCCCCAAGCCAGAAACTCAATTCTTCACGAAAATCCTCCAGACTTTCAGGCGTCTCGGGTTCCATCTCTCTGTCAAAGGAATAGCTCTCATACTGTTTGAATGCCTGCTCCATCGCTTCATTCCATTTAGGACCGCCAATTCCAGGATGTTCACGCAGCGCTTTTTCCAGAAATACGCCAACATCCCGAGTTATGGGTGATTTCGGAATGATCAGAAACTCAAGCAGCTTTTGAGCGTCTAGCGGTTTCCAGCGGTTTCCGAGAGTTAGTGGCAATAATTGAAGCGCCGTCCGCCAGGGAGACCTGGAATCGTATCCTAATCGGGGGAGGTTGTGTCGATTGAGGGTATCATCCAGCAAATTACTGCCGCCTTCATCAATAATGAGTGTCTTCTCGTCGTTCCTGTGGATGGCTTCCAGGAAAGATGCGATAGTCTCACATGATTCCCATTCGCCGGGACTTCTTACAACGCATAGGCTTCCGTCGCCGCCGACATTGCCATTAAACGGGCTCCCGTTTCTAAGCGCTTCCTGAAGTCGCCCAAGATCCCCTGGACCGGGCTCAACGTTAGTGGAAACACTCGCAATCTTGACGCCACATTTGTTTAACAATTCTATTAGTTTTCGCCAGCCGGAGGCCCATTCCGCGAGCGGCTCAACAAGCAGTACGTGCTCTAGGTCCGTTTTCTCGCGACAATTTAATATTGAAAGAATGGATTGTAGACGATCACCTAAGCCCTCAATAAGCTCGTTCTGGAAGAGTTTCTCCATGTCACTAAGGGTTTGAAGTCGGATACTACCCCCGGGCGGGAGGTCTCCATTCCATCCGGCTACCTTCAGTTCATCCCTCCACTTCAGTATCGTCTTGGATGTTGACCATGCGTCAGCTTCGAATGACTTGGAATAAAAACGTTTACCTCCGTCAATTTCTCTCAGGATCTTGAGGTAATGGCCGATGCGGACAGCTTCGTGCGGTCTAGCCTTTGACAATCCCAGTCGGGTCTCTAAAATTCCGATCAATCCTGAGGGTCCAACAACCACATTCCCCATTGTGGCTTCTTCATCCCCAAGAGCGTCAGGGTAACTGCCTGTATCCAACTCCTGACCGAGAATTATTTTCATTGCGGTCCCCCTTTTCAGGGCAATTGAAAGGTTTTAAAAGAGGTTAAGAACATTAGGGCCAAAAGCCACACACTTGGAGGATCTATAATCATTTGGCTTAAGATCACGAGATTCGATCAAATGTGGCACTTTATTTATATCAGCAATTGGCTACTTCAGCTCTAGAAACTTGCAAAATGTTGTAAAATTATTTGGTGCGCTTACTCTGCCACCATTTTTTCAATCTAGGCAACATAGTTATATACTGGCCGTCAAGAACTTGGGACGAACCTCCCCAACTTTTGAAAGTCGGGTCGTACAATATTGAGTCTTCTATGGCTTTTGCGGTCCTGGGTAGATCATCCAGTAAATGCTCTCTAATCAACAAGAGGTTATACTTCTGCAAAAAATTACAATAATGTTTCCAATAAATTCTTTCTCTAGTAGTAATGAAGAAATCGATTTTCGCTTCAATTAGCGACTCACGAAGTTCTGCCGCATACTGCTCTCCGAAAAAGCCCAAGACATAGAAACTGAGCTTTTCCAGGGGGGCTTTCAGATCTTTAGTAGTCAGGTCTACCCCCAGTTTCCATTTCAAATACCGCTCTTCAGAAAAATTCGTAAATTCTGTCAATTTTCTCTTTCGTTTTTTGGACATGGCCTCTCAAACCTTTTTGCTCTTTCCATCCCTAACCCGTTGAAATCCCATAAACAGTGAACTTCTCCAGGTTAATTGCCTGTGCATGAAAGAGACTATACGCAAGTATAGATCTCTATCGTTCCATAGGACGATGTGTATCATTTCTTTTATAATCGGCAGAAAATAATGAACGGATTATAAATCGCGAACAGGACAGGTAGCCAAGAAACCAATTTGCGCTAGTCTTCTGTCGACTAATGGGCGGTCGTTTACTTGGAATCGGTTGCAAGGAATATCAGGGTAATGGGGGCGTTTTGTAGTCCCCAGCGGGGAATCCGATTGTAATTTATCCTAAAGCCGTCAAATTCCAGAAAGCACTTTTTTAAATGGATTCTTTTTCAGTTTCCTGAAACTCAGGCTTTACTTCTAGGGTAATGGTCCGTTCTTAGCCTAACTGCGCCAAGGCCCCAAGAATTGATTTGAAATCAACGTCACCTAACGCAAGAAATATGGTTCGTCTCGAATGGCTGTTAGACATTCTTCAACTGAAAGGTCGAAGTAGATCTCATTCCAGTTCCCGGTATGACGCATGTACGCAAGATTAAACCTTTCATTTCCGATGTACCCCATTCTGGCGAACCGGAGTTCGAATGTGGGAGAGAGCGCATGAGGGCTGGGAGAGGCGTAAGTAGCGCAAAAGTAGAAATAGCTCTGGTACCATCTGGTCCAAATATCGATGATATAATTGATTTCCGGGTTCGTGGGCGGAGGTTTGATATATGCCGGCTTGAGATGTTGTTTAACAAACTCATCAGCTTTTGATCTAACACTTTCTTTCAAATGAGCAGGGACGGCAGGCTTTGGCTGTTTTCGAGGCGCCCAAACCCAAGTTTTTCTTCTCATGGCCATGCTCGTCTCTTTCTATGTTTTTGATGTTGAGTATACCGAATCAATTGCTGCTGGAATGGTAAGCTTAGCATGTGTGGATAAACAAGACAACGCCAGTGTTCAATTGCGAGATTGCCCGACGACAATCAGAAAGGGGCGGTAGTCTATTTAGGCCCGATGTCCAATCTTAGGGTACTAGCCCCTGCCTGCGCCTATTGGCAGGTGCAAATCGTGTTTGGGTGAATTTCCTCCGAACTTGTCGCGTGTTCGAATATTTGAGCCGTTATTGCCGGATCAATGTTATTCAATGCGGCTCCCTTCTCAAAACCGACTACTTAGCGCAACTTGATAGATTCTTGGAGTTGTCCATGATTATCGTAAACTTTCTCATTCCCCGATGATTCCCTTTTGATCGTTTGTTGGAGTTGGCCACGGTTATCATAGATGTTCTGATGACCAGCCGAATCTCTTTTTATAGTCTGTTGAAGTTGCCCACGACTGTCATACACTTTCTGATTCCCGGATGAATCTCTTTTAATAGTTTGTTGGAGTTGACCGCGGTTATCGTAAACTTTCTCATGCCCCGACGAATCCCTTTTAATAGTCTGTTGGAGTTGACCACGATTGTCGTAGACTTTCTCATTCCCCGATGAGTCCCTTCTTATGGTTTGTTGGAGTTGTCCACGGTTGTCGTATATTGTCACTGGTCCTTGAGGGATACATCTTGGATGTCCTCTTTTTTCCGAAGAACCGCAGTAAACGTTACCAGTGGCACATATTAGCAACGCAACGATTATAAATAACGCTAACTTTTTCATGTTCTCTCCTTTACTTCGATAAACCCATGATCAAGATCTTCAGCGAGAGCTTTCAGAATTCCTCTCGCCCTCCAATAAATACGCATTCTCCACGCTGGTTGAGGACCGATAATCAGCTCAAAAACCTATACTTTTTTGCCCTGCATGAATCGCCTTGACCCTCGCCTCATCAGCCAACGCCTCTACCAGCGCCTTATGCGTAATATCCTTTTTATTTCTGAAAGCGAATCTGTCCCTGACAGACTTGAAATCCCCCGGCGCAAGCCCCGACAAACCTTCAAGCGCTTTAATTGCGCAAGCGTCGGCCGATTTATCGATCAGCGGCGCTATCAGTTTTTCATAAAAGATCACATTGCCGTCAGGCTTAAGGTATCCAAACTCCACCTTGTGATTGAACCTCCTCAAACTTGCGGCATCCATATCCTTCAACCTGTTAGTGGTAAATATCTGGATGCCTTGGAAAGATTCCATCCACGTCAGAAACTCATTCGTAAAACTCAATTCCCACGAATGCTCAGCCCGATCTCTGCTAAAAACTAGAGAATCAGCCTCGTCGAATATCAGCACCGCTTCCTTTGTCTGAGCCTCCTCATAAGCGCTTCGGATGTTTTGTTCAGTTTCGCCGACCCACTTTGAGAACAAGTCACTCGCCCTTTTGAATACAATTTCCTTATCGAGATGATTCGCTATGAATCTCGCCAGTGCGCTCTTACCGGTTCCCGGAGGTCCGTGGAACAGTAGAGACATGGAAACCGGACCATGCGGGTTGGGTTTTTTCGAGAATTCGTTGAATGCTGTCAATTCTTCAAGCAAAACATGAGTATCTGCCCCTGAAAGATTGAGGCCATTCAACGTAAAATTACTGTGATCAGATTTTCCCTTCACCGGGCTATGCCCGCCTTCACTAAGACTGGTGTGTGATTCCAGCGTTAATACTATCGATTCTTTTAAATCCTCGTCACAGTGATTTTTTGATTCAGCAACCTTACGGATTGCCTGGTCTATTACACCGGCGCTCACTTCAAATCGGTTCGACAGTTCTTCAATTTCCGAGTTTTTCAGGAAACGCTTGACCTTGTGTTTTCGAACGATGTTCTGCCAGAGCTGAACACGTTGTTGTCTGTTGAATGGTTTGAAATTGACGCTGAAAGAAAACCTGCGAGCGACTGACTCCTCTATGTTGTCCACAGAATTCACAGTCCAGATCATCCTGACTCCCGGCTTTTCTAATATTTCGTGGAGCCAGGGTTTGTCCGGTGTTTCGCCGAAGAAGCTCCATGCGCTTCTGGTGTTCAGGACAGAATCACAGTCATCAGCTATCAGCAACGATCTATTAGATTCGCTTACCATGTTGACTGAAGCCGTTATGGCGGCTCGACGCGAAAACGTGCTGTCTTTCCCCCCATGATCTAATTGGTAACAGGATAACCCCAGTTTTTCCGCAATGCCATGTGCATAGCTTGTCTTTCCGGTTCCAGGAGGCCCGTATAATAAAACATGCGTTGATGTCTCAGGTTTGTAAGAAAGCTTGTTTAGAATGTTTTTAGTTATCCTTTTGTCTATCATGTGGGCGTCAAGAGGGATCGGATCACATTTGACCCTTTGGGTGAACTGGGTCTTAAACTCGCCGGGACTAAGATCCTGTAACTTTTGCCCGAACACCTGCTTCAATTCGAAACCACTTCTATAATTATCCTTATCCAGGATTCCAATTTGATAGAGTTTTCCATTGAGGGCCTTTACTAATTGGGCTTCTCTGCAATTTAAAACTATGGCGAGCCATCTTCTCCCCTGATAACGGTTGCACTGGAGATGGTTCTCGAAAAACATCTGGAATTCGTTCCAGTTGGCCAGAATGAACAGGAACAGACACAATTCTGTTTCAGTGTCATCAAGACTGAACATTTTTTGAAATTCCTGGATATTCTGCTCAATGGTTGTTGCTCCATCGTAGCTCAGTTCGTCTATCCGCAGTCTAAATAATCTTCTGATGGTCATTCGCGCCTGATGTCTCGATTCCTGCGGGAGCAACTTAATTATGTCGAAGGATCTATGAGCGAATTCCCACGATTCTTCAATGGAGCCATCCGTTTCATCGTCTTTCTGTTCTTTTTCTTTGGGGATTAGCTTTTTGATCGTCTCGAAATAATCATTCGCCAAATCACGATTTAGCAGCCAGTAGATGATCTCAAAAATTTCCTTGTCGAGATTACGGTTAGTCATTAGTAATCGGTCAATATACGTCAGCGTCTTTTTCTGAAGGAATGCCAGTGAATTATCGGTAACTTCGACCTGCGAAACAGTTAATGGCTTAACAGGGCGGTTAGCATTCATGAGTTCCATCTGAATCTCCTTTGTCCACATCTCCGCCGAGAACATGGAACACGTTGATGCAATAGTTATATTTCCTGATCGTTCCATAGGACGACATGTGTTTGTCTTTTCTTGTGAATGATCAGCGGACAAATTTTTGCTGAATTACCACTGGCCAAATCAATCCTTTAATACAGAGAGTGTTAGTGATTCCTCGCTACCGCCGAAAAGAAATTTCTTTCCACCCACACTGGCATACGGAATATTTGGCACGCCTGGTTTTGTTTGCGACATGCTCATGTTGCCATCCGCAGTGATCCATGCCGATTCTCGTCGCGAAAGAACGAGAACTACTCGGAGACCATTTTCCTTAGCGTATTCCTGGGCATACTCTATGGCCGTTTCCCGTGAAGTGATCTCCGGTGGCATATCGTGGATTAAGATAATGACGCCGGTGATTCTTATAAGCATTTGCATTGGAACGGGCTCGTTAGCCCATTGCTCCCAAATCGCGTAATCTTTCTGAAGGGCTTCCTGAACCTCTTGATGGTCAATTTCCAAAGCCCGGATCACGTTACCGACCAGTTCGCCTGTTCCTACGCCTTCCCTCTCGAGAGTGCAGATTCTGATCGCCCACTTGGACCTGTTCCTGTAACCCGATAACTCGGCGAGTTGACCGAAGTTAAGCCCTTTAGCCGCTCTGTGTTTGTAAATGAGTCTTCTAAGATGCTTGTTCATGTTGCGCCTCCATGTGCGTTCGTTACGGATTGGTAATTCGACTTACTTGCCGCTGTGGCCAAGTTCCTGAAAACAAAAAATCCCGCTCAACCAGGGTGTTGAAACGGGATAACCTTTTCACCACTTTTAGCTGAACTTTTAATGCGCTCGCAAGCCGTGGGGCAAATCAGCGCTCTATTGCAAAACTCTATGCAATAGTTATAAACATGTTTCGTTCCATAGGACGATAAGTGTCCGTTCTTTTCTTAATGGCTAAGGATTTTTTTGTAAGGGGAGAATAGGCTGAAATGCAACCAACTGTCGTATCCGTCAATGGCAGAACCTTTAAAGTCTGGACAAATCCTTCCTGTTCAGAATTACCGCAAATCGGCCCGTTAGTAAGATTCACAGCGGATAACAAAACCAAAAATATTTATGTCTGGGAGTTCAATTCAGGACATCATGGCGATGTGTCGATTGGCTTGAAGTTGGAAGATCCATACAACTCCCTGAATTTTTTAAGGGGACATGCGGCAAAAAAGGATGACGGAACCTATGAGATGGTGGGTTCAGATTTCCTGGAATCTTTTGTTGGTCGTCTGGCCGGTAAGGAAAAGGTATTTTTATCAAACCTGTTGAGCCAGTCATGGGATTGGGTGGACAGTTACATCCTGGTCACAGTCTGGCTTCATTCATTCAGGGAGAGGTTAAGTCTTTAGTTGCTATCGATCCGCTTCGTAGCAATCACATCTAATCCGATCTCTCTTTGAACTCTGAACTCATTTCCTTTTCTTACGCAGCCACTCTTTCTTGAGTTTAGGCAGTTCAGTTACGTATGCGCCACCTATGATTACACACCACCGACTGAGCCAACTGCTATGCTGTAATCTCGGGTCATACAATATTGCGCCTTCAATAGTTCTGGCGGCCCTCGAAGGGTCATCCAGCAAATGCTCACTGACCCACAAGATATGGTATTGACTCTCGAGATATCTATATACATACCTCTCGAAAGCTTTCCCTCTCGTAGTAATAAAGAAATCTACTTTGGCTGCTAATAGTAATTCGTCTAGCTCGGGAGGGTATTGTTCACCGTAAAATGGCTTAACATGAAAGCTAAGCTTCTTCAGGTAAGGTTCTAAATCGCGAACTGTTTCGTCAATGGCCAGGGTCCAGCGCGAGTATCGCTCTTCATCAAAGTTTGAAAATTCTATCAATTTCTTCTTTCTCTTTTTTGACATTGTCGGTTGAGACCTTCCCTCTATTCCAGTTCGCAGTCTGTCCTCTCCGTCCTTGAGATTCACGAAAGAATAAATTCGTACAAATCTCCGCTCGACATTTACAGACTTACTGCAATACTCATATTGCTTCGTCGTTCCATAAGACGATGCATGTCAGTTATTTCGTTGTGACTTAGAGATTTTTAGTAAGAGGTGGGTGCGTTAAAAGGAGTCAGTTTTCGTTTGCGCTAACGACAAGACCTTCAACTACAGCTAAAGTCTAACGCATCTGGACAGTTGAACCCACTGTTAAGGCTTCCTGATTTTCAGCTCAAATGGGCAGTCATGAATTCATGTTTGTAATGAGTTTTAAGGTATGCGGTCTGGTAGGTGATCATAGCGTAGGCAGTTGAATGAGCTTTGCTAAAAGCATAACCACTGTAATTTGTCACGCGTTCGAATATGTCCGCCGCTTTTGCCGGATCAATGTTATTCAATCCGGCTCCCTTCACAAAACGGCTTTTTTGTTCCGCCATTTCGGAATCTATCCTCTTTACCATAGCCCGACGCAACAGATCGGCTTCCGAAAGTGTATACCCTGCCACAGCGGTCGCTATTCCCATAACCTGTTCCTCGTAGATGATAAGTCCATAGGTTTCCCTCAAGACGGGTTCCAACTCTGGGAATGGATATTCTATGGCTGTGAGTCCGTGTTTGCGGTTAATTAGATCCTCCGCCATACCGGATTCGAGTGGACCCGGCCGATACAGCGACATTATTGCAGTCAGGTCCTCGAACGTGGACGGCTTGAACCTGGCAAGCGCTTCCCGTATGCCGGGAGACGCAAGCTGGAATATCCCCTGTGTGTCTCCCCTGGAAAGGAGTTCGAATGACTCCTGATCATCCAATGGAACAGACGCCATATCAAGTTTCACTCCCCGAGATTTTTCGATGAGCCGCACCGCCTTATCTATCACGGTGAGGATCTCAAGTCCGCGAAAACCGAAAGTTACTAATCCTATTTTATTGACCCAAGTTTGGTCGTACTGGGTTAAAGTCTGGCCGTTGTTTCCCACGCAAAGAGGTAGACGCTGCACTAGTGGCCTGTCGGATATGACTATTGCATCAGATTGTGTGGAAACGTGGCGAGTGATCCGTTCCAATGAGCGTGCCGTACTGATCAGGTTGGCGACTTCCGTGGATCTTTGCGCCATGTCTCGTAGCCTGGGTTCTTCCTCTATGGCTGAATCAATTGTGACCATCAAGTAATCGGGGATCAGGTTAGCAATCTCGTCTCCCTGAGCATGAGGGAACCCCAGCGCTCGGGCAGTGTTTTTTACAAGTGTTTTTGCCGGCATTTGCCAGAATGCGATGATTTGAGCTACGCTGTCATTGTCGTATTTTTGAGAAACATAATCAATAACTCGTTTGCGGCCTTCGGCGCAGAAATCCACGTCCATGTTCGGCATGACCCTGCGCTCCGGGTTGATAAATCTTTCGAACACGAGATTGTGCCGAATAGGGTCAATGGCGGTGATCCCTAGACAGTAGGCTGCAACTGAGCCTGGAGTCGATCCCCTGCCAGGTCCTACCGGGATTCCGTTACTTCGGGCGAATCTGACAAAATCAGCAACGATGAGAAAGTATCCTGAAAATCCCATGTCTTGTATGGTGTGTATCTCATTATCCAGTCGTTGCCTGTATTTCTGAGCGGCAACATCATCAATATGCCCGCCTCGCAGAAGTTTATTTAATCGGGTCACCAAGCCCGCCCGTGCGTCCTTGTCAAGAAGTTCATCCAACGTTGCGCCCGTTCCTGGATTGAACCTGGGAATGCTCGGTTCACCGGATTCGAGTATGAGAGAGCATCGTTCTGAAACCGCCATGGTATTTCTTATGGCGTCAGGAACATCACGAAAGTCATGGGCCATCTGTTCAGGAGATTTGAAATAAAGCTGGTCCGAATGAAATCTGAGGCTGGGATCATTGATTTTCTTCCCCGCCTGAATGCGCATCAGAATGTCGTGGATACGATGTCCCGATTGTTCGAGATAGTGGCAGTTATTGGTCGCCACAAGCGGGATGTTGAGCCTTCCAGCTAAATTGAGAACGCTTCGATTGACTTTGCGCTGCTCATCAAGTCTGTTTTCCTGAATTTCCAGGAAGTATCTCCCGTCATCGAAGACGTCTCGATACCATGAAGCCTTCGCCTCGGCCCCTTTGTCGTCATCCGCCAGAATGAGTGTTGCGATCTCGCCCTTTAAACATGAACTCAAACATACAAGTCCGTGGTTGTATTCCTGCAACAGTTCGGTGTCAATTCTGGGTTTGTTTTCATACAAGCCTTCCTGGTATCCTTTGGTGACCAACCTGCACAAATTGCGGTAACCCTTCCCGTTCTCGCAGAATAGAATGAGATGATGGGAATGTGGCTCAACATGTTTGGTGGGTTGCGTGAAACGCGAGCCTGGCGCTACATAGACCTCACATCCTATGATTGGTTTGATCCCGCTCGCCGCCGCAGTGGAATAGAATTCCATGGCCCCAAATAGATTGCCATGATCCGTAATGGCCAAAGCGGGCATTTTGTAATCCTTAGCCTTGGCTATCGCTTCGGGAATTCGAATTGCGCCATCGCCGAGCGAATACTGAGTGTGAAGATGCAAGTGAACAAAGTCGCTGTAAGGCATAGTAACTCCTTATCTTGTTGAAACAACAGTTATTGTTCAGCAAGTTCACAAACTCATGCGTATATACTCACGCAACGTATTTTTGTTCAGATTCTGTTGTCTAATGGTCCGTCAGAAAAGACATTGGGAAATCAGATGTCTCTGAAGCAGCGCCAAATCAATGGTCTTTGGGTGTTCTCCCAATAATTTGTTGTGTTACCCTATTTCGGTATAACAGTCTTCGCCTTCTCCCTTACAATTTGCCCACGGGGACTCTCCCCTCCATCTCATTCATGAACTTTCATCTTTTCAGATCCAAAACGGCAGAGTCCCAGGGTCAAAGGAGACCGAAAGTTGTCGATTATTCCAAGGCTTCACGAAATGTTACACCTTCTTTTTAAAAATCTTGGATGGTCAGAATTTGAGTACTATTTCGTTTACATTACCGGCGACTATCAAATAGATTTCCAAATGGATCCGAAGCTGTATTTTCCTCAGGTTATTTCTTTGTTTATCAATCGTCTCAGGATCCCAATTATCCGTTATCAAAACAGCACTCTGAGTGTCTGGGCACTTCACCAACACATGATTGAAAAGATCATTTATCGCTTTGTCAAAACCTGAGTGCCGCCCTATAGCGTAGGCCTTACACTTTAGAGATGCGGCGACTGCGAGCCTATGACACCGACCATTATCTTTGCCGCCGGGAAAGCAGTTAAACGGTTCGCCTCCTTGTGGGTCCCCTATGATACCCGGTAACTGGTCAGCAGTGATGCTTTCATTGTCTCCAATCAATCCGGCAATTTTTTCTGCTATTCTACGAAAATCGCCCATGACAAACTTCTCCTTTCTTTAACTGGTTTGTTTCAAGATAGCGCTCAAATAAATTCAGAAGAGCGCTGTTCGTTCGCCTGATCAGAAATTTCTCCCGTATTATTGCCTTTACCGCGCTACTTATCAATTCTTTTAAGAAGAGACGCAAAAGCTTCGATGTAAGCCAGTTAGAATTATCAAAAGGGCACTGTTAAGCTTATATTCAAGATGATCCACCCCGTAAACAGACAAAAGGTCGAGTGGACGAACCCCGAAATGCAACTGGTCAAAATGGTCTAAGCTCATCGTCCGTTCCCTGCGGTTCAACATTAATAAAATCTGGTTCAAAGCGAAGTCCGTGAACAAATTTAAGTTCCGGTTCGTCCAGAAGAAACCAGAAAAAATGACGTTTATTGCTTTTGTAGCTATGCTTTGATTTTTCGTTTACCTTGACTTGAGAAGTTGTAAAGACTATGGCGAGGTCCTCGTGACCGACTTGGGAACAAGTGGGGAAATAGGCTCCTTCTGAACAGACCTCTGTCCCAGCCCTGTCGCAAATATGTTTGGCCCAAGCCGGCAAATTGTTATAGCGTTCCATGGATTTCCCATATTGATAAAGAAATCGCCACAAACGGTTATCCTCTCTATGTTCTTCAATACTTCCGAACAAATACATATCGAAACGATACATTCCTCTTTTTACATCGGTCAGAAAACAGTCTATTAGTCGGAGAACTTTCCCAATTTCGTCGCAATGGGACCCCATACCCTTTTCCACAAAGCAATGGACATTCTCATAGCAGCTTATCTCAACATCACTATCAGTGTAACGCCCATAGTCCCCCATTTGAATCAACCTGCCATATTCTTGGCTGATCTGAATGCTCGGGGCCATCAAACCAAGAGAATTTGAAAAGTTCCTAAGCCATTTTGGTGTCATAGATCATCTCCACTTCCTTTTTGGATTTCCGTCATTTGTTTTCCGCTAATGCAGGAGCGTCGGGATTCGCTCATCACTTTCACGCAAGTCGCCATCAGCCGGTTCATGAGGTAATTCCTGGATCTGCATCGCCCTGAATCTGGGGTCTGGCGCACACATGCATGGACGATTGAACCTGTCTGCGATGTTTCGTCTGACTTCAGGAGGAAAATAGATTTTCTGACCAGCGACAATTACCAGCAATATGGTCAATGGCCAGCCCCAGATCAGGAATATGACAAGGAAGAAACCGGCGATCAGAGTGCCCACGAAAAGTAACGCAATCGACACCAGAATCTGAAGAATTGCAGCAAGTAGAGTTTTCATGTTTTTAACCGTGTCCTTATGTGTCTTTGCCAGTCCCTATTTTGTGGTTTTTATGGTCTCCAGAAGCTTGCCCGTCGGCGACCGGACCTCGGTTTTATTCCCGGTTGTTTTCGATTTAATAATGAGTTTGCCGCTCGGGTTCCGTACTTCGGTCGTGTTGCCTGTTGTACTGGTATTGTATAAAAGCTTCCCTGAAGGGTTGCGAATTTGACTTCGGACAGTTGGCGATCCCGCCTGGGCTAACATCCCAAGGCTTAAGAGCGCTGTTATAATCAATACGACCTTTTTCATTTTAGACCTCCATTCTCTCTACGATGGCTTGTGTGTTTTCATCTGTTGCCAACCTCGTTAGGAAACTCTCAGGGCACGAAACCTATTCTGGTTTGCCCTGCGTGAAGCGCCTTGACCCTCGCTTCATCAGCTAACGCTGCTATCAGTGCCTCATGCGTAATATCTTGTTTGTTCCTGAACGCGAACCTGTCCCTGACAGACTTAAAATCTCCGGGAGCAAGCCCAGATAAACCTTTAAGCGCTTTAACTGTGAAAGCGCCGGCCGATTTATTGATCAGGGGCGCTATCAACTTTTCATAGAAGATCACATTGCCGTCAGGCTTCAGGTATCCGAATTCAACCTTATGATTGAATCTCCTTAGACTGGCGCTATCCATGTCCCTCAGCCTGTTCGTGGTGAAAATCTGGATGCCCTCGAAGGACTCCATCCATGTCAAGAACTCATTCGTAAAACTCAATTCCCATGAATGATCAGCCCTGTCTCTGCTGAATACCAGTGAATCAGCCTCATCGAAAATTAGCACCGCCTCCATTGAGTGCGCTTCTTGATAAGCATTTCGGATGTTCTGCTCAGTTTCACCGACATACTTGGCGAACAGATCGCTTGCCCTTTTCAACACAATTTCCTTCTCGAGATTAGACGCTACGAATCTCGCCAATGCGCTCTTGCCGGTTCCCGCAGGCCCATGGAACAACAGCGACATGGAAACCGAACTATTTGTATTTGGTTTTTTGGAGAATTCATTGAATGCCCTCATCTCTTCCATGAACAAATGAGGATCAGTCCCGGAAAGATTAAGTCCGTCCAGCGTAAAGTCGGTTTCAGTTCTATTTGCGTTCTCTGGACTGTGCCCTCCCTTCTGAAGGCCGACATGAGATTCCATGGCCAGCACGACAGAGGACTTGAAATTTAGCTGGGAACGCCCCCTTAACTCGGAGACCTTTCGAACTACCTGCTCTATTACTCCGGCGCTTGTGTTGAAACGGGTCGCAAGATCTTCTATCTCGGGGTCCCTTAAGAAACGCTTCACATTGTGGGTTCGCACTATGTTTTGCCAGACCCGAATGCGTTGTTTCTTGTTGAACGGCTTGAACTCAAGGCTGAAAGAAAATCGACGGGCGACTGATTCCTCAATGTCGGCCACGGAATTGACTGTCCAAATCATCCTGACCCCAGGCTTATCGAGTATTTCGTGCAACCACGGCTTGTCCGGCGTTTCACCGGAGTGCGTCCAGGAATCTTTGGTGTTAAGAACGGCGTCCGCGTCATCCGTAATTATCAGCGATCCGTCAGATCCGCTGGCCACGTTCACACAGGCGGTTACGGCTGCCCTCCGAGAAACATGGTCCTCCTTGCCGCCATGTTCCATAAGGTAGACAGTCAACCCCATTTTTTGGGCAAGTCCATAAGCATAGCTTGTCTTGCCAGTTCCCGGCGGCCCATAAATCAGGACATGAGTAGATGTCTGCGGCTTGCGAGCAAGTAGGTCGAGAATAAATTGGGTGGATCTTTTGTCGACAATGTGTGAGTCAAGAGGGATAGCATCGGGTTTGACTTTTCGAAAAAATTCTGTTTGGAACAGGTCTGGAACCGGGTCAGTCAGCAGTCTCACCATGCTGTCATCAAGGTGCAACTCCTCATCAGGTAGCATCATAACAATTCCAATTTTCCTTAACTTGCCGTTGATCACCTTAATCAGGTCTGAAACCGGGCAATCAATTGTCACGGCCAGCCATTTTCTGCCTAAATATGATCGACAGTCGAGTTCAGTCGAAAAGAAATGGCCTGTGAGATACTCTAGTGTGTCAAGTGTGAACAGGAAAATGCACAGTTCAGTTTCCTTGTCATCAAGGTTAAAGATCCTCCTGAATTCCTGCACATTTTGCTCAAAGTTCGAAGTCCCATCGTATGGGATGTCCTGTAACCGCTTGTCCAATGATGTTCTTGCGGCTGATTCGGCAAAGCGTCTGTCTTTTTTTGGGATTGAACGGAGAATATTCGTGCATCTTTCAGCGAAAGATTCTTTTGATTCTACCGCCGTTTCAAATTCATCCTGGTTTGGACATTCCCGATCAGTAACCAGCTTTGCAATGGAATTGAGATAATCCAAACAGGATTCTCGGCCTAGCATCCAGTACAGGGCTTCAAAGATGTCCTCGTCAAGCTCCGGATTCTGATTCATAACTCTTTGCATGTAGGTCATAAGCCTGCTTCTGAGAAAAGCCTCCGAATTATCAGAAACCGTTATCAGGGGAAAACCGAAGGAATTTTCGGCGCGTCTACGACCATGTCGTCCCATTTTAGTCTCCTTCATTCCGGCTCATTCGGGGACACGTTGTCCTGCCCTGCAATAGTTATATTTACTGATCGTTCCATAAGACGATGTATGTCCTATCTTTCTTGTTGAAACTTTAAATTCTTTAGCTGTAAGGTGAAGTCAGCCTGAAAGGCTTCGATACTGATCAAACAAGCTCAGAAAGGGTCGGGATCGATCGTCAGAGTTATAGAGGATGTGTTCAGATGCCCAGAAAACGTGACATGGACAAGAGTTACGGGGAGAAAGTGATAAGGCTTTTTGCGAGCCTGCTGTTCGCCGGAAGGCCTCATAGTCTTACTGAACTGGCCAATATGCTGGACTGTTCTAAAGAGACGCCCTGGACAAGAGCCGGGCGCTCTTAAAAGACCAGACCAATCTTTGTGACACCAATTTTGCCTGTTTCCATCCTGGGACCATAGACTACACCCCGCATCAGTCAACCATCAGCGCTCTATATCCCCAATCGTTCATATGGGAAGGTTATTATCTCACATGAACTCTGGATCTTTCTTTTTGTCTCTTTCCCGATCTTTTGGGCTTTAGTCACAAGCAGAAGCTTTTCATCCTCAATAAACCTGGATAAGGCTCGGTACTGGTTGAGATCTTTTCTCTGATTCTCTTCCCGCCGCCTTCTTTGAGCTATAATCAATTTGTGAAAAAAGAAAGCCTCTGGAATTGGGATACGAACATAGAAATCATCCGTACCAACCCTTTCTGAGAAGTCCAACAGCATTTGAATGAAAGGCAGGGGTTGTGCGTTGATGTTTAAGTCCGAAATCGTCACAATCTCTGATTCTCTTTTTCTACCTCCTTTGTAATCGTGGACAATAAACTCGATACGGTAATCAGGAATTGAGAATCGTATAAGTCCATCCGAGGATGAGAAAAAGGATATGGCTCCAGCTTCTTGTAAGACTCTTTCTAAATCAATTCTTGGTTTCTTACCGCTTGGTATAACCTGAACGGCCAGATCAATGTCCCCTGTGTGTAGGCGCCACTTAACGCCAAGAGTTACCCCATAACAAAACATGGTCCAGCTTCCGATCAAAACAGAGCGTTCAAAGAAGCCCACGTAACATAGGGCGGTAATAATCCTGCCTATATGACTAGGAAAGATCTTCCTTATTTCTTGACTTCTTGAGGATTTTAGCAAGATATTGAATCCTTTCTCGATAAGAGGCTATCTGGTTGATAATCTCATCTCTGAGCCTAATACGCTCCTTGATTTCAGAGAACTTTGACCAAGGAATATGTTGGTTGACGACCTTGCTATTTTTGGAATAGCTCAGACAAGGATACTCATAAACTCTACCGTATTTTTTGTTTATTTTTTTTCTAAACCCCAATTTTCCTTTTGGATACTCTTCAATCTTTTTTTCCAAAGAGGCTAAAACATCTTTAGACTGGTGGTACTCATCGAATAGCATTTCCTCTATCCAATTAGATTTAACCTTTTTCATCATATCCCCCGGGTTTTCACTAAAACGTGAGAAATATGATCTTTTTTAGTGGAACAAGCAATATGATATTACTAGCGATTTTGTTGGCGCCTGATTCTTTGACATAATTTATTGACTGACCTTGTGGAAATTGAAACTAAAGTGACTGAAAAGATCTCTTTTGCGTCTATGTGACTGCTCTTTCTCCACTATCATTTTTCTCATCGTTCCATAAGACGATGTGTGTTCGATCTTTCCTGTTGAAACTTTGAGTTCTTTCACTGTAAGCTGAAGTCAGCCTGAAAGGCTTCGATACTGATCAAACAAGCTCAGAAAGGGTCGGGATCGATCGTCAGAGTTATAGAGGATGTGGTCAAATGCCTAGAAAACGTGACATGGACAAGAGTTACGGGGAGAAGGTGATAAGGCTTTTTGCGAGCCTGCTGTTCGCTGGACGGCCGCATAGTCTTACTGAACTGGCGAATATGCTGGACTGTTCCAAACAGACGATTGCGCGTATTGTCCGGGACATCGAATCATCATATCAGGTCGAAATAGAAAAGATGATGAGGGGAAGGGAGGCTGTATACGTTATCAAGAGCCGTAAACCCCCTGCCGCCGCCTATCTGGCGCCTTCGGAAATGAATCTTTTGTGGATGTGCCGGGCGTTTACGGAGCGGCTCCTCGGAAAACAGCTCTTCCAGGAGGCAAGAGACGCCCTGGACAAGAGCCGGGCGCTCTTAAAATACCAGACCAGTATTTGTGACGCCAATTTTGCCTGTTTCTATCCCGGCACCATAGACTACACCCCGCATCAGGAAACCATCAGCGCTCTTATCAAAGCCATGAACGACAAGCACGTCTGCAAGGTCACATACAAGTCACCATATAATGAACGTTCAAAGACCTTTTATATCAAGCCTCTCAAGATCTTTTCTTACAAGGACGCCCTGTATCTCCATGCGCTCAGGGCGAAAGATCCCTGGCAGACAAAATATGTTGAGCCCGAATTTGATCCGGTGTTAGCCATTCACAGATTCAGGAAGGTGGAAATCGATGAAACCAAGGCCCATTTTGAGGTTCCGAAGGAATACGACTTCCAGAAGGCGTTCAATCAGACTTTTGGAATCATTAAAGACGAAAAGTTTGAAGTCGAGGCTGAATTCACGGGATGGGCGGCTATTTACGTTGAAGAACGAGTTTGGAGCAACGATCAGATCATAACTCGTGACGGTGAAAAGGTTAGGATCAAGTTCACCGCTTCCAGTGAACCGGAAATAATTTCGTGGATCCTTTCGTTTGGGGATCAGGCGAAACTTATAAAACCAGACTTGATTGTTAAGCAGGTTTCGGAAAAGATTGATAGAATGGTAATAATTTGCTCTTGTGACTCGGAGTAGAATTACCGTTTATTTACAATTTTGTTTTGTTGAAATTTCATAAACTAACGGTTGTCTCCTTAAATTAACAGAGGGAGTTGAAGTCATGAATGAAGTGTTGGGAAGGGAAGACGTTGTTGAACCAAAGTCAGTTGATGACCCCCAATTGGTTCGGGTTGAATTGAATTGGGAAGGACCTTTCTCTTTTAAAGAATTGCTTCTGACGAAGGAATACAAGGAAAAGTTCAAATGCTCAGGTGTTTATCTGTGGAAAACGCCTGACAGTAATGTTGTCGAATACGTCGGAAGAGCTTCAGGAAACCCCAGTCTCTGGGTACGACAATTTCAACATTATATATGTCTTATCGGGGGCCATTACCATATCCCTGCACCGTTCACCGATACCGGCATTAAGTGGGTCTGTAACCATGAAAACAGTGAGGTGCTGGACACACTTTTTGACGAAATGAAATTTAATAAGGTTACCGCCTACGGCTTTCGTTATGCTGCCGCTATCAATATATACTTGGCTAAACTATCCTTCGATAAAGTCAACCGGGTAGAAAGGAATCTTCTCTACGATCTACAACCTTCAACGACTGATTGGGGCAAAAAGACAGCCCCTGATCATCCCATTATACTCATTCATTGCGGAACCTTTCGTCCCACGAGGAATCATGGAGTATGACAAGATCAATTTTTCACCGGGAAAAGTTCAGTATCAAGCTAGTAGTGTCAATTGAACTGTAGACACTTTGTGGATTTTTCATTTGAGCATTATGCGAAAGTCATAGAACCTCAGAAACTTTAACACCATGTGTTCAATGAATAGAAAATCGTGAATTAATATCAGGAGGTGCGATCATGTGGAAACAATTAATACTTTCCGAGCAGCCCAAAGTCGAATTTGACACTCTTGATATCAATATTCCTATGCCAACAGACATCGTCAAGGTACCTTATGGCTGGTTTAACTACCAATCCGATCTTATCGCCATACTTTTCCGTAGTGAGACTGACGAACAGTTTGATGATCTCCTAGAAGATTTGCTAAGAGATTTGGAACCAAGCCCTGTAGAGTTGTCTCTAGAAGACACCATTGATCCTCTCGGAATCTACAGCCCCATGGACAAGCTGATCAAAATTGACGAAAATAAGATTCATCGATGTTCAGAGTATATGCGAACCCAAGGCGCATTGGTCGAATTCGACCAGCTTTCTAAAATTGTCAGGATTCACGAAGACAGCCACGCTCTTCATCACCTGGCAGGAGATCCCCAAAATAAAAACAGGATATGGGACAAGTTCAAAGACAATCCTCCATGCGTGCTGGAGATGTTAGCACAATTGTTCACATATAATGCCATACGCTTTGATAGAGCTCTCTTTAATGCCTTTGATGAATTGGAAAAACGTCAGTCGTGGGTCTATCATTTATGGGGCAAATTTAGAGAATCTCCTAAAGAGAATGTTTACTGGCGAGCAAGGAATAAACCAGATCAAATTCAGAAACTTCTGAAAGGTATGGGGATCAATTGTCCATCAAAGGTGCGATCTAGGAAGAAGATTGGACCAACTGCCACGAGCATTCCGGTAGCTCAACTTTACGGTTACTACATGGTTAACACTTCCCGCAAGGATGATCCGCTAGCCTACCAGGACATGTTAACGAAAGAAAAAGCCTCGGCGTACGGGGATAGAAGGCATGCTGTCAGAGAAATTAAAAAAGGAGATTCCGTTTTCTTGTACCACAGTCAGGTCGGTGTAATAGCCTTTGGAAAGGCGCTAGATGGATACAAGGAGGATTCTACTAAGGAGGAGTATTATGTTCCTCTTAAGTTCGATTGGCGAATAAATCCAAGCATAGAACCTCAAAGGGCTGTAACAGCATCAGAAATCAATCATAAACTTAATGCAGGATATCGCTTTCGACAAACCGTTTGGTCTTGTGGTGAGGACATGGCAGCAGCAATTCGGGAAATTGCTAGACTTAAGTAAGTTGCGATAAGCTGACAATGAGATAGACCGTATGGTGGAGATAACACATGGAAATTGGAAATCATAAAATATGGCAAGTTGCTGCCGGGGACACAAATAGAAACTATGCCGATGTATGCTTGGAATGGGATGTTATTTTAAACGGCCCAGGTTCTAAGGAAAAATGGCCAGAATGTCGCGATGCGGTAGCAAAATATTGTTCTCCGCGGAAACTGACCGATATTAAGCGATTTGCCGAAGACATAATAGATGGCGACATAATAGTACTACGGTTAGGCACAACTGATGTCTTAGGTGTAGGTGTGGCCGTTGGTAATTACCAATGGAACGAGGAATTCGGAGACATTGACGGGTGGGACTTGCAGCACATTCGTCGTGTTCGGTGGATTTGGAAGTACAACGATATTGGCCAAAAGGGAACCCAGCCCAAATTTGATGTTTACAGTCTCAAGCTTGGAGACACGACCCAGAAAATGGATTCTCAGCCAGTCATTGATTGGATTACGGCTCTCCCTGTATCAGCCCAAATGCTGCGTCGCGATATTATGACTTTACCCAAATATTCACATGACATAGCAATCAATGATATCTCGGAACATCTTTTTGATAAAGGAGTTGCAGCCGGGTCCATAGCCAGTGTTACTGGGGAAATAGATGAATTGGTACGGATAGCGGAATGGTATCAACGCAAAGACATAAGACCGTCAGAGGCCGAAACAATTGCTTATCTAGTAATTCCTTTACTCCGAGGCCTTGGTTGGACTCCCCAAAAAATGGCAGTCGAATGGAACAGGGTCGATGTTGCGTTGTTCAAGACTTTGCCAAGAGGGAATGAAAAATTATCGGTTGTCGTTGAAGCTAAACCAAAAGACTCCTCATGCTTAAATGCAACATCACAAGCTTTATACTATGCGCAACAACCGGGCCGTGACATATGTAACCGTCTGATTGTTACTGATGGAATACGATACGGTGTATATGCCAAAGTTGACGGTGAATTCCTAGAACATCCTGATGCATACCTAAACATAACTCGCATGAGAGAGGCATACCCGATCTTGAAATGCTGCGGCGCAAAAGAGGCGTTTCTTTACATGTCTTCAGATTGGAATTAAAATTGAATTACCTTCAGACATGTTAGAACTCTTGGACTTTCTTGACCATAGCAGCCATAGAATTCCGCCCAACCCCCTGAAATTCCGGTTTCACCTCCAAAGTCATCGTCCCATCATACCCCGCTCTCAGTAGCGCAGCCATTATGCCCGGAAAATCAACAGTGCCGGTGCCTATAGGCAAATGTAGATCATCATCCTTGGATTGCCCGCCACGATTGTCATGTAAATGAACGTGACGGATCAGCCTCCCAAATTTCTCAATGATGGCAATTGACTTATTTTCTGAGCCGCCAAGATTCGCATGTCCAACATCGAGTGTCAGCCCAAGATCCGGAACTTGATCAATAACAGGCTCAAAATCTTCGGCGGTTTCGGAAAGATTCTCCATGTGACCATCAGTTCGACCCGTGACTTGAAATCTGATACTATCTGCGTAAACTGGAGGCGCGCTACACAGACTGGACCTGAGATCCCTCACTCTACAAATACAAGGTTCGTTTTGTTGAAGAGAGATTAGTGTCGCATCTGTTGGGATATAAAAAGGCGGCTGGCAATGGTTACAAAGAGTAATCTGAAGATAAGAAGCGAATTTCTTTTATACACAACGGAAGATGGCAAGATCAGAATTGAAGTACGCCTGCAAGCCGAATCGGTCTGGATGACTATAAACCAGATGTCTGCGTTGTTCCAGATAGATAAATCCGGCATTAGCCGTCACATTAAAAATGTTTTTGAAACCGGAGAGTTACGTCAAGATGCAACTGTTGCAAAATTTGCAACTGTTCAGAATGAGGGAACCCGGAGTATCCGGCGTGAGCTGGAATACTACAATCTGGACGCTATTATTTCTGTAGGATATCGCGTCAATAGCATCCGTGGCACGCAGTTCCGTATCTGGGCGACGGAACGCCTTCGTGAGTACATCATCAAGGGTTACACTATGGACGATGACCTACTCAAGCAAGCAGGAGGCGGCAACTATTTCGATGAACTTCTTGCTCGTATTAGGGACATCCGATCCTCCGAAAAGGTCTTTTGGCGTAAGGTTCTCGAAATATACGCGACCAGCATTGACTATGATCCGAATACGGACCTTTCACGAGATTTTTTTGCCGTAATTCAAAACAAGATGCACTGGGCGGCTCATGGCCATACGGCTGCCGAAATCATTTACGACCGAGCTGATGCTTCCAAACCAAACATGGGGATGACCGCATGGGCTGGCAGTGCGCCACGGAAGACTGACTCTGAAATCGCCAAGAACTATCTTAACGAAGATGAATTGAATGTTCTCAATCGGATTGTGACGGCATATCTGGAATTTGCCGAATTGCAGGCTCTAAACCGGAAGCCCATGTTCATGCGAGACTGGATCGCGAAATTGGATGATTTTCTCAAACTGACAGGACGGAATATCCTGACACACTTTGGCAAGATCGGCCATGATCAAGCGCTGGATAAAGCCCGGCTGGAATACGAAAAATATAATGCAGAGCGTATTAATGAACCATCAGAGCTGGAACGACATTTCATCGAATTGGAAAAAGGGATGAAGCAATTAGAAAACAAAGACAAGAAAGTGAGCAAAGATGACCGAAAGTAAACTCAGCGCTCCAGAACTGAGAAAATACAGGTTATCCCAAAAGCTTCTGGTCAACCTATTGAGAAAATTGACTTAAAGATGTGATTCTAATCCATATCGGAAATGACATTGAAAAATTGTGGCCCTTTCTTAATCAAATCCACCGCATTAGGATTCTAGTGTTTTCTTGATCAAAGTTTCGACACTAACCCTGCTCTTCCCCTGAAACTCAGGTTTTACCTCCAAAGTCATCGTCCCATAATACCCCACTCTCAATAGCGAAGCCATTATTCCCGGAAAATCAACAGTGCCGGTACCTATCGGCAAATGTAGATCATCATCCTTGGATTGCCCTCCACGATTGTCATGTAAATGAACGTGACGGATCAGCTTCCCAAATTTCTCAATGATGGCAATTGACTTATTTTCTGAGCCGCCAAGATTCCCATGTCCAACGTCCAGTGTCAGCCCAAGATCTGGAGCGGCACTTATAACAGGTTCAAAATCTTCACCGGTTTCGGAAAGATTCTCCAGATTAATGGCGACCGAGTTTTTCCGGCCATATTCGACTATTTCTTTGAGCGCCTTTATTTTCTCAGCCAACACAAGATTGCTGACTCTTTTCCTATCCATAAGGAGATGGATATTCAATGATCGGATGGACATCCGGTTCAGAGTGTCAATGGTGGCCATAAGAGTCGGAATATACCGGTTCCAAAGAACTCCGGCGTCATTCGGATTGCCTTCAAGAGGCCCATGCGCCATGAGAAAAAACTTGCCCAGTCCACCGTTTATCAATCCTGATTCCCACCACATTCTCCTGGCCCCGGCATTCGCCATGGCTATTTCTCCGAAATCGAATCCGGTCCGCCTCAGTCTGGTGATGTCATCAAGAGATCTTACTGGAGCGCCAAAAAACATTTTGTATGAAACCTTTCATTACGGAGTCCCATCGAAATGGTCCCTTCACTCCAATCATTCCGAAATCAAGGTCTTCCATTAGAGCTTCCAGAATCCCCTTGGCCGTCAATATATAACTTCCTAGCAAACTGGGGTCGGGATCTGAACTGAGCGCCGAAATGAGTTCCCTGGTGTAGAGATGATCTTCGCCGAGGTAATTAATTAAAAGCCATTTTGCCTGAATTCTCCATTTGCAATAGAGCCGTAGGTCAACCTTATCCCGAGGGTCATCGATCTGTAAACTGTTGAGAAGTTCCCCAAGGCGTTCTTTGAAAGTCATTTTCAGGACTCCTTTGTTGCCTTGGCTCTAGCAATTGACGTGCCATCACATCCTCTGTAAGATTGAAATTCTGATTTTGTAATACAATCGGCTTGCGCTTAAAAGCCAAATTCAAACGTACCTGTCCGGTAGACCACTTAAATGGGCACTAACTGGACAACAATCTTAGACGAACGGTCCCAAAATGGATGAAGACCCTTTCATTATAGCCGCATGGATGGTCGAGGAAGACAGACTGCGCCAGGAGAAGAAAGCCGCTGAAAGAAGACAGCAGAAGCTCCTCGACTCCTATCAGCCACTCCAGTATGATCAACGGCCAAATCGGTCGATAGGAAAATGGTTCATCCTTGGCGCTGTAATCATTTTTATCTACTTACTATCTCGAAACTAAACCAAAATGAAAACATTACTGGTTGCGGTAATCGTGGCAACCCTGGTTATTCCATCAATGGCCCCCTCATACAAGCAGGTCCGTGACGGTAGCGGCAACCTCATACGGGAAGAATCAGGCGATCACGATTGATCACGCCCTGGCGAATAACGTAAAGCATAAAGCAAAAAGTTATGTGTCCGCCATGAGGAGATTTCATTGGAAATCGAAATAAAACACGAATTGCCTGATTCCGGCTGGAAAATAGTTGCCCAAACCCTAAAAGAAGTTGACATGGCCTTTTATGAACCACATGTTCACAAAAAGGCGTTCGATAATAGTCATACCAAAATCTTCGTGTATCACGGCGGCCGATTGATTGGATTTGGTCGAGCCATTTCTGATAATGAAAACTGGTATGGCGAGTTTTAAGAACGCCGAAAATATGAAATTGCGAGGCTTCACCGAGTGAATACTTTCGAACTATTCCAGAATTTGAGAATCTGCTAATTTCAGAACAATAGAGCGGACAATGTACGTGTTATTTTGTTACCCAATCCGACATCTGAAAGGACGCATTGAATGTGGAATATAGATAAATGTGGTCTTCTACGGTTGTTTGCCTGTTGCTTCCTGATTCTGGCAATGGTCAAGACCGATGCGTTCGCTTTACCTGACGGATTTGTTTACCTGGATGATGTGTCGCCAGGAATTCTGGTCGACATACGGTATTCAGGAAATAACAATTTTATTGGCCGGCCAGTTGATGGTTATCTGAGTTCCAAATGTGTGGTCACGAATCAGGTGGGAGAGGCTCTAGAGAAAGTCCGGTCTGAATTGAGTCAGTTCGGACTCGACCTGAAAGTATTTGACGGCTATAGACCTCAGCGGGCAGTGGATAATTTCGTGCGCTGGGCCAATGACCCTAACGACACAAAAATGAGGGAAGAATATTACCCTCGCGTAAGGAAAGATTCGTTGTTTGAACAGGGCTATATTGCAGAAAAATCCGGCCATTCAAGTGGCGGATCAGTGGATCTGACAATCGTAGTTCTAAAAGGAAAAAACAAGGAAGCGGAGTTGGACATGGGAACGGGATTTGACTTCTTTGATCCAACATCGTGGACAGAATCTTCCGCCGTTTCCGGGGCCCAGAGCGCCCACCGACTGCTGCTCAAAACGCTAATGGAAAAACATGGATTCATCGGATATGCAAAAGAGTGGTGGCATTTCACTCTGAAAAATGAGCCATTTCCGAAAAGGTATTTTGATTTTCCGGTTGAGTAAAACCAGAGTAGCCTTTGACCTCCTTATATGGAAAAGAAATCAAAGCGCTGGCAAGGCTCTCTGAAACAGGCTATCACCGCCAGCACGGTAGGCAACATTCTGGAATGGTATGATTTTGCCTTATATGGCTATGTGGCCCCGTACATTGGCCCGTTATTTTCCCCCTCTCACGACCCGGTTGCGTCGACCATTGCAGCGTTCGCTGTTTTTGCCATCGGATATCTCGCACGACCAATAGGAGCTGTGGTTCTGGGTTGGACGGGGGACCGATTTGGGCGCAAGACCATGTTGGTTATTTCGATTACCATCCTCGGATTTTCAAGTTGCGCCATCGGAATCATGCCTACATATCAGAGTATCGGGAACTTTGCGCCCGTCCTACTCGTCTTGATGCGCCTAGCGCAAGGGTTCTCTGTTGACATCGTAGGAATTCATCTATGGAATGTTGGAACTGAGCCGGACAAGATCAATGAAGCAGCATGTCACAGTGGACATTTACTGTGGATAAGGCAGAATTCTTAATCAGGACGATGTCAGCAAATTCTTGTTAGGACAGTGTTTCATTGAGTTGTTTTGTTGGCTCGCTTCTGGAACAATCGTCTATTTTCACGTTAACAGTCTTTGGTATAAAAAATATTGTCAGAAGAGCGCCAAGGAACATTATGCCCGCAATGCCGTAAAGTGGGGCGGATGGATCTGCGGAAATGCGTTTCATCCATATCGTGACATTTGGTCCGATGTAGCCGCCCAAGTTTCCTATTGAATTCACGATACCAATTCCCGCCGCCGCTGCCGTTCCTGTCAGAAAAGCCGACGGGATCGGCCAGAACAACGGTATGGACCCGATTACTCCTGCCGTGGCTACAGACAGGAAGACCACAGACAAAACAGGACTGGCCAAAAAAATACCACTCAAAATCAATCCGATACATCCCATAGTGACATTCAGGGCGTAGTGCCAACGCCTCTCTCCCGTTCGATCGGAACTTCGACTTAGCAGGATCATTACCAAGACCGCCACGCCATAGGGAATAGCGGTAATCAGCCCGACATCAAGATAATCCTTGACTCCGAAGGCGTTCACCATTGACGGCAACCAGAAAGCAATTCCGTAAAGGCCTATCACCAGGGTGAAGTAGATGAGAGACAGGACGTATACTTTCCAACTCTTGAAAGCGTCAGCAACTCTAACTTGATGTTTGCGCCTGTCTTCAGCTTCCAGGTTGGCGATCAGGAATTCCTTCTCCTCCGAGTTGAGCCATTTAGCCTCTCTGATGTTACTGTCTAGAAAGTAGATCACCCATACTCCAACTATTACTGACGGTATCCCTTCAATCAGGAAGAGCCACTGCCATCCATCCAGACCCATTCTACCGGAGAGGGTGTCCATGGCAATGCCAGATACAGGATTGCCTATCACGCCGGAAAAGGCTATGGCCGACGCAAACCATGCGGTCCTGGTTGAGCGGTACCTCGATGGGTACCACAGCGTCAGATAAAAAATAATCCCCGGGAAAAAACCCGCTTCAGCTATTCCAAGGAGAAAGCGCATCGCATAGAAGGACCACTCACCCTTAACGAATATCATTGCTGACGATATGATTCCCCATGAAATCATTATCCTGGCAATCCATATTCGGGCTCCGAATTTCTTCAAGAGAATGTTACTGGGGACCTCAAAGAAAAAGTAGCCTATAAAGAATATTCCGGCCCCGGTGGCGAATGCGGCCTCGCTCAGGGAGAGATCGTTAAGCATTTGCAGCTTTGCAAATCCAACATTTACCCTGTCTAGATAAGCCAGAACGTAGCATAGGAACAGGAACGGGATTAGACGCCGGTCGACCTTGGAGTATGTTTGCTGTTCAACATTTTGGTTTGTTCGCATAGGGTTCAGATCAAAGAGAAATTGACGCCACTTTTTGAAACCTCTTCAGAATAAGCCGTTATAACCAAACCGATCGGATTCACGCCCCTGGCTCAAGAAATGAACAATCAGAAACGCTGTAAATCCACTTACCTTTTCGGTGTGGTCGTTGGGGCGGTAGTTCCTTTACTAGGCTTAGTAGATGGCCTGGAACATCCCTTTTCTTTGGCTTCTTGAGCTTCCACTCTGGTTTGGAATGGACCAGCCTTCGTACCAAGTGTTCCCTTTTTGTCCTTTATCACTTTGCAGACACCGTCTTTATCTTTGATCACGACGTAGCTCTCTTGAGCGGGAAAGCCCAGGACTCAGAAAGGGAATCCGAAGTTGAAGGTGAGCGACCCGCCAATTGTCCATGTATGTTGGTTCCGAGATAAATCGTAATTGTCGCTTGTAATGATTCCATTCGCCGCATGATTGGTATAAGGCCCTGTAGCTGTGGCACGCGTCAAATTCCACCTTCCAAATAAACCAGCATGAGATGCGGCGGATAACTTCAGGGAATACTCTGCAAAAAATTCCAGGAAATAGCCACTTGAGTAAGACACATTGTCATAGACAGATCGAGAACCGTTTGTGGTCGATCCAATTGTGACCGTTCCCAATACGACCGGTGCGCCCAAAATTCTGAAATTCAACCTTTGAGATGCATTGGAGTAAATGCTTTGAAAGCCAATGAACGGAATAAAGCTCTTGAATGTGGTGTCGGCTCTTTCGTTGCCGTTATAGGAAACATCAGGATCTGGCGAATAGCGTTCCTCAGAATCGTAGTCATATCGAGCCCCGAGCAAAGTTGAAAAATAACTTTCTCCATAAACGATCGCCCCGTCAACAAACCAGTGATTAACCATTGAACTCCAATCAAGACTAACTGTGCCGCTGGGTGTGCTAAAGGTCCCTTGGTGATTAGCTTCGCTAGCGCCTGGAAACAGATACCAGCCTGTTCCTAAAATAGAAACTTTGTGGCCCAGACAAACAGGAAGGGCCGTTCCCAACCAGAAACCTCTATTGGCAT
>CAJBEZ010000011.1 GCA_903952205.1 uncultured Desulfomonile sp. | reverse complement strand
TCGGCTTCATGCGCTTGGTCTTGCTCGGCGGCCTCTTGAATTTGCTCGCAAATCCATAAGACGCCCTTCATTGGAGCCATCAAGATGTCATCAACGATGAACATTTTTATCTCCTTTGAAACAAGCCAGGATCTACTTTCACTTGACTTCAATTCCTACAAAATTATGCGGGGCCCATGGACCATTGTAATCAAACGCAAAGTTGTCATCAAAAAGACTCGCTGCCTTAAAGACCCCGTCTTTAAGCTTTTCAACAGCGTCTCTGTCCACAAGGCAGGCCAGATTCATGACTTCACGCTCATCCACGCATTTGTTCCTTTTGATTTCCGAACAACAGGCGGCGAGCGTTTTACTCACCGTTTCCATGTGTTGGTCCCTGGTTGATTCAAGAATATTCTGAAAAAGGCGGCCCAACTCAATCTTTTCGTCCTGGGTTGGTTCTCTGTTTGGTCTTAAGAATTGATCCCGAGCTATACGAAGCTCCTCATAGGTCCTGACCAAGTATTCAAAAATGTTAGGAACATCAAGGTTGACTCTAAGTCCCATTTCAACTTTGCCCGATACTCTTTTCAGGGCTCTTGATATTGTAGATTCGTTTTGGTCAAGAAATTTTTTGACTGCCGCAGTCCCGTAGGAAATGTTGCCAAATACCATAGGAAGAAGGTCACCCTGATCAAGGAGAGTTTTCAAGACCACTTGGTGAGCCGCGAAATTTTTGCGTTCAGGGCGAATCTTACCTATGGGTATATCACTCACGACTGCGGATGCTTGGTTTCCGGATATTGTGTAAACTTTCGCGCCGTTAAGCCCTATCTGCCCAAAGGACCGCTCTTCCGCCCCGGGAACAATGGCGTACATATAACGGCCGGCTTTACCGCAGATACTTGTGACTTTTCTCATCATTCAAAGGCTCCTGTCCGGCTTCGTAATTAATGAATCAGGTCTTCTTTTCTTTCTTTGTTCCTGGGAGCGAAACTTCGAATGTCTGGACCGGCATCTCCGTGGAAGCCAGTCTAATGGCTTTCATCATTCCTTCAACAGTTTTTATCTGCAAGAGACCGCTGCAGACATAACACTTGACCGGCCCTTCGAAATCATCGTAGGCGTCATCCAGATAAATGGTGTGACCACAGGAAACACAGTTAATTTTCATTTTGATACCCTTCTCGTTTGCTGGAATTCAACGTCCAACGACCCTTTTCTTTAACCCAGATTGCGTTCCTGCCTGGAACCAGATTTTGTAATCCTGTTTTTCCATACGTTTTGCGTAACCCATTTTTGTCCGACCGCAATCAATGGAACCCAGAGGCGCCGCTACGGCATGTCTCAAGGATCGATAACTCTTTATTTCCGAACTGGTTTTAATTGCATTGGCTGTTTTTATCTTAATCATTACTAAACTCCGTTTTCCTGGACTACATAGCGCCAGTATTCGGGGGGGCGCTTTATTAGTACCTTATTTTGAAGCCGTCCTTATCCCTGTAATTACCATTACCTGACTGAAAAATGGACCGGTCCGGCACAACGCTGTTTCTTTGGCGAGTCCCGTCATTTCTAGATATTGACGCTTGATTCGCATCCTCTTTTTCTCCGAGCTTTAGGAGTATTATCTCTTTCTCAGCGTCAATATCGTTGATCCTGGAATCGATGTTTCGGATCCGCTCCAGAGCGCTGTTCCTTTCCTTCTCCCTCCGGGCTTTTTCCATCTCGAGGCAACCGATTTTCATGTAAGCCAGATAAGGGACTCCGCCCGCGTCAACCCTCCCGGAGTAGGTGCGAATATCTCGAACACTTCGAATATTCTGTGATCGGCGTATACCCATGTTTTTACTCCAATCTTAATCAACAGTCTCTGGCCTTATGGTAGCTTTTTTCTGAGCCTTATTTTTGCGACAGACCCTCTTGATGACCTCTTTGATCTTTTCAGGCATCAGGGATTGCCCTGATCTGGTGACTTTTACAGTGTCCGTGTTTAATACGTCCTGACAAACCCAGTCAAAAGTGGGGTCATTCTCCTGAGCCCGAGCGCCAAGGTGAGCTATGACTTTTCCAATAGCTATGCATGCCCGAATTGTGGGTCTGTTGTTGTTTACCCCAACCATACGAAGCTCTCTGATAATGTCAACGATGGTTTCAGCGTCTGATTGAGGAATTCCTGATTTTGACATTGTTATCTGAATTTCTGTCTCGCGATCATAATGATCAACATTTATTGTGATCAGACGATCCATAAGAGCGTCCTGAGTCTTGTGCACCCCAGCGTATTCTTCCGGGTTAGAAGTAAATATCGCCCTAAAAGCAGGATGAACTTCGAGGTAGCCTTCACCCGTACGACGCATACTGGGTAGGTTTAGAATCTTTTCCTCAAGGATGCTCAACAGGACGTTGTTAGCTTCTGCTCTTGACCGTGTGAATTCATCATAAATGAGAGTATATCCTTCTCGACACGCTGTGGTTAAACGATTGTCGACCCACAGGCTGCGCATTTCTTCTTCGGTTCGCACTACAGAATGAATATAATTGTCGATCAGTTTGGACTTGCGATAACCGGAATCGCGGCCAACCAGGTCCGAACTCCCGAATTCGTCATCCCCATGAATTAAAATAACCGGTCTTTCGCGTACAGCGGCCAGATGGAAAGCAAGCGTCGTCTTGCCGGTCCCGGCAGCGCCTGCGAAATGGACCGAATAACCGACGTTGAGGAAGGCCATGGCCTTATCCGTCAAATTGCGTACGTGCGGCGTAAAGACAAACTCCTCACTAGCTTGGGGGACAACATTGTCATCATCATTCTTGATGATTTCGGATCCAAGAGCTTCTATTTTTCCCAGGTCTCCCATGACCGTTACTCCCCTTTTGAAACTTGACTTTTATTGATCCGCCGTTTACGCCGGCAATGTGGAAATACTTTCGAGAAGAGATAGGCTCAGACGAAAGCGGATCAGCCTACGACAACAAATCCTTTGCCGCGGCATTTGAGACAGTCGAGATATGGATTGGACAAATCGTCACCTGAACCGGCGCAATCCGGGCATGTGACGACCGGTTCCGATGGTAACGGCACAAATCCCTTGCCGCCGCAGCCTATGCAAGTAAACGTCTTAACAGCCCCTGTTCCTCCACAGTGAGGACAAGGCCTGTATGGTTTGGGAACATCAACGACCCCTTTGCCATCACACACGCTGCATGTGGACTGCCACGACAATATGCCGAAAGGGTCTTTCCCTGTGCCTCTACAGAATGAACAGGTTATTTCACTCATAGTCTTTCTCGTGTTGGTCTGGTGTCGGCCATCGATTTTGATCAATGTAACAATCCGATGGCCTTGGCTTGACCAATGGTTTTTATTTCTTGTCTTTTTTAATGCTTGGCAATGATTGCTCTTGAGTTCTAGATCTCTCGGCTTCTGCTCTTGCTCTTGCCTCCTCCAAAGCCTTGCCCTTCTGTTCGGCTTCCATGCGGAGCTTTCTTTCCTGTTCCGCTTTAGCCCGCTGTTCAGCCATCAACTTGGCTTTACGTCCTTGAGGAGAAAGGCTCGCCAAAGCAGCCCTGGCACCCGCCAAATCATCGGCGTTATCTTTCCTCATTGCGCCGACATTGTCTTCCAACTTGTTTACGAATATTTTCCTGTCCGCCTTCGTTACCTTGGCCATTCTTGTATGTTCGGCCCTGAACCCGTCCATCATCACCTTAGTTTCTTTTTTTCCGGCGTTGACGAACTGGGTTATGTCACCAACGAAAATGGCGTTCTCTCGCTTCGTGGCCT
>CAJBEZ010000010.1 GCA_903952205.1 uncultured Desulfomonile sp. | reverse complement strand
TGTGTGGCAGGTCAAACACAGCCATATACTCTTGGACGCCACTATTTTGTCCACTTCTCCCAATACGGCCAGACGCACAAGCTGGTGAGGCATAAGGTCCATCTCGGACGCGACCGGACACCCCGCTGAACACTTGCCGCACTGGTAACACTGATTGATCACCGACATCAGATCCCCGGACATGGGCCCTGATCCGACTTTCTGCGAAACTGAAGTTTGAGGATTCATTCTGATTTCCCAGTATCAAATTAGGAGTTTGAAACTGTTGGCCGTAAAACGAATGAGAAAAATCGGGGACTTGTAAATCACAAAACAGGACTTAATTTCTTGCCGGAAACCCCCAGACAGGCCAACTTAAATAACTTCGTAAGGATACGCTTGCTAAAAATGAATTTCAATCCAAGAAATTCGCCGGAACAAAATATCTCATCAATCGGACGACATCAGAAAATTTCGGCCAATTTTAAACTTGAGACCAATACATGTCAAGCCAAGAATCCGTGGAATCGAGGCCCTTGATAATGATTCGTGTTTGAACGCATAACCTTACAGGCGCCGTCATGACTGAAGCCCTTAATTACGAGCGACGCGTGGCCGTTAAATCTTCATTCAGGGCCCGTTATGACTTAATCTTAAAATGTTTGTCATCGAGGTCGTGGCAAAACTATTGCAGGAGTAGCACGCTTGACCTTGACGCTTCTTGAAAGTATAACATTACAGAAGGTGACACTTCATGAGTAATGGAGACGGAGATGAAATTCTTTAATGTGAAGCGACTAGCTAAAGAACAGGGTGGAGAGTATGTGCTTGGAATGAAGGATCTCCACACTCACGCCTGCTATTTGATTTTTGGGACGTTGGCGCCGGAGGAAAGGGACCGACTTGTGAAACCAGGGGAAGGCCACGAAGAGATACTTCTGGCGGTTGACGGCCGACTGATAATTGAAAATGAAAAGGGAAAACTGGTCCTGGAAGCGGGCCACGCAACACATGTCAAGGAGGATGAGGCATTTTTTATTTCTAATCCGTCTGATAAAAATGTAATATATGTGATGGCTGGAGGACATTCCAAACCGCATCACTAGAATTGACCAACAGCTTTATTCCTGCCAGGGAGCCTGACTCCCACAAGCCTGAGTGGTGGAATTGGTAGACACAAGGGACTTAAAATCCCTTGGGGCATGTCCCCGTGACGGTTCGAGTCCGTCCTCAGGCACCACAAATCATTAGGGTTTTTAAACATAGACCATTGTAAAACAGACTCGTGAATCAAGGCTTTTACAAAAAAGGTAACATCAGACATTCCTGAATATCTATTTTTTGGTCTTAGATCTAGAATTTGGGTTAGCCCGTGGTCGTAAGTCAATTTATCTATGGCATTGACTAGTTCGTTTTCATCTATAAATCCATACCTCTTTGAGACGTCTAACTTTCGGGCAGCGTGACCCATTATCATTTCCCGACTCTCTTCATCTATCCCGCTTCTCCGCTCATTTGATTTCCAGGTATGACGGAGATCGTTTATGCGTGGTTTTGGATCTGGCCATTGCAAGCGTCTCAACGCAGTTTTTCACGGGTCTGATAGAGAATGATAGCCCACTGGGCATGAGCAAGACAAAAATTAGTGCCAAAGGGATAGAAAACGAAATATTAACAGTCTATTCCATGATTATTACTGGTCTTGAAACTAGGGGAAAATGGAAAGCTTAAGGCTCTTTCCAAAACTCGTCAGGGTCTACATTAAATCGTCTCAAAACAGCTAAAATGATTTTTCCAAAAATTTCAGTTTGAAGCCAATGGTCTTTAATAGTAAAAATCTCACCTTTATTAGGGTCGCTAGAATTGGGTAAATATAAAATTCTTTCCGAGCCCTTTCCCCTACCTTCTTTTGTAACTATTCCAAATTTCTTTAATTTCTTTAGAAGTTCACGTAATTTTAGTGGCCTAGGCATGACAAGCGGTCGGATTTGAGAAGCAGTTATTTGTGACAAACGAAACGGGGATAGGTCTTTTTCTCGCTATAAATTCCTGGTTACGAGGTTTCCTCTTTTCTTTGCAAGCGTTAAATTCATCCCATACTTCTTTAGGGGCGCTCCTGAACAAATTTTCCATATTATCATTCGCAATGCAGTAAGAAACTTGCCTTTTAATAATGGCAACAATGTCCCTTTCAACCTCGTCAAGGGATAGAGATTCGGTGACAAGGTCCAACTCTAGGCAATGGGCCATCCAAAGGTCATCCTCTTTTTTAATTAGGATTCTAAATGTGAATTTCCATTCCTTCTTCACTTTTCTTCTCCTGTATTCAACATATTATTAGTGAGACATCCTGAAGTCAAGCTTTTAGCAGCATCAGTGTAAGCATCAGGAAGGCTGGGCAAATTTATTTCGTTCAACAATGCGCCACCGATTTTAACGTGGCATTGGATTGATTGGGCCGGGCTTTTTCGAGTGGGTAATCTTGCGACAATACCTCAACCGGAATATGCAATGTTCTGTTTAGCGTACGAATGTCACCTAGCGTCAAGCCTCTCCTACAATTGAGAATATCCGAGATCCTCCCACCGCTTTTCCTGAGATGCCCCATCAGATCTTTTCGGGACACTCCCAAATTTTGCATTTGAATCTTTTGAAAAATTGCTTCGATTCTCTTACAAGCCAGATCGTAATCTTGTTCTGTTCGTATTGGTTTAATGTCCATTTTGAATTACTTCCCTGCTAGTAGTTCTTTACTGCATTAGGGGCCACTTCATCAATGGATCACCCATCTCGATCAAATTTATCTTTGGCAGCCGTTATTACTGCGTCATAAGAGGATGTGAGATTGACAATGACTCCACAGCAAAATATGCTACTATTTAGCTCAAACTAGAGTCTTTCAAGGCTCATTGATATAGATATCCGTTTTATTTAGAGATGGTAGAAAGATTTCTGGATTTGCTCACGTAAGGCAAGCAATTCATAAGGCGCAGATCATACTGGATTGACTCATGTATTCATTCGAATCTGATTTCTTGGAAACACATCCTATCCCGCATTCACTCCTTAGGACAGTTCGCCTTTTAGGGGAATATCGTGGGAAGGAAGCTCTTTTTATGCAACAGACTCCCCAAGCCCTAGAATCATTGCGCCGGGTCGCTATCATCCAGAGCACTGAATCTTCAAACCGCATCGAGGGAATCCTGGCCCCGGCCGATCGAATCAAAAAACTCGTGGAGCATAAAACTACGCCGGAGAATCGTTCAGAACAGGAAATTGCCGGCTATCGAGACGCTCTCGCAACAATTCACGCCAATTATCCCAACATGCCATTTACAACGAGCGTTGTTCTTCAACTCCATCGTGATCTTTATCAATTCTTGAGCCAACAGGGTGGCCGATGGAAGATGACGGACAATCAAATCCTTGAATCGCGGGCCGACGGAACCAAGGTCATCCGCTTCCAACCAATTCCAGCCTATCGGACTCCCGACGCCATGGATCGGCTTCACACGCTTTTCAATAATCAGTGGGAAAGAGGGGAAATTGATCCACTGCTTCTTATCCCGGCATACGTTCTCGACTTCTTGTGTATTCACCCCTTTATTGACGGAAATGGAAGGATGGCGCGGTTGTTGACTTTGCTTCTCCTCTATCAGGCTGGTTTTCAAGTTGGTCGTTATATTAGCCTGGAACATTTGATTGAAAACCAGCGGGTGGGGTATTACGAGGCGCTATATAAGTCTTCGCAGGGATGGCATGAGGGCGCACACACCTTGGTTCCATGGTGGGAATATTTTTTGGGCGTGATGCTCATGGGGGCCTATCGTGAATTTGAACACCGGACCGGGGAACTGACTACCGCCCACGGTGCCAAGACAGAATTGGTTCTTGGCGTTTTTCGAAAACTCCCTGAGGAGTTCCGCTATGCTGATCTGGCACAAGCCTGCCCCAATGTGAGCCGCCCGACTATCAAGCGTGTCTTGAGCCAACTTCGTGAAGAAAGAAAAGTGGAATGCGTAAAACCAGGTAGAGATGCCGTCTGGCGTAAAACACGGTCATAAACCAATTAACGCTATCATAAGCGATTGTTTTGGTTTGAAAAAAACGCCAATGAGATCATGATACCGTTAATGGGATCATAAATGGATAGCATCGTTTAGAGTTCGTTTAGAGAAGCCCTAAGACGAGAAGATTTGAGGGGCGCATCAAGGCATGGACAAGTCTATCTCCTGACCCCGGTGGCTTCACTAACGGACTCGCGCGATCACGTCACGCCCTAAAACAGTCTCACGCAATCCCAGCAATACTAATTGTCGACATCCCCTGCCCGATCTGGTGTCATTTCAACCGTCGCGGGAGAAATCTTTCCCTTTCAGAAATATTTTTGCTCAGAAAAAAATAATTTCATTACGTGTGTCCTTATTTGACACACGTGTCTGACACAATTGGGGCGTTATCGAGAAAAGATCAAGCTGTAAAGGCTGTATATTGTTAACAATCTATCTCTAAACCACTAACGGAGGGAAAAATAGGATCAATTCACATGCTCCGCGAACCCCCCAAGCCTGTAATCAGGTCAGAAAGGCCTAAGGTGGTGAGGCGAAAAGTCTTTTGGACAGAATTCTTAAAAATGTGTTAAGAAATGGTTACCGAACCACAGTTAACATTTCCTTACGTACTCATAATAAATTTTGGGTGCATTGAAGTCTTATAATTAAGGCTTTTTTATCTCGTCAACTTGTTCGTCCAAGGTTCTAAGGGGCCCAACCCAATCTCCATTCTTGTATCTCCTTGGATGTTCAAAGGGAGGTTCAATTGAATATGATAGTTGACGTAGAGTTTCTTCTAATTGGTAAACAACTTCCTGTTGATCATGGCTATCTCCTCAGTTCCGCCATTGCCACGATAATCCCTCAGATCCATGGAGATCAGTCAGTTGGGATTCATGCTATCAACGGGTCTTATATCGGGAATAGACTCCAACTTGTGACGCCCAAAAGCATTCTTAGGATTAGAATCGATGCGACTCGTGTACATGAGGTCCTATCATTAGCCGGAAAAACTCTGCACATGGGATCACACAATATCCATGTTGGGGTACCCATGATTCGCTCTCTGACCCCAACGGCGAAAGTCTATAGTCGCTTGGTTGTGATAAAAGGTTTTACTGAGCCCGATACTTTCCTGGAAGCAGCGAGACGGCAAATTGAGGAATTAGGCATAAAAGGTAACCCCGTCCTTATAGACCATAACAATGAGGCGTCTATGGGATCTTATGGCGTTGATACCGGAACCAGATCCAAGTTCCTTAGGCGAACAATACGAATCCATGACAAAGAGATAGTTGGATTTGCCCTTCGTGTGGATAATCTCCAGAATCACGAGTCTTTGCAGTTGCAGGAAAAGGGTATCGGCGGCAGGCGGAGATTTGGATGCGGTCTTTTCTTGCCAATCATTAGGAAGGGATGATGCCTTCATTTAGATATTTGCTGGCCAAGAAGTCTCTTGATGACAATCTGCCCCAATTTGAAGAAACACTTGTTGGTCACACACAGCGGGTTTGCGAGATGGCCGATGAAATTACTTCCATCCTTGCGCCAAAAACTTATCAAGCAGCCGGAATTGATGAACATGATTTAAGTCTTTGGCGTATAGCAGTCAGGATATCCGCTTGCCTTCACGATTCTGGAAAAGCAAACGACCATTTCCAATTAATGCTGCGCAAACCAGGTTTCAAGCAAGGCATACGTCATGAAACCATTAGCCTCTGTTTAATTTACGAACTCTCCGAATGGCTTGAACCATTATGGAAAAGAACGCCTCCGTGGTTTAAATCAGCTATTGTTTTTTCAATCTCCGGTCATCACCTGAAGTTCCCGGATCCTTACGAAGATTCGCGTTCCGGTGCAGATTTAGTAGTTCTTGCTGGCCACGAAAACTTTAATGATTTGTTACAGTTCATAGGTGATAGGTTTGGTCTGAAAGATCCACCCGAACTCCATGACCAAACTCTAAGCCTACTTCGAAACGGACCAATCAAGAGAGCTGTCAAAAAGCTTCGCATGGAACTCGATTATGATTTTTCAGAAAAAGATAAGATTCTGATTGCACTTGCCAAATCGACGGTTATGGTTGCTGACTTGGCTGGTTCGGCGATTTATCAAAAGATCTCAGACCCAGTGGCATGGATACAAGATAGGCTCAACCGGGTTTTGACCACCAGCCAGCTCAAGGAAGTGGTCAACCAAAAACTTAAAGGACAAGCGCCACGCGAATTTCAGAGACTCGTCAGTGAGTCCAAGTCAAGAGTAACAATTGTAGAAGCAGGTTGCGGGGCAGGAAAAACGGCAGCCGCATATTTGTGGGCAGCAAATAACGCAAATCAGAAAAGGCTGTTCTTTTGTTATCCTACAACAGGAACGGCATCTGAAGGTTTTGCAGGCTATTTGAGGGACCCCGATTTCGACGCAATCCTCATACACAGCCGCTCGTCAATAGATTATCGCCTATTGGAAAACATGCCGAATCCCTCTACAGAAGAAATTCAATTACGTCAGATTCAACTGGAAGCTCTTGACACTTGGCCGGTCCCCGCTGTTGTATGTACTGCCCACACGGTTCTGGGCCTTCTCGAAAATGTGCGGCGTGGCATCTACGCATTCCCTTCTTTAATCCAGTCCGCCTACGTATTTGATGAAATTCATTCGTTCAGTGATCGGCTATTCAACTACCTACTTAAATTTATCGAGACATTTGACAGGGTATCAGTGCTATTGATGACAGCCACTCTGCCCCAGGAGAGAAAGGCAGCGATTGAGTCCGTATGCCTGCAAAAGGGTGGTTTAAACATCATAAGAGGACCGGTCAAACGAGAATCATCAAAAAGGTATTTAATGCAACTAGGCTCCCCAGAGATGGCTTGGACAGCAGTAAAGCAGTGCTTGAAAGCTGGCGGGAAAACGCTTTGGGTGGTCAACACCGTGGTGTCCGCAATGTCAATCGTGGACCAAGCAATTAGCGAATCACTACCTGTCCAGCCCTATCACTCCAGATATCGCTATAAGGATAGACTGGTCCGCCATCGCTCTGTAATTGATGGTTTCAAACCAGAGATGCCGAGTCTCTTGGCTGTAACAACTCAGGTCGCTGAAATGTCGCTCGATCTCTCTGCCGATCTGTTAGTGTCGGAAATAGCCCCTGTTTCTTCAATGATTCAACGCTTAGGGCGGCTTAACCGTTTTGAAGAGATACCCATACATATCAAGAGCGCTATCTTCATCAAACCCAAGAACCACCTCCCATACTCAGAAGCGGAACTTAAAAATGCTCAGACTTGGCTGAGCGTGGTTGCTGACAACAACCCCAAGTCTCAAAGTGATCTGGCCGAGAGCTTTGTTGCTCTCTCTTCGGACCTTTTGGAGAAGGATTACCATGACGATTATTGTGAGTGGCTAGATGGGCTCTGGCAGACCACCAAAGGAAACCGATCCATAGAAGAGGCCGGTTATTCAATCGAGATTCTTCGCAAACAGGACGCCGACTCAGACTCCCCCGGAGAATTGGCTATTCCTATGCCCATCCCAAGACACCTTGACTGGAAATCTTGGAAAAATATCGGACGCTATCTTATAGCGCCATCTGCTACATTAACTTACGATAGCTTCAGGGGGGCGCAATGGAAAAGTTGAATCAGTTAACAATAAATTTGTTCGATCCGGGCATGACCTTCATCCATCGTGTGGGATTGGCCGGACTTTACATGACCGTACAACGATTAACAGACAATGGTATGTTCAAGAGTTTGGTCTTCGACCTATCATCAACAAGCGTAGCGATAAAATGGGACAATGACCCCTTTGAATCATTCGACACCTTTTTCAGAGAAGCTTTCAGCTACACTAAAAGCTCTCCCGAAGGACTGATTGATCTCGCTGCGCACCGTGGATCAGGTTTGGGCGATATCCACAGAATGCAAATATCCGAGGCCATACTAGGCAGTTTCCTGCAACACAACAAACAAAATAAAATTCCAAAAGGCACAAGCCGAAGATCAGCCTCACTTCTCATGGATAATCAAATAGTTGTAGTGGATTATAGACCTTTAGTGAAGCCTTATGCCCATGCTGAAGCCGCGTCTCTATTCGTCGGACAGAAAGGCGTTCTGCAAAAGTCAATTCCAATCAAAACTTGGCTTTTTCCCGGCGCTGCGCAAAGACACAGTGTTTTAGCGGGTACTGAAATAGAAGAAACGCCTGGGAAATTCCTGTGCCTGTTGTTTGCATCCGCTGCAGCCGTTTATATCAAATTAAAGCACAAAAATGCTGACGGTAAATTTGATCCTGGCAGGTCTGTGGCAATTTGTTTTCCTTATGTAAAGGACCTAATAAAATATTCAAGGGTTTATCCAAATTATCTCCGGGCCCCTATTGAAAGACTTGCGGCTGATGGTTTGAGTGAAGCGGCGCTATCCACCCTGCTCGTACTCAAAGCTGACAACTCGATGGACGATCTCGGCATCGATGGGTGCACGGTTTTCACCATGGGCAAGATTGGATGGGACAAGCAGCAAACTAACAGAACAAGCGTGATTACCCTCGAACACGTGCATAAAAATACACTAGACCTTTTTGAACTTGCTGTCTCGATTATGCCGAACAATATAAAAATAACCCAAAAAAAATCAGACAAGAAGAATTTGGATAGCTCAGATACCTATATTGTCTTCACTAATTTAGTCCGAGGTCTAATTGCCGAAAACATAGCTACACAAAAAGAATGGTTCCTAGATTTTCACCAACTAATGCGTTCAACAAAACTAGCAAAACTGGTCAGTTTCGAGAAAGGGGGACTTAACCAAATGATTGAGAAGATGCCCTGGACGTTTGAAGCAGACAAATTTTTTGTTCAAGCAATTCATTCCGCTATAAGAAACAGATATGGCGCTTTAGCGTCGCAGGCCACGCAACGTGGTGAAACCATTCGCTTTGACAGAGAATTTGAAAAGATGCGATCCGGTCTCATGCGAGCAAAAAATGCCCAGACACTTAGAGCTGAACTGGCCGACCTTTTCGCCCGTGGTGGGTTAAACAAAACGCTCCAGGCGCAATGGGGAAAAATCCTGCATCTCTATCTAGCGGAAGATTGGCAGCGATCTAGAGACTTGGCTTTGCTGGGCCTCGCATCCTATGCCGGCAAAGGCGCAGATGAACTCGATACAGAAGATCAAATAAATAATGGGGAGGACGAACAATAATGGCTCTTCACGTGTTTGGCGCAGTGGTCACTCATAATGGAATAGCGGCTAATAACCGAGGAGAAAACGAAGGGAATATTACCACCCTTCAAAAAATCATGTGGAACGATCAAGTTCATACTACTGTGTCTGCAGAAGCCATTAGATGGGCTATGCGATACTATTGGCAGACTTCTGGTATTCCAGTTAACAGGAAATGGATCGATGCGAAAGAAGAGTTTGAATGGCAGGACCCTAACTGGCAAGGATGGTCATCAAAGGAAGGTGAAACATTCATTGATGATGACATGCTTGGATACATGAGAGCTGAGGGTGGTAAGACTGAAGGTGAAAAAGGAAAGGCTGACAAGAGACGTGGTGTGCTCGAAATAGCCCGTGCGATTTCATTGACACCATTTGCCGGAGATATAACATTCAATGCAAAAAGTGGTGTGAAGGATCGCACGAGTCTTTACGGAACAGAATGCCATTCAACGAGATATCAATACGGTTTTGCACTAACGCCTGAGCGACTGCGCATCAAGGATCGGGCATTGAATGCTATCCAGGCTGTGTGTGATCTTGGAGAGGTTGCAGGAAACCAAAGTCGATTCCTTTTCGATTTCTCGCCGGAATCTATTGTCCTTCGAATAACTCATGATCCAGCGCCAAGAATACTTTATTGCTTCGAGTTGGGTCCAAACGATGAGCTGGTTGCGCCGGGGATGGTTAGCCGTGTCAGGAACCGCGACATCGAGGCTAACGAGTTGTTTATAGGTGGCCCAATATCGAGAAACGATTCAGTCAAAAGCTTGGACGCCGCTCACCGATACGATGGGATAAAACAGGCAGTTTCTAGTTGTGTTGTGAAGATTAAGCAACTGCTTGAAATATAGGAGATATTCGTATGCCTTCTATGTGCCTCAAAGTTTCGGTACCTTTTTGTAGCCTTCGCAAACCATATTCTAGGCAGTTCCTGGAAAGCGAGCGTCTTGCGCCTCCATCTACTGTTTATGGATTCTTGCTTTCGTTAGTGGGGGAAGAAGATCGTAATACCCATATTGGTACTAGATTGGCCGTAGCCATACTGTGCAGACCTTCTGTCTCCATCCTCCTCAGAACCAAATGGCGAATCAAAACAAAGAAGCTGGGGCCAGGAATCGGCAATAACAAAACTCCAGACTATCAGGAGATCTTGACTGGTTTGAGTTTTGCCGTATGGGTTGAAGAAGGCGCTCTGTCTGATTTAATTGAAATTGCCACTCATAATCCATCTCAGATTGATCGTTTTGGCGGTTTGAGCTTCGGTGAGAGCAGGGATATGGTTAACGACGTGAGTGTATTCGACAGGTTGGATAGAGTCGGCTTATGGCTAACTCATGATCGTACGGGACATTATCCTTTACCCGTGTGGGTGGATCACGTTGGATCCGAGAAAACTTGCTGGCGCCAATTTAGTCTAACAGAGAACCCTTTGCACGAACCACACAGAGAAGATAAGCGTTGGATCACTATAGGCCCAAAAAGTTAACTAATTAAGATGATTGTTCAGGACTCCAGTTTAATCCGTGTCATGGCGCTACATGCGCTGGCTTATTGTGAGCGCCTTTTCTACCTCGAGGAGGTCGAAGAAATTCGTTTGGCTGACGCGTCTGTCTATGCGGGACGGACCCTCCACGAGAATCTCGAAAAAGCTCAGGAAGAGGACGGTACTTGGTCGATCCTGGAGATGGCCAGCGAAAATCTCGGCCTCATTGGAAAAGTCGACTGCCTGAAGCGAGTAGATGGGAGCGTAATCCCGTATGAGCACAAAAGAGGGAAACCACACCGAGAAGGTAAAATTCCTAAAGCCTGGCCTTCAGACGCTCTACAGGTGTCAGCCTACGCCATGCTACTCGAGGAACATTCCGGACGAGCTGTTCCTGAAGGCCGAATCCGGTACCACCAGGAAAACGTGACTGTTCGAGTACTTTTGGACCAAGCCGCTCGCGCATCGGTAATTAACGCTGTAAAAAGGGCGCAAGATCTTCGCAGCGCTAAGGATAGACCTCCGATTGCAACAAATGATCGTGTTTGCGTCAGATGCTCCTTGGCGCCAGTTTGTCTGCCCGAAGAAGAGCGCCTTGTCAACAACCCGGACTGGGAACCGCTGAGACTGTTCCCCGCAAACAGCGATCTCAAGACCATTCACGTTGTTGAACCCGGCGCAAGGATTGGGCGCTCAGGTAATACGCTAAAAATTGATTCCACCGACGGGAAACAAACAACGGTTTTGCTTAGTGAGGTTCAGTCGCTTGTTATCCACGGCTATCCTCAAATTACTACTCAGGCCCTACATCTATGCGCGGACAGCGGGATAAGTGTCCATTTCGTCTCCGGGGCTGGGCGATATGTGGCTGGCGTTACACCGGGGGCTGGCGCTGTTCAGCGACGCCTGCGCCAATTCGAGGCGCTTTCTGATCCTGTAGTGTGTATGAATCTTGCTAAGAAACTTGTCATGGCCAAGATAGAATCGGGGCTCAGATATATCTTACGCGCGACTCGCGGTCAGGATCGTGAATCACTTGAATTAATAGAGCCCTTAAAGACAATACGGGAGTGCCTTGCACAGGCTGCGCACGCCAAGGGCCCTGATGAACTGAGAGGTTATGAGGGCTTGGCGGGGCGGTCTTATTTCGCTGCTCTTCCTGCGCTCTTGAGAGATGAAGTCCCAAGTGAATTGAGATTTACCAAGAGGAGTAGACGACCACCAAAAGATCGGTTCAACGCTCTGCTCGGTTTTGGGTACTCATTACTGTATAGCACAGTGCTACGAGCTGTTATCGCGGTTGGTTTAGAGCCTGCGATAGGATTTTTTCATACTCCCAGATCTGCCGCTCACCCTTTGGTGTTGGACCTCATGGAGTTGTTTAGGCTTTCTGTTTGGGACATTCCACTCTTGGGATCTGTAAATCGTTTGCAATGGAACCTGGTGGAGGATTTTAGTGTGACATCGGGCCGCGTTTGGCTATCCGATGTGGGCCGAAAAAAGGCTATTGAGATATTTGAGAAACGACTTGAGGAAAAGTGGAAACACCCTGTGACTCAATACTCACTCTCTTACGATAGGCTGGTCGAGTTGGAGGCGCGACTCTTGGAAAAGGAATGGACAGGACAGCCCGGGCTTTTTGCTAGAATGAGGTTGCGTTGACACCCGGCGAGAAGAAATCATGGTATATCGTTTGCTACGATGTGCGTGACGACAAGAGACTCAGGAAAGTCGCCAAACACCTAAAGGGTTACGGGGAAAGAATTCAATTCAGTGTATTTCGTTGTCGTCTCAGCAAACGCTGTGTTGAGCGGCTTAAATGGGAATTGACGAAGATCATGGATTTGGAAGACGATCTTCTTGTCATCGGTTTGTGTAGTAACTGTGCTCGAAGTATCTGCAGCCGTGATTCAAAAGGAGATTGGTCGGTAGACCAACCGACATTTCAAATTGTATAATCAGTTTCTTTGGATTCAAGCTCCTGCTGTCCTACATATGCAAAATTGAGTCGGTACAGGTAAACGTTAACCATGACAGTGTGTTATGGACGGTTGCTCTACCAGGGAATACTTGATTCTGATAAATATGCATAAAAAAATTGGGGATTATGGGGTGTTATAGAATAACAGTAAATTAGGAGGCACGTGATCACATTGATTATAGCCACAACCGGCCCAACGTGGATTCCAGTCCTTGAAAAGAGATTCCAGGGATATACATCCCGGGCCGGTCTGAGAGTGGCGCAGTGAATATTTCTCAGATGCCGTAAGGCGTTGAGCACACAAGAGGCATTGACTATGTATCCGCTACCGTATCAGTGAATATTTCTCAGATGCCGTAAGGCGTTGAGCACGCTTTCATGGGGTTGGCTGTGTAGAGGCCGCTAAAGTGAATATTTCTCAGATGCCGTAAGGCGTTGAGCACTAGAGAAGGCTCGTGATACCGCATTTGTTAATAAGTGAATATTTCTCAGATGCCGTAAGGCGTTGAGCACTCAATATATCCTATGCACTGAGATTTATTATTGAAGTGAATATTTCTCAGATGCCGTAAGGCGTTGAGCACTAGGGATTGCACAAATTCCTGGAACATTTGGCCGAGTGAATATTTCTCAGATGCCGTAAGGCGTTGAGCACGCTGAAAAACAGGTTTTGGTTTGCCCGAAGTGTGGCCGTGGTGAATATTTCTCAGATGCCGTAAGGCGTTGAGCACCTATTTCTTGGCACGCTATGGCTATTGAAAGTATGAGTGAATATTTCTCAGATGCCGTAAGGCGTTGAGCACACAATAGAACAAGCTGTTAAAATGTTGGACGAGGTGTGAATATTTCTCAGATGCCGTAAGGCGTTGAGCACCACTGGACAGTTGCTATTGCGAAAGTTGTTACCAGTGAATATTTCTCAGATGCCGTAAGGCGTTGAGCACTAGTTGGTATTGAGTTAGACGAGTATTATGTGATGGGTGAATATTTCTCAGATGCCGTAAGGCGTTGAGCACCGAGAAGAAAACGCTATTAAAGCTGGCGTTAAGGGGTGAATATTTCTCAGATGCCGTAAGGCGTTGATCGGTACACAGGGCAAAGTCTTTCAAATTACATTGTTTTCAATTTGATTGCTTTTTTCTGATCGTTTGGAATAGCCTGTTTCCCGATCAGATTACTTTGAACGAGCAGGCGCCAAGCGATGAAGATTCTTATCGATCATTGTGTGTCAACTCTGGTCAGGGTTTGCAACGACTGGTATTATTGAGTCGATAGAAACGAAGATGATTGAATTAACCTGCGGAAACATTCTAAAGGCCGATACGGAGGCCATGGTAAATGCGGTCAACTGTGATGGTGTGATGGGTAAAGGCCTCGCTTTGCAATTCAAGAAGGAGTTTCCAGAAAATTTTAAGGCCTATGAATCCGCATGCCGTCACAGCGAAATTGGCCCCGGGCGGATGTTTGTTTTCGAAACAGGTCATATTTTCAATCCTCGTTATATCATCAACTTCCCCACCAAACGCCATTGGCGTGACCGCAGCCATTATGAAGATATCGTGGACGGATCCAAAGAGCTGGTAGCGGAGGTGCGCAATCGTAATATACGTTCCATCGCAATTCCGCCCCTGGGTTGTGGATTAGGGGGGCTCGACTGGGAGAAGGTTCGGGTGATTATAGAAGAGGCCTTTGCGAAGGCTCCGGATGTAGAAGTCAAGCTTTTTGAACCGACAGGTTGACCGCTGGCGGAAGAGTGCATTGTCTCAGGATTTAGTGGGATCCCGCCTTCAGAGAAATGGTATTCGCCGACAGAAGCCTTGAAGCTCCTTGATACGGTCACATCGTCGGGAAACGTCTCTGACGCTGAAAAACGTGAGTGGCTTAACCAGGTTTTGGGAAATTTTGACGATATCAACTCAAGAATACAGGATCTGCTCACCGAAAGGGCGTCGGAACTGCAACAGGCTCACGAGCGATTGCGAAAAACGATTAAGTCCCAGCGGATAAACATCAAGCCACTATTCCCACCGGATGTAGTGGCGTTGTCGATAATATTACCAAGACCAGGGCGGTGATTCTTGAATAGGATAAGTAGATTAGTAATAATCTAGGTTTAAGGTATTCCAATCAGTCAGATCCAGCGCGGTTATTGTCAGAAACAATACATAAATAAAGATGAATTGCGAGAAAAACCATGAAAATAGAATCCATTAAGTTGAAGAACTTTGAGACCATGAATCCGGAAAACATCCTCAAGACACTGGAAGAAAACAGGGACATAATCTTGAGTTTTGGGGTTCGTCAACTTGGCGTGTTTGGTTCATGCGCCCGAAGGGAGCAGACTGAGACCAGTGACCTGGATTTTCTCGTTGAATTTGATGACCCCACATTTGACAATTATTTTGACCTAAAATTCTTTTTGGAAAAACTATTCGATTCGCAGGTCGATCTGGTCATTAAGGACACCATTAAACCCAGGATACGTTCGACTATCCTTGAGGAGACAGTTTATGCGGGATTATAGACTGTACCTCGATGACATTCTTGAATCCTGCCACAAGATTCGACGTTACACAGATGGAATGTCATTCGATGAATTTGTGTCCGACTTCAAAACTCAGGACGCAGTCATCCGAAACTTTGAGATAATTGGCGAGGCGGCGAAACGCCTTCCTGAGAACATCAAATCTAGATTTGAAGGAATAGAATGGGTCAAGCTAATAGGCTTCCGTAACATTCTCATCCACGATTACTTTGGTGTCAAACTTGAGACGGTATGGAATGCGATTCAGGAAAAAATACCCACACTGGAAGAACAGACCCAAAAGGTATTGGATGAATGATCGAATAGTTTATTGCACCAGTCTCCCATTGCACCAAATCCGCCGGACGTTGGTGCAATAAAAAAATGAAACAACATCAGATGGTTGAAGAATGGCATTTTGCCTTAACTGAAGAACATAGTAGCTCATGAAATTTCTTATTGTGGCGAATTCTCCGTAATTAAAAATCAAGCAGGCTTAAACAGCTATAAAATAATTATCAACGAGTGGCCGGGAAAAACCAACCCAATTGGCAGACAGGCAACCGGGTGGATTCTCGAAGCGTTGCGGAACTCCAATGCGAGTGACTTGCTAAAGGATAAAGACATCGTCCTTTATCGTCTAGCCGGTCTCCTTCATGACATTGGTCATTATCCGTTTTCTCACGCAATGGAAAATGCCGTAGAGAAATTCTTTCGCGACAAGCTGATTATCGCGGTCGAAGCCAAATTAGGGCGACCCGAAAACGATTACCAAGAGAATGATACTGATAAATTCCAGTTCTTTAACTATGAAAAAACTGGTGAACAGATTTTGGCAAACGACGCTGAACTGTGCAAGATATTTCAGGACGGCTCTTGTGGAGATTATCCGGATCCAGCAGGAACAGATTCAGGAACTGCGAGACGAGATAGCCAGGTTGAAGGGTCAGAAGCCCAAACCCAAGATTAAACCTTCCGTCCTTGAAAAGTATTTCGCGAACAAAGAGGCCAAAAAGGAATTCAAAAAGCGTCATGGTTCCACCAAAAGAGAAAAAACCGCTAAACTCTAGATCCATGAGACTGTTATTGTAAAGGCGCACAACGTGCCACCAGGGAGCGTGTTCAAGGGTTATGGAGTCAATGATTGGACAGCACTCTCTAGGGAATCGTAAATTTCAAAAATCCTATGAAGCCTAGTCATACGTAAAATCTCAAGACATTTTGGGTTAGGTCCGGCAATTCTCATTTGTCCGTCATTATTCAATAAGGTTTTCAGTGATGAAACAAGCCCCCCGCAACCAGTGCTATCCAAAACCAGAGTCTTTTCCATATCTATAACCAAATTGAGACCGCTTTCCTTTGCGAGTTCTTTTACTACATCTTTCAGTTTTGGACCGTCAATGGCATCCAGTCGCTCCCCTATTACCAAAACAGTAATACCATCTATTTTTTTGACCTTCATTTTTTTGACTACTCATCGATTAACAAAAAGTAACCCCGTCCTATGTTTTTGAAAGACTCCATCATTTTTCTGAGGCGTTCCCTGAACTCATCATGTTGATCCACCGGAAGATTAAGGACAGCCAGCAGTTTTTCACGGACAGGAAATCAGGATTGGTTGGACCAGACCTGTTCTTTGAAATCTGTTTCAGATGATTGAGCCATTCTAATGGCTTCCAAAACCGTGATAAAAACAAAAGTGAACCAGTTCAGACCATTGACTAGTGGATTAATACACGTAACTGAGCAGCTAAACCCTATTTTTCGTAAAAGGCGAAGAAATCTTTCGTGTATCCTTTATCATATCGTTTCAACGTGTAATCAAGTTGCTCCGGAGAGAGTTTGTCATATTTTACAATTTTATTCTCTTCATCCCGGAAATAAAAATTGCATACAACGTTATGAATATTTGCGTCACCGTGAATAGCCCGTTTGCATTCTGCGAGGGCCAATGCCCTGGCAAGGTCTTTGGTGCTTACATGATGACCCATTGCAAACACAAGGTTGCCATCATCCCGGATACCAAAAGCCGTTCTATTTGCCAGATACCAATATTCTCTGTCCATGGTGCTGGCGCCGTCACTGTCGATCAATGAGCCGCCTAGGCCTATTTCAGAATCAGCAATCTTCCCATTTGTTACTACCTTGTCAACGACCTTCCCGTTTTTCAAAATCAAATGGCTCAATTGGCGAGCGTCTTTAACCGTTGACAGAGGAATCTCATCGCTCCATTCAAGCACATCAACCGAGTCATCCTGGTATACTACCAGAGTAGCCATCCCTGGAACCATTGGATAGATGACTGCGCCTCTGAATATCGCTCCAGCTCCTCTAGCGTGTCTTTGCATCCACATTGCATTGGTAATGGCGACGATTTTTGAGAGAGATTCCCGTGATTCAGTATGTGAAATATTGTGAATACCCGGTTCAGTTCGACCAATAAATAATCGGGGTTTGAGACGGTTCATATCAAAGGCGGCCATATAAACGATGGTATTTGGAAATTCTACGCTGGGACGGAAAAGTGTTTTGAATGCAAGTGGTCGTCCATCTCCGCCTACGGGGGCGCCCGTGCTCACCCAAATCCCCTCGCCGTAAATCTTGGGCGACTTATATAGTGGGGATATGTCTTTCAACGACAATATGTTACCGCCGTTAACGGAACGTTCCGGTTTTTGGGGGCTGGTGAAATGTTCCTCAATATCCTTGTCCAGATCTTCGTCTTTGAGCTTGGCTGTTCTGCTTTCATGATTCTCGGTCGGCAGCCAGTTGAGGACCGACGAAAGCCAGTCGGGAATAGGCCTGTACTCACTCGAAGCTTTTTCAAGATTCCCGTTGCGCTCATTGAATTCAACGCTGGCGACTTTGTCAGGGGACGACTTGATGTAATCGGCCGGAACCACATTTGACGCAATTAAAAGAATTGATACAAGGAATACTGGTTTGATATAAATTAACAACCTGTAGTGAGCCATGTCACTCCCCTCGAATTAATTCAAAATTAAATAGAAATTCTTAGGAATTCAGAAGTTTGGCGTTTAAGGCATACCTTACACTAATTATAGATTACTTAATCATGTTGCGTAAAGTCAAATAAAATGGTTTCGTCGGAGCAATACAGAGAATCAGCATACCCTGTTTGTGACGAAGTCTTGTTATCCTCGTGATATCTTCAAGGTGCTGATTTCAAGGATTATATTCCTAAGCCCAGCCTGTTACAGGACATTAGCCGAGCAGGGTTCTCCGTTCAAAAAAGGGTCATAATCTAGCTGTAGTTTAGCGAGGATAGCCTGACGAGTTCTTGACATTAATTCAGGAACATCTTCTTCGGACAGTCCTTGAGTTGGGATAGGGGGGCAAATGTTCAATTTAATGTGACCGGGACGAAAAGCTAACGTTTTTTTGGGTAAGACTTTGAATGCGCCATTACAAACAACGGGTAAAATAGGGATTCCAGTCTGAACGGCCATCATGAAAGCCCCTTTTTTAAAATCCTTTAATTTTCCATCAGGAGTTCGTGTTCCCTCAGGATAAATAACAACCGACCATCCACCTTTCAGTTTCTCATCTTTTTCTTTATTGAGGCGCTTTATTGCTGTTGCAGAGTTTGATCTGTCAATCGGAATTGCGCCAGTAGCCCATAAAGCCAATCCCCAAACTGGTATTTTGAACAATTCTCTCTTAACGACCCATCTAAAACGAACCGGCAAGGTAGACACAATTGCAAGTATGTCGGCAAGTCCCTGATGATTGGGAGTTATGATGTAAGACGTATTAGTGTCCAGGTTTTCCACGCCACTTAAGGAAAATCTAAGCCCCATTAGTTTCGCAACAGCTCGATTCCATGTTTTCATAATAAGATAAGAAAACTTACCTGGTTTAACCAACAAAGCTGACAGGAGCATAGGGATTGTTAGAATAGGGGTCAAAACCACTATTCCAACAGCAGTGATAATTAGCCTGAAAGTGGACTTCTTAGAATGCTGCAAGGTTTACTCCATGAGGTTGCGATGATTGACCGGTCTTGAGACCTACTGGTAAAAACAGTCGCGTGTAAGCGTTTCAGATAGTAAATTGATTGGACCAATCTTCTAATATTAACTTTTTTATCATATATATTTTTATTCTTTAATTCAACAGATGATTTTCCACTGATATTTCAGTTAAATACCTCCCACCGCATTGGATTCATGCATTTTAACATCAGACGTTTTGATATTTTCACGGGCGTGTTTTTGCAGATTGAAATCATTACATTTTTGAGGGGATAGCCCTATAAGGCCTTGACAACTCCCGTCCATGTTCGTTACAAGTAATAAATGACGCACTGGTCAGTCATTATCAAACTGACTGGACAAAGTCGATTTTACGCGATGGAGCAATCATGGACGCTTCACTCAGCAACGCTATCAACAATGTTGTTCGCACCACTAAAACCCATCGAGACGCATTCGCTATCCCCGAACTGATCAAAATACTGGAAAAATACCTCCAGGAAACCCCAGACAATGAAGGCGCCAAGGCCGACGCCACGCTCAACTTTGTGGATGCTGCCGCAAAGGCGCTGGCTGCGTCTCCAATTTATTCAGACACGCTTATTCGCGAATTCTACCGGTCCGCAATAGACGCCGCTGAAGCCGGTGGGGTCGCCAGACCTCTTATACTCGAAGACTTGCTGTTCCAAAGCCTCAAAAGATCGACCGAAGGAGAAACCTCGAAAAGAAAAAAACAGAAAGATGTGAGGAAAAGAATACTGCAGGCCGCGTTAACAGAATTCTCCGATAAAGGGTTTCATACCTCAACGATAGACTCCATCGCTGAAAGAGCCGACATAGCGAAGGGGACCGTGTACCGCTATTTCAAGACAAAAGAAAGCATTTTCACAGCGCTTAAAGAAGACACCATGTCAGAGTTCGTGGACCTCGCTCGAAGAGACTTGAGCATTGAGGAAGACGTTTTAAAGATTATAGAAAGTATTATTAAAATGTATTTAAGTTTCTTTGAGCAGAATTCTTCGTTTTTTAAGGTAATTATACAAGAACACAAGGATTTTGGTCGAGAGTTTTCTGAGAAGTTCATCCATGAACTGATACTGGCCCTGCCAGGACTCAAACGCCGATGCTGGAAGGCTTCACGGGCCGGCAGTCTCAAACAAATGAATTATTTCACGGTGTTTTATGGAATCATCGGATTCCTTAACGGCGTCATACAGAAGTGGCTCATGGAAGGAGCCGAATGCTCTTTGCTGGATGATGTCGACACGGTTCGAGAAGTCCTGTTTTACGGTTTTGCAACAACCTCCAACGAAATTTCCAAAACGAATTCTCTTAAGGTGATCTCATGAATGCAAGCGACAAACTGAATCTGAGCATCCCCATAATTTTTGTTAATCCGTACTTCAATGTCAGTTTTGATCTGATCGCCAATGTGTACCGGTTTGGAGCCATTGGCGTAATTGACCATGTAACAGCAGGTCCATCACGTATATCTCCGGATGGAAAAACCCCTTATGGCGTTCGCTGCCGCATGTCGGACCCAATGCTAAGAGCTGGAAACGATATTGTGAGACTGGCTATCATTCCTGTTGAGGATTCGGTCGCGCTTGCTGATTCTTCGGATGGAGAATTATCTCGTTTGCCGTTCCCTGTCATGGTGGAGGTGGCAAATATCGAGGATACTAGACATGCGGAGAGAGCGGGGGCTTGTGGTGTAATAGCCAAAGGAGCGGAATGTGGAGGATGGACTTCCAAGACCCATGGTTTTGTGCTCTTGCAACAGATCCTTCAATCATCAGGACTGCCGGTCTTCCTACAGGGGGGCGTTGGGCCCTACGCTACGGCGGGTGCCATGAGAGCTGGAGCCTCAGGAATTGTCATTGATTATCACCTCCTGCTTACCACGGAATCGGCATTGGATGAAGATTTGAAAAAGTTCCTGGGCGATTTGGATATGCCGGCTTCCGCGTGCCTCAATAATGTTTCCGGCCATCCCTTCAGGGCATATTCCAGAATTGGAACCAAAAAGGTCCGGGAGCTCAAAAAAAACGAAGAATCAATTCCTGTCGAAGAGTTTGACAACTATAAAAAGATCATAACTGAATCGATTGGTTATCCTTCTTCCAAACCCGATTTGGACGATTCCATATTCCCGTTCTCGGAAGATCTCGTAATTAACAGTGAACTTTTCAAGAAAAAAAGAACCACCTTAGAGGTGATTTCATCATTTGTGGACGCAATGAAACCTCGATCCATCGAATGGCCTTTTTTAGAAGGCTCAACCTTGTGTATTGAACATGGATCAAAATACCCATTTGTTCAGGGACCCATGGCTCATGTCAGCGACAATTCCGACTTTCTAAAAGCGGTCAGCGAAGCTGGGGCGCTTCCTTTCCTGGCTCTTGGCAACATGCCGGGCTCAATAGCTCGAGAAGCTATGGACCAGACCCGTCAGGAAATCGGACAAACCTTCGGAGTAGGATTGATAGGGCTTGAAGTTAACCGTAGTCGCTATGAGGAGCATCTTGAAATAATGAGGGGCAATCCCCCCAAATTCGCTATTCTCGCCGCTAGTGGGCCGGATCTAGCGTTGACCATCGAAAAGATGGGAACGTCTTGCTACTTGCACTGCCCATCACCAGGTGTCTTGGGAGAAGCCTTGAAATCAGGACTTAGGCGATTCGTTTTTGAAGGAGGCGAATCCGGAGGACACATTGCAAATCTTACGAGTCTTAATCTTTGGAACGCCAACTTGAATTATTTGGAAAAGGCTCACCAGGAAGGACTGGATCTTAAGGATGTTCGAGTTTTGTTCGCCGGTGGGATTGGTTCACCGACAGGAGTGGCGTTCATAGCGGGCATGGCAGCTCAACTTGTAAAAAAAGGATTAAAGATTGGCCTTCAGATGGGCACCTCATACCTCACAACTCGGGAAGCTGTCAGATGCAAAGCAATCACCGAGTGTTACCAGAGATTAACTTTAGAGGCCAGTGACACAGTAGTAATAGGTCGAACAGTAAACACCATGGCTAGGGCCGCCTGTTCCAGGATGGCGAGAACATTGATCGACAGAGAGCTTGAGCGCCTCAGGGCTGGGATAGCCCTGAACGAGCGAAAGGAACTTTATGAACGGGATAATCTTGGCGCTCTACGTCTTGCTTCAAAAGGTTGCGCGATTGACCCGGAAACAGCTCAATCCGAGTGCCCAAGGTTTTCTGAATTGAGTCCGGACGAACAGGTTGAAAGAGGCCTTTATCTATTAGGACAGGCGGCATGTCTTTTCAGTGAGCCGACTACCATCGAGAGACTTCATTCTGATCTTATCTTCGGTGGACTTGCGGTGTACCGAGAGACATCAGGCGGACTTGATTCCGCCCAACCAGCGGGATCTTTAGAATCAAAACATCCAGGAGGAGAGCTTCAGACGGATTCCGAAGGCCCGGACTCCATGTCAGGGAATTCGGACTTAAACGAGCCCCTCGAGTTCTTGACTCAAGGTTTGGAGTTCGATTCCGACAGAGAGCCGATAGCGGTTGTAGGGATAGGGCTGCAACTCCCCGGGTCGGATACCGTCGAAAAATTTTGGCGGCAAATCATGGATCGTCGAAGTGGAATTGTTTCAGCGCCGGTCGAAAGATGGGGCGACGTAGAAATGTATTATCATCCGGATCCCAAGATTCCGGATAAAACTTATTCTAAGATTGGTGGATTCATCACTGATTTTGAATTTGATCCTCTCAAATACAGGATTCCGCCTACTGTAGCCCAGAAAATGGACAGGACTCAGAAGATGGCGGTCGCTTGTGTCGCCGACGCATTGACTGACGCCGGTCTTACCCCGGAAGACCTTAAAGGGAAGAAGGTAGGAATAGTCATTGGCAACAGCATGGGCGGTGAGACGACAGATCTTTACGCTGAACGAATAGGATTCCCCAAGACAATTTCAAAGATGCGAGAAGCGCTCACAGCCGCAGATGTCGATAAAGCTACGATAGAGAAGGTTACTGAAGATTTTCGTTATCGTTTTCTAAAAGGGCTTCCTGAAATAACTGAGGATTCTTTGCCAGGAGAATTGGCCAATGTAATTTCTGGAAGGGTGGCCAATGTCTTCAATCTGGAAGGACCCAATTTTACCGTGGACGCAGCGTGCGCATCGTCCATGGCCGCAATCATGAACGCTGTTTCCGGACTTCGATCACGTTCCATGGATTATGCCATCGCTGGAGGCGTGGACGCATCCATGCAGCCGTCTTCGTTTGTGAAATTTTCCAAAATAGGGGCCCTTTCGGCAGACGGCAGCCGTCCATTTGACGAGTCCGCGAATGGTTTTGTGATGGGCGAAGGCGCAGGGATAATATTAATGAAGCGTCTTTCCGACGCTGTAACCGATGGAGACAGAATTTATGCGGTAATCTTGGACGTAGGATCATCGTCTGACGGTCGTGGCAAGGGCATTACAGCGCCTAACGCCGCTGGTCAGGAACGGGCTATACGGGCCTCCATGGAGCGCTCGGGCATCGCTCCATCCACCATAGGGCTTGTCGAGGCTCATGGAACGTCTACGGCCGTCGGTGACAAAACCGAATTGATGATGCTGGATTCGTTCTTTAGAAAAGAAGGAGCCCAGTTGGGTTCAGTGGGAATTGGGTCAGTCAAATCACAGATCGGTCATCTTAAGGCCGCTTCAGGAGCGGCCGGAATAATAAAAGCCATTCTGAGCCTACATCACAGGACATTGCCGCCGACCGCCAACATTCAACAGCCGAATCCATGCATTGACTGGAAATCTTCCCCGCTAACTCTTCTGAAGGAAGCTAAGCCTTGGAGCGCTGTTAACGGGACGCCTCGTCGAGCTGGAGTAAGCGCCTTTGGATTTGGAGGAACCAACTTTCATGTAGTTCTTCAAGAGTATTCGCCTCAACTCCGGCTTGTGTCGTCGAGTAAGACATCGCCAACATCGATTGTGAAATTTGTACCGCCTGATTGGCCTAAGCCGGAGAAGTTTGACACCAAGGGCTCCGTCTGGGTGTTAGGAGCAGATAATCTAGAGGAACTGACAAACAAAATCGCAACAATTCTCAAAACCGCCACACCATTAAATCACAGAAATCTGGCCCAGGCTCACAGAAATGAATGTCTCAAGTTTAACATGAGAGTTGGTTTTGCATCCCCTGATGTTGAAACAACTTCCAAGAAAATGGAATCCATACTTGAAGCTTTGCTGGACCGTTCGAAAATAGGTTTCCTCGTTGCGAGAGGAATCCATTTCTCGGAGGGCAAGCCTAAAAGAAATACGCCTGGAGCGGCATTTATTTTCCCTGGCCAGGGATCTCAATATCCATACATGCTGAGAGATTTGTGTGAAAGGTTCCCAATAGTGGCGGAAACGTTTCGGGAAGCTGATGAAATAATGAACGAACTAGGCCAGGGGAAGATCACTTCTTTAGTGTTTCCGGACGCCTCCAGCCTTGGCGAATCAGGATCTAGCGACGCGTTGAAAGACACCCAGGTCCTTCAGCCAATGATCCTGACGGCTGACACCGCCATCTTTAGACTTCTTCGCCGGGTTGGTCTCAAGCCGGTAGCTTGCGCAGGCCATTCGCTAGGGGAATACGCCGCGTGTGTCGCTTCGGGAGTGTTCAGTTTTCGTGACGCTCTTGAGGCCGTCGCTGTTCGAGGGCGAGAAATGGCAAGGGTAAGTTTGGCTGACCCTGGCCTAATGATGAGTATTCCCGCTGACGCTCGTTTGGTTGAAGAAGTTATCTCACGAATTGATGGTTATGTGGTGGCCGCCAACAAGAATTCCCCAAAACAGACGGTTATATCCGGAGAAACAGCAGCCGTAATTAAGGCGGGGGAGGTCTTTAAGGAAAGAGGCCTCGAAGGAGTAATCCTGCCCGTCTCAGCGGCATTTCACTCCGGAGTCGTGGCGCCCGCAAGAGAACCATTTATGAAGACGTTGGAAAAACTTGAGGTGTCGTCACCAGAAATAGCGATCGTGTCAAATGTTACCGGAGATTACTATCCAGTTGGTCCCGGGGCTCCCGCGCGTATCAGAGATCTCCTTGGGAAACAGTTCGCAGCGCCGGTTGAGTGGGTCAAAACCTTACGAAGGCTTCACAGTGATGGAATAAGGGTGTTTTTGGAATGCGGGCCCAAACGGGTCATGACCAACCTGACCATTGATACTTTGACCAAAGACACTCTCGCATTGCCGACCAACCATCCTAAAAAGGGGGGAATCACTCAACTGTTGGAATCGTTTGCGGCTCTCATTGTTGAGGGATTCGAAATTGATATTGACGCGGCGGAAATCCCCTCACTATCTGGTGAGGTTCCCTCAAAGAGAAAGAAGTCAAGTTTGACCTTGGTCTCCAAGGGGCATGATTCGATCCAGAGACTAGGTTACGAAACCAAGTTAGAACATGACCCACCTTCATCTTTGGACTGGCTTTTAGACGAGGAATTAAAAGAAATAGTGTCCAGAAAGGAGTTTAAAAAATTCGTCGAACTCCAAGTTAACCCCATAAGGACACTCATTAAGTCAAGCTTTAGTTCTTTTGTCGAGAACATCCTGCCCCTGGAGAAAACGGTCACAATGGTTAAAACGGAAGGAATGAATTTCAAACCGGTGGTGATTTCCGGAATGGCTGCGGGATTACCTTCTGACACAAGGTTTGTGTTCGACAAGGCAAATCTTGATGATCTCATTTATGGCAAGAATTTTATCAAAAGGGTTCCGGAAAACAGTCGAAGAGAAATGCTCGAAAAGAACGTCGAAAGGCTTTTCAAAGGACCATCAGGTGAAGTCGAATTACAACATGTCGACGATATGTCTGGAGTGATAAAACTGGCGGGTTTTTTTGATGATCAAGATTCTTTCATTGAAGAATTTGGTTTGGAGAAACGCCTGACAGAAGCGATGGACGTCACCACTCGTCTCGCTGTCGCTGCCGGACTGGAGGCTCTTAAAGACGCCGGTATCCCGTTAATGAGGCAAATTAAGACAACCAGTTCGGGAATCGAACTGCCCGACGCCTGGGCTTTGCCACCTGATCTACGAGATGAAACAGGGATCATATTCGCTTCGGCCTTTCCTGGTATGGCTTCGCTGGTAGATGAAGTCACCAGGGAGACCAGCGCCCGCTTTGGGGCAGGAGCCAAAAAAAGGCTGATCGATTTTTACACAGGAATTGTACAAAGAATCAGAGATGATAAAGAAAAGGAACTTTTGACAAAATGGTTCACAGAGGAATTTGATGGACTAAGTTTGTCAAGTTCCAGTGAACTTTATTCGTTTAATCGTAATTTCCTTCTTCGAGTTATGAGCATGGGGCACGGACAGCTAGCGCAAATTATTAAGGCTCAAGGACCGAACACTCACGTTGACGCGGCTTGCGCGGGAACTACTCAGGCTATACTCCTGGGAAGGGATTGGATTAGAACAGGTCAGGCCAAGAGGGTCCTAGTGGTCGCTGCGGACGATGTAGCTGGGAAACAGCTTTTCCCTTGGATTGGTTCCGGATTTCTGGCAATGGGGGCGGCTACCACCAACGGCGCTATAACCGACGCCGCCCTGCCATTCGACGACCGCAGACATGGCTTGATACTCGGGTCAGCCGCTGCCGCCGTGGTGCTGGAAAGTGAGGATCTGGCAAGACGTCGAGGCATAGAGCCCCTTGCTTCAATTGAGGCCGGAATAGTTGCAAATAGTGGTTTTCACGGCACTCGTCTCGATGTCGATCACATATCCTTTGTAATGGAAAAAATGATCTCAAAATGGGAGCGGCAGTCGGATGTGTCACGCCACGACTTGGCAAAGAAGATGTTTTTCATGTCACACGAAACTTATTCTCCAAAACGGGGAGGGAGTTCTTCTTCCGAAGTCAGGGCATTGAGATCGATTTTCGGAGAAAGCGCCAAAATTATCCCCATTGCAAATACCAAAGGTTTTACTGGCCACACCATGGGGGTCGGTGTCGAAGACATTGTAGCGCTAAGGTGTTTACAGAAGAGGTTTCTTCCACCTATTCCGAATCTTAAAGTTCCAGATCCGGAATTTCAGGACATGAATTTAAGCGCCGGCGGACCTTGTGAGGCGCAGTACGCTTTCAGACTGGCTGCTGGATTCGGATCGCAAATTGTTATGTCGCTTTATAAAGTGATAGCGCGCGAAGAGAATCGAGTCACTGATTTCGGAGCAAACCGTGAATGGCTGAAGGAAATTACAAATTTCAAAGATCCTGTGATCACAATTGAAAACAGGATCATGAGAGTAAAAGATCGCGAACTAATAGAAAAACCTGCATTTGATGAAGTCAAACTTGTCGATCCTGCGCAAGAACAGCCGAAAGGGGTGGCAGCCGCTCCTTCGATGACAGGGATTCAAGAGATCAAAAATGCCATCCTTCAACTGCTGTCTGAAAAAACAGGCTATCCTCCAAGCATGCTGGATACTGGACTTGACCTTGAGGCTGACCTGGGAATAGACACGGTGAAACAGGCGGAATTCATCTCCGACGTACGGGATAAATTTAACATACCCCGCATTGAAGGGCTAAAGATAGCCGAGTTCCCAACCATTGAACACATCATTAACTTCGTTATGGAACATTCAGTTTCAGAAATCACTGAGGAGAATGATCATTCCGGCGGGGGGGCTGCTCAAGATGTCGTGACCTCAAGCGATCGGCTTGAAGTTAACTCTAAAATACTCGATCTACTTTCGGCTAAGACAGGTTATCCAACGGAGATGCTTGACGTTGATCTTGACCTTGAAGCCGATTTGGGCATTGATACGGTGAAACAGGCCGAATTTATTACGGAAATCAGGGAAACTTTTGGAATACCACGTATAGATGGTTTTAAAATAGCCGACTTCCCCACAATTAAACACATCATCGGATTTGTACTGGAGAAAAAAGCTCAATCCTACAACATAATCGATGTAACGGAACAAACGGTTCATTCAATGGATGTGTTTGTTGATTCGGCGCCGGTGGATTTGCGCGAGGCTGTGTTGACAACCTTTGACACAGAAAAGACCTCAATGATTCCGTCAATAGATGAACTTATTATATTTGGCGGACATACTGGCTTGGTGGATGGATTTCAGAAAGTCATGGGACCTGTTCCCGTCACAGTGTTGGAAGACCCCAAGGAGATAGGGACTAGGCGAGATAAGCTTCTTGGAGTCATAAACATCTCAACTCGCTCCAATATTCAAACGTCTCTCGATAGATCCTTTGGGCTGTTTCTTGAACTAGCGGCGACTTACGAAGACGGGCCAGTATTCATGACAAACATTGTATCAGAGGACGGCGCTTTCGGATTTGAGGGCCCGGATCCCGCCGGTTACTTGTTCGGGGCAATCTCAGGGGCCGCCAAGTCATTTTCCAGAGAGTATCCCCGGACAATTTGCCGATGCGTGGATATTCATCCGGAGGCCATGGATGAACATGCGCCGGGAATTTTCCTCAGGTGCCTCACGGAGGGTTTTCCACTCGAAACAGGCGTTGGGAAAAATCTCCAACTTCAATGTGTACGATTTTCAAAACCACTACCTCGAATGGATACCTCAACCGTAATCGCCTCGGACGAAGTTGTCCTGGTTACCGGTGGAGCCCGAGGGATAACAGCGGCATGCGTAAACCGCATCGCCGAACAGGTCCCTGCGACTTTTGTAATTCTTGGTCGGTCATCACTGTCGAATAGAGCTGAAACCATGTCGACATTCGGCGATATAGAATGGGAACTGGAAAAAGATAGAATAATCGACAGGTACAAAAGGGAGAGCACGATTCCTACGCCTGTTCGTGTGGAAAAGGAGTTGGCGGAACTACGTAACCAGGTCGAAGTTTTTAAGAACCTTAGAAAATTTAGGAGATTGGGTTCTGAAGTCATATATCGAAGCGTTGACATCACCAATCCCTCCGCCGTCGATAAGGTGATAGAAGAGGTTGCCAGGCTCTGCCGACGTGTCGACGTATTTGTGCATGGAGCGGGAATCGACATAAGTAAATCCCTACGATCCAAAACTATTGAACAGATACGGTCTGTTTTTGATGTCAAGGTTGAAGGGGCCAGAAATGTCTTGCAGGCCTTGGAAAAGAATGAGCTGCCCCCTAGGAGACTAATCAGCTTTGGAAGCGTTGCCGGACGTTTTGGGAACATAGCCCAGATCGACTATTCAGCGGCCAATGACTCGATTGCGCACTTATTCAGATGGATCAACTCAAACGGTGGGGACATCCGAGCTTCAGTCATAGACTGGGCCCCATGGGCAGAAATAGGTATGGCGACAAGGGGAAGCGTTCAGAAGACCCTCGAACAGGCTGGAATAGATTTCATACCTCCACATAAAGGAGTGGACGCCTTTCTTCAGGAACTTGCCAGATCACTGGGTTCGGCGGAAGTACTTGTTTCCGGTAGATTAGGGCCTTTTGAAAAAGACGCCTTTTCCACTCCCAGCCGGCAATCCTGTGAAGCTTATATTCTGGCTGGACAAAAAGTCACAGTGGAGAAACTTATTCCGTGCGAAAAGGCTACATTTAGAATCGACCTGGACCCAGGGCATCCTGTACTGAATGATCACAGAATAGATAGGGCTGCCGTGCTGCCCGGCGTTGGGGGAATCGAGATCATGAGAAAAGCGGTGGAGATTCTCGACCCCGAATCTTCTAAACTTGTAATTCAGAATGTACGTTTTCTAAAGCCGTTGAAAATATTCAAGTCTGAAAAATTTACTGCAGAAATCACTGTAGAGAGAATTTCCACCGGCCTTAACAAATTCAGGGCTCGGATATCGAGCCGGATGCTGGACAAACAGGGGCAACCTTTTGGAGAATCAAGAATTCACCATGAGTTGTACTTGGGAGAGGCTGCGCCGTTTGATTTGCCTCAATTGGATCTTAACTCGAAGCAGACTGTTTTTGTTCCTGAGAAAGAGATTTACTCGAAGTTTTTCCACGGCCCGGCTTTTCAGTTTGTAGATTATGTTTCGGTTGAAAACAATGGGAGTGGCGCACGGTTTAGATTCAGGGACACTGAGCGAAGACCCGAAATATTCCCTGACCTTATTCCACCCGTCATTGAGGCCGCGTTTCAGGCGGGGGCGGCTATGGCGCTGGAGACCTTGGGTGTCATGCCTCTACCGATAGCGGTCGGGGAAGTCGTAATCCTTGATCCAGAAGGTCTTCCTGGCTGTGGAACATTGATACCATCTGAGATAGTAACCGGAGAATCAGGTCAGGGCAGGACCAAGATCAAATTTGATTGTGCTGTAAATACAGCGGAAGGAACCCCTCTACTTTTCTTGCGGGGTGTCGAGATGATCGAACTTGAGAAAAGCAGCTCTTTTGCGAACAGAATTTTTGAAGAGTTTTCCAGTATCGATGAGCTTTTGGATCGACCGGAAAAGGATGACGACAACTTAAAAACTTTTGTCGACATTGATTCGGAAACCAGGCTTGCCAAAGCTTCTCCCAAAAGGAGAAAAGAGTGGTCAGCGGGTCGGATTGTAATCAAGAAAGCTTTGAATCGCTTATTGTCCAACAATGGAAACAATCATAAAAACGGTCACACTATCAACATCTTTTCCACCACGTTGGGTAAACCTACGGCGCGTTTCTCCGACAATCCCGATGAAGAGTTTGCCGAAGTAGCTCTTAGTCATTCAAATGGTTTTGTGATGGCGTCAGTTGGGAAGTCAGACGCATTTCAGGGAATCGGAGTGGATGTCGAAAAGGTTGAGAATCGAACGCAATCATGGTCAGAAGACTATTTTACTGAAAACGAGATTAACATGGCCTACGATTCGCCCTACAGCTCACGCCAACTGACTCGAATGTGGAGTCTCAAAGAAGCTTGTCTCAAAGCTTTAGGGGTTGGTTTACGATATGACCTGAAGGATGTTTCTGTGATATCGATGAATAAATTCGGAAGAGCTGCAATGCTATTTCAAAACGAAGTTGAAAAATATATTCTGGATAATGGGCTCCCAGAAATTGAAGCGCGAGTTGAAGATGTAGGCGACCTAGTGGTGGCCCGGGCATTGATAAGGAGACAGGTTATTTGAATTGACCACGTTCATTCTGTGAATAGAATTGTTTTCTAGGATGCTTTGTTACATAATCAGGACATGATGAGCCGACCGCTGGGAAGGGTTGAGGACATTCTTATTTTGTTCAGCTAGCCAGTATCTCTGACTGCTGCGTTGGAGTTTGCCGATTGTCTCCCAGATCAAATTTCGCTGCAGGTTTGTCCGGCAGCACTGACTTAATGGAACTTATTCCAGCTCCTTTGAGACACCTGGCCTGTGAAAAGGACATCATTCGACATTTTCAACAGGGCGATCTTATCCTGGACAGGGGCTCGTCCGCTGTAAGGGTGGTTTATTTAATTTCAGGAACCGCAGGGGTAGTTCTAAAGAATGACGACAACGAAAGAATAGTAGTTGATTCTCGAGGGCCGGGGGACATCTTCGGAGGAATTGAGTTTTTTACAGGGGTCCCGTGGCAATCTGACGCGGAGCTTATAGCCGATGAACAGGTAAAAGCTCTGGACATGTCTGTGGAAGATTTCGAAAAACTCCTTAGAGAAAGTCCTGATTTTATAGTCGGCCTCATAAAGAATCTCGTCCGCAAAATAATGTCTCTTGACCGAATCATGCTAAAAAGTAAACTCAAGAGACGTTCCTTGCATTCATTGATCAGCCAGGAAAATCATATATTCCCTGATTACGTCATTGGGGAATATGTCAAACGCAACCTCAGTTCCCAGATAGACGACTTGGCCAACTGTGACGGACCAGCCATGATCATAGGAGAAAGTGGAGTCGGCAAAGAAGTCATCGCCCACCAGATATTCAAGAAGAGCCGCCATTGTAAGGAGGTTTTTCTTGTGCTCGATTTACACCGGACCTCAGAGAATCGGATAATAAGTCCATTCGACAATGGCTCAGAAAAATTGGATGAAAAAGCACTAACAGATAAGCAAATGAGGTTGCTCTTTGGGACAGAGGAACCAGGTAGAGATGGATCCATTAGGGAAACCGCCGGTTATTTTGAATTGAGTGAGGACGGGACACTCCTTATCCGCGGAATTGAAAAACTGACCCCCATTTGCCAGATGAAATTGATGGAGGCAATTATAACAGAAACCTATAAAAGGTGTGGGGGGATGACTCAATTACGGGCTAAGGTCAGATTAATAGCAACAACCAGACTGGCGCCAGTTGACATAGCTCTCGAAAATCACCCGCTTATTTTTGGTCTTTTGGAACGATCTATAACAATACCTCCCCTGAGAAATCGAAGAAGGGAAATCCCTGTCCTCATTCGCCATTATCTCAAGAAATATCAAACGGAACTCGGGCGAAAATTGGGTGAACTGCCAAAAGAAACGTTGAAGACTCTTCTCAATTATTCCTGGCCGGGAAATGATCTGGAACTCTCCAATACATTGAAAAGGGCTATTTTGGTATGCGAGCGGAGCGTGCTCCGACCTCAGGATATCTATTTCGACCTGCAAAGGATTCAGGGTAAATGGAAGTTTAATCTACTTAAATTTTCTTTTATTAAGAAAGCCATCTTGAGTCCGCTCTATCCCGCTATGCTGCAAAGCGCCGTAACTCCATTCTTTTTCCTGATACTGTTACTCTTGTTCCTGGGTCCGTCCGATCCGATGCAAAACCCTGCAGCGCTTGTTAGTTGGGCTTTGGGATGGCCTATATTGATTGTTGGATCCCTTTTCTGGGCCCGATTCTGGTGCTCACTATGCCCGATAGGTGTCATTGCAAACCTTGCCAAGAAACTTGTGTCACTTGAAAGACCTTTCCCTGCTTTTCTAAAAAAGCATTCAGATTTCCTGATAGCAGGCGCCGTTCTTTTTATTATATGGTTTGAAACCGCCACGAATATCAGGAATTCTCCGATGATGCTCGGTCTGCTTCTTCTTGCGATGTTACTTTCAGCCATACTTATTTCCATGGTATATGAGCGTCAGTCCTGGTGTTTATATTTATGCGGTTTGGGGGGAATGGTGGGGGTTTTGTCCAAAACTTCCTTTATTGAACTTCGCGCCAACAGTAATGTCTGCATCTCGGAGTGCTCCTCCAACGAGTGCTACATGGGAACTTCGGAAAGCGAAGGATGTCAATTCGGGCATGCTGGGCCACGACTGAGAAGTAACAGGGTGTGTAAACTTTGCGGTCAGTGTATCAAGAACTGTCCCCACGGGGCCATCAACCTTAATTTACGGCCTCCTGGAGAAGAGTTGTGGCAAATTAGCCAGAGACACGCAGGCACGGCGTTTCTTGTGCTAGGGATGATAGGTGGGCTGTTCAGTGAAATGGTTAGCAAGATGCCGGAATATAAGGCCATATCATCAACCGCTTCGTTGCATCCGGTTCTTCTTTTCAGTTTTGTTTTCTTGGCTGTCATGATCAGCCTGAACATCATGACTTTGGCCTCAGCCAAGATATCGTCTCAGGTTTTTGGTGACACGCTTCGACAGAACTATGCTCGCTTCGGCCTCGCTTTATTGCCCCTTACTTTGTGCTGTTTCACTGCGTTTCATGTCTACTATTTTATTAACCTGGGGGTCCAGATCCCGATTATCATGAGCAAGTATCTAGACATAGAGGCGCTAAGAAGTTTAGTAATCACGGTTGATCCCAAAACCACTCAAGCCATCCAGTATGTCATCATATTTATCGGGTTGTTCTGGACTCTATTGACCCAATTTAAACTTGGACAATGGAGTGAGAAAGAATGGACGAAAAAAATTCAGGGTGTGGCTCCACACGCCTTTGTAGCGATTATAATCTCCGCTCTAATGGTTAAGGCCATCGATGCCTTCTTTTACGCCGTGCATTGAATCATCCCTTATTCATAGAGTAAACCACAATAATTTTGTATAAGCGTCTTTCAAGGTTGTCAGTAATTGTTGCTCCACTTTCGGCGTTAAAACTGACATGAAACAAGTTTTCAGGGTTCCAGAATATTCCGGAGATCAAACTTGGATCTTTTAGAATCAATTCAATCAACAATGGACAGGTTGGAGTCTGAGCTTATTCAGCAGCTTACAAGCCGAGTCCCCGTAGCTTTTGAAATCGGGGCTCATATAATGAATAGCGGCGGTAAGAGGATTCGACCACAGTTGACAGTGATCTCGGCTAGAATGGGTGGATACACGGGAATGGACGCCATCAAGCTATCCGGGGCGATAGAATGCATACACACCGCAACTCTTTTACATGACGACGTGGTTGATTACGCTGAAACCAGACGTGGAAGACCAGCCGCCAATACTCTGTGGTCCAATGAGATGTGCGTCCTCGGAGGAGACTTCATACTGGCTAAGGCTTTTTCAGCTCTCACATCTCTGAAAAACCTGAGAATTCTGGAAATAGTCTCAGATACTACCGCAAGGTTGAGTGAAGGTGAACTGTTTCAGATGGCGAACATCGGAAATATCGATTTTTCTGAAGAAGATTATGTGCAGGTGATAACCGACAAGACGGCGGTCCTTATGGAGGCCGCCTGCCGATGTGGGTCGATCCTTGGAGGACTTGATTCCGAAAAGGAGGAAGCCCTGTCAAGGTTCGGGTTCAATTTGGGAGTGGCGTTCCAGATGACCGATGACCTCATCGATTACCGATCAGACAAGGAAACCATGGGCAAGAATCCCGGTAAAGACCTGGAGGAAGGGAAATTGACGCTTCCGCTAATAACCGCATTGAAAATCGCCACTCAGGATGAAAAGACAGTCGTCAAAGAAATAGTTACCAGTGGATGCGTCTCTGCCGATGATTTCATGTGGGTCAAAAAATTCATTGATCGCCGATGCGGGATAGCCGAAACACTTGTTCGAAGCCGCGAATATCTGGTCAAGGCAGTTGATGGCCTTTCAATATTTGAGGATTCTGAAGAAAAGAGAGCGCTAATAAAGATCTCGGACAAAATCCTGCATCGAACATATTGAGGATTTATTGACACAAGTGTGCTAGATTGATAAAGGTTTCGTCGGTAAGTCATTTGAGAGGAAATTCTATTGTGGTTTTAGTAGTCCGTTTGCTTTTACTGGCGGTATTGGTAGGGTTGGCGACGGGTTGCGTGCCCTTGTGGACGGCTGATGTCAAAGAGAAGAATGTATCGGCGGAAGAACTCTTCAAACAGGGAAAAGAAAAGATCAAGGATAAGCAATATCAGGAGGGTATAAACATTCTGGAGAGATTAAAATCGGCTCATCCGGAATTCAAACAAATGCCAGAGGTTTATTTGGCCATTGCTGATTCCTTTTACGACGAGGGTTCATATGATAAGGCCATTGCCCGCTATCTCCAATTTATGGAGTTGTACCCAGGGGACAAAGAGGCTTCAAGAGCGCGGTACCAAATTGCAATGTCCTATTTTAATCAGATAAAGAACACAGACCTTGACAACTCAGTGGTTAAACAGGCTATTCGCGCCTTCAAGGCAGTTTCTGACGCTGCGGACCCAGGGGAATGGGGCAAAAAGGCAGAAGAAAAATCTCGCGAATGTCAGAGAAAATTGGCTGAGAAAGAACTGTACAAATCACGATCATATATTAGCCTTGGAAACTATAAAGCCGCAAAGATAGCCGCTCAAAGGGTAATTGACGAATATTCAAAACTTGGGCTGGACGATGAGGCGCAAAAAATTCTCGACAAGATTAAGAATAAATAATTCCCACCGGTAAATTATTAACGTCATTTAAAAAAGCATTGTGGACATTCAGGGCTCGGGTTTTTTCAGCATGATCGCTGATAGGGCCTTGTTGGAGGCGAATGGTGTTCAAAAAAAATATTCTGTGCATAGGGGCAGGTTATGTAGGTGGACCAACAATGGCGGTCATAGCTCGCCACTGTCCTGAATACCAAGTTGTGGTGGTGGACATAAATCATGACCGAATTATGCGGTGGAACTCGGATAATCTCCCGATATTTGAGCCGGGACTTGATGAAATAGTGTCGGCGGTTCGTGGTAGAAACCTATTTTTCAGGACAGATGTTGATGAGCAGATAGATGGCGCCGATATTATATTTGTCAGTGTAAACACGCCTACCAAGACTTTTGGTCTAGGCGCTGGAAAAGCGGCGGATCTGCAATTTTGGGAAATAACGGCCAGACAGATTCTAAAAAATAGTTCTAAACCCAAAATAGTCGTTGAAAAAAGCACTCTCCCGGTAAGGACCGCAGCGGCGATAGGACGCATCCTGGATTCAAATGAGAAAAAAATTCATTTCGAGATTGTCTCAAACCCCGAATTCCTTGCTGAAGGGTCGGCTATCCGTGACCTTGAAACCCCGGACAGAGTCCTTATTGGCGCTAGAGAAACCGACTCAGGACAGGCTGCTCTGAAAGAAGTTGTAGATATTTACAAACATTGGGTGCCAGAGGAAAAAATCCTTACTTCAAGCGTCTGGTCGAGTGAACTTTCCAAACTTGTGGCCAATGCGTTTCTGGCACAGAGAGTGTCATCCATAAATTCCATATCAGCTCTTTGCGAAAAGACAAACGCTGATATAGAAGAAGTCGCCAAAGCAGTAGGAATGGACTCCAGAATTGGTCCAAAATTTCTCAAGGCCGGCCTAGGTTTTGGCGGATCGTGTTTTAAAAAAGATATTTTAAATCTTACTTATATTGCGGAGAATTATGGTCTGTCGGAGGTAGCGAGATATTGGGAACAGGTCTTAGAAATTAATTCTTACCAGCAACGAAGATTCGTAGACATCATAATTAAACAAATGTTCAATACCATCGTGGGCAAGAAAATTGCGATATTCGGATTCGCATTTAAGGCTGACACGGGTGATACGCGAGAATCTCCAGCTATAAACGTCTGTCGGGGACTCTTGGATGAAAAGGCCCAGTTGGCGATTCATGATCCAAAAGCTCTAGATGGCGCAGCTAAAGACCTTGAAGAATACGCAGGCCAATTTATTCTTGAATCAGATCCATACAGCGCCGCATCGAAAGCCCACGCCATTGTAATAGCTACAGATTGGTCCCAATTCGTTTCATTGGATTATGCTAGAATTTTTGAGACCATGGAAAAACCCGCCTTCATTTTTGACGGGAGAAATTTGCTTGACCACAGGAAACTCTATCAAATCGGTTTCTCGGTTCACCGCATAGGCAGGCCACCTTTGTCGAAGCTTTAGATTTCTAAAAATACATTTGTCAAAACAGTAAAGGACACGGATATTGTTCCGTGTCCTTTTGGTTCAAACCCATAAGAAATTTTTCAATTACTTGTAAACGCCTTCCACTGCCTGCTGACGTATAACTTTTTTGTTCAACTTGCCGACACTCGTCTTTGGAATCTCCTTAACTTCATGAAACCGGTCGGGAATGGCCCATTTTGATATGGCGCCTTTATCGGCAAGCTCCTTCATGAAATCTCGTAGGCTGTCCTCTGAAAAAGTCTGGCCCGGCTTGATTACTACGAGAGCTACCGGGCGCTCACCCCACTTCTCGTCAGCAACGCCAATCACCGCTACCTCGGAAACAGTTGGATGCTGGCTTATAAGACTTTCAAGCTCAAGAGATGAAATCCATTCACCACCGGTCTTGATAACATCCTTAAATCTATCGGTTATTCTGACATATCCCTCTGAATCTATATTGGCCACATCCCCTGTGTGTAACCATCCTCCCTTCCAGAGTTCTTCCGACTTTTCCGGTGATTTGAAATATCCCTGAGTCAACCACGGAGTACGAACCACTATTTCTCCTGTAGTGACTCCATCATGCGGAACCTCTTTACCCTCCGCGTCCACAACCTTCAAGTTTACAAAGGGAGTGGGTAAACCAGTTTTTGTGATTACATCCAATTTCTGCTCAGGGCTCCATCCCGCCATCTTTGGCTTCAGGTTTGCGGCCGTTAGAAGCGGACAGGTTTCCGACATGCCGTAAGCGGCTATAATCTCTATTCCCAAATCCATCGCCGCTTTTGCCAGGCCTATTGGCAGCGCAGAACCACCAATGACGACTTTCCAATTGCTTAAATCAACCTGTTTCGCTACTGGGCTGGTCACAAGCATGTGAAGAATTGTCGGAACACAGTGTGAAAAAGTGACTTTCTCGCTCAGAAGTAGTTTGAGCAACATTGCCGGCTCGTATCTTCCCGGGTAGACCTGCTTGCATCCCAAAAGTGTGGCTAGATATGGAATACCCCAGGCGTGAACATGGAACATCGGCGTTATGGGCATGTATACATCGGCAGACTGGAACCTCACGATGGACGAGAACCCGGAGAGCGCCATTGACATGTCGAAAGTATGCAGCACTAGCTGCCTATGACTGTAATAGACGCCTTTGGGGTCGCCGGTTGTTCCAGTAGTGTAGAACAACGTAGCCATGGTGTTTTCATCAAAATCAGGGAACTCAAAATCTGCGGACGCTTTTGCCAGCAAATCCTCATATTCACCCGCAAGCGCCACTGTTGTTTTTGGGCTTTCGTCGCTGTCTTTAAGTAATATGATCTTTTTGACGGTCTTCAGTTCACCGATTATGGACTCAACTATTGGCATGAACTCTTCATTGACCATTAGCACAGTATCTTCGGCGTGGTTGACAGTGTAGATTATCTGTTCAGTGGAAAGTCGGACATTGATGGTGTGCAGCACTGCGCCCATCATTGGAATGGCAAAATAACACTCGAGGTAACGATGCGAATCCCAGTCCATTACCCCTATAGTGTCTTCAGACCCTACCCCCATGTTGGTCAAGGCTGACGCCAGCTTATTTATTCGTTGGTACAGGTCCCTGTATGTCATTCTGAACTTGTCTCTGTAGACAATTTCCTCATCCGGCGAATACAGGATTGGAGTGATCAAAATATTCTTGATCAAAAGTGGATAGTCATACGCGCTGGGTGTCCTCTGAATTAATCTTGGCTGATTTGCCATCGTGAAACTCCTTGGATTTTCTTATAAGAACAGAAAGAGCGCACAGTCTGTGCGCCAAAGATTTTATCCTAACGAGATTGATTGAGATGTCAACGAAATTCAAAACTAAATCAATCTACATTTTTACCAAAAAAATAGGGATGTTCGACCGGTTAGATCTGAAAAAATGATTCTTCGAATTCCGGATTGTTCACATATTTTTTCATAAAAAAAGCGGGAAACTTGTCAAGGTTCATGAGTATGTCCGGTTTGATTTCGATTCCACTCTGATTCAAAGCTTCTATTATTTTATCTGGAGATGGAGGACAAGTCTTGACAAAAATGGTGTCTTTGAGTTCAGGGTTTTTCTTGTTAGCCTCAAAAAGACACTTTCCAATCATTATTGACTTCTTGCCCGGGGTTGGTTTCATCAATTTGCCGGTCAACACCTCAACATTTGGCCAGGAAGACCCCTTCCAAGCCATTGCGATGGAGGTCAACACCGCCCCAGTCAATAAAGAACAATAGGTACAGAGGCTAGTATCATATTTAGGATATGAGATTCCGCTTATACCCATTTTCACAAGTGGCATGGGAAGAGTGTTATCCTCGTTGTACGGGAATGTGTAATCATGAAAGGATGCCACAGATTCAACGTCCACGCCTGTAGTTTGTATATCCGACATATCCAAAGGTTTTGAATAGAATTGGGCGGCGTGCGCCAGATGTGGCACCTGTTTCGGCGTATATCCCAGGATCTTTGCCCCGACAAAATCCGCCGACAAGACATCCCACGAAGCTATAAGAAGATTGGTCCTCCGTGCCTTTCCATCAAATCCCGGGCCTCTTTCATTCGAATATATTCCATCAATCACTGTGAGCATTCGGGGAAATTTCTGAATGAGTCTGGAAACATAGAAATGCAAATCTTTGTCTCCGTCCACATTGTGGCATTTCTTGCGCGATTTGATATCTATGGTTCCCTTAAGATTTTTGACTCCCAGACTTACAACCGCCTGGGCGTGTGTTTTCAACACCGGCAGATTTATTACCACATCACTGTTGAGTATATCCGTGTTGAAATTCAGAGTTACTCCATCCCCCACATCCACTTTCTCAAATGGACGTTCAAAAACTTTCACGCACTTTATGCCATATTGTTTTTCGAGTGATCTGTATCCCAGATACCGGTAGGCGTCCTCTTGAGTTTCCCTGTCCTTGGGATCAAGAACTACTGTTCCCTCGCCCAGAGTTATGTCATTTACTCCATATTCCTTCAGTAGCCTGACGGTGTCTTCGACGACCCTGGAGGTGGTAATTACCCCCCACTTTGGAAAAGCAACACCTCTACTCCAGAAAACAATATTAGGTTTGATAAAAACCCGATCAGACTTTGAAATCCGATTCAAGCCACCAGCAAGTTCAATGACTTCTCGGACAGAATCAACAGGAGTGGTGCATCTCACTACTCCAACAACATGCTTCCCCATAAAAACTCCTCATAATCGGTCGGTTCCTCTACGCCAAATTCTCTGAAATCTAGTCAGCAAAAAATTTGTCGTCAAAATTCGCAGTCAACCCGTCCTCTTCAGAAAGCCTTTCTATCAAACCATAGGTCTTGATTAATTCGTAAAGGAAAAAATATTTCATCGTCATTATCTTGCCGATATAAAAATCCTGGTCAGATTGGCTCAACTTCCTCTCTAATTGCTTCGTAGCCGCAATCCCCTGCTTCAGCCACTGCCAGGCTACTGCAATTATCCCGAACAATTCAAGATATAGAGTTGAATCTTCGAGGTAATCCTCGTTGTGCCCTGAAGATGCGAGCATCATTAATCCGTAGGTTACTTCTCGCAATGCGTTGATTTCATGCTGAAGTTTTTCGGCGTATGGTTTAAGATCAGGTATTTCACATGCTACACTTATTGTAGAGCAAACCTCATCCAGAAAAAGTACAAATGCCTTGCTGTCATGCATTACAACTTTTCGGCCCAACAGATCAAGGCCCTGTATCCCGGTTGAACCTTCATGAATCGGGTGAATACGAATATCCCGGTAAAATTGTTCCAGGGGAAATTCGTCACAAAAACCGTACCCTCCCAAACACTGCAAACCTTGACTCACTGACATGACCCCCATCTCGGACGGATATGTTTTCGCCGCAGGAGTCAGCAAGTCAAGCAAGAGGCTGAATTTGCTTTTTTGATCGCCAGTGGTAACGCCGGCCATATCGGAGTAAAGACAACACTGCAAAACCAGTGACAACGATCCTTCAACAATTGACCGCTGGAACAGTAGCATTCTTCGCACGTCACTATGATCAATTATACGGATTGGTTCTGAATCGGGATCCTTGTCGAAAAGCCTGCGCCCCTGCCTTCTTTCTTTCGTATACTCCAGTGACGCATAGTAGGCGGCCGAGGCGATAGCCGCCGCTCCGACGCCAACCGCCAGCCTGGCTTCATTCATCATCTGGAACATGTATGAAAGGCCCTTATTGGGGTCTCCAACAAGGTATCCGTGACAGTCACCGTTCTCGCCCATGCTCAACTGCACTATCGGCGCTCCACGATAACCCAGCTTATGATACAGGGCCGACACATTAACGTCGTTTGGAGAGAGATTACCGGATTCATCCCGCCGTTTTTTCGGAACGACGAAAAGTGACACGCCCTTAACACCCGAAGGGGCCCCCTTTATTCGAGCCAGCATCAAATGAACAACGTTTTCCACCGCATCATGATCCCCGGCTGAAATGAATATCTTTTGGCCTTTAATAAGAAAGTGGTTTTCATCAGTCGGGATAGCCTGAGTCTGAATATCCCCAAGTGAACTGCCCGCCTGAGGCTCTGTTAGAGCCATTGTGCCCTGCCACTTCCCTGAAAATATACTGGGAATGAATTCCCGTTTGAGTTGATCTGAACCGAATGACTCGATCAGGTGTGCGGCTCCGTACATAAGTAATGGATAAACAGAAGCGGAATAATTGGCCGCTCCAAAGATAAAATGGCACGCCGTAGTAACCGAAAAGGGCAATTGCTGACCATCAGCCTCATAGGAGGCGTTTGCGGCTATCCAGCCACCTTTTCCGCACTCCTGGATGAATTCCTTGACCACAGGGTGAACGTGAACAATCCCTTTCTCAAAAGTGGGCTGATTCTTGTCCATTTCCTGTAGACTAGGCAGGAGTAAATTCCTTGCGATCTTGTGAGCCGTATCCAAAGCAAGATCGAAAGTTTCCCTGGAATGGTCAGAATAGTGATCAAACTGCGTCAGATTTTCGATGTTCAGAACTTCATGCAGTAAGAACCTTAAATTCCGTATACTGACAAATTTGTCTGTCATGTTCCGTCCTTTCAATCTTGATTATAGAGCTTAATGAAAGATATGGAATTCTGTCTACTGAAAAGATTGCTATTCCTGAAAAATCCTCAATTGAAATCAGGAAGGCCAACCAAATCACCGAAGCTGCACGCTGGTTGTGAGAAACTACAGTAGTGAATATTTAAACTTTCAGGAAAGGATTATTGATTAGGATTGCAGGCGAATATGCCACAGGAAAAAATATACAAAGCGGTCTCGGGACCCTGGCGGTCCCGAGAATCTAAGCCATTGACGGAGATTAAGGGTTACATTCCCTTGGTAAGTTTGTCCCAAATGGAAATAATATCAGTCTTGGCGCTATCCTTCTTTTCATCTATTTTCTTGGTCAAGGCTGACATCTGCTCTGATAAAGCCTTAACTTTTTCTGAAACTTCCTTGCCGCCTCTTTCTGTAAGAGATTTAATGGCCTCACTAGCCTCCGTTACATAATTTTTAGCTCCACTCCATTCTTTGTTTTCGATACTCTTGAGAGCCTCCCACACATACGACCGTGCTCTCACGACTGGAGCGTCCCATTCATCATATTCGAAAATGACGAGCCTGTTCTGTATATCGGCAAGCGACTGGTTTGCGGCTTCAGCGTCCTTGGCTTCCAGAGCCTGAGCAGCCTTTAGGAGGTCCAGTTTAGTTTCTCCAACATCAAGTGACGCTTTGGTGAAAACAAAATCCATGTCTACGGGAACAGACGAGTTCTTTGCCGTTGCCTGCGCCGCGGATTCCTTTTTGGCCTGTTTAATGGGCTGAAGCACGTACTCTGTTTGATCAAGTTCAGCAAAAATGGGCACTACCAGTTGTTCCACGACACGTCTGTCTTCGTAGGTAATGTCTCCGGATTTTATTTTGGCGACGACTTCATAGGTAGGGGCTGAGTTTTCAATTATCTTAACGAGGGTCAAGCTTTTTTCGACGTGCCCCTTTGCAGCGTCAATGTCCTTTTTTCTGATATCGCGCCTAGCCAAATGCACGTGAGTCAGGATTCGACCGGCAGCCTCGGATAAGGCCCTGAATTCATTGTCGGTAAGTTTTTTCTTTGGTGCGATCTTGATATCGGAGGTAATGGTTTCATCAGCCAAAGCTTGCTCAACGCTAAGAACGCCAGAACACAGGACACTTGCGCAAATCAGCGGGATGTACAGCCAAAGCCTTCTTGATGTCATAAAGTTGTCCCCTTTCATAACTGTTTGATTTTATAAACATGATCTACAGAAACGGGATAGGCGTCATTCATACCTATCTTTTGTAATGACAAGCCAAATGGATTTAGGTTCTCACCGAATTACTTCATGCTGGTGATTCAAAAAATCTGTTTACCACATGACGCGCTATTGCGGGGGCTGCGGTGAATCCAGGGCTGTCTATTCCTGCAAGATGAACAATATCGTCGTATAGTCTGTCCCTGGCAATATAGAAGTCTGGGTAACCATCAAGTCTGGCCTGTATACCTCCAAAATTTGGCGTCAGGTCAACAGCTTTCAGACCAGGGAAGAAACAACCCGTGTCATGAACAAAGCTCTCAGGTTCAGGCATGGGGGTCTGGAAATCGTCATCACTATTGACGACTGTCAACCGGGGACCGACCATCACGGTGTCGCCTATGACGAATTTACCGTCAATGATATCAAACATCGGAGTCAAATGAACTCCGACAGTGCTCTGAAAGCCAAATGGAGTCTTGACGGTCCTAGGAGTGGGATAGACATTTGTGCCCTTCAAATAGAGATCACTGCGCGCTTTTCGGTTGAACTTCATGGAATCTCCCCGAATCAAAGCTGTTTTCAGTGGAAAATCAACGTCTACCATCCTGGCCAACGACACAGCTTTAACACCACCGGCGTTAATGATCTTTTGAGTTTCCACCCAATCCATGGAACCATCTTGATAACGTATCTTGATGCTTAATTTTCCATGTTGCGCATCTATGCCCACAACTTCGGTCCCCGTCATAAACTGCACACCCTGATTGGAGGCCAGGAAATATACTTGACGAAGCAGGGAAGTAGGTTCAAAGACACCGGATGATGGAATCAGGAGCGCTGATTTACCCTTGACATTCGGTTCAATTTCTCTGGCTTCTTCGGCTGTTATCTTTCTTACGTCAGGAACATTGTTCTGGAAAGCCCGCCTTTCATAAAGGTCAAGTTCCCTATCTTCCTCTTCTCTTAGCGCAACCATCAGTTTGCCGACTTTTATGAATGGCAGGGAATATTGAGCGCAGAAATCCTCCCACATCCGGTTTCCCTCAACGCACAGCCTTGCTTTCAGAGGGCGAGTGTCGGGATCATAGTTGATACCCGCATGATTGACCCCTGAGTTACGTGATGACTGGTTTTCCCCAGTTGTGATTCCAGGGTTTTTTTCAAACAGAAAGACGTCTTTTTCGCTCCTGGAGAGTTCCAGGGCCATCCAGCAGCCGACTATTCCTCCACCGATTATTGCTATGTTTATTTTCTCAGACAACAAAAACCCCTCAAATCCAGAAGTCATTTAAAGGATATGCGCTTGGGTGACACATTCTCTGATTAGTTTATAGAAAATCACCATCCTGGGCTTTTAGCATATCCGTCGTATTTTTTTAACTCCGATACAAATTAATTGAACAACATTTCATCCTTGCAATGTCGGATTTTGAAGCGAGATTCAAGAATATCATCAAGATTAATGGATCTCCGCCATATTTAATCTGCCAGATTTCATTTCAATAAAGAGAAGAATTTTCTGTTTTTCTTCGGTCAAGGCTAAAATGTAATCACATCTCTTGCATTCACCCATCTTTCCTTCAAAAAGTGTTTTTGGTTGCTCGAACTTTTCAATGTTGAGGACTATGGAATTGTTTGGGAGATCCATTATAGTTAATTCCTGCAGGCTGGCATTTTTCTGGTTTTCTTGAGCTTCACACAATTACGACCATACTCAACGCAGGTTGATACATAAAGGTTGGTGGCAAGAAGTCCTTTAAGTAACCTGAATTGTTACTAACAGCGACATGGTTGCGGAGACGGGTTTATACAAGACTCAATAAATTCTCGAACCTCCTGTTTTGTCTCGATGACTCCAAAATGGCCTTCGAGAAGAAGATCTGCCTTCAAGTTTAGAAGCTTTGCCAGGGAAGCCAGGTACTGTTTTTCATCAGACAGCAAATCCGAATGGATCGGTCCATGGACGTCTTGCCCAAAAAGAATGAGTTGACCGTCAATGTCTGTTGTATACACGACCGAACCCGGCGAGTGGCCTGGGCAGTGAATGGCTGTCACTGCGCCGTTACCGATAGTAAGTTTCGATTCTTGGCCCTGCAATTTGATATCGATGGTGAACCGTTCGAGGCGGGCCCCATACCAGGAGGCCGCCGTTACACGGTTGTCGCCTGATTCGAGATAAATCGCATCCAACTCATGAGCAACGATTCGACAGCCATATTCGTCTCTTACGGCCCGGGCTCCGCCGGTATGATCGAAATGACAGTGAGTCAGCAGAAGGTATTCAAGCTGGACAAGCGGTCCCAGACATTCGGCAATGTTCTTTATCAATTTCGTCTGACCTCGACCACTTCCAGCATCAATAAGAGCGGCTTTGTCGCCGAAGCTTAGTAGGTATGAGGCGGCGTCCGAGGGATCAGTCAGGCCGTTCCCGCCCACTTGCCAGAGATTATTCCTTATTCTTACGCTCACTCCGACCCCTTTTCAAACAAACGTGAAAATGAGAACCGTATTACCCTCTTTTTGACGCCTACATCCTGGAAAAGTTATCAATGACCTTCTGCATGCCATACTTGCCGATCATTGATTCCAGTCCTATTTCGACGACCTCAAGCCTCATTTAAAGAAACCATCATGATTCGTCAGTGTGGATTGGTTTCAATCCCAGGGACATGACCGCCCCGATAATGGATACAGCGCATGCAACCAGAAAAGGGCCTGAGAAAGACTTTGTCGCGTCCGCAAGATATCCCCCGATCCACGGGCCCAACGCCTGGCCAATCCCAAAAAATAGGGTAATGAAACCTAACCCTGCGGGGGCCAGCCTCGGCCCTACATAATCACCCGCTGTTGCGGCCATGATAGTGGGAATACTCCATGCCGTTAGTCCGAACACTACAGCGGATAGATAGAATCCAAGCTTCACTTGAAACAATGCGAAGATTGCGTAAGATAGCGCCAGCGCAACGTATGCGAACGCGGCCCCTCTTGCTCGTCCAAGTTTGTCGGACAAGCCTCCCCAGATGACCCCGCAAAATATACTCAAACCTCCAACCAGAGCCCAAAGTCGACCGGCTTCGCCGGCGGAGACGCCCATTTCCCGGCACAGGTACGCTGCAAAAAAAGTCATGTAGATAATGTATGAGAAGCCATAGAGGAAATAAACCGTGCCAAGATACCAGACCGCCCTCATTTTGTAGATTCTACCCCAATCCAGGGCGGCGCCTGTGAGTTTGGCAGGACCGTTTCCCGTATTGGTTTTTACTCCAATTTGGCGAAGCCCGATATTCTCTGGCCGATTTCTTATGACCAATCCTGCGACACATGCAATGACAAGCACCGCCGCTCCCAGATAATACCATGCGAAACGCCAGCCCTCGGCGCCATAAGCCCCTAGAATCAATGGAACCACGAGCCCGGCAATCATGGTTCCGCCGCCTATCCCGCCGGATACTATCCCTGTGGCAAAACCCCGACGCTCAACGGCAAACCATGCGGAGCCTAGCGCCATAGCCGGAACAAAGGCGGCTCCATTTCCCAGTCCGGTGAGTAACCTTGCGCCAAAGGCAAAACCAAAGCTTTCCGCGAAACCGGTCAAAATCATTGTGAAGCCCATTAGGACCAACGCAAGTGTGATGACAATTCTGGGCCCGACACGGGCGGAGAGAAACCCTCCCACTATGGCCATCAAGAGGTATCCAATGAAATTGCCTGTGCCCAACAACCCGAGTTCCGTGTAGCTGAAATGCAGCCCGTCCTTCATCGCCGGCAGGATCAATGTATAGGACATTCGTCCGAACCCGTGAGCGCCGATGGTTACGAGGAGGCCCGCCAGGATAACAAACCATCCATAGTGCGTCCTGTTTGTGTTCATTGGCTCACCTCAGCCTTCAGCCTTTGCCGGGATAGCGAATCAGATCTCTGATTCATGTTCAACCATATTTTTGTGATAAAACTCAAAAGGTGTCATCCTTTCGTCAATACAAACTTTCCAAAAGGAATTTGCCATGTCGGCGAACGAGTCAAAATCTTCCACCACAGGCTGGGTGATAATCCCAATAGTTTCTTTAGAAATTTTCATTGACTGAACCAGCTCCCGGCCGCCTTGCTCCGTAGCCTTCAGAATAGCCTGCGCTTTTTCATGAAAAGGTGGAAGCGTCATTAGTTCGGCTGCAGGTCGGTAGATCTCAGCCAGAAGACCTTTACCAAACAGCATGTTTGCGTAAGTGGACAAATAATTGAACACTGACGCCTCTGGGAACCCCGCTACTGATAGAATAACGGCCTTCGGAGGTTTTTGGCGTACCGGGTGATGTGTCTTGCCGTCGTGTCTGAACATGAACGGTTCGAGGACCGGCAACGTTCGTTCAATGAAGGTCTTCATCCTTGCGTTTACCGTGAAATGATACAGCGGAGTGGCATACACGACAACGTCCGATGCCATCCATTTCGGAAACAGTTCTCTGGTCATGTCATCGTCGTGCAAGCAAACTCCAGGGGTTTTGGTCCAACAGGTGTAACATCCAATACAATTCTTGACTGATTTTTTGCGTAGTTGGACCATCTCCACTTCGGCCCCGGCTTCTGTGATCCCTTTTACCAGAGCATCCAGCAAGATCCCTGTCTTACTGATTCCGTGACTTCTGGGACTTGAATTAATAGCGAGAACCTTCATGGTGATTTCCTTTCTCTATTGTGTTGGCCCAATTTAACGGCGCTATCACATTTGGAAGTTTTGGGCTCAAACAGATTTTCTAAGTATGTCTAAGGCTTGTGGAGAGACAGAGGTGAAATGGACCAGAATGAGATACATTTGATCTTTTTTCTCCGCTGATACAACTTTTGCGTAGACGACGGCTTCAGAGGTTTCTCCACCTGGGCCATGAAGAGTGAATCTGAGATTTTCCCACTGTTTTATGGAGGTTTCGAATTCAAACTCCGCTTCCCGGTCAGACACAGCAGTCAGCACTGCCGCTGTGCCCTCGCATGAGACGGTCTTTTCCTCCAACCTGTAACAGGTAACTGGTAAAGGTTTTTCGAGTGTACGCAGACTTTCTTCTTCATCTTTAAGTGTAACCGCATATTTCCCTTTGATGCCACTAACGTCGTAAAGCGTCACAGTTCCTGAAAAGCCTTTCATTTCAACCTGCAGTGTTTTTCTAACTTCGAGAATATTGGCCAGTCTGTCGTAGGTAGATTGCGTTATAAGCACCTGACCTCCAACCGTGTATGATTCGACTCGACCCGTAAAATTGACATCTGGTCCAACCGCTCCGTATTTCACCCTTTGGTCTGAGCCTATATTGCCCACTACGGGCCTTCCTGTGTTAACAGCGATACCCATTTCCAGCCTGGGTAATCCGTCCTTTACATTCCTGGCGTTTAGTTCGTTCATGGCCTGCTGCATCTTCAAAGCGCACGCTACGGCAGCCTCAGGGTGATCTTCAAGCGGTTCCGGGGCGCCAAAAAAGGCCAGGATGCCATCTCCTATAATTTCATCTATGATGCCCCTGTGATCCAGTAATATCTGGACCATTTTCCCCAGATACCGGTTTAGGAGAGTGATGATTGCTTCTGGTTTCATGTTTGCTGTAAGCGCCGTAAATCCCCGAATGTCGGACATCATCATGGATATTTCACGAATTTCCCCACCGAGTTTAAGGCCATCGTGGGTGTCCAGAAGTCGATTAACAACCTCCTGAGTGACATATCTGCCGAAAGCGTCTCTTATGAAATCTCTCTCTTTTAGTCCATTCGCCATATCGGTAAAAGATTTCGCAAGCATGCCAACTTCATCGGTCCGATTTACCGCCTTGAGCGATATATTGAGGTCTCCATGGCCTATCAGAGTTGTCGCTTTGGCCATTTCTTCGAGGGGTTTTGATATGGATCGAGCTACGAGGATGCTCATGAGCGCAAGCAACCCAAATCCGACAAGACTGAGCAGGAATGTTGTGTGGTGGAGGCTTTGAACCTCCCAGAAAAGTTCACTCTTAGGGAAAACAGCTCCAAAACGCCAACCAGTCGACAAAATTTTGGAATACGCCAAATACGAATCCTGCGAATCCAGGCTCGTCCCTATATCGATAAACCCTTTGTTAAACTTGAGAATTTCTTTGCCGATCTCACGCAGTCTTGAATTACCACGTGATTCGGCAAGACTGAACAAAGACTCCTTCTTCACATAATCAAAATTTGGATGAGAAACGAATACTCCATTACCCGTTACTACAAAAGAAAACCCCTTTTTGCTCTCGTTGATGGTGGCAACAAGTTTAGTCAACCAGTGCAGTTCAATGTCAGCGGTTATTATCCCACGCACAGTAAGACGTTGGCCGTCTTCCGAGCGTTCGAAGAATGGATAAGAATATGTGACCATCAATACATTGCCGGCCCCTTGGTCAAAATACGGTTCACTAACAGCGGGGGCTTTCAATTCTAATGGAATGTGATACCAGTCCTGCTGAAAATAGTTATAGTCCGAGGCTCCCAAATCAATGAATTCAAGGCCCTTGGATGATTTATAAAAATAGGGGGCGTACGAGCGGAGATCTTTTTTGAAAGTATATGGCTGGAACGCTACGGTCATACCGTAAATTTCCGAATTATCCTGGACCATTCTGCTAATGAGCGCCAGGAGAGATTTTTCATCCAAATCCGAATTTTCAAGAACACCTGCGAGACTCATGGGAAGTTTCGCCACAGCCCTAAAGTCCTGCTCAATTCTGCGAGACATTGAAAGCGCCAGATTAAGAGCATTGTCTTTTGCTTGATTCAATATGATCTGCCTCGAAGACGTGTAGCTGTATGCCAGGATGAGCGAGAAAACCGCGACAGATCCACCCATCACCAGAAGCGCAAGTTTAATGGCGATGCTGCTCCGCAATCCAGCGGTCATCTTTTTCCCCTGTAAAATTCTTCAAAGCTCGGTTTGTTGCTGATTAAACCAAGTTCATGGAGCGTATCCACCACTAACTCGTATTGCTTGAAATCAAGCCTTCCGATCGAGCTTCCGTCACCGCTCGGAATAATCAGTTCTTTCATGCGGGCCAACATCCACGCCTGTTGGGCCCTGTTTGTTCCAGTATACGATTCCTCCGCGTATTTCATGACTACATCAAGAGTTTCCTCTCGATTTTCAAAAGCGTAAAGCCAACCCCTCATAGAGGCCTGAACAAAACTTTCGCAAGTTTTTGGATGGTTTTCCATGGTTTCTTCGAGACAATAGACGCCGTCTTCAGGAAAATTGAGTCCGTAGTCGCTGAAGAAAAATGTGGTCAGTTCATCGGGCTCAAAACCTTGGTTCAATAATGTATGGTATTCGTTGTACCACATGGCTGTGGCTGCATCGACAGCTCCCTTAAGGAGAAGATTGATTGACCCATACATTGGAACTTGAATCACATTGAGATTACGAAGCCTGAACAATGCGAGAGGCTGTATTTTGAAATCTCCCTGCCATAGACCAATACGTTTACCGTCAAGGTCTTTCAGCGTTTTGATGCCGGTAGATTTCCTGGCGACGAGCATGAGAGCGGATCGTTGTATAACCTGGGCGAGATTGACGAGTTTCACACCCGATGAGCGCATCTGAACGGCGCTTGTAACCCAACTGGAACAAAAAGTAGTCCGCCGATCGATCATCCCCTCCAGCGGTGGATTGGAAGGCCCACCAACAAGAATTTCCACCTTGAGTCCGGCTTCTCTATAGAAACCCTTCTCAAACGCCATCAGATAACCCGCAAACTGGGCCTGAGGGAACCACTGGGGAAGAAAAGTCACGTGGACTGGGCTTGTTGTTGCGTCAGCCGCCATCAGAGTGGTGGCAAAAAGGGCCCAGGACAACGCGATGATCACTGCAACCTTTTTCATTGTCACCATAAAATAAAATTGGCAAGATTCAAATTATACTATCATACTGGTTTTCGTGGAGTCACGACAAATAAATCCTCGGAGTTTTGCCTTTTGTCCAGGGATGTTTCCAAAATAATGAAAAGAGTCAGATCTCGGGATACGCAACCCGAGTTGCTTTTTCGTAAAACTCTCTGGAAGGCTGGGGTCAGATACAGAGTCTGTGACAAGGACATTCCGGGCAAACCGGATGTGACGCTTTTGGCTAGAAAGCTGGCCATCTTCATCGATGGAGAGTTCTGGCACGGATCGCAATGGATGAGAAGAAAACTGGATTCGCTCGAAGAGCAATTCAAGAGAGGGAAATCAAAAGAATACTGGTTACGCAAGATTAGAATGAACATGCAGCGAGACTGTCATTCTACTGCCACTTTGCTATCACAGGGGTGGACGGTATTACGTTTTTGGGATAGTCAGATCAGGAAGAATCTGGATGGTTGCATTGGGCTAACCCTGGATGTAATCCACGGAAGAGTCGAATCAAGTCCTTTCTCTCTTGTTCCTCAAAAAACATGTTCTGAGTTCTTCGCTGGAATAGGTCTTATGCGAATAGCACTAGAACGTCATGGCTGGAAAATATCAAGCGCCAATGACATAGATCCAAAAAAATACCAAATGTACGCAGGGCAGTTCAAAGGAAGTGAAGAAATTTTCAACTTAGTCGATATTCACAAACTTTCTGCGGGGCAGATCCCCTCATGTACATTGGCGACCGCTTCTTTTCCATGTAATGATCTGTCTCTAGCTGGAAAGAGAAAGGGCTTGAAAGGCAAATCTTCATCGGCGTTCTGGGGGTTCCTGAGATTGCTGCGGGACATGGGTGGCAGACGTCCACCTTTAGTGCTTGTGGAAAATGTAATGGGTTTTATAACTTCCAATAATGGAACAGACTTGAAAGACGCCCTGGTTGGACTCAATGAGCTTGGCTATTCTGTTGATATCTTTATGGTCGATGCGGCATGGTTCGTTCCACAGAGCCGACGAAGATTGTTCATAATTGCTCAGATTGAGGGTCCGCAATGTGAGGGAAATCCCACTGCGACAACAAAGATTGGTGAGAGTCAATTTAGAACGAAAAAAATAATGGACTTTATCAATAGCCACGGGCAGATTCGGTGGCGCCTCAGGGAATTGCCAAAAGCGGACGCTGCTCCGGTCAATCTGGAACAGCTTCTTGAGGACCTTCAGGAAGAAGCTTCAGAGTGGTGGGACAGCGCCAGGACTCAATATCTTTTAAATCAGGTTATACCCCGACAAAGAGAAATGCTCGACTCAATAATTGCAGGAGATGACTGGACATACCGAACAGCTTTCAGGAGGACACGGAAAGAGGGGTCGGTTGCTGAAATAAGGTCTGACGGAATCGCAGGTTGCCTCCGCACGCCTCGAGGAGGGAGCGCCCGGCAAATACTGGTGAAAGCGGGAAAAGGAAAATTTTTCGCCCGTCTCTTGACCCCAAGGGAGTGCGCCCGACTCATGGGAGTGGATGATTACTGCGCCAAAGTTTCGGCAAGCAGGGCGTTCATGGGATTTGGAGACGCTGTTTGTGTCCCTGTCATTGAATGGATTGCCTTGCATAGACTGAATCCTTTAGTTACGGAACTTATTAGAGGACGACCGTTGAGCCTGGCGGAAGTTGATAGGCCTCATGTTGAAAAGAAGTCCATGAGTTATAAAAAATGATCGATCCTGAAGCCTGGCTGTTCATTTATGAAATAGAAAATGAATTGCCAAATCCTCTCCCTGATGCTCCAAAGTCTCTTATCGGAGTGTGGAATGAGGAGAACTTTACCTATGTGTTTTTTCTTGAACCGGAAGACCGTTATGTGGCCGACCTTTGTTCTCGTTTTGAGATGATCGTAAGTTCCAGACACGACATGAAATACCGTGACTGGCAGGAGGGATTGCCTGAAGGGGGATTGAATATCTGCGGGATAAGGTTCGTGCCTGACCATGAACATATTTACGACTCCAACTCGATCATTCTTGATCCCTCGGTTGTTTTTGGGGACGGCAATCATCCTACTACCCGTACATGCGTCGAATTCATGGTCGAAATCATAAACACTGGTGGTGTCAAATCGGCGATAGATTTCGGCTCGGGATCGGGAATTCTTTCATTGGTCGCCGGAAAGCTCGGATTAGACAGAGTAGTTGCAGTGGACAGGAACCTGCTGGCCGTTCAGTCCACTCGAAAAAATGTCTCGTTGAACGGAATGACTGAGATCATAAAGACTTGTGAGGGGGAAGCACGTATCTTCATGGAGGACCGCTACGATTTGGTCCTTGCAAATCTTCCCTTCACTGTGCTTAGAGATCTAGCGGTTCTTAAAGAGGCTGCCAAAAACAGAATCTGGATAGTGTCAGGGATTAACCAGGAGCAGTCAGAGATCCTGAAGACGCTTTTTGTTGAACAGGGATTTGTGATAACCCGGGAACGGGCTAATACGCCGTGGATTACCTTTGTTGCGGCGGAAAAAAATATTTGGAGCGAACTATTTGATGAAACCTAAATTTGAAAAACCCCGGGAGGGTCAATGGATTGGCAATGAATCGACCAGTTTGAACTTTTCGGTTCCCCCAAACCCAATCATTGGGTTTATCGAGGGAGATGGAGTTGGGCCTGATCTGTGGTCGGCTTCACGACCGGTGTTTGACGCCGTTGTTGAAAAGGCGTACGTCGGAGATCGAAAGATATCCTGGTTGAAAATATATGCTGGAGAGGAAAGTTTCAGACAATTTGGCTCTTATTTTCCTGAAGAGTCTTTCGATTTGATCACCAAATGTCGAATTGCGATAAAGGGGCCTCTTACTACCCCTGTTGGTGGTGGTTTTCGTAGCCTCAACGTGACTCTGAGGCGGAAGCTGGATTTGTACGCATGTTTGAGGCCGGTGAAATACGTAGCTGGGACACCGTCTCCAATGATCAGGCCGCAAGATGTAGACATGGTCGTTTTCAGGGAAAACACCGAGGACGTCTACGCGGGAATAGAATGGAAATCAGGTTCGGACCTGGCTCTCAAGATGATCAATTTCCTTGAAACGGAGATGAACGTCAAATTACCGATGGACGCCGGCATCGGCGTCAAGCCCATGAGTCCTTTCGCCACCAAAAGGCTTGTTAGAATGGCCATGAAATTTGCCATCGATAACGGCAGGAACAGGGTCACGCTGATTCACAAAGGCAATATTATGAAGTACACGGAGGGAGCGTTCCGTGACTGGGGATACGAGCTAGTGCGGGAAGAATTTGGAGATGTGGCGTTATTCGAAGGTGAGCTGGAAAGGAATCATGTCGGCAAGATTCCCGACGGGAAAATCCTCGTAAATGACAGAATCGCCGACGCCATGTTTCAACAGGCCCTTCTTCGCCCCAAAGAATACAGCGTGCTTGCAATGCCGAATCTAAACGGAGACTACATGTCGGACGCGTTGGCGGCGCAGGTCGGGGGGCTCGGTATGGCCCCCGGGGCAAACATAGGGGATAGCTGCGCAGTTTTCGAGGCCACACATGGCAGCGCTCCCAAATACGCCGGTTTGGACAAGGTTAATCCAGGATCTATGCTGCTCTCAGGAGCAATGATGTTCCGTAGAATGGGCTGGAATGAAGCGGCGGATCTCGTCGAACGAGGATTATCCGGGACCATTCAGTCCGGAGTGGTCACATACGATCTGGCTCGACTATTGCCGGGATCCATAGAGGTTTCATGTTCAGGATTTGCGAAAGCCATCATCGACTGGATCAAAAAAGAGTGATAGCGAAGATCTATAGTAATTGGGAAAGATAGGGGTTAGACACTTTTTTTTGAGAAGCTCAATTTGTTTGTCTTTCAGAATCTTATGTTTTATCCATGATGCGCATGTTGAGGTCATTACACAGGTCATGGAAATAAAAGGCTTGACTCAATAGTCAAGGTTCCAATAAGTTTGATTACCGCCGCTTCCGGTTTTAATTTTTGTTGTTTCTGGTTGTAAATGGAGGGTGAAGTATACCCCGTCCTGGAGAAACTTTTACCGGAATGCGGATCTCCGGGACGGGGCATATATAAACCTCAAAGTAAGAATCAGACCATTCCAGCCGCTTTACCGGTCCCCCCATTAGGAGCGATACGAACATTCTGGTCAAATAATATCCAAGGGTGTCAGTTGTAAAACTTGATAACAGGCAAAGCGGGACACTATGATAATCACACGCACTCCTTTCCGAATAAGTTTTTGTGGGGGAGGGACCGACCTGCGGTCTTATTATCATTTCGATGGCGGAGCTGTCGTTAGTTCGACCATAGACAAGTATATTTACATAACTGTTAACCGCTTGACTCGATATTTTGAGCACAGCCTTTCGCTAAAATATTCTAAGACTGAGCTCGTTAATTCAGTGGAGGAAGTACGTCACCCTATAATCAGGGAGGCGTTAAAACTTACCGGTGTGACGGAAAGGGTAGAGATAGCCTCCATGGCGGACATCCCATCAGGCACAGGCCTTGGGTCTTCCAGCGCGTACGCTGTAAGCCTACTGCATGCTCTATACACGTTCAAAGGTGAATCGGTTTCCGCCAGGAAGCTCGCTGAACAGGCTTGCGATATTGAAATAGAAATACTTAAAGATCCAATTGGCAAGCAGGATCAATTCATAGCAGCGTATGGCGGAATTTGCCATATTGTCTTCAATCCGGACGAAAGCGTTTTTATTGACCCGATAGTATGCTCCCCGGCAACCAAGAAGACCCTGCAGGACAACTTGCTGATTTTCTACACAGGCATGACCCGGCGCGCTGGAGACATATTGAAAGTTCAAAAGGCGCAAACCAGCAAGAAAATGGAAGTCCTCAACGGCATGAAGGGTTTGTGCTTCGATTTGATCCAAGTTCTGCAGTCATCAAGATCGCTCAGTAATTTTGGAGAAATACTGCATCAAGGATGGCTGTTAAAGAAGAGCCTGGTTGAGGAAATTTCAAATAATTCCATAGATGAATACTACGATAGGGCTCGAGCCGCAGGTGCGATAGGCGGCAAACTGCTTGGGGCTGGGGGAGGAGGTTTTCTTCTTTTTTATGTGGAACCTCAAAACCAGTCTAAGGTTAGAAACGCATTGGCTGATTTGACTGAATTAAGGTTTCAGTTTGAGCCTCAAGGCAGCAAGGTCATCTACATATCAGACTGAGAGAAGCCTGATGTAGATTTATTAAACCTTATTGAATCTTTTCGTGGTTATTTGGCTGAAGAAATGTCTCGGGATCAGACTTGGATTCCCAGCAGCAGATAAAGCTTTCAGTGACTAGGTGTCGAGGACCAAGAAAACTGATGAGAAATTCGCTGGCAGTTTTCTTCCAGTGGGCTAAAGCGCGGTTGTCGAACTCGGAGTCCAGCACGTACCAACCAGCCTCAATTAGGCGATCGATTTTTGTATCGATGTTCATTGCCGTACATTTTCCCAACTCTGAATAAAAAACAGGTTTCCAATTAATTATTCTGATACCCCATGTAACAATATAATAAAAGACAAAATGAAAGTCAAGAAAAAAATATGACCGAACAAAACTGGACCTCAACAGAGATCTTGGCCTAAGATTTGTTGGGTCATTACGCATGGGGAACTACAGCAAAGCCACGCGCTCTGCGCGTGGTCGTTTACTTTGACCCAAGATGATAACGCAGGAGCAGTGGTAATGCCAAAAGAAGATTTGATTCGGGAAATAGATGCGCTGCGAAGTCAAGTGGCGGAACTTCAATCTGAGCTAAGAAAGAGCGAGAACCCACCAATATCGGGCAAGTCCGAGAAACCGATGGAGGCTGAAGAAATCGCAGAGGAAGAAGAGTTTCCGGACTTCACAGGACTTCAATCGCAAGTGGAGGAATTGTTCGAATCTCTGGGACACGACCTTAAGAAGGTCCCAGCAGTGACGGCGGTAGCGCTCTTTGGACTCGGCGTCATTTTGGGAAGGTTAGTATCAAAGTAGGGAGGAAAATATGGAATCGTTTTTACTGAAAGCGCGACTTCTGACAAGAGCGGAATTAGTTTTATTGAGACTCCACATTCGTCGGGCCGCCCGTCAGGCGACATTCATCGCTATGGGTGTCGTGGCGATATTGCTTGCGGTAGCTATGGCAAATGTGGCCGCATACTTTTATCTAACTGATGGACTTGGTAGAATCACGGCAGGACTAGCGCTCGCCGGCATGAATGGCCTTGCGGCCGCCGCCATGTTTGTGGTGGCGGGTCGCCTGGGATTGGGGCCGGAAGCGAAAATGGCCGGAGAGATTCGTGATCTCGCCGTTGCGCAACTTTCGGCGGAAACTCAGCGTATCAAAGATGATGTCGACACGGTCAGGGAAGACGTGGCTCAAATGCGCTCAGCAATATCTTCCCTCAGACGTGGGGAGTTTTTAAGCCTAACTGTATTGGCGCCTATGGTTAAGATGCTCAGTCGCGCGCTGCAGACTAAACAGCCATCTTAAGGATGAAACACAAATTTGCCGGTCAATAAATGGTATAAAATTTTCTGAAGGCCGATTTTGATTCCCCTCGCAGATAGGATTGACCTATATTTGATATAGTGACAGTGAATGAAATTAATTAGGAAATGATCTACTGTCATACCTTGAATAAACAGGAGCGCGCATGGAAGACATTGAAATTAAACTGACGAGCCTTTCCAAAACATCGGGTTGAGCGGCCAAAATAGGTCCGGGTGACCTGAGTAAAGCGCTCTGCGGGCTCGATATCCCCGCGGACCCAAATGTGCTAACCGGCCTCGACGGATCGGAAGACGCCGGTGTGTATAAGCTCAACGAAGAGATTGCGCTGGTTCAAACTATTGATTTCTTTACTCCTATTGTCGATGACCCGCGTATTTTCGGCAGGGCGGCGGCGGCAAATTCATTGAGTGATGTCTACGCGATGGGGGCGCGTCCGATTACGGCTATGAATGTGGTCTGTTTTCCAACTCGGAAACTGGGTGTTGATGTGCTTCGACTGGTGCTTGAAGGAGGTCTGGACGTGTTGAGGCAAGCTGGCGTTTCTCTCATAGGGGGACACAGCGTAGAAGATGATGAGCCGAAGTATGGCATGTCTGTGCTTGGTCTTGTTCACCCTCAAAAGATAATGAAGAACTCTTCTCTCAAGCCAGGAGACAGGATTGTTCTTACAAAACCTGTGGGAGCGGGGATAATAGCCACTCAGATCAAGGCCGGAATGGAGACGGAAAATGTCCGGGAACATTTTGAAAGAACAATCTGCGCTCTTAACGATGTCGCCTCCCAGATAGCTGTAAAATGGAATGTACAAGCCTGTACCGATGTTACCGGTTTTGGGCTTGCCGGCCACCTAACGGAGATGGCGGTTGCGAGCAAATGCAGAATCCGGATTGACAGCGATTCTGTTCCTTTGCTCGATGGAGCTTTTGAAGCTGCGTCAATGGGATTGGTGCCGGCGGGAGCATACGCCAACCGTGACCATTACGGAGCATGGGTGAGAACAGATGGGCATGTGTCTGAAACGATCAAGGACCTCATGTTTGATCCTCAAACTTCCGGAGGCCTGCTAATGGGAGTTCCCGATCAGTTGGCGCGCTCCGTGGTACATGAACTCAAACAGGCAGGAATATTGGCCGCGTCAATTATTGGGGCCGTCATTGACTATGATCCCGATGGCTTAGTCGAGATATGTTGAAAAAATTCATCCAATCCGAAAAATATTATTGCGATAAGATCATTTCGGTTCCTCAAATCTAATTTCTAATTGTTTAGTAATGTTCTCCATTCTATTGCGATTTACTCCAAAATCGTAGTAACCTAACCGGGAAGAGGATTTAAAATTCAGAATTTTTTCTCTATCGTCAAATAAAAACTCAACATCATCCTTAAATCTAAATATTCTTGAAGTAAAAACGGCTTTTACGTAACCCTCTTTTGCCACGACCACTTCACAACCTGGAATGGATTCCAACAGGTCAACTAGAATGGCCTTAGTGTCTTCCAGAGGCCTGGAATATTTTATGGCGGGCATTTTTCTTGAATTGGGTTCATCCAGAGTGCTGACGCAATTCGGTTTGTCGGGGCATGGGTTTAACGAAGGGCAAGAATAAAAAGAATCCTGCAACTTTCTTCTACTGGGATAATTCTTGAGTATAATGATATTATATGTTCAGCATCGACTATCCACGGTCATCAATACAAGACCATCATAAGGAGGTCGGCATGAGTGACTCGACTACGATGAAAGCCATAACAATGGTTGTCGACGACGAATAAATTGTCCAGGATAGTGTCCGGCGGGTTCTGGAAAATCAGGGTTTTAGCGTGGATGCCGTTCCACGAGTTGATCAGGCTTTGGAACTTCTCAAGAAGAAAACATACGATTTGATCCTGACTGACCTGATGATGCGGGAACGAAATGGAATGGAATTGGTGGAAGCGTTGGCCCTCGAATACCCTGAAACTGGAATAATCATGTTTACAGGACATCCAACAGTGAGTTTCGCTGTAGAATCCATAAAATTAGGGGCTTTGGACTATTTGCCGAAGCCGTTCACGCCTGATGAACGAAACTATGATGATAAGGAAATGGACCTTATAGCCAAATTTTCCAAACAAGCCGCCCTTGCCATAGAAAACGCAATTATTTACGAAACAATGCGCAAGGATATAGAAGGAATGAGAAAATAGGTTTCCTGAAATCCTTTTTAATCATTGGAGGTAGAATTCATGGTCTCCGATTGGTTGACGGGGACCTCTCCACAAATTGTTAAATCAATAGATGTAAAGGCTTATTACGGAAAGTGTAGTAATAACGAATGAATAGCCAAAAAGGAAAAATTCTCGCGGTTGACGGTGATGAATCTGTTCTCTCAAGTGTTTCGCGCCTACTTGGGAGTAAATATGAAGTCGAGACGTGCTACAAAAATACCGAGGCCTTACGGGCCTTGCAATCACTGAAATCCGATATTCTTATAATGGACGCCGGAAAGGTCAATGACGAAATCAATTTACTGTCATCGTCATTGGAGTTTGACCCTAACCTTAGAATTATCGTTACAGACTTTGCGCCATCGGTCGAGACTGCCGTAAAGGTTATGAGGGCCGGGGCTTTCGATTACCTATTTAAACCGATCAGCGCCGAATCGCTCCCAGACAGTGTGGCAAAGGCATTTGAAGATCGCAGGAATCGGTTGGAGAAGAAATACCTGGAAGACGTTTTTTATGAAGTGAAAACCTCTGTAGCATCCTCTCTGAATCTCGAAAAGGTTCTGGATTACATCGTTCAGGGGGTAGCGAAAGCCATGAAAGCCAAAGGCTCATCCTTGAGTCTGTTAGATAAGAGTCACAAGAGGCTAATGGTAGTTGGGACTCATGGCCTGAGCCGGAAATACGTTTCGAAAGGACCCATCGACGCTTCCAAGAGTATTGGGGAGACGATTCTCAAGGGAGAGGTCGTCTGGGTCAAGAACGCTGCAGATGATCCTCGAACACAATATCCTGAGGATGCCATGAAAGAAGGTATAGTCTCCATCCTTAGCGTACCACTTAAAGTTCCAGGAAAGGTAATCGGTGCGCTTAGGGTCTATGCCAGCGAAGAAAGAGCTTTCGTGCCCCAAGAATCACGAGTATTGAAAGAATTCTCCGATCAGGCGGCCATGGCCATTCAAAATGCGCGTTTGTATCAGGATGTCAAAAACGAATACGACAATCTCAGGGAAGATCTCAGGATGTATTTTGATGAGATAGGCTGGGACTGACCGGCAAGAATACGTTCAGAAAGTCGATCCTCGACAGGACCGGTTCCACGGGGAAGTCAAGATGGACGAATTTGGCAGAACTCATGATCGTCCTCACATGGGGCATAGCCACAATGGAGTCGCGCAATCTTCCGCCCCCGGTTTGAAAACTACGGTCCCTATTGTCCACCACGGACCGGACCTCATTGAAAAATTTCTTCAGAAAATTGAACCTCTTCTTCCTGACAGGGTTAAACGATGGGCGTTGTCCTTGGTATCTTTCAGGAACAGGATACTGGCCAGCGCTCTCCTGATTTTCGCCGGTGTAGTCATTACAATTGCCGCTATCCTGGGAATCACAATATTCCCGCGCTTAAGCCAGGACCATGATGTAATTCAGCATCTTAAGTTTATACACCTTTTCGCGAGCCTGATCGTCATCGCTATTGGATGGTTGTTCATCGACCGTATTTCACAAAAAATTGCTGAACCGCTAAAGGAACTCACTGAGAAGGCCGATCAAATCAGTAGGGACAGTTCATCTATAACTGACAATCACATCATAGGCAAAGCTGCAGCCTCGAATGTTGATTGCCTGGAACCCCCGATAGAGTTTGACGTTAGTGGCGGGGACGAGATACACCAACTGACAAGCTCGTTTAACCGTATGCTAATGAATTTGAAGGCGTCGGAATCGAGATTGATCGAATCTGAAAAACGCTACCGGTTTCTTTTCGACAAAGGGCCGACTCCTCTATTTGTAATTGACAGAGAGACCATGAAAATTCTTGATGTCAATGCTCGCGCCGAGGAGGAATATGGATTTGTCAGAGGAGAATTTCTACTGATGAATTTTGACGACTTGGCCCCGGAGACTGATCGTGAGCCTACCCGGTCTCTTTTGCGCAATCTTGATCTGAGCGAGATTGCCCCGCTCCCTATATTGAGGAGAAGGCGGAAAAGCGGGTCAGTCTTTGTCGTCAATTTTAATGTGGCGGCCGGCAATTATGAAAACCGCCCGGTTCTTATGATAGCCGCATGGGACGCTACAGAGAAGCTTGAAAAACAGGCAAAACTGATCCACGCAGGCAAAATGGCTACGCTTGGCGAGATGGCCACTGGAATTGCCCATGAACTCAATCAACCTCTTTACGTGATACGTATAGGGGTTGATTTCCTGTCAAAGAAACTGAGAACCACAGGAGATATTTCTACGGACGAGTTCTTTAAAGTGGCGCAGGAGATCAATGATGGTGTAAGTCGGGCGACAGGGATTATCAATCATCTGAGAGAGTTTGGACGAAAAACAGACGAAACCACGGGGCTCCTGGACATAAACGAGCCCATCAGAAAAAGCGCCTCACTTTTGAGAAGCCAACTGGAAACTCACAAAATAGAATTTGCGCTCGAACTCCAGGACGAACTTCCGCTCATCAGGGGTAACGCAAACAGGTTGGAGCAGGTCTTTATGAATTTGATCGTGAACGCTCGCGACGCTATACTGTCGAAACGTCAAGGTGATGAAGAGCACGGACCTCTGGTTACCGGCGATCGCGTATTCGTGAGATCAGGAATTGAAGAGGACCGGGTAACAGCCACAATATCCGATACTGGACCGGGAATTCCCAAGAGTCTAAGATCCAAAATATTTGAGCCCTTTTTCACTACAAAGCAGTCAGGCCACGGGACAGGACTTGGTTTGGCGATAAGTTACGGCATTGTAAAAGATTATAACGGTTCTATTGAGATAGTGGAATCTCAAATGCCCGGGACGGTTTTCAAGGTCACTTTCCCTAAAACATCGCAGGGGCGAAAAATATGACAAAAATTCTGCTCGTTGATGATGAAGCCGGCATACTCAATCTTTTAAAGATGAGTCTGGAACTTGATGGCTATGATGTGTTCACGGCTGAAAACGGCTATTCGGCTTTAACGCTGTTCCAGCAAGAGACGCCCGACATCGCGATAATTGACGCCCGGATGCCGGGGATGGATGGAATAGAATTGCTGGGAAAGATCAAGTCATTGAAACCCGAGACGGAAGTCATAATGATCACCGGACATGGTGACATGGATATGGCGGTAGAATGTTTGAGAAAGGAAGCGTCAAATTTTCTTACAAAGCCGGTTAGTGAAGAGCTTCTATCTCTTTCAATCAAGCGTTCCCTGGAGAAATTGGGATTGAAAAGGAAGCTGAAAAAGTACACCAAGAACCTGGAAATACTTGTGCGGGAAGCCAATGACGAACTCGAGAGGGCCTACAAATTTAGGGAGAACCTTATAGAAAACTCTCCAGACGCTATAGTGTCTGTGAAAAAGGGTGGAGAAATCGTAATCTTCAACTCGGCTGCCGAGAGATTGCTTGGATACTCAAAGGAGACTGTTGTTGGCGCAATGAACATAGTCAATCTGTACCCGCCTGGAGTAGCTAAACAAATTATGAAAGATCTGAGATCGGAAGACTTTGGAGGAAAGGGTGTTCTCCAAAAACGGGAGGTTGAGATCCTGCATAAAGATGGTCGTCCAATACCCGTTTATATTTCCGCCTCAATTTTGTATGAGGGATCCAAGGAGTCCGGATCTGTGGGAATTTTCACTGACCTGACAGAAAAAAAGAAACTTGAGAAACAGCTAATACGGTCGGAAAAACTTTCCGCTCTGGGGCAGCTGTCCGCAGGAATCGCTCATGAGATAAACCAGCCTTTGACAGGGGTCCTGACTTTCGCAAGTCTACTGTTGAAAAAGTTTAGGGATGATGAGCAGACCCGGAAAGACCTTGGAGTGATAGTTTCTGAAACCCAGAGAATAAGAAACATTGTTCACGGAGTGCTCGATTTTGCGAGAGAAACTCCTATTAAAAAGAAACCCTGTTCAATCAATGAAGTAATAGAAAAAACCCTGGAAATCATTGTTCATCAGGAACGTTTCCTCGGAATCCATGTGACTACTGACCTGGAATCCACATTGCCTTCAGTCCTTATTGACGAAAACCTTATGCGCCAAGTCTTTATGAATCTCGCTTTAAACGCCGTTGACTCCATGAAAGGCAAAGGTACCCTGACAGTTAGGACTCGACTGATGAACAACCTAGTGGAAGTGGATTTCTGTGATACAGGAGCAGGGATATCCGAAGACATAATGGAAAATATATTCGATCCATTCTTTTCCACAAAGACTTCATCCGAAGGATCAGGAGTAGGCCTGGGGTTGTCCGTGAGCTACGGCATTGTGCGCAATCACGATGGAGAAATAATCGTAGCGTCGGTCCCGGGGCAAGGGGCGACATTCACTGTGCGAATCCCTGTTCGAAATTAATATAAGCTTTTACATTCAGTTCATCCAATTATTCAGGACCCAATCCGGAGGATCATTTGATTGAGAGCAGAAAAATAGAAATTTCCTGCGGACAAATAAAGCTCGAAGGAATTTTCGAGTTCCCGGAGGGCGTCGATGATCGCCCTCCCGTAGCTTTGGCGCTGCACCCTCATCCTTTGTATGGCGGGAATATGCTCAACAACGTCACCTCAAAACTAGCGTCTGGTTTGCTAAAGATTGGCATAGCGACATTGAGATTCAACTTCAGGGGTGTGGGCGGCAGTGGGGGAAAGCATGGGGAGGGTACGGCGGAAATGGACGACGTCAAGGCGGCGCTAGGTTTTATCGACCGTTACGATGGTGTTGACTCCTCAAACATAATCCTTGCAGGCTATTCTTTTGGTTGCTGGGTGGGCCTTAAGGCGGCGTTAGTAGATGAAAGGCCTATGCGACTCGTAGGCGTCTCCCCTCCTTTAGATATCTATGATTTTAGCTTTCTAACCGATGAGATGCGTCCGAAATTGCTTATCGCAGGCGACAGGGACTTCGTATGTTCCCAAAAGAAATTTCAGGAACTTGCCGAAAATGTACCAGAGCCGAAACGGATAGTTCTTTTGCCGGCCGTTGATCATTTCCACTTTGGTACTGAACAAAAGGTTGTAGATAGCGTTGTTGAGTTCCTACGACTTTACCCCCTCAATAGTTTAATGTAATCAGCTTTCTCTGTATTGTCAGTTGACCGTGTTTGGTCTATGTTGACCACTTGCGTTGGAGTAAGCTCAAGGCGCATGAATTTGGAGGAACAGTATGGGATTCGCCTCTAGGTCTGTTTCAGTGATGCGATATCGCGTCAAGGGAAACATAGAAGGGTCGTTTTGGGATTCAATCCATGATGGAGTAAAACGCGGTTCATATAGCCGTACTGATCAACCGGGAGAGTTGATTGGATTCGGCTGGACAAGCATCGATGATTTTGACAATTACGAGTTTAACGGAGCGTCTTATGTAAGGTCAAACTACGTGGCTCTGTCTTTCAGAATTGACACGGTTCGTATTCCGCCCAGAATCTTAGAGACTGAAGTGAAAAAAGAAAGACGAAAATTGCTTGAACGAACCGGCCAAAAAAGGATGTCCGCCAACCAAATGCGTGAAATGAAAGAAGCGCTCAAAGAGTCATTGAAAAGACAAGTCTTTCCGTCGATACAGGTTTTTGACCTTGTCTGGGATACCGCAGCGTCTGTGGCTTACCTGTCGGCTTTGAGCCCTAGAGCAAGGGAACGGGTGGAAGATCATTTCAAGAAGAGCTTTGGACTCAGCCTAATTCCGCTGCTTCCATATATTCGATCAATGGAAATGGTTGCTACGGAGAAAGATCGTCTCAGTCTGGAACAGGTGAGATCATGCGTTATGGCGCCCTGATTCTACAGCACGATTAAAAAGCTCGAATTAACGAATATCGTCGGAGTCTGACATGGATTTTTTGGATATATTAAGGGAAAAGGCCTTCCTCGGAAGGGAATTTCTAACATGGCTGTGGTTCAAATCGGAGCAAACGGGTGGAAGCATTGAAATAGATGGCGGAAAAGCTATTGAGGTTGTGTTCCATGATCGTATGACGCTTGATCTTACTGACGTAGATACGCCGCAGATAGTAACAATCAAAGGGGAGTTTTCTGAACTTCGGGAGGGTTTGGCGGCCATACGGGAAGGCAAGAAAATTGAAGAGGCGAAGATTTCAATCAAGAATTCGGAAAACGAATTCTCAATGATAATAAAAGGAAGCTGGTTTTCTTTCGGATCTTTGAGGACCCCCAAGACAGCGCCGTTGGAAGATGGGGGAGACGAAGACACAGAGGGCGCTTTTTTGGAGAAAATGGGCTTGATGGAAGAAGGGATAGGGCTAATTGACTCTTTGTTCGAGCAATTTGTCAAAATCAGAATCTCAGACGACTGGGATGTCAAAGAAATTCCAAAAATCAGGAAATGGGCCTCATAAAGTCTTATGAAATCCAGTAGCAGGCAAGAATTCAAGAGAACTAAAGACTTGCGCTATTTTTAATCCCATTGAGAATTTTGGCATTGACAAAACCTCCGCATTCTCTAAATATATAGAGATTGTACATGTTGCGTCGAAACGTGACAATTTTCAAATTCCCCGATAGCTCAATCGGCAGAGCGAGTGGCTGTTAACCATTAGGTTGTAGGTTCGAGTCCTACTCGGGGAGCCAACCCTCCACCTAGTTTTGATTGCTGGTTTCCCCATTTTCAAAATTATCCATGTCGCAAGTGATTGAGTTTCATCACTTTCATGTCTAGGTCCAGTGATGAAAAGCCCCAAGAAACAAAAAGAGCCGCGTTCCTACACACCCAACGAAACCATCCTCGAAAGCATCTCTGATGGTGTTTTTACGGTTGGTCAGGATTGGCGAATCACATCGTTCAACCGCGCTGCTGAGGAAATCACTGGTGTTCCCAAAAAAGAAGCTATCAAAAGTCTCTGCTCGGATGTGCTTCGTTCGAGCATGTGTGGGTCGGATTGCGCCTTGCGCCAGACAGTTGAGACCGGCAAGCCCATCATTGGTAAGTCCTGTTACATTATTAAAGCTGATGGTTCCCGCGTCCCTATAAGCGTGTCAACAGCCGTGTTGAAGGACATGAACGGTAAACTGACAGGAGGGGTGGAGACGTTTCGCGACCTGAGCGAGGTTGAAGCCTTGCGACAGGAACTACAGGGAAAATTTCGGATAGGCGGTATGACAAGCAGAAGCCCATTGATGCAAAGGATCCTGGAAGCGCTTCCTGCAATTGCCGCCAGTCCGAGTACAGTCCTGATATTGGGGGAGACGGGTACGGGCAAGGAATTAGTGGCCCGAATGATCCATAGCTTGAGCCCCAGGCGGAAAGGGCCGATGGTCGCTGTCAATTGCGGGGCCTTACCAGATGCGCTATTGGAATCGGAACTCTTCGGATACAAAGCGGGAGCTTTTACCGGAGCGGTCAGGGATAAGCCGGGACGTTTCGCTCTGGCCGGTCACGGTACCATCTTTCTGGACGAGATAGGAGAATTAAGTCTCGTTCTTCAGGTGAAACTGCTCCGTGTTCTCCAGGAAAAGACCTATGAACCACTAGGAGCGACACGAACCGAGGTGACGGACGCGCGAGTCGTCGTGGCGACGAACAAAGATCTGTCTGAGGAGATGCGCAAGGGGACGTTCAGGGAAGACCTTTATTACCGGGTAAATGTATTAAGGGTAGAATTGCCTCCACTACGAAAACGCAGAGAAGACATACCACTCCTGGTTGCGCAATTCATTGAACGCTTGAACCGTTTGCAGGAAAAATCCATTCAAGGGATCACGGGGGAGGCCCTTTCTCTTCTCATGGCTCATGAATGGCCGGGGAATATCCGGGAACTCGAAAATGTCATTGAACGTTCATTCGTCATGCTCCAGGAAGGTCTGATCGGGATTGGGGCGCTTCCTGATGAACTGACCGCGCACGTTTGGTCCAGTCCGGGGTCTTCGGATATTAAGTCAGCCCATGACCTTTTGGACGCAAAGGCCATACAGTCCGCCCTAGAACGAAATGGCTTCAACAGGCTGGCTGCGGCCAAAGAACTTGGCATTCATAAAACCACTCTTTTCAGAAGGATCAGGAAACTGGGAATTAAACTGCCAAAGATGGATGGACGTCATGGCGTCCCCCGAGTAGAGTAGCATAGATGATGCCTAATGCTACCGATAGAGTAGCTTAAGAGCTACTCTATCGCGCTCCACGCTCAAGTATTCTTAAATAACAACTCCTTTAATATCATTAACCTAGCTATTATAAAGGCCATGCGCCAGTATTGGCACGCTCTGTGCTAAATCATGCGGCAAGAGACTGTTCACAGGATTCAAGGTTATGAAGGCGGCTTTTTCTTACATGGATAATCGCATTGCGCCTGTCTTTGATACGGCACGTAATGTTTGCGTGGTTGAAGCGGTCTCTAGGAAAATAGTATCCGAAAGAGAAGAACTGCTTGCGGACAACCTTCCGGTTCAAAAGGCGATTCATTTTGTCGAACTGGGACTCGACAGCCTTGTGTGCGGGGCCATTTCCAGACCTGTATACGATATAGTTGTCGCGTACGGGATTCAGGTAGTCCCATTTGTAGCGGGAGATTTAAAGCAAGTGGTAGTAGCATGGATTAACGGCAGGTTGCGGGAAAAACGCTTCACAATGCCAGGTTGCGGCGGGATCGGTCGACAACGATTCCGTGGAATGCAAGAACAGGTTGAGGAGAAAAAAATTATGAATGGAAGACAAAGTGGCGGAGCAGGAGGCGGAACTGGTGGAGGCCAGGGAACAGGCGGCGGTCGGGGCCAGGGCCAGGGTAGAGGAGGCAGAAGGGCAGGCGGCATGAGTGGCGTTGCTTCTGGCCCTGGTGGATATTGCGTCTGTCCGTCATGTGGCGAACGAGCCGTCCACGAACGAGGGGTCCCTTGTGTTGATCAAAAATGTTCCAAGTGTGGCGCTTCGATGATGAGAGAATGAAAGAGAGCAAATTAGGAGGAGGACATTACTATGCCAAGAGGAGACGGAACAGGACCAATGGGGATGGGCGCCATGAGTGGTCGAGCGGCGGGTTACTGTTCAGGCGGAGGAACGGCGGGATACGCCAATCCCTTACCAGTGAATCGTCTAGGTTTGGGAGCGCGTAGAGGGTGGGGACAGTTCGGCGGTGGAAGAGGATGGTGTCGATCGAATTACGCCCCTGGAATTCAAAGCCGGGCGCCATACGGCGTTTATGGCCCCCCGGTTCAGGGACAAACACCCGACAGGGAAAAGCTGGCCCTAAAAAATCAGGCCGAAGCCTTGAAATCCCAGCTTGATCTTATTATGAGACGTTTGGAAAAACTCGAAGCTGATACCAATCGTGAGTGACAATAAAATAATCGGAAGGTATACGGTGAATGCGGCTGTGGCTCAATTTATGAAGAGGTTTCCATAGCCGCTCTAAAAATGGTTTCCGTGAGATCAAAAGGATTAATGAACCCCCAACAGGAGATGAACCAGGTGAAATCTAATTTATCAATAACCGTTTTAGTCGACAACAGGGCCGGGGAGGGACTGGTAAGCGAGCACGGTTTTTCATTGTGGTTACGTTTGGGCGATAGGCGCATTCTTTTTGACACGGGTCAGGGTCAGGCTTTAGCCTTCAACGCCAGGGAACTTGGTGTAAGCCTGAAAGAAATCGATATAATAGTTCTCAGTCATGGACATTACGATCACACTGGTGGAATCTCCGGCGTCTTTAGGCAATCTCAACAAATGGAAATATACTGCCATCCTGGCGCAGTCCTCCCGCGATATGTCATCCGAAACGGAGTCTCACATTGCATTCAGATGCCAAAGGAATCAATCATCGCTATCAACAGCATTCAGGAAAGCAAGATCCACTGGGTATCATCTGAACCCGTCACGTTTGTCGAAGGGATGGGCATAACCGGTCCAATTCCACGTAACTCGGATTTTGAAGATGTGGGGGGGCCATTTTTTCTGGATGAGAAAGGCGATCGCCCCGATCGGATTGACGACGATCAGGCCCTTTGGATCAATACGGGCGCCGGCCTGATAATTTGTTTGGGCTGCTGCCACGCCGGTCTTATAAATACTCTTGATTACATATGTCGATTTACAGGAATTTCGAGGGTTAGAGCGATCATTGGCGGTCTTCACCTGCTGAATGCGGATGAACGTCGCCTCGAAAGGACAATCTCCTCACTCAAGTCATTTTCTCCGGAGTTGATTGTTCCCTGCCACTGTACAGGCGAACAAGCTACACTACTCCTCAGCGAAGTTTACAGAAACCAGACGCTGCAAGGCTATTCTGGAATGACTCTGAACTTCTGACCGTTTGCGCTTTTATCCATAAAGCGGACAAAATCATACGGGGGAAGCAGTGGTCAAATCTGTAGAAGCGCCTTACCACAAACGATTCCGGCGGACTTGTCTTGGGCGCTTCTATCTTCTGGCTTTCGCTGCGACTACTGTGGTAAAAATTCGGTTTGTGGGGAAAAATAATTAGCCTATTCATGCAAGTCAAAGTTCAAGGCGCTTCTGAAAGGAGTAGTCAAGATGTGGCACTGGAAACATCGACTGTTCTCGCTTACGTTAGCAGTTAGCGTGGTGGTGGCTCTAGTCTTGTCTTTGCCGGTTTCTTCGGCCGCTCAGCAAAAAAAACCAAACTTTATAGTGATTATGACCGACGATGTGGGATGGGGTGATTTGGGATGTTACGGTGGTGGCGAGAACCGAGGTTGCCCAACGCCGAATCTTGACCGCATTGCTTCGGAAGGCGCTCGTTTCACAAACTATTACGGTCAGGCTAGCTGCACAGCGGGTCGAGCTTCATTCATTACGGGTCGGATTCCGATAAGGACAGCTCTGTCTACCGTCCTTGCGCCGGGAGACCTCAATGGTCTGAAAAAAGAGGACCCTACAATTGCTGAAGCTCTCAAGAAGCTCGGCTACCAAACCGCCCAGTGGGGTAAATGGCACTTGGGGGATTCTCCGGAGACTTTCCCGATTGAGCACGGTTTCGATGAGATGCGCTTCATGCTCCCATATTACGCCGGAGTATACGCTTACGACTACCTGCCATTGCAGCCGGATTTTCCGGTGAACAACAAGAAGTTTATGGAAGCGTGGAAAAAGATTGATTTGAGTCAATGGGAAGGAAAGGCCGGCCAGCCTCCCAAAATTGTAAAACAAAAATTTGGCTATGAAGATTTGGCTACCGTTGACGATGTTATTCGCGAGGATGCGGTCAATTACATCAAGCGGCACGCCAAGGATGACAAGCCGTTCTTTATGTACGTCTGTTTCATGAAAGTCCACAACCCGAACAATCCGTCTCCGCGCTTCAAGGGGAAATCACCGGGTGGCGGCAGATATCTTGACGCCTTAATGGAACTGGATGACAACTCAGGCCAGATAATGCAGGCGGTGCGTGACAATGGGATTGCCGAGAATACTCTGGTGGTTTGGACAACGGACAATGGGGCCTGGGTCGACGCATGGCCGGATGCCGGTTACACTCCATTCCGAGGTATGAAAGGTAGTTCCTACGAGGGAGGATATCGCGTTCCAGCGATGGCGTGGTGGCCGGGCAGGATAAAGGCGGGCACAGTGGCCAACGAGATCATGTCCCACATGGACTGGTGGCCGACGTTCGTAAAACTGGCCGGAGGAACAGCCCCGACTCGTATTTGGAAAGACAATAACGGTAAGGACATTGTCTTTGATGGAGTTGAAAACGCTGACTATATTCTTGGGAAGGGGCCGTCCACTAGGGATAATTTTTTCTATGTGACGGACTTGGCGTTCGGGGGCTTGCGAGTGACAAACTTCAAGCTCTTGTTCACCGCCAAAGACACTTGGCTGGGACCCCAACTGAATCTCGCGTTTCCTGCGCTATACAATCTCTGGTGGGACCCAGGTGAGCAGTATGACGCAGTTTTCAACGGAGCGGCTCCTACACGAGGTGATTTAAAAACCTCTCCTGGTAGGTATTCCGGCGAGGACCACGGATGGATAGTCGAATTGACGCAACCTTATTTCGAACAATTTTTTGGAGAATTAATCACTTGTCCTAACCGGCCGACACTCCCGACAGCGGGTTCCACGAGTCAATTGGTAGATGAATTCAATAATCCTCCAGGCCTAAGACGTCTTCTCGAACTTCTGGAGCCATCCTCCCAGAAGAAATAGAAACGATAGGTTGGATTTTGCGGTCTTGTGGCGGGGCCCTCCCTTGCCACAAGACTAAATAGTCCTTCCTGAAACTCCGGTTTTTGGTCTTTTGACAACATAGCGGATAAAACAATCTCACGAAATTTGATATCCCAACCATCTGGCCCCAAATTGATGATAGAACATTTCGTCGTGATCTTTTCATGTGGTATCATTGTCCTAATTACAAAACATACAGACCCTGGGGGTCGGGAATGAAGAAATTTATTATTGTGTTATTCAGTTTATGTTTTTCAGTGGGCCTTGTTCAGGCTGGATCAGACTGCTACGTCGTAACTGAAGACGCTTTGGCCGCTGATTCGGAGGTTAGTTGGGAAATTGCCAATGCCCTGCTCAAGAACCAGGAGATGGAAAAACTTACGAGATTAATGTTGGACGGAAAAATACTAGTGATGAAGCCAGGGGAGAAAATACGGATGATAACCCAAGGGAAAGCTCTCAATGAGATCACAAGAGACATCGACGAAAAGAAATGGTTTATCTCTATAGAGGTTGCAAAACCTTGTTCCAAATAACCGTTGTCGCCATTAAACCAAAATGCGCACGAGGATGGAAACGATGAAAAGGGCGCTGGCTATCATTGTTTGCATCTTGATTTTTTCAGGAGTGGCCTGGGCTGTAGACCTAGACTGCAGAGTTGTGGTCCGCGACATGTACGCGGCGGATTCGCACGAAACGCAAAACCAGCTTGTAGCGATTCTTAGGGGCGCCGAACTGGAAGGAGTCGCTAAATTGCTGTCATCTGGACAAGTTACATTGTTCGAGACCGGAGAAAAAGTTTTCACCAAAGAAAAAAGCGTCTGGGGTTATGATAAGGTCTCAAGACCTGGCGAAACAAAGACTTGGCTGCTGGCGCCCCAGAATTCCAGACCATGTGATAAAGGCGACTGAAAACTCGCTCCTGCGCTAGTAAAAATGTTCAGCCGTCAAGCCTCCAGGGAGACTTTTCCTGTCGATCTCCAGGCTTGGCGTTGCAACTAGATCACGCGCAACGCGTAGAGAAAGCGCCACTTGGGGTTTCCCCGAGATATTTCTGGAGGACCTTCCGATTGACCGTAAAGGAAAACGAAGCTGATTCTAGGGAAAATCTGTCTAGATTGCGGTTTTTTATCGGGCTTTTGCTATTCGTGTTTGGTTTGGTCGTTCCACTCTTCATACCACTAATAATTACTTCAGACCTGCCTCCAGTTTGGAAGCCCTTTCTTTCAGGGTTCCTGGGCTTGGGGGCTCCAGAGTTCTTTATGCTTTTGGCCGCGATAGTCCTTGGAAAGGAAGGGTTTAACTATCTGAAGAGGCGCTCTTTCTCGTTGTTTAAACGTTACGCTCTTCCTAGGTCGGTAGGCAGAACCAGACATCACTTAGGCATAGGGCTTTTTCTGCTTACGATAATTTCCGGATGGCTTAGTCCTTATCTAGCGCAATTCTTCCCTCTGTTTCAGAGAAATCAGTTACTAATAGTGGTGGCCGGTGATCTGATCTTTTTGGTCAGCCTGTTTGTTTTGGGTGGCGACTTTTGGGACAAGTTGAAGGCTCTATTCATCTTTGAAAGCAAAGCTCCTATTGTGGGTCGCGGGGAAACCACATGAACTTTCAGAATAAACTCACTCAATATGGCATTGACTGCCAGAATTGTCTTTTCTGGGAACAACTATCCATGCGCGTGAGTGATGGATATTGCAGGAGATTCCCTCCAGGACCCGATACCCCAATTGTGTCGGCAACGCGTTATTGCGGCGAGGGAATCTGGATCATCAACGGACAGTGTCTGTCGATTGTAGAAGCTGTGAACGTTGCGTTGGAGGAATAGCTGAATCAATAATTGAAATGATTCTGGAGATATCAACTGGTTTTTGTAAAATCTCATCAATGCCGAATTCAAGAAACTTGTCTTTCTTGCTAGGGTCGACATTCCATCCGGTCAGAATTATGAACAAAGGCTTAACAATATCGTTTGCTAAACAAATTTGTTTGATTTCTCTCGCTATTCCCAGACCATTCATTCCGGGTAAAGCAAGGTCGCACACTATAACGTCGACTGATTCATCTTTGAACTTTCTCAAACCCTCAAACGCTGAATTGGCGTCATAGACATCGTATCCTAGCCGCTTGATTCTCTTCCGTAAAAAATTCAGAACAGTCTTGTCATCATCAATCAAAAGGATTTTCTTCGTTCCGAGGGTCATCTGACTGGCTGGAATAATATTACCCTCAAAGACAGGACATACCTTCGGAAGTTGAATCCTAAAAACTGATCCCTGTGTTTCTAAACTGCGAAACGTAATTCTTCCACCATGGTCCTCAACAATTTTCATAGCTACGGGGAGTCCGAGACCGGAACCAACGCTTGTCTTGGTAGAGAAGAAAGGAGTAAATATCTTTTCCTGATGGTCCTGTTTAACCCCCACTCCACTATCACTTACCTCCAGAATAGCTGTATCAGCGTCGGAACGAACCGCCAAGCTGATATTTCCAGTTGATTGGATGGATTCAAACGCATTTTTGATAAGCACCGAGATGACACGGGACATTTCATTCTTGGAACCCGAAACATAGAGATCATTCTCAATATCCATATGGAACTTAATTAACTCACCAGGACCGGCATAGCCATTTGCGCGCCAGTCTTCGATATAAGCGAGCGCGCTCCGTGCAGCGTCGGCAAGATCAAATAATTCGTAGTTAAGACGGGCATAATCCTGGATAGTTCCAGCAAAAACTCCCAGCCTTTTTACGATTTGAGCTCCGATCCGACAATTTTTTAGAATTAGTTCCAAAACCTCCGAAACTTCCGAGAGGTTGCCTGCGCCTGCGCTTAGGTCCGACTTGATCAACTGAGCGCCGCTCAAAATAACCTGGAGAATATTATTGAAATTGTGCGCAATGCCCCCTGCTGTTTCTTCTAGGGCCTTTCTTTTTTCCTTAGAGATTGCAAGCGCCTCCTCTTCTTTTCTACCGGAAATATCAAACATCGCCGCCTGAATCAGTATTGATTCGAGGCCCCTGGATTTGCTGGAATGGGCGAAAACATTAACCCATCGTAATTCGCCATCTTTTCTTACAATTCTAAACTCCCTTTTCATTGCAACACCGGGAACGTATGTCAGTTGATTGATCTCATCCTCAACTGAATTCAAATCCTCAGGGTGTATAAGGCTGGTCCACGTATTTGCGTCGAATGCTATTTCATTTCTGCTATAGCCGGTTATCTTCTCAAAATCTCCAGATAGAGAGAAGGTTTTGCCATCGACGGTTCCCTTGAAAAAAATTCCGTTGAAACATTCCAGAAGAAGTTTCAGAAACTCTTCATCTTCCTCCAAACGGGAATTTCTAGAATCGAGTTGAAATCGTAAATCCGGTATCTCCCCGGTTGGGACTGAAACTTCCGTTTCAAGTCGCCTCTTTTCAGACCTCAACGCTTCCTGTTTGTAATGATCTTCCATTGGACTTCTATTCCTATCGACGGATTTACGCGATAACGATTAGAATTTCTTTTAAAAAAACTGATAAAACCATGTTCCCATTGAGGCTCATGGTCAAAATCTGTACGCTAAATGTGATTTAAGGAGCAAGAACTGAACCACGATCATTTTTCAGACCGGGACACCCTGAGGTTTTCTGGGAAATCTAATAAAAAGACCGGTGAATGCGACTTCAGATGGCCTGGCGCACATATTGCTCCATTTAATGGTTCATTGCTTGAAACAGTTCGACGATGACTCTTTTAGGACGATCTGTTTCGATAGTAAAGCCTCAAGGCTGATGAGATTTAGTCAGTTATGGGGCGCCGCTTTCCGAGAAAGCTCGTTGGATAGTTTCTTCGCACCGCTGGTTGATGTTGATGGACAAATTCATCAATATGTGGATTCTGTTCTACGGAAATAGTTCCATGGTTCGGCAAAATAGAGGGAGTCGTTTCAAGTGTCCACACATAAAAAAATCTCCTCGAACATCCCCAACAAAAGAAAACTCTACTATCTGCCGATCGTCCACACTCAAACCGACATGGGTGACCAAAGTTCTATTGTGAGAGACGCCTATGTAAAAAAAATGGGCCTGCAAGCCTGGCGAAGGAAGAAGCTATCAATAGATCATTATTGGAATGAGCTTGCCAAGACCGTCAAAAACCTGAATCTTCCCTTTCCAAATACAAAAATCTATCAGGATGGCTTGCCTTTTTCTGATGACGGAAAAGAGACAGCGCTTGTGGAGAGGTTGGCGTCTGCGGGCAGCCTAAATCACAGGCTTGTTAAGCAATTGATTGACAAGGGGGCGGTTCTCGTTGGCACGGAATCTCCCGACCTCTTGATAGAAGAATACAACCTTGCAATCGAGGCTTTTCACGAATCCGCTTCGACCGATCCAGAAAAGTTGGTCAACAACCAAAGCGAAGAAATTCTCAAACAGAGAGATGAATTTATTGCAAAAAGAATAAACCAAACCCTGAACCCGGGCGAAGTCGGGGTTCTGTTCATAGGCATGCTACACAATGTGATCCCTTTGCTGGATGATGACATCGAAGTCGCAACTCCAATTGCCCCTGTAATCACGTGACAATGTGCGCTCTTCCCTGCTTGTCTGGAGAAAAGTATCATGGATAGAGATCAAAATGGCGCTGAGGGCGCCAGAGTCCTAATCGTAGATGACGAAAAAGACTTTTGCGACATTCTGTTCCGGGTAGTTAAAAGAGGAGGATTTACCGCTCTGGTAGCTCATGACGGAGAGATGGCCCTTGAAATGATTAAACTAGGATTGCCGGAGGTGGTTCTGCTCGACGTCCGGATGCCGGGTATGGATGGAATTGAGGTCTTGAAGAGGGCCAGGAAAATCGATTCAAGATTGCCGGTGATCATGATAACTGCCTACTCTGGAGTTCACGACGCGGTTGAAGCTATTAAGAAGGGCGCGTACGACTATTTGCCCAAACCTCTGGATAACAATGCTCTGATCGAAAGAATCAGATCCGCAATTGCAGAAAGAAGGATCCTTTCCGGGAATAGCCATCGAAAAGAAAGCGACCTAACAAGGGGGCGAATCAAGAAACTGATGGGACCTAGCGCCAGCGTCGACAGGCTGGTTTCAGAGATAACTCTGGTTTCAGGATCGAATTTTTCAGTCGTAATTCAGGGAGAAACAGGTTCCGGAAAAGAATTGGTCGCTCAGGCTATCCATAGATTCAGCCCTAGGTCGGACAGACTCATGGTCCCAGTGGATTGTGGGGCCATTCCTGAAACACTTTTTGAATCAGAGGTGTTCGGTCATGAAAAGGGGTCTTTTACTGGAGCTATTTCGTCGAGGATGGGGAAATTTGAATTGGCCCAAGGCGGAACATTGTTTCTGGACGAGATAACAAACATGCCTTTGAGTTGCCAGTCGAAACTTTTGCGCGCAATCCAGGAGAAGACTTTCTATAGAGTTGGGGGACGACAGTGCGTACATATGGATGTTCGGCTGATTATTGCTACGAATAAAGAGCTTAATACTGAGGTAGCTCTGGAACGGTTTAGTAGAGACCTGTTTTACAGGTTGAGTGAATTCACAGTTGTAATTCCACCACTCAGGGAGAGAAAAGAAGACATAGTTTACCTTGCGCAACGGTTTCTCAACGAAACCAACGAGGAACTCAACAAAGACGTCAAAGGATTTTCCGATTCCGGGCTGGAACTGATAAGAAATTATCCGTGGCCTGGGAATGTCCGTCAGTTGAAGTCGGCCATAAGGCGGGCAGTTCTTCAATCCTGGGATTGGGTTGGTCCGGAAAATCTTGTCTTGGGCTCAATGCCGGAAGCCATGTCAAACGATCTCAGTGTTGGTAAAAGGGAAGAGGTTTGGAATGGGCTCTCTCTTAGGGAAATAGTTCAGAAGGCGACAGCGGACGTCGAGAGTAAGATCCTGGCCAAGGTCCTGAGAAAAACTGGGGGCAACAAGGCCAAGGCGGCGCGTTTATTGCAAATCGATTACAAGACAATCCATACAAAGATAAAGCAGTACGGCATCAAGTTATATCCGGAGGAAGAATAATGGCAAAGAAGACTCGAGGCGCATCCGAAGAAAGTGGAAGCGGACCAAACATTGGTGGTTTCCTTGGTGGTCTTTCAGACCTTGTACATAAACTGGCTGATCTTGCCGAGAAAGGTAAAGAATTTAATGCAAGTGGGGAAATCCCAAATTCGCAAGGGGACAAGGAGATCAACGCTGTATACGGATTCAATGTCAAATTTGGGCTTGGCAAGGAGGGCGAAGACCGTATCAAAGTCGAGCCTTTTGGAAATGTGGTCAAAGACAAAGATTCAGGTCGTACAGTGGTTCACGAAGTCAGGGAACCGCTTGTAGATATTTTTGAAGAGGATGATCACATTCTCGTGGTGGCCGAAACCCCCGGTATCGGTCCCAAGGACGTGAAAATTGACATAAAAGACGATGTTCTTACAATTTCGGCGTCTAAGGGGGACAAAAAATATCACAAAGAACTTTTGTTGCCGAGAGCTTGTGACAAAAGTAAAATGAAACTTTCATGCAACAACGGAATGCTTGAAATCAAGTTCCTCAACTAATTTGGGAGCTATAAAAATGGGAAAAACCACCGATCAGGCCTTAAAATTGAAGGTAGTCGAATCCTTAATTAAGGATATGGGCAGAGCCTATGCCAGGATGGATCCTGAAGACATGGCGAAAATCGGCGCAAACATAGGCGATGTTTTGGAAGTAGTCGGCAAGAGGCGGACAGTTTGTAAAGCCATGCCCGCTTATAAGGACCTAAGAGGTCATTCTCGGATACAGCTTGATGGCATTTCCCGTCAAAACGCCAGGGCGGGTATCGATGAAACGGTTTCAGTACGAAAGATCGGAGCAAATCCGGCGGATAGAATTGTGCTGTCCCCGGTGAATGTAAAACCTTCGGAAAGAGATCTTGAATACATCGGGAGTCTGTTGGATGGACTACCCGTAGTGGAGGGCGACCTTGTAAAGGCGACATTATTTGGTAGTCGTTCGGCCGATTTCACGGTTGAGAGTGTCTCTCCGAAAGAGCCTGTACTAATCAATCCCACTACTCAACTCGTAGTCGGTAAAACAGGAGAAGCAAAGGCGGGGCGCACGATATCCTATGAGGACATTGGTGGACTGAAACCTCAATTGCATCGGATCAGAGAGATGATTGAGCTGCCGTTGCGCTATCCGGAAGTTTTCGAAAGGCTTGGCATCGATGCCCCTAAAGGCGTCTTATTGCATGGACCACCGGGCTGTGGAAAAACATTGATAGCTAGGAGTATAGCCAACGAAACTGACGCCAAGTTCTTTACGGTCAGCGGTCCGGAAATTATTCACAAGTTTTATGGGGAGAGTGAAGCGCACCTGAGGAAGATATTTGCTGACGCTGCCGCTCAGGGTCCGAGCATAGTTTTTCTCGATGAAATAGACGCAATAGCTCCACAACGGGAAAAGGTTGTTGGAGACGTAGAGAAACGGGTCGTCGCTCAACTGCTGGCCTTGATGGATGGACTCAACAAGCGCCAGAACCTCATAGTAATCGCCGCAACCAACATACCGAACGCTCTTGACCCTGCCCTGCGGAGGCCTGGGCGGTTTGACAGGGAAATATCCATTCCAATCCCAGACAAAAATGGACGTCAGGACATCCTTGAAATACATAGCAGGGGTATGCCTCTGGCCCAAGATGTGGATATGTCCCATTTGGCCGAGATTACCCATGGATTTGTTGGGGCTGACCTTGAAGCCCTTTGCAGGGAAGCGGCCATGATATGTCTTAGGCGACTGATGCCTGACATCGATTTTGCTATGGCCGGCATCCCCTATGAACGTCTTGCGATGCTTGAAGTCACAATGGACGATTTCACAACGGCCCTGAAGGAAGTCGAACCATCAGCGATCCGTGAAGTCTTCGTGGAAGTCCCTGACGTCAGATGGGAAGATGTTGGAGGGCATTCCACCCTTAAAGAGCGGCTGGTTGAAGCTGTGGAATGGCCACTGAGCTATCCGGAGATTTTTGCTGAAGCCGGAGTCAAACCCCCCAAGGGAATACTGCTTTCGGGCCCGCCAGGTTGTGGTAAGACCTTGATTGCAAAGGCGATAGCCAATGAGAGTAAAGTAAATTTTATCTCAGTCAAAGGGCCGGCTTTGATTTCCAAATATGTCGGAGAATCGGAAAAAGGGGTTCGCGAAGTTTTTAAAAAAGCCAGACAGGCGTCGCCATGCATTATCTTTTTTGATGAAATAGACGCGTTAGTTCCTGCGCGAGGCGGTTCGGCATCGGATTCCCACGTTTCCGAAAGGGTTTTAAGCCAATTCCTCGCCGAGCTAGACGGGATAGAGGAACTTAAGGGGGTTCTAATCCTGGGAGCGACGAACCGGGCCGACATGCTAGACCCTGCGGTGATGAGGACGGGTCGTTTCGATGAACATTTTGAAATCCTTGCGCCGGAACAGAAGGATCGGGAAGAGATTTTCGCTGTTCATCTCAAAAACAAACCTCTCGTTAAAAAAGTGGACATTAAAACTCTGGCTTCCAAAACAGAAGGTTTTTCGGGCGCCGACATTTCCGGAGTCTGCAATCAGGCGGCGTTGAAGGCCGTTAGACGCGCGGTTCAAAAAATAAAGGAAGCGCCGGACAAAAAAGTCAAGGTAGAATTGACCGAAAAAGACCTCCTGGAATCCATTCAGGATGCGGTAGCTCAATAACCGGAAAGTTAGTTTCCAGGAAATGTGGCGGGTTGGTTCTTCTCCAACAGGCGGGCCCTCCTGTCACATTCTCTTTTGGAGAGTAGAGTCTCTTATGAGTTCAGCCATATACGTGTTTGGTTTTGTTGCAAAGGGAACGCTACCTGAAAGTCTCAAGATTGACGGACTCGAACCGGGGCACTGTGTCATTCAGAGAGATTTCACTGGTATCACGGCGGTCGTGTCACAGGTCCCTCTCAACTATTTTGTGGGAGAGGAGGCTGAAACTCGACTTAACGATATAGAATGGGTAGCGCCCAGAGCCTTGAATCATCAACGGGCGATCGAAAGAATTATTTCATTCAGCCCTGTCCTTCCGGCGCAATTTGGTGTTCTTTTCTCCAGCTTCGAGAATCTGGAGAAATTTGTTGAAGGAAATCATACAGCGATTTCGGAATTTCTTGAACTAACCGCCGACAAGAACGAATGGGGCGTAAAAGCCTACTGGGACAAAGAGCGGGCCCAAGAAAGACTTATGGAAAGAGACTTCGCTGAACACACGCGTACGGTTGCGCAACTGAGTGACGGAATCCGTTATTTCAGGGAGAAACAATTGAAGGTGGAGATCGACCGGAAAGCTACAGACCAACTTAAAAAAGTTCTGGTCGATGGGTCTACAAAGTTGTCGGATATGGCCTTTGACGCCAGAAAGCGAAAGATCGTAAATGCCGATTCGGGTGAAGACGGGTATGAGTTAGTGGCTAACTGGACCTTCCTGTTGGCGCTCGACAGGCTAGATGAATTCCTCGCAGTCCTAAATGATTTGAATGAAGAGAATGCGGTCAACGGAGTTTATTTTCAGAAATCAGGACCGTGGCCTCCATATTCATTTGTTCCCGAGTTGATTTGGGAGTACAATTAATGAGGCAACTCATCTACGGGGTCCTGAGTTCAATAAATGTGGAGCGGAAACAAACGATAGTAGGAATTAACTCCGAACCGATAAAATTCGTGAATTTCTCCAGATTGAGCGCGGCGGTTTCATCTTTTGACGCTTCACAGAAGTCGTTCGATATCAATTCTATGATAACTTATCACAAAGTTATCGAAAGCCTTTTCAATGAAGGGGCGATAATTCCTTTCAGGTTCAAGACTTTACTGGACAGTGAAGAAGAAGTCCTGTCAGCGCTTAAGGATAAAGAAGACCATTACAAAGACCTTCTATCGACCCTAGACGGGGTTGCGGAGATGGGCATAAGGCTGGTCAAGGAAAAACCGGTCTGCTCGGACTTCTCTCAGGACGTTCACAAATCAGTATCTATGGCGGATGCAGAAAATCCAGGAACTTCATTTCTGAAAAGCAGAAGAGCCTTTTACTCGGTAGCGACATGGTCCAAGGATCAGAAAGAAGAATTTTGTGATTTGTGCGCTCGTCAATTTGAAGGGCTGTTTGTCAATTTTAAGAGTGAGGTGTCTCCATTACCGGAAGTCCAAAACCGAAAAGGACTTACAATGATCTCAGTTTACTTTCTTGTCAGAAAAGACCTGGTGCAGAAATTCAGGTCAAGGTTTCAGGAACTCAAGCTTATTATCAATGACAAGATGATGTTGAGCGGCCCCTGGCCACCCTATAACTTTGTAATTTAATAACAGCTCTATTGATGAACTCACGGTCTCCTTTATTCTGACCAGAGCGAAACGTGATCTCATGAGAATTTGACTATGGAAGCCAATGCTATTGGAATTTCAAGGGATGAGGGATCCGATCGACATGCAAAGCTTTTTGAGATTTTGAGATGCTGTTGGAAGCACCCCATCGTCGGTTTTGCTGATTGACGATCAACTGTGAGTTGTGGCTGTAAACAGAAATTTTCTTGAAAAAAATCGGAAATCCAGTGAAGGCGCTTTAGGAGTGCGTCTCCATAATTTACTTCCGGAGCCTCTTATTGAAAATATGGATATAACCGCCAGAGTTCGTCAAGTTTTCGATCAGAATATCAAGTCATTTGGCGGGAGAATGACTTACAGGGCCCCTGGTGCGCCACTCAGGGTATATATTACTACAGCCTTCTTTCTTTCACCTGGTTGGGACACAGGTTCAAGACGTGACGCTGCTCATGGAGGACGTAACAGAGCAGAGAAGGTTGGGAGAGGAAGTCGTCAAAACGCAGAGACATTTGGCCAGTATAGTTGAAAGCGCCGAGACATAATCCTTATCTACCGATTCCAACGGTTTCCTCCTGACCTGGAACACCACAGCGGAAAGATTGACCGGTCTCAGTTCGAACCAAGTCACAGGAACGCTCTTTTTCAATTTATTCCACGAGGCATGGGTATTGGGACACGGCATTCTCCTGCAACAGGTTTTCCTAAATTTGTTTCTAAATTCATTAAATGCCATGATTGATGGCGGGGTACTGAAGATTTTTGTGGAGAAGACCGAGAATGAGGCAATTGTAAACATTTCAGATTCAGGAACCGGCATTGGGAAGCAGGATCTGGAGAGGATCTTTGACCCTTTTTAAACTTCGGCTTCGGTAGGCAAAGGAACAGGTCTGGGTCTCTCTGTTTGCCATTCGATAGTAGTTATACAGCACCTTGAAAAAATAGAAGTTGAGAGTGAACCCTGAAAAGGATCGACATTCAAGGTAAGTCTGCCGATATTCTAAGATTGAGTTTCTAATCAATGAATTCTTGTGGCCGCATTTTGATAATAGATGATGACCCGGATATGTTATGGGTCCTGAAAAGTGTCCTTCGCTGTAATAACTTCGACGTTTCAATGGGGTCCACAGGGGCTGAAGCCCTTGCCTTCGATCCTGAAACAGCATTCGAATTGGCGCTTCTGGACGCCAAGTTACCCGACATGGACGGCTTGGATATAGCTCGGCTGATAAAAGCGTCCAACCCGTCTACAAAAATAGTCATGGTTTCAGGCTATTATTATGAGCACGACGACAAGATCCAGGAAGCCTTAACAAATCATCTGATAACATGTTTCATCCCCAAACCTTTCTCAAATTCTACGATTCTCGATGCGATAAGCTCTGCGCGTTCAATTCCCGTAAACGATTAGACCAGAAACACTTTATTCCCAGTCATGACCGTGAATATGGAATCACTTCCATAGACAAGCCTCCATATATATGCATCTCTCTCCATACTCAAATACGACTTCATGGGCGACATTGAGTCTTAAATAGTCGGAATCGCAGATGCACACCGGCTACGTCCACAGGGTAGATATAATGTTCAGAACGTCGTAGTCAGCCTGGCGAACTCAATTTAAGAATGGCAGGCCCAGGACTGATATGAACGACAGTCTCTGATGGCAGAGGTTGTTGCCCGCAGGAACGAGGCTTGGAGAGCTATTCTGAGACAAAACAGGCTCAAAATAAGAATTTAACTAATACCGAATAGATCTGGCACGGATTTAGCTAAGTATGAAGCAGGCATGCCAAATCATCAAAAGCCGTTTAGGCAAATAAAACACACGGAGGGATAAAATGGCCAAGATAGCTAAATCTACTGATTCTTCCAGCCTCGCTGAGGTTGTAGACAGGATTCTGGACAAAGGTATCGTGATCGACGCTTGGGTTAAAGTGTCATTAGTCGGCATCGAGTTGCTATCAGTAGAGGCGAGGGTGGTCATCGCCTCGGTAGAGACATATCTGAAATACGCTGAAGCCATTGGCCTCACAGCCAGTGCCGCCGCTCCTGCGTGAGGCAAATCAGCCTCTGGATCCCCAATGGCGTAAGGGGGGATTTGACACAAAATGCCACCCCCCCGAAGCTTTGGGTCCAGCGAAACCCGGCGCGACTGAGCGACTTTTCTGAATATTCAGAAGTCAGAAAGTCTTTCGGGTTAACAAGATCAAGGAGGAGTAATGGGCAACCTGACTGACGACATCGCCAGACTATGCGGAGAGATCGAATCCTTGCGGGAATCCCGTAAGGTTTTCGAGACAGAACTCGATAAAGAAACCAAGGAAATGAAGACAGAGGTTTCTAGGATGCAGGCGGGGTTCAGGAAAGACCATGACAACATGGCCCAAAGAACCAAGGCCGATCGAGCAAAGTTCGTATCAAATCTGGATGCGGAAGTTAGCGGTTTCCTGAATGCCTTTGATAAAGCCCATGCGGAAATGGCTGCCATTACAAAAAAGGCAAACGTAGAGTTCGTTTCAGATATTGCCAACTACGTGTCCGGTCTCCTGACGGGGTACAGCAAGAACCGAAAGGAGATGGCCGTCTCGACGAAGCGTAACAATGCTATTTTCGTAGCTGATATTATTAGGTTCGTCAATGCCAAGGACAAAGAAACCAAGGCTATGATGGACGGGTTCAGGGCCGAGAACGCAAAAATGGCCAAAGCTGGAAAGGCTGACAGGAAAAAATTCGTAAACAACTTGGAAAGCCAAGTTAGCGTGATGAGAAAATCGAATGTAGATGATTTAGTGGGCGCTCGAAGCGCTTGGGCTACTTTATCGCCGCAGGGTCGAAAAGCCAAAATGGTCGCTGAACAGAAGGCCAAGGCTGAACAGGAAAAGAAGGCACGGATGGAGGCGGAACTAAGAGCCAAGGCGCTTGAGGAGATGAGACAGAAAACTGAAGCTGAGAAATCAAAAGCGCTGCAAGAATCATCCACTGAAAAGAAAAAAGAAAAGAAATGAAACTTAGGCCTCCTAAGGCTATCGCACAAAGTTCCTGGCCGCTAGGACATCGATGGCTTTAGTTAGGCCATACAAGTAATGACTATGAGTGAAATAACCTGTTCATTTTGTAGAGGCGCGCTGAGAGGCTCCTATGGTATACTGTCGTGGCAGTCCAAATGCTGCGTATGTAACGGAAAAGGGGTAGTTAACGTAGAAGAACCATACAGGGTCTGTTCCCACTGCGGTGGGACAGGATCCATAAAGACCTTTACCTGTACGACCTGCATGGGCATAGGTTCTGTTCCGTTGCCGGCGAGGCCGATCTTGATATGCCCGGAATGCCGTGGATCTGGAGATGATTCATCTAATCCATGTCTTCCCCGCCTGGAATGCCACGGCAGGGGTTTTGTTGCGCAGTGTGGTTCCGCGTTTTAATCATCAGTGTGGGTTAAAAAAGGCATTCCGATTCAAGCGCGGACAGCCTGCAAGTAAAGTTCGTTTGGCGAAAAGGGAGTAAGAGTCATGGGAGGAAGGGAAAATATAGAAATCATAGAGTCCGAAATCATTACGAATGGTGACGACAATGTTGTCCCCGTGGCTAGTGAGGAGTTCGTTTTTACACCTCATATAAGTATGTTGACTGAACGAGCCGCTGCTTATTTGAACGTTGGCTATTCGGTTCATTTCGCTGGTCCAGCCGGGACGGGCAAAACGACTCTAGCGTTTCATCTTGCAGCTAGTCGTGAGAGGCCGGTCATTTTGATTCATGGGGACGATGAATTCGGGAGTTCGGACCTGGTTGGCCGAGATTCCGGTTATCGAAAGTCAAAACTGATCGACAATTATATTCACTCTGTAGTTCGGACCGAAGAAGAGATGCGAAGCCTGTGGGTTGACAATCGATTAACCACAGCGTGTCGAGAAGGATATACTCTCATTTATGATGAATTCACACGGTCAAGAGCAGAAGCTAACAACGTCCTTTTGAGCATCCTTGAAGAGAAGATTCTCAACCTTCCCAGTATGCGTCGAACGGGTGAAGGCTATCTCGAAGTCCACCCCGATTTTAGGGCGATATTTACGTCTAACCCGGAAGAATACGCTGGGGTGCACAAGACTCAGGACGCTCTTATGGATCGTTTGATCACAATAAATGTTGATCATTATGATCGCGAAACTGAAGTTCAGATAACAATGTCAAAATCAGGAATTCCTCGATCAGACGCGGAAACTATTGTGGACATTATCAGGGAGCTGCGCTTGGTTGGGGTAAATAACCACAGACCCACGATACGGGCATGCATAGCTATCGGAAAAGTGATAGCTCACCTTGGAGCTAGGGCTCAGGAGAATGACCCCACTTTTGACTGGGTTTGCCAGGATGTATTAAACACTGACACTGTTAAGGTCACGAGGTCCGGACAATCCCTTATGCCTGAAAAGATCAAAGAAATCGTCAAGAGGGTTTGTCGGAAAAATAAGGCCGAGAGAAACGCAAAAATAAGGCCGGTGACTTTAGACTAAGAATGGAGTAATAAAATGGGTATACGCCGATCACAGAATATTCGAAGTGTTCGCGATATTCGCACCTATTCCGGGAGGGTTGACACAGGCGGTGTCCCTTACCTTGGTTATTTGAAAATAGGCTGCCTCGAGATGGAAAAAGCCCGTAGGGAGAAAGAAAGGGACGGCGCTCTGGCGCGGGTCCGAAACATCGATTCCAGGATCAACGATATTGAAGTTGAGAAAAGCATAATACTCAAGAAACTTGGCGAAAATCAGGCAAAGAGACAGGCCGTGCCTGCGAGAAATGTCGGAACTCGCCACAGAAGCGGCGTTGTGCCGGATAGATCTTTGGGCAATGGCGGTGACAGCGACAAGGACGGGTTCAAAATAAGGTACTAATAGCGCCCCTCTTCAGAGGGCTTTGTAATTCCAGAAAAGGGGGTTGAGAACAATGATTAAGATAAAAACAGCCAATGCTATTAGAACTAGCTCGGAAATAAAGAGTTATCGATCTTTGAAGCATTCCGTAGCGGCCCCTTTGGGCTCCATTGATTGCGGGCGGATAAAAATGGGCCAGGCAAAACGTATGGAAAAAAAGGATTACAAATTCTGGTTCCAGGCAGGAACGCAATCTGGGTTAAAGAAAAGGGTTGTTGAACGTTGAATTCCAGCAGACGAGAAGGATTATCAAAATGAAAATTAACTGTGTTTCCTGTGGCCACACCATTTATCTAGATGACGCCTACGATGATTTCGAAGGGCCGGTTAAGTGTTATGTGTGCAGCGGTCTCTTACAGATAAAAACTGTTGAAGGAATGATAAAAGCCATTCGGTTGGCTTCCATGGATATGCCGGTCCAGACCTTTGAAGTATCGCTGCCAGGAACAAAGAAAGAAAAGAAGGTCTGATTCATTAATTACGAAGCCGGACAGGAGCCTTTGAATGATGAAAAAAGTCACAAGTATCTCCGGTAAAGCAGGTCGTTATATGTACGCCATTATTCCCGGGGCGGAAGAACGGTCCTTTGGACAGATAGGGCTTAACGGCGCGAAAGTTTACACAATATGCGGAAACCAAGCCTCCGCTGTTGTGAGTGATATACCCATAGGTAAGATACGCCCTGAACGTAAAAACTTCGCGGCTCACCAAATGGTCTTAAAAACTCTCCTTGATCAAGGAGACCTTCTTCCTATGGTATTTGGAAACATCTCCGACGGGACCACGGCAGTCAAGAAATTTCTAGGGAAAAACGAGCCAGCGATATCAAAGGCCCTGAAAAGAGTATCGGGCAAAGTTGAAATGGGACTTAGAGTTAACCTTGATGTTCCTAACATTTTTGAATACCTGGTCAGGACCTATGAGGAGCTTCGTATAGCTCGTGATGAATTCTTAAGACCAAACAGAGAACCAACCCAGGACGAAAAGATTGAGTTGGGTCGCCTTTTTCAGAATATTCTTGAGTCAGCCAGGGATCACCACGTGGAAACGGTGTCCGAAGTTCTCTCTGCCTGTTGCTCGGAAATCAAAAGGAACAAATGCGGAGACGAACGAGAAATCATGAACCTGGCTTGCCTAGTTGACAGAAACGCAGTTGAAAAACTCGAAGATGGGGTTTTTAAGGCGGCGAGCCTGTTTGATGACAACTTTGCGTTTGATTACAATGGTCCATGGGCCCCGCACAATTTTGTAGATCTTGAGGTAAAATGAAAGTAGATCCTGGCTTGTTTCAAAGGAGATAAAAATGTTCATCGTTGATGACATCTTGATGGCTCCAATGAAGGGCGTCTTATGGATTTGCGAGCAAATTCAAGAGGCCGCCGAGCAAGACCAAGCGCATGAAGCCGA
>CAJBEZ010000009.1 GCA_903952205.1 uncultured Desulfomonile sp. | reverse complement strand
TGTCGGAGGGAAGGTAAGACTCTAATTGAAACTTGGAATAATAGGTTTGCCCCGTTCGGGGAAGACGGTTATGTTCAGGGCTCTTACCGGGGGGTTGAGTCAAAACGACCAGAAAAATCGGCTTGACCCTGGTCTGGGAGTGGTGAAAGTAGCCGATTCACGTTTAGATTTCCTGACAAAATATCACAAACCCAAAAAAGTCACCCCAGTACATGTTGAATACCTAGACGTAGCAGGCATCACCGGAGAGGGAAAACAGGGACGGTCTCTTGGGGACAAATTCCTGACGGTAATACGTCCACTGGACGCGCTCGTGACATGTGTGCGATTTTTCGACTCGATATCTTCGGGAAAACCGTCTCCTCTAATGGATTACAAGACCATCGAAGAAGAGATGATTTTGTCCGATCTTTCCTCAGTTGAGAAAAGACTTGAACGTGTGGCTAAAGACTTAAGTCGCGGGAAAAAGGAACTGGCGGAGGAATTTGAACTTCTCACTAAGGCCAGAGACCTCCTGAATGATGCCAGGCCATTGAGATTATTGGATGAAGTCAATACAAATGACAAGATGAGGGGCTTCGCTTTTCTTTCGGCAAAGCCCCAACTGATATTACTCAATGCAGGAGACAACAAGAAGCCGGAAGAAGTCAATATGATGATGGAAGAGTTTGCCGACTACGTAAAGGATCAGCCTAATGTGGGGCTGGATTGGCTTTACGCGGATACGGAAGCGGAATTGGCGAGTCTGACAGCGGAGGAGGCTTCGGAATTCCTGGAAGAAATGTCCCTGGAAGAGGGCGCCAAAGAAAGAATTATTAAAAGATCGTTTGAATTATTAAACCTGATAGTATTCTTAACCGCAGGGGAGCCCGAGGTGAGGGCCTGGAGCATTGTAAAAGGGGATACGGCGGTCAAGGCGGCGGGAACGATTCACTCTGATATGGAGCGTGGTTTTATCCGCGCTGAGGTTGTCGCGTTTGAAGATTTCAGGACTACCGGATCGATGGCCGCCGCTCAAAAGGCCGGGAAATTTAGGCTCGAGGGGAGAGATTACGTAGTAAAGGATGGTGACATTATGCTATTCAGGTTCAATGTTTAATGGTTTCACAATCTTTTTCGGCGGATGATCTACGGAGAATCTCCAAATATGGACACAAAAGTTGACTCTTTAGGCGAATGCAAAATCGACTCCCCTCTGGAACATGTGGATTGGGTAGGCGATGGAAATCGCATACTACACGATGTTTCTGCGGAATCCATTGAAGAATGCTTCAAACGAGGGGAAACTCCTGTTTCTTTTCTAAAGGCGGGTCCTCGCAATAAAGTTTATTTCGATCTCAGTAAACTTAAATGCGCGATTGTAACTTGTGGCGGGCTGTGTCCGGGTTTGAACAATGTGATACGATCTATAGTGCTCACATTGTACCACACATACGGAGTTTCCAATATCCTTGGCATAAGATATGGGTTTCAGGGGTTTATTCCAAAATACGGGCACTCCGTTCTTGAACTGAACCCAAACACGGTTTCGCAAATCAATGAACTGGGCGGAACAATTCTCTCCTCTTCCAGAGGGCATCAGGAGATTGGAGAGATTGTAGACGCTCTTGAGCGGATGAACATCGGACTTCTGTTTATTATTGGGGGAGACGGCTCATTTAAAGCCGGCGCACGGATCTGTGAGGAAATCTCGACTCGCAGGGCCAAAATCGGCGTTGTTGGAATTCCTAAGACTATCGATAACGACATACTCTTTCTATCGAGGTCATTCGGGTTTAGTACTGCGGTAAGTTGCGCGTCGGATATCATTGGTTGCGCCCATGTAGAAGCGAACGGAGCGCCCAACGGGATAGGTCTTGTGAAACTTATGGGTAGACACTCCGGATTCATTGCTGCAAGCGCGGCGCTGGACAGACGTTACGCAAATTTTGTTCTTATCCCGGAATCCGATTTCGATATGGAAGGGTCTCACGGTTTCCTGTCGGTTCTGGAGGAACGAATTAGAGGGAAGAAACACGCAGTGATAGTGGTAGCCGAGGGAGCTGGGCAGCGATATTGCGGGGTTGAAGGATTCGACAGTTCAGGGAACAAGTCTCTGGGAGACATAGGGGTGTTCCTCAGGGACAGGATCAAGGAACATTTTCAGACCAAAGGTCTTGAAGTGAATCTGAAATACATTGACCCAAGCTATACTATAAGGTCGGTCCCTGCGACCTCCGAGGATTCCGTGTTCTGCGGTTTTCTAGGACAAAACGCTGTTCACGTGGGTCTGGCCGGAAAGACAAATTTCATGGTGGGTTCATGGAACGAGCAGTTCGTCTGCGTTCCGTTCAATTTAGTGACGACCGGCCGTAAGCAGGTGGGGCTTAACAGCAAACTCTGGAATAGTGTTGTAGAGGCTACAGGACAACCATCCTTCAAGCCTCCGGATGATTTCTAATAGAGGACATAGGAAAGTGAAGAGAGGACCCTCTTAGATTTGGTTAAAACCGTATGTTAAAGAAGGCGGTATGGATTTTTGCAAAGCTATTCTAGTGTCTAAGTAGCAGGAATATCAGTAATTTAATTGGCTTGAAATTTCTGGTTTAATCTGATACGGTAAAAGTGTAGGCATAACGGTCTCAAAAAGGAGGAACTTTTGAGATTCGACTTTGTCTTCATAGAATTGAAAGAACTTATAGTTAAATTATAATTTGGAGGTATGCGATGTCCGGGAAGGCTATACTTTTACTAGCGGTATTTATTTTAGCAGTGACCGCAGCGATTCCAGGAAATTCTGACGCCTTGTTTGTCGCGACTGCTCAGAACCTGCGAGGCGCTCTGTACCAAGGGATTGGACCGACACCAGGCCACGCTACGGAGATGGCCGTAGTCAAGTGCTCTCAGGATTCATTCGCGCCCAGAAGTTGCCGAGTGATTACAGTGAGAATGGAGTGTCCCCCTCCTGTTTGCGCTCCTTCCAGAAAGGCTATAAAGAAAAGCAGATACAGTTGCGCTCCTCAGCAGCCGGCGGCTTGCGCCCCGATGCCGCGTCCGTATCGCTGACAAAGCATTCAATCTTCCCGTTTGTCGGGCTTTGCGACCCGGGAAGATTGTCCCCCAAACTTCTGATACAGGTCTCAAACATCAGCCCTCAGTTGATAATTCATCTCTTCCCCTGAACATAATTTCCGAATCTACGGATCACAATACTGTCTTTACAGGTAAATTCGTTTAGAGTAGGATGCGCGGCAAACCTAGAATTCCGCCAAGTTGAGAACGTTGCGGAGAAGCCCGATATGGCTTCCCGGGAATAGCAGTAAGCGAATGACTCAGACAAAAAGGCGCCGTCTTGAAAAAGACGCGGTTACATCTAACTTGGAAGTTAACGACTTGCCGGCCGAACGACATTTGCTGTCGAGGCGGGATTTCCTTATTTCCGGCGTGTTGACTTCCGCAATAGTCCTAACCCCGCTTTTGGGACGGGCTATGGAGCCCGAGCGAAGAACCAAGATGACTTTCATTTATCCGGAAAAAGGTCAGATGGAATTGGAAGCCAGGTCCCTCATGGCAGGATGTGATCTTTCATTCCAGGAAAACGGCCCATGCCCGGTGGACATTCTGAGGAAGACCTATGACCAGAGTTTAGACGAGGCATTGCAAGAAATTCAAGGTTCGCTTAGAGACGCTGACGTGAACTTAATTGTGTGTGTCGCAGATGTTGAAGGATCGAAGAAGGCTGTTGAAAAGTTCGCCAAATCACGGGCCATAGTATTTCTTACTAATCCGTCTATTGAGCTGGTATGCGGGGAAATCTGCCTACCCAACGTTTTCAGGTCCAGTCCCAATAATTATGTCCTGGCCGAACCGCTGGCCCCATGGGCAGTAATGAACGCCGGGATGAAAGTATTCATCACGGGAGATGATAATCGCGACACAAACGAACAAGCGGATTCTTTTGCCTTTGGATTTGAAAGGGCAGGTGGGGCATTTTGCGATAGGGTCATGGTCGGTAGCGCATCTGGCGCCATTGATTCAGTGGTTTCTTCTATAAGGAATTCTGACGCCGACTTTGTTTTCGCCGCTTTTGAAAACGAATCCGCCCAGAAATTTCTTCAGTCGATGAACACCGGAGACTCCAAAACTCGAAAAACCATCGTCGGTCCTGAGACATTGACATTATTTAACAAGATGGACCAAGGTGTTGAGGAAACCGTGACAGGTGTGCCGACATTGACGAATATTGCAAATGTCGAGTCTTTGAGATCAAAGATTTCTTCTAAATCTGATTCGATGGCCCTGTCTATTTCCAGAGTGGCCGAAGGATATGATCTGGCCGGAATTATTGATAGTCTGGTGAATGGCGGCGCATCGGGGACGCCTGATTTTGAGACGCTGCTCAAAGCGGTTTCAAACTCAAAGATTAATGGAATGAGAGGCGAGTTCAGGTTTGACAAGAACCACGACGCTGTTGTGGATAGCTGGGTAGTGTCCTGGGCCAAAGATTCAAAAGAATTACGTCGGAAAATTGTTGCGTCCTTGGGGGCTTCGGTGTCTCTCGATTTTGGATGTGGCAAAGTAGGTTATCCCAACCGTCCTGACGCAGTTCCAGTGGAGAGTGAGGGCGTATGGGAAGAAAACTCGAATTAGATAAGGACTAATATTTAATATAAATTAGTCTATTATAAATATTCTTTAATAAGGTTTAACAGTAATTTTTCAGGTTGACATTTGTGGATAAATTTTGATAAAGTATCTATAAGAGATATTTAAATGCATTAACTGTCGCTCGGAGGGGTAAAGGGGAGAGTCCGAGGGATTCTTTGGAAGGAGTTGTTGAATGAAAGGGAAATTCGCTATTGGCGCTATTTTTGCGGTTTTGGCGCTGCTGGTTATGGGTTTGGCGCCAGTCTCCGCAGGAGGCCCTGTGTGCAAAGTGCCGCCTATGTGCGGACCGCCACCCGTGTGCGGGCCCCAACCGTGCTGTGGACCACCTCCATGCCCACCCCCGTGCTGCGGACCGCCTCCATGTGGTCAACCGAACCCTCTGGCCAGGGTCTTCACTGGCGCATTCAGATTGGTTACAGGCGTAGTCGCTTTGCCGTTTAAACTGGTCGACCGTATGATAGACGCGCTGGATTGTAGTCCTCAGTGTGGACGGCCACCATGCGGGCCACCTCCTTGCGCTCCGCCTATGTGTGGACCACCTCCGTGCCCACCGCCGATGTGCGCTGCTCCTGTGAAATGTGGCCCACCTGTATGCGGTCCCGGAACCGGTTATCCGCCAGCCTATGGAATGAGACCTCCCCCTGTGAGATCCATGGGTTATGGAACTCCTAAGGCCATGTCTCCCATGAGTAAGAAATCCGGATCCTCTTTGCCGTCAACTTTAATGGCCACTCCGGCTGAGGGTGTTTTCGGTAGCTACTGGTAAGACTGATTCGAGGAAAAGTAAAAAATAAAGGGACTCTTTGGAGTCCCTTTTTGTTTTCATCATCTCAATTTTATATATCAATCCCAACGGCGAATTCTGAATATCCTGTCTTTCGCCATGTTGATTTCCTTCATTTTTTCTTCATCTCCATCATCTTTGGAAGTGTCAGGATGATAGATCCGGGCCAATCTTTTCCATGCCCTTAATGTGTCCTCCTTCGAAGAATCAGAATCTATGCCCAAAATGGCGAATAATTTTCTGAGAGAATACTCGAAGGGGTTAATAGAAGATGCCCTATGTCTAGCTTCAAACTCTGGATTCCAATGAAAATCTTCGGATCTTTGGTTTCTTACACGTTCTCTCAACTTAAGCGTGGCGTAAGCGGAATTGAACATCCGCACAAGACTGGACCTTGATTCAAACTCAAATTTTGTCAGAGGAGAAATCCTTATGAGAACCTCTCTCAATTCTTCAATTAATGTCATTCCCAGCGACAGTATGTTTCTAGCGTTTGGTTCCATCGGGCCGAGACAATAGGAAAGTTTTCTACCGAAAGCAATCATTTCAGAACTTTGAATGAGAGAGTGTTCATAACATCTGCCATCTGAAAACTTTGGGGATTTTTGACATTGAAAAAAACCTTCACGGGCTCCGTCCGACCAGTCGATGCCGAGGCATCGAGATGGGTCCAATTCTAAAAACCAAACTCCGTGTTCATGGCTGGAAACGAACGTGATGTCAGGAAATTCTCTCGTAAGGTTTCTAAAAGCCCTGTTCAAACGGTACTCCGAGAGCCCAAAATTTCTGCAAATGCCTGCCTTGCATGTTCCTGGTCGGCTTTGAACAAAATTCATTATCTGCAGAAGAGTTTGATCCATATCCAGCGTCTCTAGATAAAGAATAATACATGAATCCGGCGCCACAAAAAGAAAAAAGCTCGACCGGGTGAAATCGAGCTGGGAGGGAAAAGGCCTAGGGAGCCGGTCGAGCCTAAAAAAATCGTTTCTTCCCTAGACTTTTCGTAAAATTCGTCTGAGTAGGGCTCCCTCCGTAGCCCTACCCCGCAATTCAGTGGGCTAGAAGAGAAAGCCCATCTCTACATATCCTCCATCCATTGCCACATCTATCATTTTAGATTCGCTGTAACCTTTCTTGTAGGTCAGATATCTGTAGCCACCTTTCACATAGCCAGACCGTCCGTTATTAAGATCAACACTGTACTTAAGACCCGTGCTGAGGTCGGCGCCAACGGCGTCATCCAGAAAGGCCACGCCGGCTTTGCATTCACATGACAAGGCGCTGCTGGATCGGGTCACTTTGAGAAGTTTCTCCATTTCGATCCCGGCCATGGCCATATCCAGGTCATTATCAAAAGCTGACCCACCGAAAGCGGATCCAGACCATCCGGCGTTGCCGAATCTAACGCGTTCCCTAATCCTTACATAATCGGCGAATATTCCAACTCGTGAGGTTGGTGTAAGAATGGGATCATAAACAAGCCCTATCTGCTGATGAAGCCTTTCCCATTTCGACTGGAGTGACTGGCCGGCGCCAAACTGGAACCAAGTCCCAGGGTTTCCGCTGCCATTCAAAACGGTCGGCGTAATCAGGTATTTCACTGACCATCGTGGTTTAAATTTATATCGGGCGCTAAAGGTCCCAACCACCGAATGATCCGGAATTCCCAAGGCGGAGTTGAAATCAACCTCCGGTTGCTGGTTCCACGAGCCGGAAAAGCCAAACTGGTTGTTCCAGAGTGTAACCTTGCCTTTGGTTCTGGCAAACATCGCCTGAGCGTCGAGTTCCCAGCCTCTAAATCTCAGAGTCGGCAAAGGGCACGCAACTTGCTGTTGCGCAAGAAACTGGGCACGCTCTTGAAAGCCCCAAAATGGCTTTGTTTTGACTATAGGTTGAGGTTTCACCTTGGTGATAACTTTGGCGTTAGGTGAAACAGGAACAAGAAAATTTTCCCGGCTGTCATTTGCGGCGGCAGCCTGCATGAAGTTCCATGCCATGGCGTCAGCCGCGAAAATGAGTGTGAACAAACTTAGACATACCAGTACTATACGGGGTTTCCTAATCATCATACCCTCCCTCCCAGGAGAACGTTTTGTTAAGGCCGCACTTTACAGATATGTTTTCACTTGTCAACAAAAAAATATTCTATTTTAAATAGTTATAGAGATTAACTAGAAATAAGATGAGCTATTAAAACGCCATAACATAGTGTAATGTCTTAGCAACCGGAACTATCAAATTGATTTTACAATTAATTTCCGACTACAACAAAAAAGACATAGGCGCGCAATAAATATCAGCGCGTTATATGGCTTTGTTGGGTGCTATGCGCGTCCATTAATAATAAATTATATTATATAATAGCTATAACTAATTAGTTTAATTGTAACAACATTGGTAGGTGATAAATCTAGGCGAGGCTTTGGATGTTTAAATCAACTATTCTCGCCGCCTCATTGGCAAAATCTTTAGGCAGGTTGTTTGATCGATAGTCCATGATCTTCAACTGATGATGAGGGACCCAGGGGGCCCATTGAATCGGGTCGGTCTCAGTGAAAAAAAGGATGGACTGGATGCCCAATCCAGCGGCTAAGTGACTTATGCCGGAATCATTTCCTATATATAGTCGTGAGTTGCGGAGCATTATAGACAATTCTTTCAATGATCTATTTTCAATGACGGTTGGAAGGCATTCGGACAGCCATGGAGTCCATTGGGCGTTGGATTTGATTTCCAAGTCAGCTTCTCCGAGAGTAATCACCAAATCACATCTGAACTTTTCCCGAATAATTCTAGAAATCTCGGCGAACAGAGTTACTGGAACATTCTTCTTGAGGCCGCCGCTTCCGGGATGAGCCCAGACAAGATTTCCCTTTTCAAACATCTCGCATTTTCTTAAAAACGGATACCTGTCCGGCAATGGTAGGCCAAGTTGTGAATGAAGGCTTTCTACTAGGTGTTTACCAGGAGCGGGCGTTGGATTTGCCTGAAAAATATTCTGCACGCCTATAGCTTCCAAATTTAAGATCACTGGTTCAGGATGTTTTAGAATCACGTACGCCGCATCCGGCTTTTCCGCAATTTGCGAACTCTCAATTACCCCGTTGTGAAAAAGCCAGAGAGATTCCCTGGCATCGATTGGCTTGAAAGAGAACGATTCAGGAACAAGTTCCTTATAGGCACTTGAAGCAAACAGAGTTATCCTGGCTCTCGGATGGGCCTTTCTCAACGTATGTAGCAAAGGTATCGTCAGAATTGTATCGCCCAGCGCTCCGGGACGTATCACCCAAATGTGCGGCATCCTGTTACCACTCTACTGAATGTTCACGTCGGCCATTGTAATGCGTCAACAAAAGTGTCTCCCTAATTCGGTGTTGAAGTCTGTCCAGGAAATGTGTCCTTCATAAAAAGAGTAGTAATTACGCAGATTATGGAAGCTATCAACATCACGAAGAAAGCCGACTTAAATGCTTCAAGCGGATATCCCCCGGAGGCGGTGCGAGGATACATGTCAAGAATCCAGCCAATAAATGGTTGAAATATGGCCCCGCCAAGAAACGGGAAAAGATTGACCGCCCCCACTGAAGTTCCCGCAATCTGAATTGGAAACAACTCCTTGGTGGTAGTAAAACCTATGACAACTATGGCCGATGATGTGATGGAAAAAAATAGCATTAAGAAAAAAAGCGCATAGTGAGGCAGTCCATTAGGGAACAAATTGAGGAAACCGACAATCAAGGCAAGGCCCAGTGACGATAATAACAGGACCCTCTTTCTACTCTTCAAGACTTTGTCGGAAAGCAGGCTGTAAAAAGGACTTCCAATAATTAATCCGACGGCGATCATGTTCAGGATAGAGCCTGTTTCTGACTTGCTCAATCCGTAGACGTTGATAAAGTAAGGCCCGGCCCACAACCCACCGAAGCTGAAAAATAACCCACAAGTAAAGAAAAACCAGATTGCAATCGGCCAGAAATGAGGTTCACTCAGCACAATTTTGGCTCCTTGCCATGGCTTAATGGTCTCGGATCGTTTTTGCGCCGATTGGGCGGGTAAATCCAACTGTGTTACCGGAGGCCATCCAAGGTCCTCCGGCCTGTTTCTGACAAATATCCAGACCATGATGGCCATGAAAAAGGTCGCTGCTCCGATGATTTCAAAAGAAACTCTCCAACCGACCCAACCTGTCATCGCCGCCAAGGGTCCAGCCGCTGTCAATGCTCCAAAGCCTCCCATGACATTGACAATTGCCGTCATTATGGCGAATTCGTGGCCTCTGAACCAGTTGGCAAGCAGTTTCATCGTGGGAATGAATACCATTGACACTCCCAGGCCCACAAGAACTCTTGCGAAGACAGCGAACTCCTTATTAGGCGCAAGTCCGAAGAGAACGCTTCCCACAGCCGCCAGAAGAAGGAATCCGGTGACGGTCTTCCTTGGCCCCAGTGAGTCTGACAGAAGGCCGGCTGGAAACTGCATTAGCGCATAGGGATAAAAATAGGCGGACGCCAGCAACCCTATGAATCCGCCGGTGGCCCCAAAGGCCTGCTGCAGGTCCACCGCCACAACAGCCGTCGAAAGTCTGTGGAAATAAACGATGACATAGGCTATGGCCATTATCCAGAATATCAGCCACCTGTAAAGAAGCGCCCTGCGAATCAAGCTTCGGCTCATTTCAAGTTCCCTTGTTCGATCCTGTGGTAATTGGCGGTCATTTTTAACATATCAGAACGGGAATTCATCTACGAGCGGAATATTGCAGTCTTGATAGGGATTAGGGACTGTAAGTTGAGTTGAAAGGTATGGTCAATTTTGACATAAGCCTGGTCAATAGGTATACTTATGGCTATATCAATCCAAAGCCTGTGAAATTGAGAACTATATGATGTTGAAGCCTTTTTTCCGTGTTTCCTCTCCAGAAGAGGCAAAAAACCAGTTGGCGCAATTCATGGCCCTTGAAGCGGAATCAACCGGAATCGATGAAGCGATCTTTCGTGTTCTTGCAAAGTCGATAAAGGCGGACCAGGATTCACCGCCTTTTGACCGCTCAATCATGGATGGCTTTGCTGTCAAGTCTACAGACACTTTCGGTTCTTCTGAGAGTTCGCCCTCGCTTTTTAATGTTGTGGGCGAAATTTCAATGGGAGAGGTTCCTCGGATAAAAATACAACGTGGGGAATCGCTCAGGATATGGACGGGTGGAGCAATGCCACAGGGGGCTGACGCCGTGGTAATGGTTGAGCATACGCATGATCTTGCAGGGAACGCCATGGAAGTCGTCAAAGCTGTCGCCCCCTTTGACAACATGGTTCGCAAAGGTGAGGACTACAAAAAGGGTGAGGAGCTGCTCCAGAGAGGGCTGCGGCTCAGATCCCAAGATATCGGACTGTTGGCTTCACTCGGGACAAACAAGGTAGAAGTTTATATCAGACCCAAAGTGGCTTTGATCAGTTCCGGCGATGAAATAACCGCTGTGGAAGATGTCCCTCCTCCAGGATGCGTTCGAGACGTGAATAGGCATTCCCTGTTCGCCGGTGTGCGGGAGGCGTTTGCTGAGCCAAAATGGATCGGGCTGGCGGCGGACACTCTTAAGTCTGTAAGGTCAATGCTGCGTTCAGGTCTTGAGCAAGCGGACATTGTGGTGATTTCCGGAGGGAGTTCAATGGGAAGCCGGGATTATGTGATTCAGGCGATCTCTGAAGAGCCCACTTCAAGAATTCTGCTTCACGGGGTGTCAATGTCGCCCGGTAAGCCTATTATAATAGGCACGGTAGAATCCAAACCCGTCATAGGGTTACCTGGTCACCCTATATCAGCTCTCGTATGTTTTGATCAGTTCGTGGTTCCGATCATAAGACGTCTTGCCGGTGAAGATACCTGTGAGCCTTTTCTCAGGCCTTGTGTACAGGCGTTTCTGACGCGTAACGTATCTTCAAAAGAGGGGAGACAGGATTTTGTCCGAGTGAGGCTGTCCGTTAATGGAGGCGAATTTTACGCAACACCTCTGCTGGCGAAATCCGGCATGGTTTCAGCCATGTCGAGGACGCATGGATTTGTGAAAATACCGATGGACTGTGAAGGGTTTTACAAAGATCGGAAAGTAAACGTGTATCTGTTCTCTAATTGGTTGGGAGGAAACTTTGAGAAGGAATATTTTTCTGGAAATGAAACCGCCAAGGGAAGCCCTGGAAATTTTGATGAGGCGTCTCGACAGGAGCAGCTTTCCGGGTTCGGAAAGAATCCCCACAGTTGAGTCTCTTGACAGGATCACGTCAGACCCGGTTTACGCCAGATTATCCTCACCAGGTTTTCACATGGCGGCGATGGATGGTTTTGCCGTGGAGGCGTCGAATACATTTGGCGCCGGTCCTGACAGCCCTCTGAGTCTTACCGTTGGGCGCAACGCTTGGGCTGTCAATACGGGGAGACCAATACCGGGAGGGACAAACTCGGTTATAATGATCGAGCATGTCAATTTTCTGGATGACGATAGCTTTGAAATTGAAAAAGCGGTTGTTCCCTGGCAAAACGTACGCCGAGTCGGGGAGGATTTCGTCCGGTCCGAAATGATACTGGCGAGTCATCACAGGATTACTCCGTATGACATCGGGGCTCTGTTGTGCGGGGGCGCAACCGGTGTAAATGTTGTTCGAAAACCCAAAATACTGCTAATTCCTACAGGATCCGAGCTTATTAGCGCCTCTTCCCTTGAGAATAGCGTTCCAAAACACGGGGATACGATAGAATTCAATACGCACCTACTTTCAGGGCTTATCTCAAGGACAGGCGGGATAGCAGTCAGGTCAGAGATTGTTCCCGACGACTACGAACAAATTAAACAGGCGCTCACTGCGGGAATAGAAGCGGACTATGACATGGTGGTAGTTAACGCAGGGTCTTCCGCCGGAACCGAAGATTATACGGCGGCTATCATAAGCGAACTGGGAGAAATCCTGGTTCATGGCGTCGCGATGATGCCGGGTAAACCCACCATACTTGGGATCGTAGGTGGTAAACCCGTGATGGGAAGCCCAGGTTATCCCGTATCCGCCGTGTTTTCTTTCGAGATCTTTGGCCTACCTGTCATAGCGGAGATGCTTGGTGTCCCAAGTTCCGCCAGACAAACTATGGCTGCTTATTCGGCCAGAAAGATCTCATCAAAGTTGGGTAGAGAGGAATTTTTCAGAGTCAAGTTGGGGAAGGTCGGCGAAAGAATCGTAGCCGCTCCACTACCAAGAGGAGCCGGTTCTATTACAACTCTAACAAGGGCCGACGGCATACTAAGAATTCCCTCGAACGCCGAAGGAATCGAACAGGGGGCAATGGTTCAGGTTGAACTCCTTAACCAGCCACAGCAAGTAGAGGACACTCTTGTCATTATAGGCAGTCATGATCTAACAATAGACTGCCTGGCCGATGAACTGGTCAAACATGGGATATACGTTTCATCGAGCCACGTTGGAAGCCTGGGTGGTTTACTGGCCCTCAGGGACGATACGGCGCACATTGCCACAAGTCATCTGCTGGACGAAGAAAGTGGAATATATAACTGGTCCTACGTCAAGAAGTTCCTTCCTGAAGTCCCGGTTGAAATTTTTCATGGAGTCATGAGAGAACAGGGATTTATGGTCAAGAAGGGCAATCCCAAAGGTATAAAGGATTTCCAGGACCTGGTCAGAGATGACGTAACATTTGTGAATAGGCAGAAAGGCGCTGGGACCCGAGTGTTACTCGACTACTACCTCAAAAAGAGCGGGATAGACGCGTCAAAGATTAAGGGCTACGACATGGAAGAGTATACTCACACATCGGTGGCGGTGGCCGTCCTTTCTGGTGTCGCAGTTGTAGGGATGGGCGTTCTTGCGGCCGCAAGGGCGTTGGGGCTTGATTTTATCCCAGTGGCCACCGAGCAGTACGACTTTATTGTGCCGAGAAAAAATCTCGGTGATTGGAAAGTTGTCAAGCTCCTTGATATACTAAAAAGTCAAATTTACAGGGATAGAATCTCCTCTTTAGGTGGGTATGGGGTTGAGCGATCCGGTGAACGACTAGTCGAACCCAAATAATCTTGATTGGTTTGAACAAATATGGATTTTTTGCTGATTTTCTCAGGGACGCCTTGGTTTACCATAGGAGCAGGCGCTCTTATTCTCCTTCTGATTCTAGGATGTTGGATCCTGCTTCTCAATAGGGTTAACCCAACACTCACCGCTATAGATGAGCCTGACGCCGTTGCAGTAGCAAAGGGAAAATGCGGCGATTCGATGAAAATTTCCCTCAAATTTAAAGCAGGAAAGGTTGAGGACGCAAGCTACTGGACAGATGGTTGCAAATTCAGCAGCGCATGTGGAGCTGCGGCAACTCGGCTGGCCTTGGGGAAAACCCCTGAAGAAGTGGCCGATATAGATTATCTGGCGGTAAAGGACGCCGTCGGTGGTATGCCGGAAGAAGACATGCACTGCGCCACCTTGGCGGCGGACACTCTACACGAATCACTTCGAATCTACTGTTTAGGCATGAACAAAAAACCTGAATGAATTACTATGCGCCCGAGGTTGCAATGAGGCGGTTTTCATGTTTGTATATTGACTCTGGCTTCTTGAGGTTCTATCAGTAATATTATGTTTGTTCGATAGCCGGTCGAAACTGTTTCGAAGAAGGATGTTAGATATGAGTTTTAACAGACGTCCAATCTCTAGCGAGGGGTTGAAAAAATTAAATGAAGAATTGGATAGGCTTATCAGAGTCGAAAGACCATCGGTCATCAAAGAAATCGAAATAGCTATTGGCCATGGAGACCTGTCAGAAAACGCCGAATATACCTATGGCAAAGAAAAACAGGCCCTTATTGAAACCAGGATCAGGGACCTTCAGGAAAGAATATCGTCTTCGGAAGTCATAGATCTTAACAACCGCCCTGCGCCGGACAGGGTAGTATTTGGAACTCATGTCACTATTCAGGACCTTGACGTTAATGAAACAAAGAAATATCAACTTCTTGGCCAGGATGAAGCAGACATAGCCAAAGGTGTTATATCTGTAGATTCACCTGTGGGGAGGGCTCTGATCGGAAAAGAAGTTGGGGATGTTGTTGAGATTCGCACTCCAAACGGCATAAGAGAATGCGAGATAATTGATATCAAGTAATCGTCGCATCCATGAAAATACATGATTGCAAATAAGTAGAGAGATAACCAACCTGTTATGTCTTGCCCAAGTAATTCTGATCCCAGTTTATCTCGAAAAGCGGCAGTGGCGGCGAAAACTCTAATTCTCTGTGATTTTGACGGGACAGTCTCCATAAAAGACACCGTAAACAGACTCATCAGAAGTCACATTTCAGATCCGTACTGGCGTTATTATGTCAAACGATACCTGAGAGGTGAAATCGGTTCCAGAGAAGTCTACAAGGCGGTTGCCCCAATGATGAGGATGACTCGCCCGGAATTCGAGAGATTTGTGCTGGAGCACGCTGAACTCGATCCCTTTTTTCCCAGATTCCTGATTTGGGCCAGGGACAACAATATTGACGTTAAGATAGTTTCAGACGGGTTTGATGAGACCATAAGAACACTTTTTGAGAGTCACGGGGTAACCGAACTTGACATAATTTCCAACACCCTTCTCATTGGGGAAGATGGTAAAATTGAGATTCGCTCGGATCATTTCAATCCAGCGTGTGGGACGTGCGGCACATGCAAGCTGAATGTGCTCCGCAACTTTAGAAGTCAATACGACAAGATAGTGTTGATTGGAGATGGGGAATCCGACAGGCACGCTGCGACGGAGGCAGACATGGTCCTGGCTTTGGGAGACCTTTTCCTTTTTTGCGCCAGGAACGGAATTCCCGCGATCAGAATTGATGGATTCCATGAAGCGCCGATCATGCTTTCCCGTGAGATCAGGGCTGTCGCATTTGATCTAGATGGGACTTTGATTGATTCGATAGAGGCTATAGTCGAAGCTTTCAATTACATGTTTTCTGAATTGGGCTATCCGAGCATGACCGTTCAGGAAATACTCAGAAGGACTTCAATTTCTCTTGTTGATTTTGTGAAATCGCACCTAAAGCCTGAACACGGGGAACTCGGTATTAAGGTTTTTAGAGATTACTATGATACCATTTATCTGGAACGTACGACGATGCTTCCAGGGGCTATGGAAGCTGTTCTAAAGTTGAATGGTTCTGTAAAACAGGGGATTGTTTCAAACAAGCGGGGGCGGTACGCGCGCATTCTCGCGGAGCATCTCGGATTTGCCCATAAAATGGTAAAGATTATTGGCGCTGAGGATGGTTTCAAGGCAAAGCCCGCCGCTGACATGTTTCATGAATTCATGAGACACGTAGGTTCAACAGAGCAGGACACCATCTATGTGGGTGACGCTCCGATAGATATTGAGGGGGCATACGCCGCAGGGGTAGACGCGTACGCAGTGGCCGGGGAATTTTTCACCGCCGAAGAACTAGCCTTGCTCAAGCCTAGAAGGGTTCTCAGTAATATCGGAGAATTACCGCAAGCCCTGGAGTCCGTGATCACGACGAGCGTAAAAAAATATAAACATTAAAATAATTGCATTTTCATGGAACTCTGCGGCAATAGAGCTGTCTGCTAATATCGATACCTACCTACTGTAAGACCTTGAGGGGCCCGATTGTTCCTACCATACTTTCGGGCCTTTCCTTTTTTTGGCTCGTAAAGTTACTTATCTGTCGGCGTATAGTCTGCTCCTATTCCCCTACAGGCTGCACACAGACTCTTTTCTGTATCAGTTCACAGACTATGTCCGACGCTGATGGCTTTGACGGGTCTGATTCAAGCATCTCCCTGAGACGGATAAAACCTTCATCAATCGCCGCTGTTAAGGCCGGTTCATTCCTGAACCTGTCCAACCAGAACGCTAGGTTATTCGGGGTGGCGTTATGCTGAAGTATTTCCGGGACGAATAGCGGGCGCCCGCATTCAAGGCACGGTATCCTGAAACCACGTTTGAGCATGATATCTATGGGAGAGTCAATCTCGTTCCCGCTCTTGATGGACAGCATGTTGGCTATCGCCACATGAATGTCGGGATCCATGACCAGTGGCATGAGGATCTTTGTGGCAAGCATCCAGGTGAAGTTGTCAATTATATAAACCACCGCATGAGGCATTCTGGCTAGGGCCGCCTGGAGGGTAGCTGTGCCGGAGGCCACCAGCCCGCTGTCTGAAGCGGCCATGACTTTGGATGCGTCGATTTCAAGGATCATCACATCCAGACCGGAATTTCCAACGAAGTTTTGAACCAGGTTTCTCAAATGGGGCCCAGCTAGAGGAATCACAAACTGCGTGTCAGGGTATTTTTGGAGGTGTGACTTTGCGGCGCCGAGCATTACAGGCAGGACACGGGTGATTTCCGAACGCCGACTCCCTGGAGCCAGTGTGACAATCTTTCGCGAGTCCAGTAACCCCAACTCGGAACGCAAGAGGGACCGATCCAGGTCTCCGGGAATATCATTGACCATTGTGTGTCCCACAAAATCAGCGGCAACCCCTATATCGCGATACATTTTTTCCTCAAAGGGGAATATTGTCATCATCCTGTCAACATTTGAGCCAATATCAAATATTCTTCTTTTCCTCCATGCCCATACCTGAGGGCTGATGTAATAACAGACCCTGACATTGGCCTTCTTTGCGACTTTACACAATCGCATGTTCACATCGGGGAAGTCGACTGGAATAAAGGCGCTGTAAACTCCGCTGCGCAGTTCTGATTTCATAACTCTGTAAGCCGCCAGCACCTTCCTGAACTTAGCTAGTCCGCCGCTAAACCCTATGGTGTTGATTTCACTGTAGTGTAGCAGGAGTTTCATTCCTGCTTTCTCAAGCTTCTCCCCACCGATTCCAAAAAACTTGATGTTTGGAAAACGTTCTCTTGTCTCGCGTACAAGGGCAGCGGCATGGTAGTCACCCGATGCTTCGCCTGCCAGAATCAAGACAGAGGCTTCAGGGCTTTTGTTGAATTGGCTGGAATTTTCATCAGAAGTTTTGTAGATTGGTGACATAAAACCAGCGCTGCGTTTATGCCGGTCAATTCGGAGACAGATGGATACCTGGCCAAATAGAGCGGCTTTTTAATAATGTTCGATTCTTTTTATTGTATCAGGATCACTTTTGTCTTGACAATGAAAGAATGTTTGATATGAGTCGGAGCCAAAATATCCCTTTTGTCAAAATAATACAAATAGATGCCGTGAAAATATTATAGCGTGAATGTGTGTTGTTGTATTTATTTTTGTTTGATGATCCTCGGAGTTAATGATGAAGCTTGGTTTATGTGAAAAATGTGGTTCACCCACGGACGCCCGTTACGAAATAAGGAACAATTGTGTTTACCTCGTCAAGTTCTGTAAAGACTGTGGTAGAACTTCTTCACTTGTTACCAAAGACGCTCGTAAATGGCGGTGGAAGAGAGAAATTGCCGAATACGAGGAACCATCAAACCTCACGTCCTGTTCGCTCGACTGCAGATCCTGCGACCATAAACTTCGCAAGGCTCCAACTACCGTGGCGATAGACGTTACCAATCTGTGCAATCAGAAGTGCCCAATTTGCCTGGCTTATGTTGAGGCCATGGGTTTTGTATACAAGCCACCGATTGAATATTTTGAAAAAATTTTCAAGGCTTTTGAGAATAGTAACCCAAAGCCGAACATGTGTTTTTTCGGAGGTGAGCCCACAGTACATGATAACTTTCTAGACATAGTAAGACTTGCCAAGGCCTACGGGTTCCAGGTTCAGTTGTTTACAAATGGCCTGAAACTAGCTGACATGAACTACTGCAGGGAATTGTGCTCACTTGGGGTTCAGGTCAATTTTGGGCTGGATGGGACAAAACCTGAGATATATAAAGTTCTGAGAGGTGACAATTCTCTCGCGGCAAAGAAGAAAGCCTTTGAAAATGTTGTGAAATGCGGTGTGAACAAACTTGCGGTAATTACTACATTGGCTTCGGGTGTGAATGATTCTAACATGCCGGAAATGATGGAATTTATTCACGATCATAAGGAAAATGTTTCGGTATGGGCGTTTGTCCCGCTCACGCCCTGCTGGGAGAGTCCAGACGTTAAACTGGACCCGACCACAACCGAATGCGTAGAAAATATATTTGAAAGGATCCTTCCTGAAGTAGAGTTCGTATCAACAGGAATGATGAACTTTGAGATACTTTCAAGGTTCTTTGGAAAACAGACGCTTGGTGGATCTCATCCAAACTGTGAAAGCGCGACTCTACTGGTTTCCGATGGTGAGAAATACGTTCCCATTTCCGCGTATCTCAACATACCGCTGTCTGAATCTCTTTCGAGATTAAGAAAGCTCGACAAAAAACTGGCCAAGAAATCGCCTGACGAGTCGACTCCCACATGGCGAAGGTGTCTATTTGACGCATCAACGCTAGTACAGACGGCCATTATTCTGGCAAGAGGCATCAGCCTTAGGAAGGCTCTGGATAAGCCGTACTTTCTTAATGGGATGAAAGCTCTTGTGGATATCGTGAGGGGACGCAAGATAGATGAAATATTGAGCAAACGAACCCGATTCAGGAATTTGCTGACCCTGATTACAATTCCCTATGAGGACACAGGTGGACTGGAAAACGCAAGACTGCATGACTGTCCCGCTGCATTTGCTTACGAAGATGTCAAGACAGGTCAGATAAAAACAACTGCGTTTTGTTCGTGGCAGACAATTAAAGATGATGTGTGTCGAGAGATTCAGGCCCATTACCAGAAAACAGCCGAGATCACCAAAAGGCTCGTGGCCAATAAGTGATAGTATTGCAAGTTTGTTGAATTAGAACAACAATATAAGCAGTTGACAGTAGACCCTAGCATCAGCCCATTACAATAAGAAAACTATGGCCCGGTTCACTCGAGATTACAGAAAAGGGTAGCGCTTGATGGCTATCCTCAGTATGGTCTCGCTGATCCCCGTGAATTAGTATGGTCAAAGAATGGCGTTCGTCAGTGTAATCATTCCGACGTTCAACAGGGGAGATGTTTTGTCAAGGGCGATAGGTTCGGTCCTCGGTCAGACCTTTGGGGATTTTGAACTCATCGTGGTAGACGACGGGTCCACAGATCATACCAAAGATCTGGTCACTTCACTTACCGGTACAATTAGGTACATAATTCAGAGCCATAAGGGGGTTTCAGCGGCGCGCAACAGGGGTATTCTCGAATCGACGGGTAAGTTGGTGGCATTTCTGGATTCTGACGATGAATGGCGTGAAGACAAACTCGAAAAACAGGTAAAACTTTGTGAATCAAGAGACCGGCATTTCATTTGTCACTCCGACGAACTATGGCTAAGGCATGGAAAGACAGTTATCCAAAAGGAAATTCACAGGAAACAGGGGGGCTATTTTTTCGAGAGGGCGCTGGAGAGATGCCTGATAAGCCCATCGGCCGTTATCATGACCAGGATTCTATTAAATGAAACCGGCTATTTTGATGAGAGCCTCCCGGCTGCGGAGGATTACGATTTGTGGCTGAGAATCACCGCATATAATTCTGTGAAGTTTATTGACGAGCCGCTTATTATAAAACATGGAGATCGTGAGGACCAACTGTCCAGAATAGTCCCAGCCATAGATCGATACAGAATCGAAGCGATTACCAAAATTCTTAAAGACCCTAATTTGCCGGCCCATTACAGAGATGCGGCGGTGAGAGAGTTAATTCGAAAATGCGAAGTAATGGCCAAGGGCCTTGTAAAAAGAGGAAAACAGGAAGAAGCTGAGCGATATCATGCTCTCACACGAAAATATCAAGATAATCAAAATTAATCCGGAACAGATAGACCTCAATAACAGGGATTTCTTCATCCCCTCGTTTGAGTCTTTGGCTCCCATGGCCGTGTCGATCCAGAACGTCGGAATTCTCAATCCACCCTTGGTAAAACAAACCTTGAACGGATTATTGGTCCCTGTATTGGGAAGACGAAGAATAGAATCGTTAAGAGACTTGGGCGGTTCCTACATGATCGAAGTTAAAGTGGCGCCCCCAAGCCTAAGTGACGACCAGGCTTTTCTTGTCGCCTATTGGGACAACCTTGACAGGATAAGGAAGGACTCAGGTGTAAGAGCTTATGTAATCTCAAGACTCCTCGAATTATTTCCGGTCCAAACCTTGGTCCAATCTGTATTTCCAGCCCTGAACACTGCCCCCATAGGGCCTTCTCTAGAAAGGCTCAAAAAGATCGGCGGACTGGAATATCATATCCTCAAAGCCCTTTCATGTGGAAAGATCAATGAAAAAAGCGCTGTTATCCTTGCGGAAATGCAGGTTAATCAACGGGAAATTCTTTTTGAATTGATTTCCCAACTGGCTCTTAATTCCAACAAGGCCTTTGAGCTGATTTCGCAATTGTTCGACCTATCTGTTTACTGGAAAGAGTCAATCAGCGATTTGCTTGGACGGCCCGAAGTTAGGCTACTGCTTGATGACACGGGCATAGGCCTGACTGAAAAGGCAGCGTTGGTCAGAGACCTTGTTAGAAGATGGAAATTCCCGGAAATCAGTCGTGACCGTAAAAACTTCGACGAATGGGTAAAAGATTTGAACCCACCAGGGAACGTCAGTCTGCGGCCTTCCCAATCCTTTGAGGATGATTCGGTCTACGTTGAAATTCGTGTGCGTTCACGTGCGCATGTCCAGGAACTTGCCGATGTAGCCCGCAGACTTGAATAGGAAATTTCATACCTGAAAGAATGATTAGTCTTTGAATTTGTCTTTAATACTTTGTGGAAGCTCGCTATCGTCAATCTGAACTATTGATGTCAATTCTTCATCTTTTACCTCGGGCATGACGGGCTGATTCGAGCCACCCTGATCATCGACGTATTTTTCTTCTTTTTTTTCGTTAACCATTTCAGATTCCTCAAGCATTTCTGATTTTTTCCAACGTTTATGGTAGAAAAATATAACAGCGCTTTGTATTTGTCCATTGGCCGTTCAAATATCCAGACTGAAAATACTTTCCATGGCGCAATATTTCGACAAAAATGAAATTTCCGGTTGAACAAATATGGATTGAAGACGATGCTGTTGATCTTCCTGTGACACGCAGTATTCTGGCTAGAGTCTCAGCGGAAAAGATCCTTATTGGTTCGGAGATCGCCGAAGAAGCAGGAAGGATTGATCTCCAACCGGACCCTCTCCACTCCGGTAAAAGGATATTGAAGCTCGTTCGTTACAGAGGCGCTTTTGTGAAGCCTTGTCCGGGAACCAGGGAATACAATTGTTGCGGTCTGAAAATACTGAATATAGGTCAGGGGTGTCCGATCGACTGTCGTTATTGCGCTTTACAGGTGTATTTCAATAACCCGGTCATGGAAGTTTACGTGAATCTGGATGACATGCTGAGAGAACTCAGTAGTTTCCTGACAAGGGAAGCCCCGGAAAAATTTTTCAGGTTCTGTACTGGGGAGTTTACAGATTCACTGGCGCTGGAACCTCTTACCGGTTATGTCGGACCTCTTGCCGATGAATTCTCAGGACGCGCAAACGCCACGTTGGAGTTCAAAACGAAGTCCGATTATGTTGAGCCGTTTCTGGAACTCAAAAACCCAAGAAACATTATCGTAAGTTTTTCAATGAATGCGTTCAGTTTCAGTAAAACGGAAGAGATCAGGGCAGCCAGTTTGCAGAGAAGACTAAATGCCGCGTCCAGGGTCGCTTCTCAAGGTTTCAAGGTAGGATTTCACTTCGATCCCATTGTGCCGTTCGAAGGCTGGGAACATGGTTACGGGGAGACTGTAGACGCAATATTTTCGGCTGTAAGTCCTGATTCGATAATATGGATTTCCTTGGGCGTTCTACGGTTTGTCCCCAAATTGAAAGACGTCATCACGGCTCGATTTGGACCTTTGCGATATTTCTTTGACTCATTTTCTCCAGGACTGGATGGCAAATTCCGTTTGAGCCCACAGAGAAGGATTGCCATATACAGGTCTTTGGCCCGGAGAATCAGGTCACATGGGCCGAATACCCTGATCTATCTGTGCATGGAATCACAGGGAATCTGGCGCGACTCTTTGGGTCTGGAAATCAGGAACAATCAGCAACTGGAAGAATTGCTCGATGGAGCCGCCATCTCTCATACAGGGCGATAATCCGCTCTACGACTTGACTTATAACTTGTGTGTCGGATATTAAGGAATGCCCCAAAGGCCCATGCTGGAAGAAGCCAAACCAGGGGCCGGAACTCAGGGAAAATTTGGTTGTCCCACACAGGTGATGAGAACCTGGTCATGGATCATTTAATGACGAGCCTTTGGCTTGAAACTTCGCTCTACTGATTGTGGCTAAGGACCCTAACCTATTGTTGATCTTGAAGGTTCTATCCACTCTTGAACCGTCTCCTCCTAAGTTGAACCGCCAGTCGTAAGCAAGCTGGTCGGAATCACCGCATCCAAATGAATTGACTGTACCCTCAGCACATCGATCATCATGTCAGACGAATCTGTTTTTCATTTATTTCCCCCTGGAAATGTATGATAATGAAAATCAATTTTAATAAAATCGTTTCATACTGACGCATTTTCTAGGGAATCTTATGAACGTTCGAGACAAAGTTGAGGGACGGTCAATTGATCGGACGGATGACAATGCATCTAACTCGGCAATTGAGCTCAGCGAACTCAGGGGCTCCGAGCTTGATCTGCGCGAATCCGAAGAAAAATATCGGACTTTATTTTCCTGTATAAGCGAAGCTGTATTGATATTCGGCGTCGAAACGCTTCAGTTTACTGAAGTGAACGATGCGGCTGTTCATCTTTACGGCTGGACAAGAGATGAATTCCTGAATCTAAGTCCATTCGACATTTCTACGGATGTGGAATCGTCGGTCTCAAGTTATGCTGAGACTCGGGCGTATGGTGTAAGCAAATCTCATCGTGTTCACAAGAAAAAGGACGGGACCCTTTTTGACGTCGAGATATCCCGCAGTTCTTTCAGTATGCGCGGAAGGGAATATTTCTGTGCGGTGGTCAGGGATGTTACCCAGGCCAAGCAAGCTGAGAATTCGCTTCGGGAGAGTGAAAAACAGTACAGGGAGCTTTATTCCGTGATGAGACTGATGTGCGACAATGTGCCGGACATGATCTGGGCGAAGGATATGCAGAGAAGGTTTATCTTTGCTAACCGCTCGGTGACAGAGGGACTGCTGATTGCACACGACACTGAAGAACCAGTGGGCAAGACGGATATGTTCTTTGTGCAAAGAGAGAGACATTCTCACCCCAATGATGATAGCTGGCACACTTTTGGCGAGATCTGCGTAAATTCGGACGAAGTAGTGCATGGCAGTCGTAAGCCTCAACGCTTTGATGAATTTGGGAATGTGAAGGGAGAGTTTCTATATCTTGACGTCTACAAGAGCCCAATCTGGAATGAAGAAGGCGAAATGATCGGAACAGTCGGTTGTGGGAGGAACGTCACAAATGAAAGAAAGGTCCAGGAGTCACTGAAAGAAAGCGAAACCCGCTATCGGGAGCTTTTCAACCATGCGCTAGACATGATATATACCCATGATCTGACTGGCGCATACACCTCTGTCAATGAAATAGTGACAACCCTCCTAGGTTATTCCCGCGAAGAATTTCTGACCCTGAATTACCGTGATATTGTAGATCCCCAATATCTGGAAACCGTTGAGAACAATTTTCTGGCCAAAGTAAGAAAGGGAGTTAAGTCGACCGGACCATACGAAGTACTGGCTCGCACCAAGGAGGGACTTCCTGTGTGGCTCGAAATAAAGAGCCGCATCATTCAGAAAAGTGGTAAACCATCAGGGGTGCATGGCATAGCCCGGAACGTCACGGAACGTAAAATGATGGAAACTGCCATACGTGAAGCCCAGACGAAATACCAAACAGTGGTGGAGTCTTTTGACGGGTTAATTTATACGTCTTCCTTGGATAATGAGATTAAATTCGCGAATCAGCGTTTGATAGACTGGGTCGGGCACGATCCTGTCGGCCTGAAATGCTCCGAAGTTTTTCAGTGCCCTGATAAATTATGCGCCCATTGTAATGAAGAAAATCAATTTGGCGTTGAAATGCTCACCTGGGAATTTCTCAATCCGCTCGACAATCATTGGTATCATGTTGTTCAGTCGCCAATACTTCACAATGACGGAACCAGGTCACAGTTGAGGTTAATGCAGGACGTAACAGAACGCAAAAGGGCCGACGAAGAAAAAACGTTACTACGTGAACAACTATTTCAGGCGCAGAAGATGGAAGCCATCGGTAATCTCTCAGCCGGCATTGCCCACGATTTCAACAACCTGTTGCAGGTCATATCCGGTTACTCAGAACTACTTCTCAAGGAACCCGGAATAAAACATAAAAATGCCGAGGCGCTGTCAAGAATAAGTACGGCCTCCAAGAGTGGCGCGGAACTGGCAAGAGGTCTGTTGGCCCTAGGCGGCAAAATTGATTCCCAACCCAGACCGATAAATCTCAACGGTCGGATAACGCAAGTTCGGAAGCTTCTGTCAAGGACCATTCCTAAAACTATCACGGTTGAACTACGCCTGTCGGAAGAACTGCCTCAGATATACGCAGACCCTGTCCAGATAGAACAAGTTCTCATGAATTTGGCGGTGAACGCTAGAGACGCCATGCCAAAAGGAGGAAAAATAATCTTTGAAACCAGGAGCGTCAAACTGGAAGGCGCCCATTATATCTTGCACGCCGAATTGGATCCAGGAGCCTATGTCTTGCTACAAGTTACAGATACCGGGTTTGGCATGGACAAAGAGACCGTTAAGCGCATATTCGAACCTTTTTTCACTACCAAAGGACCTGGAGTAGGGACCGGCCTCGGACTGTCGATTGTTTATGGCATACTGAAACAGCATGGTGGGGACATAAGGTGCAACAGCAAGCTTGGCTCAGGGACGACTTTTGACATCTTTCTACCGGCGGTGGACGAAAAAGAGAAATTGCCTATAAAGACATCTGACACGCTGCCAATGGGTGGGTCAGAGACAATTATGATCGTCGATGATGACGAGGCTATTTTAAGCCTTTTGGAATCAGTTTTCAGTGAAATGGGATATACGGTAGTTGCAGTGTCGAACGGCAAGGAAGCATTGAGCAAATACGTCAAAGAAGGCAAAGACATCTCACTGGTGATTCTCGACCTCATCATGCCGAAAATGGACGGCCTGCACTGTTTGGATGAGATTCTCAGCTTCGATCCTACGGCAAATGTTATTATAGCAAGTGGTTACCCCGAGCAAGACGTCAGGAAAAAATCTGTTGAAACAAAAGTAAGGGCTTGGATCAACAAGCCTTACGACGTGACGCATCTTCTAAAAACGGTGAGGAGCGTTCTGGATAGAACATGACACACCCCCTTGCCGGTAGCGCTCAAGGGATTATCGATCCAGCAACACCCCTGAAACTACCGTCTCAAATTATATTGTGATATTAATTATGCGAGTATCGGCATTTTTAAGGCCTATTTTATGAATGGGATGAATCGCTGGTCGGCATGAAATAAATGAATCGGATTGGAGTGACAAGTGAAAGAAATCAAAACTGTCGCCGTCCTCGGAGCAGGAGCGATGGGGGCTGCTTATGCATCCAGGTTTGTCAGCGCCTCCGATTTTCCCACGGTATTAGTCGCCAGAGGTTCACGCTATGACCGACTGATGGAAGAAGGGGTCGTGGTCAACGGGAAACGTTATTTAATTCCCGTCGTTCACCCTGATGAAGCCTGCGACCCATACGATCTTATCATCGTAGCTCTCAAAAACCACAACCTTGCAGAGGCAGTCCCAGATTTGAAAAAACTGGTCGGAGACCATACAACTATCATATCAGTAATGAACGGGCTTGACAGTGAAGAATACCTTGGATCCGTCTATGGAATGAATAGAGTGCTCTATGCGATTGCTCTGGGGATAGACGCAGTTCGTGAGGGAAACTCAGTCACTTATACTAATCCCGGTAAAATCTTTTTTGGTCAGGCTTACAATTCAGATCTGAGCGAACGGGTTTTGCGAGTGCAAGAGGTTTTTCAGAAGGCAGGAATAGCCTACGAGATACCCTCCGACATGATTCGCATGCTGTGGTGGAAATTCATGATTAACGTTGGAATCAACCAGGCGTCTGCGGTGATGCGAGCCAACTACGGGGTATTTCAAAGTTCTCTGGACGCACAGGAGTTGATGAGTGTACTGATGCGTGAGGTCATTGTGTTGGCGCAGCATGCCGGCGTAAACCTGAAGGAGCAAGACCTCCATAACTGGTATCCTGTCCTCAAGACTCTGTCTCCCAACGGTAAGACCTCGATGTTTCAGGATATTGAGGCAGGACGCAAGACCGAGGTTGAGGTTTTTGCCGGGAAGGTGGTTGACTTGGGAGAGAGTTACGGCATCCCGACACCCGTCAACCGAACCTTGTTGAGTATAATCCGAGTCCTGGATCACACCCAGAGGGAAAGTTGAGAATATTACACTTACTCGAAAGGAATTACAGATGAGGATCGTTACACTTTTTGGAAGCCCTAGAAAGAAAGGGAACACTGCCATATTATTGGGATGGGTCGAAGAAGCTCTCAAGAACCAGGGGCACGAAGTAGATCGTGTGGACGTAGCCAAACACAATATCAACGGCTGCATAGAGTGCTACACCTGCCAGAAAAAACCCGATGAGCCGGGATGCCCCCAAAAGGATGACGCACTGGGGATTTTCCAGCGCATGTTGGCTGCGGACATAGTAATTTACGCTTCTCCAATGTTCTGCTGGAGTTGGACTTCTCAGATAAAGACTCTAATAGACCGGCACTTTTGTCTGGTAACCAATATCGGAGAGGGAAAATATAAATCCCTCCTCGAAGGAAAGAAAGTGGCGCTCATGGGCACTTGCGCAGGGCCGCTTGAGGGCAACGGGCAACACCTCGTGGATCAGTTTAGCGCATTGGTCGATTATGCACAGGCCAAATTGATGGGAAAACTATTTGTGCCGTTATGCACTACCCCTGAAAAGATGCCTGAGGACGCAAAACTCAAGGCGGCGGAATTCGTCAATCAGATTGTAGCATAGGTCACTCCACCGTAATGAAACACCCATACGGTCGCTGCGCTCGGGACCAAGGCGCCGCATTTTCATTGATTGCTGAATTCACAATGAATATTTCTCGTGAAGAAACGGCAAACAGAATTTACCTACCCCAGATAGAACTCATGGATGGCTCCTGAAACAGCCCCTACATCTTTGGGTCCCATCTCATGATACAACGGTAGTCTCAGTATTCTTTCGCTGATGTCATTGGTGATAGTCATTGGGCCTGCCATACGACCATATTTTTGCCCGGCAGGGGAAGAATGCAGCGGAATATAATGAGAAAGCGCCGAAATGCCGCGCCGGGCAAGGAACTCGATCAGCCTGCTTCGTTCGGTTGAGGAGCATGTGAGAATGTAAAACATGTGTCCGTTGGAGCTTGAGTCATCAGAAAGATTTTCCGGCAGTCTTACAAATCCGGCTTTCTGAAGCGGTTCCAAAGACCGATAGTAAAGGTCGGCCAAGGTGCGCCGGTTTTCAACAATTGTGTGGGCGCATTCCAGTTGAGCCATCAGGAATGCGGCGCCTATCTCACTGGGGAGAAAAGACGACCCTAACCTGATCCATGTGTACTTGTCGGTTGAACCCTCAAAAAAAGCCCTTCTGTTGGTACCCTTCTCCCATATTACCCCTGCTTTTTCCATGAGGTCCCTGCCTGAATCGTTATTGATTAGGACCGCTCCACCTTCTCCACTGATGATATTTTTGGTTTCATGAAAGCTTAGGCATCCAACGTGGCCGATCGTTCCCAGGAATTTGCCCCTGTAGGTCGATAGCAACGCCTGGGCGGCGTCCTCAATCACTATAAGTCCACTTTGTCCGGCTGTTTCGAGGATTGAATCCATCTCACACGCTACGCCGGCGTAATGTACCGGAACAATCGCCCGGGTCCTTGAAGTAATTGCGGATGCAATAAGCGTCTCATCAATATTTAAAGTGTCGCTGCGGATGTCAACAAATACGGGTTTGGCTCCTCTGAGCGCAAAAGCGTTTGCAGTGGAAACGAAAGTAAAAGAGGGCATGATGACTTCGTCTCCAGGTTTAATGTCGATCATGATCGCCGACATCTCCAAAGCCGACGTGCAGGAATTTGTGAGAAACGCCAAGCAGTTTCCAAGGTTTTGAGACAGCCACGAATGGCACCGCTCAGTGAAAGAACCTCCACCGGACAATCGACCTTTTGTGATGACTGCGTCGTGAATGTAGGCAAGTTCGTTGCCGGCAATAAAGGGCTTATTGAAAGGAATCGTTGTGTCTGTTTTTGTAATCATTGCTCATCTCGGGTCCGCCGAATAAAATCGGTCCAGCCGCAGCCCGTAATCGGAAAGCCGGGCCTTTTTATGTCTTGGCTCCTGGCCGAGAGAGGCCAATACTCGGCCCCAACGCCGCGATGGAGGTGTAATATGAGGAATGCGCAGATTGATGTGAATGGTGAAATACCGCCTGACTATTGAAAATCCTTCGCGTTGCAACACCTTATGAACCGGGTCATTCTCCAGAAGGACTCGAGTAACTATATGGCTGGCCCCTTCGGCTAGAAACGCGACCTTCACAGTTCTGATCATTTCCTTGAAGACGCCCCGCCTCCTATATTCAGGTAGAACCCCGGACAGTAGTCCTCTAAAATGTTTGCCTTTAGTGTCCGCCGCGAAAAAACCACACACATCCGATTCTGAATAGAACATAAAGCACGTTTTCTCAGACGACCAAACACACGATCTTGTCCATTCCCGGTAGGCTAGGGTCAGGTCAAAATCCGGCAGGTCACTATTGGCGGCATAGTGGTTTCTGTAGCCGAAAAATGATCGGCTTACCAGGTGATCCAAATCCTGGAGATGCCTTTCCTCTGCTTTTATGACTTTTGAAACAGTGCGAACGCCGTTGGCTTTGGCTTCTGAATTTCTCAGATTGATCCCGTATTCAACGGCTGTGTCCGCAAGATAGACACTCCTGAATGACTTGAAAATGGCGTTGACCAGGTCAAGCCGATCAGTGGGTAATCTTACAATCGCAAGCTCGGGAAATTGCGATTCGATTGTTCTTCTCAAATGTTTCCAGCTTGAATGCCTGACATTAAAACGAATGACTTTTCTGCCGAATCGGTGAGATTCTGTAGGTGAGTATGCGATTATTATGTTTTCATCGCAATCAGTTGGTTTGATTTCCATTCTACCCCCCAGTTTATGGTGATCTATTTCTTTTTTGGATGCGTCAATTTCTCCAGGATAATGTAGGGCGACGTTGGAGAACTTTTAAAAAACATCCGGAAAAGACGACGAGATATAATTGTAAACAACAATGCGAGCGTTAGACACAATGCTACTGCAAGTGTCACGCAGGGAATGTCTTGAAGTTTACTATCCCCAGTTACGAGTTTCTCCATGACGTATCGGATGCAAAAAACTATTCCTTGCGTAGCCATTGGGTAAAACAGCGCAAGACCCAATATGAACAGTTTACGATTAAAGCGGCTCAACATTGTCAGCGAAAGTTCAGCCAATTTTATAAAGTTGTAATTTGATTTTTTACCTAATCGCTGTTCATGTTTGATTTCTACCGGGCGGTATGTTGCTGTGTTAAGGCTAAGTAATGCGTCCAGCGACACAAAAGGACCGCTGATGATCCCAAACCCATCTCTCAAATCTGTGCGAAATGCCCTGAAAGCCGACATGCTTTTACTTCTTTGGATGAGAAGGCAATGCTGTGCAAAAAGCCTGGCTATGGATCCCCCGAGTCTTTTTGCCAACCCGTGTCCTGAGATTGAGGGGATCCCGTAAACAAGTTCATTCCCTTGATCCAGTTCTTTTATCAGCTTAGGTATTTCCTCTGGTGGGTGCTGTAAATCGTCGTCGAGTGTTACGCATGTCTCAAATTGAGCGAGGTATATCCCACATAACAGAGCGTTATGCTGTCCAAAATTCTGGGAGAGATTCACGCCGATTACCCAGTCGTATCGTGACACAAGAGTCTGAATGACTTCCCATGTCTGGTCGTGACTCCCATCATTTACGAGTATCAACTCGAAGTTGAGCCCCATAACCCTCAGAGTTTTGAAAATCCTATCTGTCAATGCGCCTAGGGTTCCTACGCTGTTAAATGCCGGAACGACGATTGAAAGCCCCCTCATTAATGTAGAATCCTTTTAAAGCTGTTTGTTGGAGAAACTGTCCATTACGTGAGAAGATGATGGTAAAAACTTGTCGCCGGTAGCTGGAGCAACCGCCAAAATCGGGAAAACTTCTTGCCGGGATATCTAATATAATAGTTTAAATAAATCAACTAAAAAATTAAATTTACTAAACTAAAATTATAAATAATTTCTCAGGCCCATGCACGCCTATTGTGAGCGTCAACTCTATGTCCGCTGTTCTACTCGGTCCGGTGATAAAAGTGATGTTTGACGGGATTGTATCACCTATGCCGTTAAAGAAGTCGTCGAGAGTCTCGAAAATATTTGAGGCTGACAATATGGCCACATGTCTCGCAGGTAGTAGGCTCACCTGGACGGCGCGATTATTAGCGCTGGTTACCACAATAGAACCTGTTTCGGCGATCCCGGCTACGACTTCTTCGACTGTCGCCGTGGCGTGCATAAAAGTGTCGACTAGCTGTTTAGGATCAAGCTGAACTGATTTTTCCAGTTCGGTCGTGTTGGGGCAATATATAGCGGTATCGTTCTCCAGTATTTTCGCAAGGATCTGATTCATTTCACTCAAATTGGTCACCCAAAACGGCTCAGCAGCAACTTTGGAGGCATTTTCCATAAAGATACGGATCAGTTCTTTGTTTATCACGACATCCTCCGTTTGAATGTCCTGTCTGTGGGAACAGGGAGACGATTGACCGTCACCGGGGATAACAACCTTGCCAATGACCAGAGGGCCTTGGCTAAAGCCTGTCCCGTTTCAAAGAAAAATGGCGAATTGGCGGCAAGACCAAAGCCGAGCATCCCGAATCTCTCCATACTTTTTGCGTAACCATCTTCAACCCTCCTTTCACGCAATTCATACAGGAGTTTCAACAGAGGGACTTTAACCGGGCAGACTTCTGAGCAGGCGCCGCAGAGGGTTGTCGCGTCCAATAACGGGTGAGAGCGCTCAAGACCATTGAGAAGCGTGCTTAGGATCACGCCCATTGGACCCGGATACGTCGATTCATAAGCGTGACCGCCGATCGTTCCGTATACAGGGCAAACATTCATACATGCTCCGCATCTAATACATTTAAGGATTTCTCGATGTGGTCCATCGGCTATTTCCGACCTTCCATTATCGAGGAGAATTACGTGGAGACGTCTACTTCCACTGGGCAAGCCAGGTATTTGGTCTCCTGAAATTATCGACAGATAACTTGAGAGGACCTGTCCCGTGGCTGAGCGGGGTAGGAGTCTCATGAACAGGGGCAAGTCTTTGATCGAGGGTAAAGCTTTCTCAATCGAGGTCACCACTATAAGGAGAGGGGGTAGGGTAGTTACCATTCGGCCGTTGCCCTCGTTTGTGAAAAGTACGATGCTTCCGGTATCAGCCACAAAGAAATTCGCACCGCAAATCCCCGCATCCGCTTTTATAAATTCAGGCCGCAGAACTTTTCTAGCCGTATTAGTCAAAACATGAGGTTCATCACTGAAATCACAACCAAGTTTGTCACAAAACAGCTTACCTATCTGGTGGCGAGTCTTGTGAAGCGCGGGAGCCAAAATATGCGAAGGGGTCTCTCCTGCAATCTGGACGATATATTCTCCAAGGTCTGTCTCGATCACCCTGAAACCACGGTCATCCAGGTATTTGTTCAAATGAATCTCTTCTGTGACCATGGATTTGGCCTTGACCACGTCTATTGCGCCATGATCATGCAGGATGTCGCCTACAAGTTCTCGCGCATGCGCAGCGTCCACCGCCCTATGGACGATTGCCCCGCGTCGGGTGGCGTTGGCGGCAAACTGATCCCCATACCCAGATAGGTTTTCAAGCACGCTGATTTTGAGATCGGAAGCCCTCTGACGCCATTCTTCGAAAGGAACTCCCTGGATGCCGTTGAGTCTCTTATCCCTGAACGTGTCAGTCGCGTATCTCATAGCATGCCGTAAAGAGTTATTTTGTAGAGCTTCCCGTGAGTTTTGCCTGAAATTGATCCGGCAGGGCTGCGTGGATTTTTTCATAGCGCCTCCGCTAAAACTGCAGCGAGGTGTTTGACTTCAAAACTAGAGTTCCGGCGTTTCGCTGAGTCCATAATGTTCATCAGGCAGCCATGGTCGCATCCTGTAACAATATTGGCGTTTGTTTCCAATATTGAGTCAACCTTGTCGTCTGCGAGCGCCATTGAGATCTCCGGTAACTTTCCCATAAAGACTCCCCCGAACCCGCAACAGCGGTCGGCGTTGGTCATGGGGACAAATTCCGCTCCATGAATGGATTTGATCAAATCCAGGGGTTCAGTCTTCACGCCGAGTTCCCTGGTTAGCTGACATGAGGCGTGATAGGTTATTTTGCCGTGACCGTTTGGAAATCCTGTCTCATTGGCTTTCAGAACATGAGTCAGGAATTGTGAGAATTCAAAAGTCCTCCGAGCCACGGCCTCAGCTTTCCTATACATTTTTGGATCATCTTTGAACAGCTCAGGGTAATGATTTTTAACCATTGAGGCGCATGATCCAGATGGAATCACAATCGGGTCGGTCCCTTCAAAAACTGAAATGAAATGTTCCGCCGCTTGCCTAGCTTCTTTACGATACCCAGCGCTGTTGGGGGGTTTTCCGCAACAGGTCTGTTCTTTGGGGTATACGATGTCGACACCGAAATGTTGGAGAAGTTTAATAACAGCTTCTCCGGTTTCAGGGAAAAATGTGTCGATAAGACATGTCGCAAAAAGGCTAACTCTCATTTTATTACCTCAGTTCGCAGAACCAACCCGACTGTAAGAACTCCCAATGAACGGCAATTAAAGCCCACTAGACTTTGCTCATCTTACCACCATAAGTGTAAATGGAAAAACATAGGCTTGAAGAAAAACCAGGACCCCCATAAGAGAGGCTAAGGCCAGACTATGCCAGAAGACCCAGCGTAGAATATCTCCCTCATGTCCATACCATTGAGTAGCGGTGCTTGCCACGACAATACTCTGGGCGTCTATCATCTTGCCCATTACGCCACCAGTGCTATTGGCCGAAGCCATAAGAGTGGGGCTTATTCCGATCTGCTCAGCGGAAATTCTCTGCAAGCTTCCGAATAATACGTTGGATGCGGTATCCGAACCTGTAAGGGCAACCCCAAGCCATCCAAGAAGGGTTCCGAAAAACGGATATAGGAAACCGGTTTTAGCAAACGTTAATCCTAATGTCGCGTCCAACCCAGAATATCTGGTTGTGAATCCCAGCGCCAGCATGGCGGCGATGGTCAAAAGGGAAAAACGTACCGTCTTGATTGTTCGGAAATATAGACGGAATGTGTCAGATATCGAGTACCCCATTAATATAGCGGATATAATACTGGCAATAAAAATACCTGTGCCTGTAGCGGAAAGGATATTGAAAGCATAAACCGCAGCCTCCGGTTTTGCGGCGGTTACTACGGGCGGCACTCTCATTATCATGTTGTGCAGGCCGGGAATTGGAAACTTGTATATCCAGAGACCATCAAGGAAGGCTTTCATCTGAGGAATGCCCCAAATGAAAACGAGCACGCTAAGGATTACCCATGGAGTCCAAGCCCTTGCGACTTGAGCAGTGGAGTATCCGTGTGAAGCTCTTGCAATAGCATCCTTGTCATGACCATCAAGCCCCCATATCTGCTTTGGACGCCATTTGAGCAAAAAGACGGTAACTGCGGCCAGACAGGATAGCGCAGCTACGATGTCCACGAGCCAGGGACCATGGAAATTGGATATCAGGAATTGTGGAACAGCGAAGGCGATTCCAGCGACAAGTAAGGCCGGCCATACTTGAACCATACCTCTAAAACCGACGTATGCCCAGACTAACCAGAAAGGAATAATCAGTGAAAAAATCGGCAACTGGCGTCCCGCCATGGCGCTGAGATCGAACAGATCCAGACCGGTAACGGCGTTTAAGGTTATAATCGGGATACCTAAAGCTCCGAAAGCTACGGGCGCAGTATTGGCTAAAAGAGACAGACCTGAAGCCTGGAGTGGACTGAACCCGAGACCAATTAGAATTGCGGCGGTCACCGCTACAGGGGTCCCAAAACCAGCCGCGCCTTCAAAAAAAGCGCCGAAAGCGAAAGCGATCAGAACCAACTGAAGGCGAGTGTCTGTTGTCACACCCGTTATGGTGTCCTGTAAGACCTGAAATTCACCTTTTTCCTTGGTTAGAAAATAAAGGAAGATGACATTCAGAACTATCCAGCCTATGGGAAGGATGCCAAACGCCGCCCCAAAACCAGCAGTCGCAAAGGCCATGCCTGCCGGCATTTTAAAAAACACAATAGCTACTACCAGCGCTGTTATCAGTCCTAGTAACGCAGCCCAGTGGGCTTTAATGTGTAAAAAAGCCAGAGTTCCCAACAACACCACTACAGGCAATGCCGCGAAAATGGTAGAAATCGCAGTGTTGTTAAATGGGTCATAAATCTGATGCCAGGGCATGGTCCAAGCCTCCTTCCCATTTCATGGGTCTAACATAATTTAGAGGGGCGATGTCCTGCTCCCTCTCGTCCCCCCTATCTACAAAAGGTTTTAGCAAGGTCTCTGTGAGCGATAAAACCACTGCCATTCCCGTAATACCCACTGATTGAGGCCTAGATCCGAGTTGCTAGTGACTTTTCATTAATCAAGTTTCTTTCCCGCGATCAAAGAGCGATTTAGAATTTCCGATATATGAATAACGTTCCAGCCTTTTTTCCAGTGCCCGGAGCCGTAGTTTAGCTGCATCAGGCAACCGGGGTTTGAACTAACGACAGTTTTAGCTTGAGTCTTTTCGATAGCCTCAATCTTGGATTCCAGGATTTTCATGGAACGCTGTCTATGTGTAATATTGTAGATCCCGGCGGACCCGCAGCACTGACCCTCATCAGGCAGTTCCCGATAATCCAGTTGAGGAATTCTTTTTAGAAGGTTTCTTTGGGGAAAGATTAATCTCTGGCCGTGTCTCAAGTGGCAGGGGTCATGAAAACAGACCGTTTCTGATATAGGGCCAAACCTGACATTTGGGGTTAGAACTGAGTCAAGGAATTCGGACACATCCCTGACCTTGCTTGAGAATTCTTGAGCCTTAGCGGCAAAGGCCGGGATTTTTTGAAAGATTTCACGATAAGTCTTGAGTTCCGATCCACATGCGGCGCAGTCGGTTACTACGTAATCAACACGTCTGTCCGCAAATATTCGGATGGTATTCTCCGCCATCTCCCGATAGACTTTTCTTTCGCCCTCAGCAATGTTAGGTGTTCCACAACATTGAACTTCTTTTGGGACGATCACCCTGTAACCGGCCAGCGTCAAATTTTCTATTGTGGCCCGGCTAGTTTCGGCAAAGATAAGATTCATCGCGCAACCAAGAAAGAAGCCGACTCGTCCGCGTTCAGGCCCTATTGCCGGGATTTCCTCAGGGATCTGTTCAGATAGTGGCCTAGAAGGTAACTTTGGCGCAAGGGCCTCCATGAATCCGAGGTCCTCAGAAAACAGATTGAGAATGTCATATTTTCTCACTAGGGACTGAAGCCCGGAAATCTCATAAAGCTTCAAAGGGAATAGTAGCCTGGATAGTCTCTTTTGATCCAGGATGGCGTAATTTAGCAGGAACTTCTTGATTAGAGGTTGACGCCGGTTTTGTTCAATCCGATATCGCGCTTCCAGCGCTAATTCCCCAGCCTTGACTCCCGCTGGACAAACACTCTGGCAATTTCTACAGTCGAGACAATGATATATATGTTCGACAAACTCCTCGGAAGCTTTCATCTTTCCGTCGATAACGGCTTTGATCATAGCCACTCGTCCTCGAGGAGACTGGGTTTCGACGCCATCGGTTCGATAGGTCGGGCAAGATGACAGGCATAGCCCGCATCGCATGCACTGGAGCACGTCACCATAATCGTGAACGTCAAGAGTTGAGAACGCAGCGGCTACCTTGTCCTGATCAAAGTGTTTCCCCATTGGCGCCTCACTTTTCTGTAAGAAAGATTTTTCCCGGGTTCAATCTACCTGTCGGATCAAAACACGCTTTAATTTTACGCATTAACTCAATAGCCTTTGGGCCAACCATTTGAGGGAGATACTTTGACTTGGCGATCCCTGTTCCGTGCTCGCCGGAGATGGTTCCCCCAAGGCTTATCGCTTTTTTGAATATTATGTCGTAGGCCTCGTGAACCCTGTGGATTTCGTTCAGGTCTCTTTCATCGGTCAAGCATGTCGGATGTAAATTGCCATCACCCGCATGACCAAAAGTGCCTATCCTTATGTTAGATTTCTCAGTGACTTCCCTGATCAGCGCCATCATTTCGGGAATCGCAGGACGAGGGACCGTGATGTCTTCGAGTATTGTGGTAGGCTTTGCCCGGGCGAGAGCCGACAAGGCCATTCGCCTTGCGGTAAAAAGTTCTTCGGATTCCTGAGCGCTTTTGGCTATTCTCAGTGTCCTAATATTATTAGCTTTGCAAGCTTCCTCAATGACGACCGCCTCTTCATCCACGACAGCAGGATGCCCGTCCGCTTCAATTAGCAATAACGCTGCGACATCCCGGGGTAAACCGATTTGAGAATAGTCTTCAACGCAGTTTATTGTGACCTGATCCATGAGTTCCAGGGTTGATGGGATGACCTTTCTGGATATAATTGTGGAAACGGTTCTAGCAGCGTCTATAACGTCGTCGTATAGAGCAAGGAAAGTTTTCTTTGTCTTTGGTTTCGGAACCAGTTTCAAAACTATTCTCGTAAAAATACCTATCGTGCCCTCTGTCCCGACCATAAATTTGGTGAGGTTGTATCCTGCTACATCCTTTACGCACTTCGTGCCATACCTGACTTTGGACCCATCAATAAAAAAAGTGTCAAGGCTCATTACATAATCGCCGGTGATCCCGTATTTGAGTCCCCGCAAACCGCCTGCGTTTTCAGCAACGTTGCCCCCGATAGTAGAGATCTTCATGCTTCCAGGATCAGGGGGATAGAAGAGATCCATGGCCTCGACAGCGGAATGCAACTGGCTTGTGACAACTCCTGGCTCCACGGTTACCGAAAGGTCATCCGCGTCGATTTCAATGATCTTGTTCATAGCTGTTGTAACTAGGACGATTCCGCCTTTGACCGGAACGGAACCGCCGCTGAGACCCGTTCCGCTGCCACGCGTTGTCACAGGAATATCTTCCTGCGCCGCAAGCTGGAGGACTTTCAGGATGTCCTCTTCGTTGAAGGCCCTAACAATGGCGTCGGGCTTGAAAGATGTCAGGGGTGTTGCGTCATAAGAGTAGCAGATGAGATCTGGCTCAGAGTAAAGGACTTTTTGGGAGCCGAGTTCTTCTACGAGTTTGGAAACGAAAGTCTTTTTCATGAGTTTCGCTATCCTGTCAGGGATTTTAATATGGGTTCCAATCAGCTAGATAACAATATTGTCTTACAACTTGTCAAGTAAATAATAATACGTTGTTGTTACCTGTTGACTGGCGCTGACGCTTGTATTACTGTTCAAATCATGGATAATAGCCGCTCCCCCCAAAAAAATCCGCCTAAGCCAGTATTTAAGAAAATCAGGTCTGAACGCCTGTCTGAAAAAGTCGCAGAACAACTAAGAAAAGCGATCAGTGAGGGCAAGTTGAAAGTAGGTGAAAAACTACCGTCTCAACCTGACCTGGCCGAACTCATGGGAGTTAGCAGACCCTCAATCAGGGAAGCTGTCATATTGTTGGAACTGCAAGGGATGATAGAGACTGTTCAGGGAGGCGGCACGATTGTAAAAAATATCGCGGCGCAAGAAATTAAAACACCTATTGAAGCGTTGCTTGGCGCTGACAAAGAAAGAATTATGGAACTTACTGATGTGAGGGCCTTGCTCGAAGTGTGGAGCGCAAAACGCGCCGCCAGCAATCGAACGGAGGATGAACTCAAACAAATTCTTGCCCTTGTTGAAGGAATGGAGAAGGATTTTGAGACAGGATCTATCCATTATGAACTGGACGCCAAGTTCCACAAGGAAATCGCCGGGGCAACCCACAACACTATCCTTACCCACCTCATTGGTAGCGTTTTTGATTTGATACGGGAGTCCATTAAGTTTCACAGAGAACAGATGCTAGTTAGTCGTAGCGATCAGGAAAAGATCTTTGAGCACCATCGCAAAGTTTACGAAGCTATTCGAGATCAAGATCCTGAGAAAGCGGAAGCCGCGATGCATGAACATCTTCAATTTGTGATCGGTGAATACAGAGAGCGGTTCTTCACAAAAAATTCCTAATGGAACAACCTTCCGTTACTGTATAAAAGACAGTCCCAGCCTTAGACGAGCAATTATCTTGTGAAGTCGAGAGATTTTTGGACGGATTGATTCGCATAATTAGCAGTGGTTTTGGAGGGTTCTATACAATCGGGGTTGTCGTAATTGGGACTATTCACTTTCATACCTACCTCAGTGATTCGGAAGCTGTCGTTGCTATGGGGTCCCAATAAATTTCTAAAATCCTGCGAAGCTGTATCAGTAGATTCCAGCCAAAGCCTGTAGTCTTTACTCGAAACCACTACAGGCATTCTGTCGTGGATTGATTTAATCGAATCGACGCTTGTTGTAGTTACGATCGCGTAAGTTTTGATGATTTCTCCAGATGGCGTTTTCCATTCGTCGAAGATTCCGGCAAATGCGAAAAGCTTAAAACCTTCAAAATGTATCAAATACGCCTGACGCTTACCCGAATCAAGTCTCTTCCACTCGTAAAAACCGTTAGATGGTATTAGTATTCTACCTTTCTTGAAACTCGAACGGAAGGCGGGTTTAAACGCAATGGTCTCACAACGGGCATTTATAAGCTCCTTGACGCTCGATGTGTCTTTGGTCCAGGAAGGTATCAGTCCCCACCTTAGAAGAACCAACTCCCTCTTCGGCGGAGTTGTTCCAGGATCAACTCTTATGGCCGGCGCCTCCTGAGAGGGCGCAATATTATAACGAGGCTCAACTTCAGGAAAGCCGCTCAATTCAAACTCGCTGGCGATTTCTTTGCCTGAGCTTAATAATACGTAACGACCGCACAACTCTATTCACCTTCCAGTTTGACAAGAATCTTATCATAAGCGGACTTTTCCAGATGACCTTCAGACGAGATCCCATCCAATCTCCCACATCCAATTAGTTCAATAATAGCATTGACTGTGGTCAGTTTGTCGTATTTCCATGGCGCCAAAGAAGATGAGAACTTCTCAGTCAGGAAGGACATAGCCTCCTTTATTGCGCTATGATCAAATCGGGAGAGTGATTCAATCTCTATTTCGTAGTGCAGTATCTGCCGAGAACCGGCCAAGAAAAAAACTTTATCAATCGCGAGTTCCCCTACGGGGCTTTGGTTTCGTTCTGCAAATATCATCCGGGTTATCCTTGTCGTTTTTCGCCTTTGAATTTTACGGAACCCGATGGTTCGAAGAAATTCCTCCGAATTCGCAGAGTAACCGGCTTCAGGGGAGTTAACGCGGATTTTTAAGTTCTCTAAAAATGTCCTGATCCTTTGTGGCGCATCAGTGTCCCATTCCATTTCATGCTCGGGACGTTCCAATGCGCCTGCTTCCGTTTCCGAAGCCGGACCTTTAAAAGTTATTTTTTCGCGGGTAAGGAAACGTCTCGAACGAAGAGCCCACATCATACTAGAAAGGACCCCATCTGGCAGGTCAAAATAAGTGTCCTCAAAGGAATCTTCATGAAGAGGGCCCAGGCGTAGATCCGCCATTCGCTCCAGTGACGCGATCTCTCGAACGACTTCTTCGGGGCGATTGGAGAGGATAACCAGTTTAGCCTCAACTTCGTTTGGGATAGCGACTGCGTATGTTTTTTCAAGATCCAGCAAGGTCTTCTTGATTTCGACGCCCGAACTGTATCCGCCTAAAGATCCATTTGAGTTTATGACCCTGTGACACGGTATCAATATCGGGAGAGGGTTTCTTCCGTTTGCCGAACCAACCGCACGGTAGGCTCTTGGATGGCCTATGGCTTCAGCGATTTGAGAATACGATCTCGTTTCGCCGGCAGGAATTTTCATCAGTTCATTCCAGACTTTTGTCTGAAACGGGGTCCCACTGGTGAAATGCGCCGGTGTTGAGAAGGCTCCTGATTTTAAGGAAAAATAATCATCGAGTTCTGTCAAAAATGTTTCCAGAATTGGATGATACGCCGGTCGCCGTGGATTTTCAGCGTGTTCCACAAAAGAAATATTGGTCACTCCGCCATCGTCGGACTTAATCTCCAGCCAACCGACAACGGGACTAAAGTATCCGGTTTTAACTTCGATGGACTGCATTTTTAACCTCTTGATGTTACACTTGGCGCTCGAATTTCTGTTCCGTTAGATGAAGCATTTCTTCAAGGTTACGAACTCAATATAATTTGACGGTGTCAGTTTTTCAAATTATCCGTTCTATTAATCCAAACATTGGGCTTACATTAAAAACAGCGGTTGCTAGAAAATGTCAAATGTGTAATATAATAGAAAAAGAATCGGAAATTATCCGAAACAGAGGAGGCGGTAGAGCTCTGGTGGGCTCCGCGGTCTTCAAAACCGTAAGCAGGGCGCTAATAACGTTCTGGGTGGGTTCGATTCCCATGCGCCTCCGCCAATTCCATTTTGTGCAGTCCTTTCAGAGATTTGTGCCTTGTTCCTGGACTTTTGCAATCCCCACAAACTCAGAATGACTTTGAACAGGAAGATGATAGCTATAACTGTTTTCTTTGCCAGTGGTGTTTCATGAAAATAACAAGCGCTGATTTCGTTCGCGGCGCTGAGGATAGAAAAGACTACCCGACAGGTAATTTGCCGGAAATAGCCTTCGCCGGGAGATCCAACGTCGGAAAATCATCCATGATAAACACCATGTTGGGAAGAAAGAATCTGGTCAGGACATCAAAATCTCCCGGTCTTACGAGGAAGATAAATTTCTTTTTGATCAACAGAGTAATTATGTTTGTTGATTTGCCTGGTTACGGTTATGCTTCGGTTCCCATGGAAGTTCGTCGTTCATGGGCCCCTATGGTAAACACATATTTGAATGAGAGATCACAATTATCCGGTGTCGTTGTGATAGTTGATTCGAGGCGTGAGCCAACACCATTGGACGAGGAACTTATCAGGTTTCTCCAATTCAGGAGTATCCCGTTTGTTGTCGCGATGTCCAAGGCAGACAAGTTGGGGCAAGCAGAACGCGCGACGATGAAACGGGCCATGCTTGAAAAATGGGGATCCACAATATCTATGGAATTCTTTTCAGCCGTTTCAGGGTTTGGGAAGAAGCCCATGTGGAAGAGGCTCTTTGAATTTGAGAGGGATTGGCGAGCCAGATCCGACACGGAAATTAAAAACATCGAAAAACAAACTGAACCGCGGTAGAACCGCATAATGATAGAGGAAGAATTCACCAAGAAAAAATGACTAAAAAGATGCTAATTAATTCAAGCCATCCTGAGGAATGCAGGGTGGCGGTAGTAGTTGACGGCGAGCTTGATGAGCTTGACGTCAAAGGTGGGCCTAAAGAGTCCACTGTGGGTAACATATACAAGGGTGTCATAACCCGCGTTGAACCGTCACTTCAGGCCGTGTTTGTAAGTTACTGCGCTTCGAAAAACGGATTTCTGTCCATCAACGATGTTCATCCTTCCTATTTTCCTGAGTCTTTTCATACATCCAAACGCAGACCCAGAATTCAGGACGTATTCAAGAAAGATGACCACGTTGTGGCGCAGGTAGTTAAAGAGGAGAGGGGAAATAAAGGGGCCGCCCTGACCACCAACATTTCTCTCGCGGGTAGATATCTGGTCTTGATGCCGGGGGCCGATCTATACGGTGTCTCGAGGAAAATAGAGGAAGAAGCCGAAAGAAGAGAGCTCAAGGAAATTCTCAAACAATTGGCCCCGCCCGAAAACATGGGGTTCATTATAAGGACGGCAGGTCTGGGGAGAACCAAGACTGAACTATCCAGAGACCTGAACTATCTGTTGCGTCTTTGGAAGACCATAGAAAAGAGTATGGCGTCGGAACAGGCCCCCTGTCTGCTACACAAGGAACATGACCTCGTAGTGCGTGCCATTAGAGAACATTTCTCCAATGACATAACCGAAATTCTCGTAGACGATAGAGAAGTATACAAGAAGGCCAGCGATTTCTTCAGACAGGTGATGCCCAAGTACGAGAAGCTTGTAAAACACTATCAGGAAAAGCGCCCACTTTTCAACAAGTACCAACTCGAAGAGCAGATTGAAAAAGTTTATAGCCGTAAAATCAGATTGAAATCAGGTGGTTATATCATAATTGAGTCAACTGAAGCGATGGTCACTATAGATGTGAACTCCGGCAAGGCTACGCGTGAAAAGGAAGTAGAAGACACCGCATACGTAGTGAACATGGAAGCCGCCACTGAAATAGCGCGTCAACTTCGACTAAGGGACTTGGGTGGAATCATAGTGATTGATTTCATTGATATGATAAACAAGAAGCATATTCAGGATGTTGAAAGAACCCTTAAGGCGGCTATGAAGAGGGACAGAGCACGAACTAAAGTCTCCAGAATGTCTCTTTTGGGGTTACTCGAGCTTTCGCGACAACGGTTGAGACCTTCGCTCGGGGAAGGTGAATTTCATGACTGTCCTCTCTGTGAAGGGACTGGAAGGCTAAGAGCTCCTGAAACAACTTCTCTGTACGCTTTCAGAAAAATCAAGGCAATCCTGGCCAAAGGAGACATCAGGGAAGTCAGGGCCACGGTGCCATCCCAGGTTGCGGATCACTTGCTCAACTTCATGAGAGCGGAACTTTTTGAGCTCGAATCTCAGCATGGATCCAGGATAGTAATTTTGGGAAAGAGCAATCTCCCTGATAGCCAGATGACAGTAGAATCAGTCAAGGAAGATGAGGCTCACCCCACTGCCACAACACGGGTTATTGAACTGCTCGAACCTCCACCGCCGGACATCACTGAACCAGCGGAAGAGCAGCCGGTTCTTCAGGAGACAGTAATTGCTGCGAATCCTGAAGAAACAGAGATAAAGGCGCCCAAAAAAAGGCGCAGGAGTCGGAAAAAAGCCAAGCCAATTGAGGAAAAGATATCGTTGTTGGAAGAAAGAGACGAATCTTTGGAGCTTGTTTCTGAAACGCTCGAGGTTTCAATTAATTCGAAGACGGAGCTTGAACCAAATACATTGTCCAATGCGGAGAATAATTCAACAGAAGCTGTTGAAAGTGATTCAGATGTCCACGGTCAGGAATCTAAAGAAGAAATACTGAGCAAGGATAGACCTCGCAGAAAAGCTACCCTTCAGGATTATCTGCCTTTTTCATGAAATTGGTGAACAAAATCACAATTTGTGAAAGAAAGATTTCCAGAGAATATCCACAAAGGCCCCTAATCGGAGTAGGGGCCATAATTATCAAAGGGCTATCGGTTGTTCTCGTCCGTCGCTCCAAAGATCCGTCCATTGGGGAATGGAGCATTCCCGGCGGATTGGTTCAAGTGGGCGAGACCCTCTCAGAGGCCGTGACGCGCGAGGCATGGGAGGAGACCGGATTGAGAGTGCGCCAAGGACCGATGGTTCAACTGGTGGAACGCATTATTTCGGATTCAAAAGATCGGGTTAAATATCATTACGTTATAGCAGACTACCGATGTTTGCTGATTGACGGCGAACTAGTGGCTGGTAGTGACGCATGTGAGGCCCGTTGGGCGCCACTGGAAAGGCTGGATGATTATGGTTTGCCCGATATGGCAATGGAAATCATAAACAAAGCGTTTGAAATTGATTTAGGATGACCCTGAGTGAACTATTTATGGATATGGTTATGAAGAACTTGATGGTCTCTCAAAAGTTTCAGATTCATTGACGGTCTGAAATGATCCGAAACCGTTCGGAGCCTCTGAAATCTCTACCTGTGAAGGATCAAGCCGTTTGGGCTGATAACGCGTGTAACAGTATGTAGTCCCTCTCCATTGTAAAGCGTCTCTGAAACCTATCTTTTTTAGCATAACAAGAAACATCCATACCAGCATAAGGTTCCCAAGTATGATGTAAACTGAATATTTCCTGGGAGCTCCCAACTGATCGGCGAATAAGCATGGGATTAAGGTCATCTGCACGCCAACCGCCAAGGGAAGAAGAAACCAGAAATCTGGCCAGAACTCCATAGCGGGTTGGGAAAAGAGGTAGGCTGCAAGGATAAATGATGGGAGACTTACCAGTACGTGCATGGCCAGATATCTGAGGACCGTTGTGATTTTGTAATTCATAGCAGCGCAGAGGATTCTAGTCCAGCCGTGCATGCACTGCTTAAAATCGGAATACATTCTCGTACTCAAGAGATTCTTGCCATTTGCAAATAATAACCCCATTCCGGCGGCTTTGATCCTTTTCCCTATTCCTATATCTTCCACTGCGAGGTCTCTCACATTGCAATGCCCGCCTATTTTTTCATACGCCGAGCGGTTTATGATAAAAAACATGCCATTAGCAGTGGCGACAGGACTTTTGGGGTTGTTGACCTTTGCCAGCGGAAATATTATTGCCGCCATGGCTGCAAAAGTAGGAACAAGGGCTTTTTCCCAGAATGTGTCGAGTTCGAATTTTGGCGAAAGCGTCACTAGATTTATTTTTCGTTTCAAAGCCTCGTCCAGGCACTGTCTTAAAGCTGAACTATGGAGACGACTATCTGCGTCAAGAAATGCAAGCCAATCCCCTGAAGAATATTTAACTCCTTCATGAAGGGCATTACATTTCCCTGTCCAGCCGGACGGTCTGTCGTTGATTGTTATGATCCTGCAATTAGATCTGCCCTGGAATAATTCAGCCACTATCTCTGCAGTCCTGTCCGTTGATCTGTCATTAACACAAATTATCTCCAAGTCCGCATAATCCTGCGCAATTACGGACTCAAGACATGACCTGATCATGATCTCTTCATTGTGGGCCGGGACTATTATGGAAATCAGGGGAGGAATCTCTGGGATAGCCGTGGGTTTGTCAGGCGCCAGAACAGGGACCCATCTCGCGTTGTCCGAGATGTCGCGCATACGCGCTGACCAAAAAAACATAATGAACGTCAGAATGGCTGTTCCCATTACAAGTGAAATGTAATTCAAATTAAAATCCTTGGTGAGTAGCTAATGAAACGCCGAATATGACTTTATTCGATAATACGGTTCATTTCGAGGTTTTTCTAATGTTTTTGCGCCGCGCCGATCACACCAAATCGTGATCCTGTTTTCGTTCCGTCCCGAACTTTCATACCCAAACCTGATAACTGCCCTAGAAAATCAGATTCATAAAATCTGTCTTCTTTGGGATGTCTAAGCATTTTTTTAAAGAGCCAGTTTGCGTACAGCGGAGGGTAAATTTCTTCGAAATAGAAAATAGAGAGTGGCTTCATCACCCTATGAATTTCAGCAAGACACTGCCTCCAATCCAACACATGATGAATAATTCCATAGTTGAATACTGCGTCAAATGATTGATCGGGGAAGGGTAAATTCTGCGCGTCGGCTGTTAGAAAATGCAAGTTCTTTACGGATGTCTTCCCTAACCCGTTACGGGACTTGCGCACGAGATTGGTTTCAAGATCGAACGCTATCACGTCCTGGAATCCCATGCTGTCAGAAATTAGCTTTGCGCCCCTCCCGAGTCCACAACCGATCTCCAGCGCAATTTGCCGATTTGGCGGAAGGCCGATTCGTATCCATTTGCGCATCTCTCTCTTCTGAAAGATAAGCCTCAATGGACTATAAATCCAAACCCTCTCCGGCCAATTCATCAGCATTTGCTTGTTTTGCTGGGACACCAATTTATTTCCAATCAAGAATAAAATTTCCACTGATTCAAAAGGATTGAAATAACGGTAAGGAGAAGAAAACTTAAAGGCATGTAACTAGCCCTGTTAAATAGTGAAGCGGCTTCTCCAGGGCCTGGCGATTCGTAAACAACCTTTGCCGGTTTCAATAGAAGAAAGTATCCGAGTAATGTAGCTCCTATCGGGTAGAGCAAACCAACTCCTGAACCGGCCACAATAAAGACGGTTACGCCCCCAAAGAACGCCATCGAGACGGTTGCGATAAGGACAAATACGGAAGTGTTCAGTCCCATTACTGTAAGCGTGGTCCTAGCGCCAACTCGCTTGTCGTCTTCCATGTCGACTATGTCATTGGCTATATTCTGGCCTCCAATTTCCCAACAGGCTAACCAGAAAAAGACAAAAATGACAAAACCGATTGGAGGAGTAGGGTTTACAGCGTAAATTCCCGCTAAACCACCTGTAGCTTTAACAATAGCCGAGGCAATTATCTTTAGATGGGTTATCTTTAAAAGTTTGCAGTAAATGAATTCACATAGGGCCGAAAGAACAAACAGAACTGCGCAAAAAGGATTGAGAATAAAGGCCCCAATCATTGCTAACAGAGCCCACAGCCCTACCCACTGAAGTCCCTTGGTAAAAGGTATCAATCCCTGGGCGACAGGGTGTGCCTCCATAACTTCATCGACATGAAATACGGCCTCGGATTTTTTCTTTAAAGCCAGCCTTTCCCTATCCACCTTTACGTCAATAAGATCGTTCATCGCATACACTGCCGTGTAGCCGGCGAATGCGGTGATCAAACCAAGAATTATCGTGAATAATGGAGGAAAATGGCCAAGTTGAAGCATGGCTGCCATAGCCGGTGTAGCTACATCCAAGAGTCCGTGGGGTGTGCGAGAAAGGCCCAGAAAGATCTTTAAGTTCGAAAGTCTTTCTCTTAACATGTTATAAATGCCAATGTCCTCATTCTCATGTCAATTGAGTTCTTTGGGTCAACTACGTGCCCCGTTACAATCAGTCATAAGGGAAAGTCAACTTACCTCCCAGGAAACCAATGGCCGCAACCAATCCTGACAGTATCAGTAAAGTTCCAACGTAGATCAGCAACATGGTTTCCCCCAGTTCAACAGGGGAGGCTACTGCAAAAGTTCTGATCATAAAAGCCACTAAACCAACTATAAAAGCCAGCCACGCTAATTTTTTCTTGGTGTTGATGATCGGCGACCCCTTTGCTTCATAATTTATCCACCATGTAAAATAACCCGTTACAATTGCAGCCGGCACAGTGATTATTCCAACAATCAAAGATAAATAAGCGGCCCATTCAGTCCTGGCGGACGCCATTAAAATTGCTGAAATTTCAAGAAAGGAACTCATCATGAGCAAAGCCAAAGGAAAATGAACAACTGCCGGATGAGGGTGTCTTCTGAAAAAAGGATGCTTTTCTAGAATCGCTTCGGTTTTTGCCCGCGCTGTTGACCGGTAGATTTTTGTTTCTGTCTTCAATTGCCCGATCAGAGTGACCCTGCTGAGAACGTCGAGCCCATGAGGGGCGGATTTGATGTCTGCGGTGAGATCATTTCCCGCCTGGTGACGTCTCATATGATTCCCTTGCTTCCATTTCAAACTACCGGAAACATCGTAAACCTTGCCTTCTACCGCTACATAGGAGGCGGCTCCATCTTTGCCGTCACAAACTTTTATGTCCGTTGATGAAAAAGTTTTCATACGCCGACTCTTAGATAAGCGCCTGCAAATTCCATCTGCTTTTTCCCGCAGACTGGTCAATTCTAATCGTAGGTGAGGCATCACTTTCTTCCGAACTGCGGAGAACTCTTTCAATCTTCAGCGTGAATCGGTCGGTTGTTTCATCACACTCATCGGAGAGAACTTCTACGATCAGTTGTTTCGATTCGTCTGTCAATATTGCCTGACAGCCGGGAACGATATGCGGATAGCGAGGATTACCTGAACGTTTTTCTTTAGATAGCTTTTCCAATTTTTCAATTGGCTTGAAGGTAGACTCGGGACGGCATCCTGAGCAACTTTTGCATCCTGACATGAAAGACTCCTAAGTATGAGATTTATATTCCTTAATGGCAATGGTTTATATTTCAGTTACTTATGATACGGACTTCTTCTATAGAACTGTTTTCAAATACCTTCAAAGCTTCACGAACGATTAAATTTTCCATGGCTTCTTTACGCATTGCTCGATGCATATCCGATTGCCCATCAAGAGTCTCGGAATAGTGTTTTTCCTCCTTCAGGGAGGTTTTTGTAGAAAGAACCAGAACTTTTGTTTGAACGGCGCCAAAAATACTCTCTATAACAGCATTCAACTCAGGCTTCGTCTTGAGATAGGACTCAAACTGGTCTCTGTAAAAGCTCTTGGTGAATCCAATCTCAACTTCATTAGGTCCGTAAGAAATAAGTGCTCCATGGTCCAGCATGGAGAGGACTAAACCATCAAGTCCCCTTTCTTGCATGGTTTTTTTAAGAGTTTCCCAGACTTCGCCAGGAGCGCCTGACGGGACAGGTCTTATATCCGTTATCGTGAACCGCTCGGCTTTGGTCTCAGGTCTGGGATGATTGCCATGTTCCGATGACCGAACCAGGATTGAATCTGAGCAGAGGTCCGAATCCGTCTTTTCCAGGGTCTTCATCCTTGAAACGGGAAGGGTTGGGATTTTCCCTCTGCCGCTATCTATGCCAGGACTGTGCCCGCTACCTCGTGAATTGATCCTGTTGAGAAGACTCGAAAGATCTACCAGCCTTGGAGCCATGCACATTTTGATAATGGTCATTTCCAGAGCAACCACCGGAATACTGGATTTTTTTATTTCCGCCTCGCTTTTCAAGAGAATGGAGAAAAGATTGCTCAGGTCCTCCGGCGTGGTTGCTCCGACCATTTTCCTCAGAGAATCGAGTTCCGATTCGGTTACATCAATCATCTCTAATAGATGATCATCATTTGTGTCGTGGGAAACAAGTATAAGATTCCTGAGAAATCGGATTAAGTCCAAAGTAAACTGCTCGGGGTCGTATCCCTGATCGAAGACCTGATGCAGGGCTTCAAGAGCAGCGGAAGGTTTGCGGTTTATCATAGCCTCAAGAATGTGAAAAAAAATCTCCCTGGATCCTATTCCAAGTATGCTCTGAACAGTGGCAATCTCAATTCCGCTGTCTGCAAAAGCAATTACCTGGTCGAGCAGGCTCAAGGCGTCTCGAAAAGATCCCTGGGCTTCTCTCGCGATCATATCAAGCGCTTCGGGAGATGACTCTATCTCTTCTTTCCTCATGATATCAGCCATGCCAAGTGATATATCCCTTACAGAAATTGTTCTAAAGTTGAATCTCTGACACCTTGAATTGATTGTTGCGGGCACCTTGTGAGATTCGGTCGTGGCAAAAATAAACTTGGCATGAGGGGGAGGCTCTTCCAGAGTCTTCAACAACGCGTTGAAGGCATTCATGGAAATCATGTGAACTTCATCAATGATAATAATTTTGTAATTTGATGAAACTGGCGGATATTTAATATTCTCATTAATATCCCTTATATTATCTACTGACGTATGTGACGCTCCGTCTATTTCCCTTACATCTACCGAATACCCGGCGGCGATCTCTTTGCAGGACGTGCAAACACAACACGGGTCCGCTGAGCCCGGCGCTCTGCCGGTACAATTCAGCGATTTTGCCAGAACTCTGGCGACGGTAGTTTTTCCTACACCCCGCACACCACAGAAAAGAAATGCGTGAGCGACCCTGCCGGATAATATCGCATTTTTTAGAGTCGTAATGACGTGGTCCTGCCCCACCACTTCGGTGAAAGTTGTTGGTCTATATTTACGCGCAAGCACCAAATAAGAGGACATATTTTAAGAAAAGTCCATAAAGATGAAATAAAAAGCGCCGATCCTCTGGAGAGGGCCGACCCCCGAGATTACTTCCGCTGCTTCCTTCCAGACCTGACGGGTTCAGTAACTCCAGGTCGCCCTCACCGGAGAACCAGCGCCGCTAGTTGATGACGCAAGACAATCTCAAGGGGGGACTAAAGAGCCATACTTTATAAAAATAGCAGAAAATTACCCATTTAGTCAAGCTCGGAGGCTCGATGTACCCCCTTTTAAAAAACAAACGAACAAAGTCGTCCTTTTTATAGGAACTTTGGAGGCAACTGTCCAGCATATTTGAAAGGAAGTTCGGGGATTACCATCAACGTGGATGCCCCTGCAGCCAGGATTTTCCCATTTTCGTCAAGGACTTCCGCCTGGCCATACCCGAGTGTTCTTCCGAGTTTGACCATCTTCCCCTGAGCGACCAGTTTGGTTCCACTGGCGGGAGCGAGATAGTTCAACTTGAGATCTACCGATGTCATCCCTACATTCTCCGGGGCCTGACCGTATACCGCCCAGAACGCAGCGGCGTCTATAATTGAACAAACTACGCCGCCATGCGTTATGCCGAAGGGCTGATAATGTTTGCCAGGGTCGATATCGATCTCAAGTTTGGAGATTCCAGCGTCAAAATTAAGGAGACGCATGTTCTGAAGCCTGAAATATGGACAATTATTCGTAGCCTCCATTATTTTACTCATGTATTCAGGATTAACCTTCAACATTGATATTGCCTTCTCAGAATTCACCATTCGTTTCTTGTGAATGGAATGTTGTTGAATTTCATTCTAAAAACACACCGGGAATTTTATCCACACATTAAGTAAGCCACCTCTTCCTTCTTCTGTAGTGCTTCACATTACGGTAACTTTTTCGAGCGCCATGCTCTGTGATCCCAAGGTAAAATTCCTTGATATCCTCATTTTCCCTGAGCTTTTCTACGGTGTCGTCGAGGACTATTCGACCATTCTCCATAACGTATCCGTGATCGGCAATGCTCAAGGCCATGTGAGCGTTCTGCTCGACCAGGAGAATGGTGACCGCCTCACTGCGGTTGATGCGCTGGATAATTTCAAAGATTTCTCCTACCAGCATAGGGCTAAGCCCCATCGATGGCTCATCCAGCAGCAAAAGTTTAGGATGGGACATCAACCCCCGTCCTATTACCAGCATCTGTTGTTCACCACCACTGATATAGCCCGCAGCGACTTTTGTTCTTTGGGTCAGCCTCGGGAAATAATGGTACACTCTTTCAATGTCGCGCTTGATCTGTTTCCTGTCTCTTATGGTATGAGCCGCAACCAGGAGGTTTTCCTCGACTGTAAGATCCTCAAATGCCTTTCGTCCCTCCATGACTTGAAACAAGCCTTTTCTGACAATTTTTTCGGGGTCCATCCTGTCTATACGCTCGCCTCCGAACGACACTGACCCGTCTGTTATCTCTCCGTCTTCTGATTTGAGCAATCCGGATATGGCCTTTAGAGTAGTGCTTTTACCCGCGCCGTTGTTCCCAAGTATCGTGACGATACGTCCCTCATCAACATTAAGGGACATACCCTTGAGTACGAGGATCACCTGATTATATGTCACTTCCAGGTTGTTGACCTCAAGTAAAGGAGACATTTGCTCTAGCCTCCTAACCTGGAATAGGCAAGATCTTTTGTTCCAAGATAAGCGCTGATCACCCGATCATTCGTTCTTATGTCTACAGGTTCCCCTTCGGCTATCTTCACGCCAAAATCCAGGACGCATACACGGTTCGAAATGTCCATGACAACGCCCATATCATGTTCAATCAATATTATTGTGACCCCCCATTCTTCATGAATATCCAGGATGAACCTGGCCATGTCCTCTGTTTCTTCAAGATTCATTCCTGTAACAGGTTCATCAAGGAGAAGTAGCTTTGGTTTCATGGCGAGGGCGCGGGCAAGTTCAACCCTTTTCTGGAGACCATAGGGAAGCGTCCCGACCTTTTTCTTACGAATACTTTCTATCTCCAGAAGGTCAATAATTGTCTCTTCAATTTCTTTCCTAAGCTTAAGCTCGGTCCGTCGAGCGCTTCCAAAGTAATAGCCGGCCGACAGAATCCCCGTGTTCAAGTGAACATGATGTCCCAGCTTAATGTTGTCGATGACCGTCATCCCCTTGAAAAGTTCAACATTCTGAAAAGTCCTGGCAATGCCGAAGGATGCAATTTCGTGCGTCTTACAATGTGTTATTTCACGTCCCTGAAAAAATATCTTTCCCCTTTCAGGATGATAAAATCGGTTTACACAGTTCAACAAACATGTTTTGCCTGCTCCGTTTGGCCCGATGATGGAGAAAATTTCTCCATCGTAAACCTCCAGTGACACATCCGACAGAACGAGCACACCGCCAAACTTAAGAAATAAGCCTTCAAGTTTCAGCAGGGGAGTTTTTGCGGTCGCCGCTGTAGCGCTGATCATCGTTGATTCCCTGTTTACTATCTTGGATCAGGAACTGTCTTGATTTGAACTGATGTCTGCATACGAAAACCCTTGCCGTCGCGATACTTTATGTCTGAAGAGACGTCCAGGATGTCCCTGTCCCCATAAAGCGCGTCAATGAGCATGGAATATCGTTCTTCAACTACGGACCGTCTAACCTTCCTGGTTCGAGTCATTTCATCGTCGTCCGCATCCAGTTCTTTATGCAAATTGACGAATTTTCTTACCCACGCCGCCTTTGGCAACGATTTGTTAATTGCTGTAATTTCGCCGGCGATAAGCTCATAGACCTCCGGCTTTTGAGACAGATCGGTGTAGGTCGTGTACGTCATCTTTCTGCTTTCGGCCCATTTGCCGACATTATTCATGTCAATGTTTATCATGGCCGCGACAAAAGGCTGGTCTTTGCCGACAACCACGGCTTCAGATATGTAAATACTGAATTTCAATTTATTTTCTATTAGTTGCGGCGAGAATTTTGAACCATCGGCCAACTGCATGACGTCCTTCATTCGATCGACGACTATGAGATGACCGTCTTCATCGAGTAGTCCATGGTCACCCGAATGTAGCCATCCATCAATAAGGGTCCTTCTTGTTGCTTCTTCGTCCTTGTAGTAGCCCACAAAAACAGTGTCCCCTCGAGTGAGGATTTCTCCGGAATCCGAGATCTGTATTTCGACACCGGGTATCGGTTTACCCACAGTGCTGAGCTTGATTTCTCCATTTCTGTGGCCTACGCTGATGCCTGAAGTCTCCGTCTGGCCGTATAGCTGCTTGATGTTAACCCCCAGCGCCTGAAAGAGATTGAAGATCTCCGGACCTAATGCGGCCCCTCCTGTATAAACGTTTCGCAGGTGTCCCAACCCAAGATAATTTTTCAATGATCGGAACATACACAGGTAGGAAGCTCTGTAAGACAATTTCAAAAACAATGACGGTTTTCTGTTCGCCAGACGGCATTCGGCCATCCTGAATCCAACGGGCATACAAAGCTTGTAAAACAACCTCTTGATCCAAACAGCGTCCTGAATTTTTACCTGAATATCAGAACAGATTTTTTCCCAGAATCTAGGGGGAGCAAATAGTATGTTCGGTCCAACCTCCCGGATGTTTTCCGCGACTGTCTCAGGTTTTTCGGGGAAATTTACGGTGAACCCTTTCAGAAGGTTCCACGAGACGGCTGTCATCTGTTCACCAATCCACGGGAGAGGCAGAAAAGAAACATGGTTGTCATCGGGGTAGGCCGGATCTATGGAATCCTGGCTCTGGGCCATCCTGACCATGTTGCGGTGGGCTAGCATGGCCCCTTTGGGCAGGCCTGTCGTGCCAGAAGTGTAGGCTATGAGTGCGATAGTGTTCTCATCAATCTGAGAGAGCCTGTTCTCAAATTCCTCACGATTCTTATCTCCGCGTTTGGCTCCCATTTCCAGAACATCCGACAAACGGACGAAAACTGACCAATCGTATTCACGCATGCCAGTGGGATCATCGACTATAATCTTTTTGACGCGGGGACATTCGTCCCGAATCTCCAGAAATTTGTCGGCCTGTTCCTGATCTTCCACCACAAGAAAGACAGCGTCGGAATGATTAAGGATATATTTGATCTGAGTTACGTGGCTGTCCGGGAATATCCCGACTGCCGCGCCCCCAAGAGATTGGATGGCCAGTTCACAATAGAGCCATTCCGGCCGATTATCTCCCAGGATAGCCATCTTATCCCCTGGCTCATATCCAAGTTCCAGCAGACCTAGAGCAACTTTGCCGACGTTTTCGAAATAAGCGGCCCATGTAACAGACTGCCAGATCCCGAACTCCTTTTCGCGCAAAGCGACCCTGGAATTACCATACTTTTCCGCGTTTTGCGCCAGGAGTCCGGGTAAGGTCAGTGACATTGTTATCCTACTCTACTGTCATCCAATCGGAAGCCGGTTCGAATATTTGCTTCTCTACGTTTGCTTTCCAAACTCTGGCTACCGGGAACTTGTTGTCCTTGTTTGTAAATGGAGCCGAAAGACCGCCGCTATCAAAATCCTTGAGAGACTCGAGAGCTTTTACGAGGCCAAGCCCGTTCAACTGTCCGGCCTTGTCCGCGCGTTTCATGCATTCTATAAAGATCAATCCCGTCATGAAACCCTGCATGTATGAATTGTCCCTGTAAGTTACCTTGGGGTGAGTCTTCGCAGTATACGCCTTGATCTTTTTGATCATGGGAACATCGTCATTCCACCAATACATGTATGGGTTGACCGCCAAATAGCCTTCGGCTACCGGGCCGAGATTCTCCAACACCATCTTGGACGCGCCCCAGAAAGTACCCATAAACTGTGTCTTCATGCCAAAATCCCTGCACTGTTTTATGACTGAGGTGATCGGCGCTACAACAAATCCCTGGAAAATTACAAAATCAGGGTTCTTTCGTTTCAGGTCCAAAACCTGAGAGGTGACGTCAACGGCTCCAACTTGAGCGACTTCTTCCGCGACCAACTCAAGACCCAATTTCTTAGTCATGACCCGTGCCGCTTCAATGGGGTCTTTCCCAAACTCTGTGTCACTGTAGAAAAACGCAACTTTTGCCTTAGGGTTTTCTTTGGCTATGTATTTCAAAAGAACACCGAACATATCAGCGTAAGTGGGGCCCGGCACAAATATGAAGGGATTGTCGGCCGGGTTGGCCAGTTCACTGGAAAAAGACGTTGAACTATACAGGATCTTGAGCCTATCCTTGATGTCGGGAGACATTGCTTTACCGAGTCCGGTACTCTCTCCATACATCACGAGAGGGTTGTCTCTGGTCATTATCCTCTTGAACGCCGCGATTGCCACATCCAACTGGTATTGACCATCCTCCATGATGTACTTGATCTTTTTGCCATTGATTCCGCCGTCCTCGTTGGCCATCATCAAGGCGTCTTCAAGTCCCGCGTTGATATTTACACCAGCGAACGCAAATCGGCCCGTAATTGGTTGAACCGCTCCTACCTTGATTTCTTCCTGGGCCCAAACCATGCCGGACAGTAGGACCAAAACGGCCAGAACAATTGCCGGGACACAAAGTTGTCTGATCTTCATTCGTTGCTCTCCTTCCTCAGTTGTAAGGTTAAATTTGAGAAGCCCTGACAAATCATCAACATTTATTTTAGGCGCCTAATAGCCACTTTAATGGCCCAATACTTTTCTATCTCCGGCCGAAATGTGTGTCCCACGATCCCAGATTCAATAAGAAAAAGGCCACAGAGTGAAAAAAGTTTTTATTCGATGCCATATTTCCGCCAATCCGTGGGGCTCGAACACCAGAAACCCCACAATCAGACCTCCAAAAATAATATCTTTCAATGGTATGAAAAACTGGTCCAGCCCAGGAAACATCTCCTTGCTTGAACCCACTAACATGTTGAGAAGCTCAGGTGTCAGCGTCATGAAAATAGCGCCGAATATAGAGCCCAGGATACTGCCCATACCTCCTACAATAACCATAGCCAGATATTGTATCGAGAGAGAAAACGGAAAATGCTCAGGTGTGACTACTTTTATGAAACCAACCCACAACCCGCCCGCAATGCCCGCAAAGAAAGAGCTGATGGCAAAAGCCGCCAGTTTGTATCGAAACAGGTTTATTCCTATGATTTCCGCCGAGAGATCTCTGTCCCTTATAGCTAAAAAAGCTCTGCCCCATTTTGTTCTAACAAGGTTTCTGGCAAAGCCCACCACTAGAATCACAAGTATAAACGTAATGAAATAATAACTTTTCTCAGTGTTGAATTCGAAGCTTCCAATCCTGGGAGGAGGCACATTTATCCCCCGAATTCCCTTGGTCATAGATTCCCAGTGCACGAACACGAATTCCAGAATGAACTGGGCCGCAAGCGTGGCAATGCATAAATAGAGCCCTTTAACCCTGAGAGATGGAATCCCAATGATCAGTCCCATTCCGGCCGACACGAATCCAGCGCACGGCAAAGCGACCCAGAAAGGAAAACCCAGGCGAGTCACAAGAATGGCCGTGGTATAACCCCCAACTCCAACAAAGGCGGCGTGCCCCAGTGAGATTTGTCCAGTGAATCCTGTCAGCAAATTCAACCCGACAGCGGCGATTATGGAAAAACCTATCAGATTCATTATGTACAGGACGTACGGTCCGGCCACAAAAGGCACTATTAGCAGTACCACAAAGAAAATCCCGAGGCAGATTTTTACAAATAGACTCTGGAAAATCTTTTCGTCTTCAAGATAGGATTCTTTTAGATCACCGCACCGCATACCGGACCCCAAGCCCAAGGGAGAGCTATGATCAAACTCTTTCTATCAAAGGTTTACCAAAGATGCCGTATGGCCTTATCATCAAGATCAAAACCAATATTACAAAAGGAGCGACTTCTTTGACTCCGCCACCAAAAAAGGAGTCAAGATATACACCAGCGAAGTTTTCCAGTATCCCTATGATGAATCCTCCTATGATCGCTCCGATAATGCTGTCCAATCCCCCAAGGATGATCACCGAAAGGACTTTCAAACCTATACCTCCAAGATGTATGCTTACTCCACTTATGTTACCGATAATTATTCCGCCCAATGCCGCTGTGATCGCAGCGAAACTCCAGGAGATAGCAAAGATCCTCTTTACGCTGATTCCCATTGACAGCGCAGCTTGCTGGTGCGACGCTGTAGCCCGCATAGCCAAACCGATCCTCGTGTATCTGAAAATGATTGTGAAGATGACCGTGCAAATTACTGCGAAGATGAATCCCCACAATAGTCCGGAGGGTACTATTGCAAATCCCAGATCGAGGGGTTGAGGGGGAAAAACCGGAGGAAACGACTTGAACTGGGAAGTCCAAAACATGTGTGTCAGGCCCTTCAGAACGCTCGCCAGTCCTATTGTAACCATGATGACGGATATGATTGGTTCCCCAATCAATGGTCGCAGAATGATCTTTTCTGTAAGCGCTCCCAGGCAGGCGGCAAAAACTATGGTGACCAGAAGAGCTATCCCGAAAGGCGCCGAAAGTTCGATCAGGACTGTGAGGCAAACGAATGCCCCAAGTGTCATAAATTCACCTGTAGCCAGGTTCAGCACACTGGTGGCCTTGTAGATAAGAACAAAACCAAGAGCTATAAGACCGTAAACCCCGCCCGCGGCTATTCCGCTGACAAGAATCTGAGGAATTATGTCCACTTTCTCCTCCTGGTGGAGCGATTCGCAGTCAAATCAACATTGGGCAATAGGCAATAATTAACGAAAGGGGTGAGCTCAATAACTTACAAAATCTGATCAAGCAATGGACTCTGCATGTATAAATAATCCAGTAGGATTGACAATGAATCAAGAAATCGGCGAACGCCGCTCATCGGGAGTACACTGAATTTATCCACGAATAGCTTGAGCCAATAATTGATAGACCAAAAACCGGCTTAATTCAAGATTTTTCTTTAGGCAGACTAAAAACCGGGTTGTAAGACGTTTTCAAATAAACTAGATTCTAGTGGCAAATTTAAGAATTTATGGGGGCCGCCATGAAAAACATGGATGATGGTTGTCAGCCGCCACTGACTTATGCCGGCAATTACATAAAACGATTAATAGATTTGTTGAACAATTTGAATCATCAGGAAATTGAACGGGTGATTGAGCTGTTTCTTGACGCGAGGGTGAGGGATTCGACAATCTTCTTTCTGGGAAACGGAGGAAGCGCTGCTACGGCGTGTCACTTTGCGAACGACATGAGCGTATGCGCTTCCCCTGAGGGAAAGAAACCTTTTCGAGCGATCAGCGTGGCCGCAAACATGGCGCATGTCACTTGTCTTGGAAATGACACAGGTTATGAGAACATTTTCACTGGTCAACTGCGAAACCTGATGAGACCCGGCGATGTAGTGGTAGGGATTTCCGCGAGCGGGAATTCACCGAACGCAGTGAATGCGCTCGATTACGCCAACTTGAACCATGCCACATCTGTGGCCGTAGTGGGTTTTGACGGCGGCGTTATGGCGACCAAGGCGAAATTCGTCATTCACGTTAAGTCCGAAAAGGGTGAATATGGTCCAGTTGAAGACGTGCACATGGTCCTTGATCATCTTATTTCCACATACCTGGCGCGGGCATGAAACACCACATCAGAACGCCCTGAAGTTTCTACGGCGATTCAGGAAAGGAGACAGCATTGTTACTTGTAACACTTGAAAGCAAAGAAGAACTCGCCTTAGTAAGGCTTTCCAACGGGGTTACCAATGCTATCAGCCCTGATCTGGTGGAGGAGCTTTCCAGTGTCATGGCTCAAGTTAAAAAAAATTGCGCGGGTATGGTCCTTGCGGGCGGAGAGAAATTCTTCTCCATGGGCTTTGATCTTCCTAAACTGTTGTTACTGGATCGCTCAAGCATGACGGAGTTCTTCTATTTTTTCAACCAGGTTGTCTTTGAGATCCTGACGATTCCAGTTCCTACAGCCGCGGCGATAAAGGCTCACGCAATAGCGGGGGGAACTATTCTCCTACTGGCGTGCGATTACCGTGTGGCCGCATCAGGTAAGGTCTTGATCGGCCTGAATGAAATCAAGTTGGGTGTGCCTGCCCCATACCTGCCTGATTTGATACTCCGCCGGATAGCCGGAGACGTCGCCGCTTCTGAAATGCTTTACCTCGGAGAGTTCATAGATTCATCGAATGCCGCGAAAAAAGGGATTGTCACCTCGATGTTTCCCAAATCGGATGTCGAGGACAGAGCCCTGGAAATCTTAGCCAGAATCGCCAGGCTTCCAGCCAAAGCTTTTCAGGCCTCCAAAGCCAACCGTGTAGAAGCCATACGATCCAGATATGAAAACAGTTTTAGGACGAAGAATGAAGAGTTTCTCGACTGCTGGTTCAGTTCCGAAACTCAGGAACTTCTCAGTGAAGCCGCAAAAAAGTTTTAAACGTTTTATGAAACTGCGTTTCGGTTTCCTCACACTCCTGGGGATCTTTGCGCTTCTGGGCGCTCCGGCCCAGTGTGAAGCCTGGGAATTCAAAATCGATTCAGCCCAGTTAAGTTTCCGATACGTTTACGCTTCCCAGGCGGGGCCTGAGGGTTTTTTTGGCCCTTTCAACGTCGACATGAGGTCTCCAGGTGACCTGGCCCCGTTAAACGGATGGTTCCAGAGGAAGATGATATCCGGAACGACTGCCATGACCTCGTTCACCCGCTTTGCCATTTTCACGACACTGAAACTTAACCAGGCGGTGTCAATTCAAGGGACTTACAGGATAAACTCTGATCTTACAACCGATTTGGCCGCGATTGAGAATCCAGACATTGAGACATCCATTTCTTATGGTAGATGGACCCGGTTATGGGTCATGGTCAAGAGCCCGTTAGGGAACATCTATTATGGACGACGGGGTTTCCAGCAGGGTTGCGGTTTACAGTTCAGCAGCGCCGACACAGCGGAAGACATTTTCGAAAGTGGACGCAGGACCGTGGATCTTTTTCAGTTGGAGAGTTTCTGGGGACCTTTTACGATAGGAGCGGGGTTTTATCCGTGGCGGCTGGGTTCGACACGCTACTGGAACATAGAGGATCAGAACGCAGCTAGATCAATTCATGTGCTGGGATATATAAAATACTCGGCTGGTCCTGTTGAAACCGGCGCAGGAGGTTTCTATTTCGCCTTTCATGAAGGACCGGAGGCTCTGAAAACCGTTACGGAAAGGAGAGAGTTTCCGCCTCGTAACACCTCGGCCAGTGAGGGGTGGATATATCTGAAGTACAACAATGGTCGCGTTTTCTTCAACACGGAGGCTGATTGGTATTATCGGGCGATAAATTACCTGCCCTCAATGAATGATACGCTTCCCACACCGGAACAATATAGAATGAATCCTCCGGTACTCCTTCCTGGTGAGTCCGAGAATTTATTTCTTCCACCCTATACTGAATCATGGCGTTATATGATGGAATTCGGGGCGTTGTCAGGACCGAACAGACTAAGTTTTCTCCTGACCCACATGCCGGGTCCTGACAGGCGGCACGGAGTCCTCATTGATCGACAGCCTTACATTCAGGACGCTGAGCGAAGCGCCTACGGGGTATTCTACCCCTACTCAATACTCATGGGAAAATATTACATGGCCGGCGTCGATTCTTACCGTGACATGTCAGCTTCAAATGCCGCCGCATTGCGCTTTGACCGTATGATCGCAAGTAACCTGAACATATTCGGTTGCGTCATGAAGGCCAACCGATCCTCGAAGGGTTACAGTTGGGGTTACGTAAGGCCGGACCCCTCTAATTTTGGGTACTTGAATTTCGGCAACAGAGGAAGTTTCAATTCCCCTGTCCCATCAGTTCCGGATGATGACCTTGGTTGGGAATTCAATGCAGGATTTGTCTGGAAGCTTCTCGAAAATTGGCGGATTTATGCACGCGGGGCTTATTGGCAGCCAGGCAAGTGGTTCAACTACGCCTGTGTAGACAAATCTGTACCAGGCTGGGACTCGGAACCCCCAACCTCAAACAACTTCGGAACGAACCCCAACAGAACCATAGCCCCCATTATGGGATTTGAACTCTACCTCGACGCCCGATTATAGAGTTTTTCGCCGCCTGATGCGGATTTGAACACTATTCGTGTGTTATTAGCCCAATAATTCCTCGCCCGCTTCATTAACGAAGAGAAACGAAGAGAAAGTCCAGATTCCCATGTATCCAGGAGAATAACTACGTCATGTCCCTGCCAAACAAGGAAAATGATATGAATGCATGCACGTATATTATACCATTGGTCTCATCCGGCAGGCGAAGCCAGAGGGAAGCCAAAACTGAAAAGATAATCCGTCTCTGTTGATATGGAGGAAATGGTCAAAGAACAATGGAGAATCTCACACTTTTCGTTGTCATAGCGTTATTAGGAGTGACAATCATCATTCAGATCGTCCAGCTTTTTCGTAAAGCGCCCATCGACCTTGGTCCGGTTGAACAGGCCTTGCAATCCATTGAAAAATCTTACGAAAGAGTGGAACGGGCGGTTAGGGAGGAGATTACGCACAATCGCGAAGAATTGGCCAACCTGTTGAGGCAATCGCGGCAAGAGCTTGCTGGAACGCTGAAAAGCAATACCGACACTATTTACAGACAAATGGTGGACCTTACAAAGACTACCGAGGATAAACTGGATCAGGTGCGTCAGGATTTGATAGCAAGCGCCAAGAGTTTGCGCGAAGAGACCGGAACCACGCTCAAGGGATTTAACGATTCACTCGTAATGAACATGGCGCAAATGGCAAACTCCCAAAAATCATACCTGGATGTTTTTTCAGATCGACTCGACAAGCTCACCCAGACAAATGATGAAAAACTTGCCGTCATGCGTGAAACGATCGAAGTTAGGCTTACATCGATGCAGGACAATAGCGGCAAGAAACTCGACCAAATGCGTGAAGAATTTGCCAACGCGTCTCAGAAAACCCGTGAGGAAGTTGGCGCCGCCCTTAAGGATTTCAGTGAGATGTTAGTGAGGACACTCAACGATATAGGATTGAATCAGCGTAATCAGCTTAGCGATGTCCTGGATCAGCTTGCGAAACTTACCAATGCCACAGAAGCCAAACTGGAGGCCCAGAGGAATGCCATAGACGAGCGTTTGAAGCAGATCCAGACCGAAAATACAACTGCCGCCAAGGCTATGCGTGAAGATGTTGGCGGATCCCTGAAGGACCTCAATGATTCGATGCTCAAGGGAATGACCGGCATGGCGGATTCGCAACAGAAGCAGATGGATTTGTTCTCAAGGCAGTTGATAGGTCTGACGGAATCGAACCAGAAGAAGCTCGACGAACTAAAGGTTGCGGTGCAGGACAAACTTCAATCTATACAGCAGGATAACAACAAACAACTCGATCAGATGCGGGCGACTGTAGATGAAAAACTTCAAGGGACGCTGGAAAAGAGGCTCGGCGAGTCGTTCAAGCAAGTCAGTGAACGGCTGGAGCAAGTCCACAAAGGGCTTGGAGAGATGCAGCTTCTTGCCACCGGTGTGGGAGACCTAAAGAAAGTTCTTACGAACATAAAGACGCGAGGCACCTGGGGTGAAGTCCAGCTTGGGGTGCTGCTGGAACAGGTCCTGGCGCCTGATCAGTACGCCAAGAATGTTGGGACCAAAGACGGCGGTGAGAGAGTGGAATTCGCCATCAAGCTTCCGGGGAGAAATGAAGATCTTAGCGACGTTGTTTGGTTGCCTATTGACGCAAAGTTCCCTGTTGAGGACTATCAGCGGCTTATCGAGGCCCAGGAGAACGCGGACGCCTCAGCGTCGGAATCTGCGGCGAAACAGTTGGAGATCCGTATAAAACAGTGCGCCAACGACATCTCCCGCAAGTATTTGAACCCACCAAAGACAACTGACTTTGGCATCTTATTCCTGCCTACCGAGGGATTGTTCGCTGAAGTGATCAGGCGAGACGGTTTAGCCGAATACATACAGCGGGAATACAGGGTTTTGATTGCAGGGCCGACGACCTTATGGTCCCTACTGAACAGCCTCCAGATGGGTTTCCGGACACTGGCCATTCAAAAGCGGTCCAGCGAAGTATGGAATTTGTTGTCGGCCATCAAGACAGAGTGGGCCCAATATGGAGGAATCCTCGACAAGGTCAAAGATAAGCTGGAAAGCGCCTCCAAACAGATCGAAAAAGCGCAGACACGCACTAGGGTAATCGGTAGGAAACTTAAAGACGTTCAGGAACTACCTATAGGAGAGGCCAGATCGGTGCTCATGCTGGATGACGCTCCAGCGGATACGGATGCTGACACGACCGATAACTGATGTGCGGACAACGGAAGGGAATCAAATATCGTTACCAGGATGTTTACATACAGATCAGTTCACAATCCATTAAGACTAAAACGCTATTAAATCAGGAATTACGTTTAAGGTTTATTCGGAATTCAAGGGCCCTTTCAAAAGCTTGGATCGAGACACTGCCATCAGGGTAACTATAGCCTTTGCCACAGCCGTTTCTTTCCCTTGGTCACCGACATCAAAGACTTCGGACTCTGAAACAATTATTTGACGACCGTCCCTGATGACATGTGATCTGCAAACTAGAAGTTGGCCGAATGCCGGACGAAGGAAATTAATCTTAAACTCTATTGTTAGAATCTGCATGTCCTCGGTTACTGTGGTAAATGCCGAATAACCCGCCGTGTGGTCTGCCATTGTAGCCATAACGCCTGCATGGATAAACCCGTCTTGCTGGCGATGATTGTAGTCAATTTCCAGCCGGGAGTGAAACCGGCCCCATTGCGCAAGTTCAGCCTTAAAACCGCAGAAATTGATGAAACCACGGTCAAAATCCTGTTTAAGAAAACTTTCTCGCTCTTTGGATATCCCTTGTTCGTTCATAGTTGCCCTTTGGCGTATTGATGAACAGCAAATCTCCTATATTATTAAATACGGCTACTATAATCCGGAATTATGCAGCAGTTTTACACATTGATCGTATTAGTGTAAAGAGACAGAAGGAACTCTATCAATCAGCGCAAGGGCGAAACGATGAGAAAAATAAATCCGGAATATGTTTCTTCAGTCGGCGAAGCGACCAGCTCCTCTCCAACTTTCAGGCTGTTGAATATGCGCCTGATCCATTTTGACAACCGCCGGGATCGACTCGAATCTGGGCTGGCGGTGGTGGCTAATTGGAAAACGGACAAGGAACTAGTGGCGTGGGCTCGATCTCAAAACCTTTATCTCTACATCGGCCGCGAGAATCATCATGCAAAGGAAGACAGGTCAATCTGGCATAACCCGTTTAAATCCGGACAGGATGAAGAGATTATGGCTAGTTACCGTCAGTATCTATTGTTGGATAAAGCCCTAATGGACAGGATACCTGAGTTGCGGGGGAAACTGTTGGTGTGCTGGTGTTATCCTAAGCCCTGTCATGGGGACATCTTGGCGGCTCTGGCAAATGAAGACGTTGACACCAATCGCTGCTTCTAGATCCTTGCCACAATGCATACAGACGGGAACCGCACTTCTAACATTAAAGTTACCCATTTCCTCATGATGTCCGGAATAAATTCAGAAAGAAATTTCCATTGTTCCTTCAAATGCGTTTATTGCGCTCCGATCTTCAAGCAAAGCTTCGTTAGGAGAGCAGTTTCCTGTAATACGAACCATGTAGATAAATCGGGGCCAATGGGTTGTGGCCCGTTACACGGTCCTTAACCGCCAGGACAGTGGTGTATGCCTCCGCATGTTTAAAAAATAAGGAATCATGCCCCACACATAGCCCGAGCAGCACGTTAAAATCGGTCTTTTCCTCGTTAAGCGCCATGGCCTGGAAAACTGGGTTGCACATCGCTTCATCAGTTCCCTGAAAGATCTTGTCTTTGTCCTCTATACCGATAAGGTCTTTTGAGGTCTTGCCGGCTTTGCAACAAACTGAAACCACATCAAAATCATTTTTCCTCAATATCCGGTCCACAATGGCAGCCTCATTTTTCAGGCCGACACAGAAAACAAGACCAATCCGCTTGTACCCCATGCGTTTGGCAAATTCGCAGATCTCGGTTATCCGTGTCTTGGTGGGTTGCATGACATACGGGCTTTCCTGCCTGTTCGCATAGCATGCGGATTCCTGCACAGACGCATTATGCGCAAAATTACCAATTTCAGGGTCTGCATACTGCCGGTTGGCCTTTGCCAGTAGCTCTTTGCAGCTTACGGTGGGACAGCCTTTATGAGTTGAACCGCCTTCACGCATGCACGCCATGTCCGGCATCTGGTTCGGGCAAGTGGCGCATTCCGGAGCGACTGTTTTTCTTTCGTTGGTCATCTGACGTGATCCTCCATTTGCTCTGCGGCTGTTCTTTAATTATCTTCAGGCCCGCTGGGGGCAAAGCCTCGCCTTAGAGTATTTTCACTGACGCTCTTGGCATTCATGAATTGAGGCAGGTAATCGGGACCACCGGCTTTGTAGCCTATTCCGGACATTCCGAAGCCGCCGAAGGGTTGCCGCCCTACCAGCGTACCTGTTATCTTCCGATTTATGTATAGGTTGCCGACCCTGAAATTATCCTTAGCCTTCTCAATATTCGCTGGGCTCCTTGAAAACATTCCGCCTGTAAGCGCATAGGGTGTATCATTCGCTATTTCCAGCGCACCGTCCAGGTTCGGTGTTCTCATGACGACTAGGACCGGTCCAAATATCTCCTCTTGGGCAAGCCTCGAATCGGGTTCAACCTCCGTAAATATCACCGGTCCCACGAAGTGACCATCGCCAAGGTCAACATTTCTTACTAACAGGGTTTTGGCCTCATTTTTGCCCAACTCGATGTAGACTTGGATCTTGTGAACTGCGCCTTCATCTATGTCCAGCGTAATGGATCCGCCGAGTTTGGTTGCCATAATGACTACCGAAGAAAGGCCGGCTATGGCATTTTCAATCGAATCTTCCCAGTCCATCGGATCAATATGCGGACAGAAAGAAGAAATCTTCAACGACACGTCAAACATAGGTATGGGACCATGAGTGTCAAAATCCAGAGTAGGGTCCTCATGCCAGTTTGACGTTTCTTCGCTCAAGCAAGAAATCAGTTTTTTATATCGTTCGGCATACTCTGAAGCTTCTTTGTCACTGAGTACGACTTCACCTAAAAGTTCAGCGCTGAATGCTATAGCCTGCTTCCGGAGTTTCAGGAATACCTTCATGGCGTCATATTCATCGCGTCCCGCGACAAATTGCGCCGCCATGGATTGGACACCTGTACGCACCGCTCTTGCGGCGAGGAATGGAGCCAGTCCAGAAACAGCTCCTATTCCCTTAATGAAGGGATTTTCCGAAAGGTCCGAGAAATATTCATTGAGCACTTTTGTGACCATGGAATCAGTTTTTAGGCAGGGGAGGACATCAACAAACCGGAAGAGTCGGACCTTGAGGGGCTCATCCTTCATAACCCACTCGGTCAGCCTACCATTCCAGCTTTTTCTGTCAAACAGGGAGGGAACTTCATGTCCCATAAGCGAATATTTTTCGCGTCCGATCTCTCTTATTTTGTTTTCGAGGATGTCATTCATAGGATATCCTGTATGAGGCTAATTCAGAAAGAGCATGACCTGACGCTGCCAATGATACATTATCCCGACAATTTAGGCCATTGAGGATAGGCAGTCAGGATTGAGACCCCCATGAATGCTTATCGGCTTCGGCGAGGTCTTTGTGAGTGACGCTACTGAAAACCAACAAGATGATTAGGGAGTGGGAACATGGAAGGAAAGGTCAAATCAATTACGGAACTCAACGCCTGGAAGGATCTCAAGGTCCATTATGAGAAAATACGGGGAACATGCCTGCGTGACCTGTTTGCTGATGACCCGGAGAGAGGTGAGCGAATGACAGCCGAGGCGGTCGGCGTTCATCTCGATTATTCGAAAAATATCATTACGTACGAGACAATCGCTCTTTTGTTGGAACTGGCCGAGGAATCCGGGTTGCGAAGCATGATTGACGCAATGTTTCGAGGGGACAAGATCAATATTACAGAGAATAGATCAGTATTGCATGTCGCTTTACGCGCTCCCAGGGGTTCATCGATAATGGTCGATGGTGTGGATGTGGTACCCATGGTCCATGCTGTACTCGATAAAATGGCCGACTTTGCGAACAGGGTGAGAGGCGGTCAATGGAAGGGTTATTCCGGCAAGCGTATTCGCAATGTGATCAACATCGGAATCGGTGGATCAGATTTGGGGCCGGTAATGGCCTACGAAGCCTTGAAATATTTCAGCGAACGCACGATGACATTCCGGTTCGTTTCCAACATTGATGGAACCGACTTTGCCGAGGCCTCACAGGATCTGGATCCTTCGGAAACACTCTTCATCGTGTCTTCAAAGACCTTCACCACTCTTGAAACCATGACAAACGCACAGACGGCGCGTTCCTGGTTGATTCAAGCTTTTGACGGGGATGAAAAAGCGGTGGCGCGGCATTTTGTAGCCGTCTCGACAAATTCGAAAGAAGTAGCGGATTTTGGAATTGACACCGCCAACATGTTCGAGTTTTGGGATTGGGTTGGCGGACGTTACTCAATGGACTCAGCGATAGGGCTGTCAACAATGATTTCGATAGGCCCGAAAAACTTTCTCGAACTTCTGGATGGTTTTCACCAGATGGACGAACATTTCCGAACAACCCCGTTCGACCGGAACCTCCCGATTCTAATGGGTCTTTTGGCGATATGGCGCAATAATTTTTTCGGAGCCGACACCGTCGCCGTTCTGCCGTACGATCAATATCTGAAGCGTCTCCCTGCGTACCTGCAACAGTTGACAATGGAGAGCAACGGTAAATGTGTAACTGTTGATGGGGAGAGAATTGATTATCAGACGAGTCCAATATACTGGGGGGAACCAGGAACCAACGGACAGCATTCCTTTTACCAGTTGATCCACCAGGGGACCAGGCGCATCCCGTGCGATTTCATATTGTTCGCCCGGTCACTCAACCCCTTGGGGCGGCATCACGAAATGCTGCTGGCAAATGTCATAGCCCAGGCTGAGGCATTGGCTTTTGGTAAAACACTCGAAGAAGTAAAGGCGGATGGAGTCCCTGACTGGCTGGCGCCGCACAAGGTTTTTGAAGGGAACAGGCCATCCAGCGTGATCCTTGCCGAACGGCTCACTCCAGGGACTCTGGGCAAGCTTGTCGCCCTGTATGAGCATAGTGTTTTTACACAGGGTATCCTCTGGCGAATTGACTCGTTTGATCAGTGGGGCGTTGAGCTTGGAAAAGCGCTTGCCCAGAAGATAATACCTCAGCTTGAGAGCGATCTTGAGCCTGAGCTGGATCACGATAGTTCGACAAACAACCTGATAGAGCGCTGCAGGAAATTCAAGAGACTTTTCTAGCTTTTTTCATGAACTGAGTTTTACCCGGTGGGCCATCGGATCATCGATGATCGGCTGAAAGGAATTAAACATGCAACTGGGGATGATCGGTCTGGGCAGGATGGGTGGAAACATGGCCAGACGTTTAATCAAAACGGGGCATGAGGTCATTGGATACGCTACCACCTTAAAAACTAGGGATGCTTTTGCGAAGGAGACCGGCGCTGTTGCTGCTTCATCACTGAACGAGTTCGTTTCTACTCTGATCCCGCCTCGCTTGATATGGTTGATGATTCCGGCTGCTGTAGTGGATGAAACACTGAACAATCTTTGCGCATATCTTGAAAAGGGAGACATAATCGTAGACGGTGGCAATTCATATTATGTTGATGATATTCGAAGAGCCAAAGAACTGAAACCGATGGGGATCCATTTTGTCGATTGCGGCACAAGTGGTGGGGTATGGGGTTTGGAAAGGGGTTACTGCCTGATGATCGGGGGTGAGGAAGCTACTGTTGGGCGCCTCGATCCCATTTTTAGCGCCCTCGCTCCGGGTATTGACGCTGCGCCCCGTCTCCCTGGGCGTGAGAAGATGGCCGGGACCGCGGAACTCGGGTATTTGTATTGCGGTTCTCATGGGGCGGGCCATTTTGTGAAGATGGTTCACAACGGCATTGAATACGGACTCATGCAGGCCTATGCTGAGGGTTTCAACATTTTGCGACACGCAAACGCTGGCAGGCTTGAACGGGCGGTAGACGCAGAGACAACACCACTTCGCAATCCAGAGGAATATCAATATGAACTGGATTTGAGAGACATAGCGGAAGTCTGGAGGCGCGGCAGCGTCATTTCTTCCTGGCTTCTCGATTTGACAGCTAAGGCACTGCTAAATGACCCGGATCTTGTCGGATTCGGTGGCAGGGTTTCAGATTCGGGTGAAGGACGCTGGACAATCAAGGCCGCAATTGACGAGGATGTCCCGGCCCCAGTTCTCACCGCGGCGCTGTTCGAGAGGTTCAACTCTCGTGCAGGAGCGGAGTTTGCAGATAAGTTGATATCAGCCATGCGATTCGAGTTTGGTGGACATCAAGAGAAATATGCCAAATGAAAAGGGCGCCGGACGAGATTCTCGTCAGGAGTAACCATTGATGTAGCATGCGTTATACCGATTCGCGTTTGAACCGGTAACTATGCAAACCCGCCATGTTGGTGGCCCTTCACTGCGAGCGACGCGAGGCCGTCAAATCTTCGTTCAGGCCCACCGTCATGGCGAAATGTGACTTATTCGTAAGCGAAATGGTATTAGACGGAATGGACATAAAGTATGGAGATCAGGGTTTTTGACGATATCAATTCACTGGCGGTAAGCGCCGCCGGGATGATCGCTGAGGAGGCGAGGGTGGCTTGCGCCGAACGAGGGCGTTTCATTATGGCTGTGAGCGGAGGAAGCACACCCAAACCTATGTTGAATGAGCTAGTTAATGAAGATATGCCGTGGAATAAAACGCATTTTGTCCAGGTAGACGAGAGAGTGGCCCCGCATGGACATCCTGACCGAAATATTGAGCTTCTGCGAGAAACCATTTTGGATAAGGTCCTATTAGTCCATAAACATGTTTACGCAATGCCGGTTGAGGGTCAAGACCTTTTCTCCGCCGCCATTCAATACGAAAACACGTTATGTCAGGTAGCCGGGTCTCCGCCTGTCATTGACCTTGTCCACCTCGGTCTTGGGACTGATGGGCACACGGCGTCACTGATTCCGGGTGACCCGGTCCTAGACATTACCGGTGGGGATGTTGCGCTGACAGGACTTTATCAACAGAGGAGAAGAATGACGCTCACATATCCGATCATCAATCGTTCCCGTAGAATTCTATGGCTGGTGACGGGCAGCGAAAAATCAGAAATGCTCTTGCGTTTGACACTGGGCGATGAGTCCATTCCCGCGGGCAGGGTGAATAGTGATAGCGCAATTGTCTATGCCGACGCCCCCGCTGCGGAGTTGTTGGGCCAAAAAAGCTATCGAACCCGGAAATTATCCTGACATACCGTTGGCCGCCTGAATTCCGTTAACGCCGGGTATTCCGAGGTCTCACTGTATCAGCTCGATCTGGTTTGATTTCAAGATTTCAATCCCTGTCTGCTGGCTACCTTATCTTGAGGACCCGATTTAGTTCCCCCCATAAATCCACAGGTCTAACAGGTTTTGAAACGTAGCCTTGCATACCACCTTTGAGGAACCTTTCTCTGTCTGAAGAAAAAGCATGGGCTGTTAACGCTAGGACCGGTATCTCTTTGATGGGAGAGACGGACTCTTTGATCTTCTGGTTGGCCATTTCACCATCCATGACCGGCATACTTATGTCCATTAAGATCACGTCAAAATTGACGTCTCCTTGTAGAATTTGCAATACTTCCAAACCGTTCTGAGCCTCCACTACATCCCAACCGTTTTTCTTGAGCAGCAGTCTCAGAACCATGCGATTGACCGGTACGTCATCTGCAATGAGAGCCCGGCGGTTTCTCACCGGTTCTACAACAAGTTCAGGTTGTTCCTCTATAGCTGCCGGCGCTTCGTCCAGTTTCACGTGCACGGTGAAAACAGTACCTCTACCTATATTACTTGAGACTTGAATATTTCCGCCCATCAGTTTGGTCAATTCGTTGGTAATTGCCAACCCTAGACCTGTGCCCCCTTTCCTAACACCCTCGGTTCCCTGTTCAAATTTACCGAAGATTTTCTTCAATGCCTCGGCGGGGATACCCGGACCAGTGTCGGTTACCACAATTTCAAGAATGTCTTCCTGGTTTTGATGAGCCCCCAATGGCCTGACATCGACAGTAATATTGCCTCTATCCAAAAATTTGAGACTGTTACCAAGCAAGTTGAATACTATCTGTTTGAGTCTTACCGGATCTCCAAATCTGTAACGAGCTGTCCTGGGATCAAGATTCAACTTGAGACAAATATCTCGATCCTTAGCCCTGTAGCCCAACGTGGAAAACACTTCGTCAAATAACTTCCACAAATCGAATCTCACATACTCAAGTTCCATCTTGCCCGATTCTATTTTTGAGAAGTCGAGTATATCTCCTATCAAAGCCACAAGGTGCCTTGAGGCTTGCTCCAGATGTTCGATCAACTCGATTGATTGTGGATCATCGACTCTGTCTCTTATCAATTGGGCAATTCCCTCAATCGCGTTCAGCGGAGTCCTCAATTCGTGACTCATCTTAGCCAGGAAGTCGCTCTTGGCCATGTTGGCCTTCTCTGCTTCTTCTCTAGCCATTGCCGACTCTTCCTGGGCCCGAATCCGTTTTTCAATTTCCAGCTTGAGTTCTCGATTGATTCTTTCCTGCTCCGTAAAATCGGTCAGAGAGAATACCATTCCCTTGGATCTGTCATTAGCGTCCACCGGACGACCGGTCAACAAACACGGGACTCGGTGACCGTCTTTATGGGGAAAATCATATTGAATGTTTATTTGCCCTTGAGTGCGGAATGCGGTGCCTATTTGCTCCTTGACTCTTTGAAACTCCTGTGGGTCACTAAAAACTATTTCCACTCCAGCCCCGCATAACTCCTCAAAATCCCATCCCAAGATGTCTATGAATCCCTGGTTAAGCCATAGAAATCTTTCGTCCCGGATCAATGCGATCCCCTGAATAGTTCCCCCCAGAACTGCCAGGAACAACTCCAACGAATTTTTTAAGGCCTCGTGTTCGTTGGCAAGCGCCTCAATCTTCTCGTTGGCGTCTTCCAGTCCAAAGATGTACTCCTGGAGACGACGTCGTTCATCTTCATCATAGTGTTGAATATCTTTTGACATCAGTCAGGTCCTGTAACTTGAACCAACAAGATCGGCGTCATAAAAAAATCGGCAGCTATGTGAGCGCTAAATTTTGTTACCATCTGTGGGTGTCTCCTGCGTAAACATGGAAAGAGAAGGCTTCCACAAAGGGGAGAAAAGAACTATTTCTCAAAGGACCTGATATGTTGCAATATATCAGGAAATCCTATGGGCTTAGTCAGATAAAGATCACAACCGGCATCCAAACCCTGTTGAATCTCGTTACCTTGAGTCTTTGCCGAAAGCATGATAACCGGAGTCAAGCGAGTCTGGTCGTTGGATTTTATTTTATGGCATACTTCATAACCATTCATCTTGGGAAGTTTCACGTCCAACAACACAATATCCGGTAATCTTGAAAAAGTTATGTCGATTGCCGTTTCGCCGTCACTGGCCACAAAAACCTCGTATCCGAGTTTACTCAATTTACGGCTGAGATAAGAACTGATGTTATCCTCGTCATCGACAACAAGTATTTTATTAATTTTCATAGTCAGTTAACCTAAAGATTTTTGGTTTATAGGGACTGTTAAAGTAAAGACGGCGCCTTTTCGTTCAAAATTCAAAAGAAGGTCAGGATAATTGTTTTTGGGGGCAGGACTCACACATTGAATGGAGCCCCCATGCTCCTCAATGATGTGCTTGCTGATACTCAAGCCCAGGCCGGTGCCGCCGACTTTTTGTGACATGTATGTGTCAGCCTGGAAAAACTTGTCAAATACCTTTTTCTGAGCCCAATCAGGAATTCCGTAACCATTGTCTATTATTAATATTGAGAAAACGTTATCATAAGCTGATCCATCAATAATGATTTTACCTCCGTCAGGGTTATATTTTATGGAATTCCCCAGGAGATTTATCAAAACCTGCACTATGCGGTCAACATCCACATTTACAATGGTTTGTTCAGCTTCTAGTCGATTTTCTAAAGAATGATCATGGGTTGCAGCCAATTCCGATATTCGCTCCACCGCTTGACTTACTATGGCGCTAATAGTCGCTGGAGTTATTTGAAGTTGAATCTTTCTGGCCTCAATTCTGGACAAGTCAAGCAGGTCGTTCACCAGTCTCATCAACCTATCTATTTCAAGCCTGACGGTTTCCAGGTCTTCTCTAACTTCGTCATTGATTTCACCTGAATAACCCCCAAGTATTCCGGTTACACTTAGTAGGATGGAATGGATTGGTGTCCTGAGTTCGTGAGAAGCAATCGTGACAAACTCCGATTTCATGTGATCGAGTTCTGCTACAGTGCTCGCCATTTCATTAAAAGAGGTGGCTAACTCCCCGATTTCATCCCTGCTTTGGACATTTATTCTTTGGTTAAGTTCTCCCCGTCGCATAGCCAATGCCCCGGCGGTCAGGTTCTTGATGGGTTTTGTAATCCCATAACTGATGATAATCGAAGCGCCTACCACAGCCATTATCGAAACCAGCCCTATAGCCAACAGCAGGTTCCTGTTGTCGGCTTCCCTTTCCCTGATGGTGGAGCCTGTTTTTAAATTCACCTTCTCGATACTATCTTTTTGTTCTTCAAGGGTCTTCTGAATGTATAGTTTAGTGTCATTGGCGGCTTTGTGGAAGTCATCAACATTGGCGCCAAAAGTGACATATCCAAAACCTCTCTTGGTTTTAGAATATTGGCCGGTAAAGTAGGGGACTGCGGCATAACTGGTCAATTTCCAGAGACCACTCCAAAGTATCACGAAAGATCCTGAACCACCGTCATCTGTTCCATCGTGCCATCCCTGGCACTGGGGGGCCATGTCCAATGTCTTACAGTCGAGAGCTATTCTTCCTATTCTTGTTTGATCTTTTGCGCCCTTCTTTTTTTGTGTGAATTCTCTGAAACTCGGTAACTCCCGAACGAATTCCTCCAAAAATTTGCCGGAAGCGAGATACTCACTGTAAGTGGTTTCACTAATCCAACCTGGAACCTCTCGCCCGGTGTTACCGTCGAAACCCATGATAAAAAAATCTCTTGGATGGGATATGCATCGGTCTTCGCTGTCCCACAACCATGCGTAATTCCCTTCTCCCGCATCTGAAATGTTGGAGAAACGTTCTTCCGTGGGAACGAGATGATCAGTAAACTGCATAATGTGTTCATGATCCAGCGCAAGAGTGCAGTATCCTATTCGTTTGCCTCTTTCCACAATAGGGATTGCCCAACGGATAATTCCTTCGAACTTTTTCCCGGCTAGGTTCTCTTTACCTGCGTAAGCGCTGGCGGGATCCACAGTTACTTTACCGTCAGAAGCCTGAAGCCAGCCTGGAACATGTTCTCCGATGACCCTCGAAACGTAAATCTCGTTGTCACGTAGTGACCCCAGGTGTTGAAAATAGTCCTCAGCCTGACAGTACGTATTTCTTTTGGATGAAATATTTCTGAGATCTTTTGACGCGCCGTGAGATGTGATTTTTATTTTTTCGTTACCTTCGAGATCCACAAAACTTATCTCTCGATAAATAGGGATGCTCTTTTTCTTAAAATCATAAGGGGAGAGATTTCTCCAGGACTGACCATTTTCAGGATTACCGGAAACGACAATTGTTGAAGATTTTTTTTCGGTTCTAATCTCTTCAATAGTCGACGGAGGTTCTATTACCGTTCGGTAGTGACATTGGAAAAAACTTAAATAGTCGTTGTCGGATGGCAGGATTGTTGCCAGGGTTCTTGCGTCATTGTCCCTTTCATACAAGAAAGCGGCTATAGCATTCGCCAAATCAACAGTTCTCACCTCGATGGCTTCCGTAGATTTTGCGTCCAATGCCTCAACAGTGTCCTGAATAACCCTTTTACGCAGTTGTTCGATGAGGCTCAAGTTGATATGCCCCATCTCTTCAATATTCAAGAGAGCTTCTACCCCGGTCTCGTGGAGGTTTCTGTTTGCCAGGTAAGCAAGTACAATTAGCGGCACGGCTGAAAGGACCACAAACGAGACGAGGAGTTTGGAGAGAATACTTGGTCTAGAAAACGCTTCTCTAAGAGCCTTCATGACCATTTCCTTCATTTTTGATTAATTGCTCAGAATGGATCATAGATCTCTCGAACCTTTGGGTAAAAGATTGCCGAGTCGTCAAGTTCCAAGTGGAGCCTGCCAGGCTTTTTTTAGTTCCCGTACATCAATGTCGACAATAGTCGATCCGCTCAGTCCTTTAACCAACAAACTGAAATCAGAACTGGTTTCGCCAATCCGGGACAATTCAAAGCCCTCCATGCATTTTTCGAAGAATTCTCCATTAGCAGGCTTTACGCTGACCAGGAAACGACACGGCGTCTCGGAAAAGAGAACGAAGTCATCACGTTCAACCCCATGATACGACAATTTTCCCAGGTCAATTCTTGCGCCCAAGCCTCCGGAGAATGAACTTTCGGCCAGGGCCACGCCAAGTCCACCATCCGAAAGGTCGTGAATTGATTGCGCCAGCCCCGTGCGAACTGCCTGATATAGCGCCCTGTATGACTTTATGGCCTTTTCAGGGTCCAATACTTTCGGCACGTTGGATCCGATGAAACCTTTCGATGCCAGATATTCCGACGCCCCGATTTCATCCCTGGTGACACCAAGCACGTATATAAGGTCTCCGGGTTTTTTGAAGTCGGCAGTCACAGCTTGTCTGACATCCGGGACTACACCCACTGCGGTAAAAAGAACCGTCGGAGGAATAGAAATCTTAGACCCGCCGATCGAATAGTCGTTCTTCATGCTGTCTTTACCGGAAATGCAAGGCACTTGATAGGCGACGCAGAAATCGTACAGCGCCTTATTGGCACGGACGAGCTGAGCCAGTTTATATTCACCATCAGGGGTCTTTTCTGATTTGACGGGGTCACACCAGCAGAAATTGTCAAGACCCGCCATGTGATCTGGATTCGCCCCTACGGAGACGATATTTCTTACAGCCTCGTCAATTACCGCGGCCATCATCCAGTAAGTGTCAATATCGGAATACCTGGGGGCAATTCCACAACCAATAGCCACTCCAACATACCTGTCAAGCATGGGTCGCTGTACAGCGGCGTCAGAGGGACCGTCATTATCAACGCCCACAAGAGGTTTGACTACGGAGCCGGCCTGAACCTCATGGTCGTATTGCCGGATCAACCGTTCCTTGGAACAGATGTTCCAGCGCGACATTAGCCCAAGCAATTCGTGATTCAGGTTTGAGGGACATTCGAATACAGGCTCATTTAGCGACGGGGCTTTCCAGGTGGCTTTGAGACGCATCTGGGGAACGCCATTGTGCAGGAAATCCAGTGGGAGAAGAACCACGGTTGAGTCTTTCCACAGCACGGTAAATGAGCCGTCATCACTGAATTCCCCGAGATCCGTGGCCTCAACGTCCAACTTTTCGGCGAGATTCAGGAATTCCCCCAGTTTCTCCGGAGGCACAGCCACTGTCATTCTCTCCTGAGCCTCAGACAGAAGGATTTCCCAAGGCTGCAATCCCGGATATTTTAATGGGGCCCTGTCGAGAAGTAGTCTAGCTCCACCCGATTCCTGGGCCATTTCACCTACGGACGAAGACAAGCCACCGGCGCCGTTGTCAGTGATAGAACTGTAGAGTCCTCTGTCTCTTGCGACAAGAAGAAAATCCGTCATCCGTTTCTGAGTTATTGGGTCCCCAATCTGAACGGCCGTGGCAGGTGAACCTTCGTGCAACTCTTCGGATGAGAAAGTGGCCCCATGAATGCCATCTTTGCCGATTCGGCCACCAGTCATGACAATACGGTCGCCCGGATTCGCTTTTTTGATGTGCGCCGGTTTTCCATTAATCTTCGCCGGCATCAGTCCGCCGGTGCCACAATATACCAAAGGTTTCCCAAGGTAGCGTTCGTCAAAGACCACCGCTCCATTCACCGTCGGTATGCCACTTTTGTTGCCTCCATGTTCGACTCCTTCTCTAACCCCCTCGAAGACTCTCTTTGGATGGAGAAGACGAGGTGGTATAGACCCACTGTAGTCTGGCGGCGCAAAACAGAACACATCCGTATTGAAAATCAGGCGACATCCGAGACCAGTGCCAAAGGGGTCACGGTTTACCCCGACTATTCCAGTAAGAGCGCCACCGTAAGGGTCCAAAGCGGACGGCGAATTATGGGTCTCAACTTTGATGACAAGGTTCCAGTCGTCATCAAACTTTATTACTCCGGCGTTATCCTTGAACACCGAGAGGCAATAGTCATGTTGCCCGAGCTTCTTTCGAATATCTTCAGTCGATCTCTGAACGTAGGATTTGAACAGACTATTAATCTGAGATTTTGCGCCGTCTTCTTCGTAGTCGATAATCGCATTAAAAATCTTGTGCTTGCAGTGTTCAGACCAGGTTTGGGCAAGCACTTCCAGTTCGCAGTCAGTGATCTTTTGGGACAGTCGATATTTTTTCCTCCGCTCAATATAGGAATCGTCTCTAAAAAATGCCTGAATCGCCTTCATTTCTTCGATATTGAGCGCCAGCACTCCGCTCTGACTTATGCGCAACAATTCCTTATCAGATTGGTCCAGATCGATTTCATTGACTTTGATTTCAGCCCTGGAGGTTATGACCGGAGCTACGATTGAGTAGCGATGGTCCGTCGGCGAAAAAACCTGGGAAGTCTGGATGAGATCATTGGCCAAGATGTCCCTGGCTATCGCCGAAATCTGATCTCGTTCGAGTTGACACCTGAAGAAATAGATTTTTCGACTGTATACACCGCCTCCGGATCTTTTACTTATGTTCAGGGTTCGTTCAACCGCTTCTCTGGCGGTGCGACCTACATTGTCTGTGACGCCCGGCCGGTATCCGACTTCAACAATCCAGTCAAACGGAAGGTTTAAGGGTTCATCGATAGCTGCTTCCTGAATCACCGGATCAACAAAGACTTCTTTAGCCAGAAGTTCCAGTTCCGATCGTTCAAGGTCCATGTCGATTATAAAGCTGTCAGCGACCCTGAGTTCATCTAGTTTGAATCCGAGATCCGACTCGATTCTGGCTGCAATACGCCTGCCGGCAGGGTCCGTCATCACTTGCTTCAAACAAACATCTATTCTGTGTGTCATGCAATATTCCTGAGTATTTAAATAGGTTGCTGCGTAAAATGACCCTATACTTTAAGAAAGATCCTTGAATCAAGGGCTATAGACCCGGAGTGCGATGTCCATACGGGATTGATATCTATTTGTTCTATGACTGGAAATTTGAGCATTAGAGTGGAAACAACTGAAATCGCTGTTTTTAGGCTATTTCTGTCTATCGGCGCCCTACCTCTAACACCCCTAAAGATCTCAGAACCAGGCAACTCGTCGATCATCTCATCGATTTCTCTTTCAGATGGCGGCGCCATCCTGAGAGAGGCCTTAGCAAACACCTCTACCAAGATCCCTCCATAACCCACAAGCACTATTGGACCGAAATGGGGATCGCGTTTTCCTCCCACGATAAGCTCGTAGGTTCCCGCTTCCCTGTGCGCCATCTGTTGGATCATACATCCGTAGAGGCCAATGTTTGGGTCCTGGACAAATCGCCTCCACATTTCGTCAATCGCCCTCCGCAACTGGTTCAAGTCCTGAAGTCCCAGGACAACGCCCTGTCTGTCAGACTTGTGAGATATTTCACGGGCGATGACTTTGACCGCGTAAGGTCCAGGAAAATCTGGAAGATTAGTCAGGGCGTTGTGATTTGGCATTACGAGGGAATAGTCTGGGACATTGAGCTTTGATAGTCTCAATATGTCAAGGGCCTCATGTAACAGAGGTGAACGTCCTTCGGAAACGCATCTCTTCAGAATTCCTGATATGGCCGGATTGTCGATTTCCAGGGATTTTGGTATTTCGGAGCTTTCCAGTCTTATTAATTCACGCCGTCTCTGAAATCTTATAGCTGTATCGAGGGCGCTGACCGCCCGTTCCGGAGAAATAAAAATAGGGAAGTCAAATTCTTTCAAGAGTCTTGAAATTTCGACTTGTTCTGTGGAAACGCATAAAGCGACGGGTTTTCTATATTGCTGGGACAAAGCGGCGGCTGAACGAAGAAATTTGCGGGATGCGTCGCCCTCAACTACAGCGAAATAGGTTTGAAGCAGAAGAATTCCATCTACATTTGGTTGTTGGAGAGTGTGCTCTACTATCTTGACATAAACATCAAAGTCAAAAAGATCGCCAAGATCCAGTGGATTGGCCAGCTTGATTACATTGGCCCTGAGTCTTTGCCGGATCTGGTCGAGGAAATCTTCGTTGAAAGGCGGAAGCTCAAACCCGTAAGTATAAGCCGCATCCGCTGCAATTACCGCGTGACCACCGGACCTAGAGATAATAGCGAGGTTTCGCCCCTTCATCTCGGGGATCTTCAAAATCTTCAGAAAGTCTACATAACTATGCATGTCACGAAAACGTATCATACCGGACTGTGTCAAGGCTGCGTCTACGACCATGTCGTCATTGGCCAGAGCGTCAGTGTGCGACTGAGCGATGGTCCGGCTTTGTCCACCAATATTGGCCTTGTGTACAACTATGGGCTTGGATGATTTTTTCGCAATTTCCGTGAATCGCTTCCCGTCACGGATGGATTCCAGATACATGCAAATTATGGATGTGTCGGGATCCTCGATGTAATACTCAAGTAAATCATTTTCATCTATGTTCAGTTTGTTGCCTATGGACGCAAACTTGCTGAACCCTAACTGTTCGCTGTCGAACATGTTCAGAAAAGACAAACCCACTCCGCCACTTTGGGCAATAATCCCAACCTCTCCAACCCTGAATATGTTGAGGAGTCTTGGAAAGGGGGTCGCCAAACCATTCGAAGCGTTAATAATACCAATGCAGTTTGGTCCTATGAACCTCATTCCGTAACGGGCGGCTATGTCTCTTAGAGATTGGCTCCATTCAGATCCTTTTCCGCCAAACTCACCGAAACCACCACTTTCTATTACAGCTCGCGTGATCCCTTTTTTACCGCACTGCTCAAGTATTTCCGGTACCGTGCGGGCCGGGGTCAGGATAATAGCCAAATCAATCGGTTCGTCGATTTCATCGAGTGACTTGTGTATCCTTCGGCCAAACAATATACCCTCATCGATGCCTACAAGATGGATGACCCCGTTGTATCTGAATTCAAACAGGTTTCGGGCTATTTCCTTCCCGAGATTTCTGAGATCGGTAGATACTCCGAATACAACCACCGAAGATGGATTAAATAGTTTTTTCACGGAACAACAACCTTTCAATAAGCCGGCGTGTTGAAATTCATGGAAGAAGCCTTATAAAAAGGCCATTCCAGGTTTCTTGGCGCATTCTTTATTCTCTAGACTGTGAAAGCCTAAAGTCCCTGACTGATTTAACGAGTGATGACTGATCTTCATACCATCTGATGAATTGACGGAGCCCATCCTTTAACGGAGTTGAAGGTTTGAATCCAAGTTTCCTGGATGCTCTATCAATACTGGCGAAAGTCGCCACAACATCTCCAGGTTGTGCGGGTACCATTTCCTTAATTGCCTTGAGTCCGCTCAGATCTTCAAGCGAGTTTATAAAATCCATGAGTTCAACAGGTTGATTGTTCCCCAGATTAATGATTTCATATTTGTCGAGTTTATCGACCGTCAATGCGGCCAAAACACCTGTCGTGACATCATCAATATAGGTGAAATCCCTTCTGTTCCTACCATAATTAAAGACCTTGATGGGCTCCCTGTATTGCATAGCCTCTAGAAAACTCCAATAAGCCATGTCAGGCCTGCCCCACGGGCCATAAACCGTAAAAAATCTCAGGCCGATCGTTTGCATGTCCCATAGGTGAGTATAAGTGTAGGCTATGAGTTCATTCGACCTTTTGGTCGCTGCGTAGAGACTGACTGGAGTTTCAACGGGGTCATCTTCACTGTACGGGAGTTTGGTGTTTCCACCATAGACGCTGGAACTGGAGGCGTATACAAATCTGTCCACTGAATGCTGTTTTGCCTGTTCAATCAGATTCACGAACCCTTCCAAATTAGATTTCTGATAAGCGTATGGATTCCTGAGAGAATACCTGACACCGGCCTGGGCCGCCAGATGACAAACAACGGAGGGACTGTAATTTCTGAATATTGTTTCAAGCGGACCCAGGTCTGAGATATCCACGTTGATTGAGACAAAGCTGGAGTGTCTTTTTAGGATTTCCTCCCTGGCGACCTTGAGGCGAGGATCGTAATAAGAATTGAAGTCATCAAGGCCTACTACCGTTTCTCCTCGATCAAGTAAAGCCTGAGCTACATAAAAACCTATAAAACCAGCGGCTCCGGTAACCATTATTGTTGACATATTAAGCCCTTGAAACTAGTTGGAGTATCCTTTCGGATTAAAAGAAAACCATCGTATTACTTCGGCTACCATTGAATCCAGGTCCGAGCGGGTCGGCGTCCAGTCCAGAGTCTTTTTTGCCATTAACGCGTCAGCCACCAACTCCGCCGGGTCTCCCGGCCTTCGTGGTCCAAATTCGGGAGATATGTTCACACCCGCAATTCTTCGAACGCCGTCGACAATCTCCATGTTGGAAAAACCATGGCCGGTCCCCAGATTGAGTCTTATAAGCGGTAATTCATCAAGTTTTTCGGACGCCTTGATGTGGGCGTCGGCCAGGTCGGTTACATGAATATAATCTCTAACGCAGGTACCATCGGGAGTCGGGTAGTCTGTTCCGAATATTGTCAACCCATCTGAGAGGTTTAACGCAAATTTGACCACATTGGGAATCAGATGAGACTCCGGCCTGTGATCTTCACCGAGGCCAAAATCAGGCTCACATCCGGCCGCGTTGAAATACCTCAACTGGGCTGACCTGATACCGTAAGCTACGTTGTAATCTTCAAGCATCCACTCAATGGCCAATTTCGTCCGTCCATAAGGAGAAATCGGATTTTTGGGATGGTTTTCGTCTATTGGCAATCTCTGTGGGTATCCATAAACTGCGCATGAGGAAGAGAAAACTATCCTGTCGTGACCTGAATGTCGCATAGCTTCAGCCATGTTGAACGCCGCCAACAGATTATTTCTGTAATATAGGGCTGGATCCTGAACAGATTCTCCGACAAGACAGCTAGCCGCAAAGTGGAATATCATGTCGTACCGGTTATGCGATAAGTGGGTCAATAACGCTTCATAGTCGAGTAGGTCGGCCTGGACAAATTCCGAACAGCGTAACGCCGATCTGTGACCTTTTGACAAATTGTCCATCACTGTTACCCTTATGTCACTGTTCGAGGCCAATAGACAGAAATGCGAACCTACATATCCAGCGCCGCCTATTACAAGAATTTTGGAAAGTTTCACCAGAAAGGCCCCCTTTAAAATGAAACCCACTCAAGCGTAGTATTCCCATAGAGTAGTAAACTTTTAAAGAAGTGTTATGCTACAATAGTAACACTAGTGGCCTCGACAGGCAATTTATTCCCCGATAAGTTTTGATTGTACGACCAAGGAGGTTTATTAAATGAGATTTGATATTGCCGACGTAAAAGCTAGAGAGATTCTAGATTCCAGAGGTAATCCCACCATCGAAGTTGACGTGATTTTAGAGGAGGGCGCATTTGGTAGCGCTGCGGTTCCCTCGGGAGCCTCAACCGGAGAGAATGAGGCTATGGAGCTTCGTGACGGTGATTCCGAAAGATTTCAGGGGAAGGGTGTACTCAAAGCGGTTGAAAACGTTATGAATGAAATTAGGCCGGCCATCCTTGGGATGAACGCATCCGACCAGCCGGGCCTCGATCGTATGCTGATAGATTTGGATGGGTCCGAAAACAAGCGCAATTTAGGAGCAAACGCAATTCTTGGAGTCAGCCTGGCGGCAGCCAAAGCCTGTGCAGTGGAATTGGGGCTGCCACTGTACCGATATGTTGGCGGAATAGACGCCAGACGTCTTCCTATCCCCATGATGAATATTCTTAATGGCGGCGCTCACGCTGACAACAATGTGGATATTCAAGAATTCATGATCATGCCGGTTGGAGCGGAATGTTTTAGCGAAGGACTGAGAATGGGAGCGGAAATCTTTCATACTCTCAAGAAAGTCTTAAAGAGCATGGGGCTTAATACCTCAGTTGGAGATGAGGGTGGGTTCGCTCCAAATCTGAATTCTAATGAAGAGGCATTGAAGGTCATAGTCCAGGCTATTGAAGAAGCCGGGTACGTTCCTGGAGGAAATGTCTGCATCGCTTTGGACGCAGCCGCAAGTTCATTCTTCAGAGACGGGATTTATGATTTAAAAGGCGAGGGTAAGATTAAATCGTCAGACGAAATGGTTGATTTCTACGAAGACCTTATTGAACGTTATCCTATAATTTCGTTGGAAGATGGTTTGGATGAAAATGACTGGGCAGGATGGAAAGTGCTTACAGACAGACTCGGATCGAAGATCCAGGTAGTCGGCGATGACATCTTCGTAACCAATGTCGAGTTGCTTGCAAGAGGAATTGAAAATGGAATAGCTAATTCGATCTTGATTAAACTCAATCAGATTGGGACCTTGACCGAGACGATCGACGCAGTCAATATGGCTTCGGCGAGTGGTTACACATCCATTGTTTCTCACAGGAGTGGAGAAACCGAGGACACAACGATAGCCGACTTTGTTGTAGCTTTGGGTACTGGACAGATAAAAACCGGTTCAGCGTCAAGGTCTGACAGAATTGCAAAATATAACCAACTGTTGAGAATTGAAGAAGACCTTGGCAATAGCGCTATGTACGGGGCCAGAACTTTTCGCTGGGGACCTCAATACTAATTTGTAACACCTGTATCCAGATGCCGCTCCCGTCGGTTTGCCATCGGGGGCGGTTCCTTACATAACGGTGTTTTCCTGTAAGGCCCCGGTTTGGTCCATGCCGGATCATCATACCGGTCATGGCATGGCAAACATGGAGCTATTCCGAGAATGCGTTTCAGCTCTTGCTCATTGAAGCCTCTACTTAACGCGTGGGATGAACCCTGGTTCTGTTCGCCGCGTTCATCTATTACGCCATCCAATGGAAATTGAATCTGCAAGCCGCTTCGAAAAGAATCATAATTTGGAGACACTGTCACGGATTTATTTCTAGGGTTCCAAGTAATTGTGCCTTCTCCCATTCCCAAGGATTTGGAATCCAGATGGCAGTCAATACATCGGGGTACTTCTTTTCTTGTGGTGTGTGGGTGAGTAGGGCCGATTGCTATAGAGTTCATACCGTTTTTCAAAGGCATGATCATGGAATTGTATGGCGCCACAACCTTTTCCTGCTCATCCACTACGGTGTTCCAGACCTGACAGCCCGGCACAAGAATTCCCACACGGCCCTTCGAGTTTATTCCCAGGATGTTCTTTTCGAACCTGAAAAATGATCTTCCTTCAGACCAAGCGCCTCTGCTGGTTTTTCCTGTCAGGTGGTCTTTTCCTTCCAGACCCAGGTTCAGTATTTGATGGCAGCCGTAACACTGGGGACTCCAGGCGCTGTGACATGAGTCACATTCGAGCCGCTCATGCCCCTTGATGTTGTGGCCTTTCTTGTCCCCTGTAACAACATTTACGACGCTTTCCTTCCCCGAGAGCTTGCTGGTTAGTATCAAGCCTTTGACAGTCCTCCTGATGTGGGGCAAGGGCCTGTCCTTGGAAGTCCTGAGTATCGAATCCTCATCAGATAGCTTTAAGAATTTTACGCTGCGAATAAGCGCAACAGTCAGAGGGTCGTTGAAATCGACTTTGGTCTCTCTTGGGGTTTGGGTGTATCCGCCATGGCAGTCTTCGCAGGTTATCTCCAGTTGGTCTTTCATGCGGGCGTAAATTTTACCATCGCCCATGGTTTCCTGGCCTGTGTGACAGTCAATGCAGCCCATTTTTTTTTCGAAGTGTATGTCAGGAACTAGGTTTAGCACGAATCTGTCATCAGACAGGGTCTGGTCGTTGAGAAAGCCCCTCATGAAGGGAGTGCCGTATTGGGCGCTCTCCATTTCGCCGTGATAGTTGAGCCCAATTCGCGCGCTCCTGTTATGACAAGCGCGACAGCGATCATCGGAGATCCTGGAACTTATGGAATGGGTGGCCGCATGACCTATCTCGTATCTGTTGACTGTCGGATCTCCTCCCTGATAACGGCCGGTGTGATCATAATCCGCATGGCACGCTGCGCAACCTTCGAGTCGGCCCATTTTTTCTTCCGGCTGTTTTCCCCATAGATGGCAGGTTGAGCAAAATTTACGGAAGTGGCTCTCCGCAAGGTGAATCGTACTGTCTTTCCCCTGCTCAGGGCCAACTTCCTCCAAAGAATGTTTCCCATCTGAAACAGCCTTAATTGCAAAACGTTCCTCTCCCATATTCGCTACCCCCCACTGGAATCGCAATATGCCTATAATGCCGGCATTGGTAGCCATGATCGAACGTGGAGTGTTTCGAACCCTGTCCAATATTGGGGAGGCTTTGTCAGAGTGACACATTCCCGGTGTCAGCGAACTTCCGCCACAGCTTTGCATGGCTAGGTCAAGACGAGAAGGGTTGGCTCCTCCTATAAGATTCCGGTGAGCTCCTTTGACGGTCAGATCAGTTCCTGTCCCTCCGTGGCATATAACACAGCCAAAGACTGAGTTTGGATGGGATAGTGAGGTATCCTCAATCCCGTAATGGCAAGTTGAGCAGAACTCGCCAGGTAATTTCCCGGAAAAAGGTTTTGTCTCAATTATCCGAGGTTGGAAGTTCTTGAACTCCGTTATCTTGGCTTCAAGCTCCTTTCTCTTTTCAACTCCCTGTTCGTTTTCCAATTCGTGGTTGAGAAGAGAAATACCTAACGCGACTCCCCGCAGCTGGTATTGTTTCCACTCCGGATTCTTATTACGGTGGAATACCATGAGGAACGCGACAACGAATATTAGCGCAGCAAGAACCAAGACGCCGTAAAGAGATTTTCTATCTTCGCTCAACTCACATATCCCCACAACGTCAACAAGGAAGCCATTCCAAGAATTAGGGTAAACATCATGAATTCGATTGACCTGCGCATACGGAGGAACGGTATGGCGCTCACAAGCGATAAAGTAACAAGAGGGATAATCAAACCGGCCAATTCAGGGGACAGTGTCTTCAGCATTTCTTGAATGCCAACAAAAATCCAAGGCGCCTTGACGTTTTCGACAGGAACACCACTGGGGTTGGCCGCTCCTCCCATTGGAGCGTCGAGAGATGAAGAGAATAAAATCAGAACAGCGCACCCGGCCAACAAAGCGACAAGCTCCTTTCTTACCAGGTGAGGCACAGTTCTGATCTTTGAAATCTTTGTCATCAAATTGAGTTCAAATATTTTTTTGGAGATGGGTCCAACAATCTGGAATACCTTACTGAGGTCTAGAAATTACTCATTGCCCGAAGACTCAGTCCTTGACAATCCTTAAACCTACTGTTCGATAATAACCTCTCGGTACAGCCTTGTGAACATTCTGAATCCTTCTTGATGAAACAGAAGAGGCCCATGACCCACTTCTTATGACTTTCTCCTGACCCAATGATGGTCCAAGAGGGTTCTGTGAAGGACTCAAAGCGTAATAATCTCTACTATACCAATCTGAACACCATTCCCAAACGCCTCCAAACATGCCTGTAATCCCAAAGGCCCCTGAATCAGATGTATAAACCGGACTGGACTGTTCTTCGGTTGAAAGTGCCACGTTGTCTTTTGAGGCGGCAATTGTCGTGTAAAGAGCCGCTTTTTCCCATTGCGCCGAAGTAGGCAAGCGACCGCCGGCCCATTGGGCGTAGTCAGAAGCCCCGAACCAGGAAACATGGGTAACTGGCCTGTCTGCGAAACCGGGTCGAGGTTGAAACGCTCCGTTCACCTTAATTATCGGGGAACTTGCGTCGTCGATTCTAACACTCGGGAGCCCATCGCTGGAAATCTCCCCCTGCTTGTTGAGGAATTTGCAGAATTCAGCATTGGTGACCTCATGTTTCGATATGTAAAAATCGGCAAGATACACTGTATGCCATGGCCTTTCATCCGGCCTGCCTACTCCGTCGGGGCTCCCCATTTCAAAAGGTCCCGCTGGTATCAGTATCATACCTTTATACTTGCCTGCGCCTTCAGCCAGGTTGCTTGGGTTGGAAACAATTTCACCCTGTCTTGTTGGTTCCGTAGACAGGGGAACCGGGGGGAGTGGAACGGACGGGCCTAAAGGACAGCCTGGAAGCAACGGACAGGAAAACCCTTCATCTTGATAGGCGGGAGCCATCAAAAGCGAATTTCTGGGGCCGAAACCACCGTCGGAAGATGTTCGTTCGTCAGGATTGGATTGTTCGTGGACGACTCCGGGATTTGCTGCGCACGGGAGAACAAATACCAGTGTGACTAATATTATCCATGCTCTCATAAATTAGTATATGTCTCCGGAGTCGGAGATCTCAGAAAAAAGTCTCGTCAAGAACTATTCCCTCGTGATTCAGGAGTTCAACCTTTAGGCCCGGACCTGATATCGCATGAGTTGAACAACTCAAACATGGATCAAAAGCACGAATCAATCCTTCCATTCTGTTCAGCGAGTGATCTGATATTTTGTCTCCTTTGATAAAACGCCTCGCTACCTGCAGGATGCCCCTATTCATGGCCAGATTATTGTTTCCTGTCGCCACGATCATGTTGGCCCATGTTATTAATCCCTGGTCATTGACACGATAATGGTGGATCAACAGTCCTCTTGGCGCTTCAACTACCCCAACTCCTTCGAACTCATTATTTCTGGCGAAAGATCTGATATGTGGACTCAGGATGTCCGGATCATTCAAAAGACTTTCGACAATTTCCAGGCAATAGAGAATCTCCACCAACCTTGCGTAGTGGTTGTAAAAGGAACTCAGAACCGGGCCTCTTTCAAGTTCCCGGAATTCCGCCCATTCCTGATCAGCCTGTGAAGTTCCACAGCCATTGCAGACGTTTAATCGAGCGGCGGGACCTGACCGGTAAATTCCATCCGGGTAACCAAGAGACTTGAAATAAGGGGATTTGAGATAAGACCAATCCTCGGTTTTTTCACAGATATAGTCGTGATAATTTTCACAGTTGGCTTGATCCAGAATTATCGAACCCTTGGAATCTATGAAACGCAAATTCCCTTCCACGTGTTCAAGATTTCCGTCGCCGTTGACGAGGCCCACAAACAACGTCGGAAAGTTTCCGAAACTCCTGATCTCTTCTCTATAATTCTCTAGTGATCCCTTGAACCAGTCCAGAGTTCTACGAATAATCGAATAGCCTTCAGGCACAATCGCAAGAAGGGAATCACGAATTTCTTCAGTCAGGGGTTTATTCACACCGCCAGGGACCACCCATGCGGGATGGATGCGTTTTCCCGTGCAGAATTCAATAATTTGCTGACCAATTTTACGGAGCCGAATACCGTCCATCGCAATTGAAGGCGCTTTTTTTGCAAGTCCAAAGATATTTCTTTCGGCTGGATCGGAATCAAAACCCATTGCCAAATCAGGTCCGGAAAGATGAAAAAAACTCAATGCGTGGGATTCAATAAATTCTCCACAATTCAATAGTCGGCGAAGTTTTTTTGCGGGCTTCGGAATTCTGACCCCCAAAATTGAATCACAGGCTTTGGCAGACGCGAGTGAATGACTCACAGGGCAGATTCCACAGATCCGTTCGACCAGTGATGGCATTTCATAGAATGGACGCCCTTCACAGAATTTTTCAAATCCTCGAAACTGCGTCACATGCAATTTGGCGTCTGTTACAGAGCCGGAATCATCAAGAGTAATCGTTATCTTCCCATGTCCCTCTATTCGTGTGACTGGTTTAATTTCAATCGTTCGCGTCATGTTTCTCACTCCAGAAGATCAGGCTCCAAAACGTGTTTTTGTGATAGGCGACGGCGTTTTTCCTTCGAGCAACTCACAGAGGGTTGAAAAGATTACATCTGCAGGAGGGGGGCAGCCCGGGAGAAAAAAATCTACAAGAACATACTCGTGGACCGGTCTGGCAAATTCAATCAGTTTAGGAACAGATACTGATGGCAAACATTTTCCAGAGTCGGAATTTTCGACATACGCCCTGGAAAGGGTGTCATTTACCGAGAAATGATTCCGCATCCCAGGAACATTGGCGGTCACGGCGCAATCGCCAAAAGAAATCAAAATCTTACTATTAGCCCTTAATTTTAGTAATTCATTTTTGTCCGCTTCAGAGCTGACCGCACCCTCGATCAAGGCCAGATCGATACCTTCTGGAATTGTCTTCATATCAACCAGAGGACTATACACGAGTTCTATTTTGTCTGAAAGTTCAAGCAGTCTCTCATCGATATCGAGAAATGACATATGGCACCCAGAGCACCCATCAAGCCAGGTAGTAGCTATTTTTAACCGGCTCATCTCTCTTCCTCTCCCCGCATCAATTTGAGATACGGTAAAAACAGTCTCTTTTTAGTCATTTCCGCTACTGATTTTCCCTTCTCTGAAAGCGCTCCGGTAGGACACACCTGGACACATTTTCCACAACCTGTGCATGTTGTGGATTCTCCCCATGGCTCATTGAGATCTGTGATCACTTTTGCCAAATGACCCCTTCCCATGACGTCCCACGTATGCGCTCCCTCAATCTCATCGCAAACTCTTACACATCTTTGACAGAGAACACACCTGTTGTGATCGACTGAAAATCGCTCGTGCGAAGCGTCCACCATCTGTTGGGGATGGAGATAGTCATAATGCACATGAGTCATGCCCAGTTCAACTGTGAGCGCTTGAAGGTCGCAATGACCATTTGACACGCAAACTGAACAGACATGATTTCTCTCAGTGAAGAGCAGTTCAAGTATTTTTCTTCGATAGTCCATGACTCTATCTGAATGTGTAATGATCTCCATGTCCTGTCGGGGCAGAGTTACACAGGCGGGGCTAAGTTTGGGGGACCCTTTGATTTCCACTATGCAGAGTCTGCATGCCCCCCTTTCCGATAGACCGTCAAGATGACACAATGTGGGGATTGAAATACCGTTTTGTCTGGCTACAGTCAGAATCGTTTCGTCTTCTCTGGCGCTTACCGTAACGCCATTTATTGAAAATGTAAGTACCCTGACCGGCTGAACATCTGCTCTATCCGCTGTTCTCTGTAAGAAGGAGGGATATCTCATTGTGATTCCTCCGTATGATTGAAGTGGCATGTTCCTGCGGGGCAAACTTTGTCGTCAATGTGCGCCCTGTACTCATCCATGAAATAATTCAAAGTGCTTAAAACAGGATTAGGGGCGGTCTGACCCAGGCCGCAAAGACTTGTGTTTTTTACAAGGTCACAAAGTTCTTCCAGTAATCCGATGTCGGTCGGCTTACCTTTTCCCTCTGTGATTCTTTTTAGCACATTATAGATCTGAACTGTTCCCACTCTACATGGTACGCATTTCCCACATGACTCGCTCATGCAGAACTCTATGAAGAATTTAGCCACGTCAACCATGCAGGAAGTCTCGTCCATTACAATGAGGCCTCCAGATCCCATGATTGAGCCAACCTTGGCCAGGGATTCGTAATCCATGCTCATGTCCAGAAACTGCTCCGGAATGCAGCCTCCAGATGGTCCCCCTGTCTGAACCGCTTTGAATTTACGCCCTTCAAGGATTCCCCCACCAATATCAAACACGATTTCTCGCAACTTCGTTCCCATCGGAGCTTCGATTAATCCCGTGTTGTTAACTCTGCCGGCAAGAGCGAATACTTTGGTTCCCTTGCTCTTATCTGTCCCTGTGGCGGCAAACCAATCTCCACCTTTTCGAATGATCGGGGGAACATTGGCGAAGGTTTCAACATTGTTGATCAGTGTTGGATAACCCCAAAGGCCCAATTCTGATGGGAACGGCGGTCTTGGTCTCGGGCTTCCCCTCCTGCCTTCTATACTTGCTATTAACGCCGTCTCCTCACCGCAGACAAAAGCTCCGGCGCCTAAACGAACAGTAATGTCAAAATTGAACGTGGTGTTAAAAATGTTTCGTCCAAGAACTCCAAGTCGTTCGGCTCTGGCTATTGCGGTTCTAACTCTTTTCACAGCAAGCGGGTATTCTGCCCGAACATAAATGAAACCGTAATTCGCTCCGACAGCAAACCCTGCTATAGCCATTCCTTCGAGTACCCGGTGAGGGTCACTTTCAAGGACGCTTCTATCCATGAAAGCTCCTGGATCTCCTTCATCAGCGTTACAAACAACAAACTTGATGTTACTTTTAGTCTTGGACACCGCAGTCCATTTCAAACCGGTGGGGAACCCGGCTCCCCCGCGCCCTCTAAGGCCACCTTTGGAAATCTGTTCGATGACTCCCGTCGGAGTCATTATCCTAAGAGCGTTGTACAGGCCTTCATATCCTCCCTCGGCTATGTAATCCTCGATGCTTTCCGGATCAATTTTGCCGCAGTTTTCGAGGACTATCTTTTTTTGTTTAGTGAAAAAAGGCATGTGGGCGGAACAATCCAGTCGGCTGACGGCTGGTCCCCCCAATGCTTCCAGGATGTCGGACGCGTCGGAAACCGAAACGCCCTGATATAGGATTCCATCCGGCTCGATGGCAACCATTGGACCCGCAGTGCAAAGTCCGAGGCATCCGACTCCTTTGACCGAAGTCCAGCTTTCCTGCCCCCTTCTGGAAACTTCCTTTTCGAGGGCCTCTTTTACCTGACCACTTTGACAGGAAAGACATCCGGCGGCTACACAAACATGGATTCGGTGTTTAAAGCCATCCTGTTTTTCTTTCTCAATTTTTCCAATTTCCTGCAGCTCTTCAATCGTCATGATTCAGGAGCCTCCTGATGTTCTGGAGTACGGCGGTGGAAGACATCTTGCCATGGATGGCTCCATCAAAGACTACAGCCGGGGCCAACCCGCAGGATCCCATACAACGGGCCGTCAAAAGGGAGAGTTTTCCGTCTGAAGTAGTTTCCCCCGGCTTTATTCCAACCTCTTTCTCGACAGCCTTTAGCATGTTTGTTGATCCTGCGATGTAACACGCCGTGCCGAGGCAAATTACGCAGGTATGCTCCCCAGGGGGCTTAAGAGTAAAAAAGTGGTAAAAAGTTGCGACGCCATACACCAGACTAAGAGGTAAATGTAACGAATCCGCAACGTATTTCAAAGAGTCCAAATCCAGAAAGCCAAACGATTCCTGAACCGCGTGAAGGGTTTCAATCAAGGCGTCAGGTTGGTGCCCATGAAGACGCATGGTACGGTTAACCAGTCGCCATCTTCGATCTTCATCAACTTTCACTCTTTCGGCTTCTTTTGCTTCCATTTTTTCCTCTGGAATATTTACTGAACGAAATAAACCCCAATGCAGTTATTAAATATAGCATTTGGATCAATCTTTACTGAGCGCCATGTTTGATCAAGATTTCCGTTATCTCCTTCAAATCATTTTGAGTGGCGTAAGAAATGGCTGTTTCATTATCTTTGTCCTTTGCGGAAACATCAGCGCCTCGAGATAACAATAACTTCACCACATCCGCATGACCCATTTTGGACGACTCGATAAGAGGAGTGCCACCATCCGAGTCAGTTAGGTTAACCTGGGCGCCTGCATCCAACAAAATCTTGACTATCTCGACAAATCCTCTTCTGGACGCTGAAAGAAGAGCTGAATCACCGTATTCATCCTGAAAGTCTACGTTTGTGCCCTGAGCAAGCAGCTTCTCAACCTCTTTCTTGTTTCCTTTCTGAGCGGCTTCCATGAGTGAAAAGCTCTTCGGGAACCCTTGCGTTTCTGAAAGAGGCGGAACAGCCAGAAAGATAAGATTTACAGTCACAAACGCAATCCAGGATACCAGTGACACTATACTAAAGGAACGGCCGGAAAGTTTCAACATTACATAATGATTCATAGCCACGACTTAACGCCTCGCATGACGTATGTTTTAATACAAAGACTATACCTTAAACATTGATAAAGATGAAGAATCAAAAATCACATAACTGTAACGATCAATATATTAATTAAAGAAATGTCAAAATAGCCTGTCAGGGCAGGACTTCGTCACGCAGAATTTGTTCCTATAAACTGGCTTATTGCAGGATTTTCTCCGGATGATTCCCTGTCTGCAATTACCTGAAGATCAGGAAAGAAACGACCCATTCCTCCCAGAGGAACCAGATAATCACTGCAGAAATTGGGGTGTTCGTTCACGTGATGGTAATTGAACGTTGAATAAACTAGTACGCCACCGGGTTTCAAGGCAGCCCTGATTGAAGTGAGAAGGTTTTGAGAAAAGAAATAGAAGACAGTCACAACATCGTAGGTATTTGTTGGAAGGGGATAATAGTCTAAGTCTACAACGGCGACTCCGATGGACAGATTCTCACGTGTGGATCGTTTCATCAGATTTTGCAAAGCGACCAGGCTGGTGTCAAAAGCGTCAACCCAGTAACCGCATCGGGCAAGGAATACTGAGGTTGATCCAAGTCCGCAAGCCAGATCCAGAGCGCGACCCGAACTGAACAATCCTCTAAACTCAAGCAACAATGGATCAGGAGAAAGTGAATCTGATATCTCCCTGGAGTATCGGCGATCCCACTTTTTCCGATCCGATTTCAATTTAATGCCGAGGCCTCGCCATATTCATCAAATACAACAAGTCATCCATCGAGTAATCCGCGTTCCTTTTCCTCGAACCAGGATTCGGGATTTTCGAGGTACATCTTGAGGTCTTTCAAAGCGGTGTAGTGTCCACGCTCTTCGCTTATCATGAGACCTACGAATTCTTTTTCCAAAGGGTCGGTGGCTTTCTTAAGCTGGTCCTCATAAAATGTTATCGCTCCCTGTTCCATGTCCACTCCTATGGATAGAGCTTCAATGTCCGAGTTGTCTCCATCCACCCTGGATCCAACGGTTTCAATCCTCTTGCGAAACAGTTTGGCAAGGTCATCATTTTGGACTTTGTACTCTTTCCAGTGAGCGTCCCATTTTTGTCCCTTGGACAGAGCTTCAAAAATTTCCTTGATCCTTTTTATATGTGAGCCTTCATCGGCCATAAGTGTTCTGAATATTTCCCGGCCAAGAGGGTTCACACATTTTTCAGAGGCCTGTTTGTAAAATTCCTGGCCTTTTTGTTCTTTTTCAAGAGCTGCGGATAACATCGACAGCGCCTTATTGTCATGGTGACTCATCAGTTCCTCCTCAAACTATAGATTGGGCTTTTTTTCCTCGCCAATAATCATGTGACTTAGCTAAGAATTTATTAGTTGTAAAATTCTTCTAAGCTGTCTGTGTCGCTGTAGGATAAACAAATGTCCTGGTAGCAAGTTCCCTGTCTATCATGAACAGCCCTCCGCCTTTGTCCCCAGCTAACTTCAACCTTTGAACCACATCATTGGCGGACGCTTCTTCTTCAACCTGTTCATTAACAAACCATTGAAGGAAACTCGATGAAGCGTGGTCCCTCTCAGCGATGGCAAGGTCCACGAGCGCATTGATCAGCGATGTAACCTTCTGTTCATGTTTGTAGGCCTCTTCAAACGCGTGAGCGGGCGAATCCCACGATGTTGGAGGACCATCGATAGCTTTGAGAGTTACGTCTCCACCTCGTTCATTCACGAAATCAAAGAACTTCATGGCATGTATGAGTTCCTCTTGCGCTTGGCACTTCATCCAGTTTGCAAAACCGGGGAGATTGATCGAATTAAAATACGCCGACATGGACAGGTACAGATATGACGAATAGGTTTCTGCGTTTATCTGGTCATTAATGGCGTTCTGTATGTTTTTATTGATCATTTTTGGCGCCTTTCTATTTTTTTTAAAAGCTTATTTCGAGCTACTATTTATTTGATGCCTTATACATTTCCTGGATTCATGTTTATCATACTAATGCGCTGTCAGATCCGAATTTTGATGCGAATTAATCTTTAGTTGAGGCGGTCTGAGAATCGATCGTCCGACGATTTCCATAGATCATGAAATATATTACAGGAACTATGATTAAAGAGAATACGGTTGACGCGAAAGCTCCAAAAATAAAAGACCACGCCAGTCCTGAAAATACCGGGTCGAGAGTAATTACCCAGGCCCCGAAGATAGCGGCTCCGGCGGTCAACAGTATTGGAGTGAATCTTACCGCCCCTGAATCAATTATCGCCTCTTTGAGGTCAACACCTTGTCCCACCTTGACGTGGATAAAATCTATCAGGATTATTGAGTTGCGAACTACTATTCCAGCTAAGGCTATCATGCCTATCATCGCTGTCGCTGTAAAGAAAATTGAATCAGAATAAGGACCTATCTGTTGAGCCTTAAGCAGGTTCAGGATTGCGAATCCCGGCATAATCCCTATCAGTGTCAGTGGAATTGCCACCATGATCACCAGTGGCACTAAGAACGACTCCGTTTGTTGGACTAGAAGCACGTAGATCAGCGCCAAAGCTACAAGAAAAGCCAGACCCAGGTCACGGAAAACGTCGAGTGTTATTTTCCACTCGCCTTCTCCCGCCCAATTCACTTCGTAACCCTTTGGAAGATCCAGTTGTTTTACGGCGGACTGCAGTTCCAGAATCGCGTTGACCGGGCTCAAACCAGCGGTTTCGCCCGTAACAAAAACTACCTGGTGAAGATTCTTACGGAAAATTGTCTTGTCCAGAACAGTTTCCTGAATAGTTCCTAACTCGGCGAATGGAGTCATGGACCCATCGGAACCTCTCAGCTTGATCGGGCCCATATCCTGCAGCCTGGATCGTGATTCCCGGGGAAGCCGAAGATTTATTTCAAGTGGATTTCGTTCTTTATCTGAATGCGCTATGGCTGGAGATTCCCCGCCTAACAGAATTTTCGCCGACCTTGCTATTTCATCCTGTGTCAGATGGTGCTGTCCGGCCTTTGTTCGATCAACAATAAAATTGTACTGGATCTGGGGAGATGTAACCGAGTCGTCGACATCGACAACATGGCCGGTGTTTTCCATAAGTTTTCTAATTCGTTTCGCCTGTACTACAACATCCTCGTACGAGGCCTGGGGAGGTCCGTAGACTTCAGCGACAATGGTGGAAAACACCGGCGGGCCGGGCGGAACTTCGACCAATTTGACGTTCGCGTTCCACCGCCGGGCTATTTCATCTATCGCCGGTCTTATACGCAGCGCAATACCGTGAGACTGGTAGCTTCTCTCTTCCTTATCTATCAGGTTGACCCTGACGTCAGCCAGGTTACTGCCTTTACGCAGATAATACTGCCTTACCATTCCGTTGAAGTCTATTGGGGAGCCTATGCCTACAAAGGACTCAACGTCCCGAACTTCGTTGACAGTGGCCAGATAATATTCGAGGTCCCGGACAACCTTATCGGTAGTTTCAAGAGTAGTTCCCTCGGGCATATCCACAAGGATTAAAAACTCATTTTTGTTGTCGAAAGGCAGCATTTTAACGGGAACGAGATTCAGCGCAACCAGGGACACAGACCCCACCAACGCCAATACCGTTGTTGCGATCAAGAGATAGCTTTTTCTTCTGCTTTCCAGGAAAGGAAGCGTTATTCTTCTGTAGGTCCTGTAAATTGCCCCGGATTTAAAATCATACGCATGCGATTCCCTGTCATATTCTTTTCGCAGAGCGTGATAGGTTGCCCAGGGCGTCACAGTGAAGGCTATGACCAGAGACATCAGCATTGCCACAGGCACATTTATGGCCATGGGTCTCATGTATGGTCCCATCATGCCTGTTATGAAAAACATTGGTAGAAACGAGGCAATAACCGCCAGGGTAGCAAGAATCGTGGGTGGACGAACCTCATCGACGGCCAGCAAGGTTGCGTCCAGAGGGGGATGAGTTCGGAGTTTGAAGTGCCTGTGTATGTTCTCGACATCCACAATCGGGTCATCCACGAGTAAACCAAGAGAAAGTATCAAGGCGAACAGCGTGACCCGGTTTATTGTGTATCCAAAAAGATAGTTGGCAAGCAAGGTTACCGACAGGGTCATGGGAACCGCCAGAGCGACGATCAGGGCCTCACGCCAGCCGAGCATAAGGCTGAGCAACACTACGATGCTGACTATCGCAATCAGCAGGTGCTTGACTAGTTCGTTGACCTTGTCATCAGCGGTCTTGCCGTAATTCCGAGTAACCAGAACGCCAATATCTGATGGCAGCACTGTCTTCTTCAATTCTTCGAATCTGTCAATAAGACCTTCGGCGACCTTGACCGCATTCGTCCCTTTTCGCTTGGCTACGGCTATCGTGACCTGATTGTAGGACTTCCCAGGTGTGGCGTTCGGAATGTCTTTTGTCTCATGATCAGAAGAAACTCCGACTCCGAAGGTTAATCTCGTATAAGCGCCCACCTCCTCAGGACCGTCAAAGATTTCGGCCACGTCCCGAAAATAAACCGGTTTATCCTGGTAAACCCCTATTATCAGATCCCGGACATCACTTGCCGATTTTAGGAAAGGCCCAGCGTCCACTATTATCTCTCGGTTGAGTATGTCCATGGCGCCGGCGCGCAAGTTTATGTCAGCGCCTTTTAGTGCGTTGACAAGATCCAGAACCGCCACATTTCTTGCGGCCAGCGTCTCGGGTTTAATAAGGACCCTGATTTGTCTTTCTCTTCCCCCTGCGATATATGTTTTTCCTGTGTCAGGTATACTCTGAATTCTGTGCGCAATTTCATTGGCGACCCTCTTCAGCTCATAGTCCGAGTAGATAGCGCTATACATTGCAAAAGTCACAATGGGCACATCATCAATTTCTATTGGACGCACAACCCATCCAGTAACGCCTGGAGGCGCATCCGGAGCGTACGCCATAATCTTGCTGTACACTTTGAGGATACTGTTTTCCCGTTCCTGGCCAACATAGAAACGGGCAGTTACAACAGCTCCTCCGGGCCGGGAGGTGGAATATATGTATTCAACTCCGTCGATTTCCCAGAGTTTACGTTCGAGGTTTATGGTTACGAGATTTTGGACTTCCGCTGCCGAAGCTCCCGGAAAATTGATCATTACTTCAACAACAGGGACGACTATCTGGGGTTCTTCTTCTCTCGGGGTTGCGATGAGGGCCGCCACACCGGCCATTAAAGACGCTATAATGAATACAATGGGAAGCTTTGAAGTGAGAAACGCCTCAACTATCTTCCCTGTAACTCCAAGTTTGTATTTGTCTGATAAACTCATTGAACTGATGGCAACCCTGACCTGAAATTGGTTTTGCCCAATGTTTAGAAGGAAGAAGATCGAAGCCCGGATGAAGCGATTATGTCACAGAGCTTACCACCGGTTGTAAAAAGCGTCAACCTGGCGGGCGACCATAACGTGTTTTGCCTAGCCCTTCCGGATGATCGCATAATTGCTGATTGGCGAAAGGCTGACGCCGAATGGATGTATTGGGATGAGTTGTTTTTCAGCCGCCGGAATCATAACTTTGTTGACAAAGACCGCATTTCTCTGCTAACCAAGATAACTCTAGTGAAAAATGTACAGACCACCTGGAAACTCGTCGGAGATGGACTACAATTAGGATCGTCGATACCATTCGCAATCCTGATCGGGTTTGGTATCGGATACTGGTTGGACGGTAAGCTCGACACGTCTCCATATTTAAGCATTATATTTTTTTTCTTTGGAATAGCGGCTGCGGGCCGAAATGTTATGATAGAGCTTAGAAAGCAGCGTCGGTCAGAATATTCGGGGCCGAAGAATGGACTTTGAAAAAATCCCGAGGATTTGGTTATTCCTTTCAGGGATTGTTTTTGTAGTTGGGTTGGTAACGAGTTCCTTATGCGCTTCCGGTCAGTTCACCCTCGGATTTGTTTCTGGTGGGGCGCTGGTTCTGTTGAACGCGTGGGCTTCCTCATGGAAAACAAGAAAAGCGGATTTCCAGAACAAAGGCCGGTCTATCGTGGCTTTACTGGGCGGTTTCTATTTGAGACTGATTTTTCTTGGCTTATGCCTGTTTGTTTTGGTAAGATTTACCAAGGTTGATCCGATAGGACTGGTGACAGGGCTATCTGTGGTACCTGCAGGTCTTTTTGTCATGTTAACCTTAATATATATATCTAATCGAAGGCCGAAGGAGGTCTAATAAATGTCAGCCAGCATTCACCCGCCTGTGTTTACTGACGCCATAGCGAATCCTTTATTGCATTCGATGGGCGAGTTCTTTGAAAAGCACAGTATCGAACACGCGGATATCAACAATGTTCTCAACACCTGGGTGGTAATGATCGTTCTTGTCATAGCCGCCATTCTTGTAAAAAACAAATTGGAAATGGTTCCAAAGGGTGGCCAGAACTTTTGGGAAGTCGTTATTTCAACCCTCGATGACATAGTTGTTCAGACCATGGGTGAACGAGGGCGTCCCTACTTCCCGCTTATAGCTACTCTAGGGCTCTTTATTCTGACGTGTAACCTCATTGGGATACTCCCATGGTTCCAGTCTTCGACCAACAACTTGAACACCACGCTGTCCTTGGCGCTAATAGCGTTTTTTACCACGCATATTGTTGGTCTTAAGCATCACGGCACGCATTACATTAAACATTTTCTTGGACCGGTGCCATGGTTGATTCCTCTGATGCTCCCTATCGAGATAATAGGACACCTCAGCAGGATACTTTCACTGAGCTTTCGACTTTTTGGAAACATAATGGGTGAGGATCTTGCCATAATAATCCTTACCATGTTGGTGCCTTACCTGGTTCCGTTACCTATGATGTTTCTGCAAGTGTTCACTTCTTTCATACAGACTCTCGTGTTTATCATGCTGACCATGATGTACATATCCGGGTCACTGGAAGAAGCTCACTGATATTCCAAATAATATGGAGGTTTTTATTTGATGAAAAAGTTAGTTATCGCTGGTTTGATGACAATCGCGCTAAGCCTTTGCGCCGGTCTGGCCTTTGCGGCTGACGTGTCCGCAGCGGGTGCCGGTATTGCTCAGTGGACAGTTCTCGCGGCTGGTCTCGCTATCGGACTGGGCGCTATTGGTAGCGGAATCGGCATGGGAACCGCAATTGGCGGCGCGTGCGAAGGCACATCAAGAAATCCCGAAGCCGGTGGCAAAATCACGACTACCATGATCATCGGACTGGCCATGATCGAATCTCTGACAATTTACGCGCTAGTCATAGCGTTGCTTTTACTCTTCGCTAACCCTTACGCCAAGCTGATTGGTGGTTAATGTTTACGGGGGGCCTCATTGGCCCCCTTTGTCCCCCTCCAAAACATCTCAACGAGGACCGAAGACACTTCCTTTTTGTCATACCGAAGATTGCCCCTCAATGGAATGTAGCCTGCTTTCTTCAGCGTTTCTTCTGATTTTAAGGCAAAATATGCGGCCTAACCGGCAGGAATTATAGATGTCAAGCCGAGTCAAATTGTGTGGAGTTTGTGGCGGCGTGATGACGAAATCATCGCGAAGGGTTCTGTCTGTGCCCGCAGGGATAGTCCTCATAATTCTGGGCGTTCTCTTGATGGCCGGATATGGGTTTTTTACAAACTTCTATCAGGCTCCATGGTTTATGAGGTTTGCCCTGCCTGCGATGTACTATATTGGATCAATCCTGATCGGGGTGGGTTTTGTGTTTTTCTTCGTCAGGGAAAATGTGTGGCAATGTGTTGATTGCAAGGAAATGACCAAGCGTTGATAAGGTACAGGGAATTGATGGGACATCCTCGAAGAAGTGTCGGTATCCGGAATTCCGATGCGAAAAAGTTTGCGCTATCCTGCCATCTGATGTAATATAAAAAATTCATTTTTATAGCTCCTTGCCCTGTTAAGGGCTTGATAGCCGAAAGGAGAGTTTATGAGAAGGTATGAGGCACTGATAGTCCTCGATCCCGACATGCTTGATGACGACGTTAAAGCCTTAAAGGAGAAGTTCAGCGGAATCATCAAAGATCATGCCGGAGAAATCATCAAGATCGAAGACTGGGGAACCAAGAAACTGGCGTATCTGGTTCGCAAGAAAGACAAAGGCCGCTACATTCTGTTTGATTTTGTCAGCGGCCCAAAGCTCATCAGCGAACTTGAGCGACAGTTCAAGATTACTGAAGATGTTATGAAATATTTGAGTGTCAAGCTTGATGACGACGTTGATCTGGAGGCATTCAAGGCAAAGGCGGAAAAGGAAGCCGTAGAAGCGCAAGCATCTGAACAGGCTGAAGAGATTTCTGAAGCGGTTGAAACAGTTGAAAAAGCCGAACCTGAGCCTCAGACTGACGAAATACATGAGGAAAACGACACGCCCCCGACTCAACCTGAGTCTGCAGAAAGCTCCACCAAGGAGGAAGGACAATGAATAACAAGCCGCAGAGACGTCGTCCATTCCCGAGGAGCAAGGTTTGCAGGTTCTGCGCGGACTCGGGCTTGCGCATGGATTACAAGGACCCTAATCTTCTCAGGATCTTCATTACTGAACGTGGTAAAATTGTTCCGAGGAGGATCTCTGGAAATTGCGCCAAACATCAGAGACAATTGACCACAGCAATTAAGAGAGCCAGAAACATAGCGCTTTTGCCCTTCACGGTGCCCAGACGCTAGTATAGATTTACACAATACGGAGTGATTGCCATGGATGTCATATTACTTGATCATATTGAAGAATTGGGCCTTGTGGGTCAGACCGTGAAAGTGAAAAACGGTTATGCCAGGAATTACCTGTTGCCGCGTAAACTGGCTTGCCTGGCTACTCAGAAAAATCTGAACTTTTACAAGGGACTGATTGAAGCCAAACAGAGGAAACTCGCAAAAGCCAGAGGCGCCGCGGAGATTCAGGCGAGTGAACTTTCTTCGGTTGAGTTGATTTTTGTCAGAAAGTCGAGGGATCAGGACGCTCGTTTGTTTGGTTCAGTAACCAACGCGGACGTTGCGGAAGCCCTTGCGTCCAAGGGATACGAGTTTGATCGGAGAAAAGTGTCGCTCTCTGAGCCAATCAAGCGTCTTGGGGAATACAAAGCGACCATAAAAGTCCATCCCGAAGTGACTGCTACAATTAAGATTGTAGTGGACCCGGAGGTATCGTCGAAGGATGGCGCAGGACAGTAACGCGCAAATTAGGATCCCCCCCCAGTTCCTTGAAGGCGAACGAGCCATACTGGGGGGGCTCCTCATCGATAACGAAGCTCTCCCCAAAGTCCTTGCTATACTCACCTCGGATGATTTCTACCGGGAAGCTCACCGAAACATTTTTAGAGCTATTTTTGATCTCTTCAACAAGAACGAACCTGTTGATCTTATTACTCTGACCTCGGGGCTGAAGGAAAAAGGCGTTTTTGAAAACGTCGGCGGAGCCGTTTTCCTGATGGAGCTGATCGATGCCGTGCCAAGCGCTGCAAACATTCTTCATTACACAAAGGTAGTCAAAGAAAAGGCGATTCTGAGACAGTTGATATCGGCCGCAACCGAAATATCCACGCGGTGCTACGAAGACCAGCAGGACGTGGGAGAATTTCTGGACGAAGCGGAGCAGATCCTTTTCAAAGTGGGCGAGTCTCGCATTGGTACGGCTTTCAGCCACATCTCGGAACTCATGAAAAGCAGCTTCGAGACAATTGAGAGACTGTATGAGCGAAAAGAAAACATAACAGGGGTGGCGTCAGGTTTTAAGGACTTAGACGCTATGACCGCCGGCTTCCAGAACTCGGACCTCATTATTGTGGCTGGACGGCCATCAATGGGGAAGACTTCCTTTGCCCTGAATGTGGGGATGAACGCAGCGACCGAATATGGGCGCCCGACAGCAATTTTTTCCCTCGAAATGAGCAAGGAGCAGATCGCTCTCAGAATACTTTGCGCAAAAGCCAAGGTAAATCTAAAAAGTCTCAGGACCGGTTATCTGACTCCAGAGGACTGGGGAAGATTGACTCTGGCGGTGGGAAACATCTCGGATTCCCCTTTATATGTGGATGACACGCCGGCGATAAGCACACTGGAAATTCGGGCCAAGGCCAGACGGCTTAAAAAGGAAACGGATCTCGGGTTAATTGTTGTCGACTATCTACAACTTATGAAGGGGCCGGGGAGGGGTGATTCCAGAGAGAAGGAGATATCGGAAATCTCCAGGTCTTTAAAGGCCTTGGCTAAAGAACTCAATATTCCGGTCATTGCCCTGTCACAGTTGAACAGAAAGGTTGAAGAACGTCCCAACAAGCGCCCCCAGCTCGCGGACTTGAGAGAATCCGGCGCTATTGAACAGGATGCCGACGTAATCATTTTCATTTACAGGGACGAAGTTTATAACAAGAGTGAGGACAATCCCAAAAAAGGTGAGGCTGAAATCATCATCGGCAAGCAGCGTAATGGCCCTATAGGGATGATCACAGCCTTCTTTGACGCGAAGTATTCCACTTTCAGGCCATATTCTTCCCGAGATGATGGTCCTGTCGATGATTCAGCCATATTATCAAACATCTGAACTTTAATTTACTGATCACGGCTTTGCAGCGCCCTCCTACGGTAGAATAGCAAATACCCTCGCCGGAAAACCGGAGCCCCTCTTTGGCTTTGGAAACGCCACCACTACAATAGCCCCGTATTCGGGAACTTTATCCAGACCGGCAAGAAGCTCGATCTGAAACTTGTCTCGTGAAAGAATGTAAGATTCAAGGGAATAGTCTCCTTTGCTGGTGGCGATACCAGGGTCCGTGTCGGTGGTTTCGTGCCCTGACGCTGTAATATTGCGCTCTTCGTAGAGGTAGGCAAGGACCTCCTTGCTCCAGCCTGGATAATGGGCAACGCCTTTGTCGTCCTGGTTACGCATCGCTTCTCCGTTTGGCCATTTCTTTGACCAGTCGGTCCTCATGGCCACAAATGCGTCCTTCGGTACTGGACCGTGTTTAGCTTCCCAGGCCCTGACATCATCCATGGAGATCTGGTAGTCCGGATTGGACGCTACCTTAGCGTTCACATCGATGACTACAAGAGGGAGAATCATTTCCCTAACAGAGATTTCGTCGAGAAATCTTTTTCCTCTTGCAAAATGCGCCGGCGGGTCCACGTGAGTCCCCCACTGCCCAGGTATCTCGTATTTATGAGCTAGAAACCCCTTGCCCTTCGTTCCTATTCCCTCGTCGTAATGATACGTAGTGACCCTGACTTCATTGTCAAAACCCGGCCACTGAGGGATACCCGGATGAAACGCATGAGTCAGATCGACGAATTCCCTGGATCGCAACATGTCCAATACTGGCCATAAAGTCGCAGGAGATTCGGCTCCCGCATTTAATGATAGAGCCATGATGAATACTATGGAGAAGAATGTGAATTTCTTTTTCATCGTTCTGCGCCTCCCTATGATATCCGTGCTGGGACAGCCTCAATTTCCAAACGAATCTACCGTGTGTTTGATGTCGGGTCAAATGTCTAGATTGCTACCATTTGCTTAATCTTAGAACAAGATGGCATTGTCGTATCGTTATCTGATGCGGTCATTGAGCGTCAAGAAGGAGCTGATCAGGAACATTAGGCTGACCATCTCTACCTGAACCAGGATTGCCACGATCTTTTCGGTAATCAAAAACTTTTTAAATCAAATTGCATCAGTTTCTTAATCTCTGTTTTCCGTCCCGATAATATTCCCATACCGGTCCCGTATGGTTTTTTGGCCATGACGGTCGTATTCCTAGGTCCGGGTGATATTCCCGTACCGGTCACGAACCGTCGTGTCATCCCCATACCGGTCTTTTGTTTCTACGATATTTCCGTAACGGTCCCGCACGATTACGCCTCGATCAGAGGCCGAACTGACTACTGGTAGTAGCGCCAGAATAATGCCGATAAGGAAAAAGTTCACCTTAAACCCCCGTTTCTTACGGATACATATTTCCAGCTCTGATTTTCCCCAGTTAGACGAGACTGATGATACAACAGTCATAACACGATTTGTAACATTTTTCTTACTCATAAAAGCCTCCCTTCATACCTTCCTGGCTCACAAAGGTAGCCTTCCCGAATGATAATTGTGATGTGTGTCAAACGAGGACATATGTTGGATATTTTTTTGTTGGGGACTATTTTTTCTAGAATTCATGAAGTCCCTGTGATCGAGTCACCCTCTTAACGTTCAGGCGTTCACCGCTGCCCGTCGCTTGGTTTTTCGCCGCGCACGGCTATTGCAGATGCTCACCAAATACAGGATTCACATTACAGGCAGTTAGACATTCCGTGTCCAAAATCAGGGATGCCCCGGTATCAGGTAGCCTGGTTGACGCTCGTCTGTCGAGCTTATACAGTCTGAATAAACCGGCAAAGATTGATCTGAAGAATCCGGCATGTCCACCTACACCAAATCAAGGGAAAGGCTGCTATAATCATCACTGGTGGATTGTAAGAGCACGATATTTATTGGTGCCCCATATTCACGCAGCAACATAGCCTCACGACACCGGTATGTCTTTGTATTCTATTTGCTCAACTCCCTGTTAACAAATCGGATAAAGGTATATTGTCGTTGGGAGTGTCGGGGAAAGCAACAACAGATATGTAGACTTCGCCGCGGATGGTGAAAAGCTTTGGAAGGAAACTGAAACCATGGATAACTACCCAATGCGTCCGGAACTGCGATTCGTAGATAAATTGAAGGAGCGCTTCAGGCTCCCGCCGATTAGTTTCAGACTGGGGACGCCATTGAAATTATTGCTTGCTGTGTCAGTGCTGGTTATTATCTTCTATAATCTTTTTTTCGTTTACGTGAGGCCCAATGAATACGGAATTAAGGTGGTTAGAGTCGGCATAAACACCGGCGTTCATAAAGAAGTTTATGATGCGGGTTTGACTTTTATACTGCCCTTTGGGTTGCAGCAGATGTTTCGTCTTCCCAAAGGTGTCCAGGTACTGGAATTGACCAACTTTCCCGAAACCGCCGCAAAGCATGCCAGGAAAGACCG
>CAJBEZ010000008.1 GCA_903952205.1 uncultured Desulfomonile sp. | reverse complement strand
CAGGAGATCTTGAACACACTAGGGATACGGCAACCCACCTCGTTAGGTGTGCCCAGTAAAAATATCAGGACAAAGAAAGATTAACTTAGGCATATCAGCTAATTAATCTCACATAAGGCTTCTTCTTTTCTGGAAGTTCCGCTTCAAAGCTAGGAGCGCAAAGCCCTAGCTTTGAATGGATATCATTTTGCCTTTCTTCGCTCGCTTAATTTGAAATATAGAAGCTGATTAAGGCGGCCTAATTTACTTCTATTTGCTTATACAGTATTTTTCTAGACGCTTCTCAACTTCCGGCCAATCAATTATTTTTGCAAAATTGTCAACATACTCGGCTCGCCGATTCTGATACTTTAGATAATAGGCGTGCTCCCAGACATCGCATACCATTATGGGCATGCACCCCCAACTTGTCAGATTTTGATGTTTTTCAGCCTGGAGGACCAACAGTTTTTGGCTGAACGGTTCCCAAGCCAATACTCCCCATCCGGAAGCCTCTACGGTTTTTGAGGCCGCTGAAAATTGCTTCCAAAAAGTATCAAAAGATCCAAAATCTCTTCTTATGAGACTGTCAAGTTTACCGGCGGGTTTCCCCCCAGCGTTTGGTCCGATTGTGCTAAAATAAATCCAGTGGAGTACAACTCCTGAAGCATTAAAGGCCAAATCTCTGCTAAGCTGCTTGACGCTTTCGAAGGAATCACTCTGCCGTGCCTGATCGAGGTTCTTTAGATCCTTGTTCAATCCTGCCACGTATCCAGCAAAATGCTTGTCATGGTGGATCCTTACCGTTTCTTTATCGATCACCGGTTCCAATGCGTCTTCAGCATAAGGTAACGCGGGGAGTTCGAGTAGATTGATCGATTGATTCACTGTTGATGTTGAGGCCAGGGCCTCGGATTCAAAAAACCTAGACAGGATTCCAAGTGCGCCGATAGCCCCAGCGCCTCCTATTGCCTCTCGCCTACTAATCTCATTGCTCATTACAACATCCTTTCTAAGGTTAAATTATTGGATCGACTTGTCCCTGTTTGACAATGATTGTTATGACATCAATTTGTTAATTTGGAGGAGTCTAGTCAACCCAGAGCAAATGAGGCTTAAATTCTGAGCCTATGTAACTCTGAATTTTGCATGCTAAGATTTGGACAGTCCGGCAAAGAAATGTCCGATCAAATGATAGCCACTACTCTGAGGCTACAAAGCATTCTTTCGTTTTTCATGGACCGATTCTTCCCATTCACTGGATGAAAGCGCCCTCGCTGCGGCGACCTGGGCCGCTTCTTTCTTGTTTGGGCCTTCGCCTGCCGCTACAAGCGTCTCCCCCAAGAAAACCCCCATCCTAAATATTCTGGAATGCTCTTCACCTATTTCCTCGAGCACCGCATAAACCGGTGTCACCCCGAACAATGCCTGAGACCTTTCCTGAAGGAGACTCTTAGAGTCCTCGAAACATGCGGGATCATCCAACCTGTCCAGCATCGTTCGAAAATGAGTATGAATAAATTTCGTGGCCTCTTCATATCCACTGTCCAGAAAAACTGCTCCAATAACTGCTTCCAGTGTATCAGCAAGGATTGAGTTTCTTTCACGACAACCGGATCGCTCATCGCCTTTCCCCATTCGAATGAATCTTGCCAGGCCGAGGTCACGCATAATAAGAGACAATGAATTCTGTTTGACCAAACTTGCGCGTCTTTTCTGGAGCTCCCCTTCGTCAGCTCCAGGGAACCTCAAATACAAAATATAAGCAACAACCATATTTAGTATTGAGTCCCCAAGGAACTCCATTCTTTCGTTATTATCACTGCAACTGGAACGGTTTTCGTGCCAAAAACTCCTACGTGTCAGAGCATTGGTCAATTTGGCATGATCGTTGAAATTGTAACCAATTGACAATTCAATATCTTTTAAATCTTCGGGTGAAAAAGGACAGACTAAATCTGTGTCAGTGCACATGCTAATTCTTCCGTATGTTTGTGGGCTGTTAGATCATAGTAAAGCGGAGTAACGGATGCGAACCCTTCTTTCAAGCAGAAGATGTCTACACCCTCTTCATCTATCGAAGCAATAGACTCACCAGAAAGCCAATAATAGGAATTTCCCCTCGGGTCTTCCCTCCGCTCGAAAGTCTCCTGAAATCTTTCGAGTGATTGCCTGGTTACCTTCAGTCCCTTTATTTGGTCCGGAGGTAAGGCAGGGACATTAAGGTTCAAAGCTACTCCAGACGGAAGATCATTTTTTAGCACCCAGGCGGCGATCTTTGTCACAAAGGGGGACACATTCTCGAAAGGTGGGTTCCTTTTGGCCGCAATTGAAACGGCAATACTCGGCACTCCAAGGATAGCGGCCTCGGTTGCCGCAGAAACTGTTCCTGAGTATAGGACATTTATGCCAACGTTTGCGCCGTTGTTAATCCCTGAGATTACAAGGCGCGGTTTCCTCGGCAAGAGGTAATGGAGGGCAAGTTTGACGGAATCTGCCGGAGTCCCTCCTATTGAAAAACCATACAACACACCATCCTTGTACACTTCATGGGCTTTTATGGGATCATAAAGAGTTATCGAGTGCCCCACGGCGCTTTGCTCAGTGTCAGGGGCCACTATGACCACTTCCCCCAGAGCGCCGGCAATTTCTTTGAGTCGCAACAGACCTTCGGCATGAATTCCGTCATCGTTGGTCAGCAAAATTAGTGGTCGTTCGTCAGGCATTGTTCAGTTCTTCGCAAGCGGTTTTGATTCGTTTCATCCCCTCGATGATCACATCCTCCTTCGTAGCGAAAGAAAGGCGGATGTGCTCATCGGAACCGAACGGGCCTCCTGGAACACATGCGACATAATGGTTTTCCAACAAATAAGCCGCAAAGTCACTTGATCCGGTTATCCCCTTAGATCCTAAAAAATACGAAATATTAACAAAAACATAGAACGCCCCTTGAGGCGTCACCAAAGATAATCCAGGAACCTGATTTACCAGTTCGACCATCAGATCCCTGCGACGTTCGAAAATATTTCTCATTTCTATGACTTCGGTTTGAGGCCCTATTAAAGCCTCAGCGGCGGCGGCCTGAGCCGTGCTGCTGGGGTTGGATGTCGATTGACTCTGGATATTGGTGGTGGCTTTTACAATTTCCATGGAGTCAGCAGCAAGATATCCAATCCTGAAGCCGGTCATTGCGTAAGTCTTAGAAACACCATTGACTGTGACGGTGCGGGATTTCATGCCGGGAATAGTAGCAAAAGGAGTGTACCTACCATCGTCAAAAAGGAGTTTGTCGTATATCTCATCTGAAATAACGAGTAAATCCTTCCTTTCAATTAGATCTGCGAGTTTTTCAAGAAATTTCCTGGAGTACATGACTCCGGTCGGGTTGGATGGGTAGTTAAGGATTATAGCTTTTGTCGCAGGGCTTATTCTGTCAGATATTGATTCAATCTCAGGCTCAAAACCTCTAGATTCAGAGGTTTCTATGGTTACAGGTCGACCACCTGCCAGCGCCACCATCTCAGGATAAGAAACCCAATAAGGGGCCAGGCATATTATTTCGTCTCCAGGATCAACAACTGCCTGAAAAATATTGTACAGGCTATGCTTTGCCCCACAAGAAACTACAATGTTTTCCACCTTGTACATCAGGCCATAATCCTCGGCAAATCTGTGAACTATCGCCTTTCGGAGTTCCAGTGTCCCTCCTACAGGCGTATAAAATGTTTCTCCTTTGTCCAGTGACCGCTTTGCGGCTTCCCTTATTCTACTCGGCGTAGGGAAATCCGGTTCACCTGCCCCGAATCCTATAACGTCTACCCCTTGGCTTTTTAGTTCCTTCTCTTTCGCCGATATTGCCAAGGTGGCCGAAGGCTTTAATTCAGCGGCTCTCTTGGAAAGAATCCTGTTCATCTTATCTCCTACTTTTATGCGTTGTCCCTTGCGCATTCCCAATCTGGGGAAATTTTTCTTTGAGAGCTCTCAGCACGTAATCAGGAACCAATCCTTCCGGAGAGCCCCCAGCAAAGACAGTGGCCTTTATTATTCTCGAGCTAACGTATAAATATCTGTGAGCGGTCATTAGAAAGTATGTTTCAATTTTCCGACTCAGTTTCCGATTCATTAGAGCCAGCTGAAATTCGTATTCAAAATCTGAAACAGCCCTCAAACCTCTAATTATGGCGCATGCCTTTCTTTTTTCGGCGTATCTAACCAACAACCCTTCAAAACTGTCACTTGAAATCCGCTGATCACCATTGACACTGTTGCGAATCATGTCCAGCCGTTCTTCCAAAGAAAATAGCGTCTCCTTTTCAGGATTCATTCCCAATGCTACCACAATGTGATCAAAGGCTCCCATAGCACGTCGGATAATCTCTAAATGTCCGTTGTGAAAGGGATCAAAAGTCCCAGGATAAATGGCTGTTTTTTTAACCATAATTTCGGTTTGACTCCGGATTTAATCTTGTGATTTAGTCGACCTGAATATTTCCAGAACAGAAGAGCCATACTTCCTTGAAAACGTCTTTTCGAGCTTAATCTTTCCTGAACCTATAATATCTTGATTGAATCTAGTTCTTTCCACTGCAATAAGCCCTCCTGACGAAATTAATCCTAAAAAATAATCACTGGAGAACAACATTGAGATCCAGTTACTATCGTAAGGTGGATCCAAGAAAACTAAACCGAAACGAATTTCACGCTTCGCCAACAAGTTCACGGCGCGTGCCGCATCCATATTCAAAACTGTCACATCATGAGACAATTGCATGTTTTGCCGAAATTCGACCAGCTTATTTGCTAACCGCACTTCTTTTTCAACTAGGGTGACTGATTTTGCGCCGCGACTTAAAGCCTCATATCCTAGGGAACCAGTCCCTGCAAAAAGGTCTAGAACCGCAACCCCGCACACATCAGACCCCAGAATACTAAAAAGAGCCTCGCGAACTCTCTCTGCCGTGGGCCGAAGTTGTGCTTTTGGGAGCTGTGGTAACCTGGCTCCTCTGAATGTACCGGAAATAATTCTCATATAACCAACCCTATTTTATATGTCTTGTGAAAATGATTCAAGTTTATGTAAAAAAATGATGTAGAATATGCTCAACTAATGGCTAGGAAGGATACGATACTGGATACCATAATAGAAATTCTCGTAGGTTCCTGGACCATTTTCAGAGAGTCTTCAATCTATTTCCTGCTCGGTCTTTTTATGACCGGTGTTATCAGAGTTTTTCTGAAACCGGAATCAGTGAAAAGGTATTTACATGGAAAGGATACCCGATCGGTGCTCTTAGCCTCGCTGATCGGAGTCCCTATACCGTTATGAAGTTGCGGAATCCTGCCTGCTGTAGCGGGTTTAAAGAAACAGGGCGCAAGCCAAGGCGCAATATTGGCTTTTCTGATTTCTACGCCTGAAAGTGGGGTTGACTCGATAGCTCTTACCTATTCTCTGATGGATCCAGTCATGGCCGTCATCAGGCCAATCACAGCTTTTATTTCAGGAGTTGTCGCCGGGGTTACAGAAAACTTCTTCGGAACTTTTTGCAAGACTTCTGAGGATAGAGTCCTTGATCATAATCTTTTGCCGGAGACGATTTCGTATATGCAGGGTAATGGTATCCCGGCGCAGCGTCATTTCAAGATTCTTATCAGGAAATTTGTCGAAGGACAGAAATACGCTTTTACCGTCTTGTTACAGGACATTTCGGGATGGTTTATTTTGGGAATTTGTTTGGCTGGGGCTATTTCGAGCTTGGTACCTGATTATTGGATCGCAACCGAAATAGGTACCGGTATTAGGGCATACCTATTCATGATGATCATTAGTCTGCCGATTTATGTTTGCGCAACATTCTCAACACCTGTGGCCGCCTCAATGGTTCTTAAAGGGTTGAGCCCGGGAGCGGCTCTCATTTTCTTGATAGCCGGTCCAGCTACAAATGTTGCAACACTTACAACTTTGGCGGGCATCCTTAGCAAACGCGCTTTGTTTATTTACATTTTATCCATCGTTGTCTGCGCTCTAACATTTGCCTATTTCACAGATTATTTATACTCATTGCTCAACTTGACTCCGGAATTGTCATGGAACAGCTTCATTCAGCCCGACAGCACCGAAATAATACATGTTCTTGCTTCTGCTTCGCTCGCTGCTTTTCTCGTGCGTGCCGTGTTCATAAAGTGGAAACAAAGAGCCACCAAATGATTTTGTGAGTCTATTGTTTCTTGAAACAGCCACGAAAAGAGGGAGCCTCTACCCCAATATTGCATAAATCACCGAAACTAGCGCCAAACTTGCTATCCTAAATCCTTGACTCAGAATGAGGAGTTCTGTTCCAAATTTTATGCTAAAAAGACCGACATGGGTTGCGAACTGATGCCTGAGCGCCCTTAAGGGGGTTGCTATGATCGTCCCCGCGACCAGCGCCAGCGCCGCCTGCTTGGTGGTCAACGCTCCTTGATCCAGCAAAGCTCCCGCCGCCGCCATCCCGGCTCCAAATTCGGCGGTCAAAGAAAATATGATCATTCCAGCGGCCTCCACCGGGAAGAAACCGTTAGTCACCCAAAGACTGAAACCGGCCCGGAGCCACTGAAAGAATCCCCATTGATTCAAAAGAAAGATCATTACATATATAGGAAAAGAGTACAAAACCACCCTGTAAAATCTGGATTTGAATTTGAATAAGATCCTTTTCAGAGTCTTGTTCTGTTTTGAATCGGATTCATTAACCAGAGGACTCCACAGCCAACAGGTTTCTGGAAGTTTCAAACGACAATAAACCAATATAATCATGCTTCTCATGATCGCCGCAGTTAAAGTAACCAATACGTAGGCCATACCTGCAGCGCCGGCCAGGGATGTGGTTAGAAAAAATGTCGTTGGCAAATGCAGCAAGTAAAGAGGCAAACCGCTATTCAGAAGATAGGTCAGAGTAACCTCACGCCGATTTATCTTGCCGTACTCATAAAATGTCATCAGCAAAGTGTTGGCGCCTATGCCGGAAACAAAACTGGTAATGAAAGCGGCGCCACTTTCGTCTTTAAGATGCGCCCATCTGATAAGTGGCCTGAGCCACCCGGCAATCTTACTCGTCCACCCCAATGTTTCTATGAATTCCCCAATAAGAAGACCGAAACCTAGATAAACGAACAATCTTAGCAAGGGGAACAGAAGAGATTCCTTGAGTTTCCCAGTTGTAAGGAACCCTGAAGACGACAAAAATATCGAAGAGATTAGTCCCGTAATTGCGATTACTATCAAAATTACGGGTACGATTAGTGAGTTTGAGGGCTTAGCTTCTCGCATGCGACTTGAGTCTCATGAAAAACAACGTCATGACAATCCTGGATTGCAACTCGGCGGTTCTTGCTGCAACTTTCTAATGGGAGACCGAAGTCTCACTAAATAGATCTCTCGGTTTTTTCCAGGATATTCCAAGCGCAGGTTGATCCAGGCTGAAAACCTCTGTCCTGAGCCAAGACGTCAAGGTAGATTAGACCCAATGGAGCTGCTAAAGGATGAGGAGCTGCTATCATGTTCCTTGTGTCTATTCCCACTACATATTTCATGCACTCATGGCAAAGTTCCGCATGTTCGAAATTCCGATCCTCAGAAAAAATGATCTCCTGCTTTTCGTTGTCATTGTTTTCACAAAAAGGGCACTGCGTACGCATGTAGGGCCAATCTTGTCCGCAAAACGAACAATTGAGAAATCTTCTGCCCTCAGAGCCTTTCCAGAAACTTATTACCGGCCACGATCCACATACTGGACAATAGCCCTTTGACCAGTTCAGTTCGTTTATTAAGGGGGAAACTCTCTCTGAGATCTTTTCGGCAAATGGTCTAGTCAATTCGTAACAAATGAATTGTAATTCAAGAGTTGGGATCTCCAATTGTCTCGCTAACTCTTCCGGTTCATCTATGGCGATTGATTCCATGGTAGGAACCAATTCATCTAAGAAAGCTCCATTTTCTTTCAAAAACGATTCCAGTTTTGATAACGAGACATCAAGCTTGGGAAATCCTTTTTTCATAGAGGGAATCAGCAACTCTGAAACCCCCATAATGGCGTCCCTGTCGACATGGATTTTTCTCTCATGAAGCATTGGTATTCCTTGGGAGAATCTTAACCGATCAACCTTTTCATCAACAAACTGAGGTATGGGTAGCTCAGATTGCGCTATCGCCCCATTGATGAGTAAATCCCTAAAAGCGTCTACTATCCCTGACAGTTGTGGAATGTCATTTTTGATTCTGTTCAGTGATTCTTCAATTGTTTGTGTTGTCTGATGGGGAGTCTCGCTTGAGACCATTTGATTCCTCCTTGTATTGTTAAGCCCTGAATCCTATCCTGGATAATACCTCTTGCTTAAACTAAAAAAAAGCCCCTCGGGTTAGCGCAACCCTTGGGGCTCAATATTACAACAAAAACTTATTGAAAAATTTAATTCTCTTTTTATTTCCCCGCTGCAAATTTCCAGTATTTCTTGGGGTCATCGGTAACAATGTAGATGACTCTTACTTCGTCTGGATTTATCGCCTTTGCGTTAGGATATTTCTTGGAAAGTTCCTGAACTCTGGCTTTAGCGGTTTCAAGTATTTCTGGCCTTTCCCCAAATACCATGGCTCCAGTAGGGCATGATTTTACACATGCGGGAATCATGTTGTTGGTGATACGGTCAAAACACATTGTGCATTTGAAAAGTTCCTTGGTCTTAGGGTTTTGCCGAGGAATGTCATAAGGGCATCCTTCGCGCGTCGCATCGTAGTTGAGACTTTTCGTTTTGGGAGTGAAGATTACTGCGCCCGTCTTTTCATCTTGAACAATTTCACCCTTCTCTGATTCGGCCATACATCCAGGTGAAAGACAATGTCTGCACTGTTCAGAAAAAAAGTACCAGAACGGAGCTCCACTCGGAACGGTTCCTTCAGAATATCGCAGAATCTTCCAGGTATCGGCCGACAGGTCGACTGGATTCTCATACGTGCCTTCATTCTTGGTTTGCGTGCCAGGAAGTCCGTTCCATTGTTTACAAGCTATCTGACAACCACGGCATGCGGTGCATTTGGAGGTGTCCACAAGAATCGAATATCCTTCAGACATTTTACGCTCCTCCTTCCATCTTGGTTACATTGACCATGAACGCTTTTGATTCAGGGATCATGGTGTTAGGATCACCCACATTTGGAGTAAGCAAGTTTACACTTTCTCCTCCATTTTTGGGAGTCATCCATCCGAAACACCATGGCATGCCTACCTCGTGCACGGTGACATCTCCTATCTTGAATGGCCTGAATCTTGTTGTGACAATAGCGACTGCTTCCAGTTCTCCTCGGACTGAAGAAACCTTGACTTTTTCCCCGTTCTTTATTCCTCGGAGTTTAGCCAGTTCTTCACTCATCTCAACAAACATTTGAGGCTGCGCTTCAATCAACCAGGGTTGCCACCTCGTCATAATTCCCGTCTGCCAATGTTCAGTAACTCTATAAGTGGTACCTACAAAGGGGAATCTTGGGTCGCACGTTAGGTGTTTGTCCATGGCTCCGGCAAAAATTTTTATGGTTGGATTGGTAAACTGATTGGACATCTGATTCTTCGGAACAGGGCATTCCAGAGGTTCATAGTGCTCAGGGAATGGGCCATCAGCCAGCCCCGGACCAAATATGGAAGCTAACCCATCGGGTTTCATGATGAACGGATATCTACCCGCCTTGGTGTCACTCATTGGTGGCCAAGGTCCATCAGGGACGTCCCCAACCCACTTGCCTGGCTGCTTCTTTCCGTCGACCTCTTTGCCTTCCTCCCATTTTAGTAAAGCTCTCTTTGGGTTCCATGGTTGACCATTCAGATCTGTCGAAGCCCTGTTGTAGATGATGCGTCTGTTGACCGGCCATGCCCAGGACCATTCGGGGTAAAGACCCAGACCGGTAGGATCATCTTTCTTACGCCGGGCCATGTTATTCCCTGCCGCATTGTAGCTCTGGGAATATATCCAGTTACCGGAGGAAGTGCTGCCATCAGCCTGCAGCAGAGCAAAGCCAGGGACAGGAGTTCCTTTTTTGTATTCGGTTTCTCCTATCTTAACATCTTTTAAGAAGTAACCATTAATTTCCTTGGCCACATTGTGAGGATCAAAATGGCCTTTTGCGTCAACATAGTCCCATTTTAGGTTTAGGATTGGCTCAGGAAATTTTCCGTCTTTCTTGTAGAGAGCTCTGATCTTGTCAAACAACTCTACAAGAATGTCTCCGTCTGGTTTTGCCATACCGGAAGCGTCAACAGCCTTGTATCGCCATTGGGCCCACCGGCCACTATTGCTGATGCTGCCTTCCTTTTCAACTGAAGCCGCGCACGGTAACATGAAAACTTCAGTCTTAATCTTCTTGGGATCGATTCCAGGGCCTTTCCAGAAGGAGCCGGTCTCATTGTCAAAGATGTTTAAATTAACCAGCCAGTCCAGTTTGCCAAGGGCCTGCCTCACTTTATGTGCGTTGGCCCCGGAACATGCCGGGTTTTGACCCCATGCAAAGAAACCCTTAATGCTTCCTTCATACATTGCGTCGAACAGATTGAGCCACGAACAATTTTGCCCAGCATCCAATTTCGGGAGCCAACCATACCCGAAGTCATTTTCCTTCGTTGCCTTGTCTCCCCAAAAGGTCTTCATGAGACTCACGAAGTATTTCGGTAGGTTTTGCGGCCAGTTGGCAGACATGGGTTCCGCCGTCTTGGGGGTTATTGCTTTGAGATACGCTTCCATGTTGGCTTGATTCGCTCGCGGGTAAGCAAGATAGCCTGGAAGTATATGAAACAGCAAGCCCTGGTCAGTTGAACCCTGAACGTTGGCCTCTCCCCTCAATGCGTTGACACCACCGCCAGCAATACCCATGTTTCCCAAAAGAAGCTGGATCATGCACATAGTTCTGATGTTTTGAACCCCAACGGTGTGCTGAGTCCAACCCATCGCGTACATAATTGTGCCGGCTTTGTCTTTTGTCCCGGTAGACGCGTAAGCTTCATAAACCTTTAAGAGATCGGGCACGGGCGTGCCTGTAATTGATGACACAAGCTCTGGAGTATAACGAGAGTAGTGTTTTTTTAGTAATTGATAAACACATCTCGCATCCTGGAGAGTGTCATCACGCTTTACCCTACCGTCCTGCTCCCTCTCAAAGGCCCAGAAAGTCTTATCATAGGATCTTGTCTTCGGGTCATATCCGGCAAAGAGCCCATCCTGAAAGTCGAATTTCGAGCCGACAATAAAGGAAGCATTTGTGTAATTAACAACGTAATCCTTGAAGTATTTCTCGTTATCAAGAATATACTTGATCATGCCGCCGAGGAACGGAATATCGGTCCCGGATCTCAATGGAGCATAGATATCAGCTTTAGTGGAAGTCTGAGTGTACCGGGGATCCACCGAAATTAAAATACCGCCATTATCTTTGGCTTTTTGGACCCACTTCATAGATATGGGATGATTGGCGGCAGCGTTACTGCCCATTATTAGGATGCAATCACTGTTTTTGAGGTCTATCCAGTGATTTGTCATTGCGCCACGACCGAAAGACTCTGCCAGAGCCTGTACTGTAGCGCTGTGTCATATGCGGGCCTGATGTTCAATATAAACTAGGCCCAAGGCTCTCATCATCGCCTGCAAGGGCCACAATTCCTCGTTATCCAGAGCGGCGCTTCCGATATGAGCAATTGCCTCCACTCGGTTTACGGTTTCACCTTTAGCGTTTTTTTCAATGAAGTTGCCGTCGCGTGTAGCTTTTACCCGTTTCGCTATTTCTCCCAAGGCCCATTCCCATGACTTCTCCTGCCACTTGTCACTGCCTGGGGCCCTATAAAGGACCTTTTTTAAGCGATCCGGGTTGTTGGATGTCGTTTGAAAAAGGGAGGCTCCCTTTGCGCACAAAGCGCCTTCGTTGATAGGATGATCTGGATCCCCTTCAATGTTAATTATCTTCTTGGCCTTCGTGTCTGTACTGCAAATTAGGCCGCAGCCTACCGCGCAATACGGACAAATGGTGGTTGACTGCTTGGCTGACTTCATTTTGTCAATTTTCTTCAACTCTTGGGCGTAGGCCTTAACAGGCCCCATGTCGATGCCTAGAGAAGAAAGAGCCAAGCCCGCACCGGCCACGCCTGAAATCACTAAGAATTCGCGGCGTGAAACTGTCATGACGCGCTCTCCTTTCTGTAACATGAAGTAAAAAGTTTTTTCAACAAATCCTGTAGTCATTGAAAATATCTCTCAGGATTCCAGTTGAAGGAAAAATCATGGTTCACTCGACTTCAGGTGGAGCAAGAAAATAACCAACCTAACTGTTTGAATTCAAAAATGATCTCTTTTGGCAAAACAAACTTATTTTAAACCTGGGTTAGTTTCGACTCTAGAAGCCTTTGTTGGAGTAAAACAGGCGAGAATGGTCAAGTCAATCGACCAATTTGGCGTAATCTAAATATGTCACTGATTTGATTATTAAAAAACCTGATAAAAATTAGTTAGGATAATGTCAAGAATGACATAACAGTGATATTACATTCTCTTTTTGTGGTTTAACCGTGAGTGTGGGCGATATCCAGGTTTTTTATTCCTGACTCTGGTCCTGGGCTATGTTCTATCAGACCGCTGTGCGAAACCGTTCCAGCATCACCGGTTTTGCAATAATTCCCTAAGACTCTGGACAAGTAAGTATACAAAACCGATCATAACTAGAATCCGTCCGATCAAGAATTTGTTCACCGGGTCATTTTGAAAGATGGCTTCTTGAACAACGAAATACCCTAGAACAGTGATAGCCGATAGACATATCATGATTTTTATTGTTGGATTCAGAAACTTCTTTCCAGCCATAAACAGATTCTCCTCTCATCCTTCAATTTGTAGTATACAAACTTTTACATCAGCGGGTGACATTTTTTAACCTAGTGATGTTGACCCCGGTTAATTAAGAATGTTTGTTCATCTAGAGATTAAGCTATTTGCAAAAACAAGTACAAGAATGGGATTGGAGCTAAAATGAAGATTCTGGTGATTAACGCCTCTCCGAGAATGGAATCGGGAAATACTCAGGTTATACTTACGCCTTTTATCGTAGGTTTGAAAGAAGCAGGCGTTTCCGTAGATCTGATACTGCTGGCCAAGAAAAAAATCCAAGAATGCATAGGTTGCTTTTCTTGTTATGCAAAGACACCTGGACGATGCGTACATGATGACGCAATGGTGGAAATCATTGACAGGGTCAAAGCTGCCGACATGTTGGTTTTGGCTACACCCCTTTATATAGACGGCATGCCCTCAGTCGCCAAGAAATTTATTGATAGGATGGTAACCTTTCTAGATCCTCATTTTATCTTTGAAAATAATCGGGTTTGTCATCCCCTGCGATTCAGTTTTCCTGCAAAAATGTTCCTCATAAGTGTATGCGGTTATCCCGGACTACACAATTTTGATCCGCTGGTTCTTCACTTTGAAAGGATCTGCAACAATTTTCACGCATCATTCTGTGGAGCTCTGCTTCGACCGGCCATTTTTTCCGTTCTCCTGACAAAGAAATATCCTGAAAAGGTTAGGAATGTACTTGATTCTGTAAGGTCTGCCGGTCGTCAATTGGCGACAGAGGACAGGGTCTCAAGAGAAACCCTGTCTTCTGTCGCTTTAGACATCTGTCCATCAGAGGAACTTATACAGACAGCTAACGCATACTGGGACAGAGAACTGAAAATGATGGAAGAATAATTCAATCGTCTGCTACAAGGGCCATTAGATACACTTTAACTTAAAACCTGCCGGAAGCATTTAATGAAATCAAACCGAATGGTTATACATTTATGTTCTTTGATCTTCCTCATTATTATTGAGGGCGTTTGCCTGGGCGGGGGGATATTGTATGGAACGCCTTTAAAATTGGAGGAACGTAATGTTGCCGTCGCCAGGCCAATCTGCCAACTCTCCAAGACCCTAGTAACGGTCTCTGAATCTTATGTGGAGTTTAGGACGAACCAAGTCTTTCTCAACGACAACGACTACCCGCTTGGGGGAATATTCATATTTCCATTACCCCGCGACAAATCCGTTCGTATAACAGAAGTATTAATTAACGGAAACCATGAAGCCTTTGACACTATAGAGGCCAAAGAACTTTTCCAGTTATTGAAAAAAATCACGGTTGAGACTGAAGAACCTTCTACGATGGCTATTGCTAACGGTCCTGCCCTTGTTATTAATTCCACAAAACTAAATATTCGTGAGAGTATATCTTTTCGCATATCGTACAGAATTCCAACAAAAATTACAGAGAGCGTATTGGATATTACCGTCGACATGACGGGGGAACGTTACGCACTATCTCCCATAGGGGAATTTGAAATCCTTACTCGATTCAAGATGTCGCGACCCATTCGAACGTCAATTTCTCCATCTCATAGAATTAGCGTGGAAAAAGAATCTAATGAGCGACGACTAGTTTCAGTGAGAGAAAGAGATGTCAGGCGACCAAGCGACTTTGAATTGCTTACCTCATTGGGAGGGACAGGACTAGATGTAAAATTGCTTTTTTATCCATCAACTAAGAAAGCTGGACATTTTCTGGCCATGGTTGAACCCCCATTATCATGGATTGACAAGAGACAACCCTCATTGGATCTGGCTATACTCCTCGACTGCTCTGGCAGCATAGGTCGAGAACACCTGAAGCTTGGTGAAAGAGCGATTTCGCTATTCTTGCCAAAATTACGGCCACTTGACCGGTTTGAAATAATGAAGATTACCTCCAGACCAAGAAGACTTTTTGGAAGGCTGGTTGAGGCGATGCCGCAAAGAATCTCAGATGGGTTTGGATTTCTGTCTGAATCGGACGACGGAGACGGGACTGACCTTTATAATGGCATTCTTTGCGGTCTAGACACACTGTCGTCAAAGAAACGTCGAAGTTCGATGATCCTGATAAGCGATGGAAAATCTACAATAGGCAAGACTGGAAGCAAAGCCCTAATTGAAATGATCAGGCGTTACAACAAAAACGGAACAAGAATATTTGTCTTAGCCTTGGGAAATTCGCCAGATTTGACAACTCTGGATCATATAGCCGGCACAACTGGGGGCTCCGTCTTTAACGCTGTTGAATCTGAGGATTTCGAAGAAAGGATTAATAGATGGCTGTCCAGTATCATTTCCCCCAGGGTAGTCGATCTAGTGGTCAACTTAAAAGATCTTGACCCGGAACTCGTGTTTCCAGAACCAATCCCCGAAATATTGGGACAAGACACTGTTATCATTACAGGGCTTTACCGGGAAGCCTCCGGCAGCGATGTGTCCTTATCTGTGAAAGGTAAAATCGAAGGAAATACTGACGTCGGCATCAAGAAGCTCGAAGTTCCTTCTCAAAAAACCCCCTACCACTTCATTCCCCCTCTCTGGGCAATGCGTAGGATAGCTAATCTTTTTGACCTTGAAAGAACTAAAGACCAGAATCATTCATCCGAGGAACTAATTCGCGGGATTGCTGATAGTTTCGGTTTTGAAATTTGCGAAGATCATTTAGGGTGCGAACAAGCCTTCTCTAAACTCCTTTGGAGATATAAGACTTCATTTATACCAGAAGAGGTCACCAGGAAAGAATATCGAAGGATCGGGAATAGACTATTCAAACACATGAACGGATGTTGGAACGAAATTGATGTAAAAACCTCGATGATTGAACATAACATATTGTTCTTGAGCAAAGAATACTTTGATTTTATTAAACTCCATTCAGGATTAGCTCCAATAGTCGCTCTGGGACCGCAGGTCACGTTTCAACATAATGATCAATTGGTTAAAATAATTAATTCCTTAACCCAAGAAGACCATGAAGAACCAAAGATACAAAAGGAATGACCAGTTAGATGATAGGAGGACGCATTATAAAAGATATGGCCCGTCTAGCTGTTTCCGACAGTTGCGGTTGTTCATCTTCAAGCCCGGCCAGTTGACGGAGGTGATCTGCAGTTCGCAACAACATCATGGCTATGTCACCCTCATCGGCGGAGAGATTCTCTGTCAAATCATCCCACGGGGCTTGGCTTGCCCAGAGGAATGTAGCGGCGCAGGGCCAAAACGAAATTGTAGGAAAATCGAATCCCCTCTCTATCATGAAATTGACCAACGGTTTCAATCTCTGAATCATACCTCTGAATTTCTTCCACAAGTGACGTGTATCCGCCCACAATTCCCTGCTGATATGAATTTCCCGCTCTTTATCCACTACAAATGGAGATATCATTGCGGCAAGGCTGATAGGATCAAGTTTTGAAAATTCTCCGCATCTTATCAATTCTGCGATAAGTAACGGGTGATCCAATCTTAACTTGGCTGCCCATTTTCCATCGCTGGTCGGACTTCCGTTCTCATCAATGTAGTCGAGTTCCTGTAACAGATTCAGGTGCTTGGAAAATTCCTCCAATATTTTAGCTTTAATTTTCTTGACTCGAGTCTGATTCAGAGTGTGGGCCAAGAAAGATAATTCCAGCAGTTTGATTACTCCAGCAGGATCGTGAGAAAGTAACAGATTTAATACCATTGAAAAATTGATAGCTATCCTGGAACGAAGCGGCTCTGGACTCGAAAGGAGCAAGTCGTGGGCCAATGATACATCGAAGAATTTACCAGGGGGCATCACTATGAAGCCGGCTTTATCTTTCCCCCTCCGCCCGGCTCGGCCAGTCATTTGATGGAATTCAGTCGCGGTCATGTCAACGAAGGATCGTCCATCAAAACGGTCTGTGTTTAGAATAACTACTGTTCGCGCTGGAAAATTGACTCCAGCGGCAACAGTGGATGTCGAGAAAATTGCTTCGAGTTTCCCGGCCAGCATCATTTGTTCGACCAGTAACCTCCAGGAAGGCAAATGACCGGCATGATGGACCCCCACTCTGCACATTAACAGTCTCTGAATCTGCTTCTGACTTTGTAACTCAGGATTCTTTTCCAAATAGGCTTCGATCTCCATGTCAAAACCGTCTTCATGAGGCATCATAGGAGATTGAACCAATGAAGCCAACGCCTTGTCACATTCTGATCTAGATTTCATAAATATTATGACCGGCAGCAAATCGAAATCTCTGAGCACACTCAGGATCTTATTAAAATCATGATGATTGTTGTCGTAGCGCCTTTTCTGTTTTTTCTGTTTTTTAGCAAAGTCCGCCACTTGGGGGAATAATCTTCGGCCCCTGAGAAATGGAGTAAGTTCCCCAGAAGGCATAAGAAATAGTGCGTTTAGCGGTACGGTCCTCTCCACTGAAAGGACTACCTTACAAGGAGACTTGCGAATGTTTTCAAGCCATTTGGCTATTTCATCGGCATTAGAAATAGTGGCTGATAGGAGTAAAATCCTGACTCTGGGAGGCAGATAAATGAGCACCTCTTCCCAAACCACCCCACGGTCTGGATCACCAAGATAATGAGCCTCATCGAGGATTACCAGATCTACCTCAACGTCTTTCCCTGTTTCCATAGAATCATAAAGCTGATTTCTAAGGATTTCAGTAGTACCTACTATGACTGGCGCATCATAATTCTCTTTTCTGTCTCCTGTAAGAATTCCAACTTTGTCTGATCCCAATTCCAACCCAAATTCAATCAGCTTAGCGTTGGAAAGTGCTTTGAGCGGTGTGGCATACCAAGTTCTAAGACCCCTAGATAAAAAATCGCGAGTGGCCTCCAACGCAATCCAGGTTTTCCCCGAACCAGTTGGAGCGCTTACCAGAACATCCTGAAGCAAGATGTTCTCTAGCGCATATAACTGAAATGGATCCGGATGAAACGCGGAAGGTTCCGGTCTCCCAATAGTCGAAAGTAAGGCTTTAGCCTCGTCATGAACGCTCGGATAAAAAAGGTTGTCCTTATCATGTTGAGGTTCATGCTTTCTCGACGTTCTCGTCGCAATTTTTCTCTGAAATTTTTGTCTCGTTTTTATTTGTTGAGAGCCCATTTAAAACAGCAATCCGCCAAGCTATTAATTTTCTGTTATAATTATACTTACCCTTGTTCGGTAGCAATGTGAGACGATATAAAGATCTCATCACTTTTCTCTGGGCGTATCGTATCATGCGCTAGCGAGCGCTATCTCCAAATCATTCAGAATGTCCCCAATATCCTCTATTCCCACCGACAATCTTATTAGCTCATCAGGTATTCCAGCCTGCATTCGTTGTTCCTTAGATAATTGGGAGTGTGTCGTGCTGGCTGGATGAATGACTAGGCTTTTTGCGTCTCCCACATTCGCCAAGTGAGAAAAAAGCTTCAAATCGTTGATGAAACGTTTCGCCGTGTCGGTATCACCTTTGATTCCAAAAACTACGACACCACCAGCGTATCCGTTTCTAAAATATTTATTTACTTGACTGTAAGACGGATCGGACTCCAGCCCGGGATATTTGACCCACAGAACCTTTGGGTGTTTCACTAAATAGTTGGCAACCTCCAAGGAGTTGAAACAATGCCTCTCCATTCGAAGTCCGAGCGTCTCAATCCCTTGCAGAAACATCCATGCATTGTCCGGGCTTATACACGCTCCCATATTCCTCAGAGGCGCCAGTCTCATTCTCAGTATATAGGCCATCTTTGACAAATCGCCTAAATCGTGGGCAAAGCGTAACCCATGATAAGAGGGTTCCGGCTCATTCATTAGTCTAAACCTTGGGTCCGTCCAGTCAAATTCTCCAGCGTCAACCACTATCCCACCTATAGCAGTACCATGGCCACCTATCCATTTTGTCAACGAATGAACTACAACATCAGCGCCAACCTCAATCGGTTTGAACAGATACGGCGTCGTAAATGTTGAGTCAATGATTAACGGAATGTGCTCTCTTGCGGCCACTTCCCTAATTTCAGAGAAATCTGGCACACAAAGTTCCGGGTTACCAATGGATTCCAGGAATATGGCACGAGTTTTTGAGTTGATCGCGCTCGAAAAAGCGCCTGAATCTGCGCAGTCGGCAAATTTAGTAATGATACCGAACTTGGGCAGAATGTCATGAAAAAGGGTGAATGTGCCCCCATAAAGATTTCGGGAAGCAACCAATTCGTAACCGTGCTCAACAATATTAACTATGGAGTAGAATATTGCCGCCGTGCCGGAAGCCACAGCTAAAGCCCCAACACCACCTTCGAGGGAGGCCATTCTTTTTTCCAGAACATCGGTCGTGGGATTCATGATTCTTGAGTAGATGTTTCCCAACTCTTTCAATCCAAAAAGATTAGCTGCGTGTTCTGAATCTCTAAAGATGAAGGATGAAGTCCTGTGCACGGGTACTCCCAAAGCCAAAGTCGAAGGATCTGGGGTTTGACCGGCATGTAGCGCCAACGTGTTGAAACCGTATTTATTTATTAAGTTTTCCACCCTTTAGCCTCCTATTTTAACTCTGTCTTCAGGACATTTAATCCAGATCCGACATCAGCGTCCTGAAATGTTATTTGATCGCGCTAAACCGCCAGTCATAATTTCGTAGTCAGATTGAACACCGCCAGTTATTCCTGCCAAAAAAAGCCGAATGCTCAACTTTCCATTCCATATAGCGACAATAACACAAGAAGACTTAGGACAACCAGTACATTGAGACTGAGGATACTTACACACCGTTAGGGTTTTGAAGAAACTATCCCGACATCAGCGGTTTCAGGCTGCTCTGAGGCAACTTAACAACTTGACAATTTATGTATTTTCTAATAGATAATCTACTATGTTAAACCAATTTATTATAGAACTTCATAAAAGAACTAAAATCGAAACCATTATATCTAAGTTCAGTAATTTATTTGACTCGAGTTCGCTGTCTCTCTGTTTTTCCGACGATGCCTTTAGAAATCTCTTATGTTTGGTAGCCGATGGTAGCCCGGCGCTATTGAATGTTGCAATTCAAGCCGGTGTCCGATGGGCAAATTCGGTTCAACGGATGTCCTTACGAAAAGCAATATGTTCCCGTGGCTTTATAACCCCGGCCTGCCTGTGGGCTCATAAAAATCTTAGAGGAGGTTTTGAACCTTTACTTAAACGTTTCAATGAGCCGGAAATGAGTTTCATGCAAATACTTCTTCTCAGGCATATAGACCCCTCGATTTCAGTTCCCTTCCTTCTGGAGAACTTTCTCCAACAGAAAGAACTTCCGGAGGAACTAAAAAATCTATCGCATCAATGTGTTCTGACAATTCTCAGTAACGGAGTTACTCCGGAACTGTTGCGCTCAATTCAAACACGATACCCTAAAATTGAGATCTTGAGGAATTGGAAGCCTAAGATTCCATACAATAAAGTGGCCCACAAGATCAAGCCGACCTGCGGAGCAGACGATTTCCACCAACTGCTACGGTCGGTGCTCGATTTCGATGAGCTGTCGACATTGACCAGAGTCCTTTACCTGACCTGGATGTTTTATGTTCCTCTTTCCGACCGGGACTACGGAAAGTTATGGCTTAATTCCGAGGATTCGGACTATTTTCAACTCTTGTCCGGGTCGGGAATCGTTGAACGGACCACTCTAGGTTATATGTTGACTTCTGACATATCAAGGCAGCGACTTGCAAGAAGGTTTCTATTTGAGACTTATCCCCTTGCCAAGGAGTCCATTCAGAGATCTAGGTCCGCCAAAATTAAAGAAGAAAGGGAAAGACGAGTAAAGACCAGCGAGCTTGACAGGCAGGCGTTAGAAATGGCCCCGGACGGCATCATTTGCGTAGATATCGGGAAATCTCTATACTATCTCAACCCTGCCTCCGAGAAAATTCTTCATGATGAACCTTGGCTACAAATTTGTCTGTTCGGTGAGGGCTACTTCGAGGACTCTATCAAGAAATATTCCAAGGACAATATCCTTGCCAATCTAAAGAGTCTTAAACAAGATACAGGAATATCGACCCAGATTTTTGGTGATAGAATATCCATCGAATTCCAAGGAAAGCATTTTGACATAGAACTCGGCCCTCAGGTAATTTTGATCAGAAATACCACAGACCAGCATTTGGTCAATAGGGAAATTGGGAAACTATACAGACATGAGCTTTCGGCGGCCATCGATGTTATGGGTCTTGGTATTGACAGCGCCAAACGGCTAATTATTCAGGGATCTACTGAAGAATCTATCAAAATTCTGGATCAGGTCGAGAACAAGCGATTAGAGTTGTTCCGCATGCTGGAAGAAAGAATAGACTTCATTCGTCTGCACTCTGATTCCTTCCAGATACAACCCCGCCCTCTAAATCTAAATATTCTGGTTGACAGATGTGTAGAAAACTATTCCGAGGCGGCGGCAAACAAAAAAGTGAGAATAAGGTCCAACCACTTAGAGGTACCGGGAATATTTGTTGGAGGAGAAGAGAGGTTTCTCCGTCGAGCCATAGACAATTTGATCAGGAACGCTATCAAGTTTTGTATGCAAGGCGGCAACATATTCATAACTCTGGAATCCTTAAACAACGAGGCCAGATTTTCTGTAGAAGACGATGGCCCAGGCATACCCCACAACCACCTCGGCAAGATTTTTCAGCTCGGATTCACAACGGGCGGAAGTGGTAGGGGACTTTATTTGGCAAAGAAAATTGCTCAAGCGCATCGGGGTAGACTTGAAGTGAAAAGTGAGCTTGGTAACGGAGCATGTTTTACTCTGAGTCTTCCAAGAAACTCGGAGAAATAATCATGGCCAGGTTCTCCCTACTCCTAGCGGATGACGAGAATATAATAAGAAACAGAGTAAGGCTTATGCTAGGATCTATATTCGACATTCAGGAAGCCTCAAGTGCAAAACAGGCGTTGGAAGAAGCTTCAAGAGGATTTGACGTTGTAATCCTAGACATCATGTTTCCCGATGGTAATGGTGTGGACATATGTAGAAAAATAAAAGAGAAGTATCCTCATGGCACGGTGATCATAAGTTCGTCAATGGAGACTCTTGACGCCTGGAACGAAGCTTTCGAAGCAGGGGCCGACAGTTATCTGGAAAAGCGTGAACTCCTGAACGCTGACCCCAGGAAGATATCCCTCATGATTAACAGCCTTGTTGAGAGAAACAAACTCCGAAAACAGGCGGAAGAGGTAAACCGGAAACAAGCCAAACTGCTGTCGGTCTTGACTCATGAAGTCAGAGCCCCTTTTCAGGCATTGCTTGGAACCATGGAGCTTTTGAAAAAAAGCGACATACCCCGGAATCTTGCCCAAAATGTCGATAGGATGTTTGAATCGGGCAAACAACAGCTTCTATTCATTAATTCCTTACTAGAGCTCTTGAGGTTGGAATCGGGAGTTGTACAACTGCGCCCATTCCTGTTGGATCTGAATCTTGCGTTTAATCAAAGCATACAGACCCTGAGAACATTCGCCACCTCCAAAAATATTCAAATTGAAGCCAATCTAGATACCAAGGCTCCCAAGGTCTTGGGAGACCTGGGGCAAATAACTAGAGTTATGAATAACTTATTGAGTAACGCTATTAAGTTTTCCCCTTTAGGTGGAAAAATAGTTGTTAATTCATCTGAATACCTAAGGCAACATTGCCAAGGGGTTATGGCGACTGTCGTAGACAACGGGGCAGGCCTCGGAGATGAAGAACTGGAACAGGTTTTCCTGCCGTTTCATCGTGGAAAAGCGAGGGGAACCAATGGAGAGGCTGGTTCTGGACTGGGACTGTCTATCTGCAAAGAAATTATGGATCTTCACCAAGGAACCATAGACATTGAAAGCTCTTTGGGTGCAGGCACAACGGTCAGAATTTGGTTTCCATCCGTGCAGTGTGGAAACTCTAATTGAATTGAAAGACCAAGATGATTTTATCCAATCACCCTCTATTTCAAGAAATCAGGATCCTCTGCCACAAACTGGTGATGTTTCATGTTGTTACAATTCTGATTCTGCCCGTCATGATGATGGCAGGCTGCGACATGGCTCCTGTCAAACCTGAAGAAGTTTTTGTGCTTTATCGTGAAAGAATGAACGCTCACAATGTTCAAAATTCGAGAAAACTTGTTTCATCGAATTCTCTCGATTTGGCAAAGCAAATTGAGGCGCAATATAAACTGGATCAACCTCCTGAACAGATTGTCCTTTTAAATATTCTTGATCCTGTCACGCCACCAACTTTGGTAAAAGTAGATGATGTAGTCGCTATCTTGCAGCTTCGAACCCTAAAGGGTGGAAATCGCCTAATACGTCTCGTCAGGACGGATCCAAAATCCCCATGGCAGATAGACATGACTGAAGAACTCAAATCATTGCAAACGTTTCTGGACGCAAGAGAAGCACTTAGCAGTTTGCAACAGCAAGCGGGAGAATTTGCGGCGACATGGAGAGCCCTTGAGAATCAACTACAGAAAATAGGTGGACTTGAAAATGAATCCCAACCTCAGGTCCCGATCAAAGACCCACCTAATAAAACGACCAAATCAAAACCTACGACCAAGCAAATAAAAAAAGACGATAAGTCCAAGATAAAACAGGGTTACTAGGTTTCTGTAATCACAGGATTAATCCTCAATTAATTCCTTAGTTTCTCCAGTTCATCGGTTAAAATTTCATTCACGATCTGAGGGTTAGCCCTCCCTCTGGTGGCTTTCATAGTCTGGCCCACGAAGAAGGCAATTAACTGGGTTTTCCCATTCAGGTAACGCGTGACTTCTCCGGGATTATCCAAAAGTATCTTACGAATCATATCAGTAATCTCTGTCACGTCTGAAACCTGAACCAACCCCCTTTCTTCAACTATCTGGTTAGAGTCCTTACCTGTCTTCCACATCTCTTCAAAGACCACCTTTCCGATCTTGCCGGAAATGGCGCCTCTCTCCATCATAGACAATAGGCCAGCCAGGTCCGATGGCTGAACCGGAGCGCTTACAATTGCCGTACCGGAAGCTTTTAGAAAACGCATAAATTCGGTCATCATCCAGTTACTTACTGATTTGGGATTTGGAAAGATTTCAACAGCTTTTTCAAAATATTCTGCTAGAGAGCGTTCTGCTGTGAGGACTCCAGCATCATATTCTGGTATGCCAAAATCCCTAACAAACCGTTCTTTTTTTTGACAGGCAAGTTCGGGTAAAGACTTGCGCATTCTTTCAATTAGTTCCAGATCAACCCTGAGAGGAAGAAGATCAGGATCCGGAAAGTAGCGATAATCATGCGCCTGTTCTTTACTTCTCATCGAAATTGTTGTGCCAGAGGCCGGATCAAACAATCTTGTCTCCTGAATCAGATTTCCGCCCCCCAACAAAGTATTTTCATGTCTTTCGATCTCATGTTGTAAACCTTTTTGAACATTCTTGAAGGAGTTCATGTTCTTTAATTCGGTTTTCGTCCCCAGATAGGTCTGACCCTTCGGCCTTATTGAAACGTTTGCGTCGCACCTGAAACTTCCTTCTTCCATGTTGCCATCACAAATTCCAAGATAGACTAATATTGAATGGAGAGATTTAAGGTAGGCCGCAGCGTCTTCAGGTGATCTCATGTCAGGCTCGGATACAATTTCTATTAGTGGAACGCCTGTTCTATTCAGATCGACGTAAGAAACCGGTTTTCTATCGTCATGAATCAACTTACCGGCGTCTTCCTCCATGTGAATTCGTGTAATACCAATCCTCTTGAAGCCTGTTGAAGTATCAACATCTACCCAACCATGCTCTGCAACAGGAAGTTCATATTGAGATATTTGATAGTTTTTGGGAAGATCAGGGTAATAATAGTTTTTTCTTGCAAACCGGCTAATCTCATTGATTTCACAATTACAAGCAATGGCCATTAATACTGTAAATTCAAGCGCTCTCTTGTTCAATACTGGAAGCGAACCCGGCATCCCCAGACAGATCGGACAGGTGTTTGAGTTGGGGGCGGATCCAAATTTGGTTGTGCAGGAGCAAAAGGCCTTAGTTTCAGTAAGAAGTTGAGCATGTACCTCAAGACCTATGACAGATTCAAATTCCATTCTATACATCCTATATGGCTGGTCGCTTTAGGTGGTGATCGGTTTCTCTCTGGAACGCTGATACCAACTGGACCAGTTTTGATTCTTGAAAGTGAGATGATATAAGCTGCATACCTATTGGAAGCCCATCCCTCGAGAACCCTGCAGGACACGAAATACCCGGCAGACCAGCCATGTTCACAGGTATTGTAAAAACATCCGTTAAATACATTTGAATAGGGTCGTCAATTTTTTCACCAATTTTGAAAGCTGGGGCTGGAGCAACAGGGCTGAGAATAGCGTCGCATGACTCAAAAGCTTTCTTAAAATCCTGCGTGATCAGAGTCCTAATTTTTGCGGCCTTGAGGTAATAGGCATCGTAATAACCTGATGAAAGAGCGTAAGTGCCCAGCATTATCCGGCGCTTGGCCTCTTGACCGAAGCCTTCAGCCCTAGTTCTACAGTACATATCTATCATGTTGTCGAATTTTTCAGCCCGATGGCCATATTTCACTCCATCATATCTTGCAAGATTCGACGACGCTTCGCACGGAGCAATGATGTAATATGCGGCAATCCCATAATCCAAAGAAGGCAATGACAACTCAACAAAGTTCACGCCCTGTTTTTCAAAAATCCTTCTTGCCTCCGACAAATTCTTTTCCACATCTTCGTTCGTAAGTTTACCAAAGAACTCGGTAGGAAGACCCAATGTCATGCCGGACACAGAATTATCGAGGAACGATGTGAAATCGGAATGGCCAATTTCTACAGAAGTAGAGTCAAGTGAGTCATGTTTGTATATTAGGTTCAAAAGTAGGGACATATCTCTAATATCCCTAGCAAATGGGCCAATCTGATCGAGGCTGGAAGCATAGGCGACTAGTCCAAATCTAGAAACAGCCCCATATGTCGGTTTCATTCCCGTAACGCCGCAGAACGAAGCTGGAAGCCTTATAGAGCCACCGGTATCTGATCCAAGCGATACTATAGCCTGGCCACACGCCACTGCGGCAGCCGAACCTCCACTTGATCCTCCCGGCGTCCTTTCGATGTCCCATGGATTGTGGGTAGTTCCCCAACATGATGTTTCCGTTGATGATCCCATTGCGAACTCATCCATGTTAGCGCTTCCTAGGATCACCATTCGCTCATCCTTGATCAGTTTGACTACGCTGGAATCGAAGGGTGGCCTGAAATTGGCCAATATGTGCGAACCACACGTTGTTTTCCTGCCTTCCAGACACATATTGTCTTTTATGGCGATTGGGATTCCTGTTAATGCTTTTGCCGTTCCTCTGCGAATGTCCTCGTCGGCTTTCTTGGCCATGGAAACAGCTAAATCAGGATACACGTTCACATATGAATGAACCGCTGGTTCCAAGGACTCAATTCTGCTAAGCACGGACTCAGTGATTTCCACTGATGAGACTTTTCCTGAACGCAAAAGTCCCGCCAAATCAGAGGCCGTTTTTTCATAAAGGTGAGACACCTATTTTCCCCTTAAACGAATTCTAAAACCAAACAAATTGGTTATTCGATGATTTTCGGAACAACAAAGGATGAACCGTCAGAGGATGGCGCATTTGCCAATGCCTGGTCAACTGAGAGCGATGGCCTTACCAAATCTTCTCTCAGAGGAGTAAACAGCTCTACCGGTCCAGCCATCGGCTCGACATTGTCGGTTGACACTGACTCAAGAGTATCCATGTATTTAAGAATGTCGTCCAATTGGCCCATGAATTTGGTTTTTTCGTCAGGAGACAGGGCCAATCTTCCGAGAGCCGACACATAATCTACCTGTTCTAACGTAATTTTCATTTTTCCCAACGATGACAAAATAGATGTAACAATTAAATTGTCGATAGACTTTGAATTTAAACTCATAAAGTTAATGATGTCAAGCTGGAGTTGGCTCAACGCAGGGTTCTAGGATTTGATGGAGCTTGATTGATACGGTTTTGCTGTCTTAAGGGCAAACCTCAGTTGGATCCTTCGAGGTACTCACTCCAGATAGTTCTAAATCGTGTTCCTGGAAATAACAGCCTCAAGAAAAGTTCAGAGTCAAGTGGTCCTGCCCCCAGATATGAACTTGACTGAATGGGGCGTCCGTCTTGGTCAAGCAGGGCGTCCCATCTAAAAATGTTACCTTTAATATTTGTTTCAGGACTGAGAATTGGCTTAAACGAAAATTTGTTCTGACCAATTAGGCATTCACCCAAGCCGACGGATTTTGGATTCCCATGGCACTCATGGCATTGCTTGCCTTTTTCCTGTATTGTGTGAGGAGAATAGGGGTTCATTATCAGTCCCGGTCCACCCAATGAAGTTGTGGGGACAACACTGTCCAGCATCACAGTTCCATCAGATTTGACCCATGAAATCATATACTGTCTCATTGGCCTCATGATTGCTACTTTTGCGGCAGAATCCAGTCCCAAGGGCGGATTGGACCACCTTCGCATCGTATACCCCCTGAACCACGCGCCGGGACTAGATTCTCCACTTAGCCAGTCTTTGGTCACCGGAAGATTCCATTCCTTTTCGGGCAGTGGTTGCTTGAATGGTTGATTTGGAGGTACCAGGGCCGCATAATCACCTACAAATTTATGTAACAGCGCTTGAATCTGAGGATCATTCTGAGAGGAGTTAATTGACCACATCCAGTATTCGGCCCGTTCATCCAGCATGAGATGGAATCCATAATCTTGAAAGGACCAACCAGCGTGACATGCGCTGCAATGAAGCTTATTGTGCTTATCGATATTGTGGGCTGCGACATCGTTCCGGAAAACAGGAACCACTTTACCCAATCTATTCTTAAGAGCAATTTTTCCACCATCTGATCCTGCAATCAAGGGATGATTGAAATCCACGTGACATCCTTCACAAGAAACCCTACGAATACGCTCAGGGAGGGGTTCAGATTTCCATTTACCATGCAGTTGATCCGAAGGATGACAATCTGAGCATACCAAACCCCTCCTGAAATGTATGTCCGATCTAAGGGTGTGCTGCTCTGAACCATAAATTCGAGCCGGTTGAGCGCCATTAACAATTGGAGAGGAAAACCCTCGGTTGAAATCCTTCTCAAACAGGCCTACGTAATCACATCCTATGTGGTTGGAATTATGACATTTAAGACACGGTGTAATGCCTAAAGATTTTACGATAGCATGTTCATGAGGCTTGTTGGAGTCGCTGTTGGAATATGGAACGTGGCAAGCGGAACATCCCTGACCTCTTTGCTCTCCGGCCCGGTCGGAGCCACGAGTATACAGGTGGCACCGTAGACACGATCGCCTCAACATGTCATCGGCCAGACTTTTCAGAATTAACTTGATGTCTCCCTCTGTTTCGGGTTTTTTGGTTTCTTGGTTTCCTGCCAAATTTGGAACTGGAATCTCTTTCAAAACTGAAGTCTCTCTGACTCCATAAGTCAAAACATCCTGATTCTGATTCCCAAATGCGAACCTGGTATGATTTATCAGTCTCGGGGCTAGAGCCATGCTAGAAACCTTGAGGTAACCGGCATGTTCTGGATGACACCTTCCGCACGTAAATTCGACGTGATTCAGATCCCCCGGATCAATTACAAGTCCTTGGTGCGCTTCACTCTTTTCGGTGGCAAGAGGATTACCCAGATGGCACGCCACACAAGGAAATGGGTGATTGGTGTCCATCTCCTTATTCCCAGGATGACACTCCACGCATGTCCCAGGGTTTCTGCACGGGCTTTTCGGTCCTATCCTTGGAGGTTCACCCCACCATTCCGGATAAAGTTTGGTGGGGGCGGAGGAGTCGATTGCAAACAAGGAAGGATCTAGTCGCTCCCTGCAAAAAACGACATCACCCAACAACGGCCACAGAGCAAAGAGGGAAAAACACAGGATTACTTGGGTGTAATTCAAGGTCTCGTCGCTTGCCTCTTGCCTGTCACTGAGACGGGCAAACATGATCATCATTACAACATGTTCACCGTCTAAAATTGTTTATGGAATCAGCCCGGTCACTTCAATTGCGAAATTATTCTTTCTAGCTGGGCCGTTGGTAACGCTCCTCCCGTTGGGTTGTTACGCGCAAAATTTACCAATACATCCTGTATTGCTCTTAAGGCCATGGTATAATTCGGATGTTGCGGAGGTATGCCGTTAAGAATAAGGATATGAGCAGCGGCCTCTACTTCTCTGCCTGGTACGAGATTGAGGGGGTTAGGCCAAACAAGTTGAGGTCTCTCCACTCTAGGCTTAGGTTCCCTCTCCGTGCTCTGAACCTGAGGTTCCTGTCGAACGGGTTCTCTTCTAGTGGAGGGTTGGGGTTCATCTCTCGGAGGCGCCTGCTTCTCGACCGTAGCGCCCTTGGTTCCAATACAATGGTCGTGATTTCTAAAGCACTTCAGTCGGCATTGCTCCGCATAGTACTCGTCATAGCCCGAGTTATTGCAACATTCATCACATTGCTCGCGAGTCTGCTTGGAGGAAACCTGGCATGCAGAATCATCTACAACCACTATTGCAAGGATTGATATAATCAAGGCCATGCGGACCAAAGCCACCAACCGTATAGAAACTCCAACTTCGTTGACATGTGAAATTTTTGTCATGCCTCATCTCCGTAAACCATAAATAAGCTCGAAACTCTATTTGTCGCTGGTCCCTTTGATTACCTTACATTTTTTTCCGGATGACGCAAACGTCAAATGTTTTTTCCACATATTCAAGGATATTTTTTCCGATTCGTACTCCCTATTCCATTTGTCGTCTATAGAATCCCACACGAAAGATTTGTAACTAAACGTTTTATTAGGTCTGAAGTATATCGTTAAGATCCAATCGTCCGTGGTGGAATCATTGCAAATAGTTGCGTGAATCGCATTGGGCTCTTTATTCACTTCATCTATAGCAAGATTTCTTATTCTGGTCACGTAATCTTGATGGTTATGCTTCTTGAAAGTTCGCTCACTGGCCTCGGATTTATCCCAGTCATCGCTTTCAGGATCGTGTGACCTGACATCACTGGGTTTTTCCCCTCTGATTTGGTAGGATTCCGGATGAATTGTTCCCTTTTCCTTTCCCACCAGCCTCTTGGAAGTGATATCTTTGTCGGACGATTCATTAAATGTCTTTGGCGAAAGACTTTCCTGGGTATCAGGTCTTCCCTGTGGCTTGGGAATCAACTCCACCTTACTTTTCAGATCTTGGGCGGGAAGATTCCCTCCGTCGCTTTTCGGAATTTCTTTAGATCCACTTAGTTTTTGACTTTCTGATGATTGAACAAGCTTAGGCTTGATCAATGTTGATCGAGTTTCATCGACTTTTTTAGTGTCTTCGGCCATCTTTGCCTGAAACATTGAAGGCACACAACTCAACAAGAATATACCCAATGAAACAAAAATTAGGGACCGGCAACTAATTACCGCTATCCTGTAAATTCGTTCCATCCAACCGTATCTATTGATCCTCTTCGTTAGCATGAAGTCACGAGTTTTCTGCAGCCGGCTCCATCGTACAAATTTTCAGATTTATGTCAATCACAGACGTCGCACATTAACTGGAAATGCCCCTGTTTTCCTAATAACGGATCAGGCGAAAATTGATCCAAGTCCCGTTAACCCTTAACCCGTAAGATGCGCCATATCTCGTCCGTAGTGAGCCCTCGCCCAAGTTTGAATCTACTGTTTACCGTATAACTCTGTTTAGTCGTTCACGTAGACTTGAGAGTTCTTGATAGAGCGCTTCGGGAAGGCGTTCTGCGAACATTTCAAAATATGACTGGATGTTCGGAAGTTCGCTCAACCAACCTTCTACGTCTACACTCAAGAGCGTTTCAATGGATTCTGGAGTGATATCTAGCCCTGTCAAGTCTAGCGATCCAGGGGTCGGCATATTGCCAATTGGAGTTTCCAAGGCTTCGACCCGTCCAGTTATTCGTCCAAAAATCCATTTCAGCACTCTACAGTTTTCTCCAAAACCAGGCCAAAGAAACTTACCTTCCGCACTCTGGCGAAACCAATTCACATAATAAATTTTTGGCAATTTCTTCGGATCAACTTGTTGGCCTATCTTCAGCCAGTGAGAAAAATAGTCCGCCATGTTGTAACCGCAAAATGGCAGCATAGCCATGGGGTCTCTGCGCAACTGCCCAACCTTTCCTGAAGCGGCCGCTGTCGTTTCACTGCTTACGGTGGCTCCGAGAAAGGTACCGTGCGTCCAGTTGAACGCCTCTATGACCAAAGGGACCACACCAGCTCTTCTCCCTCCGAAGAGTATTGCGTCGATGGGAACCCCGGCAGGATCGTCCCATTCCGGCGCAATGACCGGGCATTGCACGGCAGGAGCGGTGAAACGGGAATTAGGGTGAGCGGCGTTTCTACCACAATCCGGCTTCCACGGTCTTCTGAGCCAGTCTGTCAGATCTTCAGGGTCTGTTTCAGTCATACCTTCCCACCAGACATCACTATCTGGCGTCAATGCGCAGTTAGTAAATATAGCGTTCTTTGAACATGCCAGCAGCGCATTCCGATTTGACCTTAGACTAGTGCCCGGCGCTACCCCAAAAAAACCGGCTTCTGGGTTGATGGCCCTTAGCCTACCGTCCTCACCAAATTTCATCCAGGCTATGTCATCTCCCACGGTTTGAACTTCCCAACCGGGGAGGGTAGGGACCATCATTGCCAGATTTGTCTTGCCACAAGCTGAAGGAAAGGCTCCTGCGACGAATTTTACTTCGCCTTCCGGGCTGATAAGTTTCAGAATCAGCATATGTTCAGCAAGCCACATTTCATCGCGCGCCTGCACAGAGGCAATTCTGAGAGCGTGGCACTTCTTGCCCAGCAAAGCATTACCACCGTATCCGGATCCATATGACCAGATTTCACGGGTTTCTGGAAAATGGCAGATATATTTGTGATGAGCGTTGCACGGCCATGGTGAGTCGGGATCGGTAGGTATCAGAGGAGCTCCTACAGAATGTATGCCCCTAACAAACTCTCCATGAGTATTGAGAACATCCATGACATTGCTGCCCACTCGCGTCATAATGTGCATGTTCGCTACCACATACGGAGAATCAGTCAATTCAATTCCTATGTTGGCTATCGGAGAATGAGTCGGGCCCATGCTGTAGGGGATTACATACATAGTCCTACCCTTCATGGAACCCGAAAGAAATTTCGACAGCGTGGCCTTCATTTCAGCAGGGTCCGCCCAGTTGTTGTTTGGACCGGCATCTTCCCGTCGGACAGAGCAAATAAACGTACGATCCTCGACGCGGGCTACATCCATAGGATCTGATCTAACGAATATACTATTCGGCCTTTTCAATGGATTTAACCAAATGGCGGTACCCGCATGAACCATCAGGCGAATCATGAGTTGATATTCTTCCTGTGATCCGTCGCACCAGTGAATTCGATCCGGTTGACACATACGGGCGCTGTTTTCTACAAATTCTTTAAGTTTTTTATGCTCGATCATTTCACTCCCTAGGCTCCGCAAAGCCACAAAACTGACTGCCGGAAGATCTATTCCGGCTGAAAACGAAACATTGTACAGTAACTTTTGATATCGTCAAATTATTTGTTGTTAAATTAAACCGTCTTTCAACGAATGTTGATATGACGCTACTAACTCGGCGTCTGTGTTTCGATCTCATGCTCTGATATAGTGAACTTCGCTGACAGAAAGCTTGCATTTACAAAAGTTTGACGAATTGAAGGCAATTTAAGGATGTTTGGTTTTCGAAAGGCTAGGTGGGTATGTTGTAAGCTTGAGGCAATTCTTCATCCAGATCGACAACTAAATGAGGCTCGGCTCTTGACATACTTTTCAACATCTCTGCAACTGACACTCTCAATAATGCTATTTCTGAGGGAACTGAAAGTCGATTTCTTCTCCCTCCCACTTCCCTCATCTCAAACTATCTTATCATTGAGACGTGTCAGTTTCAATGTCTCACATCTAATTTTATTTTGTCTTGTCTTCCGACTTTGGATAAATATCCGATTGTACAGTACAACATGGGGTTGGCGGAGTTTCCTCTCCTTTAAGACCGACCTTCCTGAACAGAGAAAGACATATCTCTCCAATCCATTTCTGAGGTAGAATCTTCTCCGTGACCCACACAAAAACAAACACTATAGCCGCTATTATTCCAGCCGTGATCAGAAAGGAAACGAGAGCGGCCAAACCAGCGACAAGCAGTAGGAAATACAATGGAAAAAGAAAACCGTAGAAAAACCCCCTGCCGATCTTTGTTGCAGTATCTTCCTCTTCTTCCCTGCCAAGAATGTCATTAAAAATGTTTACAAAGAAGTTTTTATTATAGTAACTCAAAGCTCCACTCACTAATCCGAGAACAATCATCCCAATCAATTTCCAAAGCATCTTTTCCTCCGTCAAGATAATGGATCGGTTCGAAAAACGAAACCGAAAGCAGAACTAAAGATAAAGTCTATCCCAAATGACGTCAGGAATGTGAACACAATCTCCTGACACAAAAAACTTTGTAACTTCTTCATCGCCTGGATTTTTTTCGTGCTTTTCTAGCTTCTTTATTTTTCTTGCGTTGTTTTTCTAAACTTTTTTTGGAAACCTGCGGAGCTTTATTAACTTCAGGGAGACCAAAGGGATTGTCTGGGGTTGGAGATGCGGAAGGATCTCCGCCCATCAAATTTCCCAAACCGCCGCTGAACATTCGTTTGATTCCTTTAAGCCTCTTCCACCTTCCTCGAAGTTTACCACCCCCCATGGCGCTCATAAGATCGCGCATATCTTTGAATTTGGATAGTAAATCCCTGACTTCGTTTCCTTTTCTACCTGAACCTTTAGCTATCCGCTCAATTCTGCTTTCATTTATAGCATCAGGAATCATGCGTTCCGAAGGTGTCATCGAGTTTATCATTGATTCTATCTTAACTAGTTCATAATCGTCAAAATTCGCTTGAGGGGGCAATCCTCCTGGGAAGAAAGGCATTTTCTCCACGACGTCTTGTAGAGGCCCCATTTTTTTTATGGTCCTGATCTGGGAGAGAAAATCATTGAGAGTAAAGTTCCCTCGTAGCATGCGCATAGCGTCTTGCTCAGCTTGTTTCTCGTCAATGACCTCTTCAAAATCTTTAACTAAACCAACAACGTCACCCAGTCCCAGAATTCGTGAGGCAAGTCCTTCAGGTCTGAATTCCTCCAGACGATCGAGTCCTTCGCCCATTCCCAGGAACTTTATTGGAACTCCAGTGGCCTCTTTGATTGAAATTGCAGCTCCGCCACGAGCGTCGCCATCCAACTTTGTAAGAATGAAACCACTGAGATTTATTCTCTTATTAAATGCATTGGCTACGTTTACTGATTCCTGGCCAATCATTGCGTCGCAAACCAACAAAACATTGTCCGGGGATGTGAATTGCTGGATTTGATACAACTCATCCATAAGGGCTTCGTCGACCGTCAAACGACCAGCCGTGTCAAATATGACCAAATTTGCCCCTAATTCTAGGGCTTGATTCTGGCCTAACCTGCATATCTCCGGGGGGCTTGCGGAGGAGTCTGCAAAAACAGGGAGACCCAAGTCCTGCCCAAGCTTCTTTAACTGATCCACTGCAGCGGGACGATAAACATCGGCAGCTACGAGCAGAGGTCTTTTACCAGATTTCATAAAAAATCTGGCTATTTTAGCGGCTGTAGTCGTTTTCCCAGACCCCTGAAGCCCGACCAGCATGATTGAATTGACCGCTTTGGCCGGGAAATTCAATGAAACATCAGCGGGTCCCATTAAACGGACCAGTTCGTCATGACAAAGTCGGATAAAATGATCGCCAGGGGTTACTTTAAGTTTCTTGTCCTTATGTTTGACCTTAACCTGTACAATTTCACCAATTGCCTGCTCTTTAACCCTGTCAAGAAAAGAACGAGTAACCTGGAATTCCACGTCGGCTTCCAGCAGAGACATACGGACAATCTTCAGGGCCTCGCCCAAATTCTCCTCATTGAGCGTGCGCATGCCTTGCAAGTATTGTCGAGCGTCACGGAAACCGCGAGATAGAATCTCAAGCACGTTAAACGCCTCCAGCGTAGAGTTTTCTCAAAATATGTTATTTAACATAACAGCGCAGAAATTGTAAGGGGTTTCTTTACTTGATCGTGCGTACCTTTTTTGTTATAGGTTTGTCAAGATACTGAATTCTACTTTTACGGTGTAGAAATAAAATGAACATAAAATTAAAAACTTTTCACTCCAGAACCAAGATTTACTCAGGCCGTGGTTCAATATCGGCGCTGGGGGCAATATCTAAAGAATTAGGAGCTGCCAGATGTCTTCTCGTGGCGGATCCCGAACTTGAACAGCACGGCATGATTGAACTAGCTAGAGCGTCACTTCGCGAAGCCGGACTTCATGTTGAGATGTCGCTGAGAGTGGAGCCTGAGCCTTATCTTGACAATGCGGATGACGCTGCGGCAGTCGGGCGGGACTTGCAGGCAGATCTAGTCATTGGTCTGGGAGGCGGGTCCGCTATGGATACCGCAAAGGCGGCGGCGGCGCTTATAACTAACAAGGGTAAAGCAGAAGCCTATATAGGACTGGACAAGGTCAGTATCCCTTCGCCACCTACCGTGATGATCCCCACTACTGCGGGAACGGGAGCCGAGGTTACTTTCACTGCTGTCTTCACCAATCGTACAACGAGTGTCAAGGGCGGTATCAACAGCCCATATCTTTTCCCAAACGCAGCCCTGCTTGATCCTGAACTCACTCTATCTGTCCCCCCTCTGGTGACTGCTTTTACGGGGATGGACGCTCTTACGCACGCAATTGAATCTATGAGCGGACGTTCATCCTCAGTTTTTACGGAATCGCTCAGTCTGACATCCATCAGGCTTATTTCGGCGAGCCTCAGGCAGGCCGTATACCACGGAAACGACATCGAGGCACGGGAGAAAATGCTTCTTGGAAGCCTTTTCGGTGGCATGGCCTTGGCCGACGCTGGAGTTGGCGCGGCGCATGCTTTGGCGTATCCCTTGGGTGGGCATTATAGAATCCCGCATGGGTTGGCCAACGCTATCCTTATCCCGCATGTCATGCAGTTCAACCTGCCGGCTTCGGTAGAAGCATTAGCATTGGTGGCCAAGAGCATGTGTGAATCTGTTGAAGGACTTTCACCCAGATGGGCGGCTCAGAATGCAGTGGACGCTGTAAGGACCCTGGCGGATGATATTGGAATACCCCAGTCTCTCAGTGATTTGGGCATACCAAGGGCAGATATACCGATGCTTATTGAGAGCGCCCTAAAAGTTACCCGTCCGGTAGAAAACAACCCTAGGAAACTCGGTCCAACAGAAGCCCATGCGATCTATGACGCGGCTTTCGCCGATTAGAACAAAAGAAGCTAAAACCAAAAAAATAAGCCGTACTATAACAGTTGAATTAATCGATATAAGAATTAAATTCAGGAGAAATCTATGCCTGGTTTTGAACTAATAGGAGACAGGGAACGAGAGCAGGTGAATGATGTTCTGGACACAGGAATATTGTTCAGATACGAATTCCCAAACGAAAGAAAGGGTATTTATAAGGTAAAAGAATTTGAAAGCGCTTTCTCAAAATTCGTTGGAACAAGGTTTGCTCATGCGGTCACTTCTGGAACATCCGCTCTTAAAGTGGCTCTGGTTTCGTTGGGTGTAAAACCCGGAGATGAGGTAATAACCCAGGGCTTTACTTTTGTGGCCACATTTGAGGCAATTATTGAGTGCGGAGCCATACCCGTTCCTGTTGAAATAGATGACACACTGAACATGGATCCTCGAGACCTTGAAGATAAATTGTCGCCTAGAACCAAGGTCATAGTCCCGGTCCACATGCTGGGCGGTCCGGCTAGAATGCTTGAAATCAAGGAAATAGCGGAAAAACGTGGATTAAGAGTCCTGGAAGATACCGCTCAAGCCCTCGGAGGGTCTGTGAATGGCAAAATTACCGGCGGCATAGGGGACTGTGGCACCTATTCATTCGACTTCTATAAAACGATAACCACAGGGGAAGGTGGGATGATCGTAACAAACGACCCACAAATATACAAAACTGCGTCTGAATATTCAGATCACGGACATGACCATAACCCGGACGTAGGCAGGGCGCTTGAAGGAAGGAGTTTTCTCGGCTTCAATTATCGGATGAATGAACTCCAGGGAGCGGTTGGTTTGGCGCAGTTGGGGAGATTGCCGGATATACTTAAAATTCAGGATAGGAATCATTCCATTATTGCTGAGGCCATGAACCAGGTTACCGGGGTCCAGATGAGGGCAATCCCCGAAAACGCTCGAGATAGTCACACGCATGTTTGCTTCTTCTTTCCCGAAGGGGCCCATGCTATAGAATTCCACAAGAAAGTTTCTTCTAAAGGAATTACCGCCATCAGCTTCAAGAACAACCTTTGGCATTTCCTGGGAAATTGGGAGCATCTCATTGGCATGAAGACAGCCTGGCCGGGTGAATTTCCATTCGGAAAGCCATATTACAATGAAAAGATTCAATATTCGTCCGACACTTTGCCCGCCACGGCAAAATGGCTCGAACGACTCATTGTAATTCCTGTTTCTCTTCGCACCACACTTGAAGATGCCGGCAGAATTGCAGGAGAATTGAGGCAAGCTGCGTTTGAAACCCTAAGATAACGGCTACATGATGACTCGTGACGAAGGTTGTCGACCAATGCGGTTTAAGTGGACGGAACGCGGAAAATATAGATAAAATGCAGAAAATAATAGGATGTATTCCTGCCAGGGCCGAATCATCACGATTTCCGGGTAAACCTCTTTGTGATATTCTCGGAAAACCCATGATAGTGAGGGTTCTCGAAAGAGCTCAGTCGTGCGGAGCTCTGTCAAGCGTTTACGTGGCAACGGATTCAGAAGTTATATTTGCTGCGGTTTCTGACCACGGAGGGAAAGCCATCATGACGATTGAGAACCATGCTTCCGGGTCTGATAGAGTCGCTGAGGCCGCTAGAAAACTCAAGCTGTCACCCATGGATATAGTCGTCAACATTCAGGGGGATCAGCCGCTATTCGACTCTGAAATGACAAATCAGGTAATCGAACCACTGATAGACGATCCATCCATCCCCATGAGCACATTGATATACGAAATTGTCAGGGAGGAAGAGATCCATCACCCAAATGCAGTAAAGACTGTATTTGATAGGGATGGATTCGCCCTTTATTTCTCAAGATCCACTGTGCCTTTTTGTCGAAACGCCAATGAACAGCATACTTATTACAAGCATCATGGCATTTACGCATTCAGGCAAGACTTCCTTCAGATCTTTAACAAACTCCCAATTGGAAAATGGGAACGCGCTGAAGGATTGGAACAACTCAGAGCATTGGAAAATGGTTTCAAGGTCCGTGTGGTGGTAACGGACAAAGACTCAATAGAAGTTGATACTTTGGAAGATCTCGAAAGAGTCAGGCAGGAATACCGACTTGTCGGCATAATCTGAACTCATCCAACAATTATGGACAATTCGTATAGACTTTTTGACCCAGTGATGCAATATTAAATTGAAATTGGGAGATCATTTCTTTATATGATCGTGACAAAATAATTTCAAACTTGCTGAGAGAGAGGAGAGACAAATTAAGTGAGCCGAGATGACAACGTAAAAGTAGAAGGAACTGTGGTCAAGGTGCATTCAGGAGGCATGTATCAGGTGGAAACTGATGACGGCAAAAGCATCCGAACCAAACTATCCGGAAGGATGTCCCGTTTCAGAATAAAGGTTCTCCTGGGAGATCGTGTGACCGTGGCCTTGTCTCCTTACGACCTTAGTCACGGGCTCATCGTTTATCGCGGAAAATAAATCCGGGCTTTTAGCGCATTCTGGGGCAATCTTACCATCCAGATCGTCTCATTATTTGCAAACGGCGCAACATAATTGAACCCGCTTTCTCGTCCATAAAAAGGCTATATTATCAGCACGTTGAGAGTATCTATAACGTATTGAGCATCTTTACCTTTTTAACAGAGTTGTTGGTCACGCATAGAAAATCTTTCCATCTGGTGTGTTTCCGCAAAATTAATCCAGGCTAGAACTATTTGGAGAAGTATTCATGGATATATTATTCCTCGGCACTGGGAGTGCGTGGCGACTGCCGGAATATTCATGCGGCTGTATGATATGCAAAAAGATGAACGAACTTGATGAAGAACGGACAAGAACATCCATCCAGATAACTACTTCAAGAAGGATACTTATAGACCCGGGCCCCGATCTGCTGACTCACATGAATCGCTACCACATGGAACTTCCTGATTTGGTGTTAATTACCCATGAACATGGAGATCACTGCCTGGGATTGGACGAGCTTCTTGTATTCAAGAGAGCCCTTAAACGGAATGATTGGACCCCAATACCGGTTTATGCGACAGAAATTACTTGGCGGATCGTAGAGGAACGATTTGGTTACCTGATTGGGTCTCTCGTTGAGAAAAGACTCTGTCAATCAGGCGTCACGATATCAGTCGGGGATACGGAAATTATCCCTTTCAAGACTTTCCATGGACCTACGGCCAAGGGGGCTGTGGGTTATGTGATTCGCCAGATGAATGATGATTCAGTTCATTGCAAGAGCTTGATCTACACGTCCGACTTTGCTGAAATAGAAACTGTAATACCTCAAATGTACGGGGCTGACGTTCTTGTGATTCAAAGTCACTGGTTGAATGAACCTGTGGAAAACCGTCCGTTCCACATGAGTTTACAAACCGCATTAAGTTTTGTTGAGAAATGGAAACCGACGAAAGAGATTTTCCTGGTCCACATCTCTGGTGGAGATCAAGTTCTTGGGGACCCGCAAAATAATACGGTCAAGAAAATTCAGCCAAAGGAACCCATGAAGGACCCGATGTCGAACGCTGTTTACTCTGTTCCGCTGTGTCAGGAGGACTGGGATGTTCTTGTAAAAAAGATCTCGATTGACTATTCCATCCCTTGCAGGATGACCGTTCCGAGGGACGGAGATATTTTTTCCATTTAGTTTCACAACAAATATTAGCGAGAGAACTGCACTGCAACGATAGGATTATTTCTCCCCCTAAAAGATTGGCGCTCCTAAAAAGTTGTGTTTATTGCATGTCATCGAGCCATATCGAAAAATATAGATACGTAAGGAGTTGTTATGAAAGACGACCTGAAAACAAAAACAGCAAAGACCGCAAGCCTTTATTTTGAAAACTATGCAGGTGAAAGACCTTTTGATCTATGGCGTTCCTTCGACAAGACTATGGCTAAGGACCTTTCGATGTTCATCACAGGCCAGATGTACTCGAGGGAGAAAATACCACATAATGTTAGACAATTGGTCACTGTAGCGGCGTTGACGGTACTGGAAAGGAATGAGGAGCTTAAACTCCATATTAACGCCGCCTTAAACGTCGGTTGCAAACCTCTTGAGATTGCGGAAGTAATCTTTCAGTGTTCGATTTATGGAGGAATGCCAGTGATGAACCAGGGTCTAAAGGTCCTTAGGGAAACGCTCACAGAAAGAGGCCTCTGGCCTATAAATCCAGAATCGGACTAATTCTCCAGTTCGGTTAATGCTCATGAAAACGGTTCCATGAGCGACAACCTCTCCGCAGTTTTGATTTTCCTTTCAGATCTGTTTTCCTACCTTTGTGTTCTGACATAAGACGCGATGATGTCGGGGTAAGGTTATCAAAATTGACACGTATTTACTTACAGATTAAATTAGGGAATATACAATAAACAGCATATATATCAATGTGCTATATCATGATTATATTGTAGTTAGTCATGTTTTGGCCTGTAGAAGGAATAGCTCCTAATAATGAGTATTCAAACGTCGACAAAAAACATAATAGGCGTGGTCGGGTTGTCTATCGGACTTGCGGTTTTAGTCGCCGCTTGCGCCACAGTGCCTCATACGGGAAGAAAACAGTTGAATTTTCTCCCTGACAAGGATTTGGACTCGTTAGGGGCCAGGACATACTCAGAATTGCTAAAGAGAGAACCCGAGTGCAAAGACCAGAAAATTAATGAGTTCGTTCAAACAGTCGCCGGCAGGGTGAGTAAGGCTGCGGAGGGCGTTGACCGTCCAGGCTTCGACTGGAAAATTCTCGTGGTGGAAAAGGACATCCCAAACGCTTTTGTTCTGCCGGGTGGCAAAATAGTCGTGTACACAGGAATTCTTCCCTTCGTAAAAAATGAGGCTGGATTGGCTGCGGTAATAGGACATGAAATAGGCCACGCAGTTGCAAGACATGGAGGAGAAAGACTGAGTCAGCAATTGGCGATCCAGGGAGTAAGCGCCTTGGGATCTGAGTTGTTTAAAGATAAGGAAGGCAAGTTGGATAACAAAACCAAGGCAGTAATTGGCGCATTGGGATTAGGGGCTACAGTAGGAGTTATATTGCCGTACAGCCGGACACACGAACTTGAGGCGGACAGAATAGGGCAGTTGTATATGGCCAAGGCGGGCTATGATCCCCAAGAATCAATACATTTGTGGGAAAGAATGGGAAAAATCAATAAACCCCCAATACCGGTGTGGCTGTCAACTCATCCCGCTGACGATGAACGGATAAAAAACCTCAAGGAATTGGCCCCTGAAGCAAAAAAGATTTATGAGCAGTCTCCTGTCAAGTACGGACAAGGGACTACAATATAAGATTGAGATGAAAAACTTGGCTCCTGTTGAAACAAATCAAGAACAAATTCGCGCATTCGTAGCATTGGAACTGCCGGAAAATGCCATTAAATTCCTGGATGAAATCGCTGCGGTCTTGAAACAGAGTAGGGCGGATATAAGGTGGACCAGGATTGCCTCAATTCACGTCACTTTGAAATTCCTTGGAAACATTGAGGTATCGCGTATTTCTGACGTCGAACAGGCCATAGAACCTGTTTTTGGGAGTCAGACGCCGTTTGTTAGTGCGATTTCAGGTCTCGGCGTTTTTCCAAATCTTATGCGTCCCAGAGTGATATGGGCAGGGTTAGATGATAGTTTGGGGCATCTCGGAAGAATGGTGGGCCTAATAGACAGTGCCCTCGATAATCTCGGCTTCGAACGTGAAACCAGACCTTACAACCCTCATCTCACCCTTGGACGAACAAAATCCGACAAAGGTAAGGACACACTGGTAGATTTGATACGAAACCTGGAATGTAAAGGACCGAGTTTTGAACTAGATAGGGCAACACTCTTCCAGAGCATATTAGGTCGGAATGGGCCCAGGTACACCCCGATATCGATGTTTAATTTTGGGAAAAAGACTTCGAGTGAAGAAATAAGAGCATGACCAGGCCTATATCGAAATCTTTTTTGAGAAGATGCGCCGTTCGTCAATCATGCTATTCCTCCTATGGCGTAACTCTACTCTTGGTGCTGTTTCACTTGGTTTTCATATTCCAGACCGGACTGGCGCACGAAATATCCGACAAATACATCTATCCGGTAACCCAACTGTCAGCCTCGGAACAAATAAATGGAGAGGACATTTGGAAAAACGTGAGTCCTGATTCATTTGACAGAGAGAAGCTGTCCATAGAATACGAAAAAGGCGAGCAGATAACGCCGCCATACGATCCCTGCCTACCAGGACTTTACAGGGACTGGCGAGAATTCAGTGTCGATCAAATAGAACTTAGAAAGAAGCACGGCATAGTAGGGGCCAAAATTGAAATAGATAGAAGGAGATACCAACTTCGTCTTCTTGCCTTGATGGTTGACGGGTCAACAAGAGAAACTTATCGTGGAAACGTTGCAGTTGGAGCCGACAGATCCCCAACACCGAAAGGTTCTTTTTCCATTAACCACATCTATTGTTACCCCGATGTCATTTTCTTCGCTTCCCAATCTCAACCTCTTGCGAACCTCTATAGGGGGCTTTTTATTCCCCTTCAAATTTGTGATGGATTTGGCCGCTGTGAGCGGTACAATGAATTGGGTCTTCATGGCTTTGAACTATCGGCTCATCCTAATCCTGAAACAATACAACCCGGGGTGTTCGGCCCAACTTCCGCCGGTTGTGTCAGAATAGCAGACCCATGCGCGTTTAAACGACATTTGATTTCCCTGGTCGGGGTAGGGAAAGCCCTGAAGAACGACCGCGGGTCTTACCACTGGCTCAACAAAAACGTCGATGTTGAAATATTCGATCAGGAATCAGAGCTTGAAGAAACTGTTACTCTGGCTAAAATACTCGAGGAGGGGATAACTTCTATTGGCCTGGGACTTCGGAGCGTGATGAACATCTTTGGCCCATGATTCAATCTCGGCGGTGGATCATCCCTAAAACAAAACGCCGAGTTAAAGTCCGAGAATTAACAGCCAACGAAGAAAGATCACACAACCAATGAGAAAAAGCCCTGTGACCATCCAATTGAAAGCTTCTTTCATTTTTCCCGCCTGCTATTGAAACAGATTGTTCTATTTTTACTCAACACATTTTCATTACAGTATCTAAGGTTACCTGTCCAGACGAGAATCGGTTTTATATTCATACAGGTTTAGTCAGGGGGAATGGTGGTGGCTGAAGGCCACCACCATTAAAGGTAATAAATGTGGGCAAAACGCCCGATAAGTCAAAAGACCTCAAAACCCGGATGGGGGGGTTATGGGGGAGGGAGGGTGTCCACCCGGGCAGAGGTCTAGGTGAAAACTGTTTGGCATTAACCAAACTCCGTTCTCACAGTTGTGGAATATAGGATAGTTCTAATTAAAAGTCAATAAATAACTTTAATAACTAACCATAATATGTTGTTTTAACAATAAATATAACTATAGCTTAGTGTCTAGGTTTGGTTCAGCCTGTGGACATTAGACCTTGCAGTAGTGTCAGTCCCAGAGTGATCATACTCAGAGCTATCAGCGTTATCACCGACGCCCATGCTATGATATTGAACGTTCGTCCATTCGTGAAGTCACGCATTACAGACTTGTCATTAACGAGATAAAGCATAAATAACAGGATTACAGGAAGAACAAGTCCGTTCAGTATTTGAGAGACATACATTATTGAAACTAAAGGAAGATTTGGGGCCAGAATTACAAGTCCTGAAAAGAAAATTGTGAAACAGTAAAGTCCGTAAAATTGAGGGGCCTCTGAAAATTTCTTATCCAGACTGGATTCCCAGCCAAAGGCTTCGCAGATGGTGTACGCGGTAGAAAGGGGCAAAATTGCAGCGGCAAAGACGGACGCGTTAAATAAACCAAATGCGAAAAGCCAAGTGCAGTACTTCCCGGCCAGGGGTTCAAGGGCCAGCGCTGCCTGGGAGGCTTCTTCGACAACAATCCCTGACTTGAAAAGTGTCGCTGCGCACGCCAGAATGATAAAGAAAGCTACCACCGACACAACGATAGATCCTACTATGACATCGATCCGCGCTGCTTTGAGATCTTGTACCCTAAGTCCCTTGTCCACAACCGAAGACTGTAGATAAAACTGCATCCAGGGAGCGATTGTGGTTCCAACCAAACCTGTAAGCATCAACATGAAGTCGGAGTCAAACTTGATTGACGGCGATCCTATAGCGTCCACAACCTCTACCCAATCAGGCTTTACGATGAATCCAACTACTATATACGATATGTAAAACACGCAGGCTGTGAGAAAAACCTTTTCTACAGAACTGTATGTGCCTTTTACCGCCAACCACATCAAAAACATAATTCCAAAAGGAATGGCCAAGTATCTTGAAACTCCAAAAATCTCCAAAGAAGCCGCTATCCCCGCAAACTCCGCAATGGTGTTTCCCAGGTTGGTGATCACAAGCAATATCATGAGATAGAATGTTACCTTTACTCCAAAACGCTCCCTTATGAGATCTGAAAGCCCCTTTCCGGAGACGACTCCCATTCTGGCGCCCATTTCTTGCACGATGATTAACACTACAGTTATGGGAATGAGAGACCACAGCATAGTTAGGCCGAACTTTGCTCCGGCGAGAGAATAGGTGGTAATTCCGCCTGCGTCGTTGTCTACATTTGATGTTATGATACCAGGGCCCATTAGCGCCAGGACCGCCCACAACCTAACGAGCCTAGACCTGAACAGTTGGGCGCCGGATATTTTGACTTGGCTGAAATTCACCATTTATCTATCCAAAGATTTATTTACTTGCCCAGATGCGGAGCCAAGATTTCAAGGAGAGCCTTGAATCTGACGACTCCCGCAATCCTATCCTGTTCATCCAAAATTGGTATCCCTCTGAAACCATACTTCGCGAAAAGATTCGCCAGATCTTCGGGGCCATCATTGATCTTGGCCGTAATCATTCTCGATGTCATTATTTCCTCTAGTGGAGTGAAAATTTCGTTCGAAAGCAGTTCTCTGAGATTGGTTACGCCCAGCAATTTGCCGTCTGAATCAACTATGTATAGATAGTAGACGACGTCCATTTCATTGGCGTGGCGTCTGATGTGGGCCAGAGCTTCCACTATAGTGCGGTCTGGAGGCAGGGCCATAAATTGCGTGGTCATTAGTCCACCGGCCTCATCTTCTTCGTGAGCTAAAAGACCTTTAAGTTTTTTCTCATATTCGGAATCCATCTCCCGAAGAATCCCTGTAGCTGTTTCGCTGGGCAGGTCAGCTATCAGGTCGGCCGCTTCGTCTGGAGACATTTCTTCAATAATATCGGCCGCTCTGTCAGGTTCCAGTCGTCTCATTATTGCGACCTGAACCTTGGGATCCATCTCTTCTATGGCCTCTGCAAGGACCTCTTCATCCAATGTCTCGACCAAAGCCGATCTTTCGTGGACATCCATATCTTCAATGATATCGGCAAGATCGGCCGGATGAAGTTCTGCAAGTCTACTCTGTGGGACTTGGAGTTTAAGGCGATCAGTGAACGCTAGAGGCTCCACATAGTTCCAGGCAATAAATCTGTCCTTAAGTTCGTAATCAAAAAACCATCTGCAAAACCTTGTGACTGATTTCTCAAAGCCAAGTCTCCTGAGCAGTCCTTTCAAACCAACGTCAGCCTGAACAAGTAACAGTTTTCCTTCAGATCTTATGAACATTAGGTCGTTGATACGCTCTACTTTTGCTCCGTGGACATCGACTATCTGTTTGTCCAGCAAAAAATCTCTCAAAAATACCTCGGATTCGGGCATCATCTTTCCGTCCATTGGCAAGGGAGGACCATACCCTGTTCTGACTATCACCAGACCACTGTCCAAATTGACAACTTCGTTCCACGAAAGATAAAACCTGCGCCTCGAAAATTCTGGCCTGTAAGTCAGACCTACGACTTCCGGGATAGGCATTTCCAAATTCAGAGTCAGGTCGTTGACCTTGCCAAGCCGATCGCCATTTTCCGAATAGACACGACGAGCTAACAGACTGCTAAGGTAATGATTTTCAAAACCAGCGGCTTCCAATCATCCTCCACAAAACCAATTACGCGCTAATAAAGGTTAATGGGATCGAAACGGCGCCTCGACCCCATCTGCGGATTTCAGTGAGTTGAAAAGTGCGCCTCTGTTCAAAACGCCACCAGGTGAGATAAACGAGAATCGGCATCCAGCCTGACAAATTTAGGCAGATCCGCCGACAAAAGTTCTTCGTGCCTGACTATATGATATCAAAAGTTTATCATCAAAAGCTTTTCATTAGAAGCACAACTATTGCATAATCAACTAAACTCAACCGATATCAATTTTGGAGATTGCGATGCCTGTAAAAAAACAATTGGAGGTTATGTTGGCGGACGCTCCTGGTGAACTCGCCAAGCTCACCGATATCCTCAAGCAGGAGCACATAAATATTGAAGCGTTAAGCATTCAAGACGCTAACGAATATCTGCTGGCGCTTTATGACGTGCGAAGCCAAACGGGGCGCCGGGTAGCTCCAAGGGACTATTACGAGGCTATCTTGCAGGAATCCGCCAAGTATTCGATGATTCGCATGATCACCGACAACCCGGACAAAGCCACAGAAATTCTCAATGACGCAGGATACAAAATCAAGGCTCAGGATGTCATTGGAATGGTCCTGGATAACACTCCAGGAATTCTGAACAGAATTTCCAGAGCGTTTGGAGATGCGGGCATCAACATATCCTACACCTATGGTTCGGGCTTTTCGGACAGTGAAGCGGCGTTGTTCATTTTCAAGGTTTCGGATATGAAAAAGGCCCTGGAATTATTCCCAACTGGAAAACCATCATGATATCAAAGTTATTTACGAATTACCGGTCAGGATAATGTCCGATAAGATATATTATGTTAACTCGTGGACGTTACGCTTCTGTCTTTATTATCTCCTTCATTTTGAGAAACACTCTTTGAATATGATGCGAGTCCAAACTGTTTCAGGATATTCTTCGAGAAGATATTGTCTGGCGCCACTAGTTTCTGAGGCTGATTCGGCATGTCCGTAGGAGAAAGGTCTCCCACTCTCAGCGTGGCAATAATCACGCTCAACGAAGAGGACCGAATAGAAAACCTCTTGCAAAGCGTATCTTTTGCAAAAGACATAGTAGTCGTTGATTCCGGCAGTACGGACCGGACTATTGAGATATGTGAACGCTTTGGCGTTCGCCTTTACCACAATGACTGGAAGGGTTACTCAAATCAGAAACAGTTTGCCATGGGCTTAACCAAGGGTGACTGGATTCTGTCTCTCGACGCTGATGAGGTTATTTCGGATGAGGGTCGCGAGGAGATTTTAAGATCCATCGCGACCGCCGACCCGATTGTCAATGGCTTCTCTTTTCCCCGTCTGAGCCGTTACCTGAATCGGTGGATTCGTCACGGTGGATGGTTCCCGGACAGAAAAGTCAGGTTGGTCAGACGAGACACTGGCTGTTGGTCTGTCGATTCGCTTCACGAAAAACTGGAGGTCTCCGGTAGAGTCGAGAATCTGGTTAACCCCATACTGCATTATGTCTATCGTGACATCTCGGACCAAATTAATACCATCAACCATTTCTCATCAACCTTCGCATCGGAGAAGCATTCCTGTTACCCGCGATTTTGTGTGATCTTTGGCATTGTTCACGCCATCGGTAAATTCCTCGAGTGCGCTGTCTGGAAACTAGGGATTCTGGATGGAATTCCCGGAATGATTATAGCCATGAATAGCGCGTTCTACATTTTCCTAAAACACGCAAAGAGATGGGAGAGATCTAAAAAAAGAACGACATGAAATCGATTACACTAGCCTTGGAGAATTTTAGCCGCTTCTCTGGAGGGGCTGAATCCTACGCCGTTGAACTCTCTGAAACACTAGTACAAAGGGGATGGGAGGTTCACCTGGTTGGTCAATCATGGGGAGGGGTACCTCAGGGGGCTGTATTTCACCAAATTCCCAAATTGTCTAAGCTTTTCCCCCCTTCCCTTCGGATACTTCATTTCGCGTTCAAGCACCGGTCCATTGTCAGAAAGTTGCGAACGGACATTGTTCTGGGGTTTGGCGCCACCATTGAAATGAACGTTTACCAGAGCCATGGTGGAGTTCACTTCTATAGCTCCCTCAGAAAAATTCGTGCGGAAGCAAACCCGTTCACACGCATTGTAAAAACACTGTTAACGTTTCTCTCTCCCAAGAGTCTTGTCCGTTCCTGGATCGAGAGCGCTCCCTTTCGTATGAAAAATCGTCCCGTAATTATCGCCATTTCGGACATGATCAGGCGCGATATCCGTCAACGATACGCATTGAGTCAGGACGATGTTCAACTCGTCTACAACGGCGTCGACCTGGAGAAATTCGCAAGAACCAGGGATGGGGATTCGAGAAAGGTATTGAGGCGAGATCTTGGATTTGGTCCAGATAGTGTCTTATTCCTTTTCATGGCGTACGATTTCAGAAAAAAGGGCGTCAAATACTTGATTCAGGCAGCCGCAAGACTCCGCGACAAGGGCGGATCTAAAAGGTTTGGCGTTGTCGTGGTAGGATCGAAGCCCTCCCCTGCTCTTCTAGGCCTTGTTGATAGCTTGGATCTTGGCGGCAGACTGATCTTCCGGGGCCCAACCCAAAACCCCGAATCTTATTACAACGCTTGCGACGTATTTGTGCTGCCGACATTTTATGACGCGTGTTCCCTGGTTGTCTTTGAAGCTATGGCCTCCGGGCTCCCTGCGATAACCACTCGCCACAACGGGGCTTCAGGGATCATCAGCGACGGTCGTGATGGAATGGTTCTTGAGGACCCTCTGGATGTCGCAAAGATGGCCACAGCGATGGAACGATTTCTTGACATCCCATTCCTGGAAACGTCTTCAAATTTGGCTAGACAAACTGCGTCACGCTATTCCAAGAAAGTCAATCACGATAGAATTATCCTCATTTTCGAAAGCGTTCTGAATAACAGTTCCCCGACGTGACTTTTAGGCGCATTGACAGAAAGAAGTTCGCTTAAATTATAGTCTACCAATTAGCTAAACTAAAACATGGGATAAATCGGCTACTTGTGCCACGATTTTGATTTGATTTTAACTAAAAACGCTTGAAATTGTTACCCGTTGCATGGCATTATCAAGAGTCGCGCATTAAATTATAAAAGTTGAACAGAGTGCCGATGAAATCATTTGAAAACAAAATTGTAGTTTTTCATTGTTGGAACTTGCGTCTTTTTCCCGACGGTGCCCAAAAGGAATTCTCGAAGTCTTGGCCAGGGCTTAGTCTTGTCTCTATTCCCTGCTCAGGCAAAATAGAAGCTCATTTTCTGTTGAACACTCTGGCGTCAGGAGCGCAGGGAGTTCTGGTTCTCGCGTGCGCCGAACAGGCGTGTCAATACATGGAGGGTTCCATGAGATCCAGGAAAAGAGTGGACTTTGCCCGTCTTTGGCTGGATAAACTTGGAATTGCGACTGAGAGGATCGAGTTCGTTCGTCTTTGGCCTGTCTGCAAGCAGTCATTAGAGGCTGTTTTAAAAGAGTTTGTAACAAAACTTGAGTCACTTGGAGCGATTGGAGCTCCAGAAAAGGTTTAGATTATATAACCAGCTAGATTCTAGTGGCCCCATATCAAGAATTGAGAAGAGTCATCAAGTTACGCTCCGTTGGTCTTTTGTTTGGCGTCGGAGAGGGGTCGACTGAGGAGGAAATCCGTGATTGTCGCTGAACTGAAAGAATTTGATGAAATCAGGGAGATGATAGACCGTTATTCTTCCGTTCTCGTCGTTGGATGCGATTCATGTGTGGCCGAGTGCGCAGCCGGAGGGACCAGAGAAACCCAGCTCCTGGCGTCGGCGCTAAAGTTATCATACCTAAAAGATGGCCGCCGGAAAGTTATTACCGAAGCGTGCATAGACAGGCAATGTGTTGACGATTTTATCGATGTTATTGCTGAACAGGTCCCTGATCACGAAGCCATTCTGTCACTGGGTTGTGGCGCCGGCGTCCAGGCGCTTGCCAGGGTATATCAGGACAAGCCCGTTATCCCAGCGCTAAACACACTTTTTATTGGTGAAACTGTATTGAGGGGAGTCTGGACAGAAAACTGCCTGGGATGCGGACAGTGCAAACTAGGATATTTTGGCGCAGTGTGTCCTGTGACTCGTTGCTCGAAAAAACTTATGAACGGTCCCTGTGGAGGTTCAATTGGAGGACGTTGCGAAATTGATCCAGAGACTCCTTGCGGTTGGGATCTTATTATCAGGCGCCTCACAGCAATTGGGGAGATCGACCGACTTGCAGAATATGTGCCGCCTGTTAACTGGTCGACATCACACTCAGGGGGACCCCGACGTGTAATCAGGGAGGATCAAAAACCGTGAAAACCGAAAGCTTACTTGAAAAGACGTTTGAAAAAGGAACATTTGCAGTTACAGCGGAATGTGGGCCTCCAAAGGGTTCGGACGCCGACATTTTGATCAGGAAGGGGAAGTCTCTTCTGGGTTGGGTAGACGCTGTGAATGTGACGGATAACCAGACGGCAATAGTCAGGATGTCCTCGTTGGCCGCGTGCTCTATATTGAAGTCTTTAGGGCATGAACCGATACTTCAAATGGTGACTAGAGATCGTAACAGGATTGCGCTTCAGAGCGATCTTTTCGGAGCGTATGCCCTTGGAATAAGGAATGTTCTTTGTTTGACCGGCGATCATCAGTCATTCGGTAACCAGAAAGAGGCTGTAGGGGTTTTTGACCTGGATTCAGTTCAACTTCTTAGGACCGTTAAAGACATGCGGGATTCATCAGTGATCATTGGAGGAGAATCGATTCAGGGAAATCCGAAGTTCTTCATCGGAGCAGCGGAAAATCCTTTTGCAGATCCTGTTGATTGGCGTGTCGTAAGACTAGGCAAGAAATCGTTGGCCGGAGCGGACTTTATTCAAACCCAGTGCATCTACAACATGGAAAGATTCAGGAAATTTATGTCTCAGGCTAGAGATACGGGATTAACCGACAAATTATACATTATGGCCGGTGTCACTCCTATGAAGAGTGTCGGTATGGGGAGATACATGGCCACAAAAGTCGCGGGAATGGACATACCGGATGAACTGATCAACAGGATGGCAAAAGTCCCGAAGGATAAACAGGCTGACGAAGGCATAAAAATTGCCGTTGAAACCATTGAACAGGTAAGAGAGATTGAGGGCGTGGCCGGTGTTCACATCATGGCGATCGAATGGGAAGACAAAGTGCCTGAAATACTTAAAGCGGCGGGCATTGGCGCCAGGCCCGTATGAATCGTCTGATTCAAATCCAGTCCTTTGATTGTCGTCTTTTGAACGGCTAGTTTAAGAGAGTCTCGTCCAAATTTGGGTGGTTATACAGATGCCAAAAAAATATCACATCGATGTTCAGCCCATCGAAAACCGGTTCCCGGTTATAGGCCGTTCAGGAATCGTTGACTGGGGAGAAGGCTGTCTGAAGTGCGCAAAATGCGTAAAGACTGAATGCGTATATGGGGTCTACAAAAACAGGTCTTTTTCTACTTCCATAATGAGTGACACCATTGATGAGTTTTGTAAGAGTTGTTTCCGATGTGTTCAGGGTTGCCCCAAACGGCTTATTCACAAGACGATAAACCCTGAGTGGGAAGCGCTTGGCGATGATTTGTATAAGCCTGAAGTCATAAACATTACATGGGAACAGGCCTCCACAGGAAAAATCCCGGTATCCGGCGCCGGCTATGGTGGAAAGTTCTCCGGCGAAGGATTTGACTCCATGTGGACAGACATGAGTGAAATTGTTCGTCCGACCCGTGACGGAATTCACGGCAGAGAATATATTTCAACTGTAGTCGATTTGGGGCGTCATCTGAGGAGACTCGAATTTGACTCCAGGGGGAAACTCCTTTCTGAACCCCCTTCGTCAATGCGATTACCCTTGCCCATCGTGTTTGACATTTTCCCTTTTGGAGACCTTTCGGAGCGCGTTTGGTCAGCTGTGGTTGATGCCGCCACACGTATCGGAACAATTGTTTTCATGCCCTATGAAGACGCTGTCAGGTTTGAGGGCGCGGCGTCTTGCATTGTGCCTCTCATTCCACCTGAAAAAGCTCAGAGTATTGATTTAAGCGGTTACCAGATGGTGGAGTTACCCCATGGCGCCGAAACATCCGCGCTTTTGAAATTCCTGAAAATAAAATTTCCGAACTTGTTGGTTTCAATAAGAATGATAGCCAAATCCTCACCGGAAAATATCAGATCGATTATCGAATACCACAGGCTTGAATCGGATTTGATTCACTATGTGGCAGGTGAAGATGGTCACGAGATGGATGTCGAGAATGGTCTTCATTTGAAGGACCTCATAAAGGAAGTTAATTTCGCCCTGCTCAAGGAAGGCATCCGAGACGAAGTCACCTTTCTGGTTTCCGGGGGAATAGCAATGGCTGAACACGTCATCAAGGCGATGTTATGCGGGGCCAACCTTGTTGGCGTTGATACGCCGCTACTGATTGCGCTTGAGTGCCGCGTATGTGGAAACTGCAGGGAAGGAATCCCCTGTCCAGTTTCCATTTCCAAGATTCAACCCAAATGGGGAGCCCAGAGAATTGTCAATCTCCTTGGCGCCTGGCACAACCAGCTACTGGAAATGATGGGCGCCATGGGAATCAGAGAGGCAAGACGCCTGCGAGGAGAACGAGGACGGGTTATGTTCCGGGAAGACCTTGAAAATGATACCTTCGCACAGTTGTTCACAGTCGGGAATTGATAAGAGGGCTTAGATAAATGCATTACAGGAATATATGGAACGAAGCGCCGGAACCAAAGGTGGAACACGCGCCATCCCGATTTGGCAGGGCTTTGGGCAAATACATGGTTCGAGTTATGGACTCCTGCTCAAACTGTCTGAAGTGCGTCGCCGTCTGTCCACAGGGAGTATTTCAGGCTCATGGTAACCGATTGGCGGCTCCTCTTGATCATTTGTGTCTCGGGATCGAATGCTCCAAGAAGGCCACAAGGTGCGTCAGAAACTGTCCGGAGAACGCAATCAGGGTTGGAATCAATCCCAGCTCAAAAGCGTTGGGAGATTATCGATGGACTCCGGACTTGCTGATGAGCGCCTGGCACATGGCGGAGACTGGAAAGTTGCCGCCAAATGATCTTGAATACCGGGTGGGCGAATCGGGTGGAGGTTTTGACAAACTTCGTCTCGTCTTTCCGGATCAGCCTCCTGACCCGGATCTTGAGAAGTCGAAGATAGATGTCAGCGTTCCTCTCAACAAAAAGAAAGACGGCCGTCTTGACGTTGTAATTCCGATTCCGGTGTATGGAGGCGGCATGTCATTCGGCTCGATCAGTCAAATCACGATGCTGAGCAGGATCAGGGCCTTCGCCGCTTTTGGTTCTTTTACCTGTACAGGAGAAGGTGGATATCCTGAGGCGCTGTACCCCTTTGATGACTTCATTATCACTCAGGTCGCCACCGGGCTTTTCGGAGTTAAAGAGGAAACGATCCAACGGGTAAAGATAGTCGAATTCAAGTACGCTCAAGGAGCAAAACCCGGCCTGGGTGGGCATTTATTGGGACCTAAAGTCACGGAAGCCGTCGCCAGGATCAGAGAAACTGTTCCAGGATCTTCACTATTCAGTCCGTTTCCTTTCCATTCCGTTTACTCGGTTGAGGATCACAAGAAACACATCGACTGGATCAAGGCAATAAATCCCAGAGCGCTGGTATCCGTCAAAGTTTCCACTCCCTCGGACGTCGACATGGTGGCGGTGGGTTCCTATTACGCTGGAGCGCATATTGTTCATCTCGATGGTTCGTACGGAGGCACGGGGGCGGCTCCGGATGTGGCCAAGAAAAATATTGCCATGCCAATCGAATATGCGATCCCCAAAGTCCACAACTTCCTGGTAAACGAAGGAGTAAGGGACCAAATCACATTGATAGCGTCCGGCGGAATTCGTACCGCATTCGACATTGTTAAAGCCATAGCGCTCGGAGCTGACGGCGTCGTGACCGGCACCCCTGAGTTGGTGGCGCTGGAATGCGTGAGATGTCACAACTGTGAGAGCGGCAGAGGCTGCGCAAGGGGCATAGCAACCACGGACCTGGAGTTGGTGGGACTCATGGAATTACAATGGGGGACACAGAGGATCATAAACACGCTGGCCTGCTGGCGGGATCAAATTCGAGAAATCCTCTTCAGAATGGGGCTCAGGAGTATCAGAGAGCTTGTCGGAAGGACGGAATTTCTGGCCCATTTGGACTATAGCGCTTCCTGCCCGGACGATGACATCCGGACTAGTTTGGTTTGAGGTTTGAATTATGCTGAGATCTGACTACGCAAATAAATTACTGGATTCCAGACTGCGCGAATTTGGAATACCGGACTTTTCGAAAGTGAATAAAGGTGAAGATGAAGGAGGTTGCGGCGTAACCGGTTTTGCTTCGACCGTACCATTGGCGGGGCGTCACATTTTCGAGCCTTCATACAGGATGCATAACCGCGGTAATGGAAAAGGCGGCGGCATAGCCGCTGTTGGGATGGATTGCAACAAGCTGGGCGTCAGCGACGAAACTCTTGAATCACACTACATGCTCCATGTTGCGCTTCTGGAACCAAAATGTTTAGCGTCTCTCAAGGAGTCATTTATTTCTCCATTCTTTGACGTTGCCAACGAAGAATTGCTTGATCACATTAGAGACTATAGGGAACTCGAAGGGCTTGAGGTAAAACCGCCGGACGTATGGCGCGCGTTTGTCAGGGTAAAACCAGGGACTCTATCCGAATTTGCCGAGACAAACGGCCTGACTGGTATGCCTCAGCGTATGATCGAAGACGAATTTGTCAGCCGAAATTCTGTGCGTCTAAACAGGAAGTTTTATAGTTCATTAGGGGAGAAACAGGCTTTTGTGCTCTCTCACGGTCGAAACGTAATGATTCTAAAGATCGTGGGGTACGCTGAGAACGTAGTTCGTTACTACAAGTTGGATGATTTTCCTGCGCATGTCTGGATAGCTCATCAGCGCTACCCTACAAGGGGACGTGTCTGGCATCCGGGAGGCGCTCATCCTTTTATGGGGCTGAATGAGGCCCTGGTTCACAATGGGGATTTCGCAAACTACCATGCGACCAGTGAGTATCTCAAACAGAGAGGTTATGAGCCTCAATTCATGACGGATACCGAAGTCAGTATAATGTTATTTGATCTTTGGAACAGGGTCTACGGGTATCCCTTGGAAGTCATCATCGAGGCCCTCGCTCCTACCGGGGAATTGGACTTCGATTTGCTGTCCAAGGAAAAGCAGATTCTCTACGAAGCCGTCCAATCGACTCACATTCAGGCATCACCTGATGGCCCGTGGTTCTTCATCATCGCTCGCCATGTCCCTGAGACCAAGACCTTCCAGTTGATTGGAATTACCGACACCGCCATGCTAAGGCCACAGGTTTTTTCTATCTATGACGGCGAGGCTCAAATCGGTTTGATATGCTCTGAGAAGCAGGCTATAGACGCCACACTCAGGTCTATATCTTCAGAAGACAGTCGTTTCAGTCCCGTAGCTGACAAATACTGGAATGCAAGGGGTGGGTCCGCGTCCGACGGCGGAGCGTTCATGTTTAACGTAAATCAAATCGAAAAGGGGCAATATGAACTTCGCTGTCATGACAAATTTGGCGACGAGGTGACAGTTCAGAAGCGACAACCAATGGATGTCAGCGAACCTATTGAAAAACCTCACGGGTTTGAGAACATTCTGCGGCAATTGGATGAAGCGGTAAATGAGAAAAACCCCCAAAAGATCGTCGATTTATTTCACAAAAACGGTCCTGCTTGGGACTACAATACCATCCGTTGGGTCATAGCGGAATTGACCAGAAAAACCGTTAAGAATAAAAATCTTGCGGCGACAGTAATTGAAGCGCTTACCTTTTTACTTGACCGACGCCTCCCTCTTGGCGACAAAAAGAGATCTGCGTTGGTAAGTCTGCTTAACGAATGCCTGAATAAGATTTTCAGGTCCCTTCCAAAGATTACCGAGACTGTGAAAATTGGTCATTACACCCTGATCGAAGCTTCCAACAGGATCGCTCTTCGTCCGCCAATAGCCGTGGAAAGGATTCTCGTCATAGACGCGAAAGATTTTGATCCCGAAGGAGACCACTGTGACGCCGTGTTGATGGCTGACGCTTACAAGCTTGGCTGGAGAAAATTCATTGTCTTTGATCTCCGGGGTCAGCGATTCGAAGGCTGCGGCTTTGGCTCCGACACAAAAGACGTAAGAATGGATCTTTATGGATCATCGGGAGACTATACCGCCAGCGGCATAGATGGCATGGAGATTCACATTCATGGGAATGCCCAGGACCAGATCGCCCAGATTATGAAAGACGGGCTCCTCGTCATCCATGGAGACGTTGGTCAGTGCTTTATGTATGGCGCAAAAGGAGGGATTGTTTACGTTTTGGGCAATGCTGCGGGAAGGCCCCTTATTAACGCAGCCGGACATCCCAGAGTCGTCATAAACGGAACAGCGCTTGACTTCCTGGCTGAAAGTTTCATGGCTGGTGACCCTCTGAACGGTGGTGGATTTGTCGTCCTCAATGGCCTGACGGTCGACGAGGATGGCAATGTTGATTTTCTTGAAAGGCCTTATCCTGGGTCTAATCTATTCTCTCTGGCTTCAGGTGGGGCCATCTACGCCAGAGACCCCCATAGACTGATTGTGGAAGAACAGCTCAACGGTGGGGCGCTGGCCGAATTGACCGATGAGGATTGGCTACTCATTGAGCCATATCTCAGAGAAAATGAGAAACATTTCGGCATATCCGTAGAACAACTGCTCACCGTAGATGGAATCATGAAGGACCCAAAAACCGTGTATCGTAAGGTAACGGCGGTTCCCCTATCGATTTTGTCCCAGATCCCAAGCACAGATGACTCAGTATGGGATGCCGACGCCGCCTAATAAATTGTTCTATCCCCTGAGGGGCGCCAAATAAATGCAGTTTCATCCAACCAAGAGAGAGCATCTCGACTCCCTGATGACAGCGGATGAGAATCGCGCGATGTTTGACTACATCGCTCCCCATTATGACGGAGCCAATCGGATACTGTCCCTGGGGCTTGACCACAAATGGCGAAGTCATGCGGTAAAAAGGCTGGACGTTTTCGCAGACCACCTTTATCTGGATGTTGGCTGTGGAACAGGGGATATAAGTTTTGAAATACTGAGGCAGAACCCAAAAGCTCAAATCATTGGGATTGACTCGTCACTGGGTATGTTGGAGGTAGGCTGGAAAAAGATACGGCGATACGGGATTGAGTCTCAGGTTTCGTTTCGGGAAGGAGACTGTTTGGATCTACAGTTCCCGGACGACACATTCGACGGAGCGATAACAGTATTCTGTATCAGAAACGTGCCTGATCACAGGCGAGCACTTTCACAGATGCTCCGGGTCCTCAAACCTGGCGCAAAGCTGGTCATTATGGAGCTTACCGAACCCTTGGGCCCCATAATGAAGCCACTTTTTCGAGTCTACTCCCGCACTGCGATGCCGCTCATAACAAAAATTATGTCGTCTGTTTCAGCCTACAAATATCTGTCTGATTCCATGGCAGCCTTCCCTAAACCGGATGAAATTAAAGGCATGATGGTCGAAGCTGGAATGACGGAGGTGCGATATAAACAGATTACAGGGGGCATTGTTACAGTATTTGAGGGTGTTAAAAACTGCCTCCATTGAAATGTGAAGGTCAAGTTGTCTCTCGAAACGTCAGAGGCTGAAAAGACGGAAGCGAAAGTCGCGAAGACCATTTGTCACCATATCGATGGAATCGCCATTGGATCAACGGTTCAAGCGCTTGAGCGTCACAATGTGTTCGATCGGCTCAAGAAGGCTCGGGCCCCTTGGAACGTGAACCGTCTCGCCAATGATGTTGGCGCTAGAGAAGGCTATTTTCACATCGCCTTAAGGCTTCTCACCCATCAGGGATTTTTGAGATTATCCGGGAACATCGATAATAACAGGCAAGAGGTCTCACTTACCGATGCGGGAATCGCCTGGCTACGGTTCGTCGATTATTACCAGCAGATTCCTAGTCTTTTGGCTTCAGTGTTAGAGTTGCGAAGTTTCTTCAGTGGCTCCGATTTACGCCGTCGTTTGGAAACTGCCCTGCCACGAGTCACCGGTTGCATGGACACATCACCTATTGGCCGCCGAGTCGCTTTACACATTAACGGGGCCCTCGTCGCAGTAATCATGACCGAATTATATATGAAAGGTTTTTTGGAAAAACTCATTTCAAGAGAAGATCAATTCGTACCGTTCGATCAAACCACCATTCACCCGATAGTCTCAACATTTATGGCCGATATTCTGAAGGCACAGGGATGGGCTGACACGCAAAAGGGTGGCCTGCGGCTAACAGATTCAGGAACGCTAGCCGCCCTGTGGACACCACAATACTTTTATCCAGTCAGCTACTTGTCTACATTCAGGAACGTTCACGAGCTTCTCTTCGGAACCGGGCATAATGATGAGACCCATGATACCAAAACTAATGAAACGCATGTGGACCGAAATTTAGATATAAAATTCAGTGGCCTAGTTTTCCAGCGAACATGCAGGCAACCATTTCTCGATATTGTTTTGCCCATATTTAACAGGGAACCTCTGAGCGAACAACCTGCAAGTATCGTAGACACAGGCTCCGGCGACGGCACGCTCCTCAAGGAATTATTTTGGGCCGTCAAAACGCAGACGCGTCGCGGCCGTTTCCTTGAGTCCTACCCCCTTCTCCTGGTCGGCGCTGAATACAACAGGGTTGCGAGAGCATCTACGAAAGCTGCGTTAGAAGCCGCAGGCATTCCTAACAAAACAGTCTTTGGCGATATAGGCGACCCCATTGGGTTGTCCAGAACCCTTCTGGATAATGGCGTTGATCCGACAAATGCGCTTCATGTAAGTAAATCAGTTATCCATAACAGGACGTATAAGAACCCTGAGCAAACAGAGCGCCTTGCCGACTGGAAGCCGCTATCTCAGTCGCCTTTCACTCTTCCCCACGGATCTCTCATCAGGTCTCGGGACATGGAATGTAATCTAATAGAGTTATTTGAAAACTGGGCGCCACTTACAAAAAAACACGGGATGGTCGTTATTGAGGCGCATACTGTAGATCCGGAACTGGTTTCGAATCACGTGGGACAAAATATTATTACTTGCATAGACGCTACCCATGGATATTCAAATCAATATCTTATCGAAAGCGAGGTGTTTGAGCGGGCCGCTCAAGCTGCGGGCTACGAATGTCTGGCCTATCGGGAAATAGGTGGAAAGCTTATTGGCGGGCCAACGATGACAATAAACCATTTCATTCCGCAGAGAGCATGAATTCGCGTATTATTTCCAAAGCGCCTTCTGAGTCATACATAAAAGCCCCATGTCCGAAATGGCTATCCAGGGTCCGCAGTTCATTCGGTTTTCGATTGGCTGAGAGAGCTTCACTAATTTCAGCCATTTCTTCAGGGGGATAACGCCAATCTTTTCGATAACCAATCAGGAGTGTCCTGCAGGCAACATTTTTGAAAGTTTCGGACAGGCTTGTACCCCCTCGTGTCAGATCGAAATAATCCATAGCCTTTGTCAGATAGATCAGTGAGTTGGGGTCAAAACGACCGACTGCGTTCTTCCCAATGTTATGAACAAACGCCTGAAACTGGAATTCCGGTTCCAAAGTATAAGATGGTTCCCTGTCGTTTATGAGCTTCAGCCCAAAGCGATCATGCATGACCTTGCGGTCCATCCATATCATGATTCCGAACATCTGCGCCAGGCCCATACCGGACGCAGGGAGTTTCCTTCCATAATAGTCTCCGCCATTAAAGTCCGGGTCACGCATTATCGCCTGCCGGATGACTTCCCACAAACCCAAATTGTGAGTAGTGGTCCGAGGCGTTGCGCTTATGACGATTGCGTTTCTGATCCTTGCAGGATAGCCAATCATCCAATCGAGGACCTGAAATCCGCCAAAGCACCCGCCAACCACCGTGTGAAATGTGTCAATGCCAAGCCTGTCAGCCAGGCGAGCTTGAGCATTTACCATGTCACTGATTGTCACGACAGGAAACTTCAGGCCATAAGGAGCGTTGCCGACAACGTCGATCGAAGACGGACCAGTGCTTCCTCCACAACCTCCCAACACGTTTGAACAAATCACAAAATATTTGTTGGTGTCGAAAGGTTTGTCCGGTCCGACCGCAGCCTCCCACCATCCCTTTCTTGATCCGGTAACATCGCCCTCCCCCGCTACATGAGCATCCGATGTTAATCCATGACAGATCAGTATGGCGTTATCTTTGGCGCTATTCAGGTTTCCGTATGTTTCATAGGCAATGTCAAAACTGTCCAGGATCTTTCCACTCTGAAGTTTCGTAGGCGAATTAAATAAAAGATTCTTCCTGACGTGATTCATCTTGCGGCCTGTTTGACAAGATGAGCGTATTCTTTGTGTATAACCACACCGCCCGGATATTCAACAGCCGACGGAAGTTCAGGCGAAGGCCCTCTGACGGCGAGCCCCAGGAAACGTCCATCAATTTCTAGAGCAAGTTTGTTATCAAGGAATTCCTGGCAGATTTCTTCAATTTCTCCAACTTTCGTTCCACTCTCAGCAAATTTCTGGATTAATGTTTCTTTTTGTGGAGCGCCATCCGCTGCAAGGTAAATGTCTCTCTTTAGTCCATTGTAAATGTGACAATAAGCTACGGCCAACGGCCTGGTGTCCCTGATAACCAATTCATCGCCTACTATTTCCATTTCGAGTTTTACCTTTTGAAACCAGAACAATTGTCTCCATTCCTCAATCCGGCGTCTCAAAATTTTAAAAACCTGTCTTTCAGTGAGCAAAGCTACTATCGGGTTCAGTTCGCCAGCCGACCGAACTTCATCCTCGAAGAAATAAACCAGATCATCAAGCTGATTTTGATTCACAGGATAAACATAATTGAGCGCAGAACTCGCCCTAAGTTTTAAACCAAACAGTTTCTGGTTCTCGTGGTAAACGCTGAATCTGCAGAATTCAAGGGGCACCACCTTTACTGGCGACTGGAGATGAGTCAGGAGAGGCACAATGTCTGATATGCTGGAATACCACTCATCTTTGTCCCCTGGAAAATCAAACAACATGTTCCAGTGCACACGAATCCCAAATTCCCTGAGCCACTTCAGAATCTGAATGTTTTGCCAGGCTTTACATCCCTTGTTCATCAATTTCAAAATGTTGGTGTTTAGGCTTTCGATTCCGGTCTGTACCCAAATAACCCCAGCCTCTCTCAAAATTCTGACATGGTTCCGTTGGAGATTTGATTTGATTTCGTAATACAGCCTGTATGGGCTACCGGCAGACTTAATCATTGGGAGAACTGTCTTCAGGTAGTTCATGTCAAGAATATTGTCTACCGTCTCAATACCATCTATGCCATAAAGCCTTCGCAACTCGGCCAATTCATCCACAAATTTTCCGGGGTCTTTGGAGCGAAATTTCATGCCTTTTCCATTAAATCCGCAAAAAACACAACCTTTTCTTTGCCCCCACCAACACCCGCGGGACGATTCGACAGTCAAACCCGGCACTATGAGATCGCGAATGCCCGATACCGATTGGATTGTGTCAACAAAATCATGGAAATCAGGAGTGGGGCAGTTGTTAAGAGATTCAGTAAGTGCCCTGGGCGCCCGGTCTGGACTGTTGCAAGGATTCTCCGGGTAGCGGACTTTCCTGTGTGCTGGGCCAAAAACGCCCACCGGAAGATTTTCTTTGGCCACTTCTTTTCCATTTTCAAGTATCTGCCTTGTGAGTGGCGAGATCAGACCATCAGCTTCTCCGGAGACCACGTAATCAACCCAGGGGAACAGCGCATGCGTTGATTTCCCCATAATGGTTTCACAATTTGCGCCACCCATTACAGTCACTATTTCCGGAGCCAACTCCCGAATTCGGCGGAGCAGAGCCAGAGATGGAACATGCTGACAGAAGGTTGAAGAGCAACCTACTATCCTGGGGCCGCCATCCAGTATCAAACCGGCCATTTCATCAATGAAGGTTTCAGCGTTTCTTCGGACGCCAAAAAGCAAATCCTCAAGTTCATTTCTGTCAATCGAGGCGTAAACCTCGTTCACAGTCATGACGAGTTTAAGATACTCATTAATGTCCGGGCTAAACTCGGGAAACGCAATATGCGCAAAAGTCCATTCGGCCACTCCCAGGCGCGGCCTGAAAAGGCTGACTCTGGTGTACGCCAGTGTCCCAATTTTTTCAGCAAAAAGAATGTTGGCATAGATGCTTCTGGCTTCCAGCCCGTCCCGTTTCAGTGTTGCCTGGAGTAATCCCAGGGCTACTGAGGAGAGTTCAATCCTGGAATAAGGCATGGTAACCAAACAGAAGCTCATTTTTAGCTCCATAGCGAATTTAAGAATTCAATTCAGTAGTTTCAATCTGGAATGTTCCAAAAGCAGCGCAACGCTCAATCTTCAGGAACAACGGAACCCCCTGGAAAATCCTGGTACGGGCTCAAAGGCTGAACCGGATGTCTCAGTGCCAATGAAACATAACGTCCGTCCATGTTAAGAATTGTGGAATTCTCGATATGACGTGTTAGAACATCGTGAACTTCCTGTGGATCACATCCGTTTTGTTCAAACATTTCAAAAAGTTCTTCTTCGAGTGGCGCTTCATCGCAGGCAAGATAAACATTCTTCTCCAGCCCTTTCAATGAAACTTTCTCAGCCTTGGTCCCGGGTCTGGAGTCGGTTATTATTAACCTGTCGTCGTCTATTTCCATGATCAAAACAGGTGGAGCGTCAGATTCCTGCTGTTTCAACCAGTCTTGTTGAATCTTTTTGATTTTCAGAAAACCTGGCCTGAGGAAAACGTCGGAAATGATGGGGGCCCGCTGCAGGCGTAACTGTTCTTCTTCGTCAAAATAATATACCAAATCATTCAGATCACTCTCAGCAATAGGGTAAACAAGAGAGAATGGTTTAGCTGGGCTCAATTTTAGACCATACCTGTCGGGGTTGTTATGATAATGGCTAAAACGGACATACCGAACTCTCGTTAGGCTTCGCGGAGCCTGCAGGTGACATAGGCTCGGAAGATATTCGGCCATTTCCTCGTACCATCTATCGTCCTCACCCGGCAGACCATACATAAGTATCCAGCTACAACGTATGCCGAACTGGGAAACCCATTTGAGAATCTGGACATTCTGCCAACCCTCTGATCCTTTATTCATTAGCTTAAGGATATTGGAATGCAAGCTTTCAATACCCGGCTGAACCCATATAACACCGGCCTGTCTCAGTCGCTCAAACTGGGATCGGTCCAACCCAGGCCTAATTTCGAAAAATATGTCGTAAGGAGATCCGAGCGCTATCAATTCCGGGAGAAGGCTATCTATGAAACCTGGGTAAAAAACGTTGTCTACCATTTCGAATCGATTTATTCCATATCGGTTCTCCAGCAAGCCAAGTTCATTCAAAATCACCGGCACTGCCTTGCGCCTGTATTTTTTACCGGCCCCATTAAGACCACAGAAAGAGCAACCATCATTTTTCTGCCACCAGCATCCTCGCGAAGCTTCCACGAGAATTCCAGGCTTGATTTTAGAACTGACATCCGGGGTCGCAACAAGTGTTCTCATATAGTCATTATAATTTGGGACCGGCTGTTCATCGAGATCTCTCGTTACCGCCCTGGGATAGTCAGGGTTGTCCTGCTGATCATCGCAGGGATATCCCAATTCCCTGTGAGCCGGGCCAAAGACGCCAAAGGGAATTTCGTCTTTCGGTATGTCTCTTCCCCATATAAACGCTTTACGGATCAAATCTGAAATAATGTCTTCCGCCTCACCGGAAACCACGTAATCCAGCCAGTCAAACATTCTGTGAGTGGTCATGCCCATGATGGATTCACAGTTGGCTCCTCCCATGAGGGTAATTACCGCTGGGTCAATCTCCCGGATTTTGCGTAAAAGAGCCAGGGAAGAAACGTGTTGAAAGAAGGTTGAGGTGCAACCCAGGATTTTGGGTTTTGACGCAAGAACACCTTCTGCAAGTTGATCCACAAATAAAGAAGCTTTTTCCCTAACGGTGAGGAGTCGTCCGACAGGGTCCGGCAAATCTAGGAAATGACTGTTTCGTTCATCGAGAAGTTTTAGGAACTCCTCAGCGTTTGTGGCATGTTCGGGAAAGGCGATGTGGGCAAATGTCCATTCGGCTATTGCATTTTCGGACCTCAAAATCATCCATAGACTCGAATAGTCCCGCACGCCAATTTCAGCGGCAAATCGAATGTTAGGATAAAGGCTTGAGACAGAAAAGCCATCTTTTTCCAGGATAGCCTGCAAGATGCCCAAAGCAATGGATGGAACGCGAACCGGCGCATACGGCATGTTAACGAGGCATATATCCATGGCCTCAAACTACCATGTCTTCCAGAAATCCTTTATCGTAAAGATCACTCAGAGTGCCTCGAACACCGAATATGTCCGCTCCTGAATCGACCAACGCTCCAACAATTTGAGCAGGGCTGTGAATTCCCTCTGCCACCATATCGCCCAACCGGGCAACAAATTCGTCTCCTGTAAAAGAGTGAGCAGAGGCTTGAGACGAAAGGATAAAACCGTTTTCATTTTGTTCATAAGCGAGGCCATTACGAAAGGCGACAGGCTTGTCAATGGGAAGGCTTGAAGGCATGTGTTTTGATATCGACCCTGTTATGAAGGCGCCAAAATCTTTTGCGTCGCCAAATGTTCCTTCGTCATGGATACGAAAGCCCATTGGCCATTGTTCACTGGCCTGACACGGACTGACCAGCTTTATCGTCCTGTCCATCATGCTCACAAGGTATCCCGATACGCACGCTATGGAACTGACCCCTTCGTTGACCTGCAAACCAGCTTCTTTCTTACCCGGGGAGTTTACTTTTTTTAGCGTTTTGCCGGCGCGGGCTTTTCCGTAAGACGACTCCTTGAGTTGCATGAGCAATTCATTTCTTACGAGTTCTTCAGGAGAGAACATTCTGTGCAAATCGCGCAAAGTTTTTGAGTTTATAATTGAAAATCTTGAAGGTAAGGCATTACCGGCTTTGATCATATCCATGAGCCTGCGCGTCCAGACGAGATCCCTGGTGGAAACGGCAGAAGTGGTCTGCGGTAAAACTCCGACAATATCCTTATAATCCTGGAGGAAATCCAGATAGTTCGGATTGTCAAAAGGCTCAGTGGCCCAATAACAGAAGCTGGTTTGTACCGCTGAGCCAAAAAGTTCAACGGAAGTGTTCAGAGTTTCCCGCCACAGTGACACATTCTTCGGAGTGCGCTGGTAATAACCCTCGAAGGATTTAGCCCCAAGGGCGCAGAACCAGCATCCTACCGAGCAACCTTTCGAGAGTTCAAACGAAAATATAGGATGAGTGATCGCATCCCCTCTCACCGCGCCCATTTCGCTGTTGGTTCGCTCAACCTGCCGTTTGCGCCATGCGTTGAATCGTGGGTCGGCGGTACTGGAATATCCGTCCTCCCTTAACATCGAGCGAAACTTGATTAGATCGTCAATCCATTCCCGCCAAAGGACAGCCAATGGAAATTCCGGGTCTTGCCCGGCACACACGAGTGGAGTCTGAAACTTACTGCTGAATTTCTTCAGATCTAGATCTAGCGCCCTTGATTTAGCTATCTGATCAGCCTGATCAGGATTTGCCTTGAGTTGTTCCCGAAACTTCCTGTCACCTGTGAGCAGTTCAAGAAAGCGCTTTATATGAGCTATTTTTTTCAACTCGTCAGGCGTTCTACGCTCAGGGATGGTCCTGTGAAATTCTACTGAAGGTATAATGTGGTTTGACATAATATATTTAAGCCCGTGATTGGTTCCCTTCAAAAGCGGATCTCCAGAGCCGTCTGGATCTGGAGATCGTTAGAATTTGATCTCAATCAAAAGTGTCAAGGCCTGATACGAGATTCATGCTGATCATGTGGCGATAATAACGCATTCCGCCTCTGCCGCCACAGTCGAACTGGTCGCCACGTCTTGCGCTTCAACGGCCACGGTGACAGAAACAGCCACCGCCTCGGCAAGCACTTCCGCTGCGGTCCCCACATTAGCAATGCCTTTCTTCTTGCCACCGGCTACCTTGTCAAGGTCTTCTTCGCTCAGAGTAGCTTTTCTCTCTTCAATATAGGCGATCATCTCATTCAGATTCACATCGTAGCCTTTAGTCTTGGCAAAGGCCACAATTGCCTCATTACTCACAGCGGCCTTCTTCAATTCATCTTGCAGTCCCTTGTCTTCGCGTACTGCGGCAGCAAAACGTTCGACTTCAGATTGACTCATCGGATTTTTCTTCCTCTCTCAATGAAAATTTGAGACCTGATTTGAAATTCATGCTGATCATGTGGCGATAATAACGCATTCCGCCTCTGCCGCCACAGTCGAACTGGTAGCCACGTCTTGCGCTTCAACGGCCACGGTGACCGAAACAGCCATAGCAACTACTTCCGCTACGCCTGTCACATTGGTTGTAGCGGCGACATGACCTTTGGATTTGCCACCCGCCACCTTGCCGAGGTCCTCTTCACTCAGGGTAGCTTTCCTGGCCTCTACAAAAGAGACTATCTCATTCAGATTGACATCGTAACCCTTGCTCTTGGCAAAAGCCACAATTGCCTCATTACTCACAGCGGCTTTCTTCAGTTCATCCTGCAACACCTTGTCCGCGCGCACTGCAACCGCAAATCGTTCAACTTCAGATTGACTCATTGAATTCTCCTATCTTTCTCTCAATGAAAAGTTGAGGCCTGACAGTGAACTTCATATTGATCATGTGGCAATGATAACACATTCCGCTTCTGCCGCCGCTGTAGTGGTGGTTGCGGCTGTTTGAGTTTGAACGACCTGGACGGTCACTTCCGCTTGCACTTCCACATTGGTTTGGACGTTGGTTGTTCCCCCTTTTTTCTTTCCACCGGCAACTTTATCGAGGTCCTCTTCGCTCAATGTCGCTTTTTTAGCCTCTACAAAAGAGACGATCTCGTTTAGATTGACATCGTAACCTTTGTCCTTGGCAAAAGCCACGATGGCTTCATTGCTTACAGCCGCCTTCTTGAGTTCCTCTTGCAATCCCTTGTCCGCGCGAACTGCGTTCGCAAAACGCTCCACTTCTGACTTGCTCATTTAATTCTCCTTTGCTTGCTAAAAAATGCGTAAAGTCGGTCTTATCGAAAAAGTATCCTGCTATAGATCGCTCAGTGAAAAGATCGACCAGCAAAATGCTACAAACTGATCACTTAGAATGCCCGGAAGTTGTTCGAAAAAACAGTAAGCTGCGACAGAACAATATCTTATGTATAATTTATTGCATAACAAAAAGTTGTCCGACCGGAAAACAAAAATTGACCTTCAATATTTGAATCTCACCAAAGATGTTCCTAAGTCCGCGTTTTACCAAAGTACATACCATCTAATTAAATATAATCAACTATAAATGTAATTTAAGTATAAGTCACATGATATTATCATCATAATTCATTAACTTAATTGAATAATATGTTGACATGTTAGCCATTTTGGTCATATATACTCGCCATGTATGTATTGAAAATACACCGGTGGTTTGCGTTCTTACCCTCCATTATCAATAGGCATGACTCAATTCGGCCATCACGGATTGGGAGCTGACATGGTATGGCCGGATAGGCGCATGCGGTTGGTGTTTTCTACATGCATGCTAATATTTTTGGCTGTTTCTGACATAGCGTCTGCCCAATTTCAAATGCCACGGCCTGTAGTTGGTCCGGTAAATTCGGGCGAGATTATGAGAGAATCCAGCACGGTCCCCATTACCAGCGGGATGTTAGGAGCCTTGACTCCGAACATCCCGAATCTGAAATTTGGGTTCCAATATTTTTTTGGCGCCGGGTATAACATTGGTCAGTTCAATTTAGACTATCTTCTGCCTGTGAGTATTGGGCGCGATGAAGTCCTGTTTGGCGAGGTTCACGGCAACTACTGGGATTATTACAGGAAAGATAACGATGGCTCCGTTTACGGCGGCGATGTGTCCTTGGGAGGGGGTTATCGGAGGATTGTGTCCGACAGGGCATTAGCCGGGGCGAATTTTTTTTACGACACGGTAAAAGGCTACAACAAATGGCATCAATCCGGCTCAATAGGGCTTGAAATGTCGGCAAACATTGGAGCCTCAAGCGCTATAGATTTCAACACGAACTACTACTATGGCGACCTCTTCTCATCAACGGAGATTGGCTCCTCGTTCAGAAAGAATGGATCGAATTACGACATCATGGCGGGATACTCGATGGCGCTGCTCAATGAGGCTCTGGATCTCCGTCTTAAGGCCGCCATGTATAATTTCGATGTGGGGAACAATGTCTACGCTTATATGACCGGAGCGGACCTCACCACAAGGAATGGACTTTTAACGTTCACCTACGAGCACGGCTACAACAGGATAAATGACTCGTGGAACAACTTCGCCGTATTCCTGAATCTTGGCTTTCTCATCGGGAACTATTTTATGGGCGACAGCCCGTTCACAATGCCCGAACCTGTTTTTAGCAACGGCCAACGCAACCTGAGTCGGATGCTTTCGAGTTCGGTGAGCCGGATGGCCAATCAGGCGCCTCCACCGGCCCCTACCCCCAGCCCTGACCCGCCGGCAGCATGCATGGCCTTTGCTAATGCAAATGAGCAAATGTCAAGTAATAACGGAACCGAGAAGTCTTACGCATTCGACAGCCCGTTAGATTTTTGTTGCTGTGACCCGACAACAACTGCGACAGTTACTGTCGCCAATGCGCCGGCTAATCCAGTGGAAGTATGGCTTGAAAACCCCAGCAGGGGCACCAGTACACCAACACATTTGTGGATAACAACCGGCACTCAGGCTATCACCAAGACAAATTTTCCGGACTGGTTTACCGGCGGACCATGGACAAAAATAAAGGTTAAATATTCTCTGAATAACAATCCAAACGCCCAAGGGAGTTATTACATCCCGTTTTCATTTACGATAACTTACGGGGCTACACTTACCCCCCAATGACACGAAAGTTAGGGGTATTGATTTTTCCACTGCAAGTTTAGGAGGTTGGATGATGACAAAATCCATTATTTTCGTCAGTTCAATTCTATTTTTATTTGTCCCCAGCATCGCTGAAACAGCCCCACTATTCCCATGTACTGTGACTGCCAATGCCAACGCCAATACCTACATTCAGACTCCTTCTTACGCCCAGTACATTCCCTTTGACTCGGCGCTATCCTTTACTGACTGCACAAAAACCACGGCGGCGACAATTGTGGTTGCAAATCCGCCTCAAAACCCTTCGCCAACCGCTCCTGTATACATGACTCTAGCGAATTCAGATTCAGGCCCTTTCACGTCATCGGTGTTATTGGTCCAGGGCAGTACCGTAATTACCAAAGCCAATTTTCCCGATTGGTTCTCTTCAAGCTCAACCTTTACTGGTCTTAAACTTACCACCCCAGGGACGCCTTGGGTACCTTCTTTTATCAGCATAGTTTACTATTAGATGTCAGAAAATACGGCGTATTTATAACGAGGTAACCCGGACCAATGAGAAAATTCAGTATAATAATCGTTACCATAGTCCTTATTCTGATGCCTGCCATTGGAATATGCGGTGCGCTCACACCATGCACGGTTGTCGCAACGGCCAATGCCAACACCCTAGTTCAAGCGCCCGATTACTACCAATCGCTTGGTTTTGCCAATAACCCGGTTTTCACTTATTGTACCGGCGCTAACGCCCCCACTACAGCGACAATCATAATCGCAAACCCCCCTCAGAATCCTCCGCCCACAGCCCCTGTCTATTTAGCTCTAAACGGCGCTGTCGCTGGCACTCCCCAAGTGCTTATTTCGCAAGGCACGACGGTTATTACCATTAACCAGTTCTCGGGATGGTTCCCAAGTGGGACTTCAACGCCATCTTTTACCGGCGTAACCGTCTATAGTCCGGCGACCCCATGGGTCCCCAATTCTATTACCATAATATGGCAGTAATGGATTTAACCTGATTTACGGAAGGAGCTGAGTCCCATGAGCAAAATTATGTTTATATGTTGTTTTGTATTTCTGTTGATACCGTGTGTTGCTATAGCCGGTCCAAAAACCCCGTGCACAGTTGTCGCAACAGCCAATGCTAACACCTTGGTTCAGGCGCCATCCTACTACCAGGAATTGTTCTTCACCACTCCCACTGATTTCAGTGGATGCTGTGACAACGCCACCCCCCCCACAACTTTCTGGGGACCTACCACTGCTACAATCATTGTCGCAAACTCCCCTCAAAATCCGCCACCAACCGCCCCTGTATATATGAGCCTAAATACAGGCACACCTACAATGGTCCCTATCTCACCCCAAGTGTTGTTGTCGCAGGGTACCACGATTATTACGAAAGCCCAATTTCCCAATTGGTTCCCTCTTTCGACGGCATGTGCCACCACTATATTTACCGGTGTGACCGTGTATAGTCCCGGGACACCATGGGTGCCAGCTTCTATCACCGTAATATGGCAGTAACGAGGTTTTGAAAAAATGAACAGACTAGAGGTCAACATGTTGAGACAAATTACAGTTTTTTGTGTAACGATTTTGATAATTGGCTCGGTTGTCACAGTATTTGGCCAGTTGGACAGTAATCTTGGCAACACTCAACCGGGAGCAGCGGCACCTGATACTGGGGACCCGAATTCCAATTTACTTCAATCTGACCTTTCTTCTGCGGCGCTTGCCCCATGCGTTGTGATCGGTAGAGCTGGGAATTGGAGCCCTATTTATGTTGATGTTACGGTCGACCCACCAGTAATTAAAAATAGTCCAGGTACTGCATCAGTAAATTGGTCACCGTCAACCACGACATGCGTGCCTACCACATGCACCTGGACAATATCGAGCGTGCCCCCTGGTCCGGCACAAATATACCTCGTTGTTAATGGGGCGAACACAGATCCTATTAATGTGGACTCGCTTACCGGTGTGGTCAATCGCAGTGATAACGTAAATTGGTTTACGGGATTTCCGACTAACTTTACCGCCGTTGGTTTAGCTGCATCTGGACAATGGTTCTCAAAATCCAGCCCTAAAACAGAGGGTGGATATCCCGTATTGGAATGGGCACCCAATAGCGTCACTCTCGTTTATCAATAAGCCATCGCCAAACCATAGTTAGTTAGAAACAGCCACATATCGGTCCTTAGCTTCGCAAAAACGCATCCGTGTTGAGTCCCTCTCCTTTGAGGTCTATTGAGATTGCGGCGAATAACCCGTATAATCTCCGCATAATGTGCGGAGATTGACTATGTTCATCTACGAACTAGAAGACTGGCCTCATTTTCGATTATGTTAGACATTTTTATTAGAAGCGGAGGCGATTATCATGAAGAATCTTGCAATCCTGAGCGTGTTGTTATGTATAGTGTGCATTCCTTACATGGCTGATGTCTGCTATTCTCAGCCCGCCATCCCAGACGGTAAGATCAAGGAAGTTTCAACTGCTGAGATGGATTCAATCTTAAAGGGAATCGCTACAAAAAATTACGATTTGTACGCCAGGGATTTTTCAGATAAAATGAAAAGGGCCCAGACTGAAGAAAATTTTCTAAAACTGTGCCAAAGTGTCGAGGATTCCCTGGGCCAGTTGAAGTCTTCTGAATACATGGGATACTATCGTGCGGAAGGCGACATAATTTCGCTGTTCAAGGCCGGATTCTCGAAAACCGATAACGATGTTCTGATTCGGCTCGTTTTAGACTTTAAGAACCAGAAAGAGCAAGTTGCAGGGCTGTGGTTTGATTCGCCCAAGCTAACAAAATAATGAGCGGGACCAATGGCGCTACCTAAGCGTCCCCATCTGGCGTTCCAGTTCAGCCACTGCGACGATGTGATTGATAGCTGCAGTGAAATAGTTGGATTTGGAAAGATCCAGGCTGGCTATTGCATCCATGACATTTAGGTATGTGGTTAATTGCTGGTTGTACATGGCTTTGATCCTGTCGAGCTGATCCTTGCGCCATTTGATCTCTGTCCTGAACTCCTCAACATTCGCTTCGTTCTGCTTTACCTGCAGATATGCGGTGTTAACCTCCCGCATGATCTGTTGGACAAGGTATTCCTTGTTTACAAAAGTCTGAGCATAGGCGTTTCTCGTCTTGCGGACCGTTTCACGGCTTCTGAAGATATCAAACGCCCACACTAGAGTTCCCTGGACGGAGTAATCGTTGGTCCCCTCGGGATCCAGGACGTTCCAGTCGTCGTTTAGCCTCTGTCCCTGCAATTGCAAATTGATATCCGGCGCCAATGAGGACTGGGCTATCTTGACTTGCGCTTTGGCCTGATCAATGGAAATGTTGGCTTTCGCTACCTCTGAACGATTTGATACCGCTATCATGTATATGTCTGGACATTTGTAGGGTGACGGTTCGTAAGAAATCTTGTCATCGAGTTTCAAACAGGCGCCTTGAGGAAAAGCCAAAAGAAAATTCAACTGCGCCATGGCCGTCTGCATGTCAGTGACGACTTTGCTTTTTCTGGCTTTGGACTTGGCAAGAGTCGCTTCAGCGGCCGATACGTCTACCCTCAAAGCCTCTCCGTGTTTTAGGAGCGCCTTGGCCCTTGCTTTGAAAGCCGTCAGTTCCCGTATGGATTCGTCGGCAACCTCCGATAGTTTCTTGCCCAACACCACATGATAAAAGGACTGGATGACCGAGTTGGTGAGATCTCTGCACATAGTCGCCATATCCACCCCGGAAGCGATCTCGTCCATAATCGCATACCTGTACGAGTTTCCAAGCCGGCCGGCGTTGTAAAGGGGCTGGGTCAAAGTCGCTGTAAGGGTCATCAGCTTGTAAGGGTCTATTCGGTAAGGATACAATGGCTGGAAAGTGGGGTTATTGGTTTGGCCACGATAAGTCCATCGGCTGGGATGAATCCCCTGGAAAATTCCGCTGTTCGACGCTTGACGGTAACGGTTTATCTCGGAATCGTATGTAACACTTAGCTGCGGAAATAAATCTGAATATGAGGCCCATTTGAGGTTTTCTTTTTGGGCGATAGTGAGGGCTTGACTGCGAAGGCTGAAATTCCTCCTGATAGATAGATCAATAGCGTCACGAACAGACAATTTTGTGTTCGCGTAATTCGCCATATCCATCTCAGGGATAGGCGTCGGAGTGGATGCAAAAGCCACAGGCTTAAATATTTGGGCTTCCGCTAATATTGAAAAGACAAACACAATGGCGGCGACAATTAGTCGAAGTTTTGCCCAGCCCATTACGAACCTTTTGATACGCAATCCCCACACCGAGCCGTTCGGCATGGTCCGGTTTTGTCTCCCGACCTGCCCGGTTACAGGCAGACGCTGCTGAAGAGCCACTTCGTGCGGTTTTAAGTGAATCATCAATTAATACTACGACTTATTGAACAGGTTATTTGGGATTCCCTTCAAGGCTTCATTCATAATAATATTCATAAAAACCATGATTAGTCAATATATTATAATAATTTCTTAATGTAACTTATACATTATTGGGTATGACCAATTAATATAATATACCATGCCATAATTTGTCTGGAGGGAGGATGTCCAAATGTAGGAAACGCCGAAAAACCCGCTAATTGTTCAGACGACTTTTTACACGATCTGGCGTTTGGCCAAATCATAGAAAAATCCCTGCTTTACCATCAGTTCATCATAATTTCCGAGTTCAGCAAGTTCGCCTTCAACTATAACGCAAATTTTGTGAGCGTTTTTAATCGTGCTGAGTCTGTGCGCCAGAACAAGCCTTGCGGCCTCAAGTTTTTCAATACTTTCGCTGACAAGTTCCTGTCTTTCGTTATCCAGAGCGCTGGTCGCTTCATCGAAGAATAGAATCCTTGGATGCCTCACCAACGCCCGGGCGATCAGCAGCCTTTGTCTCTGGCCACCTGATAGTCCGCTGCCACCTTCGCCGATGACGGTGTTGATGCCCATAGGCATGTTTTTTATATCGTCTTCGAGTTGCGCCATACGCGCGGCCTCCCATGCCTCGTTCAGGGTCAAAGGTGAAGAGCCGACGATATTCTCGAATATGCTGCCGGAGAACAGCAGTCCGTTTTGCAGCACTACGCCGATCTGGCGGCGAACCGCTTTTACGTCGAGTTTAGTCAGGTCCTGCCCATCGTAAAGGATGGCCCCAGATTCAGGTTGGTCGAAACCAAGGAGTAAACGTAACAAAGTTGACTTACCCGTACCCGAAGGGCCGACGAGGGCTACAAATTCCCTAGGCATAATCTCAAGCGAGAAGTTTTTGATTACCAGTGGGCCGGATGGGCTATAGCGAAAAGATACCTGACTCAGTTCGATATGTCCCGACAACTCCCCTGGATAAGCAGCGGTTTGTTTGACCTCGGGCAAAGCTTTCAGTATGGGTTTTGTTCTCTCATAGATGGGTTTAACCTGGATCATGGGAAAAATCGTCGTCAAAGTTGAAAAAGCGCTACCCAGGACACTTGTGAAAGCGCTTATGAACGCCATGAAATTACCGGGGGACATAGAGTGCAAGGCCTTGTCCATACTGAAGAAGGACCACGTAAACATCACTAATGTCCCGGCTAGTGTAAGTGAGCTTACAGATACCCCGAGGACGTTTCCCACGATCCCGGATTTGTAGGATAGCTCTTTTTGCCTCGAAAACATGCCGGCCCAACGATGAAACATCCTTTTTTCCGCTGCGCTTATCCGAAGCTTCGCAATGCCGTTTATGACCTGAAGATTGAAAGCCTGGATTTTTCCCACTAAATCGTAAAGAGGCCTCTGGTATTTAAGTTGCAAAACCAGACATATTATTGGAACTACGAGCGATATCAGAGTTAAAACAATTCCTACTATGGCAAGCTCGATGCTGTAATAAAATAGCAGGGCCACCTGAAAGACCGAAAAAACAGCGGCCAGAATGGTGGACATCGCCTGAGTGGATATTAACTGGCGCATCTGATCTATGCCCAGTGTCCTGTTGGCGAGGTCGCCGGCTGGGTATTGCCTGAAAAAAGTAACAGGAAGAGCCAGAAGTCGGTCCCACACGGCAGACTGGACGAGGAAGCCGGCCTTGCCTTCAATTCGTAAAACTGATAGCGCCTGAACGAACTGAAACATGGTGATGCAGATAGCTGAGACGACAAAAGCGGCCGAAAGCCCAAGTAACTGGAAACGATCTTCACTGGGTATTATGTCATCGATGAGAATACCTGTAGCGATAGGCGTGATCAATCCAAGCAACCCGGCCATTATTCCAAGACCCAAGTTCCTCCAGATATCCGGCGCCGATCCTTTTAAGGAGAATTTGACGAGATCCCACGCATTCAGCGCTTTTTCCGGAAAAGGGACCTGAAATGTATACGCCACAGGTTTAATTCGAGCCGCCTGCTGTGCGTTTATCCTTGTCTTTGATCCGTCCTGCGGGTCGCCAAGAATATAAAATCCGGGTTTCATGCAAAGGATAGCCACGGGTCTATTATCGTCGACAGTGAATCCCAGGAACGAGCCATGATCCTCGGCCCACCATTTGCCGGTGAGGAGCGCCTCCCGGATGCGAACACGAGAGGCTTCACACAGGTTTCTTAAAGGATCTACTGAGCCTTTTTGATCGTCCGGTTTTTGTACAAAAGTAATTCCAATGTGTGTTCCAACCATTTGACAGGCGTCCAGTAAAGGTTTTCCCCTAAAGTCCTTGAAAAGCCTCCGATCTTTAATTATGGCTGAACTCAGTGTTTCAAGGGCGGACTCAACGAGTCTCTTTTCCTGATCCTGCTCCTGTACGAGCATTCTGGTCTGTTCGGTAATTCTTTGTTGATACTGCAGTCTGACCAGAAGGACAACGAGTCCATGGAAATCCGTCAAAGCTTTGGCAAGCCCCTTATTATCCTGAATCAGATCAACAGTAGTTGAGATTGAAATTGAACAGTGGTCAGCGACTATCCACGAATGTTTGCTAACCGGCAATATCCTGTCTTTGGAAAAGTCCGAAAGCTCGGATCGACCCATAAAGCCGGCTGTTCCATTTGCAGTAATGACCCAAACCAATCCATGACGCACCCCCAGGATAGCCTGATCGGTAATTTCCACAGATGATCCGGGCGCAATTTCCTTAAAGGCCACAGGGGTTTGTCCCGATCGAGGGCAGAGGTTTTCTAAAAGCCCCTTAACCCACGTTTCAATCATTGAAATAAAAGGCGCCTTGACATCAGCGGAACCAACCTGCCCCAGGAAGTCTTCAATGGTCATTTCCAAAAGTTCTGTGCGCCCCCCTGATACTCCAATAAAGCCAATATCATGTAACTTTTCATCGGCGCTCAGTCCAAATATCAATTGTCCAGGCTCAACACGCATAATGTTGAGTCTTGGCCCCAGGACATCAGCGTCTGGATTGCGTATTGCAAAAATGTCGATATATCCCGATCCTACAAAATAAACACTGCCGGGTTTGTTTAGCCCGATTGATCGATTGCCTTCCAGTTTCAATGTTTGACCAGATCCCGCCAAGTGCTCAAGAATGGATGCTATTTGGTCGCTTTTTACTAAATTGGTTTTGGATGAATTGTCGACCATCTATGTATCCTTCAGCAATTCGGCATAGTAGCCATTGAGTGCCACAAGCTCATCGTGCAAGCCTCTTTCGATAACCTGGCCGCCTTTTAAAACAATGATCTCATCGCTATCACGTATTGTGCTGAGTCTGTGCGCAATAATCAGGCATGAACAGCCTCTGCGACGTAAATTATCATCTATGATTTTTTCCGTGAGCGGATCGAGGGCGCTGGTCGCCTCATCAAGGATCAGAATTGACGGCTCCAGAGCCAAAGCTCTGGCTATTTCCAGACGTTGCCGTTGGCCGCCGCTGAAATTCCTTCCCGCTTCAATGATTTGGTCCTCATACCCCAGTGGCCGGGAACTGATCACATCGTGGATACATGCGTCCTTGGCCGACTGAATAATTGCCGTGTCAGTGACGCTGTCATTCCATAGAGCAATGTTGTCCCTGATTGAGCCCTCAAAAAGAATAACGTCCTGATCCACCTTGGCAAGGGAATTGGCCATAACCAGCCGGGGGATTTCCGACCTCAGTTTGCCGTCAAACCGGATTTCTCCCTGAGTCGGGGTGTATAATCCGGCGACGAGATTTCCGAGAGTGGATTTACCGCTGCCGGAAGCTCCGACCAGAGCGACCCTGCTTCCGGGATTTATGGTAAGGCTGAACTGGTTGATGAAAGGTTTGTCAAACCGGCCGTAGGCAAAAGAAATGTTGTTGATTTCAACTTTTCCATTGAGTTTTTCAGCAAGATCCGGTGTCAGTTTTACGGCTTCGGCCTTTGCGAGTTCCTCATCGACAGGATTTGCCAAAACATCGTCAAGCCTGCCAAGGTCTCCTTCGATTTCCTGCAACTGACTTCCCAGCCCTACCAGGTTGTTGATAGGTTGGATAAAACCTGACAATAAAGCCTGAAACGCCATCATGTCACCCAAAGTCAAAAAACCCTGCATCACCAGAACACCTCCAAATCCAAGAACGGAGATGGCGTTCAATGACGCCAGAAAAGGAGGCACCCTGTCCAGCATTGCCGACCAAAAACCAAGTTCCTGGCCTGCGCTTGTAGTCTTTGCCTGATAGCCCGACCAGCGAGCAAAGAAGTCGTCCTCCCTTCCTGCTGATTTGAGTGTCTCTATCATGTAAATGCCGGACATAGTCACGCCGGTCAGTTTGCCTTTTTCCTGCAACAGGCGTTTGTTAAGGTCTCTTCGTTTGCGGGAAACCCCTTCAAGCGCCATTAGGTTGAGAATCGCTCCGACAACGCCAATTGCGGTAAGGAAAACACTGTAACTAAGCATGACTGCAACGAAGAAGACGGAAGTAAGACAGTGCAACATGGTAGAGGATAGCTGCCCCGATAATAGTGAAGCTACTCTATCATTGAGCGCTACCCTGGACTGAATCTCGCCGCTGTATCGTTGAAAAAAGAAATCAACAGGAAGACGCAACAGGTGGTTAAAGAACGCCGACGAACTGCTTAGTGCGAGCTTAAAATTTAATCTCAGCAGAATGTTCTGTTGTAGCCATGTGACACCCATATTCAGGAAAATTGTGATCAGCATTATCCACAACAGGGCTTTGAGCCAATCCACCTGTCTGTCCATCAGGTAGTGGTCGACATATATTTTTGTGAAGGTGGGGATGACGAGTCCGATAAATGTAAGGAGTAGCCCAGTCAGAAGGGCGTAAGCCAGAGCCGGACACATCCCGATTGCCCTTTTCTTCAAGGAATTGAAAAGCCTGGGTTTCTGCCCTCCTTCCTGAAATTGCGGACTCTTGTCAAAGGTAAGAGCCACTCCACTGAGACTTCTGTCGAATTCTTCATACGTGACGGTGCGCGGGCCTTCAGCAGGATCGTTCAAAAACCAGCGCTTTTTGTCAAAACCCTCGACTACCACGAAGTGGTTAAGATTCCAGAACGCTATTAGCGGGAATTTGAGTTCCTTAATACTTTCAGGGCTTACCCGTAATCCCTGCGCATACAGGCCATAGCCTTCAGCCGCTTTGACAACGTAACTCGCTTTGCTCCCATCACGGGAAACGCCGCAGTCCAGCCGAACCTTGTCCAGCGGGACCCATCTGCCATAGTGGGCCAGAATCATGGTCATACAAGCCGCTCCGCATTCAGCGGCCTCCATTTGCAGTACGGTTGGAGTACGGACACGCCGGGGTTTAGCTGTATTTTGTGTGAGGAACCAGTTTTTTATAGAGTCCAGCAAGCTATTGGCCTATCCATTCTTTCAGTTTTGGAATCACCAATGATATTGGGGACTGAAGTTTGACCACAACCTCGCCGGAACAAAGCGTGCCCACAGTAACCAGCACCTTTGCCCCCTTCTGGCTGGACCATTTGAACCCACTCCGCGTGGTTGTGTCCTTCACCGGCTCTATGTTGACCGAGGTTAGAGGACCAAGCCTGATGGCGTCCTCCACAAAACTACGATTGTTGAACAATCTCATGAGGCTATCAGCAGTAATTGGAAATTCGCTAATGTCTATGACCGTTCCAAATATATATCCGTATTCTTCCCTCTTAACAGTGGTCGGGGTAATTTCCGCAGTCATGCCCGGCTGAATTTTTTTGCCTTTCATCGCTGAAACGCTCATGAAGACTTTCAGACCTGGTTCAAGGGGTTCCACATTAAGTATTGTCATTCCTGTCTGGATCATGGATTCTTCCATTGCTTCCAGTGAGATCACAGTGCCCTTGATCGGGCTAAAAACCTGAGTTGACTCTTCGAGCTGACGTTCAAGGAGTTCCTCTTTGCCTTTAGCCTGTTCAATGTCGAATTTCTGTTTGAAAATTCTCTGCTGGAGGCTTTCCTGAAGTTCTACTTCCTGAAGGTGATTGTTTCCCAGTTCATTCTGGAGTTTCTCGGACTCAAGCATGGTGTTATCCAGATCCAGCCTGGTCTGGACAACATTCTGTTTGAGGACATACCCCTCAGCGAACAGGTCTTCGTATGCGCTAAGCCTATCTTTAAGCCATTTAGCCTTGCTATCCTGAATCTTGATTGAACTGTTTATATTGTCTCTTTGGGCCCCAAGAACTCGCCGCTTGGACTCAGACTCCTTCTCCATCAGATTCTTTTCCTGGGCATACTCCTTTTCCAGGACTGATAAAATGATCTTCTGATTGTCCAGTTGTTTCTGGACATCAGGGTTGGTCATAGTAGCCACCAACTGACCGACTTCTACAATGTCGCCGACTTTGACCCGGATCGAACTAAGCCTTCCTGAACCGAGCGATATTACAGGGTGAACTCCCTCCGGGTCGATGAATATGCCTGAACCATCCACCTTGGTAGAAATCGTGCCATATATGCCCCAGGCTAGAGCTGTAAGGATTACCAGCGCCAGGGATAACAATGCTATCCAGCCTCGAGGCGAGGTTATCTTTAATAGTTCATCTAGACGTTCCGGGGAGTTAAGTCGATCCATGACATCTTGTCTGAATAGCTGTTCCATAATCCTGCACTCTAATGAACTTGGTTTCCCATCCAATAATATTGAACATAGAAGAACCGGGGCTGAATTTCAAATGAATTCGACACCGTAGGACCTTCCCTGTATGGTGTTGTCGTAATAAAAATTCGTAATAAGGTTCGAGACTACAAGACACAACAAAGTTCTCTACCAGAAAAGTGATTTCGATAGGGGAGAATTCTTGATGGTAAACGTTGGAATCTTGCGCTGGCGGATCAATAGGCCGGAAGAATACCTGCGCATCCTGAGTCGTATTTCCAGATACAGTTATGAGGAATTTATTGAAGATCCGGAGCGATATGGAAGCGCTGAACGTTTCCTACAACTCGCTATAGCGGCTATAAATGATCTTGGCAATCATGTAATTGCTGATCCGACACTCGGAGAAATAAGCTGGATTCAGATGATAGTGGGTAATATCGCGTTGAAACATGGCCATGACCTCAAGGTTTTCTTAATTAGAACACCTTGAAGTCTATCAATTGTGCTAAATATGTCAAAGTCGGTATTGAAACATTGGCATTTCTTTTGGCCAAATCCAACTCCAGCTCAGTGGCCGCTGCTTTCCTTTGCCGACAAGGCCCTTGCTTTCCGCAGCAGAGTCTGTAAACCCCGCCTTCCTTCACGGATACACTAGGGCCAAAAAACCAGGGGGGATTATAGGGGTAGCAGGGTTAGCTCGCCGCAATACCCATACATGCCACACAAATCGACCCATTGCCCCGCATCTCACTCTCATTACATTGGTTAGCCCTCATCGCCGGCACCTGAGGGTCCCACCCTGAACCCTTACACGCCCCCAACACCGCTTCCGCCGGATTACTCCTGACCAGAACGATCAGTTCCGGTTTAACCCATTGTTTCTTGCTGTCTGTCATGTTACCTCCATTGGTTTGGATTGGTCACACAAAAACTTACAATTGTCCCCCGATGGTACAATGGGCGTCGAAAAACATCAACTTTTTTATTTGGAAAGATCTGAAACAGTACAACCAGAATGGTTACACATCAAAGTTCATTTGTCTTTTTCTTTCCTTCAAGCTGCGATATAGTAAACGGGCAAGCTTTAATCAGTGAATTCTACTGGAACTATTCTAATGCGTATCAGGACATTCACGCATGTATTGCTCCTGGTCCTTGGGGTGACGGTGTCATCCGCCCATGGGCAATTTCTCCCGTGGAACATCCCTGTCAACTCATCTTTTAGGGTCGGATATCTATACGGTTCACAGGTGGTGAGTAGCGCAGTTGATCCTGTTCATGACGTTCAGCTTGATATCTCTTTCGGCTTTCCCATCCTATCAGGCACCCTGGAATTCTCGCCCATCAACCCGTTGTCTGTTCGTTTAATCGGTGATGTGAGCGTGTATGGGCAGCAAAACATTATATACGGACCGTGGTGGACGGCCCCACCAGTGCCCACTGCGCCACCAGGTTTATACTCGAACGCCAGACCCGGATTTGTCGGCGTTGAGGCCGCCGCCCTGTTTGATGTCTGGAGACCGGCGGGACATCGTTTCGGTGTAGTAGGGGGTTGGCGACGGGAATACTGGTGGTATAATGATGAGGGAACCAACGATGTAAACGCCGCTGTCTATTCGCGGGACAACGTCACCTCAAATGTCCCCTTTGTTGGTCTGTGTGCGGAAATGGCTTACCCGGGCTGGCGTTCAACCTTTGAATTTCTCACATCCCGATTCATTTACAAAACCATAAACGGTTCAGTGAGACAACTCCTGAATTATGGGGAATACCACTGTGCGGCACGGGACGGTGTCCTGCTTGAAGCTCGGGTACATGGCATGACCAACATAACCGACAACCTTCTGCTGGGACTGTATGGATGCTATGCTTACCAGAATGTATCCGGAGTCTTTGATGGCCTCAAAGACTCGGTTGTGACCCGTTCGCTCGATGTTCATGTTGTGGAGAATGCCCTAACATTACAGTTGCAATTCACACTTTTTTTCTAATAACGTCAGGTGCCTCTCACTTGCCCATATCATCGCCTCAGTATTCCCATTCGTCTTTCCAGTATCGCCTGATTGATCCTGTAATTGACCAGGGCCGTGTAGTAATCAACCTTGCTGTTAACATAATCGTTCTCGGCTATGATGACTTCGGTGAAACTCACGTCGCCCTGCTGGTATCTCATCTGGAAAAGCCTGAAGTTCTCGGATCTGATAGCTACCATTCTCCGGAAATCATCGATATCCCGCTCCGAGGTTTTCATGTCCAGATAGGCAAGCTTCACATTCTGGGAAATGTCCTGAACCAGCCTCTGCCTCGCGAAGAACTTTTCGTTAACAGCTTCCCTTGATTCCTTTACATTTGAATTGAACTTGAACATGTTGAAAGCCCATGTGAGCGTCCCTGTGAGCGTCCAATCGTTGTTTCCTTCCGGGTCGACAACGTTCCAGTCATCGTTCGTTCGCGTCCCTACGGCTGACAGTGATACTTTTGGCAGCAAAGCGGCATTGGCCGCCTTGGTCGCTTCAATCCCTCTCCGGATTTCAAGTGTGGCCTGGACGATCTCATCACGGTTGGCCATGGCTGTGTTATAAATCTGCGGAATACTGTAAGGATTCGATCGCTGCTTGTAATCCTGCACTATTTCTAAGGGGGTCTCCGGAGGGTTGGACAGGAGGTTGTTCAACTTTGCCCGGGCGGCCTCGATATATTTCATTACCAGTCTTTGGCCCACGTAAGCCCTGTAAAGTGAACCTTCAGTTGTCAGAACGTCAGTCTTGGTTACTGTCCCGGCCCGAAGAAATTTTTCATTAAGATTCTTGAGTATTTCGAGGTTGGATATGGACTCACTGGCCACCCCGAGCAGCAGTTCAGCGAGCGTCATGTCGTAATACGTCTGGTATACCGCCAGAATGAGGTCCTGCCGATCGACCTGCAACTGTAACTCTGAAACGGTCACCTGGAGTTTCGCTGAATTGTCGTCGCTCACCGTCTTCCCACCCTGGTAAAGAGGCTGAGTCACGGTCACAGCTCCCCTAAAGCGCTTCCATGGATCAATCCTGTAAGGGTAATCACTATTGAAGAAATTATCCCTGATATATTTAGTTCTACCCCGAGACACGTGATCAGGCGGCCCGAATCCACCGTCCCCAACCTTGTATCTGTTCCATGTTCCGGCGTAGTCGACTGTGGCGGAAGGGAAAAAATCCGAATACACAGACTGCTCACCCCACACCCTTTGCCTGATCCGTGCGAGGGCTTCACCGACCTTTGGATTTCGCTGCAAGGTAGTCTGGACCGCCTGCTCAAGGGTAAACCGGGGTTGATCCCGCTTCGGTGGCTTCAAGGAGCTTTGTCTGTTTACCTGTGAGCCGCTGGGGAAGCTATCCTCCGCTGCCGGAACGAAAGTGGCCGCCCATAGTACAAGGCAACATGACAGCCATAAGATAAAACGAGGCAAACCCATCCAATAAGCCTTTCGAAGATATGAACGGCGAGGCTACCCTGCTATTGAGGACGCATGCTTTTTCGGCCATGTACGCCACTTATCCATTAGAGCGCCGCAGCTACAAAAAAAGCGCCAAAGTATCATTAAAGCTTACTTTTCGTGAACATGTCAAATTGAATTGCAGTTTAGAACCTGGTTTTTCTGATCTGGGATAAAAGCAGGCGGGAGGTATTGTAGGATTCTGATGCGATGCTCAGGCAATTTGCCGTTTCGCCAACTCTGAGAAAACCCCGCCCTTGGCCATGAGTTGTTCATAAGAGCCTGATTCTACTACTTCGCCGCGCACCAGCACATAAATGCGGTTGGCGTTTCTAATGGTGCTCAGGCGATGAGCGATCACGATGCGAGTGGCCTGAAGCCCTTCGAGGCTCTTGCTGACCAGGGCTTGGCTGACGTTATCCAAAGCGCTGGTAGCCTCATCAAACAACACTATCCGGGGCTTCCTCACGATAGCCCGGGCAATGAGAAGCCTCTGGCGCTGACCTCCTGATATGCCTGCCCCCTGTTCACCGATAACCGTGGCCATGCCCATCGGCATTGCTTCGATATCCTTGTCAACAGCGGCCATGCGGGCAGCCTCCCATGCGTCTTCCATAGTGAGCCGAGATCCGCCGGTAATAGCCTCAAAAATGGTTCCGGAGAGCACTTGTCCCCCCTGGAGCGCCACACCCAACTGACGTCTTACCGCCTGAATGTCCAGTTCCGCAAGCATCTTCCCATCATAGTATATCGAGCCTGATCCAGGTGTTTCGAACCCTATGAGAAGTCTTAGTATGGTCGACTTGCCTGATCCGGAAGGTCCCACAAGGGCAATGAATTCGCCTGGATCCGCCTTGAAATTCACATCTTTGAGGACTTCCGGTTCATCGGGTTTGTATTGGAAATTGACGTGAGCCATCTCCAAGGCGCCGGTAAGCTGGCCGAGCGCTGTCTTTGAGGTTTGTGTCTCAGGCGCCTGCTCCAATATGGGCTGCATTCGCTCATAAAGCGGAATTACGGAGAGGACCCTGGTAAGGTTCGACAGAGCGGACATCACAGAGGCAATGACCGCTGTCAAAGCAGCGGTGAAGGCAAGAAACTGCCCCGTTTGCATAAATGGATCATCGGGGTTCCACATCCGGGCCAGCGCAGCGAAAGTCGCAAGGGAAATAACAAGAGGCAGCGAAGATTGAAAAATCGAGGCTGCCATACCCAACTTGCGATATTTGACGGTAAGCTCTTTGAGCTGAGAATACGTGAGGGACCATTTTTTGAAAGCCCTCAATTCGGAAGCGTTTGCCCTGAGTTTCGTTATGCTCGTCAAAATCTGAAGATTCAGACCGGCGATTTTTCCATACAGCTTAAATTGAGGCGCTTGATATTTGAGCTGTATCACAAGCAATACAGCGAGTATCAAGGCGGAAACAAACAGAATCGCCAATCCCAGGATTCCGAGAATCGGAGAGTAGTAGAATAGCAGAGCTATGTTAAACGAGCCGAACACACCAGAGAGTAGCGACCCGAGCACCGCTCCTGAAATATACTGCTGAATCTGGTAAACGGATGAGGAGCGATTGGCCAGATCACCCGCGGAAAATCGCCTGAAGAAGACCGCCGGTAGATTCAGGAGGCGGTCCCATACGGCGATTTCAAGTGTCGCTTCCATCCCACCAAGAAACCTGAGTTGCGCCAGTCCCTGAACAAGCTGGAATATGGCCGAAACAAAGGACCCCGCCGCCAGGCCGGCCACCATCTGAAACAGAAGAGTCCTGTTCGAACTGGGAATGACGGAGTCATACAACACACCTGTAGCCACGGGAACAAAAGTCGCCAGTAGACCGGAGCCGAGCCCCAAAAGAATGATCAACCGAATGTCTTTTCGATGACCGGCCAAGGCGAAAAGGAACAGTGACAATGGGGTAAGTCGTCCGTCCGGAAACGGTCGGCAGAACACAAACGCACCGGGGTCCAAGGTCTCATTTACCGAAGCGTCGACAAGAACTTGCGAGTGGGAAGAAGGATCATGGATATGATACCGTCCCTTTCGGTCGGGCAGTATCGCTACTGGCGACCCATCCCCTGACAAGGTCCCAAGGATCGGCCCGTGATCATCCGTCCACCACTTTCCTTTGAGCTTGATTGCTCTGGTCCGGAAACCTGACGCATGCGCTATGCGTGATACGGCGTCATCCATATCCAGAATTCCAGAAGAGTCCACCGGTCGCGCGATTTTGATGCCCTGCGCCTCCCCCACAATCTGACAGGCGTTGAAAAGTGGGTCGCTCGTGGTCGCCTCAAGTCCAACGCTATCCTTGCCGAGAACCGCTGAAAGGTGGCCCAATGCGCTTTGCGCAACTTGGTGGTCGTGGTCGATGCCCGCCAGAAGGCGATTTCTTTCGATGCTGTCTACCGCTTCCAGCTCCAGAATTGTCAATTTGAAAACCTGAACGTGGAACTGAGAGAGGCAACGCATAAGGGCGACTCCCTGCATCAGAAGCTTGGACAAAGCGAACGCCTGCAGCCGGGTTTTTTCGACTGCTGTAAGCCAGGTATGACTGCAAAGCGGCGTATAATAGTCCGGCCGGATCAAAGGCAGGTCATCTCGACCAAGGTACCGTGTGGTTCCGTCACTCTGGACAATCCACAGAGCGCCGGCGGCGCAGTGGACTGTCTGGCCAGGCCCCAAATCAAGTGTCTGTCCGTTCCTGATTTCCTGTGAATATTTAGGGACCAGTCGGCCGATACTGAGTGAGGTTGATAAGACAGAGACCCAGGTGTCGGCGGCCAAGGCTAAAGCTTCAGAGAGAACCGGGTCTTTCTGCATGGACTCCAAATGAGCCACGTTGGTCCTGATTAAACAGGTATCAGGCCCCGGCACCCCGAGAAAACTCAAGAAGTGGTCACCCTCGCTGGGCTTCAAAGGGAAAATAAATTCGCCGGCCCTTACGCGGCACAAACGTCTTCGCCGCCCCTCGTGTTGTCCTTTTTCTGTTCTGACGGAAAAGATATCAACGGTTCCCTGTTCCACCATCCAGAACGAGTCAGCTTCACCCAACCAAAATGGTTGGTTGGCTCCTACCTCTAAAGCCTCTCCAACTTCGCGGACATGGTGGGCAATCGGACGTGTCAAATGTGTTTCCTCGATTCAAACAGCAGGAACCTCACTCATGTGAGCGGGGCAATCCTGTCATTATTCCTTGATCAAACGGGCGTACGGTCCATCGATATGGGCCATGTCTTCGTGAGTCCCACGTTGGACCACGCCGCCGCTCTCCATAACAAGTATCTCGTCGCAGTCTCTTATGGTGCTCAGCCGATGGGCGACAATCAGGCAGGCGCACCCGCGGACTCTTATATTGTCGTCAACCATTTTTTCCGTCAGGGGATCAAGAGCGCTGGTCGCCTCATCCAGGATCAGTATGGTTGGATCCATTGCCAGTGATCTGGCAATTTCCATGCGTTGGCGCTGTCCTCCGCTCAGGTTTCGGCCGCCTTCGTCCAGAACGTGATCGTACCCGCCCTGCGCCGCCGCAATATCGTCATGCATGCAAGCGTCCTGGGCCGCACGGATAACAACCTCATCCGTCATGGTATCGTCCCACATGGAGATGTTCTCTCGCACTGTGCCTTCAAACAGCATGATGTCCTGGTCGACCATGGCGAGGGAGTTGGTCATCACCTTTCGAGGGATCTCCGACCGGGATTTGCCGTCAAACAGGATATCGCCTTTCCACTGTTCATAGATTCCCGCAACGAGCTTTGCAACCGTCGACTTGCCGCTTCCGGATCCTCCAACGAGGGCTACTCGCCTTCCGGGTGTCAACACCAGGCTGAAATCCTGGATGAGAGGTTTGTCGAATCTGCTATACCCGAAGGAGAGATTCCTAATATATAAGTGGCCAGTCAGCTTAGCGGGTTCGAGCGGGGAAACAGGGACCTTCTCACTACGGCTTAGCTGTGGATCAATGCCATGGTTGAGAACATCGTCGAGCCTTTGAACAGACCCTTCCAGTTCCTGAACCTGAGCGCCGAGAGAGAGCAACGTGGAAAAAGGACTATTGAAACTGTTCATAAGCATCTGAAAGGCGACCAGCCCCCCGATGCTCATAAAACCGTCCATGATTCTGATTCCACCGACCCCAAGGATCACCATAGAACTGAAGCTCGTAAGAAGGGCGGGAACGACGGCAAACAGTTGAGAAAACGCTCCGGAATCCTGCTGGGCGTTCACGCGCAAAGCCTGATAGCCGACCCAGCGGGCAAAAAAGTCCGATTCACCTGCCGTGGCTTTTATGGTTTCAATGTTCATCATCCCTGACATACCGACGCCATAGGACTTCCCTGATTTCTCCAGGTTTCGTTTGTTTATATCCTTACGTTTTCTGGCCACAAACTGGAGCGCTAGAAGATTAATGACGGCAATTACTCCGGCAAAAAGACTTAGCCATGTATCGTACTGGAGCATGGCAAGAAAAAAGAACACGGCGGTGAAACAGGAGAGAATGCTGGTTGCGAGCTGTCCCGAAAGAATAGAGGCGATATAGTCATTTAATGAGATTCGTGAACCTACCTCGCCTGCATAACGATGAAAGAAAAATGTCACCGGAAGTTTTAACAGGTGAAGATAAAATTTGGCGGAAGTCAGCAATGCCAGTTTTGTCTCCAGACGAAGCAACACACTTTCCCTGAGCCACGTGAGACAAGCCTGCATGAAGATGGCAATCCCCATGGCAATAAGCAGCGGGCGAACGTAGTACGAAGTATTACCCAGCATGAACTCGTCCACGAAGATTTTCGTGAACGCTGGGATAACAAGCCCTAGAAGCGCCAGCATCAAACCGGCGATAAAGGCGTAGAGCAGTTCCAGGCCGAGACCCTTCCCCCTCTTCCGCAGCGCCCTCAGCGTGCTGGGCTTCTCTCCGCCCGGCTGGAAGTCGGGTCCAGGCTGGAAGGTCATTGCGACTCGGCTAAAGCTCTTGTCGAATTCCTCCGGCGCCACGTCTCTTGGCCCCCCGCTAGGGTCGTTAAGATACCATTTCTTAGGTCCATAACCTTCAACAACCACATAGTGATTCGAATTCCACAAGGCTATCAGCGGGAAGGGAAGCTTCTTGAGATCTTCGATCTCAGGATGACGCTCACTTGCGATCAGACCATATCCTTGCGCCGCCTTCAGGATGTTGCCGGCCTTGCTGCCATCACGAGAAACGCCGCAATCGATCCGCATCTGTTCCAGGGTCACCCAGCGTCCGTAGTAGGCCGCAATCATGCATAAAGCGGCCGCTCCGCATTCGATCGATTCCATCTGAATGACAGTAGGGGTAACAAATCGGTTCTGGGGTTTGAATAAGGACCGCAGATACTTTTTGACGGACTGAAGATGACGGGCAATCATTTCAGGAGCCCAACCACTTCTTAATCGCTGGTAATACCAAAGCGGCCGGCGGCTGCTTCGAAACCACCACTTCGGCTTTACCCATGGTCCCTGCGGTGAGTTCCACCTCCGATCCCTTAAGTGATGACCAATGGAAGCCGCTTTTGGTGGAAGGGTCACGATCGAGCGATCCTAAGACAGATAACAAGGGGCCCTTTTGCATGACGGAATCAACAAGTTTGTCATTCTTCAGCCACGAAAGCAGGGCGTCCCTGGAGATAGGGAATATATCAACGCTAGACACTTTCCCGGTCATGAACCCGTACTCCTCACGCTGAACAGTGGACGGCACAACCTGTATTCTCATTCCTGGAAGGATCTTCTTTCCTTCGGCCGCGGGGACGAATATCTCAACCTCCAGGTGAGTGAGAGCCCTATCACAGGTCACGATGGCCTGACCCTCCAGAACGCGCTGACCCTGCCGGGCCAATACCTCAATAACCCGACCATGAAAATCGCTTCTGATCGAGGTGGTGAGATCCATTTTTTTTTGCAGGGCCGAAAGCTCGCCTTGCGCCAGGCTGAGTTTATACTTTAGTTGAAATAGCTGATCGTGAACACTGGCTTCAAGCTCTCGCCTTTTCAAATTTCGCTCGTTCAGCTCGGTGTCGACCGACGCCCCATCTTCCAGGGTTTTTTCATATTCCAGTTTGGCGTTGAGATACGCTTGGCGAGTGGCCGCTCCTTCCTTCAGTAGTTCCTCATAAGTTCTTACCCGCTCGTCCAGGGCCCTGAGACGCCGTTCAATGAACACCTTCCTCTGTATCAATTGCAGCCGTTGTGTTTCAAACACCCGCTTTTGAGCGTCTGTCCTGGCGAGAATCAGTTGAGACTGTTTAAAACGGCTTGCTATTATTGAATCGATTTCCGCCTGCTTCGTGTTGATCTGGTTTTCAAGCTGTGGATTGTTGACAACAGCTACGATTTGTCCTTCCTGAATGATGTCACCTGAACGAACCTTACATTCCTGGAGATGGCCGGACTCCTTGGCGACGATTTGAAACAACCCTCCCTCCGCCAAAAGGATGGCTGTGCCCTCGACCTTTGTCTGCACCTCACCGAAAATTCCCCAGATGACCGCCAGTGTAACAATACCGGCCATCGAAGCCAGGGCAAGCCAGCTCTTCGTGGATTTGAAACGTAGAAACTCGTCAAGCTGATCAGGCGTTTCTATCCGATTCATAATTTCTTTGCCGGGCTTTGCCATAGAACCTGGGGACTCCTGTGGGGCGTCATAGACATTTGATTATACCCAATCGCGTCAGGATGAAGATTTCAATATATCATCCATTCATCCTTGATGGCAGAAAAATGTAAACTGCCTATAGGCTGCATTTTGAAAGGCTATTCCATACGACGAGACACTCTAATACGGGAGCACTTTGCGCTTGACAATTCAAAGGTTCCGTCCATTATCCACAAGAGGCTTTTCAGCCGACAATTCGATTTCCAATGCTTTCCTGGAAGCCATGAGAGGGATCATGTGGTGGTCTCCGATTCTTATCGCTCTCGCCATATTGATGTGTGGGGATTCATCCGTGATGGGAGATTCATTGAAGCTCGGGGCTGTGATCCCCTTGACCGGAGAACGAAGTCAAATCGGAGAGATTGAGAAGAATGCGCTTATAATGGCAGTGGATGATATTAACAGGGCTGGAGGAATCAGAGGGCGCCAAGTTAGCATCATCATTGAAGATGACAACGACCAGCCGGACCTAGCCCGGTCAGCGGCTGAGAAATTGATTTCAGAGGACGGTGTAATTGCTTTGATTGGGTCTGGTAGATTCGAGGCTTCGTTGGAGATAGAGAAAATCGCGCAGGAACGAAGGGTCCCGTGTCTGGAGACAACCGCTTCCGACCGGCAAGCCCCCGAACTTGATGGAAACTATGTGTTTCATATTGCTCCGCCTTTGAGCCAACGCTTTGGGCCGCTCCTGTCCTTTTTGAAAGAAGTGGTAAACGCCAGGACCCTAGCCCTGGTCTACGAGAATACAGTTTTTGGGGTGAAGGCGGCGGAAGTTCTGTCGAAAGATTTCACTGCAATGGGAGGGAATATAGTAGGGAGAGAGAGCTTCGAACTTGGGATGTCGGATTTCAGGCCAATCCTTGAGAGGGTCAAGCAAGCTATGCCCGATGTTATTTTTATAGCTTCATCAGACAATGAGGGAGCTATCTTAATGCTTCAATTCCAGGACATGGATATCAACCCGAAGCTTTTTGTAGGTGGCGGACGCAGTTTCGTAATGCCTAAATTTATGTTAGGAGCTGGTGAGGCGTCTGATTATGTCTTTATAATTGACTTTTGGGACGGTCGTCTACCCTATCCAGGGGTTGAAAAATTCTACAGCGACTTCATAGAGCGGTTTCTTGCTGCCCCCAGATACTTTGGAGCGGTGGCGTACGCTTGCGTACAAGTCATTGCTGACGCCCTCAATCGAACTTCAGATTTAACTCCTGAAGGGGTTTTTAATCGTGAAGGGGTCCGTCGCTCCCTGGTAGATACCGACATGAACTCGGTATTAGGACCGGTCCGGTTCGTTTCCAGCGGGAATCTGAAACAGCAGAATCATGTGCGAATGTTTCTCAGCCAGTGGCAAGTTGGAATCTTAGAGGTAGTGTGGCCCAGGGAATTCGCATCGGAGCCGTATATATTTCCTGTTCCACCATGGTCTTCAAGACATTAATCGAGGGAAACCGGGGCGTATGACGCATTCTCGAAAGAACGGGCTCATAACAGGGTATGGCAATGGATTTTTTCGTCGCCTTTTAAGGTGTTACAAATGAAGAAGCCGATTATTATGGCAGTATTGCTGGCGGCAATAGCGCTCATTTCCTGTCCGGGGTTTCCATCTGACAAGGTGAAGATAGGATTAGTTCTGAGTTCCATGCAGCAGGAACGTTATCAAACCGAAAAGACCGCTTTTCTTGCAAAGGTTAAGGAATTAGGTGCGGTAACGATCTTTGAGTCCTGTCATGACAGTCAGATAGAGCAGATATCAAAATTCGAGAGCATGTTGGATCATGGTGTGAAAGTGATTGTTATGGAGCCCGTAAATACGGATATTGCTTTCATTCTGGTGAGAATGGCCAATGAGCGGGGGGTGAAAGTGGTTGGATACAGCAGTCTCCCTATGAACGGCCCAATAGACATGATGGTCCTTGAGGATATGTGGACCGCAGGAAAACTGCAGTGCGATGCGATGCTGGAATGGTTCAAGGCCCGGAAATCCGGCAAAATAGAAGGTAGGGTCGCATTTATTCTAGGGCCGCCGGGTAGCTCCGACGTCACGTTTCTTACTGAAAGCCCGCTGGAAACTGTTAGGGCTCATAAAGGGCTGGAGCTTGTAATCCAGCAAACTCATCCGAATTGGGATCCTGACCAAGCCTCAAAAACAGCAAACAAGTTGCTTACCAAGTACGGGGATAAAGTGGACGCATTCATTTGTAACAGTGACGCGTTGGCGAGAGGCGTGATATCGGCATTGAAACAACGGGGATTGGATGATACTCGGAAAGTTTTCGTTGCCGGCGTAGAAGCCGACCTCGAGAACATTCGGTATTTGGCCCAAGGGATACAAGCCATTGATGTGAGATATTCTCTCGACAAAATGGCGGAAACGGCTGCCGAGGTCGCGGTCAAGCTCGCGCGAAATCCGGAAAAAAAGGTGACAGAGATAATCAAAGTTGACAGGATGATCTTCAACGGCGCCGTGGATGTTCCGACTGTTGTCACTCCAGTTACTCTGATCACCAGGGAGAACATCTTCGAGACACTCATCAAGTGTGGTGTGTACACCAAGGAGCAGATCTATGGCAGCGAGCCTAGAGGTGGCCAAGACCAAGAAGGCCGCTGAGATAGAAAAGAAGGTTAAGATCTGTCCGAGAGGGACCTTGACCGTCCCGGCGTGAGCCTCATTTCCCTACTATCTGATTCTGGTTGCGGGGCGGGTTGCCCCCCGATCATTCCTTTCGGAGACCGACGAAAAAAGTCTTGTCTGGCGTCAGCCACTTATGGCCGCTGCTCGTGCGTGCGCGACCCGGCAAAAGTAATCTACAACAGTGTCCATTTCGCCCGTTTCGAGATATGAATGGGCCGGACACCACAGGCATAGATTGATTATGGAGCACCGACGGCACCGGTCCAGGAACTCAGGGCGTTGCGAGCGCATATCCCGGACCTGCGGCACAAACTGTTCCCATGCATCCCGCAGTGTCCCTTTCCGCAGATCATACAGTGTCTGCGGCGCCCACAGGGAAGAACATAGCCTGAATTTTCCGTCGTAACCGACATTGAAGCTGCCATTGCCTGCCCCGCAGTGGAAGAGATGATCACAGCCGTAGTGGGTAAACTCATCGCTGATCAGTGTGTCGCAGTTTTTCTGTAAGGCTGTAAAACGGTCGCCATCGGCCCTCTCGAGCGCTACGATCTCCTCAGGCGTCAGGCGTTCAGCCATGATTTCCGCGTTGCGTCCCTCATCCCTGTCGAAACGCAAATGCAACTGGGGGTCAAAACGAAAGTAATCCTTCGTATGGGATCGGCAGAAGGCCGCAATCTCAGGCAATTCGTGGAAATTCGAACGTAGGGCCATTGCCTTGAGGCGGACCTTGACGCCGCTTTCGAGGAGTCGGTTCAGACCATGCGTGAAGGCGGCAAAGGCGCCCGGACGTCGGGTGACACTATCGTACGTCTCAGAAGAGGCGCCGTACACCGTAACTTCGATATCCCTGGGCGGGTATTTTTTCAACAATGAAATGTGATCCTCCCGCAACAGGGTCGCATTTGTGAATACAGAAACGAGGAGTCCCTTTCTCTTGAGGGTCATGTAAATTTCAGGAAAGTCCGGACGCAGGAGTGGTTCTCCGCCGGAGATAAGCGCCCAAACCGCCCCAAGGGCAACCGCCTGATCGGCGATTCCCCCTATCTCCTGAACGGTCAATTCCTTTGCCCGGGCCTCCTGGTCGTTAGCGGGGAGATTGATATAACAATGGCCGCAGTGGAGATTGCAGCGGGCTGTAATCTCCAGGTCAAATGACATGATGGCCCGCCGCTCCTTGAGTTTGTCCCAGAGCGGGAAATCCTGGATTTGCATGGTTGAGGTGGGATACATTTACGCCTCCTGTATGATGGCCATACCAGTTCGGGCCAAAATCTCGCCTGCCTTGCCGGTAACGGCATTGTCCAGCCCAATCCCTTGATAACGGAGCTGCATTCTCCTGTTCGCAATATGCCACCCCATCCCGATGGGGCATCCCTCCGGGCTGCGGATCAGGGTTGCCCATGCTGCGGGGGATTTCCCGGCGTTGAGATAGAGCGCCAACGTCCATTCCATAACCGGTTTCCCTTGCTGAACGGGCAGAGACACATCGAATTCATCTGGCGGAAACAATCTGTACAAGTCATGGGATTGCCTCGGTTTGAGCGGGGTTCGTACCTCAAAACGGATCTGAGGTCTAAAAAGTTTGAACCAGAGCGGCGCTATGTTTTCATAAACGCTCAAACGTTGAACTCTTTCAAGCCCACTGACCACCAGCGACCGGGCACTAACGTCCCACCACTCCAGAATCATGGCGCTCGCCCTTGCAGCGCCCCTGAGGGCAATTGGCGCCGTGGAAACCTGTTTACCCTTACGATCGATCTTCGAAACAACACCAAGTATATTCTGTTCACGGATAGGTCCATCGCTGCCTTGATCGCTACGGTCGGGACGTGTGACGATGTATGGTCCGTCATCATCGACACCACTGGCGATTGCCCGATGTCCAAAGAGACGGCCGTTTCTGCGGAACACCGTGATACTGCCAACAGGGATGTCATCGATGGGGCGGGCTTCGATATGGAGTGTATCGCCGGGCTGGACACACGGATACATGCACGTGCCACCGGCGCGAAATTTGGCCCTGCCATGATCCGCAAGCGCCCGACCGATTTCCAATGATTCAACAACGAGACTATTCGTGATGCGGCTGCCGCCCGTAGATTCCATCCTGTGATACTGCCAGTCCGGCAAGGAGCAGCGATTCTGATCTGCTATACGGAACGGGCATGAGGAAATATCACAATCAATTACATCCTTTGATTTCATTTTGTTACAGGGTTGTCCCACAACCAAAACAGGTTCAAACAGACTGAACGAGGATCATCTTCCGACGTATAAGCTCATTCATCAGACCGGACAAATCTTTTCCGACTTCCTCGAGAGGAGCGTTGAATTCCGTAGCCAATTCCTCTGATATGGCCCGAAGTGTTCTTTTTCCGTCTAATCTGGACCAGATGGCTTTGCCTGTCTCGTTCAACGTATAGAGTTCATCATCCGTGTCGCCGATACCGGCGACAAGCGGCACAATGATCAACTCGCCTTCGATTTCTCTTGCCACAATGTCCTCGGAGGGGAAACAAACCATATCGAACGTCACGTCATCCATTCAAGCGACCTCCTAAGTGATTTATTTTCGGCTGAAAAGATCAATCCGCTCACGCCAATTCTCAACTTCCCACGCTTTTTCGTTTTCTGTGATCAGACCTAGATATAGAGCTTGGGCATGGGCTAAGCCGCATAGATACTCGACCGGCGTATCAAGCGTGCCATGCTCCATCCAGGATTTGGCCGGGCACTGTTCGCACAGGCCCTTCAGGAAGCACCTGGCGCAACGCGCCAGATATTCAGGATCGGTCGCCCTGATTTCTCGCAGTTTTGGAAATGAATGTTCCAAAGCAGCCTTCAATGTTGCTTCATGCAAGTCAACAACTGTTTCAGGATCTCGCAGGCCCATGCACATCTGTGCCTTGCCATAAGCGTCGACGCAGGTCCCGTGACCGGCGCCGCAGGAAAACAGTTTATTCCCGGACGGACTCATAAATTTCCCGCAGAACTCCCGCATGCTATCCACATAAATTGGGCTGCGCTTCAGCACGCTCATCGTCTCTTCCGGCGATAGCCTCAACCGCCTGATACGTTCGTTTTTTCCGGGATCATCACGCCGCGCCCTCAAATCAAAATTCATTGCATAGCGTGGCTGGCTATCCTCGCCATCAATCTCTGTCAGCCACTGCTCAAAATCCACCATGTCATCACGGTTGGGCGGCAATATACTGCTCTTCACCACAAACCAGACCTTATGCTCGCGAAGCAGTTCCATACCACGCCAAAATTCCGCGTGAGCCCCTTTTTTCCCTGCAGCGGCGTCATAGCTTTCAGGCCTCATACCGTATACACTGACTTCTATAGGTTTGCCCGGTGGATATTTGGCAAAGAGTCTGGCCAGTTCAGGTGTGATAAGGCGGCCGTTGGTAAACAGAATAACATGCATACCCAGGCGGCGGGCAAACATATATAATTCAGCGAAATCTTCTCTCAACAAGGGTTCGCCGCCGGTGAAACGGACAGCGAGGCAGCCAAGGTCCGCTGCCTGTTTTAGGAGATCCTTTACGAATGCCGTATCCATCTCACGGGAGTGAGCGTGTTCGTCGTTTTCCTGACGATTTATGAGGCAGTGGATACAGTTGTTGTTGCAGCGCTCCGTTAGTTCAATGTCTATTTGCGACAGTCTCGGCCCTTTACCCGCCGGAAAGACAAATTCATGGGGTTTGAGTTTCTTTGTGTATGTCATTTTCCGTCACAGTTCATCGGGCATTCAGGCATATATCGGATCCATCTCCATAGTTGCCAATAGTGGAGCGTGCGGAACCAGTCCCATATCAACCAGATCCTCTCCCTCCAAATGTAGATGAATAGCGTCTCTAAGATTCTGCACCGTTTCATCCCCCGGATAAATAACAGCCTGGATTGTGTAACGTTGCGTCATTTTTGCCTCTTGGCTATCTCCATTACATTTGTCGTTGTATCACATGAACGAGGGACGGTCGGCCAGTTTGACTAGCTCCTCCACAATCTTTCCTGTCCTGTCGAACCGCATGACGTAGCAGGGGGCCTCGTGTGACATCCGCTCAATCGTGTCGAGGGTTTTGTTCCACCAGTCCGCTGTGACAAATGATTTGACTACACACCCCAGGAGGCGCCGGACTATCTCTTTCCGGTCAATAAGCGGGGTCAGCGTGTTTTCGTCGCCCTGCTCAAGGAAGAGGATCGCGTGCATAGGCGCTCCGTTAGCGGAGATTAGAGGGCTATCACCGTGACTCCATGTGCCGTAAACCCACCAGCCGTCCTCGAGGCGCCGGACTATGTTCCGGTCATCGCAGAGGATCTCAACCTGAAGGTTCGAACTGCCGTTTCCGGGTCGGCTCGCATCCGTCAGCAAATGCGTCGTCGTGGTCTTACCGGCCTCTGAGTGGCCAATAAAGATCATTCCAGCGCCATTTACGATGGCGGCCGCGGAATGGAAGTAACAACCCTGCCGGTCAGCCAGGAGGCGGGCGATCAAGACCTGGTCCGAAGGGAAAAGCGTCAGAGAATGTAGATCGCCATTCAGCCAGACTTCTTTCTGATTGTTGTATATCTTTGCCCTGGAATGGTCGTTATTGAAAGTCACGGCCCTGTGCAGTGTAGGGTCGTCAGGTTGAGGCGAGATGCCGAGATAGATATAGGAGGAGTTTTGCCTGTATATGGCCCAGGGCGGTTTGCGGTACATCTCGCGACCCAAATCCTTGCCTGTCAGGTCGGGCAGACTGAAGTGATGACGTATGCTCACCGTGTCCGGACCGGGTCCGTCAACGCGGAAGGCCGCAAACTTGGGGTGAAAGGTCTGATCTGTGAAGGGCAGATCGCTGTCAACCTGAATAGTTATCCCTGCAATTTTATAAAAACGGCGATGTGAGGTCCTCCAGTCTTTCTTGAAACGACTGTTTGCAGTCGCCACTTCACACAGATGTTCGACAGGCGCGGAAAATCGCCTGTGTTCGAGCCAGGCGTACACAGCGCACCACCGGCAGTCCCGCCGGTTTTCACAGGCGCCACAGTTCTCGACATATTCCCGTCCAAGCTGCGCCTTGACCGATAACGACGGGATAAAGCGTTCCCAGCAATCTTCAAAACTACCCTGGCGTAAGTCATAGCGAAACGCTGGATCTTTCAGAAAAGCGCAGAAACTCATCTTTCCATAGGGATCTACGTGAAAATCACGACGACCCTTTATACAACTCGCGAACAGATAGTCATCTTCACAGTTTTGGCATGAATGGGGCCCGGTTTCTCCCCCCATGTTTTCATCATAAGTCATGTCGGGTTTATCGAGTTCCACCACATCCTTCGGGTCAAGCCTCTGCCTCCTGATCTCCTCATTTACCCTCGGATCACCGCTTGCCGACAGATACAGCCATGGGGCGCCGATACGCCAATGACTGCTCAGAGACTGCGCCAGTTCCTGCATCTCGTCCCATTCATGCCAGTTGTCCCGCATAGGGATCAACTGCACTATGAACCCGGCCCCTGCTTCCTTCAGGTAACTGAAGCCCCGCATGACCTTTTCAAAGCCGCCGGGATGGCGGGTGACATGGTCATAGGTTTCCTTGGTGGCCCCATATAGGGCGACCATTTTCGTTCCCTTGCGCTTCAGGATCGTTGCCATTTCTGGGGTAATGAGGGTCCCATTGGTGTTGAGGCTATATGAGACGGCCTTACTGGTAACATAGTCGAAGATTTCCGGGAAATCGGGCCGCAGCATTGGCTCACCACCGGATATACTCCATTTACGGCAACCCATGGACCGGGCTTCATCAACGATACGTTTTATTTCATCAAAAGTTAGTTCTTCTTTTTGTTCTCTTAAGTTCGCCGGTAACCACAACCAGCAGTGCCGGCAGTGGTTATTGCATCGGTAAGTCAGGTCAATATGACCATCCAGAGGAAGACGTAGATTTTGGAGTTTATCCTGCATGTTATGAATCGCTCCGATCAACCCACACTAATTACCCAATATATACCCCGCCGGATGCATTACCACAACATGCGCCAAACAATCATCTTTGCTGCAACGAATTTCAATTTATCACGATCTTTAGGCCTGAGTCTAAGCTGAAGTATCTTTTTTCTCCTGGGTAGGCCCAAAAACTCGCTTAATCTCACGTTTGGTAGTATTTATGTATTTCGTGACAGGGATCTCCTTGGGGCAAACCCTGGTGCACTCGTAGTGGTTCAGGCATGCCCAAACTCCGTTTTCCACGTTCAGTTGTTGCAAACGTTCGACCCTCTCAATATCCCGCGAATCAAATATCCGGCGAAAAGCCTGGACTAAAGGAGCGGGGCCCAAGAAAGTTTCATTTTCATTTGCAACAGGACACGCCGCAGTGCAGCAGGCGCATAGAATGCACCGAATAGATTCCCCCATTTTGTTCCGGTCTTCAGGAGACTGCAGGCGCTCCTTTTCCGGTGGTTCTCCAGCAATAAGATACGGTCTGATGAAATCTACTTTTTCAAAAAATGGCGTCAGATCAACTATGAGGTCCTTTAGAACTGTAAACGCCGGTAAAGGTTCCACCAGTATTAAGTCGGCCTCGCAGTCTCTTACCAACTTTTGGCACGCCAATGCGCAACGACCATTAATTTTCATTGCGTCCGACCCGCAAACACCATGAGCGCAGGACATCCTGTAAGACAGCGTGCCATCATGTTCCCACTTTATTCTGTTCAAGCAGTCAAGGACTCGTTCATGCGGCTCCGCTTCAATAGCATAATTTCGATAATATGGCGCCTCATCCACAGAGGGATCAAACCTGTAAATCCGCAATGTCACTTTCATCAGAACTTCCTCGCCTTGGGCTCAAACCTGGTAATCTTGACCGGCTTGAAAGAAATTGCCGGTCCATCGGGACTCGATGTCGCCAGAGAGTGTTTGAGCCAATTTTGATCGTCACGTTCAGGGTAGTCTTCACGATAATGAGCGCCTCGACTTTCAGTCCTGTTAAGGGCCGACACCAGGATAACTTCGGCCAGGCCCAGCAAGGACTCAAGTTCCATGGCTTCCAGGAGATCCGTGTTGAACTTGTCGCCTTTATTGTCTATTGAGACAGATTGGTAATCGCCTTTGATGCGTCTGATTTCATCCAATCCCTTTTCCATGTCTTCCTTGTTGCGAAAAACAGAGCACGTGTCTGTCATGGCTTGCTGCATACCTGCCCTGATACCGGCGGCCTTTTTACCCTTGCTGTTTTTGATCCGTCGTATTTTCTCCACAACATCTACCGCTGAACCTTCTATCGGTTGTGGACTTTCAAGGCCTTTGGAGTCTTCGCTTATGGCTTTCCCCGCCCTTCTGCCGAAAACCACCAGATCCAGGAGAGAGTTAGTGCCTAGCCTATTAGCGCCATGAACCGAAACACAAGCCGACTCCCCTGCAGCGTACAATCCAGTAATCACAGAGCCATCGAGACCCACGACTCTACCATTGAGATCTGTAGGTATACCCCCCATCATGTAGTGACATGTCGGTGTGACTGGAATCGGCTGACTGGTCGAGTCTATTCCCAAATAAATCCTTGCGAACGACGAAATGTCGGAGAGTTTCTCTTCGATCCTGGATGCGCCGAGATGGGTAAGGTCAAGATGCACGTAATCCCCGCCATTTATTCCCCTGCCGGCACGAATCTCCGTGGAAATAGCCCTCGAGACTACATCTCTCGGGGCAAGATCCTGTAGCGTAGGCGCATACTCCGGCATAAAACGAGTCCCCAAACCATTGATAAGGACACCGCCCTCCCCTCTAGCAGCCTCACTTAACAACACCCCTAGTGGATATATCCCCGTAGGATGAAACTGCACAAACTCCATGTCCTCTAAGGGGATTCCGTTTCGGAAGCAGAAATAAACTCCATCTCCAGTATTTGTGAAACAATTGGAGTTAGTCTTGAATACCCTTCCATATCCCCCTGTAGCTATAAGAATCGTTTTTGACCATACTGCGTGAACATTGCCGGTCGCCAATTCATAAACAACCGCTCCGACGGCTTTGCGTTGGGAAAAGATCAGATCCAGCATGTAATACTCTGAAAAAATATGGACCTTTTTTTCGAGGGCCTTTCCATACAGGGTGTCCAGAACCACTCGACCAGTACGGTCTGCGGCATAGCAGGCCCTCTTCACCGGCCCTTCCCCGAAATCTCTCGTGTGTCCGCCAAAAGCCCTTTGGGCGATCTTGCCCTCAGCCGTTCTGTTGAACGGAACACCCATGTGTTCCAGTTCGTAGACAGCCCTTGGAGCGTCTGAAGCGAGCGTTTCCGCCGCATCCTGGTCTGTGAGGTAGTCTCCCCCCTTGACTGTGTCGTACATGTGCCATTCCCAGGAGTCGGGTTCTTCATTACCCAACGCAGCCCCTATGCCACCCTGAGCGGCGCCGGAATGTGACCGGGTCGGGAAAACCTTGCTAATCAGCCCTACCTTATAGTCGGCGGGAATCTCCAGGGCGGCTCGTAATCCCGCCAGACCTGATCCCACTATCAATGCGTCAAAAAAGAAATCCATTTTGCCGAACCCCTTTCATTCACGGGATGTCACCTTTCAGGCAATGGCGAATATTCACATCCCATCAAACCGCAGTAGTTGCCTACATACTCTGCTTGAGGCCTGTAAAGCATGGGCTTTTCCTGAGCCTCTCCAAATTTTTCTTCAATGATGTGGCTGCACCATCCAGCGATTCGGGAAATGGCGAAAATAGGGGTGAAAAGATCCTTGGGTATTCCCATCATGAAATAAACAGGGGCGCTGTAAAAGTCCACATTCGGCATAATCTCTGTCTTACCCCTCCGGTTGAACTCCTCAACAGATGTCTTCTCAACCAGCTTGGAAAGGTTGTCCCATTTTTCCATATTCCTTGCCTTGGCAAGTCTGGTGGCCATAGGACGCAGGAATTTGGCCCTGGGATCCATGGTCTTGTAAACTGCGTGTCCCAATCCCATGATCTTCTGGCCGGATTCAATCTGGTTCTTTATCCATCCTTCAATATCCGGTTCATTCTCTATTTTGAGAAGCATCTCCATAACTTTAGTGTTGGCCCCTCCATGCAGGCTTCCCGAAAGGGCGCCAACTCCTGCCGAGACTGCGGAGTACATGTGGGCCCGGGTGCTGCATACTCCCCTGCACGCGAATGTCGAGGCGTTAAATGTGTGATCAGCGTGTAAGACCAGACAGCAATCAAGATCTTTTGCCGTTTGCTCGTCGGGTTTCTGCCCCGTGAGGAGCCACAGGAAGTTCCCCGCGTGAGTAAGAGCTTTATCGTAAGGGAGGGGCTCCAGACCATTTCTGATTCGATGCCAGGCGGCGACAACCACCGGTAGCCTTGCTATTAATCTGGTCGCCATTCTAACGTTCGCCGAACGACTCTCATCATAAAGATCGGGATCGCTCATAGCCAGCAGAGGAACACCGGCTTGCAGGACATCCATTGGGTTGGATTCTTTTGGCAGCTTTTTTAGGCAATCGTAAACGTAATCCTCGACTACAGCTTCCTCAACGATTTTTCCCGCAAAGACCTTAAGCTCCTCGGTAGATGGCAGATATCCGTGCAGAAGCAAGAAAGCGGTTTCTGGGAATGTCGATCTTTCAGCCAGCTCTTCAATTCTGTATCCGCGATAAATTAGTATGCCCTGATTCCCGTCTATGAAGCTGATCTTTGTGTCAGCGACTGTGACGCCCCTTAGGCCGATATTTTTAACCGAAACAGTTTGCGCCATACCGCCCCCTTCCTCACAATAATGTGTTTTGATCTCTTCCAGGTTGTAATTGTGTGGTAAATTGTGTTTCCCGCTCCGTTTTTCATTCGTGTAAGATCTTTCTGAAAAAGGAGCGGGACTTATTTAGTCACTAATCGGCAATAAAAAACTCATCCTTTTTTGCGCCGCATACAGGGCATTTGTCTGGGGCTGAGTCACCCACGGTATAACCGCATTTATTACAGATATAATAATCTTTTTCAGGAACCGTTGAGCCAGATTCCACGGCCTCTACGGCCTTTTGGTAAAGTTCACCGTGAACTTTTTCGACTTCATTCGCCCAATGAAAACTCTTCAGAGCGGCGTTGTTTTTTTCCGCTTTGGCGGCCTTAATAAACTCGGGATACATAGAGGTGAATTCGTGATGTTCACCGCCATAGGCTTCTTTAAGATTTTCCAGAGTCGATGCGACCCCTTTGAGAACTTCCAGGTGGTTGTGCGCATGAATAGTTTCCGCTGCCGCTGCGGCCTTGAAAAGTTTGGCGACCCCTTTCATGTTATCTTGTTCGGCCTTCTTCGCAAACGCTAAATACTTGCGATTCGCCTGTGATTCTCCAGCAAACGCCTCTTTGAGATTTTTTTCAGTTTCGCTCATTATTTCACTCCTTCCAAACAAATCGAAAGTAAAGTCTCTTAACCTTTTATTATTCTGGGGATTATCATCTGATGATGGGGGCAGATCGAATCAGGGTTTTGATATGCGCATCCTGCAAAAGCAACCATGTATTCCCTCATCTTGGTGAAAGGAACTACTTCGTCAACGAATCCTCTCTTTGCGCAATATATCGGCCGAGATTGATCATAATATTGTTTGGCCAAAGCGTTCATCTTGTCAATGACGGGGTCTAACGGACGACCGGCGTCCTTCTCTTTTACGAGCCGCCTGGCGAAAGAAGCGGCCGACGCTGTTTCTCCATGCATAACGTAAATCTCACTAGCGGGGGTTCCCAGCGTGAAAGCGCAATGATTGTTGGCGGTTGGACCACCCATAATGTAATGAGCAGCAGCCGTCCCCTTACGAAGCACGAAAAGCATCATAGGCACGGTTGTTTGTTCTATGGAATAAATTAGCGACTGACCAAGGCCCAGAAGCTCTGCCTTTTCAGCAATGTCTCCCACATCAATACCGGAAGTGTCCTGGAACCAAACAATAGGAACACGATCACGGCCGCAAAGTGTGACAAATTCGTTTAATTTTATGAGACCCTGCCGATAGAGCTTACCACCTATCCCTGGATATGAGGCGTATTCGGGATAACCCTGCCCCAGGAAACCCTGTTTGTTGCCGATAAGTCCTACGACGAAACCATCAATCTTTGCTATGCCGGTATACACCTCAGGGCCGTAGGTGGGTCTGAATTCCATATGTTCGCTGTTGTCGGTCAGCCGCGCCAGCACGTCATTGAAGTTATAAATGGCCTTCTGATTCATTGGGACGATGTAATTTAGGTCTTCGGACTTAAACTTGGGCTCCGCCGGATCAGCCACTCGGAAAAACCGGGGATCATACGCGGGCATATAACTCATATATTCTCTGAGAGCATTCAGAAGACCTTCTTCGGTGTCATAGACCCTTTTAAAAAATCCCGTCTCGTTATAATGGATATTCACACTGCCAGGAGGGACTTCCTTGAAATGGCGGGTTGCGTTTATCAGGGACTCAGCGCCTTCAAGATCAAAAAAACCTTTTGGGGTCATACCGCTGACAATGCCGCCACCGCCAACAGCGATGTTACAGTCTTTGTGCGCCAGTAGTATCGAGGGGCTAATGCCGTGATAGCCTCCTCCTGCGGGATTGGTTCCATAGATTCCCGCAAGCACGGGGATTCCGAGTTTTGCCAATTCCGCATGACGGAAGAATGTGGCTCCCCCTCCTCTGCGATCAGGGTACACCTCCTGCTGCTCGGTAAGTTTTACTCCTGAACAGTTAACCAACCAGACTAACGGCAATTTGAATCTCTTGGCGAGATCGGTGACTCTCAGCACATTGGCGGCCTGCCCCGGTACCCATGCTCCTGCCATTACCTTATTGTCAAAACCTATGATGACGGCCCATTTACCGTTGATTTTTCCGAGGCCGTCAACTACCCCCGTGCTACCTTCTTCGTTGTCTTCGGGGTTGAATATTGAATGCAAGGGTCGCCAGCTCCCTGGATCCAGAAGGCGTTCCAGCCTTTGGTACACAGTTAACTGACCGCGGTCATTTATTTTTTTCTCCGGAAGACCGGCAGAACGTTTTTTTTCAACTTCTTGCTCCAACTCGATTTCCAATTCACGAATCTTCGCAAGGTTACTTTCACCATCACGTATTTTGGACTCGGCTAAAGGTTTTCCCAGTTCCGCCATCTTCTCGAAGTACGGTCTCATCCATTTTCCTCCGTTACAGACATTTTTCTGTCGTTCTTTTCCTGCTTTGTTTAATATAATAACATATATTCAAGCCTTTTCAACTGGATCCGGCTCGAAAAATAGGGCAGTTATAGAATACAGGCAATATTATTTTTGAATCGTATACTTGAGGGAATACGAAAGGCAGCCCTCAGAATTTGCGAAGGTCGTCTCCGTCCGATTGTTCTTGTCCTTCTCTTAACTCATCCGGCGAGAACTCCGTTTTTCTGGGAGGAATACTCCTGAGAGGCGGGAATAGGCCTTTGAATTTGGTGGAGTTCAGTTCCATCCGCTCCGGGGAATGTTGTGACCAGTATGGAGTAGGGTCTTCTTCTTCTATGAGAACGGTCAGTAATAGCGATGGATACCTGTACCTAGGATTATTGCCCAAAAAAGTCAGCATCTCTCTGGCTCTGAGAAATGACTCCCGACGCCTGTTTATCTCTCCCAGCAGGTACATTACCATTGCCGGATCTCCCTTGGTCAGGCCACGTCGGAGGGCGTCATCCAGATAGCTATCAGCCTTTTCAAGCAGTTCCTGTTCTGTACGCGTGGCGCCGAGTTCTCGAGCGGTCCAGGAACCTTTGAGCCCCATTATACCCAAATCTCTGGGGTTCAAACCCTTTGCCTCCAGAACACGCAAGAGACCGAGTTGGGCACGTGCTCGTCTTTCCTCGCTTGATTCAACGACAAATATACTCTGATAAGCCGATGAATTTACAACTAGTTTCAGGTTTTCCGGAACTCTGGTCTGAAAATCCTGGGTCCTGTAAGTAAAAAAACAGTTGGGACATGTGGCGATATCAGATAATCTATTTGAATCGCGGGGCAAAAGTCTAAAATCCAACCCGTATCCGAAAGCCGAAACGGCTTTTCCCTCACTGTTCCAAAAATGGGAAAAATGGTGGTGGCATACCGGGCAAGCAAGAACTTTTACTGAGCTGTTCACGCGATCCTCCTTCAATGACATTTACCTTTTGGCAACCAATTAAAATGGAACTAATGTAGTAATGATATCATAAATAGACGTTTTTGACTATGTTTTTCTTTATTCCAGTTCTTACTTATTGGCTTAACTATTCCATTATTCCGGGTTTTGTATCCTATGACAACGACACATTCCAACAGAACACCGATTGATTATGAACGCGAGATGAATCGCTCACAATTCGAGGCAGTCAGCTCTGGAGCCGGGCCAGTCCTGGTTATTGCCGGCGCAGGTTCTGGGAAAACAAGAACCATAGTTTATCGTGTGGCATGGCTGGTGGATCATGGCGTGGACCCGACTTCGATTCTTCTCCTTACATTCACAAGAAAAGCTTCACAGGAAATGCTCGGTAGGGCCATCAGGTTGTTGGATGATAGGGTTGCCCTCGTTTCTGGAGGCACTTTCCATTCGGTTGGGGCGTCCATATTGCGAAAGTATTCTAGATTCATCGATCTCGACGCTTCTTTTACCATCCTTGATCAAAGCGACAGTCATGACGCCCTCGACATTGCGCGGAAGGAGATCCGGCCACCCATCGAAGACATGAAAGCCTTCCCTAAGCCCAGAACAATTTCTGAGATTATTGGCCGCTCCTTAGGGACAGGGAATTCGATCCAGGAGGTAATCGGACGGAGATGTCCTCATTTTGAGTCTTTTGGGGCCGATATAGAAAGGATCAGAGAATTTTACGAAGACTTCAAGAAGAGCCATCATTCAGTTGACTACGATGACTTGTTGACACGGTCCATAGAACTAATCGAAACGAATGACGGGGTACGGCGAGACATATGTAACAGATGGTCGCACATCCTTGTGGATGAGTATCAGGACACCAACAGGCTTCAGGCTCGGATGGTCAGACTACTCGCAGATGGCCACGACAATGTGATGGCTGTTGGGGATGATTCTCAGAGCATTTATTCCTTCAGAGGCGCTGATTTCAACAATATCATGCGTTTTTCGGAACTTTTTTCAGGCGCAAGAATAATCAAGCTGGAAGAAAATTTTCGAAGTGTTCAACCCATTCTCGATGTCGCTAACGGTATAATACAAGGGGCGGAGAGCGGTTTTCACAAGCGTCTTTTTTCCGAAAAAAAGAACGGCGCCAAACCAATGTTGGCAAGACCATTCAGTGAAAAAGAGCAAAGCCTGCTAATTCTTAGAATAGTCAACGAATTGCGGCAACACGGCATACCTTTAAATGATGTGGCTGTACTTTTTCGAGCCGGTTTCCACTCTTTTGATCTTGAAGCCGAATTGACGAAAGTCAGATGCCCATACGTAAAATACGGCGGGTTCAAGTTTGTTGAAAGCGCGCATATTAAGGACGCCATTGCTCACCTTAGAGTAATTTCAAACAAGAACGACAAAATTAGCTGGGCGCGTATCCTAAAATTGATACCGCATGTTGGAGATAAGACCTCCCAAACCCTGGCGAACGTGTTCTCAAAAGTAGGAGAACTGGAGGATTTGGCGACTGTTTTGCCGAAAGGCAAGAAATATTCTGACTCCGTCGAGAATCTTATAAATTCAATAAATGAAATATCGCGCATGGACGGCAATCTTCCAGAAAAAATAGACAGTCTCAACCATTTCTTGACCCCGTACCTTCAGGCGGCGTACGATAATTACCCCAAGCGGTTACGTGAACTGGACCAACTGGCGCAGATGAGCGCCCCATACAAATCCCTCGTGGAATTCCTGAATGACGTCGCAATTGAACCGCCGGAGCGTGAAATCGACGAAGACTGGGAAGGAAACACTGAGAAGCTGGTGCTATCCACCATACATTCCGCAAAAGGCCTTGAATGGGGAACTGTTATACTTATTTGGGCCACTGAAGGAAAGATACCATCACCGATGTCTTTGGGAGACCCTGATGATCTTGAGGAAGAGAGAAGACTGATTTATGTAGCCGTTACCAGGGCCAAGGATCGACTTGTGATAGTGGTTCCTCAGACTACCTATGACCGCAGATTGGGAGTGATTCCAACGACTACATCCAGGTTTATCGATGAGATCCCGGTGGACCAATTCGAAACGCACTAACCTGGAGGCGTTGAAAAACCTTGACAGAACATGTTCATGTGAATATTTTGGAACATTGAGGCATGGAGAGATGACCGAGCGGCCGAAGGTGCTCGCCTGCTAAGCGAGTGTGGGGTGTAGAGTCCCACCGAGGGTTCGAATCCCTCTCTCTCCGCCACAAGGGCCCTACATAAATGGCCGGGTTTCAACCGAAAAAGAGCCGGCAAACAATTATCGAAGCTATAACACCCACCAGATCGGCCATTAGCCCGGCATGCACCGCATACTTGGTCCTTGTTATGGATACGGCGCCAAAATAGACCGCTACCACGTACAGGGTTGTCTCGGTGCTTCCGAGTATTACTGAACCAAGCCTGGCTTGAAATGAGTCCGGTCCCTGGGAGGTTACTATCTCACCCAGGATTCCCAGCGAAGCAGACCCTGATAAAGGCCTGGTCAAAGCCATCGCAATAATCTCCGAAGTGACCCCGAAATCGAGAAAAACGGAAGGCAGCATGCCCATAATTATGTCCATAGCTCCGGATGCCCTGAACATTCCTACGGCCACCAGTATCGCCACAAGGTAAGGGATGATATTGACCGCAATTTCAAAACCCTGTTTTGCGCCGTCAACAAAAGTCTCGTAAACCCTAACGCCCTTCAGTGAGCCATAAACTGGAATTCCTACTAGAAAGAGGATTAAGATGAGATTTGAAATCGTTGACACTAGTTCGTTAATCGGCATGACGCACCCAAAGAGCCCATAATCAGTCCTGAAATCGTTTAAGCTTTGACATGAAGCGAGCTATACAAACTGCTGACACTGTGGAGAAACTCGTGGCGACAATGGCAGGAAAAATGATTATTGTTGGGTCCGAAGAGCCACCAGCCGCCAGTAAAGCTATTGCTCCAAACGGCACCAATTGAAGACTTGAAGTGTTGATGGCAAGAAACATGCACATTGCATGAGTTGCAGAGCCTTTCGTAGTGTTAAGAGAGTCGAGATCCTTCATGGCCTTGATACCCAGAGGAGTCGCCGCATTGTTCAAGCCAAACATGTTGGCGATCATGTTGGCGGCCATCGCTGCTATGGCAGGGTGATCCCTCGGCACACCAGGGAATAGGCGTACCATAATTGGCGCGATCAAAGAGCTTAATCTGTTAGTCAAGCCGCTTACTTCAGCAATTTTCATTATCCCAAGCCAAAGAGCCATTATTCCCGTTAATCCGATAGAAAGCTTAAAAGCGTTCATCGCCGCCTCGGGAACCGAGTTAACAAGATTTTTGAGATTACCCGTCATTAAAGCCGTTACAGTCGAAGCGACGAGCAAAAAAAGCCAGATGATGTTTAGCAACATAGCCTCCTCAGATCAACACGCCGTGGTTACCTTAAGAACAGAAGAAATTAAGCAGGCTGTTCCAACTAATACAGAACGGCTTGGGATTCAAAAATAACCATATCCCGTCATTTTTTTGCGCCCTGCTTTGTTTCATCTTTGGGTTTACCGGAGATTTCCTTCTCTTTGGCCCGTGTTAGATTTTCCTTGATGACTTTGTTGTCGGGCGCCAGTTTGCCGGCTTTTGTTAGCAGACTTATCTGCTGCTTGGTTTCGCCCTTTTTCTCGAGACTCACTGCATGATCATTGTAAGCTAAGGCGAGATCGGTCTTTATCTGTTGATTATCCGGGGCCACACTCAGGGCTTTGTTCAGTTGCTGAATCTCCTGCTCATGCTTTCCCTGCTCTCCATACGAAATGGCCTGGTTGTGATAGATGGCGGCGAGGTTTGATTGCGCGGCTTTATTCTTGGGATCGTGTTTCAGAGATTTTTCCAGAAGCGCTGTGGCCTTGGATATCTGCCCTGCCTTGTATTCCATGATCCCTTCTTTTGCCAGAATGTTTGAGAGATTTGAATGAGCGAGAGGATTTTTGGGGTCTAATTTTATGGCATTTTCCAGATATGACACCCGAGAAGCGAAGTCCAGGGAATTGTCTGCAACAGCATAGTTGTTGTAAGCGGCGGCAAGATTGTTCCTGGTTGTAGAATCCCCAGGTTCCAGCTCCAGAGCGTCTTTCAGTAGGGAAATCTGCGATTCGTAGTCACCGCTATTACCCTTGATAACCGCAAGGTTCGAAAGCGTTCTGGCCAGAGCTTGCTCAACAGTATGATCCTTAGGACATAGCCTGGCGGACTTTTGCAATAAATCGACTTCCTGTTCAAGCTCTCCCCTCTTCTCGTGCTCCAGCGCCAGATTGTACACAGAAACGCAAAGGTTTTTTCTGATCTTGATATTGTCTGGGTCAAGACTCATAGCCTCCTCAAGAGATTTTATCTCCTCTGATGAGGATGCTCCAGGATTCCGAGACGCCCCCTCATTATTTATCAGGGCGGCCAAAGCCTTCTTCAGCGTAGTCTCTTCGGGGTCAAGTTCCAGGGCTTTCCTTAGAAAATGAAGCTTGTCCCTGACTGGAATTTTGTCATCTGGAACAGCCGCCAACTGCATGCATGCGTTGACAAAATTTTTCTGAATCTGCTCGTCATTAGATACTACCGAATGGGCCTTTTCCATGAAACGCAGCCCTTCAAGGGTTTTTCCGTCTTTGCTCAGACGAATAGCGTAGTTGTTGTAAGCTACGGCAAGCACACGCCTGAATTTCTCGTTCCCGGGGTCAAATTGAACCGCTTCTTCAAGCGCCGGCAGCGCCTCTGTCATGTTGTCCCGTGATAGTAAATGGCTGCCTCTGAAAAAGGCGTTCTCTGCCTGCTGAGCATCGGTTGGAGCTTCAGCCGAGGCGACATTTAAAGACGCCATCGAGATCACCAACGACAAAAGAACTATCCATACTGTTTTAAGGAGAGGTTTTTGATGCGTCTCCATTATTTCAATTCTCCATTTTCATCAGTTTTCACGGCGGATCTTTTTTGGGTCCATCCCTCGATGATTCACGAAAACAACCAGCAATACGCCTATACCACTTCAACGTCATCCGGTCAACAATCTGCGATAATAATAGTGGTTAATAACAATATGTTAATTAATTAACATAGTTCATGTTTTCGTATTATATAATTATTTAACTGAATATAAAGCTAATTAAGCGATACTTGACATTACTGTTCGTCTTGGTAGAACGGCCTTTGAACAATCGCTTAGGAGGAAGCTATATGATTGAGGTCATCGGACTGACCAAATATTATGGTCGCTTCGCCGCTGTAAAGGATGTAAACTTTCAGGTCAAGGCTGGAGAAATTGTTGGCTTCCTGGGTCCAAATGGAGCCGGCAAGACCACCACTATGAGAATTCTCACGTGCTTCACCCCAGCCTCGTCCGGGTCAGTTAGGGTCTCGGGAATTGACATCGCTCATGATTCTATGGCTGTAAGGCGTAAGATCGGCTATCTTCCCGAAAACGTTCCTCTATACAATTGGATGCGAGTTAGAGGTTATCTGGAATTTGTTACACGGGCCAAAGGAGTTCCTTCCTCGAATCGAAATCAGGAGATCGAGCGGGTTTCCAAAGTAGTCGGCATTGAAGACGTTCAGGGGAAAATGATTCGGTGGCTGTCAAAAGGTTACAGACAGAGACTTGGTCTGGCCCAGGCGCTTATCGGTGACCCGGAGATTATCATTCTTGATGAACCCACAATCGGGCTGGACCCAAGACAGATAAAAGAAATAAGAAATCTGATAAAGAGTTTCGCTCTCAACAAAACCGTCATCCTGTCTTCCCACATTCTACCTGAAGTCAGCCAAATTTGCTCCCGAGTCATAATTATAAACAAAGGATCCATTGTAGCGGAGGATTCTCCGGAAAACCTTATCAGCGGTTCAGGTAGAACATCCAGGATTCAGGTCTCACTAAGGGCTCCGGAACACGAGGCGACAAATCTTGTCCAAATTTTGAGGGGAGTTTCGTCTGTTAAAGTTTTGGCGCCACTGCAAGATGGATGTTCAACCTTAAGTGTTGAGGCCGAAAAGAATTTAGACGTGAGGCCAATTCTGGCTAGGGCAATAGTTGAAAAGGAATGGGAGTTGCTGGAACTTAGGTCAATTGATGTCAGTCTGGAAGATGTTTTCCTAGATCTGATAACTGAGGAAACCATTGAATCGCGGGCTGAAGATAATACTACTATGGGAAAGGAGGTGGCATAGTGCACGGACTGGTAGCGATATTTAGAAAGGAAATGGCTAATTTCTTCGTATCTCCGGTTGCTTACGCCGTCATAGCCATATTTCTAATTATAGTGGGGTTCTTTTTTTGGGCGAATGTCTCTCTACTCAGCGTCATTAGCTTACAAGCTGCAAACAATCCCATGTTCGCGGAAAGAATAAACCTCACGGACGTGGTCATTCGACCGCTAGTTCAAAACATGAGTATAATTCTTCTGTTCCTGATTCCACTTCTCACAATGCGATTATTCTCCGAGGAAAAGAAGTCTGGTACCATAGAACTCCTACTAACGTATCCAGTCAATGACTTTGGAATTGTGATGGGAAAGTTTCTGGCGCCTTTGTCTGTTCTTCTTGTAATGATGGCATGCACCCTGTCCTTCCTTTTGATCATGGCTCCACTTGGTTCTTTTGACATGGGAGTCTTTATAAGCTCATATTTAGGGATCATATTGATGGGATCATCCTTCATCGCCATGGGGGTCTTCATATCCTCGATGACGGAGAATCAGATAATCGCTGGAGCAATCTCGTTTGGAGCAGCCCTTATGTTCTGGATGATAAGTTGGACTTCTTCGTTCACCGGTCCTACAGCAGGGACAATAATTAGGCAGGTTTCAATCTTGGAGCGTTTAGACTCCTTTCTGAAGGGTATTCTAGTTGTGTCCGACGTCTCATTTTTCGTCTTTTTCTCTGCGGTTTTCCTGTTTTTAACTTTTAGGTCAATCGAAACTCAGCGATGGAGGGGATGAGAAATGAGGGACTTCTTGCAATCTCGAGCAATGCGGGGTGGAGGTCTGGCTGTTGGAACTCTCATCTTCTTGGGAATAGTAATAGCGCTTCAATATGTGGCTATAGAAAATCCGAAGAGATGGGACCTTACCAATTCGGGAAAACATACACTGGCCCCCCAGAGCCGACAGCTTGTGGAAACATTTAGAGAGAAGGACCTTCCAGTAGAAGTTCTGGCCTTTTATGAAACAAAGGATCAACCGGGTCGAGATGAGACCCAGGATCTTCTCGAACGATATCGTGACGTGTGGAAGAACTTTACTTACACTTTTTACGATCCCGACAGGGACAGGGCTATCGCACTTCAAAACAAGGTGGACAGTTACCCTGCCCTAATTCTTAAAGCCGGCGATAAGACGGAACGCCTCAACACTATTGATGAAGAATCAGTTACAAACTCCCTAATGAAGCTCTTGAGAAAAGATTCCAAGAAAGTCTATTTTCTGAAGGGACATGGGGAACTTGACCCTGCAGATTCAGGTCCAGAAGGTTTTTCCGTGGCAAAAGAGCAAATCGAGAAACAAAATTACAAAACAGAAGAAATCATTCTGCTTCAGGCCCCGGAAGTTCCCTCCGACGCCACGATGCTTGTCATCGCAGGTCCGAAGACTGATCCCATGCAGAACGAGATCAAGGCTATCCAGGATTATGTTGGCAGGGGCGGCAGCCTTCTTATACTCATGAATCCCTTTCAGACTCCCAAGTTATCAGAATCCTTAGCCAGTTTTGGTTTCCAGACCACGGGAGGCGATATAGTTGTTGACAGAATGAGCCAGGCGCTTGGCGGGGATTACCTGATGCCCGTGATCACTACTTACGCTCAGTTTCCAATCACCAAGGGTTTTACGGTTGCGTCCTTCTTCCCTCAAACCAGATCAGTAAGAGCGCTTTCTCCCGCCCTGACCGACATTCAGACAACTGAACTCGCCAAGACGAGTCCTGTGTCCTGGACTATCGATGAACAACAGTTGAAATCGGGAGTCGCTGATTTTAATGAAAACACGGGACAAAAAGGTCCAATACCAGTAATGTCAGTATCAACAATCACGATAAAGAAGACCCCACCAGGCACAAAACCTGATGAATCGCAAGATCCTTCAGGGTCAAAAAATATTCGTGAAGGAAGTCTTTCACAACTGGAAACTGATACTTCAGATCAATCCATGGGTCAATTAGACGGTCAGGAAATTGCCTTAAAAGGTCGAGTAGTAGTGACCGGCAGTTCCCTTTTTGCCGCCAATCGTTTTTTTAAATTGCAAGGGAACGGCGATCTGTTCATGAACACCGTTTCGTGGCTGGCCGAGGACGAAAACCTTATCGCCATTCGACCTAAGTCCCAGAAAGCGCAACCTGTTGTCCTGACTGCAAATCAGTCGCTCATTTCGTTCATGGTCCCAGTTGTGATTATACCGCTGCTGTGGATAGTAGCGGGGATTTGCGTTTTCTTATACCGAAGAAAGCTGGCTAGAATATAAGTTAAATCAAGGTGATATTTTGATACTACTGATTTGGAGGGCTTGACTTAAACCATGAGACCATCCAGGCTACTGGTGTATTTGGGCGTACTGTCAATTGTTCTGATTTACATATTCCTTGTCGAATTTAAGTATAAACAGTCAGAGTCCGAACGCAAAGAAAAGGCATCGAGACTCCTGCAACTCGACAGAGATTCCTTAACCGAAATTAAGATTGTGGGATCCAAAGATCACCCAATCCAGATAAAAAAAGGCGAATCCAATACCTGGCGTGTGGTCAGTCCTATAGAAACGAATGCCGACACGAGGACGATCGAGGGCTTGATTACGTCGTCTGCATCCGCCCAACCAGAAAAGATAGTCCTGGAGAAAGACGCCGACTGGAACCTTTACGGTCTCGAGAAACCAAGTATAAGCGTATCTTTTAGCGCAAATGGAAAAACAGTCGAAATGTCTTTTGGAGCTTCGAATCCGTCCAAGGCCTCATACTATTTGAGAGTCCAGGGAGACCCAAGACTGTTCCTGGTTGCCGACACACTCGAGAAGAGTCTCAATAAGTCTCTTTTTGATGTGCGCGAGAAAGCTGTCGTCAAATTTTCACCGGAAGACATAACGGCGATAGAAATTATCCGTGAAGGTAAACAAACGAATCTCAATAAGACAGAAGGTAAATGGCGTATTACAGATCCTGTCGACGCCAGGGCCAAGACTTCGGGGGTTCGATCATTTTTGATGAGCCTAGCGGAATTGAAAGCTAAGGAGATGCTCGATGCGCCTTTGACCGAAAACGATTCTTACGGTTTTGACAAATCTTTGAACAAAATTGTGTTGAAAGGCAGGGATTTCTCAAAAAAACTGACTTTGGGAGCTATTTCAGAAAAGTCCAGGGAGTCGATGTCACCCGACAACTCGGTATATCTTTCCGTATCAGGACAGGCTCCAGTATATGTGGTAGAAGACAAATTTTTCCAGAATACCAAGGTTGACGCTGAGAGCCTTACAGATAAATCTATAACCTCGTTCGAACCAATTGATGTGGAGAAAATCGAAATTGAATTCATGGATCAAAAGTGGCTGCTGTCGAAGTCAACGGACAACAAGTGGAAAATGGAGGCCCCTAAGAAAATCGACAAGCTTGATGACTGGCTGGTTAGCGGTTTATTGTGGTCACTAAAAGATTTGAATTTTAAATCGGAGATTTCCCCTATTCCGGAAGACCTCTCTAAGTATCATTTGAACAATTCTCCTCTTCAATTTTGGCTTCATCAAAAAGGATCAGGAAGTCCGACAAATATCCGTATGGGGTGGGATCCTTTATTACAAGCTACTCAGGAAAAAATTGATTCAGACCCCGGCCAACCCAATGAGGCATACGGACACAAAAAGATCGACAAGAAAAACGAACAAAGAACTCCCCAAACTATCTACGCAATTGTGGAGCCATCTGTTGACAGACCCGCCATTTACATACTTGATGGAGGATTCGTTGGAAGGTTAAGAATCGACTTGGACCAACTGGGGCAGGGACAATAGGCCAACCAAACAGAAGTTATATATCCGGCAAATTAGCGTTTCCTCTTTTCTGACGCTTGAGGCGCCCTGCCCCTGAGCGCTACCATTACTGCGGTCAAGGCCGCCGGGGTTACACCCGATATTCGGGAAGCTTGCCCTATGGAAGTCGGACGTATCAAGCTCAATCGCTCCTTTATCTCACGAGACAGCCCCGGGATTGAGTCATAAACGAAGCTTTCAGGTATGCGGACATTCTGCAACCTGGCAAAGCGCTCGGCTTCACGTTTCTGTCTGGCAATATATCCTTCATATTTTAATTCTACTTCGACTTGAGAGGCTAACCATCGATCTACATGACCAAGGTTCCACGCCTCCAATGACTCCAGATCAACTATTCTTATTTCAGGCCTCTTGAGGATCTTGGACGCAGACATGCTCTCGCGCATCTCGGAACCGCATCGAGAGCGCATCAAATCGTTTACGTCCACTGAAGGCCTTATTTTGAGTTCATTAAGCTGTTTGATAAGGTCTCGCAATTCCCGGCTTCTCTGTTCAACCATTTTCAATGATTCTGAAGAAACCAGCCCAACTGCGGCGCCTTTTTGGGCGAGTCGATCAATTGCGTTATCTTCCCTTAGCAGAAGTCTATGTTCTGCCCTTGACGTAAACATTCGATAGGGTTCCACAACCCCTCGAGTCACGAGGTCGTCTATCATGACTCCAATATACGCCTCGGATCTCTCGAGAATTAGCGGCGGTTCTTCCGACAATTTCAAAGCGGCGTTGACGCCCGCTATCAAACCCTGTGCGGCAGCCTCTTCATATCCAGATGTGCCATTTATTTGACCTGCAAAGTACAGATTCTGCACAGATTTTGTTTCAAGCGTGAGATTGAGACACCTAGGGTCTATGAAATCATATTCAATTGCATAGGCAGGGCGAATGATTTCAGCGGATTCCAAACCTGGGACGGTATGAAGTAATCCGTACTGCAATTCAGCCGGCAATGAGTTTCCCAAGCCCTTGAGATATATTTCCGAGGAGGTGAGGCCCTCTGGCTCAGCAACAACCGGGTGCCCCTGACGTTCAGGAAACCTAGCGATTTTGTCTTCAAGCGAGGGACAGTACCTAGCTGGCATTCCCTGGATTGCTCCAGAATACAATGACGATTTCTTCAAATGCTTTTGGACAAATTCTCGGGTTTTCTCTGTAGTGTGTGTTTTAAAACACGACCTACTCGGTCTGTCGATCGATTGAGTCGTTATAGAGAAAGGAACAGCTTCCTCGTCTCCTCTGTCTTCAATCATCACAGAGAAATCAACGCTTGACTTCTTGACCCGTGGAGGCGTTCCAGTCTTGAAACGACCGCACGGGAACCCAATCTCTCTTAACTGAACGGCAAGACCGATAGATGGAAATTCTCCAGCCCTTCCCGCCTTATAACTCACCGGACCGACATGTATGGTCCCATCGAGGAAAGTTCCCGCAGCGAGGATTACCGCTCTGGACTTAACCTCGTATCCTGTCCTTTCGACGATCCCTACGCATCTCCCGCTCTGGACAATTACACGATCGACCATTTCCTGTCTGATCAGGATGTTGTCTTGCGCTTCTATGGCAGTACGCATTGCTATCGAGTAATCAAGGCGATCGCATTGCATCCTGGAACCCCGAACCGCTGGCCCCTTGCTGACACCTAGGAGCTTGTACTGGATGCAGCTTTTATCTGCGGCAATCCCCATTTCGCCGCCCAGTGCGTCTACTTCTTTAACGAGATGGCCTTTGCCTATCCCGCCGATCGAAGGATTACACGGCATCAGTCCAACAGAATCAACATTAAGGCAATAAATCCAAACGTTGAATCCTTTGCGAGCAGCCACCAATGCCGCCTCACATCCGGCGTGGCCTGCTCCCACAACAATTATGTCGGTTGCATCCCAGGATTTCATGTCTCGATTACTTGCAAAAATATTATCGTGTAATACTTATATCTTTCCTGCGAAGAATTTTGCAAGGGAACAGCAGGAAGCGCACGAGTTCTCTCTCGAACATAAAACTGCATGATAACGCGGGCAAGAAAGCATCATAAGCGGCCCCGGTTCACTTTATTCTTGTTTACAAGTAGTTTCGACATGTTATAAGCTTGATAGGCGATTATACGCACATGGAACGCCAGACTATCGCATTCCCCTATGTTTAGGAGATTCTAATGAAATTCACGGAACTCAGGTTAAAGACCAAAATCGCAGCAACAGCAATGGTCCCAATTTTTCTTTTTCTGATACTTGCGACGGTAGGTCTCCTGTGTCTTAATGAACTGATGAGCATGGTAAATCGAGCTGAAGACTCATTTAGAACAGTTATCACCGTCATGCAGGCCCAGAATACCTCCCGTGATATACGAGCAACCTTTGAATCATACTTTTTGTCAAAGAATGTTGAGTCTCTTGAGCAAATCAAGCAAATGGAAAAGGAATACTCAAACGTTATTAATCTCCTTAGGACTCAGATCTCGAGTACCGACCAGAAGAACTTGTTATCCGACGCGCAGGAAGCCATGGAAAGTTGGAAAAAAGAAGTTGTTGAGCCTTCTATCCGTTCACGTCGGTTAGTAGATAAAAACAATGATTGGGATAAGTTTCACCAGATAATGGGAAAGGTTCTGGCAAGGGAAAATCAAACCTTGGCCGAACGCAAGGCGGCTGTCCATGATTTTGCGTCTGTTATTTACAAAATAGTCATTTTTGGAGCGCTACTAGTAGTTGTCTTAGCTTTCCCTCTTGGCTACTTCGTGCCTCGGTCCATTACCAGGCCACTCGCTGAAGCGGTGGATCTTGCTAAGGCCATAGCGGCGGGTAACCTTTCCCGAACTTTGGAATCAAAAGGTGACGATGAGGTTGGAACCTTGAGTCAGGCTCTAAACCAAATGGTAGAGTCTTTGAGAGACAATTTGAGAAAAACCGCCGAAGGCGCTAGAACCCTTGCTTCCTCTGCCGCCCAGATCTCAACCAGTGTTGCTCAAATCGCCACGAGCGCCACGGAGACGTCATCAAGTATTACCGAAACTGTCAGCACGGTTGAAGAATTGCTTCAAACGGCCAGATTGACTTCGGAAAAAGCCAGGAACGTGGCTCAAAGCGCCCATTTTGCCGTCCAGACTTCCAATGAAGGCGAAAAAGCCATAGAAGAGACTGTGAACAAAATGTCCACAATCCGTGTTGAAATGGAGTCTATTGGAGAAACAGTTCAGAGACTCAACGAACAGAGCCAGTCCATTGAGGACATAATTGACTCTGTTAGAGATCTCGCGGATCAATCCAATCTTCTTGCTGTCAACGCGTCCATTGAAGCGGCTAAGGCTGGTGAACAGGGAAAGGGATTCGCTGTTGTGGCGGGGGAGATAAAAAGTTTGGCGGATAGGTCGAGAGAAGCGACAGAACAGGTAAGGGGCATTCTTGAAGATACAAGAAAATGGATCGGCGCGGTCGTAATGGCTACCGAACAGGGTAATAAGGCGGTTGCGGCCGGGGTCAAACAGTCTAAATTAGCCGGTGAATCAATACGGGCTCTCGGGAAGAACGTGTTGGACTCTGCAGACGCAGCGACAGTAATTCAATCTTCCAACGAACAACAGACAGTGGGGGTCGATCAGGTTTCAAATGCAATTGCGTATATAGATCAAGCTATGAGGCAAAACGTGTCAGGCGTGACTCAACTGGAGGAAGCCGCCCGACAAATTTCAGATTTGGGCATTTCTCTGAAGGAATTGGTGGAACGCTACAAGACTTAGAATTATTTATGGGCGTCTCAAGAAGTTGATTGATTTTTCAGTCCACATTCTTCGCGGCTTGTTCAGTCTGTGCTATAGAGAAAGTATAACAAGCAGGGAGGACAAACAAAATGCCAATTCGGCTTCAACCTGGTTTTTTCGACATCTGTGAGCGTACAGTCAAGCTTACCGAGATTGGTGATCCATTGGTTACGTTGAAGGGGCTCATTGATTGGGAGGCATTTCGACCCTGTTTGAATGTTGTGTATGAAAAGCACTACGGCTACAAAAACCATATAAACTCCGACGAAACCAACAAGCTAGTCCAGAATTACGCTGTGAGCGATGCGGCGGTTCATGACAGCCAGGTGTTTGACGAACTCCTGGATCAAACAGTCGACGCCGACGGAAAAAAGCGCAGGATATACGCAGACAGCGCATACCGTTCGAAAGAGAGCGAAGAGACGCCGGCCGGCAATGGTTTTGAAAGTCAGATCCATGAAAAAGAGGCTCGGAACCATCCTCTTACGGATGAACAAAAGGCGTCAAATCGTATCAAGTCAAACACTCGGGCTCGGGTGGAACACGTATTTGGGGCGCAGCACGCTATGGGAGGCCACATTGTTCGTACGATTGGCATAGCTCGCGCAAGGGCCAAGATTGGTATGATGAACCTTGTTTACAACATGAGGCGTCTGGTCCAATTGGTTAAGCGTGACGCCATAAAGGCTATTCCGCAACTAGACTCCACTAGGATAGTTGCGTCCTTAGCAGCGTAAACGGGTAAGATTAGGCCGAAAAAGATGATTTATAAACTTGTGATGATGAAAATTCCAATCACATTATGCTGAATTGCGGAATTTTAGGGAATCCAAAGACTAACAAATTGATTTTTAGAGGCGCCCCACATAGTATCCTGAAGATGGGAACTGATCCATTATTTATAGGTAGTTAAAACTGCTCCCGTTAGACTTGGAGTGAGGACTGATTTCTATGATGAGTTGCAAATTATTGAAGGGTTGGATAGCTCTTTTCCTTATCCTGTTCCTTTCAGATGGACCGTTTGTTGATACTGCAAGGTCGTATGAGAGTGTTGAACAGGACCGCTCCCTATGTTTAAGGGACTGCAGGGAAAAATTCGGCTATCTTCCCTACTGGGGAGGTGGAGGCAGGGGCGGAGTAAATGAGGGAAATTGGCGTCTCTATTTCAAATGTATCGACGACTGTGAGAAGAAATTTTGGAAGGAATGGCAAAAAGAACACGAGGAACTTGATTAAGAGTAGGTTTGTTGAATACTCAACCCACGAATCCGCACGTTTATCAGGTCGTTGATGTCTGGCCAAACGGTACCAGAGCTTACCAATCAAGGCAATTTCTGAAATAGAGGAACTGCATAAAATCAACATGGATACTTAACAATGAGATTCAACAGTCTGATGTTATTTCTGCAGATCGGGGATAATAACAGTGGATACCATTAAACTGTTGCTGGCTTTTTCGCCTTGGATTGCCTTCTGGATAATTTCCAGTGGCCATTCTATGCTAAGGCTCCAAATTGGGATTTGTGTCGCCACCTTCTTGGTTATAGTGATGGGCCTGACAAGACTTCATCGCGGCGCAATCTTGTGGGCAGGGGTTTTGTTCTTTGCATTCGCTTTAGTCTCGGTGGCTTGGCTGAAGGACATCTGGGTAATCAAGCATTTAGGAGTCCTAGCAAGCGGAACCCTTTTTGTGATTACGCTTTTATCAGTCTTCGTTGGGCGTCCATTCACTGAAGATTACGCTCGCGAACACGTACCCCGGGAATTGTGGGACTCGCCGGCTTTTATTCGTAGTTGCTACACGGTCACCAGTCTTTGGGGGTTCATTTTCCTGGCGAATACGCTGGTCAATTTTGCAAAGCTCTACTACCCTGAGACCCGTGAGTTGTTCTTTCAAGGACTGGAATTCGGCTTTGTCATCTTAGGTGTCGCATTCACTACAGCCTACTCTCAGCACGCCAGACGGAAGCGACTGGCATCATCAGCAGCAGAAACCATTCGCCGCTCACCTGTGGTACCCGGAAAAAACCAAGGTGAAGCCTCTGGGCCAACACCAGAGAAAGTCCGAGTTAAGCGCTCAATTGATTCGTCTGACTCGTTCGTGGCTTGACCCCTCAATAACCCTCAGGGTGATCGTCGACGGCGGATACTCGCACAAACAACTTCTTCAAGGTCGCCTCCAAGGGGTTCACATAACGGGATAAGTTTGTAAAGACGCCACACTATATGCTCTGGTAGCTCAATCCTGCTCCACTAAGAGAGGTCGTTCACGGCAAAAAGGAAGCCGTTTGCCTTGTCCCGGATCGCTCTTCAACGACTTGAAAACCCAGTGGGAATGGATATGGATCAGCCTATATGGCCAGGAAACCATTGTGTCCGTGAACAGATTCATGGCAATCTGGTACAAGGCTGCTGGGAATGAACCATTGTCTATCGTGATGGTCCAAGATCCTGGTGACAATTACCCAGACACGGCTTTCTTCGACACCGACACCACCGCTTCCGATGAAGAAACCATCCAGAGATTCAGTCACCGCTGGAGTATCGAGATCACTAATCGAGAAACAAAGAGTCTACTCGGCAGCGCAGATCCGCCGTGTCGTTTCGAGCAATCAGTGACTCGCTCACCGCTGATGGCTTACTGGAGCTATTGCTTTGTGGTAGTCTGGTTAGTCAATCAGTTCCGTATGAGAAAAGACCTGCTCCTCATCGCTGCCCCTTGGTATATCAAGAAAACTATCACTTTCTCTGATATGCTCGCCGCAGCACGACGCGGTTATTTCACCACAGGAATTTCGCGCGATCCCGGCGTACACCGCAGTTACTCAACAAAAATGGAATTACTTTACCGATTCTTTTAACGCCTTTGCCCCAGTAAACTTGGGAGCCTTCTTCTCCGGGATCTTGATTTTCTTTTTGGTCTGAGGATTCAAGCCTGTTCGCTCTTTTCTCGTCACAACGGAGAATTTGCCGAAGCCAGGGATCGAGATTTCCTCACCAGCGACCAGCACATCGGAAATGGATGAAAAAACCAGGTTAATGGTATCTGAAGCGAGTTTCTTGGTTATCTCGCCCTTCTCCGCAAGTTTGTCCACAAATTCAGCCTTGGTCATGATCGCTCCTCTCTTGAAATAATCATAATATTAGGTCAGTAAAATGAGTGCGGGTTCTATAACCCCCGGGAACGAGAAGTGTCAAGAAATCAATTCTGCGCCGATCAGATGAAAGTTCAATTGGCAGTTTTGAATCGCTCAAAGAGCTCCGTAGATTGCGAAGAAGCAGGGCAATTAAAAGAATTTTACTGATGCAGCTATTAGTCGAGTAATATCGTCCGTGGGCCACTGGTCTGAATAATCAGATGGACGGTATGCAATAGCAGGCGCAGTAATCTCTGATCTGTCATTTTCTGGCAATGCGTTACGCCGAGATTCTGATTGACTAAAAGAGGTTCGATAAGGTACGCTCCGGCAAGGGATCAAAGCGATTTCTCCACTTACGTGAGTCAGGTTTTGCAAATGTTGGGTGTTTTTTTCTGAAGATAGCTAAGCGTTTTCGTGGCTTAGGGAACAATCCCCATACCCCTCATTTCCACCAAAATGAACGGAAAAACAATTCCGTCGGATCATGACTCATGTTCAATGGAATTATTTAGATGGGGCTCACGACAAACAGATGATTGCGACTCAAGCGAAACGCTGGCAGGATGAGTACACCTCTAAACTGATCTCCCCCTCCGAAGCGGCGCAGAAGATCAGGAACGGTGACCGAATTTACATCGGGAGCCTTTGCTCTGAACCGAAGACAATACTTAGGGCTCTGGAAACTTCTTACGCTGAAGACGTGGAACTTGTGCAGTTTATTCGTGGAACAGAAGCGTCTCGGTTAGCCTTGGATCCATGGGGTAGGTTCAGAATCAAGACATTCTTTTCTGGTGGTGGTGTGGACGGTTCCGGACCGTCCCCTGAGTATAATTATATACCGCTTTTCCATTCGCAGATCCCATTCTTTTTCCGAAACCGCCGGATTCCTGTTGACGTAGCAATGATCCAGGTGTCGGAACCAGACCGATTCGGCAGGTTCAGTCTCGGTATTTCTGTGGACTTCAGCGTAGCAGCGGTGGAATCTGCTCGGAAGGTTATAGCTCAAGTCAATCCGTTCATGCCACGCACATACGGAGACACGTTTATTCCAATTGACAAAATAGACTACCTTGTGGAAGCGCCGGAACCACTCACTGAATTGTCGGAAGAACCTCTGGGTGAGCGGGAGAGAACCATAAGCGCCTATGCCAGCGACCTTATCGACGATGGATCGATTGTTCAATTCGGTTTCGCCGGAATTTCAAGAGGGTTGATGGACTTTCTCAAAGATCGCCGACACCTTGGTATTCACACTGAGATTTTCACCGATCCCCTCATTGAGCTGATCGAATCAGGCGTAGTAGACAACAGCACGAAGAAATTATTTCGAGGCAAATCTCTGGCCACTTGTTGCATGGGCACGCAAAAATTATACGATTACATCCATGACAACCCTATGGTGGAATTATATCCTTCCGATATGCTTTTGGATCCTACGTTCATAGGCTCGAATGATCGCATGGTTGCGGTCAACTTGGCTATGCAGGTAGACCTTAGAGGCCAGATCAGGCAGGGCAGTACATCTTGGACGGCCTTTGAGGGGTCTGGCGGTGACAGCGATTTCATGCGAGGGGCAAACCTTTCCAAAGGTGGGCGATCCATCATTTGCCTACGGTCAACTTCGCCCAAGAGGAACAAATCCAATATAGTTCCCGTCTTCGGGCCTAACGCCGCAGTCATAATGAATCGAGGCGACGCCAATTATGTCATCACCGAGTATGGTAGCGCATATTTGGGTGGACGCTCCATCCGTGACCGTGCAATGGCGCTCATTGACATTGCTCACCCGGACCATAGGGAAAACCTGATGAAGTCCGCCAGCGAGTTGGGTTACGTTTTCCCAAATCAGATCTACTACAGGATTTGTTCCCCAGAAATGCGTCGTCGTTTCCGGACCAATAGAATATTCAAAGGTGGCATTAGAGGCCACATCAGAATTATAAAATCTACGGATGAAGAGATGTTGAGGGACCTTTTCTACAACCTCTCGGAGAAATCCGTCTATTTCAGATATTTCAGCGCCCGCAGGTCTATGCCCCAGAAAAATCTCCAGCAATACGTAAATATTACGGAGGAAGAAGGTCTGTCCCTGGTTGTTGCAATCGGATCTAGAGAAGACCGCAAGATTATTGGAGAGGCTCGTTATATGATCAACCCCGGACATGCTTACCCGGAAGTGGCTTTCATGGTTGACGAGAATTATCGGGGTCGCGGAATTGCAAGCGCTCTGCTCAACTACCTGATAGATATCGCACGAGAACGCAACATCAAGGGGTTCAGGACTGAGGTCCTCATGGAGAACAGGTCCATGATGCGAGTCTTTGAGAAATTGCCGTACGAGATGCGCAAGACCGTTGACGAAGGCAGCGTCTCGCTAACATTCGATTTTGATGAGCTTAAATCGCCCGAAAAACGAACCTAGCGGAAATACCCTAAATCTCCTAGAGATCATACTGGGATCGTAGGACTATCAGTTACAATTTTAACGCCGGCTTGCGGAAAATTACGAAAACAGGCATCCTGATATCGATTGCCTATCCACAACCTAATTCTTCCATAAGCAAAAGAAGTCATCAACTTAAAGCCGGTGAAGCAATTTTTCAAAAACTTCTAAGAATCTCAATTATTTTATCGATTCCTTCAGGGCCTTTGCTCCAGCAAACTTGGGAACCTTCTTCTCCGGGATCTTGATTTTCTTTTTGGTCTGAGGATTCATGCCAGTTCGGGCTTTTCTCGTCACAACGGAGAATTTTCCGAAACCAGGAATGGAGATTTCCTCACCGGCAACCAACCCGTCGGCCATGGTGGTGAAAATCCGGTTTATGGCTTCGGTTGCCTGCTTCTTCGTTATCTCACCTTTTTCGGCAAGTTTGTCCACAAATTCAGCCTTTGTCATATCCACACCTCTCTTGAAACAGTTATTTTGTCAACAATATGAGTTTCGGCTTTATAAGACAAAGGTGTAGAGGGGGTCAAGGGCAGATCGTTCTTCCAATTGAATCCTGACGGATTTTTTGAACAGAAATGGTTTTTACTTGAACGGAGAGTATTTGGTCTCTATAATGCAAGACGTGCAAACCAAAAACGAATGTAGAAACGCAGCACCATGAAACCTGCTCAATTACCTGATAGAGCCTGCGCTGAAAAGACACTTCGAGAAGCCATGTCCATGAATATCTTTTGCCATGCGCATCCTCTGACTTCGCTGAGGAATATTTTGAGAAAGCAGAATGTGGTTACATCGAGTAATTTGCGTCGGATGCCCAGTGGCGCAACAGTTAGAGTTTCAGGAATGCTGATTCTGGTCCACACGCCCCCGACCAAGTCCGGAAAGAGAGTTATGTTCCTGACGCTGGAAGATGAAATGGGGCTTTTTGAAGTAGTGGTTTTTGCCAAGGCGCAAGATAGATTCGCCAGGATTATTTTGACCAGTGAGGTATTAACACTTGAAGGCAGACTGCAGCGTCAGGGACCCACTGGCCTGGCTATATCCGTAATCATGGAGAAGGCCCTGATTGGCCTTTGTGGGCCTCTGACGAAACTTTTGGGGTATGTGATGAAAATTCCCAAAATTAAGACATATTCCAAACCGCTCACTGCCATTAGGGTTATCCCGGAATCCGATGTGAGTGAATATCCGACGCAGTTGGCGTTGGGATTTTGAGAAATGGACCATTCGGATCAGGGACTGCAAATCGGCACTCAACAGGCGCAGCATCATGTTTGAAGATCGCCTGTTAAACTTCTAAGAAGTGACTGAAACGCAAGGAGGGAAGAGACCCAGCCTTGGCTGCACGAACACGAGCCTGGACTCACTTGCCAACTGGTTGTCAATTGAGTATGCTGTGATGAGTTTGTGTTTTGAGGTCAACATGAGTTGCCATGAATCAGAGATTTTAACAAAAATTGTTCTCACCATTTTTCGTCTCAACGGATGCCTTATTCAGGCAGGTGACGAACTGGTTAAATCCCTTAAGCTCACAAGCGCCAAGTGGCAGGTCATGGGTGCCGTAACTCTGGCAGGTAAAGCGCTGACTGCGCCACAGATTGCTGTCGCCATGGGGATTACGCGACAAGGTGCTCAGAAGCAAGTTAATGCAATGGTAAAGGAAGGATTAATGATACTTCAACCCAATTCTGGGCACAAAAGATCCCCGTTGATCGCTCTCTCGGAATTAGGCGCTCGGGTCTATGAAAAGGTTGACAGAATATGGGTTGACTGGGCGAATCAACTTGCGACGGGTATTCCGGATCACGATCTTCTGGAAACCCTGCATACTCTGGAAAAAATCCGTGAAAGGCTTGTCAACAATACAAGAGGTTGAGTAATATGGGGAAAATGGGTCCGGTGGGACAGAAATGGCTAAAAAGCTTCCATATACTGTTTGGTTGTACATGGGCAGCCTGTGGTTTATGTCTCACTCTGATGAGCCTGTTCATAAAACCAACAGAAGGGTTACAGCTCTACGGTGTTGATATGTCGAGGAAGTTCATCGACGACGTATTAGTTGCACCTGCAGCGACAGGGTGCTTACTGACAGGAGTTATTTACTCGCTGTTAACTGTTTGGGGGTGGTTTAAACATCGATGGATCACGGTGAAATGGCTCATCAACATCTTCGGGGTAGTCTTCGGCACATTTTGGCTTGGACAATGGCTTAACGCTCTGCCGCCCATTTCACAGGCAGAAGGGATGGCTGCTCTTTCTAACCCGATCTATCTTCACGCAAGAACCATGAATCTATGGGGAGGGGCTTTACAGAACCTTACTGTGATTTTTGCAGTATTCATTTCTGTTCTAAAGCCGTGGAAACCTATGAAATAGACCAGTCAACCTTTAGCTGGGTCAATAATTTCAAGCAAGGAGTACGTATGAATTTCTCGGAAATGGATGATAAAGTTAGCGTCTTCGCTCAAATGGAAGCAGACGGTGGTCCGGTCCTACTTATGAACAAGTTCACAGTGGCCCCCTCGGACGTAGAACAGCTACTCAAAGCTTGGGCTAAGGATGCGGGGTTTATGAAACAACAACCCGGCTTTATCTCCACTCAACTGCACCGAGGCATTGCTGGTAGTTGCGTATTCATGAACTATGCTGTATGGGAGACGGTCTCAGACTTCAAGCAGGCATTTAACCATCCAGAGTTTCAGGCTCATTTGAAGAATTACCCACACAGTGCGGTAGCTTCACCTCATCTCTTCACAAAAGTTGCGGTCCCTGGGATATGCGTAGCGTAGGACAATGAACAAAATGGCCAACAGACCAGAAAGGATGCGGCAAAATACCTCCGAGTCCGTAAGTCTGTCGTAGAAAAATAAATAACTGAACGTCATAACCCGAATACCATTTGGCCAGAATTGTTTGCAGAGCGTACGATGGAGCATGGATCGAGAGTCATCAGAGTCTCCGGCATGGTGATTATAATTCACACACCCCCGACCAAGTCCGGAAAAGGGATAATGTTCCTGACGATGGAAGATGAAACGGGCGTTTTTGAAGTGGTGGTTTTCTCCAAGGCGGAAGATAGATTCGCCAGGATCATTTTGACCAGTGAGGTATTAACGCTTGAAGGCAGACGGCAACGTCAGGGGCCCACAGGCCTGGCTATATCCGTAATCATGAAGAAGGCTATGGTTGGTCTTTGCGGGCCTCTGACGAAACTTTTGGGGTACGTGATCAAAATTCCCCAAAAGAAGAAATATCTTAAGCCTCCAGTAGTCGGGAGGGTCAAAGCGGCGCCCGAGACTGATGAATATACGACGCAGTTGGCGTTGGGGTTTTGAGTAAGGCAGGAATTGCTATGGATTTAAGCGCCGATCATTTTTCTCCAAAACCCTTGAAAAAAGTATAACAAAATACGCCATCCGGTTCCGTTGTTCTGTAAAGGTCCTTTATTCCCTCGTCAAAGACGTGTTGTTCTGTCATTCCCTCTTTAATTTAAGATTCACGAACACCCTCTATCATGGCCGAAAAAGTTCTTTTGGTGAAACCTTCCACAAATTGAGGTTTGCTTGAATCAACGTAAACCATTCGTGGGGAAACTCGAATCGAACGAAAGCCCGCTTGTTGTAACAATGGATATAATTCCCTACCCACCATGGCGTTACCGCCTGCCCTCTTCTGGAGTTCCACTTGACACTGAATCGCTTTACGGGCAGACGGGCTATCCGGGTAAAAGGACGCGGAACCGTGATCACCTTCAATGACGGTAATTGTTCCACCAGGCTTGAGAACAACTTTCAGGGAACGTAGCGCATCAAGCGGTCGTGATAAATGCTCCAGAACGAAAAATACGAAGATGTGGTCGAAAGTTTCCGGCCTAAAATGTAAATTGAAGATATCACCTTGCTGGAATTGGACACTGGTAAACCCCACCGCTGAAACTTTTCTCCTGGCTTCGGTAATTGAGTCTTCGGATATGTCGAAGGAAGTAAAAAACGCATTCGGGCTGTTCCGGGCCAGAGTAACAGTCTGAGCGCCAACCCCACAACCCGCTTCAAGCACACTGCTTCCGCTAGGATATGAAGTGTCGGAATGGAGCAATTCAACCAGGGTGGAAGCCTGATCCTGAAGGCGTATGTTTTCTCTGGGGTCGTAACCGTGAATGTATGAGATCTTCATGGCTCTCCGTGTATCATGACTGAGCTAAGATCTTCGGTATTGAACACCAGGGCGCAGTAACAACGCTGCTTGGATGGATCTGTTTGGCATGGGTGGCGCCAGCTTCAATTGCCAGAGCGCAATACTTCGCTAGATCACTATCGGCTAATAGAGTCCCGCCTTTGCTGGAAGGAGTCAATGGTGAAGGTTGCATAGGATTCTCCTCCTTTCATGAACCAGGAAGACATTTCTCTGAACTGTTGTCCGTCTCGTAATACTTGGCCTCTATGAGATTGCCCTCCGGGTCCCGAAAATAGATAGAGGTCCCGGTACCATGCGCACCCCAACGTTGAACAGGTCCATCTTCTATCGAAACGGAGTTGGCCTGAAGTAGCTCCAGGAGTTCCTGCCAGGCTTCTTTGTTCAATACGATACAGAAGTGGTTCAAGTTCTCGTGACCGCCTCCAGCCCGAGCGCTTTTCCTCCACAATTTTTTCGGAAACAGGTCGATGATTGTGTCCGCATTGAGTCGCAAAGACGGGAATGGAACATTCCCCGCACGGTATTCGTCCAGGCGTTCAGGTGGCATCAGAAGTACTTTCGAATAAAAAGAGATCATCTTCTCATCATCTTCCACATTCAAGACGATGTGATCCATCAAACATTCCATATTCGATCCCTCCGAAAAAGTCATAACGCTCCGGCATCACCGGCAGTCAACCGCAACAAAAAACAGTGGAGCTTGGCGCAAAACCGAAAGAAGCTGGATGGCAGCTTGCATGCCTTTGTTCGACGGGTCATTTGTCATATTCGAACAGATGTTGACAAACTGCACTATTCGGTCAGCCTTCAAACTTATTTCGTTAGAGGTCTCTGACTAGTTCATTAATTCACAACCAGGTTTAATATTATGGTATAATATACTGCAACTAATAATATTAGTGTGAACATAACTTTTACATAGAAGACCAAAATGTTAACCATTTACTGAGGATGCAACTAAAACCATGATTTCTAAGGCTTCTAGAAAGCTATGGGATGAAGACGTAGGTCTAACAGGACTGCTTGTTGTGCTTTTGCTCGAGACCTTTGTAATTTATCCTTTCATTGATTCTGATTTTGGCGGATTTGCCATACATCTGGTTTTTATAGGAGTGTTGATAACCGGAGTGATGGCGGTCAGCCAAACTCCACACTGGGCGAGAGTCGTAGCCATAATAGCTGCGCTTGGTTTGGGTTCCCATTTCTGGGGATACGCATACCCAAGTTCAAGAGCTTTGTTTATGGCCCTCGGTTTCAGAACTGTTCTGACCGCAACGCTAATAGCAATAATTTTGATGCATGTCTTCAAGAGAGGACCTATAACCTACCGGCGAATTGCAGGTTCAATTGCCGCTTACATGTTGACAGCCATTTTATTCGGTTACCTCTATCTCATAGTCTGCACAATCAACCCGGAAGCCTTTAACATAGACGTCCCAAAGCTCAGCGGAGATGTACACGCGCTCATGGGTAGACTCACATATTTTAGTTATACTACCATGACAAGTGTCGGTTATGGCGACATACTTCCATTGAGTCCATCAGCTCGAGCGCTATCGATGCTTCAAGCCTTGATAGGTCAGCTATTCCCTGCAATACTGTTGGCCAGGTTGGTGTCTTTGGAAATCGAGTACAATCTAAGAAGACGTAAAACCAAAGAAAATTAAGAGCCCTTCCAATGACAAAAAGCGGTAAAAATAATGGACTTACTGACGTCGAGGGCATCATGGTCGGTCATTATACCTCTTTGTCGGCCGCTAGTGGCGTGACCGTAATACTTTGCAAGGCTGGAGCCGTGGGCGGAGTCGACGTGCGAGGCTCGGCTCCGGGAACCAGGGAAACAGACCTCCTTGCGCCGGTCAATTTGGTGGAAAAAGTTCAAGGAATTGTGCTGTGTGGTGGTTCCGTGTTCGGACTGTCAGCAGCCGACGGAGTGGTTACATGGCTTGCGCAGCTAGGGTGCGGCTTCCCGCTTGCCGAAGGGAAGGTCGCCCCCATCGTTCCATCAGCTGCGCTGTTTGATCTAGGGCGTGGCAAGGACTATGTGCCGCCTATTAGGCAGGAATGGGGAATACGAGCATGCGAGTCGGCATCCACGGGACCGGTCCCTGTTGGGTGCGTAGGAGCAGGCACTGGCGCGGTATCCGGAACCATCAAGGGCGGCGTTGGCTCTGCCAGCGAACTCTTAGCATCCGGTATGACAGTAGCCGCACTGGTCGCTGTTAACTCTTTGGGGTCGGTGATCAATCGCACTACTGGGCTTCCCTGGGAAGTCCACCTGGAAGTTGCCGGAGAATTCGGCTCAGAGGGGCGACGGTCTGTCAAACTGCCGTTGGCAACCGCTCCTGCCCCGCCGTCTAATACTACCTTGGGGGTCATCGCTACCAATGCGGCTCTGACGAAAGCCCAGGCCCAAAAAATCGCTCAGATGGCTCACGATGGGCTCGCTCGAGCGATTAGGCCGGCTCATACGATGTTCGACGGGGATACCATTTTCTGCATGGCTACGGGAGAACATAATCTAAAGGACTCGGAAGGTTTTTTCTCTGTGCCGATGGCCGAGGCTATGAACGAAATAGGGCGTGCGGCAGCGGATTGCATGTCAAGGGCAATTGTTAGAGCAGTTCTCGACGCTCATAGCATGGGGAAAATAAGCGCATTCAGAGATCTGCAATCTCTATGAGCCCACATTATTCGCGTCTCTGATCGTCCTCTCGTCTGGGGATATTTCGATAAAACAGAATATGACGTGTTTGAGGGAAGGCTGAACATTGCTTCTTCCTCGCCTCTTTTTTTTGACCGCTAAAAGCTGGACAATTGAAGTGGAGCGGATACCGCCCGCAATCAACTCTGTCTGATCACAATTTCTGACATCCCCGAACACAAATTGTCGCCTGTAAGGTTTATTTGTTACAAAATTCGCTCAGGACGCGGCCTTTCTACCAAATAGGCTTGGTCCTTGAATCCACATTTTATGCGAATTTCAGAAAACTGGGGCAAAGCGGAGGCAACCGCCGCCTACATAACTATAACTGACTGTAATGACAGCACATTATGGAGGGAGCGACGGGATTCGAATTGATAGTAAGTTGGTATCATAAAGCCTGCCAGTAATCACCAAGTCGTTTTTAGTCTCAAGTTTATCTTATCTTTATCGAACCTTTCCGGGTCAAAATCCACTCCTACCCATTCCATCCAGTGATTGTAGTCGGGATGATTTGTATCCCTGAGAACGTTCAGGAGATTGATATAACCTACTGAACCGCCGCAGTCATCAGGAGGTCCAGAGCGTTTACCAGAGAGGCAAGCCGGATATTGAGTCTTTTCATTAATAGGTAAAATCTTTTCTAACAGAATCTCATGTTCCCAATTATCTCCGAAATCGTAAATGTAGCGGAATTTCTCCTTCTCTTCTAAATTTAACTCATCCAAAGAGCTTATACTTTCGTCAGCATCCGCTTCAGGTCCGTCTATCGGGTCAGCGTACCACAATCTCCGAATGATGAATACGTGCGGGTGGTGTCCCAACCAATCCATAACCGTTTGGATTATAGTATGTAATTCATATAGGGTGATGTCTCCGCAGACCTGAATTCTTCGCCATATTGGAGGTTTAATGTCTCTTAACTTACTTTCCGCACTCTTTGATGAACTTGAGAGATTATTTTCACGGGAGGCTAAATTTTCCGCGCCAACGGGACAAGATTTTGATAAGTGAGAAGCACCATCAGGAGGTGCAACATGAGGGTAATGCCAGGAATCTTGTCCCAAGCGGATGTGCGCCATTTACCTATTATCGCTGCGTTTGTCAAGAAAATTGGCGTGGCCGAAGAAGTTGACCGCCTTTGCGCCATGGAAAGCGACGTTAGTCCGGGGCTTGTGGCGTCGGCAATGATCCTGGACACGCTTTCGGGTCGCAGCCCGCTGTATCGGTTTGAAAGATTCGTTTCGGAGTTGGACACCGAGCTGCTTTTGGGGGAGGAAGTTACCGCTGAGAAATTCAACGACGATGCGCTAGGCCGTGTGTTGAGTCGTCTGTGCGAGGTAGGCACAGGCATGATCTTT
>CAJBEZ010000007.1 GCA_903952205.1 uncultured Desulfomonile sp. | reverse complement strand
TGCTCTGGGCTTATTTTGGAGGCCATCGAGCCAAATTGCCATAGGAATCGATTCATCCTCTTCTTTATAATATATGACTCTCGTTAAAGGCGCCAGTTCATTTTCCTATCGTAAGTGTGATGATCAGGGACGCCCAAGGCCACCATGCCATGCAATCCAGATTACCCACGGCGATGTAGGGGGTCAAGATTTTGAACCCGTAAGATTACGAATAAAAACAAATACAAGATCCAACTCCCGATGGCAAAGACATTGAGAAAAGAAAGACGATAAACCACATGCAAACGGCCACATATGGGCATACGAAAACAAAAACACGACACAAATCCACCCACGGCATAGCCATGGGCTCATGAACTTTGGCCGCAAGGGCCAAAGGTGAGTTCTCTTAAGAGTTGTCCGATTTGCCCCTCATGACGGGGCAAAGTTCATGAGCCCACGGTTCCACCGTGGGAAGAGGGTAGACACGCGGGTCTACCCCTACGTAGGGCCGTACCCATGTGTGCGCCCTGTATTGTGATGTGTTGTACCGCAGGAACGGCCCAAAGGGGAATACGGCTCAAGATTTTGAGCCCCTACGGCATATAACCCGCCCTTCCAGGGCTGTGGGGGATGAGATCTCTCCTCGGAGGCGAAATGACAGCAAACAACCATCGAGGATTAACGGGCAGGGACGCCCGCCCGTCGCGACGGATTTGGACTTCCTAACCCGAATATTTACCGATTCACGGGTTTTAGGAGAAGCGGACCATAGTCCCATGGACCCAACAAATCGAAAAACATTCGATACAACGGTTTCCCCGGGTTTGTTTCAGGTGTATTATTTTTATTAGTAAACGCAAATCCAGATTTTGTGTAAAGTTTAATCGCTTGTTCCGAGTTGCGAGCGTCAACGGTTATAAGGCGGCATCCAGTCCTGTTCTCGGCTGATGCGAACAACAGTTTCGTGATGTCCAACATATCGGTCCCAACGCCCATTCGATGGCAATCCTGACTCACTCCAAGCCATGTTATTCTTACGGCCGGATAAGACTGAAAATGTTTTTCTTCAGGGCGGGGAACAAACTCTTTGATGTTTTTCTCTATTTTTGCGGCGTCATTGCAGAAACTGATAAAACCTAAAGGCGGTAAATTTTCAGAAATTATTTCTTCAGTGCTCAGTTCATATGTTTTAGTAACAAGGAGTTCCTCATAAACAAAAAAATCCTCCATGAAAAATTTGTTTATTTCTGGCGCTCCGCAATTGAAATCATATGATCCTGAATCTCGCTCTACTGGCTGGAAGATCCAGTCTTTGTACCTGAACCTATTTCTCTCGCTTCCTGCCATTCCCTTCCGCTTTACGCTTTCTGGCGTTTTCAACAACTTTTTTATGAACTTCATCCATTAAATGGCGGCTTCCGGTTATCAGGGCTCTTTTATCTCTCTTGATCCTCATTTTTTCAAGGAACTCTTGAGCCTCTTTTCCTTCAAATACCCACGATAATGATTCTGGGAGAGCCATAACTCCACCTCTTCTTAGGTCAGTGTCTCAGCTAACAGACTACAAGTCTGAAACCTGTTTTGTCTGAATGTATTTAACTTATGGCCTTGATCTATCTTGTGTCAAGGGGTTCAAGATCTTGAACCCGTAAGATTATGAATAAAAACCAAATCCAAGATCGAAATTACCATGGCAAAGACATTGAGAAAACAAAAACAATACCAAATCAATATCCCCACGGCATAGCAAGGGTTCAGGATTTTGAACCCCTTGTACGTTATGAACGTTGGCCGCAAGGGCCAAATGGGAATGGATTCAAGATCATGTCATTTCGAACGAAGAGAGAAATCTACAGCGAAAAAGGTATAGATCATTATTTGGAGTTCTGCGCCATCTGCATAGCTTCTTCCCTGATAAATCTAGTGTCTCGGAACAATCCTCTAATCGTGCAAACAGGTCTGTCGATGGGCTTAGGAGTTTCCTTTTGCTGGGGTTCTCTAATATCCAAAGTCTCTTTCGTTTCAATTTGTGGCATGAGTGCGACCCTCCTTGTTGGCGCCTTTTTACAATAGACCAGTAGCTTTGTCCAATCCCTTGTCTTTGTTGGTGATGTTCTTAAGCATCAAGCTTGCGCACCTCGTCAAAATAGAGATACAACCCGTCTCCAACTGACATGAGCAGTTGTGCATAGTCATCTATCTGTTTTTCTCCAAAGGCTTCGGTTGTCAACGAGTCGGCACACAGGAAACCAAGAAGTTCGTACTTAGGGTTCCCCTTGTCACTATGGGAGACGGTACGTCTAATGGGAACTACTATGGCCGTCTTGTACCACTGCCTCCAATTTGGTGTCATATTCGTATAATCTTTCTCTTTTTCTAAATCTGCCGAAGTAAAATAGGGAATTTTTCCGAGAATTATATCACGAAACACACTATTATCGACCAATGAATGGTACCATTGTTCCCATCGTTTCCCAGGGGTATTTATTCGATCACGGCAAAAAGTTAAGACGTTTTTACCTTCCAAATCGTCGATTGACCTTGCTGTGACACCTTCAAATTGTTCCGGAATCTTGATACACACGCAAACATAACAACCAGTAAGCTTGGACAATAAACCCGCCAGCAAGTTGACCAAATCTTTGGCGGTATTTTTTGCCCTTTCTCTAACAATTCCTGCGTCTGCGTGTTCAAGGTCAAAAAGCGCATCGCGAATCAAATGATGCGCATTGTGGATATTTTCGGAGACTATATGGAACAGTTCGGAGTTTCTCTGTTCCACTTGTAAGGCCCTATTGCGCTCTTTGGAAATGACCAAACACACTGCAATCAGGGTCACTAAAATAAATGCGACGTTAAAGATTGCGGCCGCAATGGTGGTCGTGGTGAAGTAGGTCGCCAAAGCGCCGACTGCTGCAGAAATTCCCAGTATCCACAAAACCGGTGTAGCAATAGGCTTGATCGTGACCCATAATCGTAAACTTTGAATAACCAAGATGACCCCCCTAGCAATGTTTGGGCTCAGGACTAGGATTCATGAACGCCGAATCAGCCCCAAAATGCAATGTAAAAGCCTACCCCAAAAGCTAGTCGGCTACAAGAAATTTGTTAACTATAGGGCCCACATGCCACCTGCGCTCCAGCAGTTCAGGGCCGCGGGAACAAATCCAATTCCGTGTCCATGTGATTTCAGGACCACGAGACGGCTACCGATGTATCAGCTTCTGATGCCGAGTGGGGCAGGGCTGTATTATTCCGAGGTAGCGCTAAAAGAGTATTATGGGCGATTGTTTTATTGGGTGAAATCATCAATTTAAATTCCGATTGCACGGTAGGGGTTCAAGATTTTGAACCCGTAAGATTATGAATAAAAACAAATACAAGATCCAAATCACCGACGGCGCAACGCCGAAGGCCAGAGAAGGCAAAATGCAATAACCAAGAGGGTAGACACGCGGGTCTACCCCTACGTAGGGGCGTACCCATGTGTGCGCCCGGTGGTTGTCTTGACAATGATGCAAATAACCACCAATTAGGAACGCAAATAGTCTTTTAATAAGATGACTCTCAACTCTTTAATCTGCTTTAGCTTGGCATCATTGGTGAGAAAAGCGTCCGCTTCCACATCAAGGGCAGCAGCCACTTGTAAGGCGTCAACGGTCTTAAGAAAAGAATGATGGCCTCTCAAATTGCCGGCAGTCTCGGCTATCCCTTCCGAAATGTCGATCAAGGTAAGATGCTTGGCGTGTTTGATGAATTGAACGAATTTTTGCGCAAGAGCCACATCATTGATGGCTACCGGTTTTATCAAGACTTCAGTTAGAGTTAGAACCGATGAATACGCTGTCAAACTTCCTGATTCGATGGCAATCACAACTTCTCTGGCAAGTGGGCCAAATTCAGGGTGCGCTTGTAGGTAATAGATGATGGGGGCTGTATCGATGAATACGCTATTTATACGAGCAAATTCTTCAGACAGAGTCACATTCTGTCCTCTCTCAGGCTGTTGACATATTCCTGGGCGTCTTCAGTCCTCCAAAGATCTTTACCAAGGCCATAGAGATGTTTCCAATCGAGTTCCCTTTCAGATTGTCTTGATTTCCGTAGCTGTCTGACGAGTTTTTCCATTAACATCAACTGTTCGTCACGTGAGAGATTCCAAATTTGTTTCTCAATTTGAGTAATTTTACTCGACAATGGCATGGGACACCCCTATGAATTGAATTCTTAGTTTCAAAATAGGCGATTGTTTTATTGGCTGAAATCATTGATTTAAATTCCGATTGCAGGGTAGGGGTTCAAGATTTTGAACCCATAAGACATGAATAAAAACCGAATACAAGATCCAAATTCAGATGGCGATGTAGGGGCTCAAGATTTTGAGCCCATAAGATTATGAATAAAACGAAACAAATACCGAACGAGATCCCCCACGGCATAGCAAGGGTTCAGGTTTCTGAACCCCTACGTGCATGTGTTGGACCGCAGGAGCGGCCCAAAGGGGAATCCTCTCAAGGCCCTGTCATTTCGAACGAAGAGAGAAATCCAATCCTTTCCGGGTTATGTACGTTCCCGACCAAAGATTTGAATAGCGGCTGGGAAAGATTTCTCGTCGCAAGGCTCTGTCGAGATGACTCGCGAACAACCATCGGGGATATACGGGCAGGGACGCCCCGTAGGCCAACCTATGCGGCAAAACTCAGGATTTCCACTTCCGCTCGGTTCTTTACGGCTTCCTCAGCCATAGAAAGGACTTGCCTCGTGGTATTTTCATCCAGATAATATTCTCCGCAATTTTCACAGATCTCAGCAGGGACACCCTTGATAATTACAGTGGTGGACCCTCTTTGTAGAGTCACGGTCGCTAAACCGGGTGTTGTTGATCCATGTTTACATAATTGACATTGCAGGCTTGTCATTTGGCTCTCCTCGCCCTAAAGTCTTCTTCCCAAAGATCGGGGTCAGGATCATAAGCTGTAATAATATAACATGATTCGGATCCAGCTTCTATGGCAACCACTACATGCAAAGGGCGTCCATGAACAAAACCTGACATAAGGCAACTTGGAAAGGGTTCATCATCCAGGTAATCAGCAATTACTTCTCCGAGACGAACAACTTCGGTAACCTCATCGTGTCGGATACTTCTGTCGAACATTCTCTTGACGGCGTGACCGCTAAACCAGATTTGATTGCAATTCACAGGTGAAAAATCCTAATTGTCATTTTGAACGGAGAGGGAAATCCGCCCATGAATGATCGGCAGGGACGCCGATCCCACTGCGTTAATGCAATCCAAAATTCCCATGGCACAACAAGGGTTCAGGATTCTGAACCCCTACGACACGAATGTTGGACCGCAGGAGCGGCCCAAAGGGGAATACGCTCCGGATTTATTACCCATAGCGCTGCTATGGTCTATTCTGCGTAACCCTTACAGGGTTAATGGGAAGTCACTCAAGATTGATCCTATTTGGCCTGTTGAGATCGCTCAAATGTTCCGATAGGCGTCTTTCCTGTGAATTATAGCCACTACAGTGATCATGAACAAAGACGAATCTACAACATACAGGATTCTGTAATCTCCTTGTCGCAATCTGTAGCCATTTTCAAGAGTTGAGACCTTCTTACAACCATTGGGGAAAGGATTTTGTTGGAGCTTCGTTATCTTTGCTAATATTTTGGAGGCTATTGCCTCAGGAATCCGGGTAAACTCTTTCGAAGCATGTCGATTGATATTGACACAATATTGCTTTGGACCGCTATTCTGCACTCAGGAGCGCCTTCAATTCGTCCAGCGATATTGTGCCAGCCTCTTTGACCTGTTCGATACCTCTGATGAGTTCAATGTAGTCAAGACGGTCTTCGTTATTGGTCAGAGCGTCGAACTCCGCCTGGCGTAAAGGATCTATAAAATGGTAAGAAGTCAAATCACCTGATACAAACTCGTCGATCTTTTTAGCGAGCATAGCGTCCTCCTCGGCAGGCATTTTACGTGAGCGCAAGGATCGTGTCAAATGTGCTCTAAGGCAATGTGCTGTAAGGCAATCAAAGAGACAAATTGTATTGTTCAACCTTCCAAATCTTCTTGGCCGCAGGAACAAATCCTATACCGTGTCCGTGTGATTTCAGGACCACGAGAAGGCCTCCGATGTATCAGCTTCTTCTGCCGAGCGGATCTGGGCTGTATTATTGGGTGAAATCATTGAGTTAAATTCCGATTGCAGGGTACGGGTTCAAGATTTTGAACCCGTAAGAATGAATAAAAACGAAAAGCACGATCCAAATCCACCCACGGCAAAGACATCGAGAAAAGAAAGCCTATACCAAATCAATATCCCCACCGCACGGACGTGAAAATACAAAACCGGAAAACCGGATCCAAATCCACCCACGGCAAAGCCATGGGCTCATGAACGTTGGCCGCAAGGGCCAAAGGGGAATTCTCTTAAGAGTGATCATGTTTGCCCCTCATGATGGGGCAAAGTTCATGAGCCCACGGTTCAACCGTGGGAAGAGGGTAGACACGCGGGTCTACCCCTACGTAGGGGCGTACCCATGTGTGCGCCCTATATTGTGATTTATCGTTTCGAACGGAGAGAGAAAACCAACCCGGCCGAAAGATACCCATAGCGCTGCTATGGTCTATTCTGACGCCGCCCTTCCAGGGCTGTTGGGGATTGGATCTCTCCCAAAGGTCGAGATGAAATTATACAACCATCGGGCAGGGACGCCCGTCACTACCAACGAATGGACGAGGCTGATGCGCAAAGCTAATCCGGATATCTTTAAGCAGTGACTATGGCCTGATTTGGTTTAGAAGCCCGTTTGGTTTTGAGATTCTTTGGCTTAGCTGAAGTTACAGGTTGATTGGGAAGAATGAAAACGTTTGCGCTTGAGGTTAACTCATTGATCCTATGAATCATTATCTCCACATGTTCAGGCGCCATCCCAGTCTCCTGCAATCGATACTCAATCTCGTCGATTGGGTCTGGGGGAATTATGGGATAATGTTCATCTCCGTACGCTTCAATCAATACCGCCAGAACGTCCAACTCATCCGACTCTGGTGTTCCATCCTCAGCGTCCCATATTTCACGCACTCTAGCTAATGCGGATTTATAGTCATCTTCAGTGCGGATGGGCTTAATCTGCATGTTAAAATCCCTTTAGTGAAAGCGAACCTTTGTGGACTAAACTTCGCGTGGGTCTACTCTGTCGTATTCTGCGTGAGTCCCAACGAATCGAATATCGACCAATCCCTTTTTATATTGAATGACAACCACTAAACGGTAGTTGTTTCCTTTGACATTGAATACGGCCCTGTTGGCTCCAATAATCCTAACATTACTAAATTGTTTCTCGATATCTCCTGGTTCTTTCCATTGAGCTTTGCTGGTGTCGGCTAGCCAAACTTTCAATGGCGTTTCGGCGTCCGTGTGCTTTTGCCAGAATTTAGGCAGAATGTCGGGAGAGACAATCCTCATGCTGGGATTATATAACTAAAGGACTACAGAAGCAAGATTGCGTCTGTTTTCCTGTGGCGCAGGGGCTGTATTATTCCGAGGCGCCTCTGAATGGATATTATGGGCGATTGTTTTATTGGGTGAGATCTGCAATCCAAATTAAATTAAGCCCCCAGTAGTGCCGGGCGTCCCTGCCCGGAATAAACGAAGAGAGAAGTCAGTGTTATCGGTATTTATGAACATTGCCGACCATAGGGGCGGTAAGAGGGTTAAATAGATCTTTCGTCGCAAGGCTCTGTCGAGATGACATGATGACACAATCCAAATGTACGGGCAGGGACGCCCGTCACTACCATGAATGATCGGCAGGGACGCCGATCCCGCCATGCTATGCAATCCAGATTACCCACGGCGGAGCCATGGGCTCACGAATGTTGGACCGCAGGAACGGCCCAAAGGGGAATACGCTCTGGATTTACAACCCATAGCGCTGCTATGGTCTATTCTGACGCCGCCCTTGCAGGGCTGAGGACGATCAAGATCTCTCGTCGCTGCGCTAGCTCGCGATGACAGGATGCGCATATTTATTTGGATTTGGATACGGCCGATGAATCCCCGGAATCCATGAACGCCTCGAACGGAATGCCATTAAACAGGTTGATAATTTCAGGGCTTAGGCCGCTTTCTCGACTAATAATCTCCGGGGCCTTTTTCCGGAATTCCATGACTCGGTGAATTTCTTCAGCGTTAAGTCCCATCTGATCAAGACGATATTCAAGTATTTCCAGGGGACTAGGCGGATCGATGTGATGATGCTTTTTCTCGTAAACCCAAGCCAAATCAATAAGCACGTCCAGTTCGTCACCGGCGCTTGTTCCGGGTTCACTGCCCCAAAGCTCATCTATCCGAGCCATAACAGCGTCATAATCATTCTCTGTCCTAATGGGGGCTATGGTCATTCAATTCGCCTCGTCTATCTCAAGATCTACACACTTGCGGCGCCGAGTCTATCATAATCCTTATGATATCCGACCCATCGGATAATTACAACCTGCTGCAAGTAATCGACAACGGACACTATTCTGTAATCATTCCCACCAACATTAAAAACGACACGATTGCCGGGAAGAAAATCTGCGGTCCGATTACAATTTCGAATGTCGGAAGGTGATTGCCAGGTGGCGTCTTCTGTTTCGCTCAACCAAGTCCTTAATAATTTCCGCGCCTTGGCGTCTCCCAGACTACAGAACGCTAAAATCTTCTTACGCATAAGGACTTTCAATGGAGAATGCTAATGATGGCCTCAGAGCCAAAGAGGAATGGTTTCGGCGATGGTGTCATTTCAAACGCGGGAACAAATCCAATTCCCTGTCCGTGTGATTTCAGGACCACGAGACGACCGCTGACGTATCAGCTTTTTATGCCAAGTGGGGCAGGGCTGTATTATTCCGAGGCGCCTCTGAAAGAATATTATGGGCGATTGTTTTATTGGGTGAAATCATTGAGTTAAATTCCGATTGCAGGGTAGGGGTTCAAGATTTTGAACCCGTAAGATTATGAATAAAAACAAATACAAACAGACGAAAAAAGGTTCAACCGTGGGAAATTAGGGGTAGGGGACGGCCGACATAATGAATTGTCAGTGTTTGTAAACATCGCCCCTGGGCCTGATGCTGTATACTCTAACCTCCAAGAGATCTTCATGGACCTCATAGATCAATCGTAAACCACCTATCTGATATCTATAACACCCAGAATGACCTTTTATTCTACGGTAAAGGCCATCAGGAAGACGGCTTTCCCCACGTAACGAATTCGCAGCGGGCATATTCCTGCCGGCCAATTGAAATCGATTCGAGGTCCTCGACTGTAGGCGGTTCTTCACCTGCCTCCTGAATGAATTGAATGTATTCGCGGACAGCTAACAGGTTCTCGTCATCAAGCTTTTGAATAGTCTTGATGACCTCTTGTCTTATATTGTCGCTCATGGAAAACCTCATTACAAAAATGGTTCAATATCTTGAATCCGTAACATTACGAATATACACCAAATACAGGCATAAGGAAAATAGAAATGCACGATCCAAATTCACCCACGGCGATGTAGGGGCTCAAGATTTTGAGCCCCTACGGCATATACGCCGCCCTTCCAGGGCTGTTAGGGATGAGGTTTCTACCTAAGGTTGAGATGACAGGGGGCGCAGGGCTCGGTAGAGATGAGAATTTACCCAACATTTTACCACCAGCATGGAAACCGTAGGCAACGCTTTTCGAATACCAGGCAGTCTTAAAGGTTGGCGAGAAAATCCTCGGGAGATATTCCCGCTTGCTTTAGTATTCCTCGCAAAGTACCGACGGCGAGTTCACGATGCATTGGAACCACACATCCGGTGGCGCCTTCCGGCATCTTTTTCAGTACAACATGAAATTAGTAGATGGAAACTCGTCCAGATAGAGTTCAGTAGCTTCCTTCAGATTGTCTACGGCCTCTTCCATTGTATATCCCTGGCTGACCGTGCCGATCTCCGGACACGTGGCCACAAACAAATCGTCATCCTTGTGGATTACAGCGGTAAAGGTTCGTACAGACATAAGGTTAACTCCTATTTAATTGCGGCGATAAAAAAAAAGCAAACAGCCACACATGGCAGGGTAGGGGTTCAAGATTTTGAACCCGTAAGATTATGAATAAAAACAAAACAAATACCGAACGAGATCACCCACGGCGCAACAACAAGGGTTCAGGATTCTGAACCCCTACGTTATGAACGTTGGCCGCAAGGGCCAAATGGGAATGTATTCAAGATTATGTCATTTCGAACGAAGAGGGAAATACAACCCGGCCGAACAATACCCATAGCGTTGCCATGGGCTATTCTGACGCCGCCCTTCCAGGGCTGTTGGGGATGGGATGTTCTCCCAAAGGTCGAGATGACGCTTATTTCTGCGCAGTGATGCTTCATATCCCAAGAATCTCTCTTAATTTTTGATCAAGTTCCCACATCTTTTCCGAACTCAATGTTCCCAACGAATACAATATTCTACTCGAATCCACCGTGTTCACAATATTGGGACGGATAAAACTATCGTTGCGTAACAAAAAAATAATTCACGACAACAACGCTGCCCTTTACAAATCCGCCCATGCCGCGTCTTCCTCCGGGCCACCCAATTCCCTGCTCAGTAAGGGCTCAGATAATAGCATACCCTCAAGAGTGTCCAGTTTGAGGCTGTTACCTTGCTCCAATAATGAGACAAAGTCATAAACCGTGTTTAGTTTCTCGGGCGATAGTCCCCGTAACTTCTCTTGAAGGTGTTCGATGCTAACAGTTTGCATGGTACTTACTCCTCATGTCGGGATGTTAAACATTTCCATGAGAATTGGCAATCACTGATCATTGGCTGGAACACGATCTCGACCATGGGTTTCGGCCGATTGTCGATTTCTTAGGCGAGCTGTGTTCCCATACGACCTGCGAGGATAACAGTTTTCATTGGGGGATCCTGTAATTATGCAATGCAATGCAAATATACGGGCAGGGACGCCCGTCGCCACCGATAAGACAAAAACCAGATCCAAATTACCCACGGCACAGCAAGGGTTCAGGATTCTGAACCCCTACGTTATGAACGTTGGCCGCAAGGCCCAAAGGGGAATCCTCTCAAGATCCTGTTACCCATAGAGATGATACATACCGAAAAAATCGGCAGGCCCAAAGCTACCCACAGCGATGCTATGGGCTAACATATGTAACCCTTACAGGGTTAATGGGAAGTCACTCAAGATTGATCATATAGGCCCCGGGGGGAATTAGTAGAGGCCTCCGTGCCGCTATATGTTATTTGTGTAACAGTCTAAAGTAATCTTCTCTCGAAATTCCCAGTGTCTCGATGATACTCTTAATAATTGAAACAGGAACCTCAGACCGCTCCGGGACTACAACCGGTCTTATGAGGCCAGACTTGGTATAAGAACGGTGACTCCCCTTTTGCCTGGCAAACCGTAGCCCCATTTTCAAGATTACTTTCTCCAATTCAGTCCAATGGACGGGGATCAATCTCGGCAAGTTCACAACTCCATCGCAACGGAGCGCCTCTCAGGGCGCCTCATGAACTCCCATGAATTTTCCGAGGCCTTATAACCACATTCCACCAAGATATCCTCCAGCGTACCCATGTCTCGGGCTGTTTCAAGAAACAACTCCACTGCTTCCAATAGCTCCGCCTGGACAGCCTCTTTGGTCTTTGCGCAAGTCATGACGTTGAAAGGGTTGGCTCGGGCAACGTATTGCCCTTCTTCTTCCCATATCTCAGATTCAAAGCTGAATTTCATAGGCGCTCCTAATGTTGGACCGTAGGAGCGGCCCAAATGGGAATCCTCTCAAGGTCCTGTTACCCATAGCGTTGCTGTGGGCTATTATGACGCCGCCCTTCCAGGGCTGTGGGGGATATTTTCTTGAGAGTGATCATATTTGCCTCCGGAGGGGCAAAGTCCATGAGCCCACGGTTCAACCGTGGGAATTGTAGGGGCGGACCCGTGTGTGCGCCCTGTATTGTGATTTATCGTTTCGAACAAAGAGAGAAATCCAACCCGGCCGAATTAACCCACGGCATAGCAAGGGTTCAGGATTCTGAACCCCTACGGCATATATGCCGCCCTTCCAGGGCTGAGGACGATAAGATCTCTCGTCGCTGCGCTAGCTAGAGATGACAACGGCGCAAATCACCCCCGGTGTTACCGGGGTCTAACATATGTACCCCTTACAGGGTTAATGGGAAGTCACTCAAGATTGATCGTATTTGGCCTATTAAGAGCGCTCAAATGTTCCGATAGGCGTCTTTCCTGTGAGAAATGGCAACTATGGTTACCTCAGCTAAAGAGTAATTTACCACATATAGGACTCTGTAATCTCCCTGTCTCAATCTGTAACCATTTTCGAGATTGGATAACTTTTTGCAACCGCTTGGAAAAGGATTTTCCCCCAGCCTCTTGATTCTCACGAGTATTCTTGTGGCTATTTCTTCCGGAATCCTTGAAATATCTTTTATTATGCGACGATTAACATTGACGATATACTTATTTGGAACACTATCTTGCACGCAGGATGGCCTCAAGTTCGTCCACAGATATCGCCCCGGACTCCTTGACCTGCTGGATACCTCTGATCAATTCAACGTAATCAAGCCGATCATCATCATTGGTAAGATCGTCGAATTCGGCCTGTAAGACGGGATCATCGAAATGATGTTCAACCAATGTTTTTTCCCGCTTGGTAGGGGTGATCGTTGATTTTTTTGCTAACATGGGCATGAGACGCCTCCTATGGTCATGATTATAGCGTTGTTCTCATTGAAGGGCAACTCTCACCCGTATGCAATCGGGATATGCGGGCAGGGACGCCCATGGCCATGAATAAATGCAAGAATCCAAAAATGCATGATCCAAATCCTACCCACGGCATAGCAAGGGTTCAGGATTCTGAACCCCTACGTGCATGTGTTGGACCGCAGGTGCGGCCCAAAGGGGAATACGCTCCGGATCTATTACCCATGGCGCAATAGGGCTCAAGATTTTGAGCCCCTACGGCATATATGCCGCCCTTCCATGGTTGTGGGGGATGGGATATTCTCCCGAAGGTCGAGATGACAAGGATGAAATATCCAACATGACGACGGATGTATTGTCGTTTTAAGCGCTGACAGCCTTTATGGAATATTCTTCTGGGGCCATTCGCTCTACGGGCAGAATCACGCTCGCGAACCATAATTGGAATGCCCTGTTAATCCGCTCTATCGCATCCTCCCCTGAACCGTCGTAATCAGATTCTTCCAGATCTTCGATAGCCTCTGAAGTTAGCCCGGAAAGCTCTGCCAGGTCCTCGCGATTCATACGGAGTTTATTGCGAATAGAGTAAATTTGCCCAGAAAGATCGGACTTGATTCGAACTTCACGTAAGAATTCCTGAATCTCGGGATCACCTTTGATGTAACGTTCATAGGTCCACAGATAGGCGTCTGAACTGATGTTGTTTTTTTCCATCTTCACGGCTCCCAATGAAAGGTATGGGATTCTGGGTCAGCTAAAAACTTGTTCTTTAAATTTAAAGCCTTGTCGATTTCTTTGTCTGGAATCTCTGATACCTTGAGCGAAGTTCATGAATGCCGTCTCTAAGAGTATCTGCGTAAGGTCTGTGTAGTTCATGGCCCATCATTCTGAGTCGTTCAATCCTCTCAAAGCATTTTGCTCTGGGCTTATTTTGGAGGCCATCGAGCCAAATTGCCATAGG
>CAJBEZ010000006.1 GCA_903952205.1 uncultured Desulfomonile sp. | reverse complement strand
CCAAAGCTGTTTATGAAAATCGACGTGGTGAAAATCGGTTTCCAGAACATTGGGAGTTCTTCCGATTAGTTCATCGCGATTATATCCGCTGAGGATCTCCTGTGCAGGATTAACGTATTGAATTATCCCTTTAGCGTCAGTGATGATAACAGCCTCCGCTGACTGCTCAATAGCTGCGGATAGCAGCTTCCGTGATTTTTCAGCCCGATTGCGCTCAGTGATATCCAGAGCTGTAGACAAAAGCAGTTGATGGCTATCTGTTTGCATCAGTTCGCCGCTATAGATCAATTCTATTTCTTTCTTGTTTTTGGTCTGAGCCTTGAGGTCCATACCCCTGATACTCCCGTAGGTCTGAAGCTCTCCAATCAACCGCATTCGTTCTTCCGGCAAAAGCCAGCCCACGTCAAGCGATGTCCTTCCGATACACTCCGCACGGGAAAAACCCGAAACCTCGCAGAATTTGTCGTTAACGTCAAGAAAAGTCGCGTCCTCCGCTTTGCTGAGAGTCATAAGAGCTGGGGCGCAATTAAAGACTTTCGCAAACTTTGTCTCACTCTTCCTCAATTCTTCCTCTACCTGCTTGTGCTCGGTAATATCTGAGAAATGTCCTGTCCAAATTACATCACCATTGTCGATTGGGCTTGGCCTGGATTCAATGAGCGTCCAACGTGTCTCCCCGTTGACTATGATTCTGCCTTCCCACCTAAAGGGAGTGAGGGCCTTAGAAACAGATTCATTCAGGCTAATAAATCCAGCCAGATCATCAGGATGCACAATACGGAAAACAACTTGATAGTCGTTCAGGATACCCTCACGAGTGAGACCGGTTAACTCACAAAAGCGGCTACTGACGAAATCAAAGCCCCATACGCCTGAAGCCTGAATCCTGAGTCGATAGACCCCGCTAGGTATATTTGACAGCAATTCCTCATACATGCGTGAACTTTCACGCAAAGCTTCTTCACTAGCTTCGTGGCGCATCATTGACTATATCCTTATGTTTCCAGGATCAACCAGAGCAACAGTAATGATTTTACGAACAACAGCCGCATCAGGAAACTTGCCGACTTGATCCTCAGCGGCGTCTCTGGGAGCGCCGTCGCTTCCGCCATTCTTAGCCAAGAAGGTCGGGCGCCGGCTATTTGGTCTCAGTTGAGTCCATGACCTGAACCTCTGTCGGCACAGGAAACAGAACACGGATAGTGGTCCCCTTGCCAACCTCGCTATTAACTAATATGGCGCCGTGATGGCCCTTTACTATCCCCATCACTTCCGCCATGCCAAGGCCACGACCCCAGAACTTTGTGGTGAAAAACGGATCAAAAAGCTTATGTTGGGTGTTGGCGTCCATACCGCAACCAGTATCCGCAACTTCCAGAAAGACAAACCTGCCGGGTGAGGGCTTCTCTTGAAGTCTGCTACCACTCAGATACGCCTCGTCGCAATCCATGACACCGGTTCTAATCGTCACTTCGCCAGTGTTATCACCGATCGCCTCAGAGGCGTTTACGAGCAGGTTCTTGATTATTCCCTGTATCCGGTCCTCATCCCCCCAGGTGAGCGGAAGACCTTCATTGATTTCGAAATGAAGCGATGTGGTTTTTGGCATATTCAATTTTAACAGGCTCTCGTTTTTGCGAACCTCCTCGCTGAGATCCAAGCCCTTGAGTTTGTAGAAGCCCGTTCCCGAGTAGGTCAGCATCTGGTGAGAAAGTTCCGCCGAACGTTCAGACGCCTGCGTCGCTTGCTCAATGTTGCGTCTTGACGCGGGCGATAGGTCCGGATCCGCAAGAGCAAGCTCAAGATTGCCTAAAACGCCCATGAGCAGGTTGTTGAAATCATGGGCTATGCCGCCTGCCATAATGCCTAGACTCTCGAGTTTTTGCGCATGGAGCAGCTTACGTTCACTCTCTAGTCTTTCCTCATCCGCTCGCTCGCGTTCGGATATGTTTCGTTTAATCAGATTACGGGCCCCAAACATGCCGACAATCCCGATCAGCCATATCCCAGCGAACGTCATAATGGTATAGTGGATGTGACTAATCATCGCTTCCTCAACAGGCTTCCACGGAGCAGAGACGCTTATCCCTCCGCGAATATCTCCCAATTTGTAGCCTTGGGATTCATGGCAACTCAGACAACTCTGTTCAACGATAAATGGGCGCATGAAACGAAAATATTTCTCGTTACCCAGAAGTTCAAAAGACGAAGCCTCCTTTTCACCCCGTTCGAAAGATAGTAAAGCCTTTGCTTCCCACTCATCCGGAGAGTTTTCCGGCCGCAATGGGTTAAGACTGGTAATATGACCCTTATAGCCATACTGTTTTTCAGCCAACTCCTGAACCTGGCGTGTCATGTACGCGGGATTGATTAAAGTAAGTTTCTTCCCTGAAGGCGTGGAAATATCTCTTTCCGGAATATGAGCCAGATAAGGGCTGGATGGTGAATCGGAGGTAATCGGGACGTAAACTCCGCCGTGGTTGGCTGCCCACCGACGGTAGACCACGTCCTTGTTGTAACTTTCGGCAAGTCCTGCCTTGGCGATTGCTACGGCCGAAGAATATGCGTCACGATAATTAAGTGTAAACACCGCCATAATGACAATGGTCCAGAATGCGGCTATCAGGAGAAATAGCCTATCAATTCGCTTGCTTAAATTAACACCGGTTTTAGTGGGCGCAAGAATGGTCTTTGCATTAGTGGATTTGTTCATTTCCATCTCCTTGCAGCTCATGTGTCTGTTTCCATATAATCAGGTAAAAGGAAAGAACTTCTAACTCCCGAGTATTTCGGCCACAGCCTCAAGGAGATCATCTTTTTTAAAAGGTTTGGACAGGGTTTTCTTGACATCAAACTTTTCCGCTAACGAGAGGTGATCGACGGCGCTGATCCTTCCGCCGCCGGAAACAGAACTCGTATTCTGGTTCCCTTACCAACCTCGCTCTCTACCATTATGGCGCCATGGTGCCCCTTAACTATACCCATCACCTCGGCCATGCCAAGGCCACGACCCCAGAATTTAGTTGAAAAGAACGGGTCAAAGAGCTTGCGTTGCGTTGCAACGTCCATACCGCAACCAGTATCCGTAACTTCCAGAAATACAAACCCGCCGGGTGAGGGCTTCTCTTGAAGTCGGCTGCCACTCAGATACGCATCGTCGCAATCAATAACACCGGTGGTGAGATTCACTTCTCCCGTGTTATCTCCAATCGACTCGGAGGCGTTTAATACAAGATTCGTGATTAGCCGCTGTATCTGGTCCTCATCCCCTCTAATCAACGGAAGACCTTCATTGATTTCGAAATGTAGCGTTGTAGTCCTGGGGATAGCCGATTTGAGCAGGTCCTTGTTTTTGTTGGCCAGTTTGTCGGCCTGTTCGCCGAGGTCCAAATCCTTGGGGGTATAGAAGGCGCTTCCGGAGTAGACCAGCATCTGGTGAGAGAGCGCCGCTGATCTCTCAGACGCCTGGATCGCATTCTCTATGGCCATTCGTGTCTTTGACTCCAGGTTCCTGTCCGTAAGAGCCAACTCAAGGTTGCCTAAAGTTGCCATAAGCAGGTTGTTGAAATCGTGGGCTATGGCGCCGGCCATAACGCCCAGGCTCTCCAGTTTCTGGGCGTGAAACAACTGCTCCTGGAGTTCGATCTCTTTGGTTACGTCGCGTTTCACCGCCACGAAGTTCGTCAGCTTCCCTGACTTATCGTAAACAGGAGATATACTGGCGTCTTCCTGGTATTCAGTCCCATCTTTTTTTTTGTTAATAAACCGCCCGGACCAAATTCTTCCAGCGTTAATAGTTTCCCAAAGCGCTTTATAAAAAAAGTCGTCTTGTTTACCACTCTTCAAGATATTGGCAGTCCGGCCGATGAGTTCATCACTGCTATATCCACTAATGGTCTCCGCAACCGGGTTTGTATATTGAATTATCCCCGATGCGTCAGTAATGATGACAGACTCCGCTGCCTGCTCAACAGCGGTGGATAGCAGTTGTTCCCGTTCAGCGGCCTGACGACGATCGATCATTCGCCAGACTGAATCCATAAGGAGAGATACCTGCCTTACATCGGAGTCATCATAATCCGATTTCTTGTTTGCAACGCCAACCACCGCGACTATCTTGTCGTCCTGAAAAATTGGCGTAGTCATAAATTTGAAGAGTTCGACGTGTCCCGAAGGATAACCTTTTCTTAGCGGATTAAAAGCCTGAAAGTCATTTATTATAATAGCTGTTTTTTGCCGGACGGCCTCGCCCCATATACCGGTTTTATCAAGTTCGTAGACAGTCTGGGGTTCAACGACCTCGCATTGTTTCATTACATCCTTCGACCACGTATTGAGGATAAATTGTCGCTTGTCCGCATCGTAATAATATATGTAGCCTACTTTGCTTCCAGTTAACCTTATGGCGTGATCAAGGGTAAAATCCAAAAAATGCTGGATGGTCTTGGCCCTGAATTGGGAAATCTCATACAGACTCTGTAATCTAGTCTCATTTAGCTTGATTTGCTCCTCTGACCGTTTGCGCTCGGCGATATCACTGACCGCCAGTCGGACCACGTAGGCGCCATCGCTGACATCCGACTGTTCAGCGGGAGCATCTATTCGGATACTTTCGAGACGGGCATAAAATGACGAACCATCGTCACGTTTGAGCGTAAGATCACAAGCTTGCTTATGACCCTGTTTGATTACGCTCAGAAAATGCTGGTACAACTGGGCCTCGCTCTCAGGATCGACAAAGTGTCCAAAACGCATGTTGATCAATTTTGGACGGGCCTTTCCCAGAAGATTGGCCCCGGTCAGGTTGGCCTGTATGATAAGCCCCTTCTCGGTCAGGGTAAAATATCCGACAGGCGAAAAATCATAAAGGTCCTCAAACTCGTCCCTGGACGCTTCTAATGCGAGCTGAACTCTTTTGATTTCGTCATTCTGGATTGCCAGCTCGATCTGATGGACCCGGAGTTCATGAACAAGCGACTGGAGTTCTTTGGTCGGTAGTGTGGACACATCAGGAAAATCTATGGCCTTGTCATGGATGACGGCTTCCGCACGCAATCGCAAGTCGATTAACTCATCCTCCGGAAGTTTTTGGGTCTTGTCTTGCAAGAGGACCTCCTGGGTGAAATTGGAAAGGTTGGTAACACGTTACCCCATTAATTTCATATCACATTTCAGCGGGGAAGTATTGGAAAATCTATGGAGCTTGAATGGATCAAGGCATTCAGAGAAAAGAGGGCGCACACGCGGGAGCGCCCCTATCGCCACAGTCTGTCATCTCGAGTGAGCCTTGCGACGAGAGATCCTGCTTTGGATGCTGCGCAAAAGGACAGGCATCCGGTTTAACCCGCCAGAACAGTTCTCCCTGCCGGTCCCATCAGTTGGGCACGCCGCAAATCGACGGTGGTACCGACAGAGTCCCTGACCAATTATCTCGGCGTCGGCCAGATAGCCTGTGCATCGTAGCTGTAACTCAGATATGATATCATTACGGATGTAAGAAATAGCGACTGAGCCCCGGTCGTGTTACTAGCTGTTTGTAGGAGCGCCGAAAGGATGGTGACTTCCATGCTGGAGTTCTACCGTATTACTTTTAACCAGAATGTGATGGGTGGCAAGGCATGCATCGGCGGCATGCGTGTGACCGTTTCTCTCGTTGTCGGCCTGATTGCCGATGGGATGGGCCAGCAGATGCTTATTGTTCATTAGTAGGAATAGGCGCCATTTTATTCTCTTTAAAACAGTTGTTTTGTATCACTCTTCCCAAAACTCATCAGCATCCAGGAAGACCGGCATCAAGGCATTCGGTTACGGGCACGGGCTCACGGCATAAAAGGATCATTACTTCGGTTCCCGAGAGAGACGTCCGGCGCTATTGGGAAGAAATGCTCCCCAACAATCGCTCAAGCTGACCTTTCAGCTCTTCCATTTTATATGGTTTGTGCAAGACACCGGCTGGCCGTTTACCAGGAAAGCTCTGTAGTACAATATCCTCGGCGTACCCGCTGCTGAGGATGACTTTGACATCCGGCTTAATGCGAACGAGTTCCTCGAAAGCTTGAACTCCATTCATTCGAGGCATTGCAAAGTCGAGCAGCGCAAGGTCAATTTCGTTCAGGCGCTCTCGAAAAATACGAACCCCTTCGACGCCGTCAACTGCGGCAATCGTGTCGTAGCCAAGAACCTCCAGACGCATAACAACCATGTTCCGGACCAATTCCTCATCCTCGATTAAAAGAATAGTTTTTCGGCGTCTGACGGAATCAGTCTCTGGGACCTGAGTTTCAACGGCGTTCATTACCGCAACCGACGGAACGCGATTCTCCGTCGCCACAGGAAACAGGACACGGACTGTGGTCCCCTTGCCAACCTCGCTCTCTACCAGTATGGCGCCATGATGACCCTTCACTACACCCATCACCTCGGCCATGCCAAGGCCACGACCCCAGAACTTGGTTGAGAAGAACGGATCAAAGAGCTTATGCAGAGTTTCAGCGTCCATACCACAACCATTGTCAGTCACTTCGACAAAGACAAACTTGCCCGGCTCAGGCTTTTCTTCCAATCGACTACGGCCAAGATACGACTCATCGCAATCCATGACACCGGTTTTAATCGTCACATCGCCGGTGTTTTTCCCGATCGCCTCGGATGAGTTGATGACCAGATTTGTGATTACCCGTTGTATCTGGTCCTCATCCCCTTGAATCAATGGAAGTCCTTCATTGATTTCGAAATGCAGCGTTGTAGTCTTGGGGATAACCGATTTGAGCAGGTCATTGTTTATGTTGGCCTGTTCGCCGAGGTCCAAATCCCTGGGGACATAAAGAAACTTTCCCGAGTAGATCAGCATCTGGTGAGAAAGTTCCGCTGATCTCTCAGACGCCTGGATCGCATTCTCAATGGCATGTTTGCCCTTGGCGCCCAGGCCCCGATCTGTAAGGGCAAACTCAAGATTGCCCATAATCGCCATAAGCAGGTTGTTGAAATCGTGAGCGATGCCTCCGGCCATGACACCGAGGCTTTCGAGTTTCTGAGCGTGAAGCAGCTTGTGCTGCATATCCATTCGTTCTTCTTCCAGTCGCTTGCGATCAGTAACGTCATGAATGATTGAGAAGAGCATAATCGTACCATCGTGCTCAATCGTGGACGAGTGGACTTCCACCGTTCTAACTTCCCCAGTGGCAAGCCGGTGTGGAAAAATGAAGAGGTTTCGAAGCTCATGCAGGGCAAAATTCATTTCGGCCTCGACCTCGACCGGGGGCAGGATATTAATGTCCTGGATACACATTGAAACCAGCTTAGACGCCGTGTAGCCGTAGAATCGCTCCGCAGCTTTGTTCGCAAGGACTATTCTACCAGTTACTGGTTCGACCAGGAGCATGATAGCGTTGTGTCTTTCGAACATCCCGCGAAACCGCTCTTCACTGGACCGCATGGCATCTTCGGCATTCTTGCGGTCTGTGATGTCAATAACCGCCATACGAATCGCGCGGGTTCCAGCATTGCCCTTTCGCAGTTCAACTGGCGCATCTATTCGGATACTTTCGAGACGGGCATAAAATGACGAACCATCGTCACGTTTGAGCGTAAGATCACAAGCTAGTTTATGACCCTGTTTGAGTACGCTCAGGAAATGCTGGTACAACTGGGCCTCGCTCTCAGGATCGACAAAGTGTCCAAAACGCATGTTGATCAATTTGGGACGGGCCTTTCCCAGAAGATTGGCCCCGGTCAGGTTGGCCTGTATGATAAGCCCCTTCTCGGTCAGGGTAAAATATCCGACAGGCGAGAAATCATAAAGGTCCTGAAACTCGTCCCTGGACGCTTCCAGTTCGATCTGAACTCTTTTGATTTCGTCATTCTGGATTTCTAGCTCGATCTGATGGACCCGGAGTTCGTGGATGATCTCTTCAGGAGTTTGTTCTCTGAGTTCAGACGGCACATCCGAAGACTTGCCGAGTTGAGCCTCAGCGGCGTCCCGTAGGGCGCTCTCGCTGCTAACATTGTCCATGTCCTTTTTATCTGTCATCAGTTCAATTCCTTATAAACGACCCGTGTGCTTGTCATTTCGAGTGAGCCCAGCGACGAGAGATCTTTCCGGAAGCCGAAAAAGATTTGTCCCTACCGGTCGAAATGACATCCGTGGTGGAGGCGGACGCCCTGCCTGCCTCCATCGCCAGTGGGCCGAGTTTGCTCAGGTAATAGGCGAAGAGGTAACATCTTCAATCGCCAGTAGTATCAACTGGGTCTCGCCCGACTTGTTCAATATTCTTCGTGCGTTCAGTATCATTTTTTTACGGCCGATGGTCGGAAAATCATGATCCACCTCAACCTTCTCAAATGTTGTGTCATGCTTCAGAATATCGTCCAGTAATGTGCGTAACGACGGAATGTTCCACTGACGTTCGCCGATTTCATGGAAATAACGGCCAACAGTGTCTTGCGGTGTGACCCGAAAGGCTTTGTAAAAGGAACGGTTGGCGGAAACAACCTCTAGCCT
>CAJBEZ010000005.1 GCA_903952205.1 uncultured Desulfomonile sp. | reverse complement strand
ATCGAAGACTCGCTCGCCCGAAGCCTTCATCCTGAATCGATATACCCCGACCGGTATATTCGACACCAGGTCCTCATACATGCGTGAACTTTCACGCAAAGCCTCTTCAGTGGCTTCGTGGCGAGTCATCGACTATATCCTCATGTCTCCTGGATCAACCATAGCGACGGCAATGATTTTGCGAACAACAGCAAAAAAATTAGTAAATCTTAATTGTTGATAAGATGTCAACACATGTTCCCAATTCTGAGTCTCCAGCTCAATCTGATGGACCCGGAGTTCGTGAACAAGCGCCTGGAGTTCTTTGGTGGGTAGTGTTGATACATCAAGATGATCTATGGGTCTTCCTGCATTGCGGCTTCCGCTCGCGATCGCAGGTCCACAAATTCATCTGTTACTGGGTCTTGTCTTGCACAAGAGGACCTCCTGGGCGCCGGTCGAAATGACATTCGGGTTGAAATGACCGCCCAGCAGCGAGTGCAATTGTCAATACTAAACCAATATGCAGGCGGCAGGGAGGTCTGCCATTACTGTGAACAGGAAAAGAGGGCGCACACGCGAGAGCGCGACTACGAAAACCTGGCACAAAAGACCGGGGCCACTACTGAATACCCGGACGTTTCATTACGAAATTGTATCAAGATGGTTTTTTCATTCTTTTTCGCCTGCCTTAAGCCTTTTCAACATCACCCGAGAGGCTCATGACCAACAAAAGCTACAGATTTTTATCAATACTGTTTTTCGCTACCATAGTATAATATGGAGAAGGAGGCCTTGCGCCAGGAAACAGCGCTTCGGGTTTATATCCGTCGGATGGAGTTACTTGAGCAAACCCCGAACATACTCTAAGCCCGATTGCGCATAGCCGCCGAACTCTTTGTCCAGGTCTATCGCAATGACCGGTTCGATACGCTCAATCTGGTTTTGATTTATAATGGACAACGGCTATACGGTCGGGATAGATTGGGCGGTTCATGGCATCGCCATAACCACGACGATCTTGATCAGCACGACTTCAGTCCTGAGGGGCGCCGGCCCGTGACACTACCAGAGTTTCTGGATGAAGTGGAAACAGTGCTTGCGGAACTTGGATTGCCTTAAACTGGCTATATTACTGGATGAGAATGGCCCTCGTTGCGTTGGACAATAGTCCTGTGGCAAAGTTGGCCGATCGTTATCGGACTCAGAGGTTCTGGATTGCATGGCGTCATAACTTCTGCCATGGTGACCAAGAACCATGATCTTGCCGCTAAGTGAATCGGGTAAAACATGAAATACAAAAGGCGCCTACGCACTAAGATGGCTCATCAACAAGCAGGATGAAAACGAAAGAACATGCGATATCCCACAGAACTTTAGATAATCGCTTATTATTTTCTTGATGTCTAGAAGCCGCATCTTGCGGCTTGGCACACTCTTGTTTCTTCTCTAAAGAAGCTGGAAGCTTCTTCTACTTTCGACGATAAGACATTGGCCACAAGCCGCTATTGACCCACATAGGCCGTTATCACCCCGATACGTCCGGCCAACCCAATGTCATTTCGAACGAAGAGAGAAATCTGACCAACCTTCGGTTGTCCCAACGGCGCTGTCAAAGCCCGATGTAACGGATGACCACGCCCTCAGGACGGACGTTGCGGATATGGCTGTATGCCCGACCATAACGGCTATAAGCTGTCTGGTTGGATCTCTCGTCGCAAGGCTCTGTCGACAGCAGCTATTGACCTCCCATAGTCCGACTGTTAAACTAACACAAGAATTACCGGTTGTGACGCTGAAATAAAGCTATGATAAATACCCTAAGAATATTTAATGACCTTAAACAGACTATGGACCCCATTGCCGCTGAAAAAATCGTGGATGTGATTGGGTCTGTCTATGACGAGCTTAGGAATTCGGTAACCAAGGTTGAGTTCAATGAACTCAAAGAAGTCGTTAAAGAACTGGCAGAGGCGGAGAAGCGGACAGAAATCCGGCTGGAAAAACTGACTGAACGCGTGGATGAGCTGACTGCAAATGTCTCCCGTCTCGAACGTAAGGTTGAAGACCTTGTTGGAGAGATGAAAGGCATGAAGTTGACCATCCAGGATATGAAGCAAGAAATAGGTGGGCTATCCCATACGGTCGGCTACAGACTGGAAGACGAGGCCATGAAGTCGCTACCTGCTCTGTTGAAGCGGGACTTCTCTATTGAAACGCAAGGCTCTCTCACAAGAGACTACCTCGAAATTGCTCCCAAGAAGTATGTGGAACTCAACATTTGGGGCCAGGGACTTCAGTGTGGCCAGCAGGTTGAAATTATTGGCGAAGCCAAAAGTCAGCTAAAAAAGAAGGATGTGGATCAATTCATTCAAACTCTGAGAATCCTGGAACCTATCATAAATAAGCCGATTATCCCTCTCCTTGTTACGTATCAGACATCCGTCGATGTAAGACGTTACATTCAGGGCAAGAATATTGCACTGTATTTCTCGCACCAATTGTAGCGGCTGTCATCTCGAGCCCCCCTTGCGCCACTGGCTTCCAGCGGATATGAACTGACACTGTTTCTGTATCTCTCGATTTTGCCTGACGGCTCAATTTCAAAGGGAATTATGAATCCCCCCTGCTTCATGCTTTCGAGAAGTTCCCGGAACATCTCTTCTGTCACAACAATTACTTGTGAAAACAGGGGCTTCTATGGCTACCGCAGTCTCCTTACCTTCTCATGAACTGGATTTTCTGATGTTACGGAAAAAGAATCACTATGAATACAAATGCCGCTTTAGCTGGGAAGATTCAGAAAGCTGTAAGAAAAAGCCTGAAAGCCCCATGCACCGCTGGAAGTCCCAGTCTTATAAAAACAATTATCGTGTCCAGCACCCGGCCTTAAACAACTAGTGTCCTTGCACCCATTTAACACCGCCTCCGCCGGAGTGCTCCGCAACAGAATGATAAGTTCTGGTTTTACCCATTTCTTGCTGTTATCTGTCATTTTCCGTATAGCCATTCGACAGATGGGATATTGTCAACGGCAAATCGGGTCGTAGTCATGGGGTCTGGTTAAGTGGTAAGGTAGATCACCGCACCGCAGTTCTTAATAATATAGTAAAGAACCATTTATAGCCAAATCTTTTCTTGTTCCGCTCAATGTCAATCATAGAAGGGACAATTCAAAAATAAGGGCCGGCATTGTGAAATCAAGACCCCGGGGCCGGGCAGGGGAGCCCCCTGCGTCACTAAAACTTCTCAGCCATCGCCCCCCAACAATCGCTCAAGCTCACCTTTCAGCTCTTCCGTTTTATAGGGTTTGTGTAATACACCGGCAGGACGCCGGCCTGGAAAGTTCTGGAGCAAAACTTCCTCCGTGTAGCCACTGCTGAGGATAACCTTAACCTCAGGCTTAATGCGTATCAGTTCCTCGAAAGCTTCAACTCCGTTCATTTTTGGCATTGCGAAGTCGAGCAGCACAAGATCTATTTCGTTCAGGCGCTCTCGAAAAATACGGACCCCTTCGACGCCGTCAACTGCGGCAATCGTGTCGTAACCCAAGAGGTCCAGACGTCTAACGACCAGGTTCCTAACCCCCGCTTCATCCTCGACTAATAGAATGGTTTTTCGTCGATTTACGGTCTCAAGCGCCGGAGGCTTGGTCTCAACTAAGTCCACGACCTGAACCGGGGCAGCCGGAGCTTTTTCCAAAGATGGAAACAACACTCTGACTGTAGTTCCCTGCCCAACTTCACTCTCCACTATTATGGCGCCCTGATGGCCCTTTATTGTACCCATGACTTCCGCCATGCCAAGGCCACGACCAGTGAATTTTGTTGAGAAGAAGGGATCAAAAAGTTTACGCTGAGTCGCATCGTCCATGCCGCAACCAGTGTCCGCAACCTCCAGAAAGACGAACCGCCCGGGCGCAGGCTTTTCTTCCAGTCGGCTCCGGAGCAGATAAGCCGAGTCGCAATCCATGAAACCTGTTCGAAGAGTCACATAGCCATCCTTATCCGCTATGGCCTCGGAAGCGTTGACCAGAATATTTATAACCATACGTTGCAATTGTTCCGCGTCTCCCTTGATGATTGGGAGTGCGCTGTTGGTTTCAAAGTTCAGAGCGCCATGCATGGAAACAGTCGATTTCAGTAGGGCGGGGTCCCTGTTCAACAGCTCGTTTAGATCTATCTCTACAGGGAAATACATGATGTTGCCCGTGTAGACCTGCATCTGGCGGGAGAGTTCCGCCGATCGCCTGGCCGCCCCGATAGCGCTTTCAATGCTCAATAGGGTCTCAGGATCGAGAGTTTGATCAGCAAGAGCCAACTCAAGGTTTCCCAATACCACAGCTAACTGGTTGTTGAAATCATGCGCTATGCCGGCGGCCATTACAGCAAGGCTTTGGAGTTTCTGGGCCAGGAGAAGCTTGTGCTGTATCTCCAGTCGTTCTTCTTCCAGTCGCTTGCGCTCTGTGATGTCATGAATGATTGAAAAGAGCATAACCTCTCCATTCTGCTCAATCGGGGAGGAGTGAACCTCCACCGTTTTAACTTCGCCGTCGGCAAGTCGGTGAGGAAAAATGAAATAGTTGCGCAGCTCTTTTAGAGCCAAATTGCGTTCCCTCTGGACATCGTCAGGGGGTAAGATATTGATCTCCCAGATAGACATTGAGCGCAACCGTGTCGTTGTGTAACCGTAGAACCGCTCCGCCGCCCTGTTCGCATCCAGTATTCTACCCGTCACAGGTTCAATTAGGAGCATGATTGCGCTGTGACTTTCGAACATCCGACGAAACCGCTCTTCACTCGCCAGTAACGTCTCTTCAATCCGTTTACGCTCGGTTATGTCAGTGACAGCCACATTGACCACGAGTGTTCCGCCATTCGCCTTTCGCAGTTCAACCGGCGCAACTTGTTGGACGCTTTCGAGGCGGGCATAAAATGACGAACCATCTTCACTTTTGAGCGTCAGAACACAGGATTGCTTCTCTTCATGCCCAAACGCTGAGATAATATGCCGATACCACTGGTCATCGCTCTCAGACGTTACAAAGCCCCCAAAACGCATGTTAATCAATTTGGACCTGGGCATCCCTAGCAGGAGGGCCCCCGTCCGGTTGACCTCCTTAATAAGCCCTTTATGTGTCAGGGTAAAGTATCCGACAGGAACCGAATCATAAAGGTCCTGAAACTTGTCCCTGGACGCTTCCAGTTCGAGCTGAACTCTTTTGAGTTCCTCATTCTGCATCTCCAGCTCAATCTGATGGACCCGGAGTTCGTGTATGATCTTTTCAGAAGTTAGGTCTTTGAGTTCATGCGATACATCCGGAACCTTGCCGAGTTGATTCTCAGCGGCGTCTCGTAGATCGCTCTCGCTGCTAACATTGTCCAGATCCTTTTCATCTGTCATCAGTTTAATTCCTTATAAACGTCCCGTGTGCGGTTCATCTCGAGCGAGCCCAGCCCTTTGTGGCGATACAAGCTTATTGCCATACCCCGCCGCCTGGTTGGATTTGTCCCTACCGGTCGAAATGATATGGGTGGTGGAGGCGGACGCCCTGCCTGCCTCCATCGCCAGTGGGTCTCGTTTGTTCAGGTAATAGGCGAACCGGTAACATCTTCAATCGCCAGTAGTATCAACTGGGTCTCGCCCGACTTGTTCAATATTCTTCGTGCGTTCAGTATCATTTTTTTATGACCGATGCTCGGAAAGTCATGATCCACCTCAACCTTCTCAAAGGTTGTGTCATGCTTGAAAATATCGTCCAGTAATGTGCGTAACGACGGAATGTTCCACTGACGTTCGCCGATTTCATGGAAATAACGGCCAACAGTGTCTTGCGGTGTGACCCGAAAGGCTTTGTAAAAGGAACGGTTGGCGGAAACAACCTCTAGCCT
>CAJBEZ010000004.1 GCA_903952205.1 uncultured Desulfomonile sp. | reverse complement strand
TGGAGCATTCTTAACCTGGTTTGATTGCCAAGAACCTTGAAAAGTCCTTCCAACTCGGCTGACTCCTGGAGAGAGAGCAGCGGCCTCTGCTCGATACTTGGTTTTTCTGGACAACAATCAGTAATATTTTGGCAGCCCATTCTTTGTTCAACCCTTCGGTGTTTAACTAATTCACAATATCGTGATTCAGTTGAATGTCAAGATCTTGTTGAGTGATTCCGGAATTTTTTTATTTCAAGGGACTGACAGGAATAATCGTCCGAAAGGCCTAATTTAAGATTTTGATAGGGATTAGACATAATTGCTGGAAGCATGAAACCAAAATTGTTATTAATGGGATCAAATTGGCGCTGCTAACAGTAATCAGCGAAGTGTAAGATCGAAGCGTAACCGAGGGTATGTGTCATGACAGACGCGCCGATAGTTGACGAGAAATCTGCCGCTATTTTTATTGTTTGTCTCTTCTACGCCGTTCACTTGGTAGAGGAGTTTTCTTTGGGCTTTGTTGAATGGGCGGATCGCTATTTTGGTCGCTTCGACTGGAAACAAAATTTGCTGGGGAATTCTATATTCTTTGTGTTTGTAGTCGCTGCTTGTTGGGGACATTATGAGAATCAGGCCAGATACCTCTGGGCTGGAATGTCGGTCATAATGTGGATTTTGGCCAATTCCTTCATTCACATTTCATGTACTATGCTCGGCCGTGAGTATTCTCCCGGTGTCGTCACAGCCGCAGGTATTTACGTTCCGGGCGGCGTATACTTCCTTGTGAAGTGGAACGGACTAGGTTTGCTGAGCTGGAGCGACATCATTTTGTCATTCCTAGTAGGGGCGATACTTTTTATGCTTCTCCCCACATTCGCAAGGGCAGTGTATTTTCATGCTCAGCTTGCAAGGATATTTCATCTGGTCAGATGAGTTACGGTTAACATTGGTCGGTCCCTCAAATTAACCATTGCTTCATTTCTGGGAATTTGCATGTGGCTTTGATTGAAATCGGGCTATTTTCTCAAGACCATTAATGAGATTGAATTCCAGATTGCTCGGCCAAAGCCTGCAGGACCCTCTCTCTGCAAAACGAAAACCTGAATAGAAAAGCTCTCTCGCTCTTTTTTCAACCGCTTGGGCAGTCATCTATCTCCAATTTCTGATATCAATTGCATTGACCCGCCTGTAAAGGATAGAGCTGTAGGGACCTTTTTTGCAAAAAGCCCCCAAGATTTAAATGTACCGCCATGAAATTATATTGCCTGCTTTCTTAGAGCCCTTTAAGGTCTTACTCAGGACCGAAGAGGACAGCCGTCGCTACAATGAGCGATTCTGGGAACCATATATCTTTTCATTGTTGTCTCCTTTCAGATTATTCAAATCATTGCCTACCTTATTACTAAAGTATGAACAGGGCAGGCTGTTTGTCAAGGCTGGATGTCTCCCAGGACAGATACGGAAATCAAACCAGTCGTTTAATTATTAGGGGGAGTATAATAAATAGGCCGAGCCAAACGATAAGCTCAATTTATCTTTTTCATTACACGGGCAGTCATTTTGACAACTTAACGAAGCGTAGATGACAGAACACCAACATCATCTAATAATTTTGGAACAAATCCTGGTAGAAGTATTGACGCCATTATGGGCGTTCGAGTTGACTTAACCTCAAGTTTTTAGTCTGTGGTCGGTCTGATAAGTCTTTTATAGGCGGGTTGATTATGAAAACGATTATTCCCTTTATCATCATAATAGCAGTAATCCTA
>CAJBEZ010000003.1 GCA_903952205.1 uncultured Desulfomonile sp. | reverse complement strand
GATTGTACTCTTCGATATCAAGTCTCAAACCACACTTGGGCATTTATCTTCCCTCCCTTCAGGTGTTGGAAGGGACATACCAAATTATTCGACAAAAGTCGCGTCTTTTGTTGAACCTATTCCGACTGCGCGGCACTATATTTAAAGTCGAACTTGGATTACTCTATCGAAAGCACGGCTGATTTCCACCGGATGTTGAACTTACTCATTGACGCGACCGAGGCCCAAGAAATGGTTGACGGGCTCAAAGCGGAACTAGACGATTACCTTGACAACCACGGGCACGACATTTCTAAGCTCGGGTTAAATCCCGGCCAGATTAAAGTTTTGGAAGCGTTTTTGGCCACAAGCGACGCCCGACCGTTTAGCGACTTTGCCTCTGTGTATAGCGATTTAGGGCGACCGCCGAGGGTAGTTGCGCCTATGGACATGGCAAATTAGATATTCATCGGCCCTTCACGGGCGTTTTCTTGCCTAGGGCCGGACCGAGACCCGGCCCAACAATTCGATAACTCGCCGAAATTTACCTGCGTCTATTTTAGCGAGTGAACTGAGGGAGATGGCCTGGTATGATCCATTTCCCTCAACACAATTTTAGATAACCTCGGCAGTTTATGGCTTTACTGGCGAGGCGAAGTGGAGCGCCACACAAACCTGTTCCTCTCGGGGGCGTTCCGCTAACATTTTCTCTCGAAGCCCCAAGGCTTCTGGCAAAGGCCGCTAGAGTTGGGTATCTCCGCCCGTCGTAAATATCTCTAGCGGCTATTTTTTTGTCTACCAAAGTCGCGTACGCGTACTCGCCACCTAGTCATTTCAGCCAGTTACGCACAAAACCACGTAATGCTTGCCTTTAAAAATTAATGCTAGAAGGTTGGGGTGTTAGAGAAAATGGAGGCAACAAAATGGCTTTTAATGTCGTGGCTTATGCCGTAATAGCTTGACATAGTATGATGTGTCGTATAGTTAATCAGGCATGATAGGAATTAGGGAAGCACTAGACTTAGTTTATCGGGATCTTATTAAGAAACAAACCGTTTTCTCGTGGCTTCAAAGACAGACGTTCAGGCCAGAGATATATTTTCCGCCACCTAACGGACCTGGGCGGCAATCGCTGTTATCGAGGGCCGATATAGTTGTGATGGGAATATTAAGTTGTTTGTTTTCGTTGAACATAAGGTTCCAGCAACTACAAATTATGCCGGGTGTGACCACAGACGATACGCAGATATTTTTTGAACGTGCTGAGGTCACCAAAGAGGGCCAACCGCCGATGTTTCACGCAACAATAGACAGTATAGGCGTTGGCCGGGGCATACAGAAGTTTTTAGAAGCCAACGACTTTCAGGTTATCTGCGTGGTTTACCGATATAGATTACCTGGCAGCATGGCGGATTTTTTTGGAGCAGGTCAAAACAAGTCTAATGCTACTCTCACAAGGATATTTTTTTTCCCGCCGAGTCTTTCGCATCGATATGATCGCCCCGTTGATGAGTTAGAACCGGCGGAAACAGTGAGCTTTGTCAATATTAGGCGGATAGTAAGCCACGTAGACCGAGCTTTAGGCATGTAATTTTTTTTGGAGTTTACTGTCTGCCACGTCATAGTATGGGAGAACATATCATGGACAAAATGATGACTTTTATTGAGGTATGTAAGGTCACAGGTATCAATCGGCACACCATGCAGAAGTGGTTGAGCGAGGGGCAAGGCCCAAAAATTCTTTGGACACCTCAAGGGCGGCGGCGATTTCGAGAATCTGACGTTATCACCTGGATTGCAAATTTCTTTTCAGAAGAGAAACCGAAACGTCAAACGGCGAAAGTTCAGCCTAACGATATTGGCGCTCAAGGTACTAAATCCTCGAAAAACTAACTTTTTAAAATACTATTAAAACCAATTAGCACGGCTAGGAGGTTGAAATCATGCAGATTACAAAAATGAGAGCCTTGAGACTACAACACGGTCTCAGCCAAAAAATGATGGCGGACGTAATCGGAATAAAGCAAAGCACCCTTTGTCGCCTGGAAATGGGTTGGTTCGCCAGAGTCACCGACGAAGTTAACGAAAAGCTGATTCGTGTCTTTGGCGAGGGCTTCGACACTTTGACAGAAATCATAGAGGTTGATGATCCAGAGGTCATAATCGAAAGGATGCGTAATGGCGGGCTTGCAGCCTGAAAATAGAAAGCGCCGGGACTCGGGGTCACACGGCGCAAAGGAAAAAGTCATGATGTCTCTTAACTACTTTCAAACAACCAATTTGTCAAGAACTTTGGATAGATACGATTATCGCGGCGCTGGAAAGGCTCAGAACCTTAATTTGCTCACCGCTGCGCTGGAGCCATGTATGAAGATTTTCAGATTATTCAAGATACCAGGGAACAGTTGGGATGGTCAGCTTACTTCCAAAGTCCCTGCGTGGTTAGAACTCTGTCGACGGGCGACTATTCGGCCGTGGGCTATGAAAATGTTGTGGGAGTTGAGCGCAAGGCAATGGATGATTTGGTGTCTTGTCTCGGCGTTAACAGGGCCAGGTTCGAGAGAGAGTTACAACGAGCACAGAACTTTGAGTATTTCGCCGTGGTGGTTGAAGGAACCTACGCACAGTTAGCGACCGGCGACTATCTCAGCCGACTGCACACAAACTCAGCGATTGAGTCTGTAAGCGCATTTGAGGTGCGGTATCGGATACCGTTTCTGTTCGCAGGGTCACAGAGGTTGGCAGCGGCTAAATGCGAATCATTGTTGAAGAAATTCCACAGGGAAAAACAAAAGGCAGCATTAACAACAGAGGACGAATTCCCGTTTTAAGCGGGTAAAACGACAAAAAAGGAGAAATGAAAATGGAAGAAAAATCAGCGTATGAGCGTTATAACGAAATCGAAAAGGAAAGGAATAAAAACCAAACCTCAAGCGAATTCTTTGCGAAACTTGAATACATCCAAAAAACAGGCCCCTCAAACTATGCTTATATCATAAACCCACAATCAGAATACCTACCGCTGTTGATTCAGGACGTGGTTAACGCAGGCCCAAAATATATTGAATTCCTGTACGACGAACCACGCAAAATCGCATCCACAATGAGCCCCCGGACACTGACGGACGACGAGGCATGGACGGTTGATTGCCTACGCAAGTTTAATAGCTTCTGCGCTTTTGAACATATTATTTCAGGGAAGGATTCGCTTGAAACAAGGGCCATGAAATGGGGGATGCATCCTGAATGGATAATGATTTCAGCCACACATGCAGGTAACGCCGTTTATACCATATTTGGTTCCAAGGGTGATGAATATCCAAACTATTGTTGCGTCACCGACGAATACAAGCACGAATTTGAAATGGCTATGGCTCAACGGCAATTCCCGACAACCTATGGGACAAAACTCAGGCCAGTGGATTTTAAATCCCTTCCTTCGGCAGCAAAAACCATAGACAACTATTGCGACCTTACCGACTCTAAATTACTGGCATGGCACCTGGGGCGAGTCCCAAATAATCGCTCAACTAATTTCAGAGATACCGAAAAATTCCTGGACGGGGTTGAGGCGGCATTGGTTCAGGCCAGGGCAGACCTTGCGGAACAACAAAACAAAGAGGCCAAGGAAAAAGAGGAATCTGCGAAACGGTTACAGGTTGACAGAAAAGCCGAACTAGAGGCGGGCCGCACCTGCGTCGCTAACATTGAAACAGACCGCGAGCTAATAGATTGGGCAAAATCTAAGGGATTGATGGTCTACATTGAGAGGAAACGTAAAAAATATCCTGAGGCGCTTAACGGCAGCAAGTGGTCAATTTATGGGAAGGTAAAACAATGGGATGAAAAGTTTTATCTCCGTGCTTACAGAGAACACATACAAGAACCTGGGCTTCGTAAAGAAGAACCTCTAATCAATCACATCAATGAATTAAAGGGGAAATTGCTTGTGGGCGAACATTACCCCAAACCAAGCCACGGCGACATTCTCGCTGAACTGGCAAATGCGGTCTGATTGATAGATCCGGGGGGAATTAACCCAAACGAAAGGAAAAGCCATGCAATCAGAATCAATAATTGAAGACGGACCCGACTTGGTTATCAGGCTCACTTGGGCCGAGCGGATGGCGATATACGCCAAGTGCCAGGAGTTTCAACGTAACTTCGATAAGGTATTCGACCGGGCCGAAGCGAAAACAGAGAATAAAAGGGAGGTGGCGTTATGAAGATCGGTCAGGGGAACAGTAAATTTAACGACCAAACTTCGGACAATATTGAATGGGCCAAGTGGTCTTGGAATCCTGTCACCGGATGTAAATATGGATGCAAGTATTGTTACGCCAGGAACATCGCTAACCGATTCTATAAAGAGAAGTTCGAGTATATGGTTCACAGAAATAGGTTAACCGCTCCTGTAAACACCAAGATCCCTAAAAAAAGGATAAATGAGGAGGGAATCCACAACGTATTTGTTTGTTCTATGGCGGATCTGTTTGGAGATTGGGTAGAAACCGAAGTAATTCAAGAAATATTAGACGTATGCGAAGCCTCTCCGCAGTGGAACTATTTATTCCTCACCAAAAACCCCAAGCGATTATTAGAGTTCACATTCCCTGACAATTCGTGGGTTGGGACAACGGTAGATTGTAACGCCAGAGTTGCCAATGCGCTGAAATACATGCCGCACGTTAAGGCTCCAGTCAGATTTCTTTCATGTGAGCCCTTACTCGAAGATTTGAATATCGAATCGCTACATGGATTTGACTGGCTAATCATTGGAGCGCAAAGCAAACAGACCGAGGTGCCCGAATTTCAACCGGAACAACAGTGGGTAACGAAATTAATCAGCACGGCCAGGGAAGCCGGGATAAAGGTTTTCATTAAACCGAACCTGCGAGTCGAACTACCGGACAGGCCAAAAGAATATTTCCAGGCGCGACCAATAGTCAGGCCAGGGCGACAGGCGCAACAAACTACTATGTTTCTGGAAGGACTGGAGGCCACAACGCTATGAGACGCCGGACACCATTTAACGGCTTATTCGACCGCTGGCCACCGGAGAAATATTACGACCTGGCTCGGCGGATCGCCCTGGCCCAGAGGATGAGAGGACGCTTTAAGCCCCAAAAAGAAAAGCCGAGCATTGCGGGCTCGACCTTCTCCTGGAAACAAAATTCAAATTCAACAAAATCAAATTCAATAAGGACAAGATTATCATGAACGACAATGATGTCAAACAAAAAAATGCCGAAATTAAAGAAAAAATAAGGCATAGCATCAATTTTGAGGATAAGTTTAGAGAATGGTTTCCTGAGTTGCATTGTCCAACCGGGAACAGTTTTAACCCTTTCGTTTCAGATACAAAGCCGAGTTTTAAGTTGTATGACGATCATGGCTGCGATTTCGGAAACGACAAAAAGAGTTATGACGTCTTTGCCCTGTATCAACTCAAATATAATTGCGACTTTAAAACGGCTTTGGCCGGACTCAAGGCCGAGGCAGGGATTATAGATCCGCCTAAGAAATCAAAGGCCCTATCAACCGACAAGCAGAAGTTCACTTGGAAGGATGGCAAAGAGGTCGCAGCATACGATTATCAGGATGAAAATGGACAACTTCTCTATCAGAACGTACGATTTGAACCGAAAGATCCGTCAAAATGGCCCAAAGGAACAAAGACTTTTCTACAACGACGGCCAGATCCTAATAGGCCGGGCGAGTGGATTTGGGGGTTGGATGGCATAAAACCATTGCCATTCGGTCTTCCTAAACTATTAGCAGCGCCTAAAAATATAAAGGTTTATTTTGACGAGGGTGAAAAGGATGTCGAGGCAATGCGGAAAATTGGCCTTGTGGCCACGTCAGTAGGCAGCGCAAGCACCGGACCCGGCAACCTCACGACACATAAGCTGGTTGATTATTTCAAGGGGAGGGACGTTGTTTTTGTTCAGGATAAAGACAAGGACGGGCGTGACTATACTGCGAAAGCTGCGCCCCTTCTGGCCAAAGTTGCAAAGTCATTAAAGATCATCGAGATGCCAGGCGAGGGAATCAAAGATCCGGCGGACCTGTTTGAAGCGCACGGCATGGCAGCCAAAGAGATGATCGAAATGGAAGCTGCGCTTGCCGATGAGTGGAAACCGGGGGTTGAGGAAGAGAAGAACACAAAAGAGGATTCTAGTGTACCGAGTGAAGCTAAAAAGACCAAACCCGAAAAACTCTCGAAGTTTCAAAAGCTGAACTTATGTTTTCAGGGCTTAGGCTGGAAATTATTTTTCGATCAGTCGGGCGAGCCGTGGGCATCAGTTAAAATCGACGACCACTATGAGAATATCCAGGTTAATTCCCGGAAATTCAGGCGCTTGATACGAAAAGAGTTTATGGCGCAATTTGAGGACGGAATCGGTTTTGACACCATCGAGCAGGTAGTTGACGCACGGTTGGGCGGGATCGAATATTCACAGGCACCACGACATCTTCATGTGCGGATGTGCTGGAACGTCACGAAAGATAAGATCCTAATTGATTCTGGCCGACCAGATTGGGCCGTGTTTGAGATTGGTCCTGACGGCTGGCGAATGATTGAAACCGACGAGAATCCTTTCAAACGAGCCCGTAAAACAGCGGCTTATAGTTGCACGCCAGATACGCCCAAAGCAACATGGGATGATCTCTTTAAGTTTCTTCGGGTCAGAGACGACAGCCAAAAAACAATATTAAAGATGTGGTTATGTTTGGCGTTATTCCCGAATACTTCCCGTCCTGGGCTTGTTATTACCGGGCCGCACGGATCGGCAAAAACTACTATCGCCAGAAAAATGAAGATGATTGTAGATCCAGCGGTTAACGACAAACCGAACAAGTTTCGGAAAAATGAAGACGATATGATTGCGCCGCTGGCAAATTACGCAGTTTCGGTCCTGGATAACGCTAATCAAATGACACCGGAACAGAGCGACCTATTGTGCTTGTCAATTACTGGCCTAGACGATGAGAAGCGGGCACTGTTTACAGATGGCGACATCCACAACACTGAGTTCATGTCAACATGGATTGTCACTGGTTTAAATAATCCCGGGAAAATGGGCGATTTCTTGAGTCGGGTCTTTTTACTTGAGACTTCATTGCTCAACAAAAAGGAAAAAATACACGATGACGAAATCAACAAATTGGCAGGGGAACATACACCCGGAATCCAAGCGTTGATATTCGATTGCATGGCGTTAGCGCTGAAACAAGCCAAAGATGTTAAGGCGACTGAGCTTCACCGGCTGGCGCAAGCAAATCTCTATTCTTTGGCAATGGCTGAAGGATTAAAACTAAACCAAGAGCAGATTCAGGCGGTATGGGAAAGTAACAGAGCAGACCAGGACGCCGAAGTGGGGGCCGGGGAAATATTATCAGACCTGTTACCTCGTTTCTTTAATGACCCCAAGCTTGGCCTACCAAACGGCACATGGATCGGCACAGCCAGAGAGCTACACGAGCAGTTGTATTGTTATTTCGAGGTTGACAAGAAATCCTGGAAAAAGAGCTTTCCGCCAAACGATGTCCATCTTTCGAGACGCCTGAATAAGATTAGAGAAAATCTCTCGAATCAAGGGATTACTTTTGAGTCACACGGCAGGGAAAAAACTTTTCATGTTATTGGTGTATATGATTCCCAAAAGGACAAGGAATATCGTGAAGCCAAGGAAGCCGCTCAGGCGCAGTTGTCAGAATATTCGTCAGCACATGAATGTATTACTTGCGGTTACTACCAGGGGAATGATTATTGCAGCCAGACTGACGGCCTAGCGGACCCAGATAATTGTCCGCTTGACAACATTAGCCCCACTTTAAACTCTGAAACAACCTCTGCGGTCTGTTGACTCGGCAGGGAAAACAGTTGACACCGAAAGAAGCGCGAGCCAATATGCAGCCCCAGGAGGAGGGGCGCTGGCTTATGCCGAACATCGGGAAAATATATAAAGAGCGTGGAAACCGCTGGTATATCCGTCTCTCTGGTGGAATACAAATTCACTGCGACAAGAATCACCTGACCTTCCATTCCAAAGATCACGCACAATCCACACTAATCAAAATAGCGGCTGAAATAGAAAACGGTACATTCGACCCGAACTTCTACGCCAAGAGCAAAAAGAGCCTACTGTCATTTTCAGTCTATGCCCTGGAATGGTTAGCTGGTTGTGAGAAGCGAGAAGCCCGAGACGAATTGAGCCCCACCTACTTAAAGGATCTCCGGCGATTCGTTCATAAAATATTTATCCCGCATTTTCAAGATACAAACATGTTAGATATTAAAGGGCGGGAACTGAAAGCGTTTTATTTGTCGCTAAATTATCACGCCAAAACTGTCTATAATATCAGGGCGGCACTACATAAAATTTTCATAGACGCTTTATTTGAAGAGGTTATCCCGGCCATGCCGAATTTTCCAAAGCAAGGGCGAATACCGGAACCGGATTCGGAGTGGGCCCACGAAGACGTTCAAGATCACATATTGGAATATCTGGAACATGATGATCTATATGCAATATTCTTTTTAATGACGCATGGATGTCGCCCTGGGGAACTGCGGGCCCTGAAACATAAAGACATAGACCTAAAAATCGACAAAGTGACTATACGACGCAGCTTTTCTGGAACAAAGTTGAGGGAAACCACAAAATCTAAACGACGAAGGACTATCGACCTAGACACAGACTGGAAAGAAATGTATCTGACCCGGCCCAGGGTAATCGACCCGGAAGCCTTTGTATTCAACAAGAATGGCAACCCGCTATCAACTACATGGTTAACGAAACAGTGGCGCAAGGCATGTGATGCCGCCGGAGTGAAAGACTTAACACTATATGAAGGGACGAGACACAGCCTCGCAAGCCAGTTGGTAAACCGAGGTCTGAGTTTATATAAGATAGGCAATCTTCTCGGACATTCAACATCTAAAATGACAGAACGCTATAGTCACCTTGAGTCCAAACCTTCCAAAGAACTTTCCAGGAAAAATAAACCCACCCCGATTCTCAGCCTTAAACAAATTAAATAGTAAAACGGTAACTTATTTTACCGTCACGCGCAACTATTCGTTATTATTATTAAATACGGTAAACACAGTAAAACAGTAGTTTCCTATATATATAGAATAATAAAAAAACCCCTTATGTAATTTTTTCTATTTTTTATCTGACGGAAAATTTTAGTACGCGTACTTTTTAAAATTAACTTAGCAAAAAAACCTCAAGACGATTCGAGGCCCAATTTGCATACAAAATGCATACAGCTTTTTGGGCCCCTACTCTTAATAATATCAATAGGTTAGTGGAGCGGGAAACGGGATTTGAACCCGCGACTTCAACCTTGGCAAGGTTGCACTCTACCGCTGAGTTATTCCCGCATGAACATTAATAATACCAATTTTTCATTTGTGATGTCAACAGAAATTTCAAATCGTAAAGTCAATGATTGCCGGTCCCTTCGCTCTAGACTCTCAAGTTCGTGATCGTCGTGTTCCTGTGAGCATTTTGGAGGATATTGGCCATTGATGAGAGTGTTTCATAAGACAAACCTGTCCTCGCGTGAATTTTGTCCAGACTTCTTACCATGATTCTTCCGCTCTGGTCCATTTCATCGAGCAGCATAGATTCAACTTCCACACTATCCAATATATCCAATTGTATATTCACTGTTATGGTCCTCGCTCTGATTTGAGCGTAATCCATGCAAGGCCCGGACCAGAACATCACATAAGCTGGTAAGCTAATTAACCTAGTCATATCAAAGGCATATAATTACTAAGATATTTATTAGCTGAGCAAATATTTCTTATATATTAATATAACTTGGCTCAAACTCTAGAAGTATTCCAGGAACATCACGGGATTCTTTGATAAACTTCAAGTCGAGAAAATATTACAGTCTGCGAAAAAAAAACGCAGGGCTTCTGGAATGGTTAAGCTAAACATCCAGCCGCAAGTCGCTTTCTCTAATTTAGAGGATCAATTCTATGGAGTCTCCTGACTTTATGGGCCCCCCTTCGATTACTACCGCAAAAACTCCCTGTGTAGGCATGATGCATTCGCCTATACGGTTAAAGATGGCGCACCTGGTATGGCACTCCTTACCAATCTGACTAACCTCAAGGACAGCGTTCTGCCCTGCCCTCAAGCGTGCGCCCACTCGAATCAAGTTTAGATCAAGCCCTTCCGTGCAGATATTTTCGGCGAAGCTACCCGGCTGGACATCGTAACCCTTGTTTTTCATCGTTTGAATCTGCTCCATAGAAAGCAATGAGACCTGTCTATGCCAGTCCCCGCCGTGAGCGTCACCTCTTAATCCAAACCCGACGTCTAACTCTCCCGCTCCGACATTTTTCTTCGGCGTTCCCTTTTTCTCACTCGAGCAAACAGCTATTATTAGACCTTTGCTCCTTGAGAGACCTTTGCCGGGTTCGGACTTCTCCGACACCACTAATCTTCTTCCTCCGCTGTCTTTTCAGACGCTTCAATAATTTTCTCCGCTATACTTGCAGGCACCTCTTCGTAATGGGAGAATTCCATAGAGAAGATGCCCCTACCCGAGGTCATAGAAGTCAGGTCCGATGCGTATTTCAGGACTTCAGCCATTGGGACCAGCGCTTTGACCGCCTGACTTCCACCTTTGGCGTCCATTCCACTAATTCTTCCTCGACGCGAATTCAAATCTCCCATAACGTCACCCATGCAATCTTCGGGCACGACTATTTCCATATTCATAATCGGTTCCAACAAAATAGGATTGGCCTGAAGCACACCCTTCTTGAAACCCTTTGATGCGGCTATCTTGAATGCCTGTTCAGAAGAATCAACGTCATGATACTTGCCGTCAAACACTTTGACTCGAACATCGATAACAGGGTGACCGGCCAGTGCGCCGGCAGCCATAGCTTCTATAACGCCCTTTTCGACGGCGGGAATATATTGCCTTGGGATAACGCCTCCAACAATTTTGTCCACGAACTCGAAGCCCTCTCCTCTAGGCATAGGCTCCAGTTCCAACCATGCCACGGCGAATTGGCCTCGTCCGCCGGTTTGTTTCTTGAGCTTTCCTTCGACCTTTGCTTTCCCCTTGATTGTTTCCTTGTAGGGGACTTTCGGGGTCTTCAGGTTTACATCAACCCCAAATTTCCTTTTCAGTTTCTCAACCATTACTTCGATGTGAACCTGCCCCATACCTGAAATGAGGAATTCATTGGTCCGGGCGTCTCTGTTCACGGTAAGAGTGGGATCTTCCTCGGCCAAACGGGCTAAACTCTGGGTTATCTTCTCCTCGTCGCCTTTGGCTTTGGGTTCAATAGCAAATGAAATGACCGCTTGGGGAAGTGTTGGTTTCGGAAGAATTATCTGGGCCTTCTCGTCGCATAGAGTGTCTCCAGTAAGGGTTTCCTTGAGTTTAGCCACAGCAACGATGTCCCCTGCCTGAGCTCCATCAATCGATTTTTGGGATTTTCCCCTCATTATGAAAAGCTGGCCAAATCTTTCCTTGGAATGGCTACAAGAGTTAAAGAAATTCGAATCCGGGGCAAGCCTGCCCGAGAAAATCCTGAATAGACTGAGTCTCCCTGCATAAGGATCCGCAAGGGTCTTGAACACGCGGGCGCAAAATGGTTCGTCAGCGGAAAGCTTTCTGGAAACTTCGTCTCCTGCCGGTGTTAAACCACTTATGGGTTTCATGTCAGCCGGCGAGGGACATGCGTCAACGATCAGATCAAGGATTGGCTGGATGCCTTTGTTGGTAAGACCGGAACAAACCAGGACCGGCATAAAAACCCGATTTCGTATACCCTCGCTCAATGCTTTAGAGAGGTCATCGGCGCTGAGTTCCTCACCTTCAAGATACCTCTCCATCAAGCCATCATCAACTTCAGCCAAATCTTCTATGAGGACATTCCTACGAGAATCAGCCTCCTCCTTTAAATCAGCCGGTATGTCAACTCTGGTGGGGGTCTTCACATCACCGTCAAATAGAATTGCCTTCATGGACAGAAGGTCAACGACCCCCTTAAAGTTGGCTTCCTTGCCTACGGGTATCTGCAACGGCACGGGCTTAACTTTCAGGGTTTCCTTTACATCGTTTAAGACTTTGTCGAAATTAGCCCGTTCGCGGTCCATCTTGGTAACTAACAGCAGTCTAGGTAGCTCTGCGTTTTCAATGGCCGACCAGACCTTTTCCGTTAGAGGCTTTATTGAATCGACGGCGTCTACACACAGAGCGGCGATATCCACTGCTTTGAGAGCAAACGTTACTTCCGCTCCAAAATTGGGATCGCCGGGAGTGTCAATTATGTTTATTTTCTTTTTCTTCCATTCTACCGAAAAGAGAGCCGAACCAATTGAAATTCCGCGCTTAATTTCCTCGGGCTCAAAGTCAAAATTGGAAGATCCATCTGTAACCTTTCCCAGGCGATCAACCGCCCCTGAGTCAACAAGCATGGCTTCACAAAGTGTCGTCTTTCCCGAACCCGCATGGGAGACAACTGCCAGATTTCGAATGTCTTCACTTTTGAACTGCTTCATAGGCGCCCCTTCGGAAGCGAGCTACCGTAATTGATTCGGCCGCTCGATCTTAAATATAAAACTTGAATAAACCACAAATAATGACTCCCCGTCAAGAATTGGATTAATGAAAAGCGAAAATTACTGCGGTGTATTTTTCATGAATGGAGACTGATGAAGGTCCAGTATTCTAAGCGCCCCTTGGTATCCATTTTTTGATCCTTGATATCTCATCAAAAACTCTGCCGGCCGAAATGCCCTCCATGCATATCCTATTGGAACAGTCTGATTTCCTACAACCCAGACAGGTCAGTTCATCAATTTTTATAACTATATTTTTACGGCCGTATGGACCTACTTTGGCAGGGTCTGTTGGGCCAAAAAGAGCTACAACTGGGGTTCCAACAAACGAGGCTATGTGCATGGGACCTGAATCAACTCCAACGTAAAGATCTGAAGCCTCGATCAAGGCGGCCGAGCCAATTGGACTTAAACAACCAGCTGCTATCATCGGCTTCTTGTTCATCGATGCCACAATTTCATCTATGTATGGTCGGTCTGATTTTCCTCCCCCAAATATGACTTGAACACCTAATTGAGACATCAGTCTGTCGGATAACTCAACCCAGGCGCGCGTATTCCAGAATTTTGTGGCCCACCTTGAAGCCGGATTAGCGTAGACAATTCGATCACCTGGACTTACTGAGTTTTGATTCATGAATTTTCGGGCTTCGTTTAGGGCTTCACTCCCGATAAACAGCGTGAAATCAGACTTTTCAACTTTCACATCGAATAGAGGGGCGAAATTTAATATTTTGTCCACGGCGTGTGATTTGTCAGCAGACGCATGCACCAGTTTTGTCTGAAAAAAAGTGTTCAATTCTTTGGCGTCAGCAAATCCAACTCGATAAGACTTCGGATTCATAAAACCTACTAGCCCGCTTCGGAAAGAGGCGTGCAGATCAAGAACCACATCGTATGGGTTGTGGACAAACTTCTTCCTCAAATTCTTCAATGTTCTAAAAGTCGCAAACAAGGCCCCGAAATAGGCCCCCCTAGTAGCGTTAGGCTCGGAGGTCGATGGAATGTCTATAGTTATTATTTCATCAATGTTCGGGTCTGATTGCAGCAAACTTGTCAGATTCTTCTGAATGACCCAACCCACGTAACTTGATGGATAGTGTCTTTTTATGGCATGTATTAGAGGAAGAGAGTGTATGACATCTCCCAAAGAGCTCTGTTTTATTACCAATATCCTTTTAAGACTGAGATCCATTTATGTTCAACAGTTCCAAAAGTTGATTCATGAATAGCTCTGACTCCCTAAATTCAATCCTTATTTTGAGAAAATAGACTTCATCTCTCTGCTGGAATTCACGAGGGAGTTTTACCCAATCCTTCTCGGTGAAGACAATATAAGATCCTTTGGATTCTCTAACCACACGAGTAAGGTCTGCGGAACTATATACGTAGTGATCCCTGTACACCAGATGGTTCGTTATTTTCCATTCCAGATTTTCAGCCATTCTTCTGAATCTTTGAGGATTGGCTATTGCAGAAACGAGTAGAGTCTCGTGATCCTTAAGGTAATCTGGGGCCCTTACTTTCCTGTTTTCATCACCCGAAAGGCAAGCAGGAACACTCCTAAACTTGTATGGTTTCGAAGAAGACAGCAAATCACGGATCTTCCCTGAGCAAAGCTCTTCATTCTCATTCAGAATCACAAAATCGGCCTTGTTCAGGGCTGATATAGGCTCCCGCAGGACCCCCAATGGAAACATGTAATCTTCGTGGCCGGAAAGCAGCACAATATCAACATCACGCTTCAGTCGCAAATGCTGAAAACCGTCATCCAGGACCGCAATATCGCACATAAGGTTTGCTGAGGCAAACTCTACGCATCTAAGTCGATCCTTTCCAACTATAACGGGAGATTTCCCGGCAAGAGCACTCGCCATGAGATAAGGCTCATCCCCGACATAAATGGCGTTCAATTTAGGAGCTTGTGATATCCCGTCCTCCAGAACTACCATATCCTCTGTATACATACCCTTATAGCCACGACTTATCACGCAGGGATTGAGTCCCTTATTCAACAACTGCTCAACCAAATATATTACGAACGGGGTCTTACCGGTTCCTCCTATTGCTATGTTTCCTACGGATATGACAGGAATGGAACCTTTATGGCTCTCGGCCAGACCAATTTCGTGAACCTTGCGCCAAGTGGATTGAACCAGAAAATATCCAATCGCAGGGGCCAGCAGAAAAGGAGAGGCCAAAGCGCAAAGGAATGAGTCGGCCTTTGAGGCCACTCCCGCCATCCTATTTTACGTTCCCTGGTTCTTTTGAAAACTGGAGGTTGTAAAGCCTCGCAAACTCACCATTCAATTCAAGCAGTTCAGCATGAGATCCCTGTTCCACAATTCTGCCATGAGCCATTACGTAAACTCTATCGACATTTTGAATTGTGGACAAGCGATGGGCGACTATCAGTGTGGCCCTCCCTTTCATCAGGGCTTCCAAAGCGTCTTGAACCGTTTTCTCCGAATCCGAGTCAAGATTAGATGTGGCTTCGTCCAGAATGAGAATTGGAGGATTTTTTAGCAGCGCCCTGGCAATGGCCAGCCTCTGCCGTTCACCACCGGACAGTTTTATTCCGTTCTCCCCGATCAGACTATCATATCCGTCTGGTTGGGCAATTATGAAGTCGTGGGCATGAGCCGCTTTAGCAGCGCTGATCACTAGTTCAAGAGGGAGATCCGGCCGTCCATAGGCTATGTTGTTCCGGACAGTATCATCAAAAAGAATTGTCTGCTGAGTCACTATGCCGATTTTCTCGCGCAAGGATCTCTGGGTGATGGAGCGAACGTCAATTCCGTCTATTTCTATGGACCCGCCGCTCGGATCGTAAAACCTAGGAACCAGGTCCAATAATGTGCTTTTCCCTACGCCACTCTCTCCAACAACGGCAATAGCTTCTCCCGGATTGACGACCAGACTGATGTCATGAATCACCGGATTTGAATCATACCCGAACGTTATATTTCTTAGTTCCACTTTCCCCGATATCTCGCCCAGAGGGAGGGCGCCCGGCGCATCCTTAACATCAGGTTCAGTATCCATAAGGGCAAAGATCCTTTCGCCTGCGCTCAGTCCTTCCTGAACCGTGTTATTAACATCACTGATTCTTTTTATTGGCTCATAAAGCATTACCAAAGCTGCCATAAAAGAGAAGAAGGTCCCCTGAGTAGACTCTCCGTTGATAACCTGAAACCCTCCGTAGGTCACTATGGCGCATACTCCAAAACCGCCGATCGTTTCCATGACGGGGTTTGACATGGCCCTAACTTTGAATCTTCTCATGAAGGCGTTAAATAGATTCTCGTTCACTTCGGAGAAACGCTTGCGTTCGTAGTCTTCCATAGCGAAAGCCTTCACAATCCTGATCCCGGTTATCGTCTCGTTGAGCCTCTCGGTAATATCCTCCAGGGAAACCAGCATTCTTCTGGAATACCGTTTAAGTCGACGACCAAAGTTGAGAAGAGGATATATGGCAAGAGGGAATACGACCATTGCTATAAGGGCCAGTGTTGAATCCCGGATAAAAACAACCACTATGAGACTGATCACAGTCAGGGTATCGCGAACGACCCCGGTAATGGCGCTGGTAAGAGCCCCCTGAACCATTGAGACGTCGTTATTCATCCTTGAAAGAAGCTCGCCGGTCGAATGTTTGACAAAAAAGCCAACCGACATGTCTTCAAGCTTACAGAACATGTCCTTGCGAAGGTCACGAATTATACTCTGACCGACGAAAGCCATCAGATAATATTGGCCAAAATCACAAAAACCCTTAACTATATATACACTAGCCACAACCACTGGAATCAGCATTAACATATTGAGGTTTTTCTCGAAGAAGATGTCATCCAGCGCAGGTTTTACAAGATAAGCCAATGAGGCGGTAAGGATAGCTACTCCGAACATGCAAGCGCCGGCAACGACCAACTTGCCGATGTATGGACGGAGGTATTTCAGCAGTCTCTTGTAAATCGGCACGTTTCAACCTTCTGTAGGCACAAATCGGATTGAGTAATAATTCGCCCGGCATCCAACATAAAAATGAAGAATATTAAACTATTATGCGGGAAGTTTAGCTTAAATTGAGGGACCTTGATAGGTTATACTATTGGTCCCGAAGCAGTTATACCCATGACACATATATTAGCCTCGTCAGCGATTGCAATCGTTTCTTCAGAGTTGGCAATCATTGTTTTTCCGACTTCAATAGCCAAGAGCTTTGCGCCTGCGGTAACCATATTTCTAATGGTGGAAGGCCCAACACCAGGCACATCAAAACGCATGTCTTGGTTGGGCTTGGCCATTTTCACCACCACTGCGTTCGGAATATTTAGATCACGGACCCTGAGAATTGCTCTGTCAGTTCCCTCAATGGCCTCAACTACCAGCACAGCGCGGTTCTTGACCACAACTGTTTGGCCAATGTCTAGTCCACCTATGGCCAGAGCCATTTCTCGACCGAATTCAACGTCCTCAATCTGATGCTTTGTCGGTTGTTTGCGGGTAAGAACACCTTGCGAAGCCATAAGCTTCGACGCCCAAACTGTAATACTGTCGATAGAAATGCCGTCTTTACTAAGCTCCTCAGCTATAGCAGCAAGAACCGTGTCATCTTTCCAGTCCTTTAAGGCTCTGATTACCCTCAAGGCCCGTCTGTCAGGTCTAAGATTCCATAGTCTGAGAAGATTCCCCTTATCGATCTTTCCCGCCATCACAACTCGGGTGATTCCGTATTGTTTTAGAATTTTGATGGCTTTGTCGAGTTGGCCAAGTTTGAGCCAATGTGCATTCTTGGCGTAACGCTCAATTTCGGGATTTGTAAAGCCGTCAAACGCCAACGCTACAGCCTCAAATCCTCTTTCTCCTGTTTCTTTGAGGACTCTGACGGGAAGATCGCCCTCTCCTGCAATTATACCAATTGACTCCACTTTATCGCATCCTGAAGGCGTGACGACTGAGAGAAACCCTGGCTGGACCTCTCTTTGAGGTGGCTAGAAAATCCGCAAAGACCAATGCTTCAGAAGTTTCCGACATTTCTTCACGAATCTTTCTCACTGCTTCGTCCAGATTCAATGAAGACCGCATAGCTATCTTGAACGCCCTTTTCAACGTCCGGATTGTCTGAGGAGAGAAACCATTGCGCCGTAATCCGACTTCATTCAGCCCATAGAGATAAATTCTGGCGCCTGAAGCGAGAGTGTAAGGAGGAACATCTTTCGCCACGCCGGAAACCCCTCCGACAAGCGCGTATTCACCGACTCTTACGAACTGATGAACCGCTACAATTCCACCCAGAATAGCCCTCTTACCGATCTCTATGTGGCCACCCAGATGGGCGGAGTTTGCCATTATGACCCCCTCCCCCAGAATACAGTCATGAGCCACATGGCAGTAGGCCATCAGATAGCAGTTGTCGCCTATCTCCGTAATTCCTTTCCCACGGACCGTGGCTCTGTGTATCGTGACGTACTCCCTGATCAAACAGCTATGACCAATTTCAACACGGGTGTCCTCGCCCCTGTATGAAAGGTCCTGAGGTGGAGCTCCTATCGAAGCGAACTGGCATACCTGGGTGTTGTCTCCTATCGCTGTGTTCCCTTCTATGACGACATGAGGGCCAATCTTGACGCCAGCCCCTATACGCACTTTTGGGCCAATGATAGAATAAGGCCCAACAGAGGCTGTGGGATCAATTTCTGCTCCAGATTCAATCACGGCAGTAGGATGGATCATGATGTTTCCTTATCGTTCTCTTTTACAATCCGTTCCAGATTTCTTATTCGATCCAGCATTTCCGGCAACCTCTTGAAAAGAGACTGGGTCCTGAGAAATATCTTGTGGGGCATCGCAGGAACTGAGCCCGCCATGACCGAACCATCCGGAACATTACGGTATATTCCAACGCGAGTCGCCAGGATTACTCCATTCCCGACTGAAACATGGTCTCTCACGCCTACCTGTCCACCCACCATGCCATAAGAACCTACCGATGAACTTCCCGCTATTCCAACCTGAGAAGCAATTACTGTTCCTGATCCTATGCTGACGTTGTGGGCAATCTGAACAAGGTTGTCAATCTTGACTCCCTTATGGATCGTGGTGACACCCGCCAAAGCCCTGTCGATGGCTGTTAACGCCCCTATCTCAACGTCATCCTGTATTTCAACCGAACCGCTATGGAACTTCTTAATATTTACAGGTGTACCGTTAACGTCAACGTCCCGGGCATAACCAAAGCCATCTGAACCTATAACGGCGCCGGAATGAACAATCACTCTGGATCCGACTGTTACACCCCAGTATATGGTCACATTCGGAAAGATTACAGTCGATTCCCCTATCAGAACGTTTTCGCCTATAACTACATGGGCTCCTATGGAAGAACCGTTTCCAATTACCGAATTGGGCCCGATGACTGCAAAAGGCCCTATCGATACATTCGATCCAATCGAAGCTGTAGGGTCAACACACGCGTGTTTCGAGATTGCGTGATCGGTTTTTTCCTTGTAGCCATAGAAGAGGCCCGTCAGCCTTGCGTAATCAGCTTCGGGGTTTCTAGACCTGACATGTGGCACAGAAGGGGCCTCCATGTTCTTGGCGACAAGAACGGCGGAGGCCTTACTACTTTTCAGTAGGCAGAGAAACTTCGCCTCAGAGATGTAGGTCACATCAGAGCCTGTGGCGAATTCCAAGGGCTTCACCCCTGAAATCTCGGGACCTGGATCCTCTGAGGATTCACATCCGAGAAAGTCGGCTATTTGTTTCAGCGTCAGCGTTTGCACGGAGATTCAATTCCCTATTTTGGCGCTTTGGGCTTTGGTTGAGCCGCTGCAGGAGGAGCCGCCGGTTTTGCCTTTTCCGAAGAAGCCGGTTTAGTCCCCGCATTTGCGTCATACATGCGAACTACCTCATCTGTCAGATCGAATGAATCATCAGCGGAGAGCAAGGCGGCTGTGGAATTGAAAATAAGAGAGAGGTTTTTTTGTTTACGCAGTTCGCCTATTATTTTATGGAGATCTCGCATCATGGACTCATCCAACGCCCTAGCCTCATTTTGCAGCTCCGATTCGGCCTGCTTCTGTGCCAGCTTTAACTCCATTTCTTTCATGCCAATTTCTTTTATCTTTTCGTTGCGAGTCTCTTCCTTTAGCATGGGCCCTTGTTTCTGAAGCTGATCAGTAAGGGCTTTTAAATCATTTTGTTTCTTTTCAAGACTAGTCCTCTTAATGTTGTTGAGCTCCGCAAAATTCTTTTGCATTTCCTGAATCCGTTTTGACTTGGCCTGAAGCTGCTGCAGATCTACGAATCCAACAGTGAGTGTTGACTGGGCAAAAGTTGTTCCAAAGGCAAACGTCAAAATTAAAGCTGCGATCAAGACAATAAAAATCCTGTGTTCGGTCATGTATTAGACTCCTTTCAAATTTCTGTTTTTCGTGTGCGTCAAGGATTAAAAAACGAACCTAAATATGTTATCTACTAAGGAGTGATGGTTTATCAGAATAGTTGACCCATGGCAAAGGCAAATGCCCCTGGATCCTCACCTTTTTGCGGATTAATCTTCCATCCGTATTCTATTCGAAGTGGCCCCATGGGCGAGACCCATCTTATGCCTACTCCTACTCCGGCCTTTACGTCAGTCATAAAAAGACTGTCGCTAACGTTCCAGGCATTTCCCATGTCAAAAAACGTTACTCCATTGAGTTTCAGTCTATCGACAAGGGGAAATAGGCACTCCACATTCGAAAATAACGCTCTATCGCCTCCCATAATATTCCCATATCGATCACGAGGACCGATCTCACCCGCCTTATAGCCTCTAATGCTTTGAATCCCGCCGAGTAATATCCTTCGATCAAACGGAATGGGATCGGTCCCCACCTCCGTCAACATAGAGGCATTAGCTCTGAATTTAAGAACTGTTCTCCAGAATAACGACTGGTAGTAGATTCCCTCGGAATAATAGCTTGAAAAAGCCACATCTCCGCCAAATCCCGATAGTCTGGCTCCGAGAGTAAGTTTCGTTCCTGCAGTTGGGATTACTGAATTGTTTCTTGTATCCCTGCCTATGTTGAAGGAGACGGAGTTTTCGGAGATGTTCAGAAATCTTTGAGCGTTGGTGTTGTAACTCGCGTAATACGCTATGATTGATTGAGCGAACATCGACTGAAAACCCGACAGTTTACTCGAGTCTCTAGCAAAACCAGTGGACATTGTCCAAAGCCCGTACAACGGATATGACAGAAAAACGCTACCTCCGTTACTGTCCCGAACATAGTTCTGCTCTCCCTGAACAGCCTGATATCCTCTTATACTACCAGTGACTGGATAATCAAAGATCCATGGATATGTCAAAGATCCTTCGTAATTGCTTCGGCGCGCCGAAAGGTTTGCTTTGGCGTTCGCCACAATTCCCATTCCGAAGAGATTCCTCTCTTTGAGATCGATATTACCCATCGCTCCGTCCTGGGAAGAATAACCCAAGCCGGCCGCTAACGACCCTGTCTTTTTCTCGATCACTTCTACCGTGACATTCATAGTATCGGGCCGAGACCCTGGAGATGTCTTCAGCTTTACGGCCTCAAAAAAATCCATGCCCTCAAGGTTACTCTTGGTGGCCTCAAAACTGTCGGCGTTATAAACATCGCCTTCAGAAATGGTTAGAGCTCTCCTGATGATCTTGTCACGGGTTCTGTCGTTACCCGCAATATCAACCCGCTCAATGGTGATCTTGTCGCCTTTGGTTACTTTGAATATAATGTCAACGAAATTGTGTTTGTCGTTCATTCTCTGCTGGGGTTCCACATCAGCGTAAGCATATCCCAAATTATTGTACAATTTCGTTATGGTTTTAATGTCGTCGGCCAGTGAAGATCTCTTGAACCATGTCCGAGGCTTCGACTCCAGAGATTCCCTGAGTTGATCAGCCGGGACCACCAAATCACCTTCAACGTCAACTTTTCTTATCTGAAACCTGTCTCCCTCCCTTATAGGAAATATTACCTTTACTGCATTTCCTTGTATATCAATTTTGGGAGCGCCCACCTGAACATTGATAAAACCGTTTTCCAAATAGTAGGCAATTATGCGCATCCGGTTCTCTTCAAGTTTTTCTCTCGTAAACGTTCCCGATTCGTCCAGAAACCAAAACCAGCTTTTTTCTTTGACGGTCATAGCTTTCTTGATATCTTTTTCCGGTAACTTGGACCGGCCTTCCAGGGTCAAATCTGTAAGGTAGCTCTTGTTGCCTTCTGAAATCTTGAAGGTGAGACTCGCCTCATTTGGAGAAAGCTCCTTAATCTCGTAATCAATCGTCGGTTGGTAATAGCCATCCTTTTCATACATTTGCTTCAATTTGGACACATCGTCACGGATCTTTTGCACGCTTGCCACGGTGAACGATTTAGTTGTCAACGCGTCGAGTATCTCATCTTTCGAGAAAATCTTATTGCCTTCAACATTAATGGTCTTTATCGACGGCCTTTCTTTCAGTGTGATGCTAAGATCCATCTGGCCATTGGGGTTTTCCTCCGCTTTTATCTGGACATCATCGAAATATCCCATCGAGTATATCTCTCGGATTTCGTCGCTTACAGCGCTCTTGCTAAAAGGTGAGCCGGATTTCATTTCAAGTTTGTTGAGTATTGCCTCCCGTTGAATTCTCTTGTTGCCCTCGATTTTTATCTCACCAATCTTGGGACGATCCAGCACGGTTCCGCCTATCTCATTGGAGACTTCCTTCATTTTGTTGAACAGATCTTTAAGATCTCGACCTGTCTTTGAAAAAAATCTTGGCTTAGAGCCAGGTTCAACCGTGGCCACATAACTTTCCAGAGAGAGTCCATCCTCCAACTGAGACACGGTCCCCCAAAGGACACCTTGAGCTCCAACTTTTTCTGCAATCCTCACTAAACGGTTTGGGTCAATTTTCCTTTCCTGCAAAGCTGATATGAAAGGCGCGCCCGAAATTACCTCTATGTCGCCGTCTCTCGTCAATTCAGCCGCTAGGGCCCCAGCAAGCTCGTTGCTGAAATCTTGAGCCTTTGGCCCTTTTGTTGCTATCTTGAAAGGAAATATAATTATTTTGTCGATTTTCTTGGCGTCTGAATCGGTTGAGAGAGTGCCCAGACATACGATAAGAGCAAGGACAAGGAGAACCTTATTCATTGGATCTCCTCTATTCTTCCAGCGCACAGGTTTACTCGCCTGTTCATCTCCTTCGCAAGAGATTCTTTGTGAGTTACGACAATCAGGGAAGTGTTCCTCTCCAGGTTCAGGTTCCGTAAGATATTTTCTATCTCGGCCCCGGTCTCCGGGTCAAGATTGCCTGTAGGTTCGTCGGCAAGAATCACATCCGGGTCCATTATCAGAGCTCTAGCAATTGCAACTCTCTGCTGTTCTCCTCCTGACAGTTCCCCCGGACGGTGATACATTCTATCGGTCAAGCCAACATCTTGTATCAGTTGCTCTGCTTTAGACCGCAATTCCTTGATATCCAGACCGGCGATCTGTCCAGGCATCAGAACGTTTTCCAAGGCGGTAAATTCCGGTAGCAACTGAAAAAACTGGAAAACAAAACCTACCCGTCGGTTCCTTATTCTGCATTTCTCAAGCTCACCCAGATCACCGACGTTGACCCCATCCAGAAAAATTGTTCCCGATGTTGGTTCGTCCAATAAGCCAAGCACATGCAGAAGCGTGGTTTTTCCTACTCCTGATGGACCAGTTACCGCAACGCTCTCTCCGTGACGCACCATAAGGTTGACACCCTTCAACACTTCAAGTTTCCTCACTGGATGATGGTATACTTTTCTCAAATCGGAAACTTGATAGATGTAAGTGTCATTCATATCTGAGCGCCTCAGCGGGTTCCAGACGGGCCGCCCTGTATGAAGGGTAAATGGTTGCAATGAAACATATGGTCAACGCCAACACGCATATAATGACTACATCCCATGGGTATATTGCGATCGGTATAGTAGAAATCGTATAAATTTCTTCAGGGAGTTCTATAAAGGGGTATTTCGCAAGCAGAGCGCCGCCGACCAAACCGGCCACAGCTCCAAGGACGGTTCCCGCCGCTCCAATAATCATTCCCTGAACCACGAAGATTCTCATTATAAGATCAGAAGTAGCGCCTAGCGATTTCAATACCGCTATGTCCCGGCTTTTTTCCATCACCAGCATAATCAGGGATATTATTATGTTAAAAGCCGCCACAAGAACTATAAAGGTCAAGATGATAAACATGGCTATTTTTTCTAGTTTAAGCGCGCTGAACAGATTCCTGTACATGTCTCGCCAGGTTCTGGTCCAATAAGGAACGCCTAGGGTAGATTCAATCCTGGAAGCTATCTTGGGAGCGTCATAAATGTTCCTGAGGTTTACCTCAATGCCTGTAACGCCGGATCCCATCTCGAAGAATTTCTGAGCCTCCCCTAACCCCATATAAACTAGATTAGAATCAAATTCGTACATACCCGATTTGAAGATTCCAGCTATTTTGAAATTTTGAACCCTAGGAATAGCGCCGATAGGGGTTCTTTTTCCTTGCGGAGATATTAGCTGTATCGAGTCTCCCATTCTCAAGGAGTTTGCATTGGCGAGTTCCTTGCCAATTATAACTCCATTTATTCCGTCTTCTGATTCGTGGAGGTCTTCCAGAGAACCCTTCTCGAGATAGTTTGATATTGAAATGACCTGAGGGGCCGTTTTAGGATCAATCCCCCGGACTATCACTCCCCTAACCCTCCCTCTGAAGGAAAGCATCGCCTGTCCATAGATGTAAGGGGTTACGGCGTTGACTCCATCGAGCGCCTTTATTCGATCCAGGACTTGGTTCCAGTCTGTGATGGACCTTGTGGAATTATTCATGACAACTAGGTGGGACACTGTACCAAGGATTTTCTCCTTTAAATCGCGTTCAAACCCATTCATCACTCCCAATACAATTATCAGGGTCATGACACCAAGCATAACCCCTAAAACACCAAAGGCGCTGATCACTGAGATAAATGCCTGTTTACGTTTGGCCCTTATGTAACGTAGCCCAACGCTTAATTCTAGCGGAAGATTCATTCAAGCCCTTTTTCAGGCCTCATATGAGGGAACAAAATAACTTCTCGGATCGATTGAGCATTTGTCAGCAACATGACCAAACGATCAATACCGAGACCTTCCCCTGCTGCGGGAGGCATACCATACTCAAGCGCTCGAAGGAAATCTTCGTCCAGAAAATGGGCTTCTTCGTCACCCGCCTGTCGTGCCCTGACTTGTTCTTCGAACCTGTTTCGCTGGTCAGCCGGGTCCGTGAGTTCTGTAAATGCGTTCGCCATTTCGCGCCCACACACATATAGCTCAAATCTATCAGTCACTGCAGGGTCATCGTCGTTGCGTCGGGCAAGAGGCGACACTTCCACGGGATAATGATGAACAAAAACCGGCCCCCAGAGAGTCCCTTCAACGACCTCATCAAAAATTGCCATCAGGAGTTTACCCAACGAATCGTCCTTGTTGACGGGGATACCCATCTCCAATGCCTTAATAAAAACAGCATTTCTGTCTTCCATTTCATTCGAATTCAGCGCCCCATGATTTAAAAGAGATTCTTTAACTGTGATTCTCGGCCATGGAGGTGTCAAATCCACATCTCTCTGGCCATACTTGAACCTGAGTGACCCCATTATTTTAAGAGCTAAACTACACAGCATTTCTTCAGTGAGGTTCATGAGATCTTCATAAGTGCTATATGCCTGATAAAACTCCAACATTGTAAATTCCGGATTATGTTGCGTGGAAATCCCTTCGTTCCGAAAGTTCCTGTTGATTTCGAAAACCCTATCAAAACCTCCTACGAGAAGTCGTTTGAGATATAATTCCGGAGCTACCCGAAGATATAATTGACGGTTCAGAGCGTTGTGAAACGTCTCGAAGGGTCTAGCTGTCGCCCCTCCCGGAATAGTTTGCATCATTGGTGTTTCAACTTCCAAAAACCCTCTATCTGTCAGGAAATTTCTCAAGTAGGATATAATGCGGCTTCTTGAAACCACAACTTCACGAGACGACTTATTGACTATCAGGTCAAGATATCTCTGCCTGTATCGAATCTCCACATCAGAAAGCCCATGCCACTTCTCTGGGAGCGGCCTAAGTGATTTCGTCAACAGCACGAAACTTTGAACCGCTAAACTGAGTTCACCAGTCTTGGTCTTAAACGGTGAACCACTCATGCCGACGATATCTCCAATGTCCAGTTTCTTTGCCTGTTTATATTCCTCTACACCCAAAATGTCCCTGGCCAGGTAAATCTGAAAATCACCAGACACGTCCTGAATTCGCATGAACGAGGCCTTTCCAAGTACACGAACCGCCATGACACGTCCTGCAAGTCGAACGAAATCACTTGCGTTTTCTTCTTCTGACAACCCACCATATTTTGATTTCAATTCCGAAGAGCTCAGGTCTGGCTTGAAACCTGTAGTATAAGGCTGAATACCTGATTCAACAAGCTCTTCAAGTTTTTTGAGACGAACATCTATTAGAGATGAGGAGGAGCGCTTTTCTGACTTCGACGAGGGGTCCGACACCTGTGGTGATCTCCTGATAGTTTTCCTTGTAATAGAATCGGTTTTGTATACTTTTGTTAAGAAAATGTCAAGTTTATGCGTCTTTAGCTAAAAAAGACCTCAATCCAATAAATTGAAAACAGGGTAGTTTTCGTGTTAAGCTCAAGTAGTCGCAGTTTCTTAACGATAATTACATTTATTTGCGAAGTGATCTATACAAACGTCTTTTTCTCACATCCATTTTCTACGCTTGAAAACAATAAGCATCGAAATTATGGTGACAAAGGCGACAAGCATGACCGCAGGATACCCATATTTCCACTCCAGTTCCGGCATGTATTTAAAATTCATCCCGTACCATCCGGCCAGGAAAGATAGAGGCATAAATATGGTTCCGATTATCGTGAGGAGTTTCATTACCTGATTCATTTTGGCGCTAATTGCCGTCAGATATAAGTCCATGAGGCCTGTAACAATGTCCCTGCATGTCTCTATTGTGTCGATCGCATGTATGGAGTGGTCGAGCACATCCCTTAAATAGGGTTTTGTCTTCTCATTTATGAACGCGATATCTCCATTAATCATCCTGCTTCCAATTTCTCTTAGGGGCCAAACTGATTTTCTGAGAAAAAGCAAATCCTTCTTGAGTCGATATATTGATTCTAGAGTCGACCTAGAAGGACCCTGAGTGACAACTTGTTCGATCGCCTCGATTTTGTCCGCCGCCTTTTCTATTACAGCAAAATAGTTGTCTACCACAACGTCGATCAAGCTGTATGCCAGATAGTCTAAGCCGCTATTTCTAATCCGGCCATTAGACAATCTCAACCTCTGGATAACCGGATCAAAAAGAGGTGATTGTCTTTCGCAGAAAGTTAAGAGGAAGTTTGATCCTAGGATTAGCGAAATCTGCTCTGGATCCAGCCTTCCGGTCACTCCATCTATTGATAGAGATCTGATCACAATGAAGACATAATTTGAGAACTCCACTATCTTAGGTCTATTGCCTGTGTCGCCGATGTCTTCCAGGGTCAGGCTGTCTATTCCGAATATGGCGCCTACCTGCTTGACTATATTTACATCGTTGACTCCTTCAATGTTGAGCCATGTGTTGCGATTGTCATCACGGACATGGTCCGACAGAAATGGTTCAAGATTTTCCTCTAATTGAGTTTGCCTCAGTTCCTCAGGTGAATATACGAAGCAAGTTACTTGGGGCTTTAAGACATGTACTTCGCCCACATGAATTACGGTTCCGGGAGGCTTGCCTCTCTTCTCGTGACTCCTTTTTATCCAGGTTGATCGCATAATATTTCCCCGTGAGGTCTAAAAGAGGCTCCCAATCTCTGAGAGCGCTTTTCCGAAAGATCGTTAATCGTCTCATTCTAATAGTCCAACTCATTGTGCGGCGCCCGATGACTTCATGAGTACAACTATGATATTATTGGCAACACAGATCAATTCTGAACCGGTTTATTTTTGGACCGGTTTGATTCCAGGACAAACGCATTCTAGGAGATTGGAAATGCCTTCGCAAGTTTACATGATAGATCTCTCGGCTTCTTGGAAAAAAAGTGTTCCCGCAAAAGTAGAGGACCTTTTCAATGCGATGAAACCATCGGAAATGTTTAAGTCAAAAGATCTTATCGCCATAAAGATTCATTTCGGGGAATATGGAAACACAGCTCATATCAGGCCCCAATTTGTTCGTCGAATCGTCGATATTCTAAAGGGTCTTGGTGCAAAACCTTTCCTCACTGACACAAATACGCTTTACGTAGGATCTCGAATTGAAGCGTGGTCTCACCTGTGCACAGCTTACGACAACGGGTTCACAAGGGAAGTCACAGGCGCCCCTGTGATTATCGCGGATGGACTTCGCGGCAATAGCGACGTAGAGGTTCCTGTAGATGGTCGGCATTTCAGCGTTGCGCACATAGGCGCTGACATTCACTACGCTGATGGACTGGTCGTAATGACACATTTCAAGGGTCACGAACTTTCAGGCTATGGTGGCGCTCTCAAAAACATCGGTATGGGTTGCGCATCGAGGAGAGGCAAGCTTGATCAGCATTCCAACATATCTCCAAAAGTCTCTGTGAAGAAATGTATCGGTTGTGGGGAATGCGTTCCTTGGTGTAGGGGGCACGCTATATCGCTTGTGGGAGAAAAAAAGACCAGGAAAGCGGAGATCAACCCGGAACTGTGCGTGGGATGCGCAGAATGCATCTTGACTTGTCGACAAGAGGCCATTTCAATTCAATGGAATGAATCCATCCCTACGTTCATGGAAAAAATGGTCGAGTACGCCAAGGCTGTTTTGAGCCAAAAGAATCAAAAAACTGTTTTCATAACATTTCTTACCGACGTTTCCCCTCTCTGCGATTGCACTCCTTTCTCCGATCGCGCGATAGTGCCGGGCTTAGGAGTCCTAGCGTCACTTGATCCGGTGGCGATAGACCAGGCTGCGGTCGATCTGGTGAACCAAGCCCCCGGTAATCCTTTGTCAAACCTTGAGACAGGCCTGGAATCCGGAGCGGACAAATTCAAGGCACTGTTCCCTAACATCGACTGGAGGCATCAACTGGACTATGCTGAGGACATTGGATTAGGTTCAAAAACCTATGAATTGATAAGACTCTAGATTCCCAAACCGAGCCAAGTCTCACAAGTTTGGCTATGACACAGTCGCTAAATAAGCCTTTCTCACATAATAGCCGGTGGTTGAGTCCCGTACTTAACGCCACGGATTGACAGATCTGTTGCAATATTATACAATATTTATATAGATGGCCCAGTGTATTGTCTCGCTTTTCCATTTAACATCGTCGAACCGTTGGGCTCAGGCTAGGAGAAAAAATGATGTCAAGAATAGCGTTGATCGCGATGATTCTGATACTAACACCATCCGTTGGCTCAGCTCAAGGCATCCTGGATTCAGTGATGGGACCTGGAGGGCTCGGAATTTGGGGTGGCGGGAATTCGAATCAATTCAGCTATCAGCAGTTTCAGGGTCAGGAACAGGCCCAGCAACCTGGATATCCGCAGAACCCCAGTCCTTACGCTCAACCGGCCCCTGGTTACGGACCGCCTCAGGGATATGGAGCGCCCCCAGCGAATCCAAATTACAGCCAGCAGGGTGTCTATTCTGATTGGCAGAATTACCAGGGACCTGTGGATAATCCTCAAGGACCTCCCCCTGTACGCTACACTGCGCCTCCTCCACAGCCATCAACTTACCAGTCTCCGGGAGGAGCCCCTCAAGTTGGTCAGGGACAACCGTTGCGACCGGGACAATACTCTCCTCATACTCAACCTCAAGCTTTTGACGAAAATCTTCCCGCAGGAGCTGTAAGAATCACTACTCAGACACCAGACGGGACGACAGTTCAGTATTATCCACCGGAAGGGGAAGAGATCGCCCCTATGCCCAAGCCACGGCGCGGTCAGGGGCCCAACAAACCTGCTCGAGTTAAGAAACCAGCACAGGAGCAAGGTCCTGCGCCTACAGCGAATCAAAACACAAGCGGCTCGATTGCCATGCCAAGACCAATGGAAATACCACAAGGTCATGATCCTAGGTCGGGTTGGAATTCGTTCAGCAGTGGGGCTCCTGCAGCCCCTCAAGTTCAGTGACAAATTTCCTCTGAAGTTGGAACGAGGATTTATCTGAAATTTCAACTTAGTAGTGAACTCGAATCATCTGAGCAGACTTCAAAATTCAATTTCTCCCAAGAGGGCTTTTTGTACGACAAAGCCCTCTTTGTTTCTAATCGGATTCATAGTCGTGCAAACTACGCCTGTTGACGACTTCTCAAACCTGCTGTAATTTGGTAGCGATAGTTTCGGACATTGCCGCCAATTCATTGGAGTTCTTATTCATGTTTGACACCCCCTCCAAAAAAGAGGAATGCGGAATCTTCGCAATATATGGGGTAGACAACCCCGCAAATCTTATATATCTGGGCCTATACGCTTTACAGCATCGGGGCCAGGAATCTGCGGGAATAGTAGTCTCTAACGGCTCTTGTGTGTCATCTAAGAAGGGAATGGGGCTAATCAGCGATGTTTTCAAAGATGGTGGATTGGAAAACATGCAGGGACACATGGGGATCGGTCACGTTCGTTACTCCACAACCGGAAGTTCTCTGTTGAGAAACGCTCAGCCCTTTCTTGTAGAACAAATTGATCGTTTTTTCGCTCTCGGCCATAACGGGAATATTGTAAACATCGCTAAGCTTAGGCGAAAACTTGAAACATCTGGAGCGATATTTCAGACTTCCACTGATTCGGAGCTTATTGCGCATCTTATACTTCACAAGAAAGGATCTCTAGAGGAAAGATTAACCAGGGTTTTCGAGGAGCTTAGAGGCGCATGGTCTTTGGTATTTCTCAGCCCTAACGGTATTTACGCCGCACGGGATCCTTACGGATTTAGACCATTATGCATCGGTAGAAAGGGCGACGCAATAATCTTTGCTTCCGAGACCTCCGCTCTAGACATTATTGAGGCTCAATATGTGAGGGATGTGGACCCCGGAGAAATAGTCATAGTGGACAAGGATGGCCTAAGATCTGTAAGATTACCCCCTCGAAAAAACCTCGCCATGTGTGTTTTTGAATACATTTATTTCGCAAGACCTGATTCATCGATTTTTGGTCACGGGGTATACCAGGTAAGGAAATCACTAGGCATACAGATGGCTCTGGAGAGCCCGGTCCCAGATGCGGATTTTGTCGCCCCTATGCCGGCGTCGGGAAACTACGCAGCACTGGGTTTTTCTCAAGGTAGTGGCCTACCGTTTGAGTACGGTGTAATACGCAATCATTACGTTGGCAGGACTTTCATCCAGCCTTCCCCTGATATCAGAAATCTGGGAGTCAGACTCAAACTGAACCCGGTTCGTGAAGTCTTGAACGGTAAGAGCGTAATAGTGGTTGACGATTCCATAGTACGCGGCACAACAAGCAAGCTAAGAACCAAAACACTGAGGGATGCCGGAGCCAGAGAAATTCATCTGCGGATCAGTTGCCCTCCGATCCGTTACCCGTGTTTTTACGGAGTTGATTTCTCCAGTAAGGGCGAACTCATTGCGTGTTCCAAATCCGTTGAACAGATCTGTGATTTTATTGGCGCGGATTCGTTGAGTTATTTAAGCCTGGAAGGCATGTTTAGAGCAATGCCTATTCCAAGGAAAGATTTCTGCTCGGCATGTTTTACGGGGAAATATCCTATCCCCATAACTGACGATTCCACCAAAATGTGTTTGGAAATGAATGTTGAAAGTCCAAATCTTTGGCCATGAATCAAGACTTGGTAATTCTGATTAGTCTTTCTGCCGTCAACAGATCTTCAGGTAAGGTCATTTTCAAGTTGTAAGCGCTATCTTTTACAATAGCTATTCTTGACCCCATGTTTTCAACGAGAGCGGCGTCGTCCGTTCCTGTAAATCCTTCTTTTGCCGCCCTTTCGTGGGCCTTGATTATGAGTTTTGTCCGAAATGTCTGGGGCGTGTGAGCAAGCCAGAGATTTTCCCGCGGCAAAGTGCTAACGACAAAATCATCTCCAATCTTCACAGTATCTGTGACGGGAGAAGCGGCAATTGCCGCCCCATGCAGTCTTGCCAGCTTTATTGACTCGGATATTACACTTGATTTAACCATCGGCCTGACGGAATCGTGTATAACAACATAGTCACTGTCTTCAGCTAACCTGAGAGCATTTAACACGGATTCCTGTCGGGTGATGCCGCCCTGAGCCACTCCTCTCACTTTCGTGATACCATAAGGTCGCACAAATTCCCGATAACAGTATTCAGTGTCGCCTTTCGGCGCAGTGACAACTATGAAATCTATTTCTGGATGCTCCTGAAAAATCTTTAAAGTTCTAGTTATGATAGGAATTCCATCCAACGGCGCATACTGTTTGGGAATCTCGTATCCCATCCTTACGCCTATTCCACCAGCCGTAACTACCGCTGCGCATGTCATAATGATACTTACCATCCGGTTCGAGGGATCTCGTTTGAAATCATTCTATACAGTTGAACATCTTTTTAGGTCAACAAATGTGTCGAGCTGTGTGAAGCGTAGACTAATATCAAGGTTCAAAGACTACATCGGGTAGCCTGATGCCAATTTGGTTGCTATTAGTGTACAATAGGGTTCAAGAATTAACTCAAGGAGGTAAACCGTGGAAACAGTAACCGAAGAAAAAATTATGGCTCGTATCAAGAATCCCGGTTGGGTAACTAGTCGAGGAATTCTGTCGGACCCTTCGGGTCAGGCTGATCCAGAAGAGCGTCTCAAAATAGAAGAAGCTATGAAATCGCTGGCTGAGCGAGGAAGAGTCAAGCTCTGGCGTCTCATCTTGGAAGCTGATGGGTCTGAACTCATGACAGCGGCGAGACCAGATCTGGAATTGGATAAAGACCTTGAAAGTCGTGGAGCATGGGCTAAGGCAGTCCGTGAATAGATTCTACCTCGGAGTAACTTGACAACCGCGAGTATTTGCAGCATCCGGTCAGTCCAATGAAGACCCTATGGGATCGCGACATTTTCGAAAAATTCTCGGTGACTCATCTTTGCAGTGCTGAGCGTTTTGTCTGGATCGCAACAGCAAATATCAAAATGACTTTTTTAAGATACAAATCCAAATTTGTATCTTTCCCAGACCTAATGTCAATCCTCGTAAACAGAGGTGTTTCGTTCAGGATAATTCATTCTGAGGTCCCATCCAAACCCTTTAGAGACCGTTATGAAAGGATTGACACAAAGGGTAAATTGAGCGCTGGGGTTGAATTTTTGCAGTGTCCCAGAATGCACTCAAAATTGTTCATCGTTGACGGGTCTAGCGTTATGGTTGGAAGCGCAAATCTCACAGGGGCCGGCATAGGAGCCAAGAGCGGCAAAAAGAGGAATTTCGAAATTGGTTTTCTTCTCGAAGGACAAGAGGATGTCGAACCTTTCGTGGACTATTTTGATTTCATCTGGATGGGCGGACATTGTACGGACTGTGGTTACAGATCGACATGTCCTGGGCCGGCGGACACGTGAAACATGTTGACGCTGGACTAGAGCCGGTAAATAGGATCTCGTCAGTTATTTAATTCATCAGGGAATCGAGTGAGAACTTGGACTCGCTTACAAATCTATTGAGATCAACGATGGTGGAAGTTTGTTTCCCACTCCCTTTGGCCGGCCTATACACCTACAGAGTTCCGGATAATATTATTGATCGTGTAAGAATTGGAAAACGAGTTGTAGCGCCGTTCAACAAAAAATTTCGCGCCGGATTTGTGGTCGGGCTGGATCCGAGAACTCCAAAGGATTGCGAGATCAAGGAACTGAACGATATACCTGATGAAGACGCGTGTTTCGATGAGCCGTGGTGGCAATTCATAATGTGGACATCCAAATATTACATGACTCCGGTCGGCCTAGTGCTCAAGACGGCTATTCCTTCTGGATTCGAAAGAAAATCCGAGCGTTGGGCCAAGTTTTCATCTGAAGGACTAATCTGGATTGAGGGACTGAAAGCTTTGGATAATAAGGAGTTCAATCTTAAACTTCCCAGGTCTGGTTCGGTTTCCTACAAAAAACTCGTCGGCGGAATTGGCAAAAAGCTTGTAGAAGAAGGGTTGCGGCTTGGTTTACTAACGATCGAAGAGCGAATTGCCCAAATTAGAAGAGTTAAACATCCGGATTACAAAATTCTAAGGGACCCAGCTTTTCAGAGTGAAACAGCCTCTGACCATGCGCCTCAACTAACATCGGATCAACAGTCAGCGTCTGAAACTATAATTGAATCAATAGGTCGGGGCGAGTTTTCTCCACATTTGCTGTTCGGCGTTACCGGTTCGGGGAAAACCGAGGTTTACTTAAAAAGCATAGAATCCGTCCTTCGAAGTGGTCGCCGCGCACTCATGCTGGTCCCAGAGATTGGACTGACTCCCCAATCTGCCGAGCTTGTTTTTAGGAGGTTTGGAGACAACATTTCGCTTTTTCATAGTGGAATCACAGACGCGCAGAAAATATTTGAATGGAGGAGAATAATGAGAGGAGATACTAGAGTTGTCGTGGCGACACGCTCAGGTATCTTCACGCCTATTCCGGATCTCGGATTAATTGTAGTGGATGAAGAGCACGACTCGTCTTACAAACAAGATGACGGATGTCCTTATAACGCACGAGATCTGGCCTTGGCCAGGGGAAAACTTACCGGAATTTGCGTCGTTTTGGGAAGCGCAACCCCATCATTTGAAACTTTTGTAAACACCACCAGAGGAAAAATTAATCGGATAGACATACCTACCCGGTTCCACGGACAAGCCCTACCTGAAGTTCATTTGGTTGATCTGAAACTAAACGGCAAGACTAAAAACACGTCCAAGAGTTTTCTCACCGAGCAACTCGTGACAGCGATAAGAGAAACTTTGGAGAAACAGAAGCAGACTGTTCTCTTTCTCAACCGGCGAGGCTTTGACACGTTCGCTCAGTGTCAGGAATGCGGGCAGGTATTCAGGTGCCCAAATTGTGATGTAAGCCTGACGCACCATAGAACCGCCAGGAGCCTGAAGTGTCATCTATGCGGTTTCTCACAATCTGCGCCGCCTTTGTGCCCGAAGTGCTCCAGTTCAAGGCTTTATTTTGCCGGCATAGGAACTCAAAAAGTCGAAGAAGAACTTAACAGACTATTTCCCGTGGCCAGGATCGAACGGTTTGATAGGGACTCAACCAGTAAGAAAAACGAGTTGGAAGACATTCTGAGACGTTTTAGGAATCGAACCACCGACATTCTTGTAGGCACTCAAATGATAGTCAAAGGGCATGATTTTCCCGGAATATCCCTGGTTGGAATACTTTTTGGAGACGCTTCGTTAAATTTTCCAGATTTCAGAGCTTCGGAAAAGACATTCCAATTGCTGACACAGGTGGCGGGCAGAACCGGGAGAGATGTCGATCCGGGGCAGGTAATTCTGCAGACTTTTGATACTGAACACGAGGTCATTCGCCTATCGGCGAAACACTCATACGAAGAATTTTTCAAACAGGAATCCGAACTGAGAGATGAACTATGTTATCCCCCCTTTGGGCACCTGATACTTATAAAAATTCAGGGTTCAAATGAAAAACGCGTTCAGGATGAAGCTTTTGCAATTTCTTCTATGGCTAGGCGCCTAAAAGATAGTGCGCCTGACGTCATGATTATGGGCCCCGCTCCCTGTCCTAGAAAAAAACTTGTTGGCAAATTCCGGTGGCAGGTAATTCTTAAGGGTAGAGTTCGCAGCAGTGTTAGACATCTGGCGGAATTGCTAATCGATCAGGGCATAACCGGAAAACATGCTGTAAGAGTGAGCATCGACGTAGATCCCGTGGATCTCATGTAAGGTTTATAGCATAAATCATAACTTGTTGAACGAAATCCAAGTGATTCACGACAGACTAAAATTTGACCATATATATATAACGATTTAAGCTATGAGTCAGGAACAAATGAAATTGCAGTAAACTGATACCCGAATCAAAGATCTTTCCAGGCAACTCAATTAAAAATGAAGCCTGACGTTTCAATATGGAGGCCTGATGAATAAAAAGCAAGCGCTCGCAATATCCATAGGCGTTTTTCTACTGGTCGGAGTTGTTATCCTCATGTGGTCCGCACGACAAAGTGGGTATCCGGTGGCCAAACTGATTAGCGGAAAAGTCACCGAAAATCATGAGCTATCCAATATAAAGATCATCACTGATGACAATTTTGAACTGGAAGTCGTAGAAGCCTCCAAAGAAAAACCTATATTGATTGATTTTTACGCAGACTGGTGCTTCCCTTGTCGAATGTTGGACCCAATTCTCGAGGAGTTGGCTAAGGACATGAAGGGAAAAGCCGTTGTAGGAAGAGTAAATACGGATAAGAATCTCATCGCCCGAAGGTTTGGGATCACGAAAATCCCCGCTATTTTCATTATACGCAACGGAGAAGTCAAGGGATCCTTCTTCGGGGTTGTGCCTAAAGAGACAATGGCTAAAACCTTGATGGAGTACGCGTCCTGAACTGGAATAATCGTTTATGACTAAACTCCGGAATATCACAATCCTTATTCGTGGCGCCGGTGAAATGGCGTCGGGGATAGCATGCCGTTTATATAGGTCAAATTTACGCCGAATCATTATGACCGACATTCTCGAACCTCTTGCGGTGAGACGGGCTGTAAGTTTTTGCGAAGCGATTCCTGATGGTTCTCAAATTGTTGAAGGAATTTGCGCGCTCAGAATTGACAAAGTTTCAGACGCTCCCATTATATGGGAAAAACACGCTATCCCCATCATTCCAGACCCTGAAAACGCTGTTAAGAGTCAATTCAAACCGGATGTAGTAATTGACGCCGTAATGGCGAAAAAGAACACCGGCGCAAGTATTGGCTACGCTCAGTTTGTGATTGCCCTTGGCCCCGGCTTTATGTCGGGGTCTGACGCTCATTGTGTCATCGAAACGAACAGGGGACACGATTTAGGGCGTCTTTTTTATTCCGGATCGGCTTCTCCTGACACTGGCGTTCCTGGCGAAATAGCCGGTTACACGCATGACCGCGTCCTCAGGGCGCCATGCGCTGGAATTTTTTTATCGGACTCAAAAATAGGGGATCTGATCATTAATGGACAGCCAATTGGTTCTGTATCCGGCAAAAAGGTCTTAACAAAAGTGAACGGCGCCATCAGAGGACTTATACGCTCAGGATCGACGGTAACAAAAGGACTTAAGATTGGCGATGTAGATCCCAGAGGGATTGCGGAATACTGCTTTTCCATATCAGAAAAATCTCGGGCCATAGGTGGTTCAGTCCTAGAGGCTATTCTGCGCCGTTACAACTGACACTACCTATAATATTGTGGAATTACCAGGCCTTGCTGGATACTCTTTTCTGTTGGGTCCCTGAGCGCCCCATCTTTCAATCATCTCAATTAACATCCGTTATTACGGATTACCAATTAGTTATGGCGCTTTAATATTGAATTTTTTTGTATTTTGGAGTATCATTGCAACAACTAATTCAAATTACGGAATTGTATTTCAACTAAACATTTCAAGAGGGTTGTAGAATTGCCAAAAGCATTTACGGCACTATCAATTGCGCTCATCTGTTTTGTTTCAGCTTCAATGGTTTCCGGGGAGGTTGGATCATATTCCGACCGAATCGTTATCGCTAAAAAAAGTTCTCACTCTACGGACTCACAGGGCGCGCCATCGATCTCGAGACAGTCCTCTGATCCTGCCATGGTGGTCACTCCGTCTAAGGGTGAGAAAGTATCGAATGACACTGTCATCCTGCCCCAGAGGGGAGAATTCAACCTTCTAGCCCGTGATCCACTCGATATGCTGAAACTCGACAACATTAAGCCTCTCTATACATCCCCTGCTCTTCAGGGAGAAGGTGTATGGGAATCTTCGGGGTCACCCCGTGACAGTCGAGGGAGACCTTTGGTTTATAAAACGTTTTACCGTCCCAGTGTCGATTTCCCCAACGCCGTTGTGTATATGATGGTTATAGACATGAGCATGACCTCAATAAGATATTATGTGGGGTCACAGGAACCGGCCGCTTCCAAGGGAAACTCGGAAGTGGAACAGGATATACGCGCCAAAATCCTGGCGGTAACTAACGCCATGTGGATGCAGAGGCATTCGAAGGGAGCCGGCGCTATCTTCAGGGGTAAGGTCCTCTATCCAATGATAAATGGTATGGCTTCCCTGATTGTTTACAAGGACGGCTCAATTGACGTTCGGGAGTGGACCCCTGACATTCCTACAGAACTTGTTCAGGACGCCAGGCAATTAAGACATTTAATCGTGAAAGATGGGATGGTGGTTCAAGCTGTGCTGCGAAAGGGCAGGCTGGAAGATTCCGAAATAGGTTTGGGCTTCCTGCTCGGTGGCGGAGGAAGGGACATGGATGGAAAACACGCGTGGTTCGTGGCCCATCGTAGCGCATTTGGGATCAGAAAGGATGGGAATCTGGTGTTTGCCATAGGTCATCACATCGGAAGCAAAGACGTTGCCAAAGCTCTAGTTCTAGCAGGATGCGAACGTGGACTTCATGGAGACGCGAATCCGGACAACATAGTGGCAAACCTCTATATAAGGGATATTTTTGGCAACATGGTGAGAAAAGTCAAGTTGTCTCCTGAACAGGCAAATTACACCCTTAACAGATATGACGACAGTTACAGCAAAGATTTCTTCGCATTCTTCCTAAAAGAGGGAACGCCCCTGACAACATCGGCCCTGACTCGCCATTCAGGCCCAACATTGAAGAGTAATCGATAAATGAGCGCAAATCTTTTTAGAATATTTGTTTTATTCTTAACGTGTGCGGTCTTCCTGGTGGGACCTGCAAATTCCGCCAAGAAAACCACTGGTCAAAATGCCGCGGGAGATGAAGCCAAGTCGGCTGAATTGGCCGTCGTTGCGATCACAAAAGCGAATTCTGGAAGTTACGATGAGGCCATAAACTTTTTTGAAGCCTCAATCAAGGCCTCAGGGAAGAATCAGCAGGCCTTTTTCAATCGTGGAAAAGTTTATATGATTCAAGGGAGATATGATAAGGCCATCTCGGATTTCGATAGGGCATTAAAAATTGGACCGGAGATGGATTCCGTGTACGTAGCGAAAGGGATGGCCCTCAGGCTTGGTGGTGATTTCGCACGGGCAGTCAAGGACTTCACCAAAGCAGTGGATGTTGATCCAAAAAACACTAATGCTCTAATTCATAGAGCGGCCCTGTATTTTGATATGGGGGAGCATGAAAGCGCCCTTCAGGATCTTGACAGAATTCTTCAGCTTGATCCTAAGTCGTTCAACGCTCTAGGCAACAGAGCATATATTTTGGAACAGTTGGGAAGATATGATGACGCAGTGAAAGACCTGGGAGCTATAATCGCAATAGATCCCGACAACACCATGGCGCTCAAACACCTGGGACATATTTCAAGACAGAAGGGAGATTTAGATAAGTCGATTCGCTGGTATAGAATGGCTCTCAAATCCGAGTCTTCGCATGTTGTGAAATCCCGAATTCAGGAAGAAATTCAGGAACTGGAAAAGAAAATCGGGACTTCACGCTAGACCCGGGCTTGTGTTTGTCCTATCCATATCTCCTCGATTCCTGGCAGCTAAAATCAACATATTTCAATCATGTCGGCGAATTTTGGGCGCACCAACACAACGGGTCTTCGTGCCAATGATGTTCCACAGAAAGAAGCCTCATTCATTGTCTTCAATGAGAAAAAGTTGACTTGTCAATCAATTTCTGCTCTATTTAGCTTGACTCAGTACCGTTTCCTTCTCTAATATTATTAACGCCATAGATCTGGGGAAGATTCGTCCGTCCTCATTCATCCAATTAGGGATTAGTCATTGGTAGGTTCTATAGATTCTTGATAAAACGCGGACGGAGTGTCCCCCGAAAATTTTAGCGCAATAACCATGTTATCGGATCCGAGTTGATCTGAAAGGAGAGCAAGAAGTGAAATCTCTGGTATGTCTTAAACAGGTTCCTGATACGGAGACACAGATTAAAGTTAACGCTGATGGTTCGGGGATAGTGACGGACGGCATCAAATATGTCATCAACCCGTATGATGAGTTCAGTGTTGAAGAGGCACTGAAACTCAAAGAGAAATTCAAGGCTGGTGAGGTAGTCGTATTGAGTATCGGTCCGGATAGGTGTGTTGAGGCCATACGAACTGCGCTGGCCATGGGAGCTGATCGCGGGGTTCACGTGTGTGATGAGGCCGTCAACAATGGAGATCCATTCGTAATGGCTCAGACTCTGGCTGCGGCATCCGGCAACATCGAGTATGACATAATATTCTGCGGGCATAGAGCTATAGATGATGATTTTGCCGAGACCGGCGCAATGCTTGCCGAATTGCTTAAAATTCCGCAAATTACACTGGTGACCAAAATTGAAGTTTCGGCGGACAAAAAAACCATTACATGTGAGAGAGACATCGAGGGCGGCAAAGAAACGGTAGAGTCCCCCCTGCCCTGTGTGGTTAGTTCCCAAAAGGGTCTTAACGAACCTAGGTACGCATCCTTACCCGGGATCATGAAAGCAAAGAAAAAACCGGTAGACAAGAAAACGTTCGCGGATCTTGGCCTTACGCCGGATGCCAAGCTTGTGAGCAAGAACTTCTCCATGCCTGGATCTCGTCAGGCTGGGCAAAAATTTGAAGGCATGGAACCGCAGGAAGTCGCCAAAACAGTTGTTCAGGCCTTGAGGTCAGAGGCGAAGGTAATATAGTCATCATTCACAGATCTATAATTGAATTGGCTTAAATAAGATGGAGGCTTTAATAAGATGTCTAAGGTTTTGATATATGCAGAGATAAAGGCTGGTAAGATCAAGAAATCAGCGTTCGAATTAGCCAGCGAAGGAAGGAAACTCGCTGACGCTCTTGGTGGAGACCTCGGAGGAATTCTGATTGGCTCAGGAGTTGAGTCTTTTGGCCCTGAACTTGCAAAATTTGGAGTTGACACGGTTTACGTGGCGGAAGCGCCGGAACTGGAAAATTACAATTCAGAATATTTCGCCCAAGCGCTTGCGCAGGCCATAACTGAAACCAGTCCTGAAATAGTTTTGATTACCCACACAATGCAAGGCAAGGATCTTGCTCCGAGAACTGCTGCAAAACTGGGAGCTGCGGTTATGGCCGACTGCGTTTCTTTCAGGCTCGAAGGTTCGACTCTGATAGGGAAACGCCCAATGTTCGCCGGAAAATGTTTTGCCGAATGTTCAGCCACAGCTTCCCCTCAAATTGCCACAGCAAGGCCAAATGTTTTGGAAGTGGTTGAGAACGCCAAAGCAGGGGCTATTTCAAAGATAGCTTTTACTCCGGACACAAGTCGATCAACTTATGTGACCAAAGAACTCAATCTGGATACGAGTGGCAAAGTGGACCTTACTGAGGCTGAAATCATTATTTCGGGCGGCAGAGGAATGGGTGGTTCCGATTATTCGCTTCTGGAGGAAATGGCGGCGATATTTGGCCCCAGGGCTACTGTCGGCGCGTCTAGAGCCGCAGTGGACGCTGGGTGGAGAAAACATTCCGACCAGGTCGGACAAACTGGAAAGACTGTCACGCCAAATCTGTACATAGCATGCGGCATCTCGGGTTCGATACAGCATCTGGCGGGTATGGGATCTTCGAAAGTTATCGTGGCCATAAACAAGGACCCCGAAGCGCCTATCTTTACCAAAGCCGATTATGGGATCGTGGGGGACCTGTTCAAGGTGCTCCCTGAATTTAACAATGAGCTGAAAGCAATTCTGGCTGAATAATTATTCCGCTTCACAATTTGGGAGTGGGATAATTGCATGTCCCGCTTCCAACCACCCAACTTTGTCACAACAATTCGTCCAAAACAATTAGGACTTGATTTCGGGGTATGATGGCCATATTTTATGTCGACAGGAATCGCAGGATTTCCAACTTTATGTGGCGTCTGGATTGTCAACATGAATCAACTTGCTGACTGGTGCAAAGTAGCTACCGAATATCTTCCGGAGAACTCTTCGTGTCGGGTATTAAACATACTCCAAGACACCACTGATTTCTACCAGGTTAATTATGGGGATGTCATACTTATTGAAGATATCGGATATTTGGTCATGGGAACGGAAACGGAAAAGAAATTTGGCCTGGAAGGCGAACCTAAGCCGTGGGTCAAGGGCGGTATAGACTTAACAACAGGAGAAAAGAAAGTCATCAAATTGGAATTTAAGGAAGAATTCCAATGTCGAATCCACGGACTCAAGTTCTCCTGCATGAGAAATCCTGCAAAAGAAGCTCGTATCCTGGACAAAGTTTGGGGGAAACCTGATTTTATGCAAGGAATTCATGGCGTGGATATCGCCGGCAACAACGTGAGGATTGTTGATAGAATACTTGGAGTCAGTTTGGACAATATTATAAGGTCCATCTCAATTCAACATTACGATTACTACAACACGGTCCTAGAGGATATTTTACTGGGACTGGCTCGAGCTTTCAGGGCCATAGGCGACCTGCACGAAATGGGAGAAATACATGGGGATATAACCCCGGATCATATATTCGTCGAAAGAAGCACTGGCCGCTACCGTTGGATCGATTTTGACTACGACTACAAGGAAAAGGATGATCTTACATCTCACGATGTCTTCGAAATGGGAACCCTCCTGGCGTTCGCTGTGGGTAAAGACTATCTTTCTTACAGTCAATTGAAGAGGACTTCACCGGAAACAGCTTCAAATCTAACACCTTCCGACATGCTGGCCATTTTCCCCAATCAGGTCGCAAATCTGAAATTGGTCTACCCCTACATTCATGATCAAATTAACGAAATCATCCTACGTTTCTCCCATGGTTCCCAACGCATATATGATGACGCTCACGCTCTGGCTGCCGACATTGCGAGAATATCCGAACTCTTGAGTTAACTCCAAAAAACGCCTATCACGAATAGGCTGGATATTTCTTGAGATGAGCCCGTTTCCCGTTGACAGCTTGACCACAACAAATTATAATCTGATTATATACATATCTGTATTATATCTGCAATCCCAAGCCCTTTGTTCGAATATAGAATGAGAAGAAAAACTGAGATTTACTAAGAGTTTTAATGCCAAAAAGAAAGGAGAGCATGATGCCCAGGAGATTGATTCTCCCCATGTGTCTTGCGGCCTTAGTCGCTTTTCTTATTGCGGGGATAACCCCACTCACCTCGTACGCCTCGGAGAAGCTGCCGTCAAAATCTGACCAAAGCTGTCTCAAATGTCATGATTATGACAAGCAGGAAAACGTTCTAGCCGGAAAACTAAAGGAAGTCTCTGTCAAAGCCAATTGCCTCCAGTTGCAAATTGACAAGGGAATGGATGTTATTCTCTTTGACGAATCCACCGTTTTGAAAAATGCGCCTTCCATGCCTGAGATCCCGAAAGGGGAATCCGTAAAGATTACTTACTTTAAGAAGGATGGTAAAACATTCGCCAAAGAGGTTGAAGTCAAGAAGGGACTAGAGGTTCCCAAAGAACAGCTTATTTCAACTGAGGAAGTGGAAAAACTTGTGGCAAAAGGCCCGAAGGAGGGTAAGTATATCCTCCTGGACAGCCGACCGGCGAATATGTTCAACGAGGGACACATTCCAACGGCTGCCTCAATGCCTTTTTTCGCCTTTGACAAACTGGCGGAGAAACTTCTCACAGACAAGGACGCTCTTCAGATTTATTACTGCGCCGGCTTTTCTTGAGTGCTTAGTCCATTAGCCGCCAGGAAGGCGGAAAAACTTGGTTTCAAGAATGTTAAGATTTATCATGCCGGCCTCCCCGATTGGAAAAAGGGAGGGAACATAGTTGTCTCAAACATCGCAGGGATCGAAGAACTCGACAAATTGGAGATGCCGTACATTTTGTTGGACACCAGATCACCGGATGACATTTCCAAGGGACACATTCCCAACGCTATCGCTATTCCCAAAGAAGGTCTGGAATCAATTAAAGCCCAATTTCCAACCTACAAGGCTGCCCCTGTAATTGTCTACGATCAATCTGGAGCGGGTGATTCAGCCAAAACGACGTTCAAGGAAATAGCAGGTTGGGACTACAAACAGGTAAGCATTCTTTCGGGCGGTTTCCATGGTTGGCAAACGGCGGGAAAAACTGTCGCCAAAGGACCAGCGGGGACAAAGATTTCCTATGTAAGGAAACTTTTCCCTGGAGAGATTGAACTCAAAGGTTTCATGGTTGAACTGGAAAAACCGTCCGCAAATACTATCATCCTTGATGTTAGGATGCCTTCAGAAGTTCAGGACGGAGTGCTCCCCAATACCAAGCAGATCCCTCTTGACGATCTTGAAGCAAAATTGTCGGATATTCCAAAAGATAAACTGGTCTTGGTGCACTGCGCTACCGGCGCTCGAGCCGAGATGGCATACAATGTTCTGAAGAACGCTGGTTACAACGTAAAGTTCGTCAGAGCCAAACTTGAGTTTGATAAGGAGAAAAAAGGCGCTTACAAGTTCGAGGAATAAATTATCATAGCTCTGGGGCTATAGGCCTTTGCCCCAGAGACTCCATTCCATCCCGGACAATTTTCATGATTCAACTGTAGTCATTTGAAATCATTTCAAGCCGCAGCGCCGTGCAGTCGAATGCCGGAGAGCCACCTTCTAAGCATGTCAAGGGACTGGGTTGCAGCCAGTGTTTTTACCCAATCGCGTTGACCGGGTAGAAAGAAGCCCCGGATCAAGACATCACTTGGAGTCGCTAGGCCTACATAGAATGTGCCTACCGGTTTTTGGGTTGTTCCACCATCCGGCCCAGCAATCCCCGTCACTGACAAACCTATGTCCGAGCGACCAACAAGCCTGGCCCCAATGGCCATTTCTCTTGCGCACTCGGGCGAAACAGCTCCATGATATTGCAAAGTCTCCTGTGATACATTCAGAAGACTGGACTTCATGTCGTTGGAATAGGTAACCACAGCCCCTTTAAAAACCCTGGAAGATCCAGGAACTCGGGTAATATAATCACCTATCATGCCGCCGGTTATGGATTCGGCCAAGGCGAGGGTCATGTTTCGTTCGATCAGCAGATCCAAGGTAACCTGCTCCAGGCTCTTGCCATGGACAGAGATTATGTTCTCCCCTATTCTGTCCGTGATGATTTCCAACTTTTTGGAAAGGATTTCTTCGACTGTCTCTGCGACATTCCCAGAGGCGTCCAACCGCAGCCTTATAATGGGAAACCGGGGGAGAAAAGCCAAATGAAAACCTGGCTGGTCAATCGCCACATCCTGCAATACCTCACCCAATCTCGATTCGGACAGGCCGTAGACTATGATGGTCCGAGAAGCGAATATTTGCTTAGATTTTCCAAATTTTCCAAAAATCCTTGGTATCCCCTGTTCCCTTAACATTCGAATCAATTCTCTCGGAACCCCCGGGAAAAACAGGGCGATTGTGCCATCCCGGTCAATCAAGAATCCCGGGGCTGTGCCATAGTCATTGGGAATAGGTTCAGTCCCTTCAGGAAAAAACGCCTGCTTCATGTTGCTATCCGACATGGAGCGGCCCCACTGAGCAAAACGGGCTTTGATTCTCTCCAATTGGGATGCATCAAGCTTCAAGCCTACGCCAAGCAGTTTCGCAGCAGCTTCGGAAGTCTTATCATCCTCTGTCGGCCCAAGACCGCCCGAAACCACTACAATCTTAGCCCTTCTCATTGCAAGGTCGATTTCTTTCACCATCAGGGGGATATCATCTCCAACCGATGACATGCCAGTGACAGAAATACCGACCGTCCTGAGTTCTCGCGAGATGCTCTCCCGATTCGTATCGGTAATGACTCCATTTATGATTTCATTACCAATGGTCACGATCCACGCGTTTAAAATAGTATCCATTGCGTTCCACAAATTATCTGACCGGATTGACCGTCAAGCAATCATGACGGGAAACTACATATAGTGTTTTAATGCGCCTCGTCCCAGTTTCTACCGACTGACACATCCACAACGAGCGGCACAGAGAGTTTGTATGCATTTTCCATCTCAAACTTTAAGATCTCCGTCGCTGTCTCGATGTCTTGAGATTCGGATTCTACCACCAATTCATCATGAACCTGAAGTATCAATTTAGCGCCAAGATTTTCCTTTGATAGTCTGTTGTGCACATTTAGCATTGCCAATTTCATGAGGTCAGCGGCGCTACCCTGTATAGTGGTGTTTATGGCTATGCGCCTGGCTGCCTGCTGAGCCGTTTTGTTAGGATTCGTCAGATCATGTAGGTACCTTTTCCTGCCGAGCAAAGTGGTGACAAATCCCACACGACTAGCTCTTTCCGGGACTTCGTCCATGTATCGTTTTACCCCTGAGTATGTTTCGTAATACTCTTCCAGATATTTTTTCGCTATCTTGAGACTCACCCCTATCTGGCCGGATAGTTTGAATGCGCCCATTCCGTATATGATTCCAAAATTGATCTCTTTGGCCTTGCGTCTCATTTCGGAAGTCACAAGCGGCAAAGGAAGACCAAAAACGCTGGCGGCCGTTATGGAATGAATGTCCTCTCCTGAATCAAAGGCCTCAAGTAGTCGTGGATCTTGAGATAAATGAGCCATTATCCGAAGTTCTATCTGGGAATAATCCGCCGCTATAAAAACATTGTTCTCTTTCGGGACAAAGGCCTTTCGGATTTTTCTCCCTTCGGGTGTCCGGATAGGTATATTCTGGAGATTTGGGTCGGAGGAGGAAAGCCTTCCAGTGGCGGCCACCGCCTGATTATAGGAGGTATGGATACGCCCTGTTTTTGGGTTAACAAGGTTAACAAGCGAATCCGAGTACGTTGATTTCAGTTTGTAGATAGATCTGTAATCAAGTATCCTCCGAGGCAATTCATTCTCCACGGCCAATTCTTCGAGAACAGACACAGAAGTTGACAAACCGGTTTTAGTTTTCTTGGTCCCCTTGAGGCCCAACTTGTTGAACAGAATCTCTCCAACCTGTTGAGTAGAATTGATATTAAATTTCTCTCCAGCCAGGTTATAAATGTCGAGTTCAATTTCTTTCAGGATTTGGGCAAATTCTTCGGAGAGTTTTGTCAAGTAATCGGTGTCAACCCTGACTCCGACTGATTCCATGTCGGCCAAAACCGAAATCAGGGGTAATTCTACATTACGAAAAAGACTCTCCAATGCCTCGATTTTTAGACGAGGCTCCATAATCGAAGCGACCCTCAATGTCACATCGGCGTCCTCGGCCGCATATTCAGTAGCACGATCGATTTCAACTTCAGCAAATGACATCTGATTTTTTCCGGTTCCGATAAGATCACTTATGGGAATCATCCTATGTTCCAGGTAGATTTCAGCGAGATCGGCCAGTGAGTGTCCACGTCGGCCTGCGTCAAGAAGATATGACGCGATCATGGTATCGCAGGCGATCTCTTTGATATCGACGCCTTCGTTTCTGAAAACTATCAAATCGTACTTTATGTTTTGTCCTATTTTCTCTATTTCATGATTTTCCAGAACTGTTCTGAGTAGCTCCAAAGCCTCTGACTTGGGAACCTGAACCCCTATTGCATGGCCCACTGGGATGTAACAGGCCTCGCCGGGCTCAGCGCAAAGTGATATTCCAACCAGTTGGGCGCTTACCGGCGAAAGTGACGTCGTCTCCACATCAACCGAAAAACGTCCCTTGGCTGCGATTTTATTGATGACCTCTCTCAATTCTCCGAGGTCAGTTATGGTTCTGTATTTTGAAAAATCAAGATTCTTAGTAGAGGGAAGTCCGTCCAGAAGCCTTTTGAATTCAAGATCCTTGAAAATCCCCATCAACTTCTCACTGTCAGGCGATCCTGGAACCAATGATTCAATGTCGACTTCGATTGGAACATTTTCCTCTAATGTGGCTAGTTCCTGGCTGAGAAAGGCGTTGTCCCTATTCTCCAAGAGAGATTCTCTGAGTTTCTGTTTGGATATTCTTTCTATTTGGTTATAGATTTCCCTGAGTGATCCAAATTCATTGAGAAGACCGCAAGCTGTTTTCGGACCTATCCCTCGGACTCCTGGGATATTGTCGGAGGAATCACCAACGAGTGACAGATAGTCCAGAATTTGCTCAGGTAGAACGCCAAATTTGTCGAACACGCCCTTTGAGTCATAAATGAAATCCTTTTGTGGATCCCACATGCTTACCGTTGAAGAAACAAGTTGAGTGAGATCTTTATCCGCGGATATTATAACGACATTCCAGTCCAGTGATTCCGCTCGTTTAGTGAGTGTGGCGATGATATCGTCCGCTTCGTATCCTGATATACTAATCATAGGCAATTTGTAGGCTTCCACGAGTTCCAATATTTTAGGGATCTGTATTACCAGGTCTTCTGGCGCCTGCGGCCTGTTAGCCTTGTACGCCGCATACTTCTGAAGCCTGAACGTAGGCCCTGGAGCGTCAAATATGACCGCTATTCTCTCAGGGCGCATGTCTTTAAGGGTTTTCATGAGCATGTTGGTGAAACCTAAAACCGCGCCGGTCGGAAAGCCCTTGGAATTTGAAAGACCGCCCATTGCATGATAGGCTCGAAAGATGTAGGCGCTCCCATCAATTAAAAGGATTTTTTCTTTTGCCTTTCCCATGTTGGCCTCTTTGTTGATCCTGGAACTGAATTTCCAGTGGAAAGTCATTTTAACGTCGAATTGACCATGTTATCACAGTGTGCTAAATCCTTACAGTTGAACTTGCCGGTTTCATTTGAAGCCTGAACACTCAAGAGGATTAATCATAATACTGGAAGGTGTTATTCATGTTTCTGCCCAAGATAAATGACGACAAATGTAAACAGTGCGGAGAGTGCATAGATGTTTGTCCAGCGGATGTGCTGGCTATAGACGGATCAAAAACCTACGTTGCGAATCCGACTGATTGTCTGGGATGTGAATCCTGCGTCTCGGTTTGCCCTGAGGAAGCCATACTGGTAGAGGAAGTCTGAAGTAATCTGTAAACACTGAAGGTCTCACAAAAATGGTCGCGCAGGTTCATACATTCGGCGCCTATTAAACAACGCCCGAATAAAAGTGGGACTGAACCCCATGATGCCTCTCATCAGGCATTTCCCAGGTCGCGCGTCTCCAGAGAGGAATATACATGATCCGAGTAACCTGTTTTGGCGCTGCCGGTTCTGTAACCGGTTCCAACTACCTCGTAGAAACATCCGACGGTAAAAAAATAATTGTAGATTGTGGGCTATTCCAGGGGAACAAGGAGATGGAACTCCGCAACTGGGAAGACTGGGGATATGACCCGGTGGAAATTAAGACTATCATTCTGACTCATGCCCACATTGACCATAGTGGACGAATTCCAAAAATTGTTAAAGATGGTTTTCGCGGCAAAATTATCGCATCCCCTCCTACGACTGAACTTTGCGAAGTGATGCTTTTGGACTCGGCTCACATTCAGGAAATGGAAGCGGAATGGAAAACAAGGAAGAACAAGAGACGTGCAAGAAAAGAATCCGTAGCGCTTTATGACACCGGGGACGCAATGGAAAGTCTGAGATTCTTCAAACCAACCGAACTCGATCAGATCATTGAACTCGAACCCGGGGTCAAAGCAAGGCTCAGGAATGCCGGACACATCCTTGGATCAACCATGGTGGAACTCTGGTTAGAGGAAAATGACAAAGTAACTAAAATAGTGTTTTCTGGAGATCTTGGCAAACATGACCAGTTGATAGTCAAAGATCCTTTTGAAATAGCTGAAGCTGATTTTCTTTTCGTTGAGTCAACTTATGGTGACAGGATTCACAAAAATTTTGAACAGAGCAAGGCCGAGTTTCTGGAAGCTATTCAATATGCGGTATCCAACAACCAAAAAGTGATTATTCCGGCGTTTGCTCTCGAAAGAACCCAGGAAGTGCTTTATCTGTTGGGGGAGTTTTCCAGAAGCGGGAAAATTGGCCGCATCCCAATATATCTGGATAGCCCCCTCGCTATCAAGGCGACTGAAATCTTCCGAAAGAACAAAACCTATTATGATGAGGCCACCCAGGCTATCGTAGACAGTGGCTTCGACCCGTTTGACATGCCGAACCTCAGGTTGACGCCTTCAACTAAGGAGTCCATGCAAATAAATGAATGCAAAGGTTCCGCCATAATAATCTCCGCTAACGGTATGTGTACAGCCGGGCGCATCAAGCACCACCTCAAACACAATTTGTGGCGCTCAGGAGCAAGCATAATCATTGCCGGTTTTCAGGCTCAGGGATCGACGGGGAGACAGATCGTTGACGGGGCAAAAACTGTTACCATTTTTGGAGAGAAGGTTGCTGTAAAAGCCAGGGTTTTTACCATTGGGGGTTTTTCGGCTCATGCCGACCAGGCTGATCTCATGGCCTGGGTCGGCGCCTTTGCGTCAAGATCCAGGCCAAAAATATTCGTAACACACGGAGAACCACTTTCAAGTGAGGCTCTCGCCAGAAAGATCAGGAAGGATTTTAGCTTAGATGTCTATGTGCCTAAGTGGCGAGAGGTGTTGCCCCTGGATGGAGTGGAAGTAAGTCCAAGAATTCTGCCAGAGCCTGACTATGAAGACCTAAACCGGCACACCATGGCTCTCGTATCGGAAATCGAAGCTGAAATCGCCAAATTGAAACAACAACTAGCGTCATCAGATAAAAGAGTAGTAGCTGACGACATAGAGAGACTCAGAGACGCCCGCGATGATTTGCAGACAGTTGTCTCCGGATAATATCCTGATTTTGCAAACACCGGAGTGACGGAAGCCCCACACTATGACCGAAGCGAGGCCGTCAAATCTTCGTTCAGGCCACCGTCACGCCACCATGTTAATTATCATCCGTCTGCGAAATTAAATTTATGTGGCTCAGTGCGATTATTTCATGTTTCGCAACCTTACTTCAACGCCATCTGTGCCTTTCATCAAACCTGTCAATTTCGAAAGGTCAGTATCTCCTGTGTGATATGGATAGAGGACTTTGGGCTTAATCGCCTTGGCAGCGTCGGTTACCATTTCCGGCGTCATCGTGAACGGCAAATTCATTGGCAGAAAGGCCACATCAATATTTTCAAGTTTTTTCATCTCAGGAGTATTTTCCGTGTCCCCTGCCACGTAAACCCGTTTGTCACCAAAAGTAAAAATGTATCCGTTACCTGATCCTTGTGGGTGATATGGTTCACCTGGTTTTCTCATGTGGACCATATTATAAGCTGGCACTGCTTCTATTCGCACTCCATTAAGTTCTTTCCTTTCTCCATTCTTCATAACCTGGCTCTGAGGCAATTTCTGGTGACTCTTCTCGTTGCTTACGATTACTGTGTCCTTGTGTTGAATCTTGTTAATCGTGTCTACATCCAAATGGTCTTGATGCTCATGGGTGATGACTATGAAGTCGGCCTTAGGAAGCTTGGAATAGTCTGCAAGTTTACTCCACGGATCAACATGAAAAACCTTTCCATTATAAGTAAGCATAAGGGTTCCATGACCTATGAAAGTAATCTCGATGTCTCCACCTTGCGTTTTGATCACGTCGGTTTCAAGCTTCTGTTCAGCCAGGCCTACTGAAACAACGAAAAAAAAAACCATAAAAGAAAGAGCGACAAATCGGGTCACTGCACTATACCTCCTTGAAAATGTCTTTGTTACACCCTTACCAGAGAATCATTTTGATGATCCCTGGCTGCTATTCCTGATTCGGCGGTTGATCAAGTCGTACCATGACCCACTCCTCAGTCCTTTTACTGCCGAAATGAATCAAGACTTCTGTCTCGTCCTGAGTCAAATTATATATTCCCGTTTCCATTATAACCGTATTATTGCTGTCATCGGCGAATGTCCAAACAGCTCGCTGAGACTGTTTTTCCACCAACCCTTTAATAGGCTTGGCCGTTTCATCTTTGGTATTGTAATAGGTTCCCTGAATGTCGCCATCCTTGTTCACCGCAAGTTGCAGGACCATATCGGAGGTCTTGGCTACATCCTGAGTCAATGCGAAAACACCAAGAGGCATCCATTGATCTGCGTCATCGGTGACTTCATTAGCTTTGGAAACTATCTGAACAGCCTGGTCATAGTACTCGACAGAAGAGCAAAGACGCCGGTCATTCAAATAAACGAAACCATTGTCGTAATAAAAGTTGGACCCATAGTCATAGTACAATGGTGTTCCCCAATTCCAGACAATCCAGGAACTCAAGGCAACCCATGTAGCCGGTCGCCACCAGTAATTCCAAGGGTGGTGAGGCCATATATGATTATGCCAGTAGTAATTGGTCAGATTCGGGCGCTGTCCCCACCAGCCTTTATTTGACATATTGTGGTAGCGCTGGGAATAGGTGTCTCGAAGTTGCTTTGCCGCCTGCGGGTTTAATCGCTGATTCGCATGGTCTCCTCTGACCGGCATGTGACCCACAAAGGTTTGCTCAGATGGATGATTGCCCTTGTTCAAAAAGTGATCAAGCGCAACGGCGCCGGCCGCTCCTCCCAAAACGGCTCCTCCAAGTTTACCCAAGCCGGGGCCGCGTTGGCCGGCGGCGTTATTTTTCGGTAAATTAAGAAATTGCTGCAATTGCCCTTGAGTCGGTCTCTCCCTATATGCCCGTCCAGAATCAGGATGAATAGCCTGACCTGCTGGGTTCCTCTCCATCTGAGTAGGCCTTTTCCTTAATACTTGACCACGTTGTGGTTGAAAAGCGCCTCCACCGGGCACTCTCTCCAACTGAGCCGGTGTCTGCCTAAATGATTGCCCCGGCCGGCCTTGAAGATTTTGAGCGGGTTCTCTTCTTTCCGGAGGCTTGACATTCATTCGAGGTTGTATCATCTCCCTCTGAACGCCCGAATTCCTGCCTGAGAAATTGGGGTTAGCTCGCCCGGTTTCTTGTTGCTTGGGTCTGAAAGACTGGCCGGAAGGAGCTTGCCTATTTATCGAAGGACGATTCGGAGATGGAGCTGCTCTATTGGGCTCAATTTTTGGTCCAGTCTTTCCCCCTCCATTGATTTCTCTCTTTTGCTCTTCTTTTCTATCGCCTGGACCGCGAGCGTCTGAATAGCCTATCGCACAAATCAATATGGTAATTATAGCAAACAACATATTCGATTTTTTGTTCATCACGAATCTCCCGTGTAGGATTCAGGTCAATACCGTTGATTCTCTGTCACCATTCTGGCGTCACAAAGCTTACATTTTCTTGTGAAATCCAAATCGCCAACCGGTTCCCTTCTCACCAAGTAATTTTGTATTTTTTCTCATCCCGCACGGACTCAATCCATTTGTTGCTATTCATTGAGCAATAACTGTAGAAATTCTCAGTTCGAAAAAAGACTCTAAACTCATTTCCTATATTACTTTTCGGTGACAAAGATCCCGCGCATTGAAAAAGATGGCTTAGGCAAATTGATGTGTCAGCCAACGGAATTCAATCAAAGAACCAATTTTCGCTAAAATCCAAATAATTTTTCCCACACGTCAATTCCCATTGGAAATTAGAAAATCAACCCCACGAGCACCCGTGTTCCCATCACAGCTAGAAGCACCGCAAACACCTGTTTTAGCCTCCTGACCGGCAGGCGATGGGCAAGTCCGGCTCCCAAAGGCGCTGTCATCACGCTTGAGAAAACAATACCAGCGAAAGCAGGAAGGTAAACATAGCCTAAAGAATAGTCCGGCAAGTTCAATTTGTGCAGACCTGAATAGATGTAGCCGACTGTTCCTGCGACCGCTATAGGGAAACCAATCGCGGCGGACGTGCCAATGGCATGATGGGGTGGAATGTTACACCAAATCATAAAAGGCACAGAAAGGCTTCCCCCTCCTATTCCAACAAAACTTGACACTGCGCCTATGATGTTGCCTACCCCAAACATTCCAACTCCGCCGGGCAATTCCTTTGACGCGCTGGGTTTTCTGTCAAGAGCCATCTGGAAGGCCACGTAATACAAAAACATTACAAAGAAGACGCTTAGGAAAGCCGTTGACATTCTAGCTGCTACGCATGAACCAAGAAATGTTCCTACAAGTATGCCCAGGACTATACGTTTGAAAATGTCCCATCGAACCGCTCCACGTCTATTGTGAGCCATGAAGCTGGATATTGAAGTAAACATAATGCTCGCCATAGAAGTTCCAAGGGCCAGGTGCATTATCTGATCGTATGAAAAATCTTGCGCAGTAAAGCAGTAAACGAGCATCGGAACAATTACCAATCCACCACCAACTCCGAGTAAACCGGCCAGAATACCGGCAATAATCCCCACAACAACGTAAGTTATTATAACTGTGATCATTTCTATTCCAATCCACAATATTCATATCAGACGCCGAATTCCCGGCCTTGACTAGTTGCCGACGCTTTGTTAAGTCATTTTGTCACAATATATATGAATCGTAAGAAATCAAGATTAAGCTCCGGGTTGGCCACGGGAAATTTGGTCAACTTCCATTATCCTGACAATTTTGCTGGAATTCTCCGGCCGTTCAATCTTCATGCGCTTCTTAAAAGGATTTCCTCATGATTGTACTACATGCGGGAATTTATGAAGACAGGCTCTTCCTGTGGGGAGAAACTTCAGATGTTTGCCTGGAAAAGTTGAAGCGGGATAAGCATACTAAGAATGCTGCCAATGTTTGCCCTCAATATGCCTTTGACCTGGGGCCCGAACATCTGATTAACATCATGAGGACGATTCCAGGAAAATTCAAGCCCAAAAAAAAATGCCTCCTACAATTGCAGGCCTGGTTGCCGACTCAAGGACGTACAGCTATTCCTAACCCGCTTGTCGGAAATGCGCCCGCATCTCGAGCCAAGTCGAAACTCGTTTCTTGGGGTGTAACCGGATATGAACTGAAAACCGAAGAGATCATAGACTTGCTCTGCTCATGCATTAGACGACGAACCCTTGATCATGGTGTTGTAATAGGAGATGACCTGGCCTACTGGTCGGAAGCGTTGCAATTCGCGGGAGGCATGGTTGCGCGTCAGCGGTATATTCCGGCGGTGATAAAGAAAAATGAAGAGTATCACGCTAAATGGTCGGCTATATTCTCAACGGAAGATTCCGAGACACTGACCTTTTTATCAAAAAGTATGCCACCGGTTGCTAGATCGCTGAGCTTTGCGGAATCGCTCGTTCCCCCTGACCACAACCCCATTGGGTTGGTAAAAGTATTTGTGATTAGGGCTGTTGACTCCCTGGTCAGGTATTCCAACACGGATAGATTTTTCAGTTCCAGCACGCGTAAAGGCCCCTCATTTGACAGCGTCCATGACGCGTGGATCCATTCGCTACAATCTTCGGAAAGCCTTATTCATGGCGACGCATCTGAGCTTAATCAGCTTTGGATGGAAAACCGTAAATGGAGCCGACCAATTTCCGTGGCGGAATCATCCCCGTTTCGTCTTTGTTTTCGAATCGAGGAGCCTAACTCTACGGAACCGCAGGGGAAAGATCTCCGGAATGTTGACGATGAAATCTGGCGCATTAGTTATTTAATCCAGTCATCCAGTGATCCAAGTCTCATCGTCCCGGCCAAAGAGGCTTGGAACCCCAAACCCAAGACGGCGAAAGCGCTGAAAGCAAACTCATCTGATCTCAGAGAGTATCTCCTGCTGTCGTTGGGCCAGGCGGGCAGTATCTGTCCAAGGATCGAAGATAGTCTGAAATCCAACCAGCCGCATGGCTATACTTTGGACGCCGCTGGGGCTCACGACTTCCTCACCGAAAAGGCGATATTGCTCAAACAATCCGGATTCACCGTCATGTTTCCGGGTTGGTGGACCAACTCCGGAGCCAAAGAGCGAATATCACTCAGGGCCTCAGTAAAAAGTCCAAAACTTAAAAGTTCAGGTGAACTATCCCTTAGCTCCATAATTGATTTCGATTGGGAGGTGGCCCTCGGTGGTGTAAAACTTAGCCTGGCTGAACTGAAAGCTCTTGCCAAACTAAAATCTCCTTTGGTCCGCTTACGCGGACAATGGGTGGAAGTAAATCTGGAACAGATACAGGCCGCTGTTGACTCCTGGAAAAAGAAAGAATCTGACAGGACAACAGTGGGAGACATTATCAAGATGGCTGTTGGGGCAAAAGATCCGCCTCGAGGCTTTGAATTCACTGGGGTCACCGCTACAGGCTGGATTGGAAACCTTCTTCAGCAACTTGAGGGGAACTCCCCGCTAGAGCAACTGTCGCCATCTGAGACATTTAATGGATCACTTCGTCCTTATCAGACAAGAGGTTTTTCCTGGCTTGCGTTTCTAGCCAAGTGGGGCCTAGGCGCATGCCTCGCAGATGATATGGGACTGGGCAAAACTGTTCAAACCTTGGCGCTCATTCAGCGCAATAGATGTTCCAACGAGCGCCGTCCCGTGCTGCTCGTTTGCCCCACAACCGTAGTAAACAACTGGCAAAAAGAGGCGAAAAAATTCACGCCTGGGCTCTCTGTCCTCGTTCATCATGGTATCGGTAGAAATAAAGAAGACGCTTTTAAGAAGATGGTGGTCGATCACGCGATGGTGATCATGAGCTATGGGCTTCTTTTTCGTGACATCAAGTTTTTGCAGGAAGTTGATTGGGCGGGTGTGGTACTTGACGAAGCTCAAAACATAAAGAACCCGGAGACCAAGCAGGCTAAGGCCGCCAGATCTTTGAAGTCGGATTATCGAATCGCCTTAACAGGAACACCGGTCGAGAACAACATCGGCGATCTCTGGTCCATTATGGAATTTCTGAATCCAAATTTTCTTGGAACACAGACGCAGTTTAAACGGAAATTCTTTGTTCCGATTCAGGCCGAACATGATAGGGCTGCAACTGAGCGGTTTAAGCGCATAACCGGGGCATTCGTTCTTAGGCGTCTAAAAACAGATAAATCAATTATTTCAGACCTGCCGGAAAAACAGGAGATGAAGGTAATGTGCCCGCTGACCAAAGAGCAGGCGTCTCTTTACAGTGCGGTGGTAAGGGAAACTGAGGAGGCTCTGAAATCTTCTGAAGGCATCCAGCGCAAGGGACTGGTTCTGGCGACACTTGCCAAACTGAAGCAGGTTTGCAACCACCCCGCTCAATTCCTGAAAGACAATTCATCCATCCCCGGACGTTCCGGCAAACTCTCTCGGCTTACTGAAATGCTGGAAGAAATAATGGAAGTCGGCGAGAAGGCGTTGGTTTTCAGTCAGTATGCAGAGATGGGGAAACTCCTGCGAAAACATCTGATGGAAACATTCGGAAGGGAGGCGCTTTTCCTGCACGGCGCCGTGCCAAAAACTCAAAGGGACCTTATGGTCGAACGTTTCCAGAACGATGGAGACGGGCCGGCAATCTTCATTCTATCACTGAAAGCGGGTGGAACCGGTCTTAATCTGACGGCTTCCAACCATGTTTTCCACTTTGACAGATGGTGGAACCCGGCTGTAGAGAACCAGGCGACTGATCGAGCTTTCCGCATAGGCCAAACACGAAATGTACAGGTTCACAAATTCGTCTGCGCCGGGACCATTGAAGAAAAGATTGACGATATGATCGAAAATAAGAAAGAAGTCGCCGAAAAAGTCGTAGGCGTTGGAGAAAGTTGGATTACGGAACTATCTGACAAAGACTTGAAAGAACTTTGGAAACTTCGAAAAGAAGCCATAGGAGACTGACATGAGCGGATGGGGATATGGCAATTACTACACACCCTCGGTCCCCCGACGAGTCAAAGGCGGTGTAAAATCTCAGACCAAGAGAGGCGCATTTGGTCAAAGTTGGTGGGCAAAACGCTGGGTATCAGTTCTGGAGAGCTTCAATATCGGAGCAAGGCTTCAAAGAGGGAGGTCTTACGCCCGTGGTGGGCAAGTAGCCTCCATAGAAATCTCCGAGGGTTTAGTCACCGCCAAAGTTCAAGGTTCCAGAAAGACCCCTTATTCTGTAATCATAAAGATCAAGACCCTCTCTAAAACGGAATGGGGACAAATTGCTTCGGCCCTGACTGGCCAAGCGTTTTTCATCGCCAAATTGCTGTCAGGCCAAATGCCGGAGAACATTGAGGATGTCTTTAAAGAAGTCAAGCTCAGCCTTTTTCCTGACAAATTGAAAGACATTGATACCGACTGCTCGTGCCCTGATTGGTCTAATCCCTGCAAGCACATTGCTGCAGTATATTATCTTCTGGGCGAGGAATTCGATCGCGACCCCTTTTTGATTTTCAAGTTAAGAGGTATGGATCGGGATGAACTTTTGGAGATCATGGATGTTTCGGTCTCTTCCAACGAGATTGCGCAGGATGAATACTTGATGGAACCCGACGAAGAACCGGAAGTAGGCGCCATCTTTCCACCCGAACCACTGCCTTGCGACCCTGAATCATTTTGGCGGCACGCTAAGACCAGCGGCGCCAACTATTCTGAGGTTTCAATTCCCACAATTCCAGCAGTACAGGCCAGGAGGCTCGGTAGTTTTCCCCTATGGAGGGGACAGGATAATTTTTTCGAACTCCTCGATCAGGTTTACAGTAAGGCTTCCATTGTTGGTCTTGAAATATTCCTCGGCGAATCAGGAGCCGACACAGCTATCAAATGATGTCTTTATGGTAGCTCTGAACGGACTTTATCTCGCCCTCTTTATTTCTAACCGCACGGATGCCTCTTGCGGCCGCAAAGGCCGCCGCCAATGTCGTGACATAAGGAACTTTGTACCTTATTGCTGATTTTCGGATGTACGAATCGTCGTCTTTACTAAGCCTGCCATTGGGCGTGTTGATCACGAGATGAATTTCCCGGTTCTTTATGTGATCGTCAATGTTCGGACGACCTTCATTAAGTTTTAGCGCAAGCTCGGAACGGATGCCGTTTTCCAAGAGATATAGGTGAGTTCCTTCCGTGGCTTTTATATCGAACCCAAGTTCAGCAAATTGTCTCGCCACCTCCAGCACTGCCGGCCTATCTTGCCCCGTAACTGAAATTAGGACTGTACCATGCAACGGAAGCTGACTCTGTGTGGCTTCCTGCGCCTTGAAGAAGGCCAGCCCGAACGAATCAGCCAATCCCAAGACCTCGCCGGTGGAACGCATCTCGGGTCCTAGGACAGGGTCAACCTCCGGAAACATGTTGAACGGGAAAACCGCTTCTTTGACCCCATAATGGGCAAAGGTTTTGGGTTTTATGTCGAAGTCGGCAAGCTTCTTGCCCAGCATGATTTGGGTGGCGATACTGGCCATGGCTATATTGCATACTTTTGAAACGAGAGGAACTGTCCGTGAAGCCCTTGGGTTGGCTTCAAGAATGAATACCGTGTCGTTCGCAATGGCGTACTGAATGTTCATAAGACCTACCACACCGAGTTCGACAGCAATCTTTCGAGTATATTCATTGATAGTTTCGAGATGCTTGGCTGGGATACTAATAGGAGGAATTACGCACGCCGAGTCTCCGGAATGAACACCGGCCAACTCGATATGTTCCATTACCGCCGGCACGAAAGCGTCCGTACCGTCTGACACCGCATCGGCCTCAGCCTCAATAGCCCTCTCCAGGAATCTGTCAATCAATATGGGTCTGGCAGGACTCACATCAACAGCAACCTCCACATAATGCCTCAGCATTTCTTCGTCATGAATGACTTCCATAGCCCGTCCACCCAAGACATAAGATGGTCTCACCATTAATGGATAACCTATTGTCTTGGATATTTTTAGCGCTTCTTCCAGGTTGGAAGCCATACCTGAATCCGGTTGAGGAATTCCAATTTTGCGCATCATCTGACGAAAACGGTCTCTATCCTCCGCCAAATCAATAACATCAGGGGATGTCCCGATTATTTTGACCCCTGCCTCCGCAAGCTCGGTTGCTATGTTTAGAGGGGTCTGCCCACCAAATTGAACAATTACCCCTTCGGGTTTCTCCTTTTCATAAATGCTCAGAACATCCTCGACTGTCAGAGGCTCGAAATACAATTTGTCGGAGGTGTCATAATCAGTCGACACAGTTTCAGGATTGCAATTGACCATAATGGATTCATAGCCCATATCTCGGATTGCAAAAGCAGCGTGAACGCAGCAATAATCAAATTCTATACCTTGCCCGATACGGTTTGGTCCCCCACCTAAAACCATTATCTTTGGTCTGCCACTCGAATCCACTTTATCGGTCGCGTTGTACGTCGAGTAATAATATGCGGCATTTTCAACACCACTAACGGGAACCGGCTCCCAAGCTTCGACAATACCTATTGACTTTCGTTTGCGCCTAATCTCTTTCTCTGGAATATCAAGCAATTTTGATAGGTAGCGATCTGCAAATCCATCTTTCTTGGCTTGCTCAAGAAGGGGTTCAGGGATATCCTTTCCTTTAAACTTAAGGATTTGTTCTTCAGTCTCCACTAGTTCCTTCATCTGCTCAATAAACCAAGGTTTGATGTATGTCTTTTGATGGAGACTATCAATACTGGCCCCCTTGCGTAACGCTTCATACATGATGAACTGACGCTCACTAGAAGGCTCAGCCAGCAAATCCATCAATGCTTCCAATGGCTTATGGTGGAAATCCTTGGCGAAACCAAGTCCGTATCGGCCTGTTTCAAGCGATCGAATGGCCTTTTGCAGGGCCTCTTTGTAGTTCTTGCCGATGCTCATGACCTCGCCGACCGCTCGCATCTGAGTCCCCAGTTTGTCTTCAGCTCCTACGAACTTTTCAAAAGCCCATCGAGCGAACTTGACAACTACGTAGTCTCCGCTGGGGGTATATTTATCGAGTGTCCCATCTCTCCAGTATGGTATTTCATCCAGGGTCATACCGCCCGCCAGCATTGCCGAGATTAAAGCAATTGGAAATCCAGTGGCTTTGGACGCCAAAGCGGACGAGCGCGAGGTTCTGGGATTTATCTCAATCACAACAACCCTTCCAGTCTTCGGATCGTGGGCAAATTGTATATTGGTCCCACCTATTACTTCTATCGCTTCAACTATGTCGTATGAATATTTCTGAAGCCTCTCCTGCAACTTCGCATCTATGGTAAGCATAGGAGCTGTGCAGAATGAATCGCCCGTGTGAACACCCATCGCATCGACATTCTCTATGAAGCAGACTGTAATCATTTTGTTCTTGGAGTCCCGAACCACTTCCAGTTCGAGTTCCTCCCAACCCAGCACAGATTCCTCGACCAGAATTTGACCTACAAGACTGGAAGCGATTCCCCGACTGGCTATAACCCGGAGCTCTTCAGCATTGTAAACGAGACCTCCGCCAGTGCCACCCATTGTGTAGGCCGGCCTTATCACCACAGGGTAACCAAGTTGGTCCGCTATTTTTTCGGCTTCGGCAACGCTAAATGCAGGGTCGCTGCTGGGCATTTCAATTCCAAGCCGATTCATGGTTTCCTTGAATGCGATTCGGTCTTCGCCTCTTTCAATAGCCTCAGCCTGGACCCCGATAATTTTCACTCCGTATTTGTCCAAGACCCCTGCTTTATGCAACTCTGATGAAAGGTTCAAGCCTGATTGCCCTCCTAGGTTTGGCAAGAGGGCATCCGGTCTCTCTTTGTCAATTATTCTTGTCATGGTCTTTAGATTCAGGGGTTCAATGTAAGTAACATCCGACATGCCAGGGTCAGTCATAATAGTTGCGGGGTTTGAATTCACGAGGACAATCTCATAACCCAGTTTCCTGAGAGCCTTGCAAGCCTGTGTGCCGGAGTAATCGAATTCACAGGCCTGCCCTATTACGATGGGACCGGAGCCGATAATCATGACTTTCTTAATGTCGTCGCGTCTTGGCATGTGGAAGTTCCCCTCATAGTTTGAATAATAGTCTTGGATCAACTATCATTGATACTAAATACGGAAGTGAAGGGCAATCCAAAAGTGCAAGATTCGGTTCACCGATCTTCATGATCATGTAATAACGGTATTAGAGTAAAGAGGTAACGGGAATCGCATTCATAGTGGATACTCCTCAACACGAGGGCAGCGAAGCCGTGAAATCTTCATTCCGCCTTAAATATATCCTATTTCGGCTCTAAACTGACATGATTGAGAAGACAGCCTATCAGTTGAGAAGCCCATTCATGCTTGGGAATGTTGCTCCAGGAAAGAGGTTGCGCGTGTCTCCGACCAGTATTCCAAATCCCTGTTTCGTGCCATGAATCCCGCATGGCCACCGTGTTTAGGGACTTCGAGAAACAGGTTTTGATTAGCTTCGGCTTCCTTGGTGGGAAAGCAGCTAGGTGATAGAAAAGGATCGTCTGCGGCGTTGATCAGGAGGGTTGGGATGGAAATCGTATTGAGAAACTGTTTGCATGATGATTGACTGTAGTAGTCATCAGCGTCCTTGAACCCATGTAAAGGGGCTGTATATCTATCGTCGAATTCTTTGAGAGTTTTTATCTGATCATAACCCGCAATGCTTACTATATCGGGAGCCATCAGTGACTTAGTCTCCATTTTGCCGCGTAACATTCTCAGAAATCTTTTCAAGTATGGACGATTAAGAAATTCTTCAAGACGAATTGAACATGCTCTAAGATCGCAAGGAACCGAGATTGTGACAGCGGCTCTCAAGATAGGCGCCACGCAGGCGCCCTGCTCTCCGAGGTACTTCAGAATTGCATTGCCGCCCAGGCTAAACCCCACAAGAGCCAATTGTGAATAGGCGCCCAATGCGGACGCATGGTTGATCACGGCTTGGAGATCTTCAGTCTCGCCACTGTGATACATCCGGAGTTTTCGATTGGGCTCTCCGCAGCATCCCCTGAAATTAAGCGCCAATGCGTCCCATCTGCGGCGGTTCAGCGCCCTCACCATGCCCCTCATATAGGGGCGACCTGAATTTCCCTCCAGTCCATGAAGCACAATACACAAACGTTTCGATCCAACTGAAGACCAGTCAAGGTCCAGAAAATCTTCATCCGCCGTGTCGATTCTTTCACGCTTATATACTACTCCCGCCACTTTCCGGAAAAGCGTAGGTATTATTGTCTGGAAATGAGGATTTCCAAACAAAAAAGGGGCTCTGTAATCGGACTCAGATATCAATGGCATTCAAAGCTCCAGATTATTTCTAACGCTTTCCTGAGTAACCCTTAAAGCTATCCTTTTGCTCAGGGTATTCCGGCAGAGGTCATATCTATGACGAAGCTCTTATTTCTCACGATTGATCAAATCCGCCAAACCTGCGAACGGCTTGAAGGTTGAAGACGAAGTCTGTTCACCGCCGGGGGTGATCTCATCATCAAGATACTTAGCGTGTTCCATGTCATGACAGTATATGCAAAGCAACTCCCAGTTGCTACCGTCAGGTGGGTTGTTGTCATGGTTGTGGTCCTTGTGATGGACTGTCAATTCTCGGAGTCTCCTGCCGGAAAATTCTCGACCACATCTACCACAGATCCAGGGGAACATCTTAAGGGCCTTTTCACGATAGGTAGTCTCTCGGATCTCCTGTTGTCGACGAGCCTCTCCGACAATTCGGTCCAGCTTCCCATTTTCAGACGACGGCTTAATACTCACCATGCTCATACACTCCGGGCTTTGCTTTAGTTTCATCAATGAATAGGCAAATCTCAATAACTAAAGAAGCGGGCGCTTCGTTGAAATCAACAACTCCAATCGCTGCAAATTATCCCTGAATCCAGTGTCTTCAAAGAGAGGTCCGCATTCCCTTAATTGAGTCATCCCCGCTGCCAGTTTTAGGCCAAAGTTGAAGCAGGTGTTCTCTCCGCACAATTTACAGTTTGTCTTGGGAAGCAAACGATAGAGTTCCAGCGGTTGAAGATTTTCGTGCGTTCTATCGTCTGGCTCAATCTCGCTGCGCTTCTCCCAAATATCGTTGACCATTTTCACCAGATGATCTATGATCTCTTTTGCCTGATCTCTCGAATCAAGGTGGTCTGCGGCTATACGATCATGCCAGAATCCAACCTTGTGGTCATCAATCCTCCATGAAAAGACGGGACCATCTGTGTAATAATTTCCACTCTTAAGAGTTCTGTTGAGGAAAGGAAGGACCTCTCTTATGTCTACGGGTAGATACGCTATGGCTTCATACTCGAAGACCTCGGCGCTATGATCGGCTACCTCAATTTTTAGATCGTAGGACTCAATCAGCATTTTCAATCCTCTTCTTCATGCTCGTGTTGGCGTCGAAACGCGCCGACGGTAAACTTGTGCAAGTGAGTCTATCCGAAGTCGCAATTCTTAATGTGGAACAACCACGATGTCTTCCACCTTCATCAGGATATTCCTGTTAATTAGGAATAATAAGCAATCCATCGTAATTATCAAGAAATGCTACTTATAGAAAGAGAAAAGACTTTGGAACAAACCTTTTCTAGCCTCAGATAAACATGCTCCACCGGAGGTTTTTTGAACATGGATCTTGACTCTCAGAGACTATTTTCGAAGTTTTTACCGTAATGTTATTTTCTTAGTCTTCCCACTTGGCGATTTTCCAATTATGCTTTATCAATATGTTTAGAATGTTATTGGCTCTATTGAGTTATTCAGATGGAGGTGATGAGGTTGGAATATTCACGAACAAGAGAAGGATTCAATTACAACCCGAGGTTTCTTGAATTCATTGAACTCTTTGCCAAAATAGGAGCGGATTCTAGGATTTTCCCAAAGAAATGCGGTACTTGTGGGGCTCTGTTCAGAAGCTTTCCAGATTATATACATTCTACGGAACCACTAGCCCACGGACTTCAGGACTACTCTGACGTTCTAGACGTTCCTCGAACCATGCAATATCGTAATTGCCGCTGTGGAAGCACTCTTACGATAGTTTTCACCAAAGAAGTTTACCCTATTCTGGACAGATTCTGGGAGATGCTGGGGAAGGAATCCAAAGAAACAGGACAACCTCTTAAAGAGGTTGTGTCTGAATTCAGGGATCAGTGTAACAGGTACATCATAGCCCACGATTCAGCGCAAACCGAATGAGCCTTTGAATTGGCGTTCTAAGAGAAAAAACTTCGTCCTTACATTATACTTTACGCCAAAACCGAATCGGATTTTGTCGGAATGAGGGGGACAAACCAACAAATTCTTGCCGGCGTAATTTTCCCGGAATATATAGACACTGAACTCGGGGGCGTGCTAATCTTTTAACAATCTTGGATCTTCATTCGCAAAGATTTTGCAGTCCATTTACATTATGAAACAGTTCAAAACAATGCGTGGTTCGCGGTATCCCATGGGAGCAAGATGGAAACCCCAAGGGACTAATTTCTCAATTTTTAGCAGACACGCCACAGGCGCCGAGCTGGTTCTTTATGAACTAGCAGACAGTCCGGAACCCTTTCAAGTTATCCAGTTGGATCCATCAATCAATCGAACATTTTTTTTCTGGCATATTTACGTTCGTGGGCTTCCCCAAGGCATACATTACACATGGAGAGTCGATGGGCCTAACGATACGAAAGCACACGGGTTTCGTTTTGATAGACGAAGGGAACTACTCGACCCCTGGACCAGAGCGGCTTCATCAACACTGTGGGATAGAAATAGAGCTCGCCAAGTGGATGCGGAGAACTGGCCATCCATGCGTTCCATGATTGTGGAAGATAATTATGAATGGGAAGGGGACCGTCCCGTTAATCATGCTCCAGAAAACATGATAATCTACGAGATGCATATAGGAGGATTTACTCGCCATGATTCGTCAAGAGTTGCCCACCCTGGCACATTTGGCGGAATCATAGAGAAGATACCGTATCTCCAAGACCTTGGTATCACTGATGTTGAATTCCTTCCTGTGATGGCGTTCGATGAACAGGACTTGCCTGAAAACGTTGACAGAGAAAAACTCTCGAATTTCTGGGGATACAGCACGCACAGCTTTTTCTCACCGCATCAGGGATATTGCGTTACCCCCGAACGAGGATCTCACCTGAATGAATTCAGGGATATGGTCAAAGCTTTGCACAAGGCGGGGATAGGCGTCATACTGGATGTCGTCTACAACCACACTGCTGAGGGAGGGGCATCAGGTCCGACCATCAATTTCAAAGGTTTCGGGAATGAGACGTCATATCACCTTGACCCTGCCGACAAGAGCATCTACCGAGACTATACGGGATGTGGCAACACAGTCAACTGCAACCATCCTATTGTCACCGCATTCATTTTGGAGTCTCTTGAGTTTTGGGTAAAAAAAATGCACGTGGATGGATTCAGGTTCGATCTCGCCAGCGTGCTGGCCCGTGGAGAGGATGGCCATCCTCTCCAACATGCGCCATTGTTATGGAATATTGAATTTTCATTCGCCCTGGACAAGGCAAAAGTAATAGCCGAGGCATGGGACGCCGCTGGTCTCTATCAGGTTGGAGCTTTTCCCGGCTTCCGATGGGCTGACTGGAATGGGTGCTACAGAGATGTCATAAGGCGTTTCATTCGGGGAGACAGCGGCCTTATTGGGGAAGTCGCTACAAGGATAAGCGGGAGCAGTGACCTGTACGAGAAAGACGGCCGAAGACCTAGTAATGGAATTAATTTTATCACTTGTCACGATGGTTTCACCCTCTACGATCTGGTCAGTTATAACGAAAAACACAATGATGCGAATGGTGAAAACAACAGAGACGGATCAAATGACAACCTGAGTTGGAACTGTGGATTTGAAGGTGAAACTCGAGATCCTGAAATTGTAGATCTCAGGAAGCGCCAGGCCAGAAACTTTATTGCAATATTGTTGTTGAGTCAGGGAGTTCCTATGCTCCTCTCCGGAGATGAGGTCCTAAGGACTCAGAAGGGAAACAACAACGTATATTGCCATAACAATGAATTGGGATGGTTTGACTGGACCTTAAGCGAAACAAATCGGGACATGCTCGTTTTTGTAAAACAAATGATTTCGTTTCGGCGAAGTCATCCATCGCTAATGAGAGACAGGTTTCTTACGGGACAACAAATGCATGATCAGAGGTTCCCTGATATTTCATGGCATGGCTCAACTCTTTATGATCCGAAATGGCAAGATCCCGATTCCAGGATTCTCGGTTTCACTCTTGCGGGATTATCTGACATGGAACCGGATATTCACGTCATGATGAACATGTCATCAGAATCCGTTTTTATTGAACTTCCTCTTGTTTCAGAACGACAATGGTTTAGAGTTATAGATACGGCGGATCCTTCGGCTTACGAGTCCCAATATAGCATTAAAGCCATGTCGGCGCAGAACCAACTTGTGGTTGAAAGAAAAAGTGTAGTAGTGTTTGAGTGTAGACATCTAAGAACTTAAATCAACAATGCATTGCTCGAAGGGATGCCGCCATGAGTTTCTCAAATCTTCGCAACATATATTGGCCTTTGTTAATACTGCTATTGGCAGTATCGGGGTGCGAAAAAGGTACAGACTCTTTTGTTCCTCCACCTCCTCCCGAGGTGACAATAAGTCTGCCGGTAAAACATGAGGTCACTGATTATCTCGAATTCACCGGTAATACAAAAGCGGTTGAATCAGTCGAGATCAGAGCCAGGGTGCAAGGTTTCCTCGACAAGATGAATTTCCAGCCCGGACAAAAGGTCAAGGCAGGAGATCTCCTGTTCATAATTGATCCTCGTCCTTTTAAAGCCCGGGTGGATCAGCAGGAAGCCGCCCTTAAGGTTAGGGAAGCTGCGCTCAACCTGGCGCAGGTGAAAGAGGAAAAAGCCGCTAATCTGCTTAGAACATCCTCTATCTCGGAAATAAGCTTCCTGGAAGACAAGGCGAATCGGGACATGGCTCTGGCCCATGTGGGAGCGGCAAAGGCCGACGTCGAAGAAGCCCAACTTCAACTTGATTACACTCAAGTCAAATCACCGATAAATGGCAGAGTGGGACGCAATCTGGTCGATTTAGGCAATCTGGTGGGAGCCCAGGAGAAAACATTGTTGACGTCAGTAGTAAACGACAGTTCAATATACGCCTATTTTAATCTTAGCGAAAACGATCTCCTGATGTTGACCCGACTCTATGTGGATAAAAATTCGAAAGAAGAATCTCATAAGCCGGAATCGCCCTGTTTCCTGGGGCTTGCCGATGAGAAGGATTTTCCTCATGAGGGTAAGATAGATTTTGTAGACACCCAGGTGGACCAGAGCACAGGGACACTTGCTGTTCGTGCGGTGTTTGCCAATAAGGACGGCCTGCTCCTTCCCGGTTTGTTCGTAAGACTGAGGGCGCCTCTCAAGAAGAGGGAAGCCCTCTTGGCGCCTAATCTTGCGCTAGGGATAGATCAGGGTGGTCGATACCTCCTCGTTGTAAACAAAGACAATGTAGTTGAGCAGAGACAGGTAAAAATTGGTCAGCAAGTGGACAACTTGAGGGTCATTGAATCAGGCCTTAAACAGGATGATTGGGTAATTGTTAATGGACTTCTGTCTGCAAGACCGGGGGGCAAAGTGACTCCGATCAAGGCTGCAACACCGTCTCCGGAATCCTCCGGCAATTCATCACGGACTAAGGCTCAGGAATAGTGAGGGACGCGATATGTTAAGTCGGTTTTTTATAAATCGGCCGATCTTCGCGTCGGTCATCTCACTTTTGATCGTTTTGGCTGGAACTACTTGTGTGTTCGTACTTCCTGTCGCCCAATATCCAGATATTACGCCTCCGGTTGTCCAGGTAAAGGCTTTTTTTCCTGGAGCTGACCCTAAAGTAATCGCCGACACAGTGGCCTCCCCAATTGAGCAGGAAATCAACGGCGTTGAAGGCATGCTTTATATGTCCAGCACGAGCGCTGCGGATGGTTCTTACACTCTCAGCGTCACGTTTGAGCTTGGGACAAACATTGATATGGCCACCGTTCTTACTCAGAACAGGGTATCCTCGGCCATTCCCAGGCTGCCTCAGGAAGTGCAGCGTCAGGGTGTAACAACAAAGAAGGTTTCGTCCGCTCTGGTGGCGGTGCTATGTGTTTATTCTCCGGATGGGCGATATGATGATCTGTATCTTACCAATTATGTTAGCCTCAGGCTAAAGGATGAACTGAGTCGAATAAAGGGAGTTGGGAACGTCGAGGTGTTCCCACAAAAAGACTATGGTATGCGTCTATGGCTGGACCCAAACAAAATGGAGTCTCGAAGTATCACAACCAATGATGTGGTAGACGCTCTGCAACAGCAAAACGTTCAGGTAGCCGCAGGCGCCATAGGGCAACGCCCTAGTCCTAAGGGCCAGGATTTTCAGTTAAATGTGAACACATTGGGCAGGCTCTCCGATGAATCCCAATTTGAAGACATAATAGTCAAGACCGGTGAAGGCGGCAGGCTTACGCGTGTCAAGGACATAGCCCGAGTAGAATTAGGGGGCAAATCATATGACACGTTTTCAATATTCAACGCAAAGCCGGCAGCGACCATGATTATCTACCAATCTCCGGGGTCGAACGCCATGCAGGTGGCGGATGACGTCAATAGAGTAATGGATCGCCTGAAAGGCGAATTTCCGCCGGGCCTGGAGTTCAAGGCCATCTACGAAATTTCACGTTTCATCAGTTCATCGATTCATGAAGTTGTCAAAACCTTATTTGAGGCTTTTATTCTTGTTTTCATAGTAGTTTTCATCTTTCTGCAGGATTGGCGTGCCACTTTGATTCCAGCCATTACCATTCCTGTTTCACTAGTAGGAACTTTTGCGATTATGGCGATGCTGGGTTTTTCGATCAACATGGTAACCCTGTTTGGCATGGTCCTGGCCATAGGTATTGTGGTGGACGACGCTATTGTGGTCGTTGAAAACGTTGAGCGAAACATGAGCCAGTTGTCTCTTGGCCCAAAAGAAGCCGCAATAAAAGCGATGGAAGAAGTCACAGGTCCAATAATAGGCATTACACTGGTACTGATGGCGGTATTTGTGCCTGCGGCGTTTATGGGAGGAATAACGGGTGAACTCTATAGACAGTTTTCGCTGACGATTGCAATCACAACTTTGTTTTCCGCTATTAACGCTTTAACTCTCAGTCCGGCCTTGTGCGCTTTACTTCTTCGATCGGGTCATGGCCGTAAAAATATCTTTTTCAGGGCGTTCAACAGAGTATTCGACAAAATTACACTTACTTATTCAAATATTGTAAAAATTAGCCTCCGGCGGGTCGGGCTGGTGATGGTCCTTTTCGTGGGACTGGTTGCGCTCACTGCGTTCGGGTTCATCAAAGTTCCAACGGGCTTTGTGCCTCTTGAAGATGACGGTCTGATTCTGGTGAACGTACAGATGCCGGATGGAGCGAGTCTTGACAGAACTGAGGCCCTAGTCCGAAAAGTTGGGTCAATTTTATCGGACACGGAGGGCGTGTCCAGCTATGGAGCCTTAGGGGGCTATTCCATGATCGATGGAGCGTCCCCAAACCTCGCGACCTTTTTCGCTCCTTTGACCCCATGGGATGATCGTGAGAAGAAGGTCAGGAGCAGAGAAGCTATTATTCAAGAGTTGACCTCAAAGTTTAGAAAGATTGAGGATGGGATGGTTTTTGCCTTCACGCTGCCGCCGATCTTTGGGCTGGGGACAGGGGGAGGTTTCGAACTGCAACTTCAAGATAAGTCAGGTTTGGGTCTGGAGGCCATGCAAAATTACGGCGCTGTTCTTGCCAGGGCGGCAAATGAACAGCCGAGCCTTTCGAATGTCTTTTCAACGTTTCGGGCCAATGTTCCGAATGTGTTCGTCGATGTGGACCGTGAAAAAGTGCACAATCTCGGGGTTTCGCTTCAGACGGTTTTTGACGCAATGTCGGCGTATCTTGGCTCAGCGTATGTTAATGATTTCAACAAATTCGGAAGAACCTGGCAAGTGAAGGTCCAGGCTGATACCGCTTTTCGAAGCAAGCCGGAAGACATTTTAAAATTGCAGGTTCGGAACAAAGACGGAAAGATGTTGCCTTTAGGCGCCATGGCCACCGTCAGGGATTCTGTGGGACCATTAAAAGTTGACAGGTACAACCTGTACGCCTCAGCTAAGGTAATGGGCGCCCCAGCTCCTGGTTACAGTAGTGGGCAGGCGCTTAACAGCATGGAAAAACTCGCACAAATCAAGCTCCCTGTCGGAATGGGCTATGAGTGGACAGCTATGGCTTACCAGGAGAAGAAAACAGGTAATCAGGCTGTCGTCGTATTTGGTCTGGCGATATTGGTGGTCCTTTTGATTTTGGCGGCTCAATATGAAAGTTGGGCCGACCCGTTCTCTGTAGTCCTTGTAGTTCCAATGGCTGTTCTTGGGGCCGTCATAGCCTTGCTGATTCGTCACATGGATAACAACATTTATACTCAGGTCGGCCTGGTTCTGCTCGTTGGGCTTTCCGCAAAAAACGCTATCCTGATTGTTGAATTTGCTAGAGAAATGAGGGCCAAAGGTATGGGAGTCGTTGATGCGGCGATAGAGGGTTCCAAGCTGCGCTTTCGCCCTATCCTGATGACCTCGTTCGCATTCATAACCGGAGTTCTTCCGCTGGTTGTGGCGACAGGCGCAGGAGCGGTAAGCAGGCAGGCCTTGGGGACAGCCGTGTTTGCCGGAATGTTGGGAGCGACCATTCTGGGGATATTTTTTACCCCTGTCCTCTACGTGTTCATGCAAAAAATTTCAAATGTTGGGGGCAAATCTAAGAATTTGAACGAAATCAATGACAAGATCAGCCCAAAAAATTGAGTTGACTTGAGAAAGGATGATACGACAAGGACAGGCCAGTTAGTGAAGAACTCAGCTATTGCAAAGCCCCTGTATTATCCGAGATTTGATTTCGCGAGTTAGATCCGCCAAGGAAAAACTTGCTTCCTCATCCCAGTAGTAAGGGTGGCTTGCGAACATCTTATACCAACTTCCATCAAGATGAGACTATGATATGGCCTGTTTCCAAGAGAGGGGCGCCACATGTGAAGAAGGCCAGATCCGTCGTCGGCAGAGTTGGTGGATGCGACTCGAGAGGTTGCCAAAAAGACAAAGGACGCCCGAGAGTTGAGACAGGCCATGTCAGTGGTTTTGTCTTGAGTAATGGGCATGACGCTGCTTCGTGTGGGGGAATCGATCGGGCGTTCTCGGGCCCCGGTGGCTCGTTTCCAATCAGAATTCAGTGCGTGGTTCTTTGGTCGGCAAGACAAAGAGAGAAAATGTGGAGGTCAGCGACGGGCATATCTAACCTTTGAAGAAGAAAAGTAATTCTGGTCTGGTTTCTTTGAAGATGCGTCAAGATGCGGGATTCTGGTGGTCAGAGAGATACGCACTGCGTTGGAAAAGAAGCTCGGACACAAGGTGGTCGAAACTACCGTATACCGGATGCTGGCAAGACATGGCTGGCGGAAAATATTGCCTAGACGACGACATTCCAAGGCCAATGAAGCGGCCCAAAAAGGGTTTAAAAAAACTCGAAACAGTAGTAGCCAAAGAGAACAAACGGCAAGCGAAAAAGAGAAGGAAAGTCTGGCTAATGTTTCACGACGAGCCCCGCTTTGGAAGAATCAATGGCCCTCAAAGTTGTTGGGCTCCGCCGGGAGTGCGACCATCGGTTCCTTGATATGGTTCGAGAGTACAGGGAACGCGAACTGCTTACACAATACGACGAAAAATCGATGAATATACAAGGTGCCCTTAAGGAATGTCAGCCGGGACATCGAACTTCGAGGAGCATCTCGAGGGTTACAACCCTATGCAATGTCGAAAGGAAGCGTAATACGTGATCACTATCGAGCAAGTCTTTCGGGAAAAGGCATTGCTGGTACTTGTCTTGTTCCTAGGGCTTTTGCTTCTCGACCCACTGGTCCCCGCCTCTCTAACAAATTTGCCTTTCGCAACAATCGGAGTGGCTGGGGCTTGGCTCCTCAGCGAGAAAAGGAGTCTTTCAAGAAACGTAATACTTTTTTCGACGGTGGCGGTCTTACTCCTTGTGGCCTGTGCAAGGCTTGTGCCCATTGCAGCGGACCAAGCCACACGAGTACCCATAGGCCTCCTGTTCCTGGCCTTTATCCTCATCTTGTATAGCTACTGTGCGGTTCAGATTCTCTCGGTTTTGTTAAAGGCCAAGGATGTGACGCATAACCTGATCATCTCAGCGGTGAACCTGTATATAATCTTGGGGATGTTTTGGGCCCACATATACACCATACTTAACTGGTTTCATCCTGAAGCATTTGCCCTAAATGTTCAGCAGAGAGACTCGGCATCGGAATTCGTCTATTTCAGTTTTGTCACTTTGGCGTCGCTGGGATACGGAGATATAACACCGAAGACGGAATTCGCCCAGAGGCTGGCCATTACGGAAGTAATTATGGGACAGTTCTACGTAGCGGTGGTGGTAGCTTATCTAGTGAGCGTTTTTATCGGCCGGGAGATTCGCGGAGTCGATGGGAGATCAAACCACCGAGACGATCCTCATGATTGAGGTTGGCCGAGGGAAGCAGTTAGTCCGCAGCGACGACGCATTCATGAATTCCGCAATTCTTAGATCCTTGGACAACGAGATTTATCGTTGAACAGGGACAATCCTGCGATAGGAAGACAGCATGATTGATTATCCAACCATCATTTTGGCGGCATCGCTGATCTTTTGTTACGGTCTGATCTCCCGTGTGTCCGAGAACTCGCCGATTTCTGCACCAATGGTCTTTGCCGGAATTGGAATATTGGCCGGCCCCCTTGCTTTTGATCTGTTTGAAGTCAACCTCAACGCCACCATCGTGAAGTTGATTGCCGAGATAACCTTGGTCATCGTCTTGTTCGTGGACGCCTCAACGGTCAATCTGCAGACGTTGCGGGCCAATCGAGGATTGCCGCTTCGTCTACTCGGCATCGGACTTCCTCTAACGATGCTACTAGGTTTCGTGGCCGCAGCCTGGTTGGTCAATGTCCAGAGCCTTTGGGTTGCAGCGCTCGTGGCGCTCATACTTTCTCCCACCGACGCTGCGCTAGGCCAGGCAGTGGTGGCCAGCAAGAGCCTTCCCGAGCATATCCGACAGGCCATCAACGTAGAAAGCGGTCTCAATGACGGAATAGCTTTGCCCCCAATCCTTATGTGCATCGCAGCTCTTTCCGGAGGAACGCACACGGGGTCTCACCCAGATTCCTGGCTCGTCTTCATGGCGCGTCAGCTCACGCTTGGACCCCTCGCCGGAATCATGATCGGTTGGTGGGGAGGACGTCTGGTGGATAAAGCATCGAATAAGGAATGGATGCAGCCTGCATTCCAGCGCCTTGTTGCAGGATCGCTGGCCGTAATTGCGTATGCGCTAGCCGAGGCGTTTCATGGAAATGGTTTCATTGCCGCCTATTGTGCCGGCCTTTTTCTCGGTACACAGACACACGCTGTTCGTGAGCGAATTCAGGAGTTCGGAGAGGCAGAGGGGCAACAGATGTCCCTTTTCGTGTTCCTGATATTGGGTCTCGCCATGGTTCCTGCGATGGTCCCTTACTGGGACATTCAAGCCCTCTTCTATGCTATCTTGAGTCTCTCCGTGATCCGCATGATACCTGTCGTCTTATGTCTTCAAGGTACGGGCCTTGACGGCCCGGGAATGTGGTTCATCGCGTGGTTTGGGCCCCGAGGCATCGCTTCGGTGCTGTATGCGCTCATAGCGGTGAGCAACCTGGGTGTCACAGGATACGAGCGAGGGTTTGCCGTCATCACGTTAACCGTCCTCCTGAGCGTCTTCCTGCATGGCCTATCCGCTGTGCCCCTTACAGCGTGTTACTCTCGATACCTGGACAGACGAGGATTGGTCCATGATGATAGTGCGAGTGGCTGAGCGCAAGGTTTGTACGGCCAGCAGGAGAGCCTTTGGCGCAATAGAGATGGTCTGGGAAAATTGGACGATGACACAAGTGTGTATAATGCACTCAAAAAAGAAATGATTCTAACTCAACTTTCGCAGTTGATGAAAAGGGTACAAAGCTAACTAAAACGCCACAATAGGTTCGCGAAGGGACGTCCAAACGTGCTATCAAAGTATTGGAAACAAAAGATCGCACAAGAAAGGACGCCCCACAATGAGAGTTAATTCATTTGAGTTAGAGGATCAAGACCTTCGAGATCGGATCGACGCATTTATGGCCCGGTTCAAGGTTGGCACGCTTCTAAACCGAGCCGGGATCAAGAAGTTACGTGGTGTCAGCCCACTATTGGTTCTGAGGATCATCTTTGAGTTGGCTTTTGTGGGCAGGAACATCTTCACCGGGATCCACAAGAACTTTACCGCCCCTGTGGGGAAAGACGCTGTTTATCGATTTATCAGCGCTCCTCGACATAATTGGCGTCGGTTGATCGGGTTTTTGTCTCAAGTGGTTATAAAGGTTTTCTTGGAGCCTCTCACAAAGAGAGGGAAAGAGAAGGTCTTGATATTGGACACTACCATCTATGATCGGAGCCGTTCTTCTAAGGTGGAGCTTCTCTCTAAAGTGTACGATCATTGTGCGAAGATCTAATGGGATTCAGAATGCTCAATTTAGGGTGGTCGGACGGAGCGACTTTTGTTCCTTGCGACCACACTGTATTGACTTCCCCCAAAGAGAAAAACCGAATCCAGGGAATCAAGAAGAGAGTGGACCGAAGAACTTGTGGTTCCAGGAGACGACAGGAAGCTCTCGTGAAATCCACGGAACTCATAGTCCCAATGGTGAAAAGAGCCTTAAATCTCTCAATTCCAGCAAAGTAATTGCTGATGGACTCCTGGTTTGGTTTTCCAGCCCTGGTTAGCTCTGTTATGGAGCATATCCATGTCATCTGCATGGTAAAGAACACCTCGAAGGTGTTCTACGAGTTTGAAGGGCAATCTTTAACGCTGTCAAAGATCTATCGCATGACCAGGAAACGCAGGGGTAAAGCTAAGATCAAGGGATCTATGATAGTAGGGATCGGCGCTGAAAAAAAGGCCAAGTTGGTCTTTGTTCGCAACCAGAGTAACGGCTCCAAATGGTTGGCCCTGTTAAGCACTGATCTTTCGCTTCCCGATAAGGATGTGCTTCGTGTCTATGGAAAACGATGGGATATCGAAGTGTTTTTCAAAATGGCCAAACACTATCTCAAATTGGAATCCGAAGTACAAGTCCGGGATTTCGACTCTTTTGTCGCCCACTCATCCATTGTCATGATCCGTTACATCTTCTTGGCTGTAGAACAACGATGCGCCTCGGATGATAGGACCATAGGAAGCTTATTTCTCGCCACTTCAGACGAAATTCTAGACCTGTCTCTCACTGAAGCATTGGTGCGTATTCTCTCGGTGGTATGGAATAAAATGCGTAAATTCTACTCGTCATCGGAACAATTGGTGCTCGAAATAATTGAAGCAACGATGAAAGAGGCCCTAGCCCTCATCAGAACTGGCTTTATCGCCAAGTAGGAAAGTTGAGATACATAATTCTTTTACTCACCAACAAAGAACAATCTGAACCAGTGAAAAACTAGTCCCTATAGCCCCCATTCCTTTTCAATACCGTAATCAATTATCTTATCGAGATAACCGGAAGTAATAGGGGGAACTGTAAGATCTCCGATTACAGAATCGGTATTCGCCCGATCAAACAATGGATTACTTGCGAAATGTAACAGAATAGTCTGCATTTGACGCCAAACCATTCTCTCAATCCTGTTCCGGGGCTGTACAAAAGACGCCCCGACCCCGGTGAATCTCAAGCCGCCTACATTGAATCTATTACAAACATGTGAAAGGGTCCATTCGTGCGTCGGCGGGTTAGAGTGCGTTAGGTGATATATATTGTTATGGTATTGAGGTTTTTCCATGATTCTAACGGCCGCCCTAGCCACGTAATCGACGGGTATAACATTAGTCACACCATTAGGATTAGCGGGAATGTCAATGTCAAGATTTAAACGGTCGAGGTTTTTCGAATCGGCCATGAGTCTATCAAGAAGATGCGCTGCTTGAAACAGGATATAATAGCCTCCAAACGAAGTGCATCTTCCGGTCTCAGAGTGCCCGATTATAACTGACGGTCTCAAAATGGTGGCTTTGCCCATCCAGATTTGTTCCGCTTCCCACTTACTTTCCTCGTAAACGTTTACGAAATCACCTCTTGGATGATTAACTTCTGTAACTACCTCTCCCTGTATCAGTCCGCAAACGTATGCGGTGCTGATAATGTGGACATTCAATGGCTTACGTTCCATGAGCTTATTTAGAGCTGTCGTGGAACCCAGATTTGTTTTTAAAGGTTCGCCGCTTTCGTCCATATGTAAACGGGTAGACGCCGCGCTGTGCAGTAATGTGTCAACTTCGTCAATTCCTTTATACTCTTGACACCATTGTTCCCACTGCTCGTCAGCTTCCAGTATTTCACCTTTGAACCATTTGAGAGATTCGGCGCTTCTGGGAAGTCCTAGACTGCTTAAAAACCTTATGGTGTCAAGTTTTCGTGATTCGCTTCTATAGTGTGCCCATACACTGTGCCCGCCTTCTAATAGCTCCACTAATAGGTATTCTCCAAGGAATCCTGTTCCTCCAGTGAGAAGAACATTCATAGTATCGGACATGGATCCTCCGCAGGCGGTTAAGCTCTGCCCAGAAAAAAATTCCAATTGAATATATTAGTTTAACCTAACAATCGGTAGTAATACAAACTAAAACCTGTCTAACGAGGTACCGCACGGCATCATGTCATTTCACTCGGATCTAAGAGTTAACCATTTACAAGGACCAGCATTATAATACCTTAGCGGAAATATTCCAGTTTTCTGCTTGCAGAATTTTTTGATTACACGCCATGCCTAATGGGCTAGGCTATATGGTTAAACTAATTTATTCAATCAAGGGTGTTAAATGTCTTCACACATATGATACGGTTTCATTAGCTTTTTTATTTCGACCAGATGATATTTCTTACTTTCCGCACCATTCGGTGGAAGTGAGAGATGATTTTCTTTATGGTATTAAATTTGAGCTACAAGAGGATAGGATTTTGATAAGTAGGAAGCATTGTCATGCGGACGAGCGCTTTTTTCGTATTTTTGCGGCGTTTGTCAATCGCCATGTGCAACAGGGCTGATTTGCAGAAGGATTATTCTGTCTGAGCTGATTCAGTTTTGGGAATTCGTTCAGATTACTCAGGACGGCCAACTCTCCAAATCCAGAATTCTGGTGATTGTTCGATCTCGTTTTCGTGCGGATTCAACGATGCTTGGGAGAGAATCTGCAATGGAAATATGAGTTGCGGGATAGATGTAGCGTTTTCACAAGAGTTTTCAACCCGGTATCCTTATCAGAGGGTCTTCAAAGGTCTTGAACTTGATTTACTCATGGCGCGTCATAATATTACTGTATCGCAGGCCGCTTACCTTGCCTGGTCCGCTACAGAATCTTTAGTAAAGAGTTTAGGGATTGGGTTTAACCTGCTTGATCCCCGAGATATGTTTGTCATGGACAATCAGCCTTACGACAAGGATTTGCAGATAAATTTTGCGTTTTCATCCGGATTAAGATCGAGATTGGGAATTGAAGAGTCCTTTCGGTGTCAAACCATGACTGAACGTCAAGGCGATAGTTTCTTATCATTTAGTGTGGGCTCTCACTCCGAATCAGTAGTCTGGTACCATACCCCTGTCTTAGTCTCTCATAGGATAGCGAAAAGATCTCGATGAAAGTACTACTAATAAACAGCAACAGAAAAGGAGATATGCTAGCCGCGGCGCCTATTGGTTTGTGCTATGTGGCGACCGCTGTTGAGGCGGCAGGCCACAGTGTAAAGGTGTTGGACCTGTGTTTTTCGGGCAAAAAAAATGTCTCCGACACTAGGAACGCGATCCAATCGTTTAAACCCGAGACCATAGGTGTTTCTGTCAGGAATATAGACAATGTCAACATGTTGCACCCGATTTCTTATCTTCGAGACGCCGTAGACCTAATAAATGAGATAAGGCGTCTCAGCGATTGCCCGATTGTACTCGGAGGATCTGCTGTGAGTTTGGCGCCGGAGGCTATCCTGAGGCTGTCAAAAGCTGACTACATAGTTGTATCTGATGGTGAAGAACCTTTTCGAGTTCTGCTGGAATGTCTTGAGAGCAAAAAGAACCCATCACAAATCCCTGGAGTTGGTTCAATAATAAATGGCTGTTTCCACTTAGCCGCTCCGGTGTTGACTGAATTTAGCGGTCAGACCCCCGATATCGGGAGATGGGTTGACACCTCTCTGTATCAGAGGATCGGCGCGGCCTACAACATTCAAACGAAAAGGGGATGTAGGCGGCATTGTGTGTATTGTACGTATAATCAATCTCTTGAAGGCGCCCGTTTACGTTTACGAAACCCAATTGATGTCGTGGATGAAATCGAGGATGCCCTCAAAAAATATGGTCCTGACACATTTGAGTTTGTGGACTCTGTGTTCAATGACCCGGTTGATCATTCGATGTCAATTCTAGAAGAAATTATAAAACGACCATGGAAAGCTCGATTTACCGCCATGGGCGTCCACCCTAGAGGGTTGGATAAGCAATATCTGGCTTTGATGTGGAGGGCCGGGTTCAGGTCCCTTATGATCACTCCTGAATCCGCGTCCGACACTATGTTAGGAAATTACAGAAAGGGTTTCAAAAGCGAAGATGTTTTTAGAGCGGCGGAGGCATTAAACCAAACAGGATTTGCGGTTTGGTGGTTTTTCATGATAGGAGGGCCGGGAGAGACAAATGAGACCCTTCAGACATCCCTGGATTTTGTGCTCAACAATCTTCGAAAAAACGGACGCGCAGTTACTCATGTGGCGCAATTTTTTATTGGCGTACGCCTTTATCCACACACAGCCCTGTGGCGACTCGCCGGAAAGCAAGGGTTCGTGAATGGATTGACTAATCCTTTGGATCAGGTGTGGTATTTGTCTGAGGACCTGGATCTGGATGAAGCGGTTTCCCAAATGTTTCATGCCGCATCGATATGTCCGGAAATTTATCTAGGTTTCGATGAAAAGATGTTGTCTTTTTCTAGGACCATAGCTGGAGTCTGTAGGCTCCTTCGTTTAAAGGGGCCCTATTGGAAGTATATGAGGATCGGCAACGTAGTAGGAATAAAAACAGGGATCAGGTTTATATTTAAGCCGGCGAATACAGCGGACTGGATTAGAAAGGCTTTGATAAGGCAGTCTTATTCCGGTAGGCTGGTAACAAGATTCGAGGAACCTATCGTCGCTCTGAACCGTTGATTTTGGAGACTTTGGTTCCGGTGCGTAATTTTCATCTATTTATAATCATGATGTTTTTTCAGACTGACATGCCAACTAAATTATTCGGGAAAGTAACTTCTCAATAACGGGTAAGCCCGTGACTGGGTGTTTTAGCTTGGCCTGTTGTGGTCAAGGTTCTGGCAGATTACTGCTATAAAGTGCGATGTATTTGATTTTGCAATGAGGGCATTCTTTTGAATTATATTTCGCTAGTGTTAGGATCGGCCATTCTTTTGTTTATTGTTTATTTTTGGTCCATGCGTATGCGTGAGATAGCTGATAGTCGCAGATGGGTCCCAGTCTTTGACCCTAACAAAGATACATCCCTCCCCAAATCGCCGCCACGTATATCGGTCATAGTTCCGGCTCGTAACGAACAAGCCTTGATTGGTACTTGTCTGCGATCGATACTTGCTCAGGATTACCCTAACCTGGAAATAATTTGTGTTGATGATAGATCCACGGACCGGACCGCTGAAATAGTCGGAAAGCTATTTGAGGGACGAACAAATTGCCACCTAATATCAATAACAGAGCTACCCGTAGGATGGACCGGCAAGTGTCACGCTCTTTATGAAGGGGTCAAATACGCTTCAGGCGAATGGCTTGCATTCCTAGATGCGGACAGCTCATTGCATAAAGCCGCATTGAGGCAGTGCTTACACGAGGCTATACAAAGGAAGATAAACTTTGTAACGCTTTCTCCCAAGTTTATTCTGGACACTTTTTGGGAAAAAGCGCTTATTCCGTTATTTGCCGCGACGGCGGCAATGATATTGCCGCTGGCCAAGGTCAACGATCCCGGCAGTCCTGTTGCAACTGCTAACGGAATGTTTTTTATTATCAGTCGCATGGCGTATGAAAGAATCGGAGGACATTCCAGTGTAAAAGATTTTGCGGTCGAAGATATTGGAATCGGGAAAAGGGTTAAAGCCAACGGCCTAGGCATACTGTTTGCCAATGGCCGAAACCTTCTACAAACCAAAATGTATTTCGGTTTGCGAGAAGTGTTAAACGGTTGGACACGAATACTGGCCGGGGCAATGAATTTCAAACTCTTAACGGTGCTGAAACACTTATTGTTGCATATCTTGGTCGGTTTGCCCTCTTTCGCACTAGGGACTTTTCTCTATACCGAGTCGGCAATGGAACTCTGGCCCAGTTTGTGGTTCCTGTTGCCCTTGGCCTGTCTGTTACAAATAGTTATAATCCCGGGGTTCTTTCTTGATCAGGCAGGTTTTCCGAAAAAGTATTCAGTTTACTTCTTGCTTGGAAACTTGATGCTTATCTGGATTTTTGTCGTGATAATTAAGAAGATTATTTTCAGAGACCCTTTACAGTGGAGCGGCACAACTTACAATTACACTCGTTATCAGCCAACGTCACTTGAACCACAAGTTATTCAGCTTTCCTCGACCAATAGAGGATTCACGCCCATTATGACGGTCAATGACTCCGAAACATCTGAGAGGCCATCAAGTTCTTCAGTAAGAGATCCATAATCTGCTCAGATTCCTCTAGTATAGCGTTTCATAATTAACTTATCAGATCAAACCAGCACTTCGTCTAGCTTGTATTTCCAACGGAAGATAACTGGGTATTCGTTGATTTCTTGTATGTATTTGTAGATCCGCTGAATCAACTCATCCTTGGACTTCACACGCAGACTTCTCAGAAATGAACGGGCCATCTTGCTGAAAAAGATTTCTACCATGTTTAGCCATGATGCGTGTTTTGGAGTGAATACAAATTCGAAACGACTCTGTCGGCCCCCCAACCATTTAAGGGTCTCCTTGGAGACATGGGCTGAGTGGTTGTCCATTACCAGCCTGATCTTCCAGTCATCAGGATAACGCTGATCTATTTCCTCCAAGAATTCAATGAATTCCTTGCTCCTGTGACGCTCCCTTACCAGAGCGTGAACGTGCCCGTCGTGAAGGTCAAGGCCAGCCATGAGACTGACTGTGCCAAGACGTTTGTATTCATAGTCTCTTGCCCAGGTTGAGTAATGGTTCGGCACTGGCGGCAAGTCAGCGGCGATATTGGCAATAGCCTGAATTCCAGGCTTCTCATCATAGGATATGGTTGTCTCCCGTCGATTTTCATCCTTTGCTGGATTCTCTCGAAATACTTCAATTTCTTTGTAAACAACCAATATCTGAGCCATTTTCTCTTCGAAATCCGGATCCCGTCTCTCCAAATAGTAAGAGGTCTTGTGGGGCCGCACATCATGATCTTTGAGGATTCTTTGAACAGTAGCTTTCCCTGCTTTCCGAAGAGAAGGATGCCCGGCTCCTTCAGCAGTCTTACGCAAGTGCTTGGACAGTTGACTACGTGTCCAACTTTCAGCGGCATAGTCGTAATCCGTAGGTTTTGAGCAAGCTATGGAGACCAACCAGACCTTATCATCAGCGGTCATTAGATTGGCTCGACCCGGTCGCTTCAAGTCCCTTATGGCGACCTGGATCCCACCGCACAACGCCTTGTTTATGCACAATAGCACAGTCGGTCGACTCACTCCGATACGTCGTGCAATTGAGCTTTTGCTCTCCCCCTCTCGTGACCCCGACGCTCCGATCATCTCTCGTTACTTGACAAAACGTATAGCATTGGTTTCATCACTTTTATGCGCCGGAGCCTTTTGCGTTTTCGAATGGGAGCTATCCGCCGGCACCACGGAACACCACGCACGCACTGCTGCGGTGAATGTCTTCGTTATGGGCGAGCTTTTCTACTTATTCAATTGCCGCTCAATGAGCCGCTCGATTTTTCGACTGGGCCTGTTTACAAACATCTGGGTCTGGGTGGGGGCAGGTATCATGGTCTTATTGCAAGTTCTCTTCACTCACCTTCCGGTAATGAATTCCCTGTTCCATTCCGCTGCGATAGGCGTAGGCTCTTGGACAAAGGCGGTAGTGGTAGGGTTAATCATTTATATTATTGTCGAGATAGAGAAAGTTATGGTGGCCAAAATTGCCGTCAGATAAAAAAGCGAGAAGGCGTAAATTGTTATTCCAAAATATACAAAACATATTACAACGTCTGATTTGTTCCTGACCAGGCAACATTTAGTGATTCCATTTAAAGAAATTGTCTTCCTTGCAGCGACCAAAGTATCCGTGATATTGTCACCAGTGTGGCAGGACATCCCGTCAGACAGGGAACGTCTTGGTTGGAACATGATGTAAAAAACCCGAAGCGGATGATCAAGATCTCGCTTATTATTTGATTTAAGAACTTTTTAGGAAGCTCAAATAACTTTGTTCTTTGCGGCGGTAAAAAATAGTATCTGACTTGTGAGAAAGTAGAATGCGATTCAGATCAACTTTGTTAGGACGGCTTTATAGCTCACACATGGCCGTTCTGTTTTTATCCGTGCTGTTTTGTGGCTACTTCGCTGCCACTGCCCTTAAAGAAATTCAGTTTAACTCCGTTTCGGAAAGCCTTAGGAAACAGGCTGAGATGGTAGGAGTAATCTTGGGGCCACGTCTTTCAGTTGGCGACAAGGTTTTCATAGATTCATTTTGCGATCAGCTCGGATCAAATACCCCATATAGATTGACAGTACTGGGGCCTGATGGTTCAATCCTTGGCGATTCAGAAGGCTCGCCTTCAAAAATGGAAAACCACACTACCCGGCCTGAAATCAGAGAGGCCATAGGTGGCGTAATGAGTTCGTCTACTCGTTACAGTTTTACAGTAAACAAGGATTTGGTATATGTGGCCTTACCCATAATACAAGACGGCAACGTTATTGGAATCGTAAGAGCTTCCACTTCGATAGAGCGTCTGAGCAACATCCTCAATTTTTTTTACGGGAAACTTGCAATAGCGATTCTTCTGCTGGTGATTGTGGTGGCGGTCTTAAGTTTGATCGTATCTAGAAGAATCAGCGAGCCCCTGGCTGAACTCAAAAATGCGGCGCAGAGATATGCAAATGGTGACTTCGACAAAAGTGTCAATGCAGGCGGTGCAACCGAGATCCAAGAATTGGCCGAGGCCATAAATTCGATGGTTACGGAGCTTCGTGCTCGTCTCACAACAATGACGAGGCAGCGAAACGAACTGGAGTCGCTTCTTAGTGAAATGGTAGAAGCAGTGATAGTCGTGGACTCATCCAAAAGAATAATGCGCATGAACCAGGCGGCTGAAGAAATTTTCCAGACCACTTTACCTCAAGCGTCTGGCAGACAGATCCTTGAGTCCATCAGAAACGGTAGGTTAAATGAGTTCGTCACCAGGACTCTCACCAGCGCATTCCCAATTGAAGATGAACTGACAGTAATAGGGACCCCTGACAAAATCCTCCAAACCCATGGAACTTTGATCTCAGATACCCAAGGGACCCCGATAGGGGCAATGATAGTTCTAAACGATATCTCCAGGCTGAAAAACATTGACCAGATTCGTAAAGATTTCGTCGCCAACGTCTCTCATGAGCTAAAAACTCCGGTGACCTCAATCAAGGGATTTCTTGAAACTTTAAGAGACGGGGCCATCAATGATCCTGGAACTGCGTCACGTTTCCTCGACATTGCCATCAAGCACACGGACAAGCTAACCTCAATCATAGAAGACCTTCTAAAATTGTCCCGGGTAGAACAGGACGCCGACAAGGGAGCCATGAAACTGGAAAAGGCTTCTGTGTGTGAGCCTGTACGTTCAGTTGTAAAGTTCCTTGAAACGTTGGCCCAGGAAAAAAACATTCAGATTATTACCGACTGTGACCCATCCCTGGAAATAGAAATCAACCGGCAGCTTTTCGAACAAGCCCTGTCAAATCTTCTGGACAACGCAATAAAATACAGCGAAAAGGGCTCAGAAGTTTGTGTTACGGCACACAAAAGCAATCACGAAGCCTTGATAGAAGTAAAAGATAAAGGATGTGGAATTCCAAGAGATCAACTCCCACGGATTTTTGAAAGGTTTTTTAGGGTTGACAGAGCAAGAGCAAGGGATACGGGAGGCGCAGGCCTGGGATTATCTATAGCTCGTCACATAATCAATCTTCACTCAGGCCGGATCGATGTCAGTAGTGGAATTGGCCAGGGGAGCTTGTTTACGATCCGTATTCCGTTGAAGTGACAATTACCCGGTTGATCAAAAACAGTCACCTTCCAAGTTTACATTTCTGTCCCTCTGGCTCAGATCATACTGTTTTGTGGGTGGGATATCGTCTTCATACAACAACTCAATTATTTCATCCATATCATTTAAAAACATTGAGACCAGATTAGGGTCAAGATGTTTTCCACTTTCAGCCTTGAGTACTTCCACAGCGACCTCAACTGGATACGCGTCTTTGTAACGACGACGCGAAAGCAAGGCGTCAAAGGTGTCCGCCAGCGCCACTATTCTTGCGACAAGAGGTATGTCCTCTCCTGATAATCCCCTCGGATATCCGAGGCCATCCCAACGCTCGTGATGATTCAAGGCAATTTGTCCAGCAAGTTGAAGCACTTCAGACTTTGCTCCGGCAAGTATATCAGCGCCAATCTCTGTGTGAGACTTCATTATTTCGTATTCTGGGGCAGTTAGTTTTCCAGGTTTGTAGAGAACACATTCTGAGATTCCTATCTTCCCAATGTCATGCATGGCCGCGGCAAAAACAATGTTTGAGCAATCCCTGTCAGAAAAACCAGTCTTACGGGCCATGAAAGAACTGAATTTGCCAACTCGTTCAACATGATCAGACGAACTGTTGTCCTTGAATTCAGCCGCCATCACAAGCTTGAGAATCGTTTCTGTAAAGGCTGTTTTCAAGTTTCGACATTCGATCTTGAGATCCTCGATCAACTTGTTTTTCTCTGTAACATATTCGACCAATTCAAGACACTCTTCATCCTCGTTCCAGTTCAGAGTCCCCTTGCGCTCTTTAGAACTTGCAATCCTGTCAACGTAATGTTTAAGCATTTCAAAATCAATCGGACTTTTTCCTGTGAGATCGCTCCTCATTGATTGGTTCTCCTTAAGAAGTAAAAAGAGAAAGACAAATAATTCTAATCTTTCAGTTCGGACACCAAAAAATATTCTCAGAGCATATCTGTAATTCCAGCAGAGTCAATCCCATGATTGATATCTTGATTAAGGTTGCTGGACATCTACAAAATTCCTATAATTGATCATAAGATAAGTATTTGACTTTCTTGCCGACACAGGAGGCGTCATTGAAATACAAAGGTATCATTTCGTCGGACTGGAATGAATGTCTTGCGCCCTCCGGTCCGTTTGACCCAATAGCGTTTGCGTACCCGGAACTAGAAACAGAACTGCGCAACACTTTCAGTAAATACACTAGCAATGAAATTTCATTGAGGCAAGCTTCTGATGATATTAGACAACTTTTGGCTGAACCATTTTCTGAGCGCCACATGGACAACTTTCTGGACAAGTCGTTTTCAATCTACCGAGGGGTCTCTGATCTTATAGAATGGGCTTCAGAGCAGCAAATACTTTTCATGATCAACACAACAGGTATGCAGGGGTTTTTTCAAAGAGCGCTTATAAAGAAAGTCTTACCGGATGTTCCCATAATCGCGGCAAATCCCCTGATAAGTTATTCGAGAACACCTGGTGATTCGCGTTACCAGTTTGAAGTTTGTGAGATCGATGACAAGCCCAAGAACACTATAGCGGCAATGCGCAATTTCGATATCCCATCAGGAAAAGCAGTTGTCATCGGAGACAGCGGAGGAGATGGCCCTCATTTTGAATGGGGAGCCAGTTCTGGGGCCCTTCTAATTGGATCAATGACCAAGGTTTCTCTTTCCAGATACTGTGAGGGGAAGCAAGTTCAAATTGACCAAATGTTCGGCAAAACATATCTACCTGATCAGGAAAGAAACCTGGAAGAAGAATATAAATTCAATTTCATGGATTTGGCTCCTGTCATAGAAGATTTTATCGGTCATTGACGTTCACGTCCTTTTTCTATTCAAAACGCTAATAGGCATAATCAGGTTTGTATGGAAATTCCTTTGATCAAAGACGTCGTCGTTATCTGCGGTCTGGCTATCGTTGTTGTTTTTGTCTGCCAACGCATCAAGGTTCCAAATATTGTCGGATTCCTGCTGACGGGTATATTGGCCGGGCCTCACTGCCTAGGGCTTGTCAAGCATGTGTCGGAAGTCGAAGATCTCGCTGAAATAGGGGTGGTGTGCCTTCTGTTTACAATAGGGCTCGAGTTCTCTCTCAAAAACTTGATCAGGATCAAATCCCTTATTATGATCGGAGGGACTATTCAGGTTGGACTCATTATTGCTGCGGGAACTCTGCTGGCCTACGGGATGGGAATCCCGGGCAACATGGCAGTTTTCTTTGGCTTCATGCTGTCTTTAAGCAGTACCGCTATAGTCCTGAAAATCTTGCAACAGAGAACTGAAACAGAAAGTCCTCATGGAAAGTTAAGTCTCGCCATTCTGATATTTCAGGACGTCATTGTTGTCGTCATGATACTCCTATCTCCAATTCTAGCTGGGAAGAGCTCATCGATCGGCATGGATTTGTTGGATCTGGCGATAAAATCTGTGTCTATTCTGCTGGTCGTGGTTGTCTCTGCCAAGTGGTTGGCCCCTTGGTTTCTTTATCAACTGGCACGGCTTAGAAACCAGCAACTCTTTCTTTTGGGAATCGTACTGGTCGCTCTCGGAACAACCTGGTTAACATCGGCCTTCGGCCTTTCGCTTGCGCTGGGCGCCTTTATCGCTGGTCTGATAGTATCGGAGTCTGACTTCAGCGAACGCGCTCTCGGTAACATTTTACCATTCCGGGATCTTTTCACGAGTTTTTTCTTCGTTTCTATCGGCATGCTCTTGAACATCTCCTATGTTGTGCAAAACGCCTACCTTGTGTTCACTGCAGCGGCGATAGTCGTAATGGTCAAATTCATTACCGCCGGTTCAGCGGCCATAGCCCTTGGTTTTCCAGTCAGAACCGCTGTTCTGACTGGAGTTGCCCTCTGTCAGGTAGGCGAATTCGCTTTTGTATTATCTGAAACCGGATCGGTTCTAGGGTTGATAGATAAAGACAGCTATCAACTCTTTCTGGGACTGTCGGTTATTACTATGCTGGCAACACCTTTCCTGATTGCTTCAGGGGAGCGTATGGCGTCGCTGGCGCTGTTGGCGCCTCTTCCAGAAGTTGTAAGGAATGGCTTTTCCAGGGGCGGTTCGATGGAGGACGCTCCGAAACAAAACAACCACCTGATCATAGTCGGATTTGGGATCGGAGGCAGAAATCTGTCTCAGGTGGCATCCGCGGCAAAAATCCCCCATGTGATAATTGAACTCAATCCGGACACCGTCAGAAAAGAGCAATCTGGTGGTCTACCCATAAACTATGGAGACGCGTCTACCTCTCCTGTATTGGAACACGCCGGCGCCAAGCAGGCCCGAGCGCTTGTGATTATGATCTCGGATCCATCCGCCAATAGACGGATCATTGAAACAGCCCGCAGAATGAACCCGGCCCTCTATATCATGGTTCGAACACGGTTTGTTTCAGACATTGACTACCTTTACTACCTGGGAGCTAATGAAGTGGTCACTGAGGAATATGAATCTTCCATTGAAATTCTAGCTCGCGTCTTGAGGAAATATCTGATTCCTCAAAGCGACATTGAAAAATTCGTAGCGCAGATTAGATCAAATCACTACCAGGTTTTTAGGAAGCCTGTGTATGAATCCCCAACGGTTTCCGACCTGGGTTTAGAATTATCCGAGACCGAGATCTCTTCGATTCGGATAGATCCCGGGTTTCCGTCCGCCGGAAAATCAATTAGAGAACTTGATATTAGAGGCAAATTCGGTGTTACCGTATTGGCGATCAGAAGGGGAACCGAATTGATCGCCAATCCTTCGCCGGATGAACAGATTCATGACAATGACGTGCTGATTATAATTGGGGACCCTACAAAGTTGGCGTGCCTTAACGATTTATTCTCCTGCGGTATTAGCTGAAATGAACTAGTGTTTGCTACGTCAACTCAGTAATATTTCAGTATGAGTCAAGCCACCCGTTGAGCAAATCGAAACCTTGCTTAGCGGAAATAATGATTTCTGCTTCGCCTCCATTTGAGGCTACATGGTTCTCCATAAAATTCTTGAAAGTTTGCCACATGGCAACCACTTCCGCTCCATTAGAAGCAAAATATGCGTACCCCTGATAATTTCCAAACCCAAAATGCTCCCTAAGCGCCTTGGAAAGGACCAATCCTCCGAGTCGGGACCCTTCGAAGAGATATACGATCCCCAATGCCTGAAACATGTTACGAATGTTTGAAACTTCTACGCACTTCGGTAACATTTCGAGAGTTTTTCGAGTCTCACCGAGAAATGTCAGATCGTTTTCCAGGTGCCCTACCCTTTTTCTCTCACCCCAATCTAAATCAACACTATAGCTTGCCAACAGAGATTCTATAACTTCTTCAGACGGAGACACAAATCCATAGAGTCGGCCAAGAATCTTCTTGTAATTATTAAGGGTCATTGTCTTTTCCGGGATTTCCCGGAGCGGTCCCCGTTTCTCCGCTTCATCATGTAACGGCATAATAGCCTCTCTAAGTTGCGGCATGAACATTGCCATGACAGCGCCTCCTTCTGTAAGTTTACGGGTAATTCCAGCGCATAGAATCTGAAAGGTTTGAGTAAACGCTCACCATCATTGTCATCCTGCGGACAGGTTGTCAACCAACGTTTTCTGCAATACACTGTGACACGGAATTATTTTGTGATAAATTTAGCGTTTGCGTATTGATGCCGGATTTCAATTGCTCAGAATTTGTTCTAAAGTCATTTTCTAAATAATTTTCAGGTTGTCGTATACATTGAGGAGGTCAATATGAGCGGAATCAATGCAAAGATCGCCAGAATTATCAACGAACAAATGGAGCTTCTATCAGAAGCGATTGTGACAAGACAGTACGAGATTCAGCCTGAAATATGGGAACCATACGGAGATAAAGGGCGGGAGTTCAGCCTACGCGACGCCAATCACCATTTCAGGTATCTCATTGAAGCCCTCACAGAATCTGATCCAACAATCTTTGCGAACTATGTCGCCTGGCTGAAACAGCTTTTCGAAGGATTGAAATTCCCTCCCGAGGCTCTGACAAAAATGCTCGAGTGTACTCAGGAAGTTTTGCGGGAACAACTTCCAGAAGAGATGAGCTCTATCACTCAAGAATATGTAGATGCGGCGGCAACTCGAATTGAACACGAATCTTTATCCCAGTCTTCCTTCATTACTGAAGACCTTCCTTTGCATGACTTGGCCACAAGATATCTCGACGCTCTCCTCTGCGGAGAAAGACACCTGGCCAGCAACATGATATTGGAAGCGGTTGAAAAAGGCGCCAGTATAAAAGACATCTACCTTTACGTTTTTCAGCGGTCACAGTACGAGATCGGACGTCTTTGGCATCTGAACAGAGCCAGTGTCGCCCAGGAACATTATTGTTCCGCTGCCACTCAACTTATTATGTCGCAGCTTTATCAATACATATTCTCATCTGAGAAAACCGGACACCGACTGGTTGCGGCATGTGTTGGTGGAGAGCTCCATGAAATAGGTATCCGTATGGTGGCGGATTTCTTTGAGATGGATGGGTGGGATACTTATTACATGGGGGCGAATACCCCGACATCCACCATAATACAGGCCATAGATTCGCATCGACCCGACGTGCTTGCAATATCAGCCTCGATGCCGTTTCACAGAAAGACACTGAAAGAGCTTATAGTGGCCGTGCGGGACCATGACACGGATGGCCGAGTAAAGATCTTGGTCGGAGGTTATGCGCTTCGTTCATCCCAAGACCTTTGGATTAAACTTGGCGCTGATGGTTTTGCTGACGACGCTCAGCAGGCCGTATCGCTGGCCAATCGGTTGTCAATGAGGGCGTTATGAAACCTGAAAAACAGGATGTCGGAGCAGTATTCAAATGTGGGCTGGATGGAACCATCATCGAGGTAGTTCGAGATGAACTGGGCCTAGAACCCCGCATTCAACCGGGAAGATCTTTAGCCATGGTCGTTGATGGTGGCAGCCTCGGTAAATCCCTAACATTTCTTAATGAAATAAAATCGCATGGCGCTACCTTTGACTGGCAACTGGGCGTTCCGATCAAGGGTAGCGTGGTAATTCTTAGTTTCGGTGGCGCTTTGTGGGAAAACTCAATTCTCGTAGTTGCGGCAAAGACATCCAATGGATTGGGAAAACTGGTGGACGAACTGACTGGAATTGGCAATGAACAGATCAACAGTCTTAGGGCCGCCCTTAAAGAGCGGGTTAATCTCACTAAAGAGCATGAGCAACGGGAAAGCGCTCTGTATGATGAACTCGGTCGACTCAATAACGAACTGGCAAACCTCCAGAGAGAACTTACCAAGAAAAATATGGAACTTGAGAAATTAAATGAAGAGAAAAACCGTTTCCTGGGAATCGCCGCTCACGACTTGAGAAACCCACTGAACGCGATACAGATGTACAGCGAATTTCTGTTGGACGAGGCCGTTGACGCCCTTGACACGGAACAGATGGAATTCGTTTCAATAATTCACTCCTCAAGCCAATTCATGCTTAAACTCGTCAATGACTTGCTTGACGTTGCAAAGATCGAATCCGGCAAATTGGAACTTGAGCTCGTAAAAACAAATTTGAGTGAGTTTATCGAACGAAATGTGTCAGTGAACACTCCGATGGCGGCGAGAAAGAAGATTCGCCTCAGTTTCATGCAAGATAATGCAATTCCAGATGTTATGATAGATCCTACAAAAATTAATCAGGTCCTAAACAATCTAATCACCAATGCCATAAAGTTTTCGAGTCCGGATAGCACTGTTGAGGTGGCGCTTAACATGTCAGGAGATGACGCCATTGTTTCCGTCAAAGACCAGGGACAGGGAATACCGGCTGAAGAAATAGACAAGCTCTTCAAACCTTTTCAGAGAACCAGCGTAAGAACCACTGGAGGCGAGGACAGCACGGGGCTAGGCCTGGCGATCGTACGCAAAATAGTCGTCGGTCACAGAGGAAGAGTGTGGGTTGAAAGCAAGGTTGGGGAAGGGTCGACCTTCTATGTGGCGTTGCCGACTAAGAAGGGTTGAATATACTTGTTCGTGACGGTTTCTAAAAATCAGCCAAGGCTTATGTTTTGGTAAACAGGAAAATCTACCGTTATCGGGCCTATCAGATAATTGCTGCGTTCACACGTATTCAATCTCCACAGATTGCTCTCTTCCGAGGAGCCAAATCCGATTGGAATAAAATTAGCTTTCTGTTAGACTCTATCTGGAAGTTTCCCTTCCATTCAATGGCGGCAAGTCCATCATCCTGTGACAATCCATCAATCAGTTGCAATTGATCTGAGTCTCTCTTGAAAATCAGTAAGCGATTCAAAGGGATTGGGCCATCCGCTATGCTTCCCCTCGCTGCTATCCCAGAGTCCGACACAATGGCTCTCCTGTACTCTCGATCATCTGACGCGACATCTCCCTTTGGATAAAGGAAGTAGGCGTTAACGCTCCTTTTTCCATATAATATTCTAATCCATTCACTCAAACCCTCTACCCCTTGAAAAACTACCGCCCGGGCAACTCCATCCCTGGAAATATAGGATTGTAAATTCAGAAAAAGAAAGGTTGTGTTTGGGGCCACATCCGGAACTTGATCAAGCAGACTATTGCACAGCCGAGCCCTGTGTCTGTGGGCTTCCTGCCATTCATTCCTGAGGCCGGCTAGAAAAACGGCCATCAGGCATAGGTAGACAATCCCGAAACTCCTCCATGCCAAACGGATCTTTGGATTCGATCCCGATGACGCCACAAGCCCCAGCAGTATCGCCACACCGTAGGACGCCGATGAATATATCCTGCTCTGGCTGGTAAAACCTATGCTGGAAGTATATCCAGCCATCAAATATGGGGCCAGCCCCAAAACAAGGAATGACATGCCAGTGACCGCAATATATGTGGAGGTCTGAACTAATTCACTGTCTTCACCTGAATAACCGGCTTCGATCTTGGAAATATGTAACAGCGCTACAGCTGTTACAACGGCTATAGGTACGCCCCACAACCAGGATACGGGGTCAAGAACCGCATCGGTGAAGGGATAACTCAAGTACACGGAAAGGTCCACAACGTAGGACTTAATGAGGCTAATCGGGGGTATCAAAGAACTTTGTTTCACGGCTCCACCTCCGAAAAGCATGAACCGGGCTATTACAAACAGTGCAAAGACCCCCATTAGGGACGAAAACAGCCTAAAAACAAATTTGGAAGTTGACAGGGTCCTGGCGCCTCTGGTGTAGATAGGCCATACCAGGAAAGGGACTCCGAAGATCATAAGGGTAGTGTTTTCATACGTTAAAGACGCCAGAAGATAAAAGAACGCAGGGAACGCCAACCGTGTCCACGAACATGACTCCATTACCCATCTTTGGAAACCATATACGGAACACCAGAAAAACAGGTTGGCCAATCGGGAGTTATCAGTATGCCACATGTAAATAAGATTGGAAGTCGGTGTCAGAAAGAAGGCAAAGATCCCCGAAGTTATGGACAGGGATATCCTGAGTGGAAAAGCGTTTTGTAAGCATCTCACCAGAACCGTGCAGGAACCAGCCAACAGAAATAATGACGTCAGTGTGTAGAAAAACCTGTTGAAGCCGAATGACTCATATAACAACACGTAGTAAAGGCCCTCAACAGGTCTGCTGTAATGTTTGACACATTCCAACGTCGACTGAGGAAAGGTAAACCAGTAGGGCCACGAAAACTCCCACCAGTCATCTCCCTGGAAACCTATGTCTCCTATTATCAGCGCCAGAGTTACACTTGACCCAAATAAAATGATTGAGACAAGTATCAGGGTGTTGGATTGGACTTTTTCTCTCAACAAAACAAGCTACTTTCCGGGCTCATCATGTAAACGGTGTTCAGATCTACTGTTTAACTTCATGAGTTCTTCAGGCTTTCTTTTTCTGTAATAGATCCAACAAGGCTGGAAGAGTTACTAAAGTCAGAGGCACTGCGGACATCATGCCCACAATCATAGACCACCCGAGAAATTCCATCGAATAATGGTGAGACGTTATCATGGCTACAAAACCGGCCATGATATTTAGAGACGTTAGAACCGCTCTCGGAGTCACTCGTATCATCGTTGTCGCAACATCACTGTTTTTTTCATGTAAACTCCCCATAACGACGTGAATACCATTATGAATACTAAAGCCAAAGACCAGTGGCGCCACACACACCACCGAAAAAGGTAAACCCGCCCCGACAATTCCAAAAACCCCCAATGTGATAGCAAACGAACCTATCATGGGGATGAGACAAAGACCTACGCCCAGGGGGTTAGGGAAGACAACCAGAAAAATCAGCGCCAGGGACACGAATGCGTAAGTTCCAAGTCTTACCAGTTCGCCTACAAGGCTGGACAAAATGGCCTCCATTGTCTGCCTGGTTCCTGATATGTGGATTGGAACAGGCAGGTTTTGAACGGCGCCAAGTATTTCTCTGTCAACTTTCTTGAGGTCTTCTGGGTTAGTAATTGAGTCAGAGTACCTGACATCGGTCAAGAATCTATATTTGTCTCCTATTTTGGCTACATTTTGCGATTTTTTAACCGGGTCGTTGATTTCCGCGTTCTTCTGGTCCCGACCGACCAGATCAGCAATCATTTTTCCAGTTGAGTCGAAAGAATCCTGAAGTTTTTCAACAGCCATTTTTGAAAAATCTGAATTTTCAATCTCTTCGGTAAAAACTTTTTTGAGTTGGGGCCACGAATTCACTATCCCCGTTAGAACCTTGAGATTTTCCTGACGAATCAAGTCAGGAGAGACGAAAAGCGAAACTGAATCAAAAGAGGCGACATCTGAGGATTCCAGCATTCTACGCTCAATAATAGCGTCTAATTCTCTTTGAATCACAAGGCCTTGCTGGAAATCGTCAACATCAAAACTTAGCTGTGTGGATTGAGCAAAGTTTGAATGAAACTTACGAGAAATCTTCTGGGAAACTTCCATTGAATGCATGTTTCCAGCTAAGAAAACTTTGAAAAGATCTTTTTCGTAGGAAACTTTAGTTGCGAAAAAAGCTCCTACGCATATTATAGCGAACGACGCAGCTACAATCGCGCGTGGTTTCCGGCGATACAATCCAGCCAGGTATCCAAATCTCACCCGCATCTTTGGAAAATAGTCTCGCTTCATGCCCGTCATCAGCCTTACAAGGGCAGGAAAAAGAAACAAAGTCGACAGGATCGTTAAGGCAAGCCCGGTTGCCCCAAAGTAGCCAAACTGAACCAACGCCGGCTGGTTCGACAGGCACAGGCACAAAAATGCGACGATTCCCGTGAGCGCCCCGAGTATGACAGGTGGGCCTGTTTCCTCATACGCTTTGATCACAGCCTGTTCAGCAGATCCATTATCGTCAAACTCCTCCCTGAAGCGACCCCAGAGATGAACCCCATATTCCGCTCCGAGCCCCAGAAGCACTCCTGTGGCCCCCATGACCACCGGGTTTACCTCATCATAAGAGAGATACAACAAGCCATAGTTTGGGCCTATCCCAGCCGCCAATGGTATCATCAACACTGCGGAAGAAATGAAGCTCCTGTATATTGTCAGAAAAGTAATAAGAACAAGCCCGAAAGATATAAAAAGCAGTCTGGTGGTTTCTGCGTCGAATATGACATCTGATTCATACTGAAAAGCCGTTTTACCAGTTAAATCCCATTTTAGTTCCTTGCTATCCCGTAGAAGCCCCCAATTACCATTGAGTTTTTCTATTTCGTCGGGAATGATTTTGTGAAGACTTTCCACCAAATCTTTGGCCTTGACTATGTCCGAACTTGGAGAATAGGGAACTATCTGAATGAGATAAAGAGTGGCGTCCGGACTCGATATCAAGAGATAGGGATCACCAACACCAATTGGTCCAGTTTGCTTTTCCATGGATCTGGCAACAAAGGAGCTGAGTTCGAGGGGATCACTAAGAAGCTGTTTCTGGAGATAGGCGTTTTCCAAGAGGATCAAATGATTACGTGTCCTTCGAAATGAATCTCTTACCCCGTTTGGACTCAGTATTGACTGAATCTCGTCTCGTTCCTTCTCGCCCATTCCGAGTAAAAAATGCTTAAAAAGCGTTTCGACCTCGTTCCTGTCATCCGGGTCAATAATTCGGTAGCGGACCCTGTTAACTCCCGGGAGTTTTGCTATGATTTCCGAAAGGCCCTGAACAAACTGCAATCTAGTCCGACCAGGGGGTTCGGGGAATTCCAGGACAAGAACCAGGGATTCATTTTCACCAAAGTGCTGGGTGTTTTCTTTGGTAAGGTTTATGACTGCGTTACTCTTTCCTACCCCTGCAAGCAAGTTTGTGCTCGTGACTATCCAGGGCATGGTGACAAAACCGAGCGCAGAGATCACCATGCTTGTAACTACCACTGAGCGTGGATAATTCATGGAAAATCGAGCAATCTTTCTTAGTAAGAAGAGCAGCAACTTCATTGGTTAAATCCGGAGGGACAACAAACTAAGCTGATCGTCAATCTGTACCAACCAACATTCCGTATGTCAACGTCATCGGAAAAATCTTCAAAATTAACGGAATCCCAAGAACGCATATATCGACACCCTTGCGTTTGCAACGTGTAAGACATTATAATTGATATTATGATAATTGGACATCTCGCCGTTGTCGGCATAGCAAAACTTACATTTTTTGAGAGAGAGAATTTAGCCGTACTTGCCGTGGCGTCATTCGGTCCGGATATTCTTGACAAACCTGCAAACATTCTTCTGGGAATGCCCGGCAGGGGTATGAGTCACAGTTTGGTTGTTTTTGCCATAGTCTGTATACTTGCCTGTATTTATTGGCTTAGAATGACTAAGAATCCAAGATTGTTGTGCGCGGCAATCATCCTTTGGGTATCTCATCTGGCAGGAGATTTCCTGCAGTGGCGGGTTCTTTTGTGGCCTTTTTGGGGGTCCCTCGAACCTGGACCAAAGTTCCACTTCGCTGAAAAACTCACCTCTTATTATGTTGAATTCCGATACCCTTATCAATTGTGGTTTGAAATAATCTGCATAACTGTTTTGCTATGCATTGTCTTTTCTAAGTTTTTCACAGGGAATGCCTTATCATACGGATCTTCGCAAAGTCTCAAGAGTCTGCTGCTGAAATTGGCCGGCAAGTTTAGCCGCGAATCTGCGCAGGAAAAGACTTTTTAACTTCTATGGCTTATCTCTTCCGATGTAAATAAACCCAAGAGAGGAAACTCAGCCCCAGGTCAAAAAATATAACGTGCAATAATGATACCTATCCTTCACTTGATCTGATCCAGAACTTAATTGCAATGGTTTTAATTATAATGTTGATAACTTACGCCCTGTAAACTAAAATCAGATCAGCTTACAATTACCCTATATTGTTAGATACGAAAAAACCTGATCGAACGAGGTTCCAAATGGCAAAAGATGAACCTTGTATCCTTGCAGGCGTTAATATTTCTGGAACAATTGTAACTATACAATTTTGTTGGGATGGTTTCACGAATTGGTATTGTCCTATTGATAGAATCGGAACGCTGCGACTGAGGGACATAGACTCGTTGATCTAAAAGCGAAAGCCCAGCAAAGAGCAGTATCCCCCAACTTGAGTTGGGAAGGAGGTTCCGTGAACCAAAACCGCTATGAGGAAATTATCCCTACCCGAGGTTTGGGCCGTCGGCGAGTCTGGCCGGCATGGGGCATCCTGATGGCTGCTATTATCCTCACCACGCTCGTCACCCTTTACATGAAAACTGACGTGGATATTCAGGCGCAGACGGAATTCCTGTTCGCGTGCAACGAAATTAGAGTCAAGATTGATGACAGGCTTCAAGCCCACGAACAGATTTTCCGAGAGCGCATGAATGAAATAGATCTGGTGATGCTCGACTACAAGATGCCCAAAATGAATGGAGTTGAAGCCTTTGGAGAACTCATACGGATCAAACCGGATGTCAAAGTCATCCTTAGCAGTGGATACACTGAGGATGTCGTAATGAATAGCTTTCCGGGGCGCCGTCCCGCTCGTGTATTACACAAGCCCTACAACATGGATGACCTGAAGGTAGAGCTGGATCGATTGCTAGGGACCGAGGGTTGATGTTGGCTCTAATATATTTGCGGAAGAGGGAGATTGACCATACCGCAACCGCAATTGACATAATAACAAAAATACTTGCCAATCTTAAGAAATGTCGGTTTACTCTGTTCAGTCTTGAAACAAGGGAGCCACCATGCGCCGTCGTGAGACTTCAGGGTCCGGAAACGGGTTCAACCCCAGAGGACTCAGCCTGCGGTCCAAGCTGGTTGTAGAGTTTGGCGCCGTAATCGTTGGGATCATGGCGCTAGTGATTGCCGTATCGATCTTTGGCGTCCCCTTCACAGAATACACCGGCTCTCTTGGCTACGAAAAGTCTGTGGTCTTGAATACCCTCGGCCTCATTGCGGATTTGAAGAAAGAGCGCTTCGAGCTTTGGATGGGAGAGCGCAAGGATGATGTCACGCTATTCTCTGAATCAGTTAACATTTCGACTTCATTTTATGACCTTCTGGCTCTGATTCAGCGTGTCTCTCCTGACGGGAAATCACCCGACCAATTTTGGACACAATTAACCCGGGAACCTAGCTATGAACTTCTTGTTCAACGTTTTAGCCAAATTATTGCCGCTTACAAAGCGTATCAAAAAATACAGATAGCTGATGCGGCCTCAGGGATAATACTGGCATCCTGTGACGAAAAAGAACTTGGGTTCAATGTCTCGGGTAACCCGTCTTTCGATAAGGCCCTAAACTCAATACGGAAAGTGGCGGTTGACATTCAGTTGGACCCTACGACAACACGCCCTTGCCTTGTCGTTTCTCGGGCCATCTTTCGTCCAGCCCTCAAAGATACAGCGACAGACACCCCATTGGGCGTCGCGATGTTCTACATCGACGCCGACACTTATCTTAAACCCTTGCTTCACACTGGCATCGCATTGGGCCCAACAGGCGACATAGTCCTGATCGATCAGGATTCAACGATCCTGATGTCACTCAAGTTCCCCTTGCCGGATGGGACCATACCTAAACCCCTCGAATATAAGATTCAGGCTCTACCTGCGATGATGGCCGCTCGAGGACAGGAGGGGATAACTATAGCCGATGACTACCGAGGCGTGAGGGTCTTGTCCGCTGTCAGGCGCCTGACGGTAGGGCCTGACCAAAACTGGGGATTGGTAGTAAAACGTGACGAAGCTGAGGTGTTCGCTCCACTCTGGCAAGGAGTATTGTATACTTGTCTTGTAGGTTTCTTGGGGCTGCTGATCGCAATCTTGCTCGTAGTCCTTGTGGCAAACAGGATATCAGGACCGATAAATGCATTGAGTCGCGCAGCGCGTGAGGTAGAGGCCGGCAATTTTGCAGTCAGAGTGCCAGTGCAGGCCGCAGACGAAATCGGCGTTCTTGCTGTGACATTCAACTCTATGCTTGAATCGCTCAAGGAAAGAAGCTCCGAGATCGAGCGTACGAACAAAGAGCTTGAGGCGTTTAGCTATTCAGTTTCCCACGATCTCCGTGCGCCTTTGCGTTCAATTGACGGCTTCAGCCAGGCCCTCCTGGAAGATTATTACGATAAAGTAGATGAAACAGGCCGGGATTACCTGAAGAGAGTGAGGGCTTCCACACAACATATGGGCCGTTTGATTGACGATCTGTTGAAGCTGTCCCGACTTACCAAAGCTGAGATGCGTCCGGAACCTGTGCCTTTGAGTGATATCGTAACCAAAATTATTGACTCGCTTAAAAAAAACGAGCCGGATCGTTCCGTTGAATGCGTGGTTGAAAAAGGGATTATTGTCTACGGGGATTCATATCTCATAGAAATAGCGATGGAAAACCTATTAAATAACGCATGGAAATTTACAGGAAATACTCCAAGACCAAGAATCCAATTCGGAATGACCCAGAAGGATGGTCTGGATGTTTACTATATCAAGGATAACGGCGTCGGGTTTGACATGACATATTCAGATAAACTTTTCGGCGCGTTCCAGCGTCTTCATTCATCGGAAGAATTCTCGGGAACGGGTATTGGTCTGGTCACGGTCCAGAGGATCATCCACCGTCACGGGGGACGGATCTGGGCAGAGGCTGAACCCAATAAGGGCGCTACATTCTTTTTTACAATCTAATTCCAACATAGGTGACACAACATGAACGAAAAAATCATCCTCTTGGTCGAAGATAACCCTGATGACGTGACTCTCACTCTACGGGCCCTAAAGAAGAACAATATCCTCAATGAAGTGGTCGTTGCCAAGGATGGCGTGGAGGCCCTTGATTATCTGTTCGGGTCGGGCGATTATGCCGGCCGTGACACCTCCGTGATGCCAGTTGTGACCCTCCTGGACCTGAAACTCCCCAAACTCGATGGAATGGAAGTCCTCAAACGTGTACGTGGTAATGAAAGGACGAAACTTATTCCGATAGTTATTCTGACTTCGTCAAAAGAAGAAAACGATCTCATCAACGGTTACAGCCTGGGGGCTAACAGCTACATCCGGAAACCCGTTGACTTTGAACAGTTCAACATAGCCATCAGGGAACTGGGTTTGTACTGGATCTTGTTAAACGAATCGCCACCTGTCCTGAAGTGAGGATATAGACATGAGCGCCGTTCCCCTGCGTGTGCTGATTGCGGAGGATTCTCCTGATGATGTGACGCTGCTCGTTCGGATTCTCCGAAAGGGCGGTTTTGAACCATCCTTCGAGAGAGTTCAAACAGAAGACGCAATGCGTTCCGCTCTTCTTGAGAAGCCGTGGGATCTCGTTCTGGCGGATTACAGGATGCCGAATTTTGATGGTCTGAGCGCCATTGCAGTCCTCAAGGAAAGTGGTCTGGACATCCCCTTGATCATCGTATCCGGTACGATTGGCGAGGAGATTGCGGTGGCAGCCATGAAGGCCGGGGCGAGCGACTACGTCATGAAAGGCAACCTGCCGCGGCTTATTCCCGCGATCGAGCGGGAACTCAAGGAAGCAGCCGTTAGAGAGGAAAAGAAAAAGGCCGAGAGATCGCTACGAGAAAGTGAAGAGAAGTATCGAAGTCTGGTGGAAAACATCAGCGATGTCATCTTTGAGATCGACGGTCGTGGGTCGCTGACCTATATCAGCTCGGTTGTCCGGAATGTAATTGGATACGAAGTTGAATACCTCATAGGGAAGACGTTCCTGGAATTTGTTCATCCAGAAGACAGAGAGCTGTTGATGAACAGATTTTCTGAACTCACTAAAGGGGTTGAATATCCATTGGAATATCGGATCGTGGGGAAGTCTGGCGAGGTCCGATATGTCAGGACATACACAAGACCTATTATGAAGGAAGATACCTTCGAGGGAGCCCGCGGGACGCTTATAGACATCACCGACCGTAGGCGGTACGAAGAGGCGATTGGAAGAGAGCGTGATCAGGCCGAGATGTACTTGGACATTGCGGGTGTTATGCTGGTAGCCTTGAACGCTCAAGGTAACATCACGATGATGAATAGAAGAGGCCGTGAGATCCTCGGTTACAGGGAAGACGAGATTATCGGCAAGAACTGGTTTGATTTTTGTTTACCAACAGAATTGCGTAGAGAGGTAAAAAGTGTTTTTGAAAAATTGATGGCGGGTGGAATTGCGTCTGTGGAGTATTACGAAAATCCTGTTTTCACAAAAGACGGCGAACAACGAATACTTGAATTTCATAACACCGTAGTTCACGACGAGTCAGGTCGAATCGTCGGGATATTTTCGTCAGGGGAAGATGTTACCGAGCGCAAGAAGGCGGAGGAAGACCTTAAATCGAGCGAGACGAGGTACCGCCAGTTGGCTGATGTCACATTCGAGGGGATCATATTCCATGACGAAGGCGTCCTTCTCCAGGCCAACGACCAGTTCTTTC
>CAJBEZ010000002.1 GCA_903952205.1 uncultured Desulfomonile sp. | reverse complement strand
TTGTGGACCTGCGATCGCGCTCTCAAGCCGCAATGCAGGAAAAAGCCATGGATCATCCTGATGTATCAACACTACCCACCAATGAAATCCAGGCGCTTGTTCACGAACTCCGGGTCCATCAGATCGAACTGGAGATGCAGAATGACGAACTAAAGAGAGTTCAGCTCGCATTGGAAGCGTCCAGGGACGAGTTTCAGGACCTTTATGATTCGGTTCCTGTCGGATACTTTACCCTGACACATAAAGGACTTATTAAAGAGGTAAACAGGACTGGGGCCCTCCTGCTGGGGATGCCCAGGTCCAAATTGATTAACATGCGTTTTGGGGGCTTTGTAGCGTCTGAGAGCGATGACCAGTGGTATCGGCATATTATTACAGCGCTTGGGCATGCTGAGAAGCAATCCTGTGTTCTGACCCTCCAACGTGAAGATGGTTCGTCATTTTATGCCCGCCTCGAAAGCGTACAACAAGTTGCGCCAGTTGAACTGCGAAAGGCGAAAGGCGGACTCGTGGTCAATGTGGCTGTCACTGACATAACCGAGCGTAAACGCATTGAAGAGACGCTACTGGCGAGTGAAGAGCGGTTTCGTCGGATGTTCGAAAGTCACAGCGCAATCATGCTCCTAGTTGAACCTGTGACGGGTAGAATACTGGATGCGAACAGGGCGGCGGAGCGGTTCTACGGTTACACAACGACACGGTTGCGCTCAATGTCTATCTGGGAGATCAATATCTTACCCCCTGATGATGTCCAGAAGGAACGCAATTTGGCTCTAACAGAGCAGCGCAACCACTTCATTTTTCCTCACCGACTTGCCGACGGCGAAGTTAAAACGGTGGAGGTTCACTCCTCCCCGATTGAGCAGAATGGCACGAATATCCTTTTTTCAATTATTCATGACATAACCGAGCGCAAACGGATTGAAGCGGCGCTACGGGCTAGTGAACAACGTTGGCAATTTGCCCTGGAAGGGTCGAGGGACGGGCTTTGGGACTGGAACGCCCAGACGAACGAGGTGTTTTTTTCCAGTCAGTGGAAGGCCATGCTTGGTTATGAGGAACATGAAATCGGGAACACCCTCGATGAATGGGACAAGAGAGTGCATCCGGATGATAAGGATCAATGTTACCTAGACCTCAAAAGGCATCTTGACAGAGAGACACCTTTCTATGAAAACGAGCATCGAGTTCTGTGTAAGGACGGTTCCTGGAAATGGATCCTTGACAGGGGAAAGGCGACGGAATGGACGGACGATGGTAAACCCCTGCGCGTCATCGGCACTCATTCGGATATGACTGAACGCAAGCGATTGGAGGCCGAGCGACTGGAAATGGAGTGTAAGCTACTCGATGCGCAAAAACTCCAGGGTTTCGCCGCAATGGCCGGTGGCATAGCCCATGATTTCAACAACCTGCTGATGGTGGTTTTGGGCAATCTGGAGCTTGCTCTTACGGATCGGGGCCTTGGAGCGGAGGGCAAAAAGGCTATCGAGAATGCGATTCAGGCGACTGATCGGTCTGCAGAACTCTCGCACCAGATGCTGATCTACTCGGGAAAGTTATTTTATGTCCCCAATGATTTGGATCTCGGCGAACTGGCGCACAAAAACGAGGACCTGCTCAAATCAATTATACCAAAAACTATCTCGTTCCATTTCGAAATTCATAAAGGTCACCTGGCAATTCGGGGGGATGCGGACCAGATACAGCGCTTAATCACTAATCTGGTCATAAACGCATATGAAGCGACGGGGGGAATCACTGGCGATGTGACACTTATGACAGGTGTTATGGATTGCAACGCTGCGTATCTGAGCAATAGTCGCCTGGAAATACCGCCTGAACCAGGCCAGTTCGTCTTTCTGGAAGTTACGGATACTGGTTGCGGTATGGACGTTGCAACGCAACGCAAGCTGTTTGATCCTTTCTTCTCAACCAAGTTTTGGGGTCGTGGTCTTGGCATGGCTGAAGTAATGGGAATAGTCAAGGGGCATCATGGGGCCATAATGGTCGAGAGCGAGCTTGGTAAGGGAACTATAATCCGTGTCCTGTTTCCTGTGCCGAAGAAGGTTCAGGCCGAGCCTGTTCAGGTCAGGGATATACTTGAGACACAGACCCTGGCGACCGACTGTGTTGGCAGGCGGAAAACCGTTCTCGTAGTCGAAGATGAAGAACTGGTCCGAGGTCTGCTGATACGGCGTCTAGAAGCCCTTGGATATGACACAATCTCAGCATCAGATGGAGATGAAGGAGTCCATCTTTTTCGCGAGCGGCTGAACGAAATAGATCTTGTGCTGCTCGACTTCGCAATGCCGAGAATGAATGGAGTAGAGGCTTTTGAGAAATTAGTAAAGATCAGGCCCGACGTCAAGGTGATCCTTAGCAGCGGTTACACCGAGGATATTGTACTACAGAGCTTTCCCGACCGGCGGCCTGCCGGTATTTTGCACAAACCCTATAAAATGGAAGAGCTGAAAGGTGAGCTTGAGCGATTGTTGGGGAACAATGGTTGAGATTTTTAGTAGCGCAGGGCTTCCACGCCCGGTCCCGATGGCCTTGATGATGGGCCTGCTGTATATCGACTTCTACACCCATGTCATTTCGACCGGCAGGGAGAAATCTGTTCTGGCGATGAAACCGGGTAGTTGGGCTTTTGCGCTGGATCCAAAGCGGGATCTCTCGTCGCAAGGCTCTGTCGAGATGACACCACTAACAGAGTTGAAGCGGAATGACAGCCAGTGGGACCATGCGATGGCCCCAAATAGCTTGCACTGATCCCTGTGACTTACAAATACCCCATTCCTGTGAAGCCTCATGGATTTTCTCAATACTTCCCCGCTGATATGTGATATGAATTAACTGGGATAATATTTTCAAACTTTCCAACCTCACCCGGGAGGTCCTCTTGTGCAAGACAAGACAAGACAAGACAAGACAAGACAAGACAAGACCCAGTAACAGATGAATTTGTGGACCTGCGATCGCGCTCTCAAGCCGCAATGCAGGAAAAAGCCATGGATCATCCCGATGTATCAACACTACCCACCAATGAAATCCATGTCCATGAGACAGAACTGCAAATGCAGAAGAAAGAGTTGCGCAGAATCGAGCAAGAACTTGGGGAATCACTGAATCGCTACGAGGACCTCTATGACTTTGCCCCGGTTGGTTATCTCACGGTCAACCGAATGTGTATTATTCTGGAAGCTAATCTGACTGCGGCCAGGCTCCTTGGTATGGTACGCGATGATTTGATAGGGAAGTCCTTGTACTCCCTGGTCCCAAAGGAATATCAGGATTACTTCTATTTCCACTTGATGGCGGTTTATCAAAGTCAGACGACCAAGACATGTGAACTAAGGCTGAGAAAGAATGACGGAACCGAATTCAACGCGGAACTCCGAAGTATCGCCGAAAAAGGCGCTGACGGCGCATATAGCAGATTCAGAACAATCATTGCCGACATCACTGAACGCAAACAGTCTGAAGTATTCCAGCTAAGACTTCGAACGAACCTCGAGTCATTATGGAAATTGTCAAAAATAAAAAACGTGAATCTAAAGTTCGTGGCTGATTACGTCCTTGAGGAGATCAAAACAATTAGCGCAAGCACGTACGCTTTCTATGGTTTTATAAATGACGATGAAACCGAAATGGAAATTTATTCGTGGTCTGAAGAAGCCATGAATCAATGCCGAATAGACGATAAACCCAGAATTTTTTCGATTGCAAAAGCCGGAATATGGGCGGACGCTATAAGGAAGCGTCAAAGCATAATAAATAACGATTATGGTCAGGACCATGAGGGCAAACTGGGACTGCCGGAAGGGCATGTCAGGCTTACTAGGTTTGTTTCGATACCGGTTTTCAGTAAAGGCAAAATAGTGGCCGTCGGGGCGGTTGCGAATAAGGAATCCGAATATACTCAGGACGATGTCAAGCACCTTGAGGCGTTTCTAAGTCACGCACAGATAATAGCCGACCAGAAACGAGGGGAGGACGTTCTTAGGGAAAGCGATCTAAAGTTTCGGACAGTGGCCGATTTTACCTATGACTGGGAATACTGGATTAGTCCTGATGGCCACCTAATCTATATGTCGCCTTCTTGTGAGAGAATAACCGGGTACCGTTCCGATGAATTTATCAACAACCCCTGTCTTATTCAAGAAATCGTCCACCCGGAAGACCTGTCGATTGTAGGCAATCATTTTGCCTCTATAGATTCCGGCCCGCCTCATCAGATTGAGTTCCGGATTGTCAGCCGTAAGGGTGAGACCCGTTGGATCGGGCACAGTTGTCAGTCGGTGTTCAGCGATGATGGCCAGTGGCTGGGTCGCCGGGTCAGCAATCGCGACATTACCGTGCGCAAGCTGGCGGAAGAATCGCTCAAACAGAGCGAACAGAAGTTCAGGAGCATTTTTGAGAACTCCCCTGTTGGTATTTTTCATTCCACGTTGTCTGGGGAATTAATCGAGGCCAATGCCGCTCTTGCTAGAATTCTTAAATACGACTCTCCGGAAGACTTGATTAGTAAGGTCAACGAGACTTCTATTGCCGATGCGCTTTATGTCAAAGAGGAGAAGCGATCAGCAATTGTCCAAGAGGTTCAATCCAAAATCGGACAATGGACGGTTACAGAAAACCAATATCGTTGCAAAGATGGATCTATTATCACTGCAGTCCTTCATTTCCGGGCGATCAATTCTACCAGTGACAACCCCTGCCAGCTAGAGGGATTCGTGGAGGACATAAATGAGATTAAGCAGAGTGAGGCGAAATACCGACACATTGTAGAAACGGTTAATGAAGGTTTTTGGTCCATGGACGGACTACATGTAACCACATTGGTCAACGAGAAGATGGCTGACATGCTCGGTTACGGTATTGAAGAAGTCATCGGCAAGAAAGTGGAAGATTTCATGTTTGCCGACGATATTCAGGACCATGAAACGAAGATGGCACGGAGACATCAGGGGCAAATCGAATCCTATGAAAGGCGATTCCGCCGAAAAGACGGCACGACGCTCTGGACCTTGGCGTCAGCTACTCCGATTGTGGACCAATCCGGAGCCTTCAACGGATCATTCGCGATGTTTACCGACATCACGGACCGCAAACGGGCTGAGCAAGAGTTACGAAATTTCAAGACTATCGCCGACCAGGCCACCTACGGATACGCTATATCAGACATTCATGGTTTTCTCACATACGTCAACGATACGTTTGCCAACATGCACGGGTTTTCTTCACAGGAATTGATAGGTAAGAACCTTTCAGTGGTCAATAATGATGAACAGAGGGAACACGTGAGCGGACTTTTAGAAAAACTTAATCGAGACGGAATATTCGAACTCCAGGAAGTCTGGCACGCGAAGAAGGATGGCACGGTATTCCCAACCTTAATGAGCGCCGCAGTCATAAAAGACGACAAAGGGGTTCCTCAGTTCCTATCTGCAACACTCATTGACATCACTGAACGCAGACGTATGGAGGAAGCGAAAAAAACTTTAAGGCAATTCTTCAGCTTTTTTTCAAGCCTCTATGCGGGTGTGCTGGTGGCGACGACGGATGGTCGGGTTGAGTTTGTCAATCAGGCGTTTTGTGATCTATTCAATCTGGACGACCCGCCGGAGAGCCTACAGGGGCTAGGGGCGCATGAAATGATATCAAAAATCGCCGGCGCCTATGCCGACCCGGCTCTTACAGTTAGTCGCATCCAGGACATAGTCGCTAAGGGAAGTCCAGTAAAAGGCGAAGAACTTAGAATGAAAGACGGGCGTTTCTGTCTGGTCGACTTCATTCCTATTGTTATCGACGGGAAGCCTTTTGGCCGCCTGTGGCATCACCAGGACATCACCGGCCGCAAACTGATGGAAGACGCACTACGACAAACTGAGGAGCTATTTAGCAAAGCCTTTTCCCAGAACCCCGACGCCATTACAATTACCAGGGTGGATGATGGTATTTTTGTGTCGGTCAATGAAGGCTTTAAGCGGAGCCTTGGTTATACGGAAGACGAGGTCATTGGTAAAACCTCCCTGGATCTGGATATATGGGATAACCCTGAGCACAGGAATACAGTATGGGCAGCGTTAAACTCTGAAGGTAAAATTGAGAATTTTGAAGCTCCTTTCCGTACAAAGAACGGGGATATTCGGTATGGGCTCATGTCAGGCTCTGTTATCGTCCTGAATGGAGTAGCGCATATTCTCAATGTTACCAAGGACATCACAGAACTTCGGCAGGCGCAGGAAGCGCACAAACTTTTGTTCAAAGCGATTGAGCATGCTTCTGAGGGTGTTATCATCACAGACCCAACCGGGATAATTCAGTACGTCAACCCTGCGCAGGAGTCACTCAGTGGCTACACTAGCGATGAACTTCTCGGACAGACTGCAAATATTTTGACCAGCGACAAACACGATGACAAATTTTATAGCGGGCTTTGGGACACCGTCAACTCAGGGAACGTGTGGTCAGGCCGTTTTATCAACAGGAAAAAGGACGGGAATGAATACCATGAAGACGCCACCATCTCTCCTGTTTACGATGATTCTGGGAACCTGACACACTTTGTGGCTGTGAAACACGATGTGACCAGCCAGATTAAGCTTCAGGAACAACTCTTACAGGCCCGACAGATGGAATCCATAGGGATGCTTGCGGACAGATTTGTGCATGAATTTAACGACAAACTCCAGATCATTAATGGCTATGTATCATTGACTCTCTCCCGACAAGGTCTCCCGGAGATCGTAAGATCGAACATGAGGGCAATTAAACAGGCGGCTAATAGTGGAGCAGATCTGATCAAAAAGATGTCGGTGTATGGTTTGAAGAAAGCGGTTAAACTTCTACCGCTTGATCTCAATGAGCGTATTGAGCAAGCTCGCTCTGCGCTGATCCAATCCCTACCCAGCTTGATGGAGATACAACTATTCCTGGACCGTGATCTTTGGATGATAAAAGGATCGCATTCTCAAATTCAGCAGATACTGATGAACCTTGTCAAAAACGCTATGGACGCTATGCCCCATGGCGGTAGAATAATCATTAAAACACGTAACATTACGCTGGATGAAAATTATTGTCATTATCACCCTGCAACAAAACCTGGACGCTATGCCCTGATGGAACTGTCAGACACAGGCAAGGGCATGGACAACGAACTGGTAACGTATATCTTTGATCCATTATTCACCACCAAAGAACCGGGCGATGGCACCGGGCTAGGGCTAGCAGTAGTTCGTGGGTTAGTGGAACAGCACGGTGGGAGGATCGTTTGTCTGAGCGATCCTTCCGTCGGCACGACATTCAGGCTCTACTTTCCGGCGATGGAGGAAGTTCCTGAAGAACAGTATTCCGAGGAAAAAGAATTACCAAAGGGGCGCCCCGATACCATACTTCTGGTCGACGATGAGCCCAGCGTCCTCGAAATATTTTCGCGTCTGCTGAGAGAAGCTAATTACAGGGTTATTAACGCTTCCAATGGTAAGGACGCTTTGGAACTCTATGAAAAACATGGAGGAGAAATCGGGCTGGTTTGCCTGGATCTGTTAATGCCGGGGATGGATGGGAAAGAGTGCCTTCGGACCCTGCTGGGAATTGACCCGAAAGCTCGGGTCCTCGTGGTAAGTGGGGCTCTAAATGAGGGAATGGTTAAGGAATTGAAAGAGGCCGGAGCAAGTGGAGTTATCCTGAAGCCGTTTGATATGGGCAGGATGCTCGAGAAGATCCGGAAGATTATTGACGAAGAGTAAACCTGTTTTCGTATCGGCGGGCATCACCCTGGCATACTGAGTCCTATTTTCAGTTTCTAACCTGAATACTTCCCCGCTGATATGTGATATGAATTAACTGGGATAATATTTTCAAACTTTTCCAACCTCACCCGGGAGGTCCTCTTGTGCAAGACAAGACAAGACAAGACAAGACAAGACCCAGAAACAGATGAATTTATGGATCTGCGATCGCGTGCGGAAGCCGTAATACAAGAAAAGGCCATAGAGCTTCCTGATGTATCTATAATACCCGCCGAAGAACTCCAGAAACTCGTTCACGAACTGCAAGTGCAGAATGACGAACTCAGAAGAGTTCAGCTCGAACTAGAAGAATCCAGGGACAAGTACCAGGCCCTTCATGATTCGGCTCCTATCGGGTCAGGCGCCATTTACGTTAGCGATGGTTCAATGAGGTTACGCTAAAATGAAAAATACGACTACCGCTAGAATTCTCATCGTTGACGATCAAATCCATGCGCTCCAGGGTGTGTCAAGAATCGTGAAGGGCGCTGGATACGAGGCATTCGAGGCAAGCAACGGCGCAGATTGCCTTAGAATGGCTGCCGAACACAAGCCCGACTTAATTCTTCTGGATGTTGTCTTGCCGGATATTGACGGTCGGGAGGTTTGCCGGCGCATCAAGTCCGAACCTGAAACCGCAGACATCTACGTGGTTCTTTTTTCCAGCGTTCATATCGAATCAGATAGTCAGGCCGAAGGCCTGGAGCATGGGGCGGATGGTTACATAGCGAGGCCAATACCGAACCGTGAACTTCTGGCCCGAGTTAAGGCCATGCTGAGGCTCAAGTCTGCGGAAAGCCGCTTGAGCGAGAGTGAAGAGCGCTATCGTCGCATATCTTCCCTGACCTCTGACATTGCCTACTCCTTCATCAAGTCCAACAACACTGCCTATTCAATTGACTGGATAATGGGGGCGGTGGAACGAATTACCGGTCACTCGGAGGAAGACATCAAATCGCTAGGCTGCTGGCGCACCTTGGTTATCGACGAGGACAGGACTATTTTTGACGCTAAAGTCAACGGTATTTCTCCGGGTACGTCAGCTTCCTGTGAGCTGCGGCTGCGTCACAAGAGTGGCAGGATAGTGTGGGTCGCCTCGTCGGCTGAATGTGTTTTGGCCTCGGGGACTCCGGACAGCCTTCGTCTTTACGGTGGATTGGTGGACATCACCGAGCGCAAGATTGATGAGGAGGCCCTACGACAAAGTGAGGATAAGTTTAGCAAGGCATTTTTCTTAAGCCCCGACGCCATAGCAATCACTAGGCTCGTTGATGGTGTGTATGTAGCGGTCAATGAAGGATTTAAGGCGACACTTGGTTATACTGAAGAGGAAGTTATTGGTAAGACATCGCTAGAACTAAACGTATGGGTTAATCCTGAAGACAGGAATAGAGTAATTGACGGGCTAAAATCTGAAGGTAGAGTTGACAATTTTGAGGCTCGTTTCCGTACTAAAACTGGAGATATTCGGTATGGACTTATTTCAGTCTCTATTATCGATCTGCGTGGGGTACCGCATATTCTTAATATTGCAAGGGACATCACCGATCGCAAGCAGGCTGAACGCCGCCAACATCTGACATCTGAAATCCTTGGTATTCTTAACAATACGTCTGACTTGACGGATTCAATCAAACTTATTCTGGATGTAATTAAGCGGGATACGGATTTTGACGCTGTGGGAATTCGCCTGCAAAGCGGTGATGACTTTCCGTATTTTGTCCAGAGTGGATTTTCTCAGGATTTTTTGCTTACGGAAAATACGTTGATTGCCCGAGATGCGAGCGGACCTTGCAGGGATGAAAACGGTAACATTAGACTAGAATGCACGTGTGGTCTGGTATTATCCGGACAGTCAGACGCGACAAGTTCACTTTTTACTGAAGGAGGAAGCATCTGGACAAACGATTCGCGGCCATTTTTAGATATACCTGCAGAACAGGACCCCAGGTTTCATCCGCGTAACAACTGTGTTCATAACGGATTCCTGTCTGTTGCGCTTATTCCAATCCGTGCGAATCGGGATATTGTTGGCCTGCTACAGTTAAATGACCGGGACAAAGATTCTTTCACTCTCGAGATGATCCACTTTTTTGAGGGGATCAGCGCAAGTATCGGGGTGGCCCTGTTGAACAAGCTGGCGGAAGAAGAGTTAAGAATATCTGAAGACAAGTTTAGCAAAGCATTTCACATGAACCCCGATGCTATTTTAATTACCCGGCTTGTTGACGGAATGATTGTGATGGTCAATGAAGGATTTATGCAGATATTTGGCGCCACGGAAGAAGAAGTTATTGGTAAAACCGCTCTGGAACTAAATATATGGGTTAATCCTGAAGACAGGAATAGGGTCATACAGGGGGTGAAAGCTGATGGTAAAGTTAACAATTTCGAGTTTGGTTTTTGTACTAGGGGTGGAGATGTTCGGTCTGGACTCATGTCAGCCTCAATTATCACCCTCGATGGAGTAGACCATATTCTTAGTATTACAAGAGACCTCACCGAGCATAAGCAATTGGAAGAAAAAAATCTAAGGCTTGCAGTCATTGTTGAGTCTTCCGATGACGCAATCATTGGCAAAACCCTCGATGGGACTATCACAACCTGGAACAATGGGGCAGAAAAGATTTATGGTTACAAGGAACACGAGGCAATCGGTAAACCCATAACCAGTTTAGTCCCGCATGACCGTGAGGATGAGATTCTTGGCTTCCTTGAAGAGATTAAAAGCGGAAAATCAGTAAAAAACTTCGAGACTGTTCGTCGGAATCAGGATGGCGATACTATCCATGTATCCTTAACGATTTCTCCGATTATTGACAAGGAAGGCGACATAGTTGGGGCTTCGACAATAGTCCGTGACATCTCTGATCGTGTCAAGGAGGCACAGGAGAAACAGGCTCTTCAAGAACAGCTTCTCCAATCCCAAAAGATGGAAGCAGTAGGAACCTTAGCTGGGGGGATCGCACACGACTTTAACAACCTGCTCCAAATAGTATTAGGATATTCAGAGGTCATTCTCTTGCGCAAGAAAGAGGGGGAATCTGACTATGTCGATATACAGAAAATATATCAGGCGGGAAGACGGGGAGCTGATCTCATAAATAGCTTGCTGACTTTCAGCCGAAAGGTTGAGACACAGTATGTTCCTATGGATTTGAACCAGGAAATAGCCACTGTTCGAGACCTCCTATTTAACACTATTGCAAAAACCATAACAATCGACCTTCATCTGAGTGAAAACCTAGCGTCAATCCAGGCCGACAGGTCTCAGATTGGCCAAGTCTTGATGAACCTTGGAGTGAACGCCAGAGACGCAATGCCAGATGGCGGAACATTGAGAATTGAGACCACAAACATACAATTGGACGAGGAATATTGCATTACTCATCCTGAAGCCAAACCTGAAAGTTACGTCTTGCTTACTGTTTCGGATACCGGTCTAGGGATGGACAAGGAAACACTGTCTCACATATTTGAGCCATTTTTCACCACGAAGGAACAAGGAAAAGGCACGGGATTGGGACTTGCCACTGTCTATGGCATTGTTAAGAACCATGGGGGTTATATAAACTGTAACAGCGAGATTGGCCATGGGACCACATTCAATATCTACCTTCCCACAATTCAGACAGATCAAATCTTAGAGACCTCACCTATAGAGACGACCATTCCAGGCGGGACGGAGACTATTCTTCTGGTGGAAGATGATGGTGTGATAAGAGAACTGTGTGCAGAACTTCTGACCGGTGTCGGTTATAAGGTCTTCTCCGCTGGTAACGGAAAAGAAGCCCTAGAGATATACCAGATGGAGAAGCATAAGATTTCATTGATCCTGTTGGACCTGATCATGCCTGTAATGGATGGCTGGCAATGTCTGGCCAAGATTCTCCGGATCGACCCCAAGGCAAAGGTTATTATAGCGAGCGGTTATATAGCGAGTGGATTAGCAAAGGGTATGCAAGCCAAGGGAGCAAGGGGATTCGTTCAAAAACCTTTCGAAACGAATCAACTTTTGACTACTATTCGTGAGGTTCTGGATAAGGATTGAGTCATTATGATTCCCTTGCAGAGACCTCAATAGATACTACCAGTCGTCCAGTGGCGTACATAGTTTAACGACCTGTTTCATATGCGCCGTAAACTCGCCGTTTCCAATTTTGAGCACATGATTGCATTAGTATAATTTTCTATTCCCTGACATATTGGACATAAAGTCTTTCAGAGACGTAACTGGCGGAATTTGGTCTAATCCAGGATATCAACGCAAATGAGAGAAAAGAATCTGATACTTGTTGTAGATGACAGCCGTACAGTGCTTCACGGCACATGCCGAATTTTGCAAAAAGCTGGATACGAGACAATTGAGGCGTCCTCCGGTATGGAAGGGTTACGGTTAACCATCGAACACAAACCGGACTTGGTCCTGCTCGACGTGGTCCTTCCTGATATATATGGCTACGAGGTATGCCGACGCATCAAAGCGGAATCTGACTTAGCGGGCACACTTGTTATATTGATATCCAGTCTAGATACGCACGAGGACCATGAGACTCATGGCCTTGAGATTGGGGCGGATGGGTACATTGCTAGGCCGGTTTCAAACAATAATCTTTTGGCTCACATCAAGTCCTTGTTGAGGCTTAAGGCTGCAGAGGACAGATTAAGACAGAGCGAAATGAAGTTCCGCACCGTTGCGGATTTTACCTATGACTGGGAATACTGGATTGCGCCGGATGGTGTTATTCTCTATATGTCTCCATCATCTGAGCGGATTACTGGATACCAACGTGATGAGTTTCTAAACAATCCGGAATTACTAAGGGACATTATACACAAAGACGACAGGGACATTGCCACGGATCATTTAGACAAGAGCGAAGCTTCTACGGTCCACATCGTAACCTTTCGCATTATTACTCGCCACGGGACGGACCGATGGATTGCACATCAGTGTCAACCAATTTTTGACGATGGTGGTAAATTTCTGGGCCGAAGGGTTAGCAACCGTGACATTACAGATCGCAAGCGAGCGGAAGAAGAGTTGACAAGAAGCGAGGCTCGCCTTCGCAGCTATTTTCAGTTCCCAATAGTGGGCATGGCTATCACATCATTGGACAAAAGCTGGCTAGAGGTAAATTCAGCGTTATGCGACATGCTCGGTTATTCCCAGCAGGAAATGAGAGGTATGACCTGGTCTCAATTGACCCATCCTGACGACATGGATGCCGATGTGGCTCAATTTAGCAGAGTGCTAGCGGGCGAAATAGATACGTATGCCATGGAAAAACGTTTCATCCACAAGAACGGACAGATTATTTGGACTGCTTTGTCCGTCAGTTGTGTCAGAAAACCAGATGGCTCGTTGGACTATACTATGGCTTTGTTGCAAGACATTACTGAACGCAAGAGGGCAGAAGAAACGGCATGGCGGTTAGCTTTCATTGTCGAATCCTCAGATGACGCAATCATTAGCAAAACCTTGGACGGTACTATCACAAGCTGGAATGGAGGCGCAGAAAGGCTTTATGGCTACAGCGCAAAGGAGATTATCGGACAACCCATTTCCATATTACTCCCACCTGAAATATTAGACGATCTACCGGATATTTTGACAAGGATCAGCCGAGGAGAGGTTGTCAGACACTTTGAAACCAAGCGTCGAACAAAAGACGGCCGGATCGTAGACGTGTCTCTAACTATCTCCCCTATCAAGACCCGAGAGGGCAAGATTATTGGCGCATCTTCTACTGCCCGTGACATCACTGAGCGAAAGCTATTGGAGAAAGAAAGGCAGAAAGTCTTTGTTGAGCTCCAGAAGGCTCTTTCAGAAGTCAAGAAACTGAGTGGTTTTCTGCCTATCTGCTCCTCCTGCAAGAAGATACGTGACGACAAGGGTTATTGGAAGGAAGTGGAGAGATATATAGGCGAACATTCGGAGGCCGAATTCAGCCACAGCATCTGTCCTGAATGTATGAGAAAATTGTACCCAGAGTATGCTGATGAAGTTCTTAGAGATTTGGAGAAGAACGAAAAGAAATAGAGAGGGGTTGTGCAGAAGCTGCTCAAAATAATCAGAATAAAAGGAACTGGGACACGGAAACACCAAACCCGCTCCCAAGCCAATAACACAGCGGGTTTGGTGGATAACGGAAAAATGCTGGAACAACTATTTTACTCAAACCCTGTGGATTAGTCAATAATTCTTTTTCCGAAATCATAAGGATAGGTACAGTTAGCCAACATGCAGAACTGGCGTGACATTTCGGTAACATTTGAGATTCCACAATGTTTCTTTGAGATTGTTCACAAAATATATCTGATCAGCTAGTGTAGCACCTGAACACAAGGATATAGTCAATGATGCCGCTCAAGACTACAGAAGAGGCTCTGCGAGACAACTTGAGTATGTATGAGGACTTGGTGTCAAACATGCCAGGTGGAGTATATCGATTCAGGATGAAAGCTTCTGGAGGATGGAACTTCGATTTCGTTAACAGAGCCTTTTGTGAGTTAACTGGTTTATATCGTGAAGATGTCCTCAATGACTGCGAAACGGTTTTCCGTCTCATACACCCTGATGACCTGAATACGTTTATCAGTCTGAATGAATCGGTTGAAAAGACCCTCGCTCCCTTTGTGTGGGAAGGAAGAATTATAGTCGAGGAGGAAACCCGCTGGATCAGCGTTGAATCCAGGCCAACCAGTATGGACAACGGTGATATAGTTTGGAGTGGATATTTCACCGACATTACCGACCGTAAGCGGACTGAGGAGGAATTAAGAAATTTCAAGACCATCACTGACAGGGCCAACTACGGTTGCGCTTTGACGGACCTTCAAGGTTTTCTTACTTACGTGAATGAGGCGTTTGCCAACATGCATGGTTTTTCTGCGCCGGAACTGATCGGGAAGAACCTCTCAGCCTTGCATACTGATGAGCAGATAATGTATGTGAACCGACTTTTGGAAGAACTCAACCGAGACGGCGCATTCGAGATGCAAGAGGTCTGGCACGCAAAGAAGGATGGCAATGCCTTTCTTACTCTAATGACTGCTACCGTAATAAAAGACGATGACGGAACGCCTTTATTTCTATCAACAACGGCCATTGACATCACCGAGCATAAGATGGAGGAGGAGTCTCGGAAACTGCTATCCGCAGCTATTGAGCATACTGCGGAGGGTATCGTCATTACTGACGCAGCCGGGATAATCCAATATGTCAACCCGGCGGAGGAGACGATTAGTGGGTATAGTAGCGATGAACTCATCGGCCAAGGCGCTGAAATTTTCAAAAGCGAAAAACATGATGAGGATTTTTACGCGAATATGTGGGCGACCATTAAAGCCGGAAAAATATGGTCAGGTCGCTTTATAAACAGAAAAAAAGACGGGACTGAATACGATGAAGACTGTACTATCTCTCCTGTTTACGATAAGTCAGGGAAACTGACAAACTTTATTGCGGTGAAACACGATGTAACCCAAAAGCTTGCTCTTCAAGAACAACTATTCCAGGCGCAAAAGATGGAGGCTATTGGAACCCTAGCGGGAGGTTTTGCGCATGACTTCAACAACAAACTTCAGATTATCGATGGTTACGTGGACTTGATGCTTTTCGACAAGGATCTTCCCGAGACCTTGAAACAGGACATGAGAATAATAAAGCAAGCAGTTGATAGCAGCGCT
>CAJBEZ010000001.1 GCA_903952205.1 uncultured Desulfomonile sp. | reverse complement strand
GAAAGAACTGGTCGTTGGCCTGGAGAAGGACGCCTTCGTCATGGAATATGATCCCCTCGAATGTGACATCAGCCAACTGGCGGTACCTCGTCTCGCTCGATTTAAGGTCTTCCTCCGCCTTCTTGCGCTCGGTAACATCTTTCCCTGACGAAAATATCCCGACGATTCGACCTAGCTCGTCGTGAACCACGGTGTTATGAAATTCAAGTATTCGTTGTTCGCCGTCTTTTGTGAAAACAGGATTGTCGTAATACTCCACAGACGCAATTTCACCCGCCATCAATTTTTCAAAAACACTCTTTACCTCTCCACGCAATTCTGCTGGTAAACAAATATCAAACCAGTTCTTGCCGATAACCTCGTCTTCCCTGTAACCGAGGATCTCACGGCCTCTTCTATTCATCATCGTGATGTTACCTTGAGCGTTCAAGGCTACCAGCATAACTCCCGCAATGTCCAAGTACATCTGGGCCTGGTTACGCGCTCTTTCAAGCTCATCCTCCGCACGCTTCCGTTCGGTAATGTCACGATCGACCCCGCTGAACCCGATCACTGTATCGTTCCTATCTAAAATCGGGGTGGCCGAACTTTCGAACAATCTTGTGGAACCGTCTTTGTGCAGCCATCTGATTTCCAGATTGTTCCACCCTTGACGCTGCTCAATGCAACGGTGGACTATCTCCTTGACCGGTTTTTCATCGTCGGGATGCATGAACTGAAAGGCGCTGGAACCAACAATTTCCTTCACTTTGTATCCCAGCAGTTTCTCTATGGCTGGGTTGCCGTATGTATGATGTCCTTCGGTGTCTGCGGACCAGACCCAGTCGGTAGTGGTTTCGACTAATCGGCGGTATTTATCCTCGCTCTGCTTAACCGCTTCCTCCATCTGTTTACGCTTGTTGATATCCCTGTTGCTACCCCTCCTGCCCCGCAACTGTCCATCCGGATCATAAACAGACCGACAGACATGACCAATCCAGCGTATTTCGCCGTCACAACGAATGATGCGAAAATCTTTTGTTTCGACTTCATGTAAGGTTACTTTCCTCCCCTTATGAAAGTGTTCCAGCACTTCATCACGGTCGTCCGGGTGTATGATTCGATTCATCAAATCTGGATCATCGACGAACTCTTGCGCTGCATGACCGGTTATTCGTTCACAAGAGGGCGAGCAGTATAGAAAATTGCCTTCAGCGTCTACCCAATACTCCCAGTCATAAGTGAAATCCGCGACGGTGCGATAACGTTCCTCACTCTTCTTCAAAGCCTCCTCTGCTATTTTCTTATCAGTGATGTCATGAATGATTAAAAAGAGTACGGTTTTCCTGTTTTGCTTTATCGGCGCTGCGTGAACCTCCACCGTTCGAATTTCTCCACTGGCAAGTCTGTGGGGGAAAACAAAGTGGTTTTGCTGGTTTTTTAAAGCCAAGCTGCGGAGGGCTTCAACCTCTTCTGGAGGCAAGATATTGATCTCACCGATGCTCATTGAGCATAACTGAGATACTGTGTAACCATAGAATTGTTCAGCGGCATGGTTCGCATTAACTATCTTGCCCCCTTTTGGTTCTATCAGGAGCATAACAGCGTAGTGATTTTCGAACATCGAACGAAACAGCTCTTCACTCTCACGCAATCGGCTTTCCGCGTACTTGAGCCTAAGTATGGCCTGAACTCGAGCGAGGAGTTCCCGATTAGGTATAGGTCTCGCTACGTAACCATCCGCCCCGTGTTCCAGACCCTCGGCCTGACTGTCTGATTCGATATGAATGCTGGAAAGAAGAACCACATGGATGTCCGCAGTTTTAGGATCGGACTTTATGCGTCTGCAAACCTCTCTCCCGTCAATATCAGGTAGAACTACATCCAGGAGAATCAAGTCGGGCTTGTGTTCCAAAGCAATTTTCAGGCAATCTGTTCCGTTGCTTGCCTCAAATGTCTCGTATCCCGCCCCCCTCATGATTCTCGACACACCCTTGAGCGCATGAATTTGATCGTCAACGACCAAGATTTTTGCGTCATCCTTATTCTTCATGTCTGGTTCTCCCAAAGGTCGCAATGACAGGCGCCTTATGGCAAGCCTTCATCAATAATCTTCCGGATCTTAACGAGGAGTAGCGACATGTCAAACGGCTTCAGAATGAAATCTATAGCCCCTGCGTCTTTCAATTCCTGAGTCATCCCCCGCTTTGTGTATCCGGTCAAAACGAGTACTTTGACATTGGGGTCCATGTTCCGTAAGGCTTCAAGGCACTGTTTTCCGCCTATCTCCGGCATTATCAGATCCAGTAAGACCAGTCTGATTTCGTCCCGATGTTTTTCATAAAGCTCTAAAGCGTCTTTGGCGTTTGACGCTGAGATTACCTTGTAGTTGGCTCTATTCAACAAGCTTGAATCTATCTCAAGGACGCTGGTTTCGTCGTCAACCAGGAGTATGGTTTCACCTAGTCCCCGCGGTGGTTCTGTTTTCTCAGAATAATCTTCTTCATGGACTTCCTCAATGGCCGGGAAATAGATCCTGAAAGTAGTTCCTACAGATGGCTTGCTCTCACAAATAATCCTGGCGCTATGCTGTTCCACAATCCCATATACAACTGCAAGTCCAAGACCTGTCCCTTTACCCTTTTCCTTGGTTGTGAAGAATGGCTCAAAAATGCGCCTTACTGTTTCTTCGTTCATGCCGGTCCCTGTGTCCGTCACTGACAGTAGCACGTAGGGCCCAGGTCTTGTGTTAGGATGGGAACTACAGAATTTCTCGTCCAATGCCGTGTTCATCGTTTGGATGGTTAGCGTTCCACCATCAGGCATGGCATCTGAGGCGTTTATCGCAAGATTCATCAATATCTGCTCTATTTGAGTCGAGTCCCCTTTGATCGATGACAGATCATGGGCTTTTACAACATCTATCTTGATCATTTTTGGAATGGTTCGGGCCAGTAACGACTCAACTTGCTCGACCAGTTTGTTAAGATTTAACGGTTCGAGCTGGACGCTTGTTTTTCTACTGAAAACCAGCATCCCTCTGACCAATTCAGCGCCGCTTGTGGCCGCTTTTCTAATTCTGTCGAGATCTGTCCGCAAATGATCAGGTAGATCTTTGTTAAACTCTATCAATTCCAGGGAACCCATAACCACCTGGAGCATATTTCTGAAATCGTGAGCAAATCCTCCCGCAAGAGTACCTATGGCCTCCATCTTCTGGGCCTGAAACAGCTGTTCCTGAAGCTCAACCTGTTGGGTTACATCATGTTGTACCACTACGAAGTTAGTTAGGTTTCCAGACTTGTCGTAAATGGGAGAGATCGTAGCGTCCTGATGGTATTCCTTGCCATCTTTTTTTCGATTGATAAAACGGCCTGACCATACTTTGCCGACTCCAATGGTGTCCCAAATTTGTTCATAAAAATTGCCGTGGTGAAAATCACTATTGAGAACATTGGGAGTCTGTCCGATAAGTTCATCGCGACTGTATCCGCTGAGTATCTCCTGCGCCGTGTTGACGTATTGAATGACCCCTCTGTCGTCAGTAATGATGACAGCCTCCGCAGCCTGTTCAATAGCGGTAGATTGCAGTTTCTGAGATTCCTCAAATTGCTTACGCTCGGTGATGTCCTCTGAAATTCCCAATAGAAATTGAGCTGTGCCATCGGCGTTCAGGATTGGAATCTTTTTTGTGTGTAATATTCGTTTACCCTTAAGTTTGGTTTCTATTTCCTCCTCAGGGATGTCGAGGAGCTTTCCATCTGTCAAGACGGCTCTGTCTTTTGCAGTGAAGAAGTCAGCTTGAGCCGGCAGGAAAAAGTCGTAGTCGTTCTTGCCAAGCAAATCCCCTCGAGAATATCCCAGAAGATCTTCTCCAGCCCTGTTAAATCGTACAAATCGGAGATTCTCAGCCTCTTTGACGAAAATCATGTTTGGTATGTTTTCCACGACTTGTTCAAGAAATTTCTCACTCCTCTCAAGATCCTCTTGCGCTCGTTTGCGCTCGGTGATGTCATGCATAACTACTACCGCTCCCAGCTTTGCTCCGTTTTCATCGAAGAATGGCGCTCCACTGGCCAGAATATGACGATCAGGCCGATCTGCGGCTCGAATCACCATCCCTTCATTGCGCAACACCTCACCCCGGAATGAGCGAGACAACGGGACAGTCGCCTCGGTCATTGGGGTTAGACCGTCCGCACAATAGAGATTGTAATAAGCGGCCCATTGTTCTTGGGGAATTGCCATGGGGTCAAGTCCGTGCCATTCTCGAGCGGTCCTGTTGAACAGCGCAATGGCGCCATCGGCGCCGCACGCCACAACGCCGTCCAAAATATTCTCAAGCAACGTTGTTGTGAACATCTGCGTGCTGCGAAACACATCTTCCGCCTTCTTACGGTCTGTAATATCAGTGAAATATCCACTCCAAACCACATCACCATTATCCATTTGGGTTGGCCTGGATTCAATGTGCGTCCAACGGGACTCCCCATGAACTATGGCTCGGCCTTCCCACACGAAGGGCGCAGGGTTCTTCTCGATAAATTCATTCAGGCTGATAAATGTAGTCAGGTCGTCGGGATGTATGAGTCTAAAAACCGTTTTGCATTCATTCAGGATGTCTTCTCGACGCAAGCCGGTTAACTCACAAAAGCGGTCGCTAACGAAATCAAAGCCCCATCCCCCCGCAGCCTTCATCCTGAATCGATATACCCCGACAGGTATAGTCGCCACCAGGTCCTCATACATACCCAAACTCTCTCGGAGATAGTCCTCAGTCGTTCCAAAGCCTATCATTGACTCTGTCATGGTCTTACTGTTTCCCGTCCAACAAAGCGTATTTTTTGCAAACTGTCGCTAAAGAGACATCTTGGAGGTTCATTTATTGTTGAGATATTGATAAGAGTTCCCTTTCCATAGCCATATTGGACCCCGTACATCAGCCATCGCTCCCTAACAATCGCCCCAGTTCGGCCTTGAGGGTTTCCATATCGTAGGGCTTGTGCAAAATCCCGGCGGGTCTGGGACCGGGAAATCTCTCAAGAACCACATCTTCAGTGTAACCGCTGCTAAGGATAACCTTGACATCCGGGTTAATGCGTATGAGTTCTTCGAAAGCCTCCGCTCCATCCATTTTGGGCATCTTGAAGTCAAGCATGACTAAATCGATATCATTCAGGCGCTCTCGGAAAGTATTCACCCCTTCTTCGCCATCAACAGCGACTAGAGCGTCGTAACCAAGCATATTCAAACGTCTAACGACTAGATTGCCAACGCCCGCCTCGTCCTCGACTACGAGAATAGTTTTTCGCCGGTTGGCGGTTTCCGTCGCTGGAGCCAGCGTCTGCGCTACATCCATGACCTGAACGGTTCCGGAGCGAGCCTCTTTCAACACAGGAAACAGGACACGTATAGTAGTTCCCTTCCCGACTTCGCTCAGCACCATTATGGCGCCATGATGCCCCTTGACTATACCCATCACTTCAGCCATTCCAAGGCCACGACCCCAAAACTTTGTTGTAAAGAAAGGATCAAACAGTCTGTGTTGAGTCTCGGGTTCCATACCCAGGCCAGTGTCAGTAACCTCCAGAAAGACGAACCGGCCGGGGTCGGGCTTCCGCTCCAGTCGGCTTAAACCCAGATAAGCCTCATCGCAATCCATGGCGCCTGTTCTAAGAGTAACATCTCCTTTCTGATCTCCAATCGACTCTGAGGCGTTGACCAGAATATTCATTACCAATCGTTGGATTTGATCTGGGTCTCCCTTAATGCGGGGAAGTGAGTCGTTGATTTCCAAGTTGAGCCTGACATGTTTGGAGACTCCCAATTGCAGCAGGCCGGGTTTTTTGTTTAACAACTCTTTGATGTCCACAGGTACAGGGAAGTCCAAGGAACCTCCCGAGTAGATCATCATCTGACGGGAAAGTTCCGCTGATCGCTTTGCCGCCTCAACAGCGCACTTAATGCTGTGGCGGGCGTCAGGATTGAGAGTCTCAGCCGTAAGAGCCAGCTCAAGGTTACCCAAGACCACCGCTAACTGATTGTTAAAATCATGCGCTATGCCACCGGCCATCACACCGAGACTTTCGAGCTTCTGGGCGTGGAGGACTTTGCGTTCCATCTCGAGTCGCTCTTCTTCCATGCGTTTACGGTCAGTAATGTCATGAATTATCGAAAAGAGGATGAGGAGGCCATTCTGTTTAATCGGAGAGGAGTAAACTTCCACTGTTCTAAAATCACCTTTGGCAAGTCTATGGGTGAAAATAAAGTGGTTGCACTGCCCTTTTGCAGCCAAATTGCGTTGCGCTTCTACTTCTTCAGGGGGTAAGGCGTTAATTTCCTGGATAGACATGGAACTTAACTGAGCCGTTGTGTAACCGAAAAATTGCTCCGCAGCCTTGTTAGCGTCCAGTATTCTGCCAGTTACAGGCTCGATCAGAAGCATGACTGCGCTGTGCCTTTCAAACATCCCATGAAATCTCTCTTCGCTTTCCCGCAATGAATCCTCTGCTCGCTTGCGGGCGGTGATATCCCTTATAAACGCCCCAACGCCGATCTCTTTACATGCGAGTTTTACTGGAAATTTCCGAATCTCGAATATCTTTTCAGCGGATCTCTCTTCATCTATTATTATATCGTTTTTGGTGACTGCCCGTTGGTCTGACTTCAAACATTCTTCCGCAAGTTTCTCCGGCATCAATTCGAAATCAGTCTTTCCAATAATCTCCTGCTCAGACAGCCCGAAAAAGTCCTGATTTGCTTTATTCACAAACAGATAGCGGTAATTTTGATCCTTTATAAACACTAAGTCTTTACTGGCGTTCAGGAAATTCCCAAATCGCTCCTCACTCTCCCTCAGGGCCTCCTCTGCCCGATGGCGATCGGTGATGTCTATGAGCGTCCCTCTGGCCCCATCGAAGGTTTTGTCCTTAATAATCGGCTTTGTGTATGTCCGGACATGTCGGACCTCGCCGGATTTGGCAACTAGGCGGTATTCTAATGGATATTCGACCCCTGTAGTGAGTTCAGAGAATCTCTTGGTCAAGAGACCGCTATCTTCCGGATGAACAAATTCCAGGAACGTCTTCCCAATGAGGTTTTCCGCTTCGTATCCGAACACATTCCGAACAATTGGACTGATATAGGTGACCACGCCTCTTACGTCGATCTCAAATATGACGTCGCTAATACTTTCCACCAGACTTCGATACTTCTCCGCACTCGCCCGCAGTTCCTCTTCATACTCTTTGCGTTTGGAAACATCTCTGGTTACACCCTGGAATCCTACGAATTGTCCGGCGCTGTCGAAAGCCGGGGCCGTGACCACTTCAGTCCATATAGTCGTTCCATCTTTCCGGATCTGTTCTACTACGGATACCTCGCCATCGAATTCCTTGTGTTCCTCCAGTCGCCTCATGATTTCCGGATACCGGTCGAGAACAACTTCCTTCGCCGCCGGCGTCAACAGATACGTCAGATGCCTACCTACAAGCTCCTGAGGGGCATATCCAAAAAGTTTCTGGACCGAAGAAGTAACGTAAGTAATGATCAGGTCCGGGGTAGTTTGCCAGACAACATCCAACATGTGTTCTGTTATCAATCGGAATTTTTCTTCGCTCGCCCGTAACATTTCCTCCGCTGTTTCTTGAAGGAGGGCCTTTTCGGTTGTCGTTAGACCTGTCATTGACTGAATCCTTTTTCGCTGGCTCTATCGGCGGGTAAAACGTAATTTGCGTAGGCTCTTTTCGAAATTCTTGTTGAACTCATGCGGTGGTAATTTGACGGCGGCCTCAACCTCGCCAGGGATATCTAATGAAACTTTTAAAGTGTCCCTTTTGTCGCCTCTTGTAGCTTGCTTGCATGTCATCTCGAGTGAACCCAGCGAAGAGAGATCTTTTCGAGACCTGTTTGATAATCCCCTTTGGTGTCAAGGTTAAATATCCGACAGGAGCAAGTTTTCTTTATTGTCAAGAATACAGATCGTCCCAAAAACTTCTCCGTCCGGCCACTGTAGAGGGTATCCCAGGTAACATATCATGCCCAAAGGAATGTCCGGATTATGATCCCATTGGGGGTCCTTGAGGGCCATTGGAACAAAAAGCCTATCCCTGGTAGACATCACGGTTTCACAATAAAGTCCTGTGTTCAGTGATACATTCTCGCCGGAGTGATAGGGATTGCCCGGAACTCTGGCTGATATCAGGACCTCTATCTCCGAGGGATGAACCTTCATGATCAGAGATGCGGGAACACAACAGACCGCCGCCATAAGGTCAACGATTCCCTGCCATTGCTTTAGTGTGGCGTCTGGGATTTCGGGTTTAATGGACAACATCATATCGGATCTCTCAATTTAAATTATTGACGCGAAAATGTTTCATTCTATTCGCAAAAATTGTTGCTCCGCATTTTCATAGCCTAGCAGTCAAAACGTTAACCGGGACCGCATACAGGTCCTTTTCGAACGGCACAATCTCCCTTCCCGTGTAGATGAGGATACCTCTGACGAACTTGTTTCCCAGATGCTCTCTGAGGACTTTAAGTCCGTCAAAATCGCGCGGCGATGGGCTGGCAGAGAGCTTGATCTCGACACCGACAACTTCCCCGCCACTCCTTTCTATTACAACATCCACCTCCTGCCCTGCCTGCGAACGGAAATGAAAAAGTCTCACCGGTTCATCACACCAGGATGCGCTCTTGAATAGCTCAAGCGCAACGAAGTTTTCAAAAATCCTCCCAACAATTTCGCCCCTCTGCCGAAAACCCTCCTCATCAATGCCTAGCAAGTGACAGGCAAGCCCTGTATCCACCATAAAGATCTTTGAGGCCTTTACCAAACGCTTTCCCATGTTGGGCGACCAGGCGGGAAGGGTTTTCACAAGAAAAGTCATCTCCAGGAGCTTCAGGTATCGGGAGAGTGTGCTGTTCGGAATCCCGATGCTTCTCGATATCTCTGACTGATTGTGCAAGGTTGCCGTTCGAGCGGCGAGAAACTGGAGAAGTCTCGGCAGAACCGCAAGGTCTTGAATCTGGGCCAGGTCTCGGACCTCCCGGTCGAGGATTGTTGTTATGTAAGACTCAAACCAGGCCCGTCTTCGCCGGTGAGACGACCTCTGCACGGGCTCAGGAAACCCGCCGGCGACAATGGTCTCTGCGAGGTCAAAATCGGTCCCGGGATGGAAACGGTTTGGGAAACCGCTGTCGAAGAAAACGTCCAAGGCGTTCCCTCCATCTTCCTTCAATTCGCCTACGGACAGAGGCCATAGGGTCAGCAATTCCATCCTTCCTGCCAGGGCGTCCGCAACCCTTGGGATGGTTAAAATATTTGCGGACCCGGTCAGAAGATAGCGGCCTGGCGTCCGATTTCGGTCCACGTCTTCCTTGATAGCCAGGAAAAGGTTCCTGACCCGCTGAGCCTCATCGATCACCACAGGTTTCCCAACGCCGGCGAGAAATCCTGTGGGGTCAGCGCTTGCGGCTGAAAAAACCGCGGCGTTATCAAGAGTCACGTATCGGGCTGGGTAAGGGCCATTTGCGATCTCGCGGACGAGCGTACTCTTTCCTGTTTGCCTTGCTCCACGTAAGAAAACAACAGGGGTATCGGATAGGGCGTCCATCACGCTATTAAAGATATATCGTCTGTACATAGTTATATTTTTACCATCAAGTGGTAAATCTGTCAACAATTTGGAAATAAAATCACGACGTCTCAGAAGTGTCCGAAAGCCAGGGTCAAGGTTATCAAGCTGCTTCACTCATGTATTCTTCAACCTGGTTCCAATAACCCTGGTCATCCCTTATCTTCTTGCACGAAGCGCAAATAGGAGGAAATCCGCTCAGTTTCTTGACTCCGGAAAGAGCTTTCTGAAGTTCGCTAATTAGGCGTTCGTTTTCTCGCTCCGCCTGCTTGCGTTCGTTGGACTAAAACAATGAGGCCAAATAATCCTTAATACTATCTTTGAACAACCTAACGTGATTATCCATTTGCGCCGATAATTTTCCGGTTTAATGGGCGACACCATATCGGATCTCTCACTCAATTTATTTTTCATCAATAATGTGTCAAACGGCTTGGCGATAAGCCCTTTAGCCCCAATCTCCTTCAAATCCGCCTCGATTTCAGAGTTTAAAGCCCCACTTGCGATAAGGACCCTGACATTGGGGTCCATTTTTCGAAAAGCTTCAAGACACTGTTTCCCGATCAGTTCCGGCGCGGAAAAACCATGCATGTTGGCAAACGCCTCATTCACGTAAGTAAGAAAACCCATGCCCATAATGCTCCATGACCCTGGCTATCGACCATCCTGGTCATCAACAGGTCTCGGAAGATCGTTGTCCAGAGCCTTACGAATAGTAGTCAAAAGCTGTCTCATATCGAACGGTTTTTGGACGAATCCCATTGCTCCTTTGGCTTGCATGCCCTTAGCTATTCCACTTTCTAAATAACCGCTCGCTATAATAACCTTTGCATTGGGGTCAATCCGAAGAATCTTGGCCAGACATTGCCAGCCATCCATTACGGGCATGATCAGGTCCAACAGGATTAATGAAATCCTATCCTTATCCTTCTGAAATATTTCTAGGGCTTCTTTCCCGTTACCGGCCGAGATAACCCTATAACCGAAGCTGTTCAGAAGTTCTGCACACAGTTCTCGGATCATACCGTCGTCTTCCACCAGAAGAATAGTCTCCATCCCACCTGGGATCGTCGTCTCTCTAAGTGGAGTCTCTAAATGTATTTCTGTGTGAATTATAGGGAGGTAGATATTGAATGTGGTCCCATGTCCAGGCTCACTGTGACAGTTTATATGACCACCATGGTTCTTAACGATTCCATAGACAGTCGCAAGTCCCAGTCCGGTGCCTTTTCCTTGTTCCTTTGTGGTGAAGAACGGCTCAAATATGTGAGACTGTATTTCCTTGTTCATCCCTACACCGGTATCCGAAACAGTAAGCAAAACATAATTGCCAGGTTTGGCTTCAGGATGTGAGGCGCAATATTCCTCGTTCAATTGCATGTTTCCGGTTTCAATAGTCAATGTCCCGCCATCTGGCATTGCGTCCCTAGCATTTACTCCAAGGTTCATTAAGATTTGGGCTATTTGAGATGGATCCGCTTGGATTGACGCCAGGTTTTGGCTTAGATGTAGGTCAATTTTTATGATCTTTGGAATCGTATTAAATAGGAGGTCTCGAACAGTGGCTATTTCCGAGTTCAAATCAATAGGAACATACTGCGCCTCAACTTTTCGGCTGAACGTCAGTAAGCTCTTTACAAGATCAGCTCCCCGCTTTCCCGCCTGATATATTTTTTTAAGATCGACATAATCAGACTCCCCTTCTTTTTTGCGTAGAAGCATGACCTCAGAATATCCCAACACCACTTGCAAGAGGTTGTTAAAATCATGGGCAATCCCACCGGCCAATGTCCCGACCGCTTCCATCTTTTGGGCCTGGAACAGTTGTTCTTGAAGCTCAATCTGTTTGGTTACATCGTGTTTTACCGCCACGAAATTTGTCAGGTTCCCTGACTTGTCGTAAACAGGAGAGATAGTGGCGTCTTCGTGGTATTCAGTCCCGTCTTTCTTCTTGTTGATAAATCTGCCCGACCATACCTTACCTGCGTTTATGGTCTCCCAAAGTTTCCGATAGAAATCATCATCGTGTTTACCACTTTTGAAAATACTGGTCTTCTGACCGATGAGTTCATCGCTACTGTAGCACGTAATAGTCTCCTCAGCCGAGTTGACGTATTCAATTATCCCTGTAGCGTCCGTTACGATAACACCCTCCGCAGCATGCTCAACAGCGGCGACTAATAGTTGTTCCCGCTCCTGGGCCCGCATGCCTCCTATCATTCGCCAGACAGAGTCCATAAGTAGAGACAGTTGTCTGATGTCTGAGTCATCATAATCCGATTCCTTATTTGTCACCACCACAACAGCGACAACCTTGTCGTCCTGAAAAACAGGCACAGTAAGGATTCTGAAGAATTCGACATGTCCATATCCAGGAGGATATCCACTTTCTAGTGGATTAGAGGCCTGGAAGTCATTTACTATAACTGGTTTTTTCTGCTGGACAGCCTCGCCCCATAGTCCTGTTTCTTCAAGGTCGTAGACGTCTCGGGGGTTGGCGACATCACTCTGGTCCATGAAATCTTTCGTCCATGTATTAAGGATGAAACGTTGATTAGTGTCATCATAATGATACATGTATCCAACTTTACTTCCAGTTAGCCTAATGGCATGCTCAAGTGTGAATTTCAATAATTCCTGGACGTTTTTGGCCCTGTATTGAGACATCTCATGCAGACTCTGTAGTCGAGACTCATTTAGCTTGATTTGTTCCTCTGACCGTTTGCGCTCTGTGATGTCCGTAACCGACATACGAATCGCGTGTGTTTCACCGTTCGACGCTTGCATTTCATCTGCCCCAGCCGTTTGGACACTTTCCATGTGGGTATAAAATGTCGAACCGTCTGCGCTGTTGAGCGTAATGTCGCAACTTTGCTTGTCTTTATTACCAAGCACAGTTATGATATGATTATCCCATTGGTCCAGGCTCTCAGGATCAACAAACTGTCCAAAACCCTTCTCAATCAACTTCTGACGTGTCATCCCCAGGAGCTTGGCCACAGACACGTTTACCTCTTTGATAAGCCCCTTAGGTGTCATGGTAAAGTATCCGACAGGCATGAAATCATAAAGATCTTGGTAATTGTCCCTGGACACTTCCAAGGCTATTTTTAGTTCTTCATTCCGCATCTGCAACTCTTCATTCCGTATCTTCAACTCAATCTGATTGACCCGAAGTCCGTGAATTATCTCTTTAGTGGTTTTATCTTCAAGTTCCTGTGTCGCATCCAGAGACTCACCGAGTTGATCCTCATCAGAGTGTCTCAGAATGATTGAGTTACTTAGGTTCTCGTCGGATTCTGTTTTGTCCGTCATGATTTTACATCCTCATAATCGCCTGAGTCAGCGCTGCCTAACAAAGTTTCTAATTCCGCCTTGAGAATTTCCATATTGTAAGGCTTGTGTAAGACTACGGCGGGACGTTGGTCAGGAAAGTTCAGCAGCATGACATCCTCAGTGTAACCGCTGTCCAGGATCACCTTGACATCCGGCCTGATCCGTGTGACTTCATTGAAAGCCTCGGCGCCATTCATTTTCGGCATTGCGTAGCCCAGCAACACCAGGTCAATTTGATTCAGGCGCTCTCGGAAGATACGGACCCCTTCGACGCCGTCAACTGCGGCAATCGTATCATAGCCAAGAAGCTCCAGCATTTCGACGGACTGTTCACGCGCCAACTTCTCCTCACACATCGACTATGAGAATGTTTTTCGCCCGCCAAGAACGTCGGGCTCCGGCAATTTAGTCTCAGTTGAGTCCATAACCTGAACAGGCTCGACCTGAACCTCTTTCGGCACAGGAAACAGAACACGGATTGAGGTTCCCTTACCTACCTCACTATCCACAATTATAGCGCCACCATGACCCTTTACTATGCCTCGCACTTCCGCCATGCCAATGCCTCGACCCCAGAATTTAGTCGTGAAGAATGGATCAAAGAGTTTGTCCTGTGTGCCTGAGTCCATACCGCAACCTGTGTCTCTTACTTCAAGAAAAACAAACCGACCCGGCTCAGGCTGCTCTTCGAGGCGGCTTCGCCTCAGATACCCCTCATCAAAGTCCATGACTCCGGTAGAAAGTCGAACCTCGCCATCCTGATCCCCAATCGCTTCAGCTGCGTTGACCACGATATTCATAGCCAAACGTTGTATTTGATCCGGATCTCCCTTGATCGGGTCAAGATTGTTGTAAATTTCCGAGGTGAAAGTGACATTCTTGGGAAGACTCGATTTAAGTTGGTTGAGGTTTTTGTTCAACAACTCGTTGAGATCCAGCTCCACCGGATTGCAGAATGTGTCGCCCGTGTAGGTACGCATCTGACCAGAGAGTTGCGCTGACCGTGTTGCCGCCTTAACGGCGTTCATTATACTTCCCCTGGCCGGGGAATCCGGGGGGAGATCCAAAAGGGCAAGTTCCAGGTTACCCAGGACTACCGCTAACTGGTTATTGAAATCATGAGCTATGCCGCCAGCCATGACGGCAAGACTCTCAAGCTTCTGAGCGTGGAGCAGCTTGCGTTCCATCTCCAAGCGTTCTTCTTCCATGCGCTTACGCTCGGTGATGTCTTCAAAGATCCCCAACCCGCCAGTTATTGAGCCTTTCGCATTAGAAATTGGAGCATAGAGAAGTTTAAGCCAGACACGTTTCTCTCCGGTGATAGATATATACTCACCCTCAAACTGCCCCACTTGCCCTGACAATGCCGATTCAAGAGCCATTCTGACTTGTTCATTTCTCAGAGAAGTCAGCAAATTGAATCCGGCCACCCGCTCCCTGGAAGAACCGATAATCTCCACGAAAACTTCATTGAAATTTGTTAGCGCACCATTGGAGTCAAAGTGGATGATACCCAATGGGGATTTCTCGAATAGCTGACGAAACTTCTCCTCACTCTCCTGAAGAGCCTCTTCTGTCCGCTTCCGCTCTGTGATGTCACGGTTACTAACTCTTCGGCCCAGAAACTTACCGCCTTCGTCAAAAATCGGTTGACACTGGTGAGCAATCCATCGCTCTTCCCCGTTGCGAGTAATAATGCGAAAGTCAACAATGTGAGCGCAGGAAAGTTCGACGTGGTTTAAATGGTCCGTGGCATTGCGCCTGTCGTCTTTGTGTATGATCTCACTGAGTAGCTCCGGATTGTTTATGAACTCATCACGTTGGTATCCGGTAATCCGCTCAGATGAAGGCGACATATAGAGAATGCCGCCATTCGGCGCAATCCAGTATTCCCAATCATAAGTAAAGTCCAAAAAGGTGCGGAACTTTAGTTCGCTCTGTATTAAATTGTCTTCTGCCGCCTTAAGCCTCAATGAGGATTTGATGTGAGCCAAAAGATTCCTGTTTGAAACAGGCCTGGTAATGTACCCATCGGCGCCAAACTCCAGTCCCTGAGCCTGATGATCCTGATCCGTATCAAGACTCGATATTAATATGACAGGTGTACCCGTTAAGTTAGCTTCCTCTTTGATGCGTCGGCAGACCTCGTAGCCATAAATATCTGGAAGCACCACATCTAGTAAAACCAAGTCCGGTCTGTGTTCGATTGTTAAACGTAAACCGTCCATACCGGTGGACGCCTCAATTGTCTCGTATCCCGCTTTTTGCAAAATTCGGCATGTGCTGTAAAGCGCCGCAGGGCTGTCATCTACAACAAGTATTAGACCCTTTTCTTTCATTGCATTTTTCTCCGGTATTAGAGCATAGCCACACGTTATGTCGCTGAGACACTTTCAGTCAAACATGCCGGGCAGTGGAAGACACAATTGCAATCATTCCCTCACAATTGGGAACGCCAAGTTTCGCGGCGTACATGAAACAGTCCATCGCACAGGTCACTAGACCGTTGGCCGTGTCTACGTGGGCTACCGCGATGGACTCGTTATAAACTCAATCCGTATCCAGTATCTTACGAATCGAAGTCAAAAGTTGCCTCATGTTGTAAGGTTTCTGGACGAAACCCTTTGTTCCTTTGGCTTGCATACCATTAGCCGGTCCACTCTCAGGATAACCACTTGCAATAATAACTTTGGCGTTGGGATTGATCTGGAGAATCTCTTCCATGCACTTTTTACCATCCATTACCGGCATGATCATGTCCAGAATGGTCAGTGATATACTGTCACCCTGCCTTTGATATATCTCCAGGGCATCTTTCCCGTCGTTAGCCGTGATAACCTTATAACCGACCTGGTTAAGAAGTGTTGCGCCAAGCTCCCTGATAGACCCTTCGTCCTCTACCAGGAGAATTGTCTCCGTTCCCCCTGGAATTGGCATTTCAACTGTCGGGGTTTCTGAAACTCTTTCCTTCTCAATGATAGGAAAATAGATCTTGAATGTGGTCCCAAGATCAGGTTCGCTATAACAAGTGATGTGTCCGCCATGCTGCTTAATGATACCGTAGACTGTAGCAAGTCCTAGTCCAGTGCCTTTTCCTTTTTCCTTGGTAGTAAAGAACGGCTCGAAAATGTGAGACACTGTTTTCTTGTCCATACCTTGGCCAGTGTCAGAAATAGTCAGTAAAACACAATTCCCAGGTTTGGATTCAACATGTAAGCTGCAATATACCTCGTCCAACCGAATGTTTGCGGTCTCAATGCTCAATGTCCCGCCATCCGGCATTGCGTCCATGGAATTTAGACCCAGATTCATTAAGACTTGTCCAATCTGAGACCTGTCTGCTTTGATTAATTCCAGGTTCTCTTTGAGATTTAAGTCGATATTTATGGTCTTTGGAATCGTATTAGACAGGAGGTCTCGAATAGCGGTTACTTCCTGATTCAAGTCTACAGGGACATATACGGGCTCAACCTTTCGGCTGAAAGTCATCAAGCTCTTTACCAGTTCGGCCCCTCGTTTCCCTGCCTGATATATTTGGTGTAAATCGACATAGTCATCTTCTCCTTGCTTTTTGCGTTGTAGCATGACCTCAGAATATCCCATCACAATTTGGAGGAGGTTGTTGAAATCGTGTGCGACTCCTCCTGCCAAGGTCCCAACAGCTTCCATCTTCTGGGCCTGGAAAAATTGGGCTTGAAGAGCCTCTCTCTGTTTTTCCGCATTTATACGATCAGAGATGTCTCGGGCTATTGTCGATGCGCCAATTGGGCAGCCATCCTGGTCAAGAATCGGAGAAATCGTTAAGGACACTGGGACAGTCTCGCCAGTCTTAGTCCGGCGAACAGTTTTGAAGTGTTTCACTGCTTCTCCACTTTTAATTTGGTCAAGGAAGCCCTGAATCTCATCCCCACGATCATCTGGGGCCAAAATAGTTATGGGTTTGCCTATTACTTCGTGTTCCTTGTAACCGTAAATCGTTTCTGCCCCAGGGTTCCAGCTTGTAATAGTCCCGTCCAGGGTTTTGCCGATGATTGCCTCATCGGAAGAACCAACAATGGCTGCTAACCATCGATTCTTTTCCTCCGATTGCCTCCGGTCCGTAATGTCAGTGACAGCAATACGAACTACGTGGGTTCCATCATCGGTCCCTTTCTGTTCAGCGGGAGCATCCCGTCGCACACTCTCGAGACGGGCATAAAAGATGGACCCATCCGCACGCTTGAGATTCAACTCACAACTCTGCTTCTCCTCCTGTCGAAACACCCTGATAATATGCCGGTAATACTGGTCTTCGAACTCAGGGTCTACAAATTGTCCAAAACGCATATTAATCAGCTTTGAACGAGGCGCCCCGAGTAGCGTGGCTCCGGACAGGTTGACCTCTCTGATGAGCCTCTTATGGGTTAAGGTAAAGTACCCCACAGGAGCGAAATCATAGAGGTCCTGGTAATTGTCTTTGGATTGCTCGAGATTGGCCTGGACTGTTTTGAGTTCCTCGTTCCGCATCTCCAGTTCAGTGCGGTGGATCAGAAGCTCGGCCATGGACTTCGCTGCCTGTTCTTTTACCCTTAAGCTTTCGATACCGTATGAAAGGTCATCTGCAAGCTGTCCCAGGAATTTGATGGTCTCCGGGGAAAAGGCGTTAGGGGCCGTGGAATAGACGGTTAAAGCGCCAAAGGGCCCTGCTTTTGATATTAAAGGAACCGACAAAGATGAAACGTAGCCTCGTTTGACCGCCTCAGAACGCCATGGTTCCATGTCAGGATCGGTCAAAAAGAATTTGCATAGGCAGGGTTCGCCAGTTCGGATCGCTGTTCCGGTAGGTCCGCGGTCTAGTTCACTCTCGGACCAACTGATCCTGACCTTGTCTAAATAGCCTTCCTCGTGTCCGCTGTGAGCTATCGGACGCAACGTTTTGTCTTTATCATGCTCGGCGTAGCCAACCCAGGCCATAAGGTATCCACCGACTTCAACAAGGATTTTGCAGACGTCAGACGTCAGTTCAGCTTCGTTCTCAGCTCTCAAAATCGCTTTGTGACATTCTGTAATAGCCTTGAGAGCAGTATTTGACTTGAACAGTTCGGCTTCCAAAGAGTGAGTTCGGAGCAGCGCCTTCGCGTAAGCGACTAGCACTTTTGGTTCGACGGGATGCGTCAGGTAAGCTTCGGCTCCCCCCTCAAGTCCCTGCTCTGTGGACTCGGTGTCAAGGTAAGTGGCG